>NZ_JSYG01000001.1 GCF_000784735.1 Dickeya undicola
CAATTTTAATTACACCCTCAAAGAAAAAGATATGAATAATTTCCGGCGTTGCTGATTACACATTCACGGTCATGCACCAACGCGTCACCACCATGCTTTTTATTAGTGCGAAAATGGCGTAATTTTTCACAGATAAATCAACCAATAGCAAAACTTGCCATATTGGCGTTCATGCATTTCCCCATGATTTCCCCATAAATGTATTATTCTCTGTTTATCATTCTTTCAGTCTGCCGGTTTCAGCGATTATTTCTGGAATCATTTCATTTTCATCGTTTTATTCTGAATGGAATACGCTCAGGTTAAAGAAGTAAACGTTTTTAACAATAACAAAACATAATAGCGGGTTATCACTTATGTAGGAGGAATACCTCTGGACAAACACTGTATGCATATACATAATTCACTGCATTATTTCATTTATCCATCTGACTACACGCCATGACCCTTTCACCACCGCGTCAGGGGTTCGTATTGACCCGCCACTGGCAGGACACGCCCGCCGGGGTTCAGGTCGAATGCTGGCTGGCGACCGATAACGGCCCCTGCCGGGTCAGGTTAGCGCCGCAGCAGGCGGTGGCGTTTGTGCCGATGCGCCATCAGGCACAGATTACCCAGCTACTGAGCGGTGAAAAACACTGGCAGTTGCGGCCGCTGGAACTGAAAAACTTCCACCATGAGCCACAACTCGGGCTCTACTGTCTGCACTATCGCCAATTGCTACGGCTGGAGAAGAAACTCCAGGAAGCCGGGATTGCGGTGTACGAGGCGGATATCCGCCCGCCGGAGCGGTTTCTGATGGAACGCTTTATTACCGCCCCGGTCTGGTTCAGCGGCGAAGAACGCGCTGACGGGCTGATCGATAACGTCAGACTGAAGCCTGCCTCTGACTATCGCCCGCCACTGAAAACCGTGTCGCTGGATATCGAAACCAGCCGTCACGGCGAGCTGTACTGCATCGGCCTGGAAGGCTGCGGCCAGCGCCAGGTATTTATGCTGGGGCCAGAAAACGGCAACGCCGACGATGCTGGCGATCTGACGCTGGACTACGTCGCCAGTCGCCCGCAACTGCTGGAGAAACTCAACCAGTGGCTGCAAACCCACGACCCGGATGTGATCATCGGCTGGAATCTGGTGCAGTTTGACCTGCGGGTGCTGCAACAACACGCCGAGCGTTACCGCATTCCACTACAGTTCGGACGTGGTGGTCAGGCGCTGGAATGGCGCGAGCACGGCTACCGGCAAGGGCACTTTTTCGCCGGTGCGCCGGGGCGGCTGATCGTGGACGGCATTGAAGCGCTAAAATCCGCCACCTGGAACTTTGCCTCGTTCAGCCTGGAATTTGTCTCTCAATCACTGCTGGGCGAAGGCAAGGCCAGCGACAATCCCTATCAGCGGCTGGAAGAGATTGAACAGCGCTTTCAGCAGGATAAACCCGCGCTGGCGCGCTACAACCTGAAAGATTGCGAACTGGTGACGCGCATTTTCGAGAAAACCCATCTGATGCCTTTTTTGCTGGAGCGCGCCAGCGTGACCGGGCTGGCGGCGGACCGCAGCGGTGGTTCGGTGGCGGCGTTCACTCACCTGTACCTGCCGCGTATGCACCGGGCCGGGTTTGTCGCCCCCAACCTCGGTGAAGTACCACCAGAAGCCAGCCCAGGCGGCTACGTGATGGATTCCCGCCCCGGTCTGTACGACTCGGTGCTGGTGCTGGACTATAAAAGCCTGTATCCCTCGATCATCCGCACTTTTCTGATCGACCCGATCGGTCTGGTCACCGGTTTGCAGCAGCCGGATGAGCAACATGCGGTGGAAGGCTTTCGTGGTGCCTGGTTCTCCCGTCGTCACCATTGTCTGCCCGCCATTGTCGAAAGCATCTGGCACCAGCGCGACCTCGCCAAGCAGGAAAACAACAAGCCGTTATCGCAAGCGCTGAAAATCATCATGAATGCGTTTTATGGCGTACTGGGTTCCAGCGGCTGCCGCTTTTTCGACCCACGCCTGGCCTCCTCCATCACCTTGCGCGGCCATGAGATCATGCGCCAGACTCGTTCTCTGATTGAAGCCAAAGGCTATCAGGTGATTTACGGCGATACCGACTCGACCTTCGTCTGGCTTAAACGCGCTCACCGCGAGGACGAGGCAGAAGCTATCGGCCGTGAATTGGTGGCCTATATCAACGACTGGTGGCAACAGCACCTCCACCAGCAACACGGGCTGAACAGCGCGCTGGAGATGGAGTACGAAACCCATTTTCACCGTTTTTTGATGCCCACCATTCGCGGTGCTGAACTGGGCAGCAAAAAACGCTACGCCGGTATGACCCTTACCGCACAGGGCGAGCAGATGGTGTTTAAAGGGCTGGAAACGGTGCGATCCGACTGGACACCGCTGGCGCAGCAATTCCAGCAACAGCTTTACCAGCGTATCTTCCACCGTGAACCCTATCAGGAGTGGGTGCGGGAGTATGTGGCGAAGACGTTGAGCGGCGAATACGACGACCTGCTGGTGTACCGCAAACGCCTGCGCCACAAGCTGAGCGACTATCAACGTAACGTGCCGCCACAGGTCCGCGCCGCCAGAATGGCCGACGACTACAACCGCCAGCATGACCGCCCGTTGCAATACCAGAGTGGTGGCTGGATAAGCTACGTCATCACGGTGAATGGCCCGGAACCGCTGGAGAATCGCCGCTCGCCGCTGGATTACAGCCACTATGTGGAAAAACAGTTACAACCGGTCGCCGATGCGATACTGCCTTTCATTCACGACGATTTTGCTACACTGATTACCGGACAGATGGGGCTATTTTAGCAATCCGGTGGTGCCTGACAGGTGACGAACAGGCCACCATCCAGTACCATAGCGCCCTTTCAAAATATCAGGCGTTCCCCACCCCCGCATCATAGGCTGTGCCCGACATCATCACTGTCGCGCAGGGCGGGTAAGGTATTGCCGAACGCAGAGGTCGGCGGCCCTCTGTTCAGACATTCTCCGACAACGACGAGTATCGAGCTTAGAATTTATGCCTTTTACACTTGGTCAACGCTGGATCAGCGATACAGAAAGCGATTTAGGATTGGGTACGGTAGTAGCGATGGATGCCCGCATGGTGACTCTACTGTTTCCGGCCAGTGGCGAAAACCGTCTCTATTCCAGAAATGACGCGCCTATCACCCGTGTCATGTTCAATCCCGGCGATACCATCACCAGCCACGAAAGCTGGCAGTTACGAGTGGAGGACGTGCGTGACGAGAATGGCCTGCGCACCTATATCGGTCAGCGGCTGGACACCGATGAACCCGCCGAACTGCGGGAAGTGTTCCTTGATAGTAAGCTGACGTTCAATAAGCCGCAGGATCGGCTGTTCGCCGGTCAAATCGACCGAATGGATCGCTTTGCGCTGCGCTACCGCGCCCGCCAGCACCAGCACCAACAGGCGCTGGAGCCGTGGGGTGGGCTACGCGGTATGCGCGCCAGTCTGATCCCACACCAGTTGTATATTGCCCGCGAAGTGGGCCAGCGCCATGCACCGCGCGTACTGCTGGCAGACGAAGTAGGGCTGGGTAAAACCATTGAAGCCGGTATGATTATCCACCAGCAGTTGCTGGCGGGTCGGGCGGAACGCGTGCTGATCGTGGTGCCGGAAACCTTGCAGCATCAGTGGTTGGTGGAGATGCTGCGCCGCTTCAACCTGCTGTTTTCTCTGTTCGATGACGAGCGCTACGCCGAAGCCCGCCTTGACAGCGACAACCCGTTTGAAACCGAGCAGTTGATCATCTGTTCGCTGGATTTTGTGCGCCGCAACCCGTCCCGTTTCGAGCAACTGCTGGACGCCAACTGGGATCTGCTGGTCGTCGATGAAGCGCACCATCTGGTATGGAGCGAAGACGCACCCAGCGCCGGTTACCGCGCTATTGAAAAACTGGCGGGTGAAATCCCTGCGGTACTGCTACTGACGGCGACGCCGGAACAATTGGGTCAGGAAAGTCACTTTGCCCGTTTGCGTCTGCTCGACCCGAACCGCTTCCATGATTATCACGAGTTTATCGCCGAACAACAGCAATACCGCCCGGTGGCCGATGCGGTCACCCTGTTGCTAAGCGGCAACAGCATCAATGACAGCGAGCGTAACGCACTCGGCGACATGCTGGGCGAGCAGGATATCGAACCGCTGCTGAAGTCCATCGCCAGCGGCAGCGACGACAGCGCCACCGCGCGTCAGGAACTGATCACCATGCTGATGGACCGCCACGGCACCAGCCGTGTGCTGTTCCGCAACACCCGTCAGGGGGTGAAAGGCTTCCCGAAACGCGAACTGCATCAGGTAAAGCTGCCACTGCCAACGCAGTACCAGACGGCGATCCGCGTGTCCGGCATTATGAATGCCCGCAAATCTGCGGAAGACTGCGCACGCGACATGCTCTATCCAGAGCAGATCTATCAGCAATTTGAAGACGACAACGCCACCTGGTGGAGCTTCGACCCGCGCGTCGAATGGATGCTGGATTTTCTGACCAGCCACCGCGAAGAGAAAGTGCTGGTGATCTGCGCCAAGGCGGCCACTGCATTGCAACTGGAGCAGGTGCTACGCACCCGCGAAGCCATCCGCGCTGCGGTGTTCCACGAAGGGCTGTCGATTCTGGAGCGTGACCGCGCGGCTGCCTACTTCGCTTCCGAAGAGGAAGGCGCGCAGGTGTTGATCTGTTCCGAGATCGGTTCCGAAGGCCGCAATTTCCAGTTCGCTAGCCACCTGATCATGTTTGATCTGCCGTTTAACCCGGATCTGCTGGAACAGCGCATCGGCCGACTGGATCGTATCGGTCAGAGCCGCGATATCCAGATTCTGGTGCCTTATCTGGAAAACACCGCTCAGGCGCTGCTGGTGCGTTGGTATCACGAGGGGCTGGATGCGTTCGAACACACCTGTCCGACCGGTCGTTCGATTTACGACGGCCACTACGAGCAACTCATCAACCTGCTTGCCAAACCGTCCGAACAGGAAGGACTGGACGAGTTCATCCACAGCTGCCGCCAGCAGCACGATGCGCTGAAGGTCCAACTGGAACAAGGCCGCGACCGCCTGCTGGAGATGCATTCCAACGGCGGCGAACAGGCGCAGGCACTGGCCGAAGCGATCGCCGAGCAGGATAACGACGTCAATCTGGTGAATTTTGCCCTCAACCTGTTCGACATCATCGGTATTCATCAGGACGACCGCAGCGATAACCTGATCGTGCTGACGCCATCCGAGCATATGCTGGTGCCGGATTTCCCCGGCCTGCCGCAGGACGGTTGTACCATCACCTTCGATCGCGACCAGGCGTTGTCCCGAGAGGACGCGCAATTCGTCAGTTGGGAACACCCGCTGATCCGCAACGGTCTGGACCTGATCCTGTCCGGCGACACCGGCAGTTGCGCCGTGTCACTGTTGAAAAACAAGGCGCTGCCGGTCGGCACCTTGCTGGCAGAACTGGTATACGTGGTGGAAGCGCAAGCGCCGAAGAAATTGCAGCTGACCCGCTTCCTGCCGCCAACACCGATTCGCGTGCTGCTGGACCGCAAAGGCACCAATCTGGCGGCGCAGGTGGAGTTCGAGAGCTTCAACCGCCAACTGAGTTCGGTAAACCGCCACACCTCCAGCAAACTGGTGAATGCGGTGCAGGACGATGTACATGACATGTTGCAGAAAGCCCAACCGCTGGTGGAAGCGCAGGCGCAAGCACTGATCGCCGACGCGCAGCGTAACGCCGAAACACAGTTACGCCGCGAACAGGAACGTCTGGAAGCGCTCAAAGCCGTCAACCCGAACATCCGTGACGACGAACTGGAGGCACTGGAAGAACAGCGCGAACAAGTGCTGCTTAACCTGCAGCAGGCCAACTGGCGTCTGGATGCCATCCGTCTGGTGGTGGTGACGCACCAGTAAGCCCCATCGGTTGTCTATATACTGCTGTCTATATACACGATACACATCGCGGCAAGATCGTTTCTTGCCGCGATGCCGGAGCCCTTCATGGAACCCTACAACCCACCCCGCGATCCCTGGCTGCATGTCCTGTATCAGGACAAGCACATCATGGTGGTGAACAAACCCAGCGGACTGCTCTCCGTCCCCGGCCGTGCCGAGGAGCACAAGGACAGCATCATGACCCGCATTCAGGCCGACTTTCCCGCCGCCGAGTCTGTCCATCGTCTGGACATGGCGACCAGCGGCGTGATGGTGGTGGCGCTAACCAAAGCGGCGGAACGGGAGCTAAAACGTCAATTCCGCGAGCGGGAACCGAAGAAATCCTACATCGCCCGCGTCTGGGGCCATCTGGTGTCGGATGACGGATTGGTTGATCTGCCGCTGATTTGCGACTGGCCGAATCGCCCAAAACAGAAAGTCTGTTTTGAACAGGGTAAACCTGCTCAGACCGGTTATGTCGTGCTATCACGGGACAGCGACGGCACCACCCGTGTGAAGCTGATGCCGGTAACCGGTCGCTCGCACCAGTTACGCGTCCACATGCTGGCGCTGGGTCACCCCATTCTCGGTGACGGCTTCTACGCCCACCCGCAGGCCAAAGCCATGGCCCCCCGCTTGCTGCTGCACGCGCAGGAGCTGGCGATCACCCATCCGGCATTTAACACGCCGATGCATTTCCGCTGCGAAGCGGATTTCTAGCGCCCCGACTCTGGCGTTACAACGGCTTCGCAGAGAACGACGCGTCCTGAAAGACACGCGCTAACGGGAGACAATCAGAGCATAAAGGGAAGAAAATCAGCGGGAAAATTTGTTGATTTTGAGAAACTCATAGGCGGCCTGAATATCCTGCGCTTTGCGCTTGGCCATTTCAATCATGCGCGGTGACAGGCCCTTGCCCATCATCTTATCGGGGTGGTGTTCGCTCATCAGTTTACGATAAGCCCGTTTCACCGTGGCGGCGTCATCGCTGCTGCGCACGCCCAGCGTGCGGCAGGCGCTCTCAATCGTCGGGCCATACGACGACACGGGTGGCCGTTGGCCGTAAGACTGCCCACCATACGACTGGTTTCGCCGCTGGTAAGATTTGTTGCCCTGACGCGATGACTGATTGCTGTTTTGTCGAGACTGATTGCTGTTCTGTCGAGACTGATAGTTGTTCTGCCGGGACTGATAATTGCTGTTCTGCCGCGACTGATGGCTACCTTGCCGCGACTGGTAGCCGCTGCTGTTGTTCTGCTTTGATGACTGGTGGTTGCCACGTTCCATATTGCGCATGAACAATTCGAACTGTTCGCGGGTCACCCCCAGTTCATCGGCGAACAGGTACAACAACCGTCGCTCGCTAGGATGCAACACGCCGTCCACAAACGCCACCTGGAGCTGAATCTCCAGAAACATCCGGATCAAATCAAAGCGACCAATACAGGCATCGCGCAGTTTGCGCAATTTGCTACGTAGCGGAAACTGGCTGGCTTTACCTTCACGAAACGCCTGTTGTGCGGCACTACGCGCCTCGCCATGCAACTCCAGCCGGTCCATCATGGTGGTAGCGATGCGAATATCGGACTCCGTTACCCGACCTTTCGATTTAGCCAGATGCCCCATCGCCTGAAAAGTTGTCAGGCAAAACAGTGCCTGGCGAGTAGCTTGCGCGGAAAAAAAGTCGCGCTGACGGGATGCACGGGCTCTGTCAAGCAAATGACCTAACAACAGTCCGATTATCAACCCGCCGACACCAGCACTGGACGCAATCCCCAGCACTAGCCCCAGCAACTTTCCCCAATACCGCATATACTCCTCAAATCCCCATGCCGTCGGCCAAAAATTGCTTTATCATACCCGTCATTTATCTTTGCTCCTAACGGCAACGCATAGAAAATGGCGGGGATTTTGCACTGGTGCCACGCCGGTGGCTGATATAGTCTCTGACCGTTTGCCGGCATGATGCCCTTGATGACGGAACACCTGATACCGCGTATGAAAAAAAGTTTTCCAACCCTGCTGGCCTCATTAATTTGGTCGGCACTATACAGCCAGCACGCACTGGCCGATCTCGCCTCTCAATGTATGTCAGGCGTTCCCGTATATAATCGTCCGCTGGTTAATGGCGATACCAGCCAGTTGCCGGTGCACATCAAAGCCGATCAGTCACAGGCCAATTACCCAGACAGCGCCGTTTTTACAGGTAACGTCAACGTCGAGCAGGGTAACCGCGTGCTTACCGCCGATCAGGTACAGTTGCATCAGAAACAACAACCTGGTCAGGCTGACCCACTCCGCACCGTCAACGCCATCGGTAACGTGCATTACGATGACAATCAGGTCATCCTGAGAGGCCCACGAGCCTGGTCTAACCTCAACACCAAAGATACCGACGTGGAAGACGGCGACTATCAAATGGTGGGGCGTCAGGGGCGCGGCGATGCTGATAAGATGAAGCAGCGTGAAAATAACCGTTACACCATTCTGGATAACGGCTCGTTTACATCCTGTTTGCCCGGTGATGATAGCTGGAGTGTCGTCGGTTCGGAAGTGATCCAGGACCGGCAGGAGGAAGTCGCTGAAATTTGGAATGCCCGCTTCCACATTGCTGGCGTCCCCGTGTTCTACAGCCCTTACATGCAATTGCCTATCGGTGATAAGCGCCGTTCCGGTTTTCTGATCCCCAATGCCAAATACGGTAGCCGTAATGGCTTTGAACTGATAACCCCTTACTACTGGAACATCGCCCCCAACTACGATGCCACCATCACGCCGCATGTGCAGACCAACCGTGGCATCCAGTGGCAGAACGAGTTCCGTCACTTATCCCGCCTCGGTTTAAGTGTGGTGGAATTCGACTGGCTGCAGGACGACAGGCAGTATAAAAACGACGTACTGTCTGGAAAGTCAGGTTACGCGGCGGATGACAATTACACCCGTTGGCTGTTCCACTGGATGCACAGCGGCGTTGTTGATCAGGTATGGCGTATCAACGTTGATTACACCAAGGTCAGCGACCAGAACTATTTCACCGATCTGGACTCGGTCTACGGTAACACCACCGACGGTTATGCCACCCAGAAATTCAGTCTTGGTTACGCAACCCGTAACTGGGACGCTACGCTGTCGACACGCCAATACCAAATCTTCAGTAACCTGGCTAGTCAGGACGTGTACCGGGCCATGCCGCAGTTGGATATCAACTTCGTCAGAAATGATATCGGCCCCTTCGATTTATACCTCTACGGCCAGGCGGCGAAATTTACCAACATCAATCCCAATATGCCGGACGCTACGCGGCTCCACATAGAGCCGACACTGTCGTTGCCGCTTTCCAACGGCTGGGCCAGCCTGAATACTGAAACCAAGCTGCTAGCCACCCATTACCAGCAGGAAAATCTGGATGCCTACAGAGACAATCCAAATAATTCCACAAGCCAACAGCTAGAATCACAACGATTGAAAAGCAGTGTCAACCGAGTGATGCCGCAGTTCAAAACCGACGGCAAGATGGTGTTTGAACGCGATATGGATTGGGCTAAAGGCTACACCCAGACGCTGGAGCCACGGGCGCAATACCTGTTTGTGCCATACCGCGACCAGTCAACGATCCGCGCTTATGACTCTACGCTGTTACAGGCAGATTACGCTGGTCTGTTCCGCGATCGCACCTTCAGCGGCCTGGATCGCATCGCCTCGGCTAATCAGGTATCAACCGGTGTCACCACCCGTATGTACGACAGTGCGCTGGAAGAGCGCTTCAATGCCTCACTGGGTCAGATTTATTATTTTGAACGTCCACGCACCGGCACCAGTTCGAGCATTGACCAGAACGATGACCGTGGCAGCCTGAACTGGGCGGGAGACTCGTACTGGAAGTTCGCCGACAACTGGGGTATTCGCGGCGGCGCACAGTATGACCAACGCCTGAAGGATTTCACGCTCGGTGACGCCGTGCTGGAATACCGTGGTGGTGGTGAAAGAGTGTTCCAGTTGAACTACCGTTTCGCCAGTTCGAAATATATTCAGGCTATGTTGCCGACGGTGACCAACCCAGGCTTCCAGCAAGGTATCTCGCAGGTAGGTGCTACCGCCAGTTGGCCGTTGACGGATCGCTGGGCTATCGTGGGTGCTTATTACTATGACACCAAGGCTAACCAACCGGCTGACCAGTTGCTGGGCCTGCAATATAACACCTGCTGCTGGGCGGTGAACGTCGGCTATGAGCGCAAAATCACCAAGTGGGACAACAACACCAATCAAAGCGTTTACGACAACAAGATTGGCTTTAGCTTTGAACTGCGTGGCCTGAGCAGCAATTACAGTCTGGGTACGGAAAAAATGCTGAAAAACGGTATTTTGCCTTACCAGCGCGCGTTCTGACGATGTTTTCTGAATAATGTAACGCCGGGAACTCTGGCGACAATAAACGTCTAATGACCGGTAGCGATTAAACATTTAACCCGCCCTGGCGGATAAAATTAACGGGAAAGGTATGAAGAACTGGAGAGCGCTTGTTCTGGGACTGGCACTGAGTGCCAACATGGCGTTTGCGGCACCGCAAGAGGTCAATAAGATCGCCGCGATCGTCGACAACAGTGTGGTTCTGGAAAGCGATATCA
The DNA here is from genome assembly GCF_000784735.1 of Dickeya undicola. Taxonomy (GTDB): domain Bacteria; phylum Pseudomonadota; class Gammaproteobacteria; order Enterobacterales; family Enterobacteriaceae; genus Dickeya; species Dickeya undicola. The sequence goes on from NZ_JSYG01000001.1 coordinate 10,576, forward strand.
ATAGCCTGTTGCAGTCCGTCAAGCTAAACGCGCAAGAAGCTGGCCAACAACTGCCAGATGACGCTACGCTCCGTCACCAGATTCTGGAGCGCCTGATCATGGATAACATCATCATGCAGATGGCGCAGAAAATGGGCGTTCAGGTAACCGACGAGCAATTGGATCGCTCCATCGTCAATATCGCCGCGCAGAACCGCATGAGTATGGATCAACTGCGTAGCCGTCTGGCGGCAGAAGGCATCAGCTTTGATACTTACCGTAGCCAGATTCGCAAAGACATGACCATTGCCGAAGTACGCAACAGTGAAGTACGTCGTCGGGTTACGGTACTGCCGCAGGAAGTGGATTCGCTGGCCCAACAGATCGCCAGTCAGGGAGCAAGCGGCCCCGAGGTTAACCTGAGCCAGATTCTGATCCCACTGCCGGAAAACCCGACACAGGATCAGGTCGACAAAGCGGAAAGTCTGGCCAATCGTCTGGTGAAAGAAGCCTCGCAGGGTGCCGACTTCGGCAAACTGGCTATCACCTACTCCGCCGACCCGCAAGCACTGAAAGGCGGACAAATGGGCTGGGGTCGTCCGCAAGAACTGCCGTCGTTGTTCGCCGAACGTCTGACTAATCCGCAGAAAGGCCAGGTTATCGGGCCGATCCGCTCCGGTGTCGGCTTTCATATTCTGCGAGTCAATGATACTCGTGGCGGTGATCAGCCCGTCTCGGTGACCGAAGTGCACGCGCGTCATATTCTGCTACGTACCTCGGTGGTCATGAACGATGCACAGGCCAGAGCCAGACTGGAAGACATCGCAAGTCAGATCAAAAGCGGTAAGTTAAGCTTTGCCAACGCCGCCAAACAGCTGTCTCAGGATCCGGGCACCGCTAATCAGGGTGGCGATCTGGGCTGGTCATCACCAGACATGTATGATCCTGCATTCCGTGATGCGCTGACCCAATTGAAGAAAGGCGAAATCAGCGCGCCGGTGCACTCCTCCTTCGGCTGGCATCTGATTCAGTTGCTGGATACCCGTCAGGTGGACAAGACCGACGCAGCACAGAAAGATCGGGCCTATCGTATGCTGTTTAACCGTAAGTTCGCCGAAGAAGCGCAAACCTGGATGCAGGAAAAACGCGCTGCGGCTTACGTGAAAATCCTGAATGGGCAGAACTGATGCCAACTGAAGCGCAGGTGCAGCGAGTCGTGATCACCCCCGGCGAACCCGCCGGGATTGGTCCTGACCTGGTGGTGGCACTGGCCCAGCAAAGCTGGCCGGTGGAACTGGTGGTGTGCGCTGACGCCGACTTACTGTTGAGCCGTGCGCTGGCGCTGAAACTGCCGCTGACATTGCGTGAGTACCAGCCGCACCAGAGTGCGCAAGCTCAAGCAGCCGGGACGTTGACGCTGCTGCCAGTCGTCACCGACGCAACCGTGGTGCCGGGGCAACTGAATGTGGCAAACAGCCGTTATGTGCTGGACACGCTGACCCGCGCCTGCGACGGTTGCCTGAAAGGCGACTTCGCCGCGCTGATCACCGGGCCGGTGCATAAAGGCATCATTAACGAGTCCGGAATTCCGTTTTCCGGCCATACCGAGTTTTTTGCCGAGCGCAGCCACTGCCAGCGTGTGGTGATGATGCTGGCAACCGAGGAGCTGCGTGTCGCGCTAGCGACCACGCATCTGCCGTTAAAAGACGTCGCGGACGCCATCACCCGCGACAGCCTGCATGAAGTGATCACCATTTTGCATCAGGACTTGCAGCGCAAATTCGGCCTCGCTCAACCGGTCATCTACGTCTGCGGCCTGAACCCGCACGCTGGCGAAGGCGGCCATATGGGACGTGAAGAACTGGATGTCATTATTCCCGCGCTGGATGAACTGCGTCAGTCCGGTATCCAGTTGGTTGGCCCACTGCCAGCCGATACCTTGTTCCAACCCAAGTATCTCGAACACGCCGATGCTGTACTGGCGATGTATCACGATCAAGGCCTGCCGGTGCTGAAATATCAGGGCTTTGGCCGGGCCGTCAACATCACGCTGGGGCTGCCGTTTATCCGCACCTCCGTCGACCACGGCACCGCGCTGGAGCTTGCCGCCAGCGGTCAGGCCGATCCGGGCAGCTTCCGCACTGCATTAAATCTCGCTATCCACATGATTGCTAACCGTAATGAATAATCGCGTCCATCAAGGCCACTTCGCTCGTAAGCGTTTTGGCCAAAATTTTCTCAACGATCAGTTTGTGATCGACAGTATCGTTTCCGCCATCCACCCACAACCGGGTCAGGCCATGGTGGAAATCGGCCCCGGTCTGGGGGCGCTTACCATTCCAGTCGGCGAACGTATTGACCGCTTTACCGTGGTGGAACTGGACCGCGATCTGGCCGCCCGGCTGGAGGTTCACCCGACGCTCAGGGACAAGCTGACCATCATCCAGCAGGATGCGATGACGGTGGATTTCGCCGCCCTGTCACAACAGGCGGGACAACCGCTGCGGGTTTTTGGTAACCTGCCGTATAATATTTCGACACCGCTGATGTTCCACCTGTTCAGCTATACTCAGGCTATTCACGACATGCACTTCATGTTGCAGAAAGAGGTGGTAAACCGGCTGGTGGCGGGACCGAACAGCAAGGCTTACGGTCGTCTGAGCGTGATGGCGCAGTACTATTGTCAGGTAATTCCGGTGCTTGAAGTGCCACCGACAGCCTTCAAACCGGCACCGAAAGTGGATTCTGCTGTAGTACGTCTGGTGCCGCACACCTCGTCGCCGTATCCGGTGGTGGATACCCGTATTCTGAGCCGGATCACCACGGAAGCCTTTAATCAGCGTCGCAAAACGCTGCGCAACAGCCTGGGCAACCTGTTCACACCGGAACAGCTCACTGAGCTGGAAGTGGACCCGAACGTCCGGGCGGAAAACGTCACCATTGCGCAATACTGCCGTCTGGCCGAATGGCTGACCGCGCATCCCACATCGCAGGAATAAGCTGGAGTTGTCGTCATGATGAATGCGCCCCGAGTGTGTATACAGGTTCAGAGCTTTTATGTAGAAGCGCAGTCCCAGCCAGAGGAAGGGCGCTTCGTGTTCGCATACACCATCACTATCCGCAATCTGGGTCGTCATGACGTCAAACTACTCAACCGTTACTGGATGATTACCAACGGCAACGGCAAGCAAACCGAAGTTCAGGGTGAAGGCGTGATCGGCCTGCAACCCGTGATCCAGCCAGGTAATGAATTCCAGTACACCAGCGGTGCTATTCTGGAAACACCGATGGGCACCATGGAAGGTCATTACCAGATGATTGACCATCAGGGTGAAACATTTCAGGTTCCCATTACCGTATTCCGCCTGGCCATTCCCTCACTGATACACTGAAAGACTATGGCTACCTATCTTGTTGGCGACGTTCACGGTTGTGCCGTTGAACTCAAATCGCTGTTGGCGCAAGTTGCCTTTGACCCCGAGAATGACACGTTGTGGCTGACCGGCGATTTGGTCGCTCGCGGCCCCGACTCACTGGACGTACTGCGCTATGTCCGTTCGCTGGGTGATGCAGTGCGCATGGTGCTCGGCAACCATGATTTACACCTGCTGGCCGTGTACGCGGGCATCAGCCGCAACAAACCCAAAGATCGTCTGGACGCGCTATTATCGGCACCAGATGCGGATGACCTGATCAACTGGCTACGCCGTCAACCGCTGTTACAAGTGGACGACGAACGCAGACTGGTGATGGCCCATGCAGGTATCACGCCGCAGTGGGATCTGGATACCGCTAAGATGTGTGCACGGGAAGTGGAAGCGATCCTCAGCAGTGATAGTTACCCACTGTTCTTGGACGCGATGTACGGTGATATGCCAAACCACTGGAGCCCGGAACTCAGCGGGCTGGCGCGCTTACGGTTCAGCACCAACGTGTTTACTCGTATGCGCTACTGTTTCTCCGGCGGTCAGCTCGACATGCTGTGCAAAGAGCCGCCGACACAGGCACCGTCGTTGCTGAAACCCTGGTTCGACCTGCCGGGGCCGGTAGCGGCTGAATACGCGATTGCGTTCGGCCACTGGGCATCACTGGAAGGAAAAGGCACACCGGAAGGCATCTACGCGCTGGATACCGGCTGTTGCTGGGGTGGCGCACTCACTTGCCTGCGTTGGGAAGACCAACACTACTTCACCCAACCATCGCTGATGTCGCTGGATACCGATACCGCCTCAGCTATCTAAGTCACGTCATAGTGCATGGTTACGTCATAGTGCGTGACGATTGCATAGAGATATATTTAAAAACCCGCTCGATGAGCGGGTTTGAGATAGGGAGATTAGCGGCAATCAGCGACGTTCGAGGATCTCGAAGCAATAGCTATGAGTGTTTTGTTCGTCCGCGTCGTGAAACTCGCTGAAGGTGGAAACCCACTCGTCCGGTTCGTAATCCGGAAAATGGGTATCACCTTCCACCTCGGCGTCAATATGGGTCAGATAAAGGCGGTTGGCTTGTGGCAACATCTGCTGATAGATACTGCCGCCACCGATCACCATTACCTCGTCCACGTCGCCCGCCGCCGTCAGTGCCGCTTCCAGCGACGTTACCCAAGTCACACGGTCATCATCACCCGGTTGACTGCTCACCACAATATTCAGCCGCTCCGGCAACGGCCGACCGATAGAGCGGAACGTGTTGCGCCCCATAATCACGGGTTTGCTAAGTGTGTTGCGCTTAAACCACGCCAAATCGGCTGGCAAGTGCCACGGCATGGCATTCTCCATACCAATCACACGATCCACCGCCAGTGCGGCAATCAAACTAATCACCATGGTAAAACCCTGCAGGCTACAAAATTGGTGCCACTATACGGAAAGCCTGTTCATGCGTCGATATGATTACCGGGCCGCCCCCCTATATTTAAGAGAACACCGAATCCTTATACTCCCGGTCGTTTGCGATAAATCCAGATCCCCGGTAATGACAGCCCGATGGAAAGCGCACCAACGATAAAACTGGCCTTCAGGAAGTTAGTGATCAGCATTTGCATCAACGCTTCGCTATACCCCTGATGGGAAAGCTGCACCACCGAAATCATCGCGGTATAGGCCGGAATACCGGGAAACATCGGGATCACAGCGGCAACCGTAAACACTTTCGGGTGCGCCAGAAACCAGCGGGACCAGCGAATGCCGATGATACCCACCATGATAGAGGCGACGAAAGTCGCCCATTCGATGGGGATACCAAAACGAATCATCAGAAAACGCACGCCGTGCCCTAACCCCCCCAGCAACGCGCAATAAGGCAATGCCTTCACCGGCACGTTAAAGACCATCGCGAACCCCACCGCAGGCACCGCGGCCAGCACCATGTCCTGAATCAGCGCCCAAATCAGTTCCATGACCATCCGTGTAACCCCCATACCGCCATTGCCGTTACCACACCAATACACGTCGCCAGTGTTAACAGGCTGGCCATCGTCCAGCGCGCCAACCCGGTGTTGACATGACCTTTAAACATATCCGCCACCGCGTTGATCAATGGGAAACCAGGCACCAACAGCAACACACTGGCGGCCATCGCCACAGAGGAACTATGCTCCAGACCGGGCACTCGCATCAGCAACCCAGACGCCGATGTTGCCACAAACGCCGTGATGCAGAAGTTAATCAACGGATTAAGATGCCGGGCGGTTAGCACCTGCCGCACATACATCGCCATGCCGCTGGCAATCAGCGTGACCAGAAACGCATCCCAGCCGCCACCGTTCAGACGGCTGAAACAGCCGCACGACAGCGCTACGATCGTCACCATCAACCAGCGCGGATAACGCAGCGGTTTGATATGACTAAAACGCTTTGCCACCCCGTCCACATCCAGCAACTTATGCTCGGCCATGATCACCACATGCTGCACCTCGGTCACCACGTGCATATTGATGCCGCGATCCACATTTTTGCGGGTGGAGGTCAGGCAATGCCCCTGCATGATGGTGGTCAGCACAATCGCGTTAGCCGAAATCGAGCTTTCCACACTGTCCATCCCCAGCGCAACGCCGAGCCGCGACGACAGCTGCTCGACCAACATACTTTCCGCACCATGCTGCAACAGCAACAGCGCGCACTGAATACACAACCGGGTGATATCCCGCTGCGTGGTTTCATTTACCATGTTACTTTCCCGTCCCCTGCCTGAATACAACCACTATAAGCGTGGTTTTTATAAGTTTATTAACATTTCAAATCGATGATTGATAGTGCGAAAAAATGCCACCGGCGGTATTATGCCCACATTTTCCAGTCGAATCCTTGATTGTTATTCGTAATCCACCATGCTTGAAACCTCTTTATTTGTTGCGACCATCGCCGCACTGGGGATGATTTCCCCCGGTCCAGACTTCTTCTTAGTGATCAAAAACGCGGTCCGCTACCCACGGCTAGCCGCCATGATGACCGCGGTCGGCGTCATTGCCGGTGTCGCCACCCACATGGCCTACTGCGTCGCTGGGCTGGCGGTGGTCATCACCACTACGCCCTGGTTGTTTAGCCTGCTGAAATACGTCGGTGCCGCCTACCTGATCTGGTTAGGTATTCAGGCGCTACGCTCACGCGGTGGTAGCAAGCTGGACCTGTCCGGCCTGGCACCGCAGCAGGTCGGGCTGTGGAAGGCCTTTATTCAGGGCTACCTCTGCAACCTGCTGAACCCGAAAGCCACGCTGTTTTTCCTGGCGGTGTTCACCCAGGTGTTGAGCCTGAATTCCAGCTTTGGCGAAAAACTGTGGTATGCCGGAATCATCTGGGGACTGACGCTGATTTGGTGGCCGCTGCTGGTTATCCTGATCCAAAGCGAGCCAGTACGTCGTGGCCTGAGCAAAGCCCAAAAGTTGATCGACAAACTGCTCGGCGGCGTATTGATCACCCTCGGTATCAAGGTCGCCTTAAGCTAACCCCTGGTTATACAGACGAAAAAAAACCGGTCAGATACGACTAACCGGTTTTATCTTCCACAGAACCGTGCCGAAACCGGCACGGTTTTTTTTAGCGGTTACCCCTGAATACGGGCGTGCATTTCCTGAACGGAAATCACCTGCTCGGTTGGGTCAGCGTTCAGCGACATCGCCGTGGCGAAACCACCGTTCATCGTCGTGTCGTAATGCACTTTGTACTGCAACGCACTGCGGCGAATCAGTTTGGAATCCTCAATCGCCTGACGGCCAGCCGTGGTGTTGACGATGTAGGTGTATTCGCCATTCTTGATGCGATCCTGAATGTGCGGACGGCCTTCATGCACCTTGTTCACCAGGCGAGGATTGATACCCGCTTCGCCCAACACCACGGCGGTGCCGTGGGTCGCATCCAGTTCAAAACCGTGCTTGAGCAGTTTAGCCGCCAGATCCACCACGCGCGCCTTGTCGCCTTCGCGCACCGACAGCAATGCACGGCCGGTTTTCTTCATCGGCGAGTTGCTGCCCAGCATCGCTTTGGCAAAGGCTTCGGCGAAGGTACGGCCCACCCCCATCACTTCACCGGTAGAGCGCATTTCCGGCCCGAGGATCGGGTCTACACCAGGGAACTTGTTGAACGGCAGCACCACTTCCTTGACGGAGTAGTACGGCGGGATCACCTCTTTAGTGACGCCCTGCTGCGCCAGCGTCTGCCCAACCATCACACGGGCCGCTACTTTCGCCAGCGGCACGCCGGTCGCCTTGGAAACGAACGGTACGGTACGGGCGGCACGCGGGTTAACCTCAATCAGGTACACTTCGTTGTTCTTCACCGCGAACTGCACGTTCATCAGGCCACGCACGGAAAGCTCGAACGCCAGTTTTTCTACCTGCTGACGCATCACATCCTGAATGTCTTTGCTCAGGGTATAAGCTGGCAGCGAGCAGGCGGAGTCGCCAGAATGCACGCCAGCCTGCTCGATATGCTCCATGATGCCGCCAATCAGCACACGCTCGCCGTCACAGATAGCATCAACGTCCACTTCCACCGCGTCGTCCAGGAAACGGTCCAGCAGTACCGGCGCATCGTTAGACACGCTGACCGCAGTCTGGAAGTAACGGCGCAAATCGGCTTCGTCATAAACGATTTCCATCGCGCGGCCGCCCAGGACATAAGACGGACGCACCACTAGCGGATAGCCGATGCCGACCGCTTTTTCCACCGCCTGATCGATGGTGCTGACGGTGGCGTTGGCCGGTTGTTTCAGGCCAAGACGGTTGACCGCCTGCTGGAAGCGCTCGCGGTCTTCCGCGCGGTCGATGGCGTCCGGGCTGGTGCCGATCACCGGTACACCGGCGGCTTCAAGCTGACGCGCCAGTTTCAGCGGGGTCTGGCCGCCGTACTGCACGATGACGCCTTTCGGCTGCTCAATACGCACGATCTCCAGCACGTCTTCCAGCGTTACCGGTTCGAAATACAGACGATCGGAGGTGTCGTAATCGGTAGATACGGTTTCCGGGTTACAGTTGACCATGATGGTTTCATAGCCGTCTTCACGCAGTGCCAGCGCCGCGTGCACGCAGCAGTAGTCGAACTCGATGCCCTGACCGATACGGTTCGGACCGCCGCCCAGCACCATGATCTTGTCGCGATCCTGATTCGGGTTGGCTTCGCACTCCTCGTCATAGGTGGAGTACATGTAGGCGGTATCGGTAGCAAACTCGGCAGCACAAGTATCCACGCGCTTGTAGACCGGGTGCAGGTCGTATTTGTAACGCAGCTTACGAATTTCACCTTCAGACACGCCGGCCAGCTTCGCCAGACGGGCGTCGGCAAAGCCTTTACGCTTCAGCAGACGCAGGAATTCCTTCGTCAGACCGTTAGCGCCCAGCTCAGCTACCTGCTCTTCCAGACGCACCAGTTCTTCGATCTGCACCAGGAACCAGCGGTCAATATTGGTCAGGTTGAATACGCCATCAACCGACATCCCGGCACGGAACGCATCCGCCAGATACCAGATACGGTCGCCACCGGCGTCTTTCAGCTCGCGGCGGATTTTGGTCAGCGCTTCCGGGTCATCCAGGCTCACTTTCGGATCGAAGCCAGTGGCACCCACTTCCAGACCGCGCAGCGCTTTTTGCAGTGATTCCTGCTGGGTGCGGCCAATCGCCATCACTTCGCCCACGGATTTCATCTGCGTGGTCAGGCGGTCGTTGGCACCGGCAAATTTTTCAAAGTTGAAGCGTGGGATCTTAGTGACCACGTAATCGATGGACGGCTCGAACGACGCCGGGGTACGGCCGCCGGTGATGTCGTTCATCAGCTCATCCAGCGTATAGCCGACTGCCAGCTTGGCGGCGATCTTGGCGATCGGGAAGCCGGTGGCTTTGGAGGCCAGCGCCGAAGAACGGGACACGCGCGGGTTCATTTCGATGACGATCAGACGGCCGGTTTTCGGATTAACCGCGAACTGCACGTTGGAACCGCCGGTTTCCACCCCGATTTCACGCAGTACCGCCATCGAGGCGTTACGCATGATCTGATATTCTTTGTCGGTCAGGGTTTGCGCCGGCGCCACGGTGATGGAGTCACCGGTGTGGATCCCCATCGCGTCGAGGTTTTCGATGGAGCAGACGATGATGCAGTTATCGTTTTTATCCCGCACCACTTCCATTTCATACTCTTTCCAGCCGATCAGCGATTCGTCGATCAGCAGTTCCTTGGTCGGCGACAGATCCAGACCGCGGGTACAAATCTCTTCGAACTCTTCACGGTTGTAAGCGATACCGCCGCCGGTGCCGCCCATAGTAAAGGACGGGCGGATAATGCAGGGATAGCCCACGTCCGCCGCCACCGCCAGCGCTTCTTCCATCGTGTGCGCGATGCCGGAACGAGCGGTTTCCAGGCCAATCTTCTTCATTGCGATGTCGAAACGGCGACGATCTTCGGCTTTATCGATAGCGTCGGCGGTAGCGCCGATCATGGTCACACCGAATTCTTCCAGCACGCCCTGACGCTCCAGCTCCAGCGCACAGTTCAGCGCTGTCTGGCCACCCATCGTCGGCAGCACTGCGTCCGGACGCTCTTTTTCGATGATTTTACGCACCACCTCCCAATGGATCGGTTCAATATAGGTGGCGTCGGCCATCTCCGGGTCGGTCATGATCGTGGCCGGGTTGGAGTTCACCAGAATCACACGGTAACCTTCTTCGCGCAGCGCTTTGCACGCCTGAGCGCCGGAGTAGTCAAACTCGCACGCCTGACCGATCACGATCGGACCGGCACCGAGAATCAGGATACTTTTTATGTCTGTACGTTTTGGCATTTTTCGCTCCTGCGAACCCGTTTACTCACCGCTGCGTCGGCGTTCCCGCCTTGTACTTTTATCGCAGCGTGACTAAACGGATTCTGATTATTTGGTATGGCTACGGTAAGACTCAATCAGCTCGATGAAGTGATCGAACAGCGGCGCGGCGTCATGCGGGCCGGGGCTGGCTTCCGGGTGCCCCTGGAAGCTGAACGCCGCCTTATCGGTGCGGTGAATGCCCTGCAGCGAACCGTCGAACAGCGATTTGTGCGTCGCGCGCAGCGTGGCGGGTAAAGACGTTTCGTCTACCGCAAAGCCGTGGTTTTGCGCGGTGATCATCACACGATTACCGTCCAGATCTTTCACCGGGTGGTTGCCGCCGTGGTGACCGAACTTCATCTTGACGGTTTTCGCGCCGCTGGCCAGCGCCAGCAACTGGTGGCCCAGACAGATGCCGAACACCGGAATATCGGTTTCCAGGAAGGCTTTAATCGCCTTGATGGCGTAATCGCACGGCTCCGGGTCACCAGGGCCGTTGGAGAGGAAAATGCCGTCCGGATTCAGTTTCAGCACATCTTCTGCCGGGGTTTGTGCCGGTACGACGGTCAGACGGCAGCCGCGGTCCACCAGCATACGCAGGATATTGCGCTTCACGCCATAATCGTACGCCACCACGTGGTACGGCAGTTCGTTCTCGGTTTTTGCCGCTGGCAGCTCGCCTTCAAGCGTCCAGCTTCCCTGCAACCAGCTATAGCTGGAGTGGGTGGTCACCTCTTTCGCCAGATCCATCCCTTTCAGGCCAGGGAACGCTTTAGCTTTTTCCAGCGCCAGCGCCGCATCCGGTGCATCGCCCGCGATAATGCAGCCGTTCTGTGCGCCTTTTTCACGCAGCAGTCGCGTCAGTTTGCGGGTGTCGATATCCGCAATCGCCACGATGTTGTTGCGCTTAAGGTAATCAGACAGGCTTTCTTCGCTGCGGTAGTTGCTGGCAATCAGAGGTAAATCACGAATGACCAGGCCCTCAGCATGAACGGCGGGAGATTCTTCATCGGCTTCATTGGTGCCGACATTACCGATATGGGGATAAGTAAGAGTGACAATCTGGCGGGAATAGGAAGGATCAGTGAGGATTTCTTGATAACCGGTCATTGACGTATTGAAAACCACTTCCCCCACTGCCGCTCCCTCTGCCCCAATGGCCCGACCGTGGAATTGGGTTCCGTCTTCCAGAACCAATAGCGCTGACTTAATCAAAACACCCTCCAAGGAATAAAAAATCATGTTATTTGCATATTAATTCAGATTTAACGGACTAAATCAATGCAAAAACCACCTGTAAGGCAAATTTTCGGCAAATTGCGCGCATTTTAATGATGCCCCTGACCGTTGTCTAGCCAAACCGGATTTTTTTTCACTATTTTATGGCTTCAGGAGGTAATACGCAGCCATACCCGCAAAAACATACATCAACTATCAAAAGTAAACGGTTGCCAGCGCCAATGAATGATGAAGTGATTAAAATCACGCCAAAAACGGTAAGCGGAATCGCAAATGGTTAATACCCACCCCACAAAAAGACAGATAACATGAAAAAATACACACCTTAATTAAAAATAATGACAAGAATGACATTTTACAATAAAAATAAAGGCGCTATATTTAGCGCCATTAAAATCAATAAGTTAAATATATAAATATTTCAACCCACTATATATCATCAAGTCCAAGCACATCTTTCATATCAAAAAGACCATGATTACGAGAGCTTACCCACAATGCGGACCTGACAGCACCATTTGCAAACGTCATTCGACTGGAAGCCTTGTGAGTTATCTCTATACGCTCACCGATATCCGCAAACATCGCGGTATGTTCACCCACGATATCGCCAGCCCGAATGGTGGCAAAACCAATACTTTTCGGATCACGTTCGCCGGTATAGCCCTCACGTGCATAAACCGCACATTGCTTCAGATCGCGGCCCAGCGCCCCGGCTATCGCTTCGCCCATTGCCAACGCAGTGCCCGATGGTGCATCAACTTTGTGGCGATGGTGCGCTTCAATGATCTCAATGTCCGTGTAGTCGCCCATCACTTTGGCTGCTTTTTCCAACAGTTTGAGCAGCACGTTCACCCCAACGCTAAAGTTGGCAGCAAATACAATCCCAATGTCAGCCGCGGCCTGTTGGATAGCCGCTTTGCCCTGATCGTCAAACCCCGTGGTGCCAATCACCATCCCTTTACCGTGCTGACGACAAAAAGCCAGATGACTCAGCGTGCCTTCCGGGCGAGTGAAATCGATAAATACATCGAAATCGTCAACTACCGCCTCAAGGCGGCTTTGTACAATCACATCCGTTTTACCTGCGCCAGCCAGTTCTCCCGCATCGCTACCCAGTAGGGATGAACCTTCACGCTCCAGCGCAGCGCCCAGCACTACGCCATCCATCTGCAATGTAGCCTGAATCAACTGTCGCCCCATGCGGCCACCCGCTCCCGCGATAGCGACACGGATTTGTGCATCACGCATATTCGTACTCTTTATCTGTTGATGAATGAGAAAAGGTTATCAGGTTAACCAGCCCAGTCAGGGGCTGCCAGCCGAAAACGCCAATAATTAGAAATTTATGACAAAACAACGGGGATATCAGTAAAAGCTATTGTTTCCCCCTGCCGCCAGCCGCTGCCTCAGGCCGCCCCTGATACTCAGGGTGCCAGCGCCAACACCTGCGCCACCCAGGCGCGAAAGCCGTCCACATCCAGTGCTAACGCTACCTGTGCGTTAGCTGGGCGGTTCAGGCGATGTTGAAGATCAACCACCGTGGTGCCTGCGGTGTACTCGCCTCGGGTTTCTACCCCAACAAAACAATGTTGCAGGGTAAACAACGCCGGTTTCACCAGATAAGCGATAGCGCACAAATCATGCATACGCAATCCGGTCGCCATGCTGCCACTGCGATAGTGACTAAACAACGCATGAAGCATAGCGCCCGTTCGATTAAGCCCCGGTAACGTTTCCAGATAATCAGGAGCCAGCACCGCGTGATTGGTGACATCCAGACCACACATCACAATGTCGATACCGCTGCCGAACACTCGCGCCGCCGCTTCCGGGTCAATCGCCATATTGAACTCCGCATTCGGCGTAAAGTTACCGCGCCCTGACGAACCGCCCATCATCACCAGACGCTTGATGTTGTTTTTACACTGCGGGTATTGAGTCAGCAACAACGCAACATTGGTGAGTGGCCCAATGGTGACCAACGTTACCGGTTCGTCGCTACCGCTCAGGCATTCATACATCGCCTGCACGGCAGGCTTTTCCAGCGCTACCCGGTCATGCGCCACAAAGTCGTAACCCGCCATCCCAGACTCGCCGTGGACATAGGCCGCATCACCCAGCGCACGCGTCAGCGGCGTCGCCGCACCTTGTGCGACCGGCACCGTCGAGCCCCAGAAATGCAGCAGTTGCAGCGCATTGCGGGTGGTTCTTTCCACATCCACATTTCCCGCCACCGTGGTAACTAGCTTCAGATCCAGTTCAGGAGCGAACAAGGCGGCAGCGATAGCAACGGCGTCGTCAATGCCTGGGTCGGTATCCAGAATAATAGGGAGTCGATTCATGTGCTTGCTCCTAAAAAAATGCCAGGCGATTTTCATCGTCTGGCATCTTCTCATAATGATAAGGCGAACGTGTTATTCCACTTCACGAACATCCATGCGCAGTTCTTTCGGCACTTCAAACACGATGTTCTCTTCGCGCCCCTGCATCTCCATCGCAATCTGCCCGCCCATATTCTGCAGGCGTTTGATCACCTGCTGAACCAGCACGTCCGGCGCGGAAGCACCGGCCGTGACACCAACACAGGCAACATTCTTCAACCACTCTTCCTGAATATCATCTGCGGAATCAATCAGGTAAGACGGCTTACCAACGCGCTGCGCCAGCTCAGCCAGACGATTGGAGTTGGAAGAATTTTTCGAGCCAACCACCAGCACCACACACGCCTCCGCCGCCAGGTTACGTACCGCTTCCTGACGGTTAGTGGTGGCGTAGCAAATATCGTCCTTGCGCGGCCCGACAATCTGCGGGAAACGCGCCCGCAGCGCGTCAATCACCGCAGAGGTATCATCTACCGACAAGGTGGTTTGGGTCATAAAACAGAGATTAGACTCGTCTTTTACCTGCAACGCCCAGACATCCTCAGGGCCTTCCACCAGATACATGCCACCTTTCGGGTTGTTGTACTGACCCATGGTGCCTTCCACTTCGGGATGCCCGGCATGGCCTATCAGGATAGCCTCTGTTCCCTTGCGGCTGGCACGTGCCACTTCCATATGCACCTTGGTTACCAGCGGGCAGGTGGCATCAAAAACGGTCAGCTCCCGGCCTTTAGCTTCTGCCCTCACCGCCTGTGAGACACCATGCGCGGAAAAAATCAGAATGGCACCATCCGGCACATCTTCAATTTGTTCAATGAAGATAGCACCGCGCTCGCGCAGCCCTTCCACCACATAGCGGTTATGCACGACTTCATGACGGACGTAAATCGGCGCACCATAGACCTCCAGCGCCCGCTCAACAATGCTGATGGCGCGATCGACACCAGCACAAAATCCACGGGGATTAGCCAGCAGGATTTTCATGCGTTACCTCCGTCTGAAGGGGATGAATCTCCAGCACTTCCACGTCAAACGTGATGGTGTGCCCAGCCAGTGGATGGTTAAAATCCACCGTTATCGACTCTTCCGCCACCTCGCGGATAATGCCTGGCATGTCGTTACCGGCCATACCGCTGAACAACATGATGGTGCCCACGTCGGGCACACCGGTCTGCGCAAAATCGCGACGCAGGAAGAACTGGATCAGGTCCGGATTCGAAGGGCCGAATGCCGACTCCGGTGGCAGACTAAACTGACGGCGGTCACCGACACGCATGTTCAGTAACTGGGCCTCCAGCGCGGCTGACAGGCTACCGTCTCCCAGCCGGAACATCGCCGGTTTACCGTTTTCGCGCGTTGCTTCTGCCACAGAACCGTCTTCCAGCATCAGCGTAAAGTGCACCAGCACTTCGCAGCCATTTGTCACGAATTCCGTCATGCGTTATTTACCTTCCGCCTGTTTTTTTTGCGGAGAAGCCAGAAACCCCTCCAGCACAATCAACAGTGCACCCACCACAATCGCGCTATCTGCCAGATTAAAGGTCGGGTAATGCCAATCACCGACATAAACATCAAGAAAATCGATGACATAGCCATGTACCAGCCGGTCAGCCAGGTTGCCGATCGCGCCGCCGATAATCAATGAATAGGCGATATTGTTCAGCTTATGGCTGGCACTGGAGCGATGCATCATCGCCAGCAGCGCCACAATAATCACCAATGCGATCAGGGCAAATAACCAACGCTGCCAGCCCCCCTTATCCGCCAGGAAGCTGAACGCAGCGCCATAGTTATGGGCATAGGTAAAATTGAAGAATGGCACCAGCGATACCGATTCGCCCAGCTGGAAGTGGGTCATCACCCACTGCTTGCTGCCTAAATCGACCACCAGTACCAGCGCAGCCAGCCACAGCCAGCGCAGACCCGTTGCTCCAATAGATTTACTCATCAGACAAATTTACGCTCTTCGCCATTGCCGCCAACATTAGTCGCACAGCGACCACACACCTCTGGATGCGCGGCATTGCTGCCGATATCCGTTTCATAGTGCCAACAACGCGGGCATTTCTCCCCGTCGGCCTTACTAAGGACAACTTTCAGGCCAGGTAATTCACTCTGCTGTGCATCCGCCGGTGCATTTTCGCCATGTTCCAAACGCGCTTTGGAGGTTAACAAGGCAAAGTGCAGCTCGCCTTGCAAGCTGTTGAGGCGCGTAAACAGCGCGTCGTCGGCATATAACGTCACCGCGGCTTCCAGCGAACCACCGACACACTTGTCGTTACGCGCCTGCTCGATGACTTTATTCACTTCGCTACGCACATTCAGTATATCGGTCCAGAAAGCATCGTTCATTGGCTCGCTGTCAGCCAGCCCGAACAAACCGTCATACCACTCTTCGGTGAAGACATACTGCGCGCGCTCGCCCGGCAGATACCCCCAGATTTCATCGGCGGTAAACGACATAATCGGGGCCATCCAACGAACCAACGCTTCAGCGATATGGAACAGTGCGGTCTGACAGCTGCGACGCGCCACGCTATCATGCTTCGCCGTGTACTGACGGTCCTTGATGATGTCCAGATAGAACGACCCCATCTCGATGGAGCAGAACTGCATCAAACGCTGTACCACTCGGTGGAAATCGTAGCTTTCATAAGCTTCAACAATTTCGTCCTGCGCGGCTTTGGCACACCCCACCGCCCAGCGGTCCAGCACCACCATGTCTTCCGGTTTCACCCTATGCTGCGCCGGGTCGAAGCCATTCAGGTTCGCCAGCAGGAAACGCGCGGTGTTGCGGATACGGCGGTAGGCATCTGCGGAACGCTTGAGGATCTCGTCGGACACCGCTATTTCGCCGGAATAGTCGGTAGAACCGATCCACAGACGCAGAATATCGGCACCCAGCTTATCCATCACATCCTGCGGGCTGACGGTGTTGCCGATGGATTTCGACATCTTGCGGCCCTGACCGTCCACGGTGAAGCCGTGGGTCAGCACCTGACGGTACGGCGCTTTGCCTTTAATCGCAGTAGAAATCATCAGTGAAGACATGAACCAGCCACGATGCTGGTCAGAACCTTCCAAGTACATATCCGCCGCGTGGCCGCTGAATTCCGGACGCACATCCACCACCGAAGCGTGGGTCGACCCGGAATCGAACCAGACATCCAGCGTATCGGGTACTTTTTCATAATCGGCGGCGTCCGCGCCTAGCAGGTCAGCTGGGTTCAAATCCCACCACGCCTGAATGCCGTCCTGTTCGACACGTTTGGCAACAGCTTCGATCAGTTCAGCCGTGCGCGGATGCAGCGCCTGCGTCTCTTTATGCACGAACAGCGACATCGGCACGCCCCAGGTACGCTGACGGGAAATACACCAGTCAGGACGGTTCGCCACCATGGACTCAATGCGCGCCTGACCCCAATCCGGGATCCACTGCACGCCTTTGATTTCGGACAGCGACTGAGCGCGCAGCCCTTTCTGATCCATACTCACAAACCACTGCGGCGTGGCGCGGAATATAATCGGCGACTTGTGACGCCAGCAGCACGGGTAGCTATGCTGCAATTTTTCATCATGCAGCAGCGCGCCACGCTCACGCAGCAGTTCGACAATCTTGTCGTTGGCTTTGAACACGAACAGGCCGTCCAGCCCTGGGAAGGTGCCCGGCAGATAACAGCCGTTCGGCCCGACCGGGTTGGCGATTTCCAACTGATATTTCTGGCTGATGACATAGTCGTCCGGGCCGTGGCCACCGGCGGTATGCACCGCCCCTGTCCCCGCGTCCAGCGTAACATGATCGCCCAGGATGGCGGGTACATCAAAACCCATAAACGGATGACGGAAGCGCAGCAATTCCAGATCGCTGCCTTTGACGGCGTGACCCAGACGGGCGCTGACGTCGCTCCCCGTAACGCGTTTAGCAACCGCGTCAGCCAGCCCTTCAGCAACGATGATAGCTTTACCTGCCAACTGAATCAGCACGTAATCAATCTCGGTATTCAGGGCAATAGCGCGGTTGGCTGGCAGCGTCCAGGGGGTGGTGGTCCAGATAACCAACGCCACATCGCCGTTTACCGCATCGGCAGCCAGGCCGAATTTCGCCAGCACCGCTGCGCGGTCAACCGCGTTGAACGCGACATCAATCGCGGGAGAAGTTTTGTCGTAATACTCCACTTCCGCTTCCGCCAGCGCAGAACCGCAGTCGGCACACCAGTGCACCGGCTTGGCACCTTTGTGCAGGTGACCGTTCTCGATGATGCGGCCCAGCGCACGAATAATGTTGGCTTCGGTCTTGAAATCCATCGTCAGGTAGGGACGATCCCAGTCGCCCAGCACGCCCAGACGGATGAAGTCTTTCTTCTGCCCGGCAACCTGCTCGGCGGCATACTTGCGGCACTCTTCGCGGAACTGCGCGGCGCTGACTTTCTCGCCCGGCTTGCCCACCAGTTGTTCTACTTTTAGCTCGATCGGCAGGCCGTGACAGTCCCAGCCGGGGACATACGGCGAATCATAGCCGGACAAGCCTTTAGACTTGATAATAATGTCTTTGAGAATCTTGTTAACCGAGTGACCAATGTGAATGTTACCGTTCGCATACGGCGGGCCGTCATGAAGGATAAAGGTTTTTTTACCCTTCTTGGCGCCACGAATAATCCCGTACAAATCCTGCTCATACCAACGTTTCAGCATGTCAGGTTCGCGCTTGGCCAAATCGCCACGCATCGGGAACCCTGTTTCCGGCAGATTCAGGGTAGTTTTATAGTCACTCATTCGCTTCTCGATTTCGTTTTCGGCTAGAGAAAAATTAAACCGGTGCCTTCAACCCGAAGAACTCACGGGCGGCCACCACATCGTTGGCGATTTGCTGCTTCAGCGCATCCAGCGAAGCAAACCGCTGCTCACTACGTAATTTTTTACACATCACCACATCTATATGTCTGCCATACAGCTCCAGTGTTATATCCAGCAGATGGACTTCCAGTTGCTGACGTTTGTCTCCAGTCACGGTCGGACGAGTGCCAATGTTGGCCACGCCGGGCAACGGCGCATCGCCCAACCCGTATACCTTAACTGCATACACACCGCTGACTGGCGACACCTGGCGCTTGAGCGGCAGGTTAGCCGTGGGGAAACCGATGGTGCGCCCCAGCTCGTTGCCGTGCACCACCCGACCAGAAATACCGAACGGATGACCCAACAGTTCCTCCGTCAGGGCCAGGTTGTCCTGTGCCAGCGCTTCGCGCACCGCGGTGCTGCTCACCCGTTTGCCGCTGCTGCAGAACGTGGTCGTACTGATCACCTCGAAATTCTGCTCGGCCCCGGCTTTCTGTAATAACAGGAAATCCCCTTCCCGACCAGCCCCGAAGCGGAAGTCATCCCCTACGACCAGAAACTTCACGCCCAACTTTTCCACCAGCAGGCTGGAGATAAAGGTATTGGCATGGTTCGCAGCAAAACTGGCGTCAAAAGTGACACATAAGAGATAATCCACACCGGCCTGCGCCAGATATTTTACCTTGTCACGCAGACGGGTCAGTCGTGCCGGTGCTTTATCGGCAGCAAACAGCTCCAGCGGTTGAGGTTCAAAAATCATCACCATGACCGGCAACCCGCGAGCCTGCCCTTCCTGTTTCAGGCGTTCAAGCAATGCCTGATGTCCGCGGTGGACACCATCAAAGTTACCAATAGTTAGCACACAGCCGTAATGGCAGGCCTGAAGATTGTGTATACCGCGAATTAGCTGCATAACTGGCTCAAAACAGTGGAAATCGGCGGATTATACCTTGTACAGCGAGCAAGGTTAACCCGCGATTCATGCCTTTTATTGTTGACCCGGCGGATTTCGCCCTCCCGCTTTGATGAGAATATTTCATATACCAAAATCAGACGCCTCACCGGGCACGCGGCTTTTAACCCGTAATCAAACGCTTGACGTAACAAAGGCGGCAAACGGTGAATTTATGACGCGAAAGGCTGTATTCCCGACGCTTAAGCTGTTAAAATCCCGCGCCATCACAACGTAACAAGCGCTGGCGTACAAACGGCGCTTATTTGCACAAATCCATTGACAAAAGAAGGCTAAAAGGGCATATTCCTCGGCCTTTGAATTGTCCTCGATAGAATATATTTGGGAGTTGGACCTTGGCTAATATCAAATCAGCTAAGAAACGCGCCGTACAGTCTGAGAAGCGCCGCAAGCACAATGCAAGCCGTCGCTCCATGATGCGTACTTTCATCAAGAAAGTGTATGCGGCCATCGCCGGTGGCGATAAAGAAGCTGCACAGAAAGCATTTAATGACATGCAACCGATCGTGGATCGTCAGGCCAGCAAAGGTCTGATCCACAAAAACAAAGCTGCTCGTCATAAATCCAATCTGATTGCGCAGATCAACGCGATGCAGTAATCACGTTTACGTGATGAATCGCTGAAAAAACCGGCTCAGGCCGGTTTTTTTGTGCCCGTATACCAGGCTTCATTCGCAAAACAGAGAAGAAAAGTCCTCATTACAGACACGCTGTACCGCCGGATGCTGGATCATACGCTCCGCGAAGATGACGTAATACTCGTCCTGAATGTTGTCGAGGCGGCCAATTTCCATGATGTCGTCTTGCGCGGCCATCTCGCGGGCATGTAGAGACGGCGCAACAAAAACCGCATCGTGGCTCATACCGAAAGCCGTCATCAATGCGGCGTCATCAAACTCGCCCATAATATCGACCTGCAAACTTTGTTCACTAAACCAGTTGACCAACTTACGGCCCAGCATGGTACGGCGCGCCGGAATTAATAACTTACGTTGCGACAGACAACCAGGAAAAGGCACGCTCGGCCCCGGTTGACGACAATAGAAACTCACACCACATTCACCGAGCTTGCGGGAAAACAGCCCCGCCTGCTGGCCGGAATCGACCGGGCAATCCGACAGAATCATGTCCAGCTTATGCTGACTCAACTGCTCGATCAGCATTTCATGGGTAGACTCGAAGCAGCGCAAATGAATCGGCGTCTGTTCATTCACCACCGTTTCCAGCACGCGGCTCACCAGTCGTTTGGACAAGGCATCCGCAACGCCAACATCAAACAGCAGGCTGGACTCCTTGCGGTAATTCACGATATCCAGCATTTCCTGGCTCAACGCAAACATCTTGTCCGCATAGCGAAACACCAGTTGACCCAGCTCGGTTGGCTCCAGTCCCCGCCCTTTACGTTTGAACAGTTTGCCCTGCAAGCGTTCTTCCAGCGACTTGATCTGTCCGGTAATCGTCTGCGGCGTCAGGAACAACCGTTCGGCGGCCCCCGCCACCGAACCGGTCTTGCACACCTGCCAAAAATAATAGAGATGGTTGAAGTTGATGTGCGACATACGATCTCCTCTCATACACGCCTTAGCGTTGTACGGCAGGCAATACCGAACGGAGCGTCAGATAACCCAGCACCGCCGTTGCAAACGACGTCAGTAAGATCGCCAGTTTGGCATACAGAATGTCCTCTGCCGATACGTCGCTAAATGCCAGCAACGTAATGAAGATAGACATGGTGAATCCAATACCGCACAGCACCGATACCGCCATCACCTGACGGAAATCCACACCGGCGGGTAATTTCCCCAACCCAAAGCGGATCACCAGCCAGCTAAACAACGACACGCCAATCGGTTTACCCAGCAATAACCCGCTGGCAATGCCCAACGTTAAAGGCGATAACAAATGTTCAGCGTCGACACCCTGCAGCGTAATGCCAGCATTGGCGAAGGCAAACAACGGAATGACCAAAAACGCGATCCAGCTTGCCAGACCATGCTCCAGCGTACTGGCGGGAGAAGGGTGACCCGACGGAACGCGCAACGGAATGAAGAAGCCAACAATCACACCGGCCAGCGTGGCATGTACACCGGATTTCAGAATACAGACCCAGAGCACGATTCCGACCAGCAGATAAGCCGACGTTTTCATCACCTGTTGATAGTTCATGTAGGCCAACAGCACGATCGACGCCAGCGCACCCGACAGCGCCACCCAGTGCAGTTGCTGGGTATAAAACAGGGCAATAATTACGATCGCGCCCAAATCGTCGATGATTGCCAACGCCAGCAGGAACACTTTCAGTCCTGTCGGCACCCGCTTACCCAACAAGACCAGAATACCTACCGCAAAAGCAATATCCGTCGCGGTTGGAATTGCCCAACCGGAGCGCGTTTCCGCATCAGAGGCGTTGAACAACAGAAAAAACAGTGCAGGAACCAACATCCCGCCAAAAGCCGCCACGACTGGCAGTATCGCTTGCCGTCGGCTCGCCAGTGCACCGACCACCAGTTCGCGTTTTACTTCCAGACCGACCTGCAGGAAAAATAGCGCCATCAAGCCATCATTGATCCACAGCAGCAGCGGCTTGTTAATTTCCAGCCCGCCAATGCCCATCACCACTGGTATCTCCAGAAAAGACTGATACCACTGTAATGTGGTCGGTATATTGGCGGCCAGTAACGCCAGCAGCGTCGCGGCAATCAAAATCATGCCAGCTGCCGCTTCCAGCCCAGTGAGATAGCGGAACAGTTTTATCACTTTTATTCTCCCTTACAGCATCGTTCCTGAACATCGTTGATGAGCATCACTGCTCAATAATGGATAGCAAGGTTAAGCCACAGTACTCATCGTTAAAAGCAGTTTTAAACTGAATTAATGCTCGAAAAAATCGAATTATTGAGTAACGCCAATAAAAAAACCGGCCAGGTAAACCAGCCGGTTTGCATCATTGCGTCACGGTGTGACCAGGATCAGCGAGTCAGATCGTCAAAGAATTTCTTCACACCATCGAAGAAACTTTTGGAGCGCGGACTGTTGCTTTCACCTGTCGGACCGCCAAAACTCTCCTGCAATTCCTGCAGCAGTTGTTTTTGACGATCGCTCAGATTGACCGGGGTTTCCACCACCACCCGGCACAGCAGGTCACCCTGCATACCACCGCGTACCGATTTCACGCCTTTGCCGCGCATACGGAATAGTTTGCCGGTTTGCGTTTCCGCGGGGACTTTCAGCATTACACGCCCATCGAGCGTCGGCACTTCAATTTCACCGCCCAGCGCCGCCATCGCAAAGTTGATCGGCACTTCGCAATAAAGATTGTTGTCTTCTCGCTGGAAGATTGGGTGTTCGCGCACCTGCACTTGCACGTACAGATCGCCAGCCGGGGCACCAAATTCCCCTGCTTCCCCTTCACCCGCCAGACGGATGCGATCGCCTGTATCAACCCCTGCCGGGATCTTGACCGACAGCGTCTTACTTTTCTCAACGCGCCCGTGACCATGACACTTCGTGCAAGGATCTTTGATGATCTTACCGCGACCATGACAGTGCGGACAGGTTTGTTGCACGGTGAAGAACCCCTGACGCATCTGTACCTGTCCGTTGCCGTGACAGGTTGGACAGGTCACCGCGTTGCTGCCCGGTCTGGCACCGCTGCCATGACAAACGTCGCATTCCTGTAGCGTCGGGATACGGATCTCTTTGCTGACACCACGTACCGCTTCTTCCAGCGTCAATTCCATGGTGTAGCGCAAGTCAGAACCTCGGCTTGCACGCTGACGGCGACCACCGCCAAAAATATCACCGAAAACATCACCAAAGATATCGCCGAAATCAGCACCGCCGAAACCACCGGCACCGCCGCCACCCATGCCACCCTGCTCAAACGCAGCATGTCCATACTGATCGTAGGCAGCGCGTTTCTGAGCATCGGTCAAAATCTCATAGGCTTCTTTGACTTCCTTGAATTTGGCTTCAGCATCTTTGTCGCCCGGATTGCGATCCGGGTGATATTTCATCGCCAGCCGTTTGTAAGCCTTTTTGATTTCGCGCTCATCCGCGCCTTTCGCAACGCCCAGAATCTCGTAGTAGTCTTGCTTCGCCATTCTTTTTTCCTGCCCTCAACATGCGTGCACGGGCGCAGAGTTTCCCCGACGCCCGTGCTGGTTGCCAGCAACAGTATGAGCTACCGCTACTGCGCCCGCTTAAGGGCGATTATTTCTTGTCTTTGACTTCTTCGAACTCAGCGTCAACGACATCATCATCCTGACGGGCTGCATTGTCGGCACCAGCAGCACCGGCCTGAGCCTGTTGCTGCTGAGCGGCTTCCAGCAGTTTGGTAGACGCTTCCGCCAACTTCTGGATCTTCGCTTCGATGTCTGCTTTATCTTCGCCTTTCAGTGCAGTTTCCAGCTCTTTCAACGCGTCTTCAATAGCAGTCTTATCGGCAGCGGCCAGCTTGTCGCCGGTTTCTTCCAGCTGTTTGCGGGTGCTGTGCAGCAGGTGGTCACCCTGATTGCGCGCCTGCACCAGCTCTTCAAATTTACGGTCCGCTTCGGCGTTAGCTTCAGCGTCACGCACCATCTTCTGGATTTCGTCTTCGTTCAGGCCAGAAGACGCCTTGATGGTGATGTTCTGCTCGCGGCCGCTGTTCTTGTCTTTAGCGGAAACGTGCAGGATGCCATCGGCATCGATGTCGAATGTCACTTCGATCTGCGGCATACCGCGCGGTGCTGCCTGAATACCATCCAGGTTGAACTGACCCAGTGATTTGTTATCGTGGGCGCGCTTACGCTCACCCTGCAGTACGTGAATAGTCACCGCAGACTGGTTGTCTTCCGCCGTCGAGAACACCTGACTGTGCTTGGTCGGGATAGTGGTGTTCTTGGTAATCAGCGGGGTCATCACGCCGCCCATGGTTTCGATGCCCAGAGACAGCGGTGTAACGTCCAGCAGCAGCACGTCTTTCACGTCACCAGCCAGCACACCACCCTGTACCGCAGCGCCAATTGCGACGGCTTCGTCCGGGTTCACATCTTTACGCGGTTCTTTACCGAAGAAATCGGCCACTTTCTTCTGTACCAGCGGCATACGTGTCTGACCGCCGACCAGGATCACATCGTGAATTTCGGAAACCGACAGCCCGGCATCCTGCAATGCCACTTTCAGCGGCTCCAGAGAACGGGTTACCAGATCTTCAACCAGCGATTCCAGTTTGGCGCGAGTTACCTTGATGTTCAGGTGTTTCGGGCCAGTCGCGTCCGCCGTGATGTACGGCAGGTTCACATCGGTCTGCTGAGCAGAAGACAGTTCGATCTTCGCTTTTTCCGCCGCTTCTTTCAGACGCTGCATTGCCAGCGGGTCGTTACGCAGGTCAAAGCCTTGCTCTTTTTTGAATTCGTCAACCAGGTAGTTGATCATACGGCTGTCGAAGTCTTCACCGCCCAGGTGGGTATCACCGTTGGTCGCCAGCACTTCGAAGGTTTTCTCGCCGTCAACATCATCGATTTCAATGATGGAGATATCGAACGTACCGCCGCCCAGGTCATATACCGCGATAGTGCGGTTGCCGACACCTTTGTCCAGGCCGTAAGCCAGCGCAGCCGCCGTCGGTTCGTTAATAATACGTTTGACTTCCAGACCCGCGATACGGCCAGCGTCTTTGGTCGCCTGGCGCTGGGCGTCGTTGAAGTAAGCCGGTACGGTAATAACCGCTTCGGTGATGGTTTCACCCAGATAGTCTTCCGCCGTTTTCTTCATTTTTTTCAGCACTTCTGCGGAAATCTGCGGCGGAGCCAGCTTCTGATCTTTTACGTCAACCCATGCGTCGCCGTTGTCGGCCGGAATGATCTTGTACGGCATGATGTTGGTATCACGCTGTACTTCTTCATCCTGGAAACGACGACCAATCAGACGCTTAATGGCGAACAGCGTATTTTTCGGGTTAGTCACCGCCTGACGTTTAGCCGGTTGGCCAACCAGAGTTTCACCATCTTGCGTATAGGCAATAATGGAAGGCGTGGTGCGATCGCCTTCGCTGTTTTCCAGTACTTTAACCTGCGTACCGTCCATAATCGCTACACAAGAGTTGGTTGTACCCAAGTCGATACCAATAATCTTACCCATCTAAACATCTCCACTTAAAAGTCATATCCGGTGTGGTGGTTTAACCTACTATGCGGGCGAAATGTTGCTTTTCAACACCCCCGAAATCGTCTTTATTTTTTCGGTCAAACCGCTTGATGACTCTAAGATGGGGACGACAATTCCTGCATCAAGGGGCACTAACCAAAAAAAACTGCATCTTCCCGGTTTTTGATCAAAGTATTCGCATCCTATCTGGTTGTATCGCCCATTGCCGCCCGCTATGATGCCGCGCTCGCCGCAGAAAAGGGATTGACCCGGCCTGACAGCGGGTACTGGCGACGCGCCGTTTACCTCATAGGTACGCCCGCCGGGTAAACCTTGAGACACAACACCACATTGACCATTTTGTTATTGCAGAGGATGTATGCACGCTAAAACGTTGGCGAATCCGGGCCCACTGGGACTGATGGGCTTCGGGATGACCACCATTCTGTTAAACCTGCACAATGCAGGCTTTTTCCCACTGACTTCCATTATTCTGAGCATGGGAATCTTCTACGGCGGCATCGCCCAGATCCTGGCTGGTTTGCTGGAGTATAAGAAAGGCAATACCTTTGGCGTGACAGCCTTTACCTCCTACGGCGCATTCTGGCTGACGCTGGTCGCCATCATCATGCTGCCGAAAATGGGCCTGGCGGAAGCCGCCGACGCACAGTTCCTCGGCGTGTTCCTGGCGCTGTGGGGCATCTTCACCCTGTTCATGTTCTTCGGCACGCTAGGTGCCAACCGCGCATTGCAGTTCGTATTCGCCAGCCTGACCGTGTTGTTCGCCCTGCTGGCGATCGGCAACATCACCGGCAACCATGCACTGCTGACCTTCGCTGGTTATGAAGGCATCATCTGTGGTGCCAGTGCCATTTATCTGGCGATGGCCGAAGTACTTAACGAACAGTATGGCCGAACCGTACTGCCGATTGGTGCTCGCGGCGCACACTGACAGAACACCGCGTAGAACGGCACCAACGTAAGTCAATGCAACGGCTCCCTGCCCTTACTGGGGGTTTTGTATAGACCAAAAGAGAGGCGCTTGATGCGCCTCTCTTTTTTATCCGATTTATCCGAATATCCACGTTTTCTCGACTACCCGTAATCGGTTAAATCCTGGCGGGAGAACCCACCTGCTCAGCCTGCGCTTCCACTTCACGGTGAGCATAACTCTGCAGATACACACCCAGTACCAACCCCAATGTGCACAACGCCAACACATAGAAAGCCGGTGCCAGCGGTGTCCATTTCATCATCAGCGTAACGAAAATGGGCGTCATGCCGCCAAAAATGGCGTATGCCACGTTATACGAGAAGGAAATACCGGAGAAACGCACCGCCGCCGGGAACGCCCGCACCATGACGTAAGGCACCGCGCCCACCACCCCGACGCTCAACCCCGCCAGCGCATAGCTGACAAACAACAGGCTATGGCTCTGCGCGGCATGGGAATAAAACAACCAACTGCAAGCCGCAAACAACACACTGCCGATGATGAAGGTTCGCCCCACACCAATCCGGTCCGCCGCCAGCCCGGCGATAATACAGCCGACCATCAACGCCACCGTGGCCAGACTGTTAGCCTGTAATGTCAACGCCGCCGGGATGCCATACAATTTTTGCAGATACACCGGTGCCATCAGAATTACGACGACAATCCCAGCGGACAATATCCACGTCAACAACATGCTAACCAGTATCGCTTTCTTATGACGTAGCACGATGGTCTTCAGCGGCAGTTCGTCCGCCAGCGCTTTGTGCGCCTGCATTTCGCGGAAAACCGGCGTTTCCTGCAACCAACGGCGCAAATACAGCGCGATAAGTCCGAAGATGCCACCGATAAAGAAGGGAATACGCCAGCCACCGGCAACGATCTGCGCAGGCGGCAATAACGTATTCAGCAGCGTAGCAATCATCGAACCGAACAAAATCCCCAGCGTCAGCCCAGCGGTCAGCGTGCCACAGGCGATGCCAATGCGGGAGCGGGGAACGTGTTCCGCGACAAACACCCAGGCACCCGGTACTTCACCACCGATAGCCGCACCCTGGAGTACCCGCATTAATAGCAGCAGCAAAGGAGCCGCGATGCCGATGGACGTATAGGTCGGCAACATCCCCATTCCCAGCGTGGGCAGAGCCATCAGTAAGATGCTCAGGCTGAACATTTTTTTGCGACCGACCCGATCGCCAAAATGGGCCATCACGATACCACCCAGCGGGCGAGCCAGATAACCGGCGGCAAAGATGCCAAAGGTTTGAACCTGCCGCAGCCACTCAGGAATATCCGACGGGAAAAACAGATCGCCGATAACCGCAGCAAAAAAGACGAAGATGATGAAGTCGTAAAACTCCAGCGCGCCGCCCAGTGCCGCCAATGAGAGGGTATGATAGTCGTGTCGATTTAATCGACGGTGTTGTTCGCCAGCCATAAATCACCGCACAATGCCAGTACAATAAGAAAATAATTTCAAATTGCCGTGTAAATAAAACCTTACTATAGCGGCAGATTTTTGACACACCAACACCGGGCGATGGTTATCAACAAATTGCGTCAACTTCAGTTTTTTATATCGCGTATCGCACTCTTGGGGCGAAAAGCTGCTACTACGTCCGGATTGGTTTCGATATAAGGCCCTTCCAGCAGTTGGATGCAGTAGGGAACACTGGCGAAAATCCCCGGCACGATAACCTGGCCGGACGCATCTTTCAGGCCGGTCAGCGTCTCGCGAATGGATTTCGGTTGCCCTGGCAGGTTGAGAATCAGCGCCTGTTTACGGATCACGCCAACCTGGCGCGACAGAATAGCGGTGGGAACAAAACGCAGGCTGATCTGCCGCATCTGCTCACCGAATCCCGGCATTTCCCGATCGGCCACCGCCAGCGTGGCATCCGGCGTCACATCCCGACGCGCCGGACCCGTGCCGCCAGTAGTCAGAACCAAATGGCAACCGCACTCATCCACCAATTCACACAGCGTCTGTTCGATCAACGGTTGCTCATCTGGCACCAGCCGGGTTTGCACGTCGAAGGGAGTGGTCAGTGCTTCCTCCAGCCATGCCTGTAAAGCCGGAATGCCTTCATCCTGATAGACACCGCTGGACGCGCGATCAGAAATGGATACCAAACCAACACATAGACTGTTCATAAGCACCTCTTGTTTATCAAAAATTTTATTCTATCAGTCTGATTAACTATCCGAAGCGTTAAATCCATTCAAAAATCTGCTCGCGAATGCGACAATGCTCGAAATCTGCACGGTGCCGCCAAAAAATGCATTGCAACCGTGCACAATATCTAACGATTCAACGAGTTAATTCTCGTTTATCGGTTAACATTTCTGACAAAAACAATAATTAACAGTCTACCTCAGCCAGCATGATTGTCGCAGCCAGATTGAACAAGGAAAGTGAACGGAAACCACAGCATTCATGATGACAGTGCGAACTCCGGGCACCCTCCAGTTCCCCCGACAAGCGAAATCTCCGAGCGGAGCGACTCTGTACGTAAAAGTCATTGCCGGGCAACGGTGCGTCATCGGGAAATGCAGGAAAAGTGAATGAATTTCATTAAAGATAACATCGTCAGGTTGCTTGCCAATCCGGTTTCCGCGTTTGTGTTGTTTGGCCTGTTTTCCGCCGCCTTGACCAGTCTGTTGTTGTTGAACTCCCACCAAAAAGACTGGCAGGAGGAAAAACGCAATTTCGACAGCATCATTCGTCTGTACGAATCCTATAACACCAGCGGCGAAATCACTGAAAGCGACCATTTTTACAAAGTCGGTAACTCAATGTTTTCCCGTGTGCGCATCATGGCATTCAACACCCGTGATGCCAGCCATGAATGTATCAACCGGCTGTCAGAACTGAATCTTTCTCTTAACGATATGGCGATCATCCGGGTATGCCAGAATCTGCTGCCGTCCGCCGGTAACCCGCCGGAAAAGGATCAACTCACCACCGTCATGCCGATCCTTTCCCCCACAGACAAGCTGATCGGGCTACGCGTGCGCGTCACTACGCTCGATTCCTCACCCGGTTTTAGCAGCATTGCCACCACCTCGGCGGAAACCATCACGTTAGCCTGTATCAGCCTGATGATTGCCGTTATGGGTAGCCTGCTGTCGCTGGTCGCCAAAAAATATCTGATCGAATTGCCCACCACCGCTCGTTACGATGACCTGACTGGCTTTCTGCGTCGGGATGCGTTTTACCAGTCAGCCAACCGTGCATTAAAAGCCGCGAGCCATGAAAACAAGCCACTGTGTGCCATGCTGATTGATATCGATCACTTCAAGCAGGTGAACGACACATGAGGGCACGCGGCAGGCGACGAAGCATTAAAAGCGGTGGCGGACGTTATTCGTCAATCGTTTCGTCGCCATGACATCCTCTGCCGCCTGGGCGGCGATGAGTTTGCCGTCATACTGCCCAACATCGTGCAGGAAAACGCCGTGCGTGTAGCAGAGCGCGTCAGAGAGGGAATCCATGAGCTCGGCCACGCCCCAACATCAATCTCGCCGGGAATTACCGTCAGCATTGGGCTGGTGACTATCGAGTCAGCGGATGAAGGGTTGGATGAAATCATTCGTCGCGCCGACATTAACCTGTATCTGGCGAAAAGAACCCGCAATTGCACGATCACCACCCCGCTTGCTCACTCTGTGCAGAGCGATGCAGAAACAAAAACGGCCAGCGCCAGCTGACCGTTTTCCACACTAACGAGATGTCGCGTATTACAGCAGCGCGGCGATCATTTTTTCCAGTTTTTCCTGGTCTACCGCAAATTTACGGATGCCGTCAGCCAGTTTGTCCACTGCCATCGGATCCTGATTGTGCTGCCAGTAGAATTCAGACTCGGTCAGCCTGGCCGGACGCGCTTTCACCTCACCGCCGTAAGACAGTTTGCGCACTACGTCGCCCTGGCTTTCCGCCAGCTCTTTGAGCAGCGCTGGTGCGATGGTCAGGCGATCGCAACCAGCCAGTTCCAGAATCTCACCGACATTACGGAAGCTGGCACCCATCACCACCGTCTCATAACCGTGCTGTTTGTAATATTTGTAGATGTCGGTAACGGAGATCACGCCCGGATCTTCATGCGGCGCGAACTCTTTCTTGTCGCTGTTGGCTTTGTACCAATCCAGAATACGACCCACAAACGGGGAGATCAGGAATACGCCCGCTTCAGCACAGGCACGCGCCTGAGCAAACGAGAACAGCAGGGTCAGGTTACAGTTGATGCCTTCTTTTTCCAGCTGCTCGGCGGCGCAGATACCCTGCCAGGTGGAGGCCAGTTTGATCAGAATACGGTCGTTGCTGATGCCAGCATCGTTGTACAGTTTGATCAGGCGCTTAGCTTTAGCGACGCTCGCTGCGGTGTCATAAGAGAGGCGGGCGTCCACTTCGGTAGAGATGCGCCCCGGAATCAGCTTGAGAATTTCCAGACCAATATTGACCGCCAGTTTGTCTGTCGCATCGACAATCTGCTGCTCGCGTTTGTTGCTCTGCGCGCGGGCCCAGGTCACAGCGTCATCAATCAGCGCACGGTATTCCGGGATTTGCGCAGCATTCAGAATCAGGGAAGGGTTGGTGGTGGCGTCCTGCGGCTGGTAAAGCTTCATTGCCGCGATATCGCCGGTATCCGCCACCACGGTGGTGAATTGGCGTAGGGAAGTCAGTTTATCCGTCATGTTGGCCTTTCTCATTTTGTTTGCGCCTGTACTTGTGTACACGAGCGCTTGTGCATGAACTGGTGGCAGGAACTGTCGCCAGAGCCTGATAATAACACGCGCCCAAGCCCGCGCAAGCGGACCAGAAAAAACCGCGCTTAGGATGCAGTGCTTTTTTTCAATTAAAAATCAATAGAATAAGCATCATCTATTTTTCTTTTCACCCGGTTTTGATGAAAAATCACCAGAGAAACGACACAACACCGATTTATCACACCTGTCACAGCTATCGCCCCTTTTTTAGCGGCTTTTGCTACAGTAAGGCCATTCAAGACACTAACGGGATACGTTTATGCTGATCACCCTTTCACCTGCCAAGACGCTGGATTACACCAGCCCGCTGCCGACCCAACGCTACACGCAGCCCGTTCTGCTGGAGCATTCCCAGCAACTGATACGGCACTGTAAACAGTTGACCCCGGCGGAAATTGCGTCGCTGATGGGCATCAGCGACAAACTGGCGGACCTGAATGCAGCCCGCTTTCAGGAATGGCACCCGGAATTTTCGCTGGATAACGCGCGCCAGGCGTTGCTGGCGTTCAAAGGCGATGTTTATACCGGGCTGGCAGCGGAGGATTTCAACGAGGCGGATTTCGATTTCGCCCAGCAGCATCTGCGTATTTTGTCCGGTCTGTACGGCGTGCTACGGCCGCTGGACCTGATGCAGCCTTACCGGCTGGAAATGGGCATCCGGTTGAAAAACGACGCGGGCAACGATCTGTATCAGTTCTGGGGCGATACCATCACCGAAACGCTCAATCAGGCGCTGAAAGCACAGAACGACGATATTCTGATCAATCTGGCGTCCGACGAATACTTCAAATCCGTCAAACCGGCCAGGCTCAAGGCACGGCTGATAAAACCGGTCTTTCTCGATGAGAAGAATGGCAAGTTTAAGGTGATCAGCTTCTACGCCAAGAAAGCGCGCGGCCTGATGAGTCGCTTCATCATTCAGAACCGCCTGACCACACCAGAGCAACTGAAAGCTTTCGACAGCGAAGGCTATTACTTTGACGCCACCGACTCCTCGGCAGACGAACTGATCTTCAAGCGCCACGAGCGCAACGCCTGATAAAACAAAGTACCGTTCCATAAACGAACACGGCCGGAAAGCGGTTTCCCCCTTTCCGGCCGTCATACGTGCGAAAGTAATACGTTGCAGAATTAGTGCGGCAATTCCATCAGGAATTTACGCAACTGCGCGAAGTCCGGTGCAAAGTGGTGCGACAGCAGCGCCGAATCGGCACGTTCCGCCAGCGCCTGCGGCAACGGTAGTGTCTTACCAAGAATCGCCTCAACGCTTTCCTTGAACTTCGCCGGATGGGCGGTGCCCAGGAATAAGCCGTATTCGCCCGGTTGCAACTGATCACGCAGCAAGCGGTAAGCAATCGCCGCGTGCGGCTCGGACGTGTAGCCCAGCGATTCCAGTTCCAGCATGGTGGCTTTGGTTGTCTCATCGCTCACCGCGCCGAACGCCAACGCTTTCAGTTGCCAGTTCTTACGGCGGAACAGCTCTTCCACACGCGGCCAGTTGTTCGGCTGACTTACGTCCATCGCATTAGACAGCGTTGCCACGGTCGGATTTGGCTGCCAGGCACCGCTTTGCAGAAAACGCGGCACCGTGTCGTTAGCGTTGGTGGCGGCGATAAAGCGTTTTACCGGCAGGCCCAGCGATTTCGCCAGCAGTCCAGCGGTCAGGTCACCGAAGTTACCACTCGGCACCGATACCACCAGCTGATTGCGCGCTTCCTGCGGCAACTGTGCTACCGCTTCAAAATAGTAGCTGATCTGCGCCAGCAAGCGACTGATATTGATGGAATTGGCAGAGTTCAGCCCAATGGCACGCTTCAGTTCCTCATCATCAAATGCCTGCTTCACCAGTGCCTGGCAGGCATCGAAATCGCTGTCGACAGCGATAGTGTGAATGTTGCCACCCAGCGTACAGAACAGTTTTTCCTGTAGCGGACTGATCTTGCCGTTCGGATACAAGATCACCACCCGCACATTCTTCAAACCGTAGAACGCATGAGCCACCGCCGCGCCGGTATCGCCAGACGTGGCTGTCAGGATCGTGATCTGTTGATCGCCCGCGACTTCCGCCAGCATCTGCGCCATCAGGCGGCCACCGAAGTCCTTGAATGCTAATGTCGGGCCGTGAAACAGCTCCAGCGCAGCAATGTCCTCGCTCACCGGTACGACCGGTGCCGGGAAGCGGAAAGCCGCTTTAACACGCTGGTAGACGGTTTCATCAGACATCTCATCACCAATGAATGCTGACAGAATGCGGCTGCTGCGGGTGACAAAATCCAGCTCCAGCAGTTCATCAATCGTCGTGCGGTCGAATTCCGGCAGCTCCAGCGGGAAAAACAGGCCCTGATTGCTCCCCAGCCCTTTGCGGATCGCTTCGGCGAAATTCACCTGTTCATTGTGATCTTTCAGATTGTACAGTTTCATGCGTTATCCCAATTGTCGCGCGCCTGCGGTATCCAGACGGCAAATATGAACAAAACCTTCGTCGTTCTGCAGATAGTTTTCCCGCAGCCAGCTTGCCAGACGCTCTGCCGAGCCCATGTTGTTGCACACGGAGAACAGCGTCGGCCCCGAGCCGGAAATGCCGCAGGCCAGCGCGCCCAACTCGTTGGCCGCCTGACGCGCTTTTGCAAAACCGGGCAACAGACGCGTGCGGTAAGGCTCGGCGATGACGTCTTTCATCAGGGTCGCCGCCAGCGCCGCCTGGCCGGTATGGCAGGCGTGGATAAAGCCCGCCAGATAGCGGCCGTGGCTGATGCAATCCTGGCGACGGTACTGCGCCGGTAAAATCGCCCGAGCTTCAGCCGTAGATACCTTGATGCCTGGATAAGCCATCACCCACAACCAGTCGTCAAATCCCGGCACCGGCTGGCTGACGATACCCATCTCTTCAACCATCAGTTGGATACCACCCAGGAAGCACGGTGCCACGTTGTCGTAATGCACACTGCCGGAAATACGCCCTTCCAGCTCGCCCATCAGCGTCAGCAGGCGGGTATCGTCTAGCGGTTTGCCACAGAATTCGTTCATCGCCATCAGACCAGCGACCACCGAACAGGCGCTGGACCCCAGCCCGGAACCAATCGGCATGTTTTTTTCCAGCGTCATGGCGACCGGCACGGTCTTGCCGATCTCCTGACAGAAACGCTCCCAGCACTGATAAACGATATTTTCTTTCGGGTTGTCCGGCAGCTTGCTGACAAAACGCCCTTCGTTATGCAGGCTAAACAGTTCGGCTTCCCGCACGGTTACGCAGTCACCCAGCAGCGTGCCGTCCACCGGCGATACCGCCGCGCCCAGCACGTCAAACCCCACGCTCACATTCCCGATGGATGCCGGGGCATAAATCTTCACCATTCTCACACTCCCACCTTCCACGACAGCGTACGCAACAGGTCTGCAAACACCCCGGCCGCCGTCACATCATTGCCTGCCCCGTAACCCCGCAACACCAGCGGCAGCGGCTGGTAATAACGGCTGTAAAACGCCAGCGCATTCTCGCCATCCTTCACCTTAAACAGCGGATCGTTGCCGCCCACTGCGCTGATCGTCACCTGGCACTTGCCGTCGTCGATCTTACCGACGTAGCGTAACACTTTACCTTCTGCCCTAGCGGCTTCAACTCGGCGGGCAAATTCGGCGTCCAGCTCCGGCAGGCGCGCCAGGAAGCTGGCGACATCGCCCTGTGCATATTCCGGCGGCAGCACGGAATCAACCTGAATGTCTTCCAACTCCAGTTCATAACCGGCTTCACGCGCCAGAATTAACAGCTTACGCGCCACGTCCATACCGGACAGATCATCGCGCGGATCCGGCTCGGTAAAGCCTTTTTCTTTCGCCAACAGCGTGGCTGCGGACAACGACATGCCCTCATCCAGTTTACCGAAGATAAAGGACAGCGAACCGGACAAAATACCGTTGAAGCGAATTAACTCATCACCGGCGTTCAGCAGGTTCTGCAGGTTCTCGATCACCGGCAGGCCAGCACCGACGTTGGTGTCATACAGGAACTTGCGACGGGATTTGGCCGCCGCCTGACGCAACTGGTGGTAATAACGCAGCGAGCCGGTGTTGGCTTTCTTATTCGGCGTGACAACATGGAAGCCGTCCGCCAGGAAATCGGCGTATTGATCGGCAACGGCCTGACTGGAGGTACAGTCGATGATGACCGGGTTCAGCAGGTGATACTCTTTCACCAAACGGCTGAGCGCAGCCGGGCTAAACGGTTCACGCGCCCGCGCCAACTCGTCGCGCCAGCGATCCATTGGAATGCCGTGCACGTTGGTCAGCATCGCTTTGGAATTGGCGATGCCACATACCCGCACGTCGATGTGTTTTTGTTTCAACCACGGCTGCTGGCGCTGAATCTGCTCCAGCAAGGCACCGCCGACGCCGCCGACGCCGATCACAAACACGTCCAATGCCTGATTGGTGTTGAACAGCATCTGATGCGCTACCCGCACGCCGGTGGTCGCTACGTCATTGTTCACCACCACCGAAATCGAGCGCTCGGACGAGCCCTGTGCGATTGCCACAATGTTGATGTTGGCGCTGGCCAGCGCGGTAAACAGACGAGCAGACAGGCCGCGCAGCGTGCGCATACCGTCGCCGACCACGGAAATGATCGCCAACCGTTGCACCACGTCCAACGGCTCCAGCACGCCTTCTTTCAGTTCCAGATAGAATTCGTCTTCCAGCGTTTTGCGCGCGCGCGGCAACTCACTCTGAGACACGCAAAAACTGATGCTGTACTCAGAAGAAGACTGGGTGATAAGCACCACCGAGATACCAGCGCGAGACATGGCAGCAAACACACGAGCCGCCATCCCGACCATCCCTTTCATACCGGGGCCGGACACGTTGATCATCGCCATGTTGTTCAGGTTGGTGATGCCTTTGACCGGATACTGGTTATCGTTGCTTTCCAGCCCGATCAGGGTGCCCGGTGCCTGAGGGTTTTCGGTGTTCTTGATAAGGCAGGGAATCTGGAACTGGGCGATGGGAGCGATAGTGCGGGGGTGGAGAACCTTGGCGCCGAAGTAGGACAATTCCATCGCTTCCTGGTAGGACATCGACTTCAGCAATCGCGCATCCGGCACCTGACGCGGGTCACAGGTGTACACGCCGTCGACGTCAGTCCAGATCTCACAACAATCAGCCCGCAGACACGCAGCCAGCACCGCCGCTGAATAGTCAGAACCGTTGCGGCCCAGCACCACCAGTTCACCCTTGTCATTACCGGCGGTAAAGCCCGCCATCAGGATCACATGGTCAGCAGGGATCGCCTGTTCATCAATGCGGCGGGTGGACTCGGCGATATCGACTGTGGACTCCAGATAATGGCCTTGCGCCAGCAGGCTGCGTACTGGGTCGATGATCGATACCTGATAACCACGTGCCTGAAATACACCTTCCATGATGGCGATGGAGAGCTTTTCACCCCGACAGATAATGGCGGCGTTGACGCTGTCCGGACACTGCCCCAGCAAAGCGATGCCATGCAGCACCTGTTTGAGCTGGGAAAATTCTTCGTCTACCCGCGCTTTCAGCCGGTCATAGGCAAAACCGGGTTGGGATTGCGCCAGTCCCTGCAACAAATCGGCAAAAATGACTTCTGCTTCGGTGATATTTGGCTGGATATCCTGTTTAGCCACGGTTTTTTCAATCATGGCCACCAAGTGATTGGTGATTTTCGCCGGTGCCGACAGCACCGTTGCGACCTGTCCCTGACGTGCATTGCTTTCGATGATATCGGCAACACGCGCAAATCGTTCTGCGTTAGCTACCGAGGTCCCGCCAAATTTCAACACTCGCATTTTTGTCTATTCTCCTGAATTTTCAGTTGCCAAAAACGCTGGGAGCGTTTTTGAAAGCCATTTGCAACGGCCTTATACGGTTGGCGGGCAGCAATAAACCCGCAATAACGGTAAAAAAAAAGCCCGCACTGTGAAGTGCGGGCTTTTTCTGGATTCATCTGTACGCGTCAGCCCGCACCGTTACTCGTCGTACCGGTGGTAATAATAATGGTGGTGGTAACCAGGCTGATGTGATGCATTGCGTAACGTTCTCGTAGATCGAAAAATTATCTGCCCTATTAGTTAGGGCAATCGCCCTGCTAAGTCAACGGATTTCTTCATTCTCCCCTCCACTTTACGCCAGTGACAGCGGATAAAATCACTATGGAAAAACAAAAAAACCAAACAATGATTCAGAAAAAATAGCCAGTCATGATGATACGCCAGGGAATCCTCATTTTTCCTGATCTTCTGCCAATAGCGTTTTTTCCACATCATGCAGCAGCCTATGTAGCATGGCACTGTCACGTTGCTCCAATAACCCGAGCCGCTGTTGCAGCCAGTCGCGCAGTTTTTCGTCCTGCTGTGCGCCGACCCGCACCAGCAAACGCGCAAACCGCTCACGCAATGCAGCCAGTTGTCCGGACTCAGCCTGCGTCTGCTCGGCCGCGGTTACCTGCATCAGCGAGGCCAGTTGATAACAATACACCATCACCGCCTGCCCCAGATTCAATGACGGATAATCCGCCGCCATCGGCACGCCGGTCAGGATATCCGCCAGCGCCAGCTCCTCATTGGTCAACCCGGAATCTTCACGACCAAATACCAGCGCCGCAGAGCTGATCCATTGTCGCTTTTCCTCCAACACATTCAGCAATTGTGCTGGCTCACAGTAGTAATGAAAACGGGCGCGACTACGGGCGGTGGTTGCCACCGTGAACTCAACATCCGCCAACGCGTCGGCCAGCGTCGGGAAAACGTCGACACCATCAAGAATATCGCCAGAACCATGCGCCACCCAACGTGCAGCGGGTTCAAGATGTGCCGTGCTGTCGACAATCCGCAATCGGCCAAACCCCATGGTTTTCATGGCGCGTGCTGCCGCACCGACGTTTTCGGCTCGGGCAGGCGCCACCAAAATGATATAAAACTGCACACAACCTCCCAGCCTGCACCTGGCAGGTGCGCTGATGAACAAGATGTAACGATGATTTACGCTGGAAAATAAGTCCACACCGGGATTGGACCAACCCCATAAGATGACCTGAAACGGTAGCCACATTGACACACCGCCGAATGGTGCGACAGAGGTGAAAACGTTTCAGTTATCAGCATTTATTATGCCGTGGTGAATATAAAAATGTTAAATTGTGATAGAAAGCGGTATTCGTAGCGCGTTTTCCACAAATTGCTAACGTGCTACAATGAAATTTGATATATGTCAATGGAACCGTAGATTTGCCAGTCAGCGAAATCGGTGCTCACTGTTATGTCGCTGTTAATAAGGTTAAACTGTGCGCCACAATAGGCCCTGTTGAAAAACCTCATCGCCACCTGTTATCAGGCTTGCGTCAGGTGGAAACAAGTGCTTCAAAACATATTTACGTACTTGAGTCAGTCGGCGAAAAAACGGTGAACACGATTTCCCAAAGCGCCCGAGAGAACCAGGACTTCTGTACTTTCGAATCTCTATAATTAGTTGGCAATTTTAGGTAGCAAACATGCAGACCCCCCACATTCTTATTGTTGAAGACGAGTTGGTAACTCGTAACACCCTCAAAAGCATTTTTGAGGCCGAGGGATATGTTGTTCACGAAGCCACCGACGGCGCCGAGATGCATAACATCCTGTCCGAGCACGACATCAATCTGGTCATCATGGATATTAACCTGCCCGGCAAGAATGGCTTGTTGCTGGCGCGTGAACTGCGCGAGCAGGCAAGCGTGGCGTTAATGTTCCTGACCGGCCGCGATAACGAAGTCGATAAGATTCTGGGCCTGGAAATCGGCGCAGACGACTATATCACCAAGCCGTTCAACCCGCGTGAACTGACCATCCGTGCACGTAATCTGCTGTCCCGTACCATGAACCTGGGCGGCGGCACCGAAGAGCGTCGTCTGGTAGAAAGCTACCGTTTCAACGGTTGGGAACTGGATATCAACAGCCGTTCGCTGGTCAGCCCGAACGGTGAGCAGTACAAACTGCCGCGTAGCGAATTCCGCGCGATGCTGCATTTCTGCGAGAATCCGGGAAAAATCCAATCCCGTGCCGAACTACTGAAGAAAATGACCGGCCGCGAGCTGAAGCCGCATGACCGTACGGTAGACGTCACCATCCGCCGTATCCGCAAACATTTCGAATCCACTGCCGATACGCCAGAGATCATCGCCACCATTCACGGCGAAGGTTACCGCTTCTGCGGCGATCTGGAAGACTGATTCCCAGCGCGTTCATCACGCGCCAGTATGTAAAAAGCCGGGTCTGCCCCGGCTTTCTTATTTGTAAAACTCGATTTATTTCTGAAATAGCTGTTACTTACTCCAGGGCAGAATCGGCACCGCGCTGAGCGCGTTTTTCGGCGACCCTTCTACTATACGGTCGGAATAGGTCAGATAAACCAGCGCATTGCGTTTTGCATCGTAAAAACGCACCACCTGCAGTTTCTTGAAAATCAGCGACGTGCGTTGCTGAAACACCACGCTGCCTTTTCCCTTGCTGCCGGTAATCTTGTCGCTCAGGGTAATCGGCCCCACTTGCTGGCAGGAAATGGCAGCATCTGACGTATCCTCCGCCAGGCCAAGCCCTCCTTTGATGCCGCCGGTTTTGGCTCTGCTCAGATAACAGGTCACGTTTGCCACATCCGGATCGTCAAACGCTTCCACGATGATTTTGTGGTCTGGCCCCAACAGTTTGAAAACCGTATCGACCGATCCGATTTCCTCGGCCCAGGCTGACGTTACACCGCAGAGCAGGGCTGTCACCATCAATGCAATTCGTCTTTTCATCATTGCCTTTCTCTCACTTTGTTGCCGCCATGGCGTGGTTTCTGTGGTTCAAAAATCGTTTATCGGATAGATTTCTTCAACGTCCTATGTTAATCAGATTCTTTAATCATCAGGCACAAAAATCTTGGTAAGTGCCCCAGGGAAAAAATTGCTATTATGCCGGGCTTATACGCTTAGCTCTCGGTGTGTTCTATGAGGACGATCTATGGATCAAGCCAGTATCATACGTGACCTGCTCAACTGGCTGGAGGGTCATCTTGAC
This sequence comes from Dickeya undicola, assembly GCF_000784735.1. GTDB lineage: Bacteria > Pseudomonadota > Gammaproteobacteria > Enterobacterales > Enterobacteriaceae > Dickeya > Dickeya undicola. The sequence continues at coordinate 51,223 of NZ_JSYG01000001.1, forward strand.
CAGCCTTTATCGCTGGATAATGTCGCAGCCAAGGCCGGCTATTCCAAGTGGCATTTGCAGAGAATGTTCAAGGACGTAACGGGTCATGCTATTGGCTCATACATTCGTGCCCGTCGGCTCACCAAAGCGGCTGTTGCACTGTGTCTGACCAGTCGCCCGATTCTTGATATCGCCTTGCAGTACCGTTTCGATTCACAACAGACGTTCACCCGTGCGTTCAAAAAGCAGTTTGCCCAGACGCCAGCGTCCTATCGTCGGTCGGATGACTGGAATACTTTTGGTATCCACCCACCGATTCGCCTTGGTGCCTTTACCATGCCGCAACCGGCATTTGTCAACTTGCCGGAAACACAGCTGGTTGGGCTGACCCAGAGCTATACCTGTAACCTGGAGCAAATTACCTGTTTTCGTACCGAGATACGCGTCCATTTTTGGCGGCAGTATTTGGGAGAAGTCAAACAGGTCCCGCCGGTGCTGTATGGTCTGCATCATTCTCGCCCAAGTAAGGAGAAGGATGATGAACATGAAGTGCTGTATACCACCGCGCTGGAGCCGCATCATGTCCCAGAGGGTGTGCATCCTGGCGAGCCGGTGGTATTACCGAGCGGCGACTATGCCATGTTTATTTACGAAGGCCCGGCAGATGATTTACAGGATTTCATCATCACGTTATACGACACCTGCCTACCGACGTATAAACTGACTCGCCGTAAAGGTTTTGATGCCGAACGCTTTTACCCCCAAGGCCACAAGGATGCTGAACCGCCCAAGATCATCCGCTGCGAATACCTGATCCCCATTCAGCATTAACGCTGTAATTCATCCAACGCTGGAGCGTCAAGATGGGAGACGTCTCCGGCGGTTTCTACTATCCATCCGGGTGCCAGCCAGGGGCTCTGTTGATAATCAACGCGAGACAATGAACAGTTGCGTAGCCGCAAGCGACGCTCCGCCCAGGCCGGTAATCCCAGCAACGTACTCAGCAGACAGCCCAGCGCAATACCGTGACTCACCAGCAGCGGTCGGCTGCCTTCCGGCAGCGCCAGGCACTTTGCCAGCACGCTCTGCATACGCAGCGCCAATTCCGACATGGATTCTCCGTTGGGAATACGGCCATCGCGGGTGCCGTCCACCAATTGTTTACGCCAGCGCTCTTCTTCGAGGCTCAGCGAATCAATCAGCCTTTCCTCCAGCACGCCCATGTTCAGTTCTCTCAGCGCTGGCTCCATAATCACCGGACAATCGCCGCAAGCCTGCGAGATAATCTCGGCGGTACGGCGGGTACGCCCCAGATCGCTGGTAAAGATATGGGTAATCCCCAGCTTCCGGACCCTTGTAGCCACCAGTTGGGCCTGATGCTCGCCACCGGAGGTTAGCGGACTGTCCGACTGCCCTTGAATGCGTCGCGCCACGTTCCACTCTGTTTCACCATGGCGAACAAGATATACCTGTAACATGATTTTTTTCCGTTATACTGCGTCAAATTAACTACAAGGTAGGGAAACATTATGTACCATGTTGTCGCTTCTACGACCAACCCGGCCAAGATTAACGCCATCACTTTAGCATTTGCCGACGTTTTTGGTGTGGATAATTGCCGCATTGAAGGGGTTGATGTCGATAGTGGGGTTCCTAGCCAACCATTAGGTTCTGTCGAAACCAGAACAGGTGCCAGGAACCGGGTGATGAGAGCGCGGCAGGTCCGTCCGGAAGCTGATTTCTGGGTAGGCGTGGAAGCCGGTATCGAAGAAAGCATGACGTTCGCCTGGATGGTGATTGAAAATGCAGTCATCCGCGGCGAATCCCGTTCAGCCAGCCTGGTATTGCCAGAAAGCATCCTGCAAGGAATTGGCGAAGGTCGTGAACTGGGCGATGAAATGGCTCGCTTGACCGGCATTCAGGACATCAAGCGTCAGGGTGGCGCGATCGGCGTATTCACGGATGGCAAATTGTCGAGAACCAGCGTGTATTATCAGGCGTTACTGCTGGCGCTGGTGCCATTTCATAACCCGGTTTATCAGCACCCGATTCATGCACCATCCGCTTGATTGCATCCCGAAGGCTATCCCTTCTTCTCTGGTAGCAACTGTTCCTCCAGCCAGACTTTCAGCCTGGCCGGGGCAGATTTAAGGCTATTGGAACCTCGGGTGATGGTCGCAATGCCCGCACCCAGCTCATTTTTCAGCTCACGCTGACTCATCTCACCACGCATTAATTCCTGAATAATACGAACCCGGGTTCCCAGCGCGGTTCGCTCATCCGGCGTTAACAGCAATTGCAGCAGCGGTTGTTCCAGCCCTTCAGCCATCGCCTGTTGAAACAGGCTGACAAACGCCTGCCAGTTTTCATCGTCTTGTTCGGAAAATACCGGATCATGAAGTGAAGGTGATGTCATAATGGCCGCCATACTATTTAACTAGTACATCAGCATAACATACTATTCATAATGAAAAAAAGCGTAACAAATAGGATAAACGCCCACCTTAACGAGACAGTTATAAGGTAATGACTGCCAACATGGTGGGACTTTTCTTCATCGGTGCAAGGCGGGGAATACGCATATCGCGCAATCCCCGCTAACAGTCAGTAACGCCGCTGCCACTCGTTGTCCATCAGCAACGTTGTCGGGCGCTGTTGCATCAGGCTACGGTAGAAAACATCATAGGCCAGTACATTTTTGACGTATCCCCGCGTTTCGGAAAATGGAATGCTTTCCACAAAGGCAATCGCATCAACACGGCCATCACTGTCTTTCAACCAGTTACTCACCCGCGATGGCCCGGCGTTATAGGCAGCGGATGCCAAAATGCGGTTCTGGCCGAACGACTGGTACACAGAGTCCAAATAGCTGGTGCCAAGCTGGATATTCATCTGCGGATCCAGTAACTGGCTGCTGTTGGTATAGCTGGCAATATTAAACATTTCAGCAGTGTGCTGCGCAGTGGCTGGCATCAGTTGCATCAGGCCAGCGGCTCCCACGGCGGAACGCGCTTGCGGATTCCAGGCGCTTTCCTGACGGGCTATCGCCATAGCATAACTCTGGCTGATCCCCTTACCTTGCGTTGCCCGACGGAAATCATCATTCCATGCCAACGGGAAGCGTTCCTCCAGATTGTCCCAGAGTTTCGCCACAATTGTGGCCTGGACACTCAGGTCATACCAATGCTGTTCGAAGGCAAAACGCGCCAACGCTTCCTGCTGCGGCCGCTCCCGGCTGGCCACCAGCCCTGCCCATTCTGAACGAGCCAGGCTTTCCAGTCCCCAAAACATCAGTTCGCGTACCCGCGCCACTTCTGGTAGTTGCCCGATAGAACGATCCGGTTTAGCGGCAATCATAATGGTCAGCGGATAGTTCACATTGAGCTTTTGCGCGGCGGCCATCGGGTAAAAACCACGAATCGTCATCAGCTCACGCAGTTGGTTCTCGCCTTCCTGCTTTTGCCCTTGTTCGATCAACAGTATCGCTCGCCAGTAGCGCCACTCATCCTTTTGCTGCACATCGACCGGCAAGCGCGCCATCCATTGTTTCAGCCCCGGCCTATCTCCCTGTCCCAATGCCATGCGAACGCGCCGTTCCAACAGAGGTACAGAAGCACTACGCAAAATGACGGCATCACGCCAGCGCACCTGCTCATCGGTAGCATCGCTACTCATCAGACGCCAGGCGATGTCATCCTCCATGCTCTGGCGCTCCTGTGGACGCATTTTTTGCAGGCGAATCAGTTGCGGCAGCAACGCCCGCGCCTCATCCGGATCCTGACGTGCAATGCGGTTGAATGCTGATAATACGGCTCTTCGGGTAAAATCCGTCGGGCCGACAGAACGAGCAAAACGCTCGATCGTTTTAGGGTTACTTTGCAATCTTAGTAACGCGTCAGTGATGGTCTTGTAATCTGCTGGCAATTGTCTGGAAAGATGATTCACCAGACCGGCACTACCTGCATCCATCGCCAGCCGCATCCGTTCAAGAACCATGAGCGACGTCAAGCCGCCCTGCTGCTGCCAGGCAGAAAATAACTTGTCACAGGTCGACGGCAATGAGCGTCCGGTCAGCCAGATTTCACGGGTCTGTTCCCAAACGCCTTGCGGTTGCCCCACCATGACTTTGGCATACAGATAGTTGCAGAGAGAGGCGACCGGCTTGGGTTGCTCCGGGCTGAACACCAGCAGGCCATTCCAGTCCTGACGTCGAGCCAGTTCATTGATAAAGCTGTTATTGAGCGTGCGTACCGCAGGCAGTGTCGGATGCGAAGCCATAAACTGTTTGACCTGCGCCTCGCTAACCGTCGATAAATCCTGCGTCAGCGCCCGGTATTCCAGATAAGGGTAAAGCGGGTAATCACGTAATGTCGGCATTAGCTGGGAAACCACATCCATCTGGTTATTGTCCCACGCAGACTTTACTTGCTGATAACGTTGCCGCTGCTCATCCAGAGAGTCCGCTAGCGCCTGACACGATACACCAATGAGACACAGCACGGCGGCCACATATCGCCAATACCCCAATTTGAACATAACTGCCCTGACCTCACTCGTTATCGTTTCCAACATTACCGCCAAACATCCTCATCGATGTTCACGACAATCGTCCTCATACCGATGACACCCGCACTGCATTGGCTGACGTTAGTTTTTTCAAACTAAATCAGTGTGGCATATCCTACCCGGCAACGATACGCCGAAAGCAGCTTAAAACAGAACGAAATTCGCAGCGTTACTCCCCTTTTACCAGAGCGCCCGCAGTTTCGGCTGATATTCACCCCAATGATTCCATCGTGGGTGGAAGCTGCCTCCCAGAGTCAGCAACACGATGACGGGATGGCTGGGATCACGCGGCGAAAACAGCTAAACTCCGTCAACAGTAAATTCCTTTTACCGGCAGCGTCAGCGCGCTTCCGGTATCATGCCCCTACAGGCGCCATGCTTTTAATGGCATAACGCTAAACTGGACAGAAAGAGGCTCAGAGCAACGTGGCTCAATACGTTTACACCATGCATCGCGTCGGCAAGGTTGTGCCGCCGAAGCGCCATATCCTGAAAAATATTTCCCTCAGTTTTTTCCCAGGTGCCAAAATCGGCGTGCTGGGTCTGAACGGGGCGGGTAAATCCACCCTGCTGCGCATCATGGCCGGGATTGATAAAGACATCGAAGGCGAAGCCCGCCCGCAACCAGGGATCAAGATCGGTTACCTGCCTCAGGAACCCCAGCTAAATCTGGAACATACCGTCCGTGAAGCGGTTGAAGAGGCTGTCAGCGACGTGAAACGCGCGCTGACTCGTCTGGATGAAGTCTATGCCGCCTATGCCGACCCAGAGGCCGACTTTGACAAGCTGGCGAAAGAACAGGGTGAGCTGGAATCGATTATTCAGGCTCAGGACGGTCATAATCTCGATAACCAGCTTGAGCGGGCCGCTGATGCGCTGCGCCTGCCGCCGTGGGAAGCGAAAATCGCCAACCTCTCCGGGGGGGAACGTCGCCGCGTCGCAATCTGCCGCCTGTTGCTGGAAAAACCGGACATGCTGCTGCTCGACGAACCTACCAACCACCTGGATGCGGAATCGGTCGCCTGGCTGGAACGTTTCCTGCACGACTACGAAGGCACCGTCGTTGCCATCACCCATGACCGCTACTTCCTTGATAACGTTGCTGGCTGGATTCTGGAGCTAGACCGCGGCGAAGGGATTCCGTGGGAAGGCAACTACTCGTCCTGGCTGGAACAGAAAGATCAGCGTCTGGCACAGGAAGCCTCCACCGAAGCCGCTCGTCGTAAATCCATCGAGAAAGAGCTGGAGTGGGTGCGTCAGAATCCGAAGGGCCGTCAGGCCAAGGGCAAGGCACGCTTGGCTCGTTTCGACGAACTCAACAGCGTCGAATACCAGAAACGCAACGAAACCAGCGAACTGTTCATTCCGCCTGGCCCACGCCTTGGCGACAAAGTGCTGGAAGTGCAGAATCTCACCAAATCCTACGGTGACCGGGTGCTGATTGATAACCTGTCGTTCGCCATCCCGAAAGGCTCCATCGTCGGGATTATCGGCCCCAACGGTGCCGGTAAATCGACCCTGTTCCGTATGTTGTCCGCGCAGGAACAGCCGGACTCCGGTACAATCTCGCTGGGCGAAACGGTGCAACTGGCGTCAGTGGATCAGTTCCGCGACAAAATGGACGGCAGCAAGACCGTATGGGAAGAAGTCTCCGGCGGTCAGGACATTATGCGTATCGGTAATTTCGAGATCCCGAGCCGCGCCTATGTCGGCCGCTTCAACTTCAAAGGCGTCGATCAGGGCAAACGTATCGGGGAGCTCTCTGGCGGCGAACGTGGTCGCGTGCACCTGGCAAAACTACTGCAGGTTGGCGGCAACATGCTGCTGCTTGACGAACCAACCAACGACCTGGATATCGAAACCCTGCGCGCGCTGGAAAACGCCCTGCTGGAATTCCCCGGTTGCGCTATGGTGATTTCCCATGACCGCTGGTTCCTGGACCGTATCGCTACCCACATCATCGACTATCAGGATGAAGGCAAGGTGGAATTCTTTGAAGGCAACTTCACAGAATACGAAGAGTACAAGAAGCGTACTCTGGGTGCGGAAGCACTGGAGCCGCATCGTATCAAGTACAAGAAAATGGCGTGACATTGCGTCAGCCCGCTGTTGCGGCGTCTTCGCCGCAACAGCAAAAGCCCGCCAACCGGCGGGCTTTTTTTATGGTCAACGTAACACCATATCCTGTGAGGTCGTCATGGCTTTAACCATTTCCACTCGACCGTCGTTGACTCAATCAGGTGTGGCCCAATGACCACCACACCTCGCAGCTATCAAAATGTTTCCCAGTTCTGGTCGTTACGGCTTGATCTGCCCGCACCAATAGCGGCTACCGCTGGGATAGGTTGCGCGATGGGTCGGGATGGCAATGAAGCACGAGCTACCTCGATGTCCTTGTGATGGCGCAATTTGAAGACCGCCACCGCCTGAGTCAAACGTTCAGCCTGAGATTCCAGTGAGACAGCAGCAGCCGAAGCCTCCTGCACCAACGCGGCGTTTTGCTGAGTTGTGCCCTCCATCTCCAGCACAGCCTGATTGACCTGACCGATTCCCCGGCTTTGCTCATCAGATGCTGAAGCAATTTCGCCCATGATATCTGTCACACTCACGACGGCTTTCACAATCTCTTCCATCGTGCTACCGGCTCTGGCAACCAGCTCCGAGCCGGTATCCACCAACCGGCTGGATTCACCAATCAGAGATTCGATCTCTTTCGCCGCCTGCGCACTACGCTGTGCCAGACTGCGGACCTCTCCGGCAACCACCGCGAACCCCCTCCCCTGTTCGCCAGCACGGGCCGCTTCTACAGCAGCGTTCAGTGCCAGAATATTGGTCTGGAAAGCAATGCTATTGATAACACTGGTGATCTCAGAAATTTTCTTCGAACTGGATGAGATGTCCCCCATGGTTTTCACCACATCCTGCACGATATTGCCACCCTGCTCCGCCTTGCCGGAGGCGTTACGCGCCAGCTGGCTAGCGTGGTTGGCGTTATCCGAGTTCTGTTTCACTGTGGAGGTCAGTTCTTCCATGCTGGCAGCCGTCTGCTCTAGCGCTGCCGCCTGTTGCTCCGTGCGAGAAGAAAGATCGACGTTACCGACGCTGATTTCGGAAGCGCCCTGATAAATAGAGTCGGCACCTTCACGAACTACTGTCACAGTATTGGTTAACGACTCCTGCATGTGTTGCAGGTTTTGGCCCAGAATACCGATTTCGTTACGACCCAAATTTTCAGCTGGCTGCGTCAGGTCGCCCTGTGCAATTTTTTGGATACGAGTCATCAGCACATTGACCGGCACCAGAATCGCCCGACGGATCACCAGATAAGTCAATGCCGCCAGCAGAATAGCCAGAATGAACGATACGCCCATCAGGATATTTCCCAGGCGAGCATTATGAGCAGCCAGCGTATTAATATTGTTCGCATGGTCCGTCAGGTATTTGACTTCCTTTCGTACCTGCAAGGCATAATTGATATCCAACCGCCGCGCCAGTGTCGTTTCCAGTTCAATGGTGCTTTCGAACTCGCCGTTACGCACAAACTCCACCATTGGCACCATGACCTTGTCCCGATAGACGGTGTAATTGGTGTTCAAGTCAGCATCAAACGCCTTCTCTGTATCCGATTTATCGGTACGAGCCATATATTCATCAAAGCGCTTCTGTGAGCTTTTGATGCGTTCTACACCTTCATTGAAGGCCTGATTATAGGAATCTTTATCACCAATACGTGATGCCGCTACAGCTTGCACCAGCAACTGACGGGAAACACGAAGCTGGTCCATGCTGCTACTGATCCCAGCCCGAATATCAGAAACAAGATTAGCCCGCTCCAGAAAGGCATTACTCTGTTTGAGAAAATAACTAGCAGTACCAATTGAGAGAGCAAATAGAATCAGAATAATAGTTAACAGCGTGATAAAAAGCGTCACAAGACGAATGTTATTTATGGAAGAGATATTCCCTTTTTGTTCTGCCATTCCGGTTTCTCACTTTCACTACAGGATGCTGATCACCCCCGCTGCGCCAGCAGCAGAAGCACGTATAGCTTTGCGCCATTCATTATTTCCTGACAAACACTGACCACTGCACATAAGTACCCAGGAAGGCGACAGACGTCACACAGGAGCAGGAAAATAAAACGAGATTTTACTTTAATTGCATTGTTGTTTCTTTAAAAAAGAAAAACCGTGACGACTGTAACATGCTCCGCTGATAAGTGGTCAACAGAAACGATCAAGTTCCTTTTTCTGACTACATCATCCACGCATAACATGAGATATGCCCCGAAAAACGCGTTTTCAACCAAAACACGCAAGGGTTAACGCTATTAAGGTTTGAAAGCCATTGAGGCAAGCGAGAACGTTCCTTGACGAAGCAGACGGACGGCGTGTAATAACACGTGGGCAGAATCTCCGACTCCGTGGAGCACGCAGTACAGCTTAGCGGGCAGAATAGTCGCGCAATGCCTCAAAGCTCAGGGCGAAATCAATGAAGCAATTGAGAGCAGGTGAGTTCAGTTTACGCCCAGGATAAATCAAATACAGCTCGTTGGTGTCTGCACGCCACCCAGATAACAGGCAAACCAGCTCACCACTGTCCAACAGCTCTTGGCACAGAAACTCCGGCAACAGCGTAATGCCACCGTCGGCCAACGCACAGGCTCGGGCATACAGCAAATTATCGGTCATATGTGATTGCGGTAGCCGCCAAAGGAAATACTCCGCTTCATGGTGAAACCCCCACTCCGGCCAGGCTCGATGCGCAATACACCGGTGCGACTGCAATTCACGCGGATGCGTGATCGGTGCAGCACTTGCCAGATACCCGGCCGAAGCGACCAGATAATGTGGCACCCGCCCCAGTGAGCGGCCAATCAGAGAAGAATCCTGCGGCTTGCCGGTACGCAGTGCGGCATCAAATCCTTCCTCCACCAGATCGATGACCCGATCGGCAACAACGATATCCAGTGAAACCGCTGGAAAGCGCGTCTGAAACTCCGCGGTCAGTCGCGCCAGTAGCGTCGCCCCCAATCCGGCCGGACTGGTAATTCGCAAACGCCCGCTGGGGTTATCGCGCAAATGCTGCATCGCCATCTCGGCGCGTTCGCTGGCTTGACGCATCTCCCGGCAATGCACCAGATAGCGTTCACCAGCAAAGGTCAGGTTGAGCTTACGGGTGGTGCGGTTAAACAGCCGCAGCCCCAGTGACTGCTCCAACTGACTGATTCGCAAGCTAAGGCTCGACTTGGCCATGCCCGCCTGTCTGGCGGCTTCGGTAAAACTGCCGCATTCCGCCACCAGCGTAAATAGCGCCATATCCTGTAATTGTTTGAACATGATTGTTCTTCATAGCCGAACACGTCGTTAGTGATTGTCCATCTTATCAGCACTATCGACAGGTTCTACACTGTTATGCAGTCCAACACGCAACAATGGAAAAATGCATCATGACAGTAAAAGCAATAGCCGTTGACCCCAGACAACCTGAGAACTTCGTAGAAATCACCGCCGAATTGCCGCAACCCGGCGAGCACGACCTGTTGGTCGCCGTAAAAGCGGTATCGGTTAACCCGGTAGATACCAAAGTTCATGCTGGGTTGCGTCGGGACGGCCTGCAGCATCCGCGCATTCTTGGGTGGGACGCCAGCGGCGTGGTGATCAACACCGGCTCAGCAGTTAGCGGTTTTAAACCGGGGGACGAAGTATGGTATGCGGGCGATATCACGCGCCCCGGCAGCAACAGCACGCACCAACTGGTCGATGCGCGTATCGCCGCGCATAAACCCGCCACACTGGACTGGGCTGAAGCGGCGGCCCTGCCGCTGACAGCACTGACCGCCTGGGAAGGATTATTTGAGCATCTGAAAATTCAGGACGCGGCTAAAGGCAAAACGCTGCTGATTATCGGCGGAGCTGGCGGCGTCGGTTCGCTGGCTATTTCTCTGGCGGCACAGCGCAGCGAAGTGACGATCATCGCTACCGCTTCCCGTCCCGATTCCGCACAATGGTGCCGCGACCGGGGCGCACATCTGGTGGTGGATTATCGTCATCTGGTGGATGAATTGAAAAAGCAGAATATTGCGCAAGTCGATTACATTTTCTGCCTGAATGATACCGACGGTCACTGGGATGCCATCAGCCGGTTAGTCGCCCCAATGGGACACATCTGCACTATCGTGGAAAACACCCGGCCGTTGGACCAGAACCAACTTAAACTGAAAAGCGCGGCACTACACTGGGAATTCATGTTTACCCGCAGCATGTTCAGTACACCGGACATCGCACGTCAGGGAGAAATCCTGCGCGAGGTGGCGCAACAAGTGGATAGCGGGAAATTGCAGGGCACCCTCAGCCAGACGCTTAACGGACTGACAACGACAAGCTTAAAGCAGGCACACGACGCCGTATTGGCTGGTCATATGCGCGGTAAAATCGTGATTACGCTCTAGCACAACATTGACTAGCACGACGTTAATGTAAAAACGCCAGCCGGATGGGCTGGCGCTTTTTCATCACACCGAATTATCGGTTACAACAACTGGTTTGCACACGTACTTAGTACAGCAAGCGGGCGCGAATGGTGCCAGGGATGGATTTCATCAGTTGCAACGCGGTATCGGCACCGTCGGTTTCTACATCGATAACCACATAACCGATTTCCGGGCTGGTTTGCAGATACTGCGCCGCAATGTTGATGCCCTGCTCGGCAAAAATGTGGTTAATCTGCGTCATGATGCCTGGACGGTTTTCATGAATGTGCAGCAGACGGCTGGCACGGTCGCTGTGCGTCGGCAACGACACTTCCGGGAAATTGACAGCAGACAACGTGGAGCCATTGTCGGAATACTTCACCAGCTTACCGGCGACTTCATCACCAATGTTCTCCTGCGCTTCCTCGGTGGAACCGCCAATATGCGGTGTCAGGAGCACGTTATCGAACTCGCACAGCGGCGACAGGAACGGATCGCTATTGGTTGCCGGTTCCTGCGGGAACACGTCGATAGCCGCACCGGAGAGGTGTTTGCTGGCAAGCGCATTGCTCAGTGCCGAAATGTCCACTACCGTGCCGCGCGAGGCGTTGATCAGGATAGAACCCGGCTTCATCAGCGCCAGTTCTTCAGCACCAATCATATTCTGGGTGCTGTCGGTTTCCGGCACATGCAGGCTGACCACATCGCTCATGTTCAGCAGATCAGACAAATGACGTACCTGTTGGGCGTTACCCAGCGGCAATTTGCTTTCGATATCGTAGAAATAAACGTGCATCCCCAGGCTTTCGGCCAGAATACCCAGTTGGGTTCCGATGTGACCGTAACCAATAATGCCCAGTTTCTTACCACGCGCTTCAAAACAGCCAACCGCTTGTTTGTGCCAAATACCGCGGTGAGCTTTGGCGTTGGCGGTCGGAATGCCGCGCAGCAGCAGCAGCAATTCGCCGATCACCAGTTCGGCCACGGAGCGGGTATTGGAAAAAGGCGCGTTGAAGACCGGAATACCGCGTTTGGTCGCAGCCGATAGTTCAACCTGATTGGTGCCGATACAGAAACAACCCACGGCCACCAGTTTCTCGGCAGCAGCGAAAATCTCTTCCGTCAGATGCGTGCGCGATCGAATCCCCACAAAGTGCGCATCACGAATCGATGCTTTCAGCGCTTCCGGGTCAAGCGCCCCCTTATGGTATTCAATATTGGTGTAACCTGCGGCGCGCAGATTCTCCAGCGCATTTGGGTGTACACCCTCCAGCAGCAGAAACTTAATCTTGTCTTTTTCCAGTGATACCTTTGCCATTTCCCGACCTTATTTTCAGACTTCAGATATGACGGTTTGCAAACCGGTCTGTGCAAACATAACAAAAAATACGCAAGCGGCAATACAAACGATTGCCTACCCATTTTTTCGCGTCACCTCACTCAGACGGTTTCATGGCAAAAAATACTGCCAACCACCAGACGAACCACACAGGGATGATGCGAAATAAGAAAAACTGATATTAAGTACCAAAAATGAGCCGTTAAGAATAGCTGGATTTTTTAGATAAAAAAATCCGGCCGCCGTTAGCGTCACCGGATGTTGGCAAGAAGCAACAACGATTTATTTTAGACGAACCGTTTTCACCCCATCGGACGTGCCCACCAACGCGACATCCGCGCCGCGATTGGCGAACAACCCTACCGTTACCACACCGGCAAGCCCATTAATACGGTCCTCCATCGCTACCGCATCGGACAGATCCATGTTGTGCACGTCCAGAATGATGTTGCCGTTGTCGGTAATTACGCCGTCGCGGTATACCGGCTGCCCACCCAGTTTGACCAGTTCGCGGGCCACGTAGGCACGCGCCATCGGAATCACTTCTACCGGCAGCGGGAAACGCCCCAGTACATCCACCTGTTTGGACGCATCGACAATACACACAAACTGACGAGCGATAGCCGCTACGATTTTTTCCCGGGTCAGCGCCGCGCCGCCGCCCTTGATCATCTGCATGTGTGGGTTGATTTCATCCGCACCATCCACGTAGACATCGAGCACATCCACGTCATTGCAGTCAAAGACCGGGATACCCAGGCTTTTAAGCTTGGCGGTGGAAGCGTCCGAGCTGGAAACAGCGCCTTCGATCTGATGCTTGACTGAACCCAGCGCATCAATAAAGTGGGCGGCGGTGGAGCCGGTGCCCACGCCAACAATAGTACCGGGGCGAACATAGTCGAGTGCGGCCCAGCCAACGGCTTTTTTCAGTTCATCCTGCGTCATGGTGTGCTTGTGCCTGTAGCTACGAAAACGTGTGCGTATTATAGGGCATGGCATACTCAAAAGGAGAGGGTTGTACCCTGCGCGCGGTAATATTTCAGTCTCTGCACTCAGAGTCAGGCGATCTTTTTCGGCTTTACATCACAAAAATGTGGCATATTGCCAAAATGGTTTTTACGCAAAGGAATTTTCATCTCCATGAAACGCCCGGACTATCGCACCCTTCAGGCGCTGGACGCCGTGATCCGTGAGCGAGGTTTTGAACGCGCTGCACAAAAACTCTGTATTACACAGTCCGCCGTCTCGCAGCGCATCAAACAGCTGGAGAATCTATTCGGCCAGCCGCTATTGGTGAGAACGATTCCGCCGCGGCCGACCGAGCAAGGGCAGAAGCTGCTGGCGCTGTTGCATCAGGTAGAGTTGCTGGAAGAAGAGTGGCTCGGTAACGAAAATGGCAGTGAAACGCCGCTGCTACTGTCGCTTGCAGTCAACGCTGACAGTCTGGCAACCTGGCTGCTGCCCGCGCTGCAACCCGTACTGGTGGACTCACCGATCCGCTTGAATCTGCAGGTGGAAGATGAAACCCGCACTCAGGAACGCCTACGCCGAGGTGAAGTGGTGGGTGCCGTGAGTATTCAGCCTCAGCCGCTGCCAAGCTGTCTGGTGGATAAACTGGGTGCGCTGGATTACCTGTTCGTCGCGTCACCAGGGTTCGCCAATCGTTATTTCCCGAACGGTGTGACCCGTTCCGCATTACTGCGCGCGCCGGTGGTGGCGTTTGACCATCTGGACGACATGCATCAGGCGTTTTTGCAGCAGAACTTCGACTTGCCACCCGGCAGCGTACCTTGCCACATTGTTAATTCATCGGAAGCTTTCGTTCAGCTCGCTCGTCAGGGCACGACCTGCTGTATGATCCCTCATTTGCAAATCGAGAGAGAACTGGCCAACGGTGAGTTGATCGACCTGACGCCGGGGCTGTTCCAACGCCGCATGTTGTACTGGCATCGCTTCGCGCCGGAAAGCCGAATGATGCGACAGGTCACCGACGCCCTGCTCACGCATGGGCGTCAGGTTCTGCGCCAGTCCTGACGTTAAAAACCGCAATCTCAGGACTGTACCGCGCCCGCTTCAGGGCGCGCGTTGCAGTTCAAACACCACATCTACCTGATCGTCAAAGTGAATGGTCTGTTGTTCGTAGGTCTGAGTGACTTCACTTTGTGCCACCATATCTGCCGTTTTGAACATGCGCGCGACCGGCACTGGCTGATAGTTGGCGACGTGATAGCGGATACTGTAGACAGGCCCCAGCGCAGCGTTAAATCCGGTCGCCAACGACTGCGCCTGCTGCGTTGCCTGCTCTATCGCTTTTTTACGCGCCTGCTCGCGGTACGCATCTGGATTGGATACACCCAGCTCCACCGCCCGAATCTCGTTCAGGCCAGACTTGAGTGCACCGTCCAGCAACTCGTTGAGTTTGTCCAACTGGCGTAATGTCACTTCCACCTGACGCACCGCCCGGTAGCCTTTCAGCACCGAACCGCCATTCTTCAGGTAGTCATACTCCGGCTGCGTGCGCAGGTTGGCTGCGTTGACATCTTTCTTATCGATACCGTTTTTATCAAGAAAAGCAAAGTATTGCGCGACACGTTCATCCACCTGTTTTTTAGCATCGGCCACATCCTTGGATGAAACACTGACTTCTATCGCCAGCCGGGCGATATCCGGTGTCGCATCGACACTGGCTGTGCCGGAAGTGACGATGTGAGGCCCGCCAGGTAATTCATTACCCGCCTGAACCGTCATCGACGACAGGCCCATCCCAAGCAGAGTGACCAAGGCCAGAACTTTCAGCTTCACGTTATCCCCCTTGCGTGTGAGTGAATGACAAAGCCTACCCTGGGCAGGCTCCATTCAATATAGGCGAATGTCTGAATACCGGTGAAATATGGCGTAACCACATGAAAATATGATAAAAACACTTACACCGATGGCGTAAAACCCAGCTCGTGAGAAATGTTTCGGGCAGTTTCCTGCAACGGCGCGACCAGCGTGTCGATGCCGATCTGCTGCAAACGCGCCATCGACAGCGAAACAGAAACGGCATAAACCACCCGGTGCTGAATATCAAACACAGGTGCGGAAATGCAGGAAACACCCAGCTCATTCTCTTCCCGATCCATTGCCAGCCCCTGGTGACGAATGTCCGCCAGCTCCCGCTCCATGCTTGCCAGTTCGATGATGGTGTTGTCGGTCAGCGGACAGATACTGTCCTGATGGGTGTGCCAATATTCGGCCGGGTAGTCATCTGCGCCATAAGCCATGAAGATTTTGCCCATCGCCGAACTATGTAAAGACATATGCTGGCCGATATACGCACGGGTGCGCATCATGCCGGTGGTGGGTTCCAGCTTATAAATCAGGATGGCATGATCATCTTCACGGGTGGAAAAATTGACGGTTTCGCCCACCGTCAGGTTGAGAGCCTCCAGATGCGGTGCCGCTACATGCAGGACATTCAACGACGAAAGCGCCTTCTGGCCGATAGCGATGAACTTGGTGGTCAGGCGATAACTGCCCGGCTGGCGTGCCGGTACGACATAACCGCATCCGGCTAGCCCTTGCAGCAAACGGTGGACGGTGCTTTTGTTCATGCCGGACAACTCGGCAATTCGCGCCAGTGGGCACCCATTGGGGTAATCGCTCAGTATTTCGATCAACTGCAAACCGCGAAACAGGCTTTGGCTACCCAGCGGCTTTTCCGCCTTCCCCTCGTCATCAATGCTATGTTCATTTATCACGTCTGATCTTCCTCATCATAACGCCCGCCAGGACATCAAACTCTGACGGGACGGGGACCATCATGAAACAGCATTTTATGTGATGCAATAGAGGAAACCGCCGCCGCACTGCCGTCGGGTGTCACCCGGAGGCGTGTTGCTACAGCGTAGGTGCCCCCTGGGAGCCAGTCTGTGCAGCAGAAGCATGATGCAGATGCACGTCCATCTGCGGGTAGGGAATGCCGATACGGTGCTCATCAAGCGCTCGCTTGAAGTTTTCCAGCAGGTCCCAGTACACCGGCATGGCATCACCATTAGTGGTCCAGACTCTGACCACAAAATTAAGAGAAGACGCGCCCATTTCATTGAGCCGAATGGTCACATCCTTCTCACGCTGGATGCGGTTATCTGCGGCCACGATATCACCCAGCACCTTTTTCACGACATCAATGTCGGCATCATAGGCTACGCCAACGATAATCTCGGTGCGGCGATCCGGCTCACGGGAACTGTTGATAATATTGCCAGAAATAATCTTACCGTTCGGCACGACAATGATTTTTCCATCTGCCGTACGTAACGTGGTGGAAAAAATCTGAATCTGAATCACCGTTCCGCTGATACCACCCAGGTCGACAAATTCACCGGTGCGAAACGGTCGAAACACCACCAACAGTACGCCAGCGGCAAAGTTGGACAGTGAGCCTTGCAATGCCAAACCGACTGCCAGACCAGCGGCACCCAATACGGCAATAATTGACGTGGTTTGTACCCCTACCCGGCTTAGCGCCGCAATCAGAGTAAAAGCAATCACGCCGTAGCGCACCAGCGCCGACAAAAAGTCAGCGACCGTGGCATCAATACCACGACCAGTCATCAAACGATTTAGCGTATTCGACATAATACGCGCCACGATCATCCCGACAAACAAGATGACCAGAGACGCGATAAGATTCACCGCGTACTGCAGCAGCACATGCTGATTATCTACCAGCCAGGTTTGCAGACGGCTCATACTCTCAGTGACGTTAAGTTCTTCCATCCTTTCACTCCTGTTGGGTTGCTTTGGGCGCAGATAAAATTAAGGCTCCCGTAGGAGCCTTAGTCAAACCATACTGAGAAAATTACAGTACGTCGATTGCGTTCAGTTCTTTAAACGCTTTTTCCAGACGCGCTACCATGCTTGCCTGACCGGCACGCAGCCAGACACGCGGGTCATAGTATTTCTTGTTCGGCTTGTCGCTGCCTTCCGGGTTACCCAGCTGGCCCTGCAGATAGCCTTCGTTTTTCTTGTAGTAGTTCAGGATGCCTTCCCAGGTTGCCCACTGGGTGTCGGTGTCGATGTTCATCTTCACCACACCGTAGCTGACCGCTTCGGCGATTTCTTCCGCAGAAGAACCTGAACCGCCGTGGAATACGAAGTCCAGGCTGTTGTGCGGCAGGTTGAATTTCTTGGATACGAATTCCTGAGAGTTGCGCAGGATTTTCGGCGTCAGCTGAACGTTACCCGGCTTGTACACGCCGTGTACGTTACCGAAGGACGCCGCAATGGTGAAACGCGGGCTGATGGCGTTCAGTTTTTCGTAGGCGTAAGCCACATCTTCCGGCTGGGTATACAGCGCGGAGTTGTCCAGGTGGCTGTTATCCACACCGTCTTCTTCACCGCCGGTGCAGCCCAGTTCGATTTCCAGCGTCATGTCCAGTTTCGCCATGCGCGCCAGATACTTGCTGCAAATCTCGATGTTTTCTTCCAGAGACTCTTCAGACAGGTCAATCATGTGGGAAGAGAACAGCGGTTTACCGGTAGCAGCATAATGCTTCTCGCCAGCGTCCAGCAGGCCGTCCAGCCACGGCAGCAGTTTCTTCGCGCAATGGTCGGTGTGCAGAATCACCGGAACGCCATAATGCTCGGCCAACTGATGTACGTGGTGAGCGCCAGAAATCGCACCCAGAATTGCCGCCTGCTGACCTTCAGCTTTCAGACCTTTACCAGCGGTAAACGCAGCGCCACCGTTGGAGAACTGAACGATTACCGGCGCGCGCACTTTGGCTGCGGCTTCCAGAACGGCGTTAATAGAGTCAGTACCGACACAGTTAACCGCCGGCAATGCAAAGTGATTTTCTTTGGCAATTGCGAATACTTTCTGAACGTCATCACCTGTGATGACACCAGGTTTTACGAAATCAAAGATTTTAGACATGTCACGTGTCCTGTTTCGTTGGCCGTGGAGGGTTAGAGATTTGTCTGTTACTACGTTTACCGATACAACTGTGATTGTGTCGGCATCATCACGCTTTACTGCACGATTACTTGCTGGTTACCCGGCCACTGACCGGGTAACCGGAAGCGGGAAACGCGCCCGCTTCGAATAACGGATTAAAACGGCTTACTGACGAGCACGCTCTTCCAGCATGACCACCGCAGGCAGTTTTTTGCCTTCCACGAACTCCAGGAAAGCGCCGCCACCGGTAGAAATATAGGAGATCTTGTCGGCAATGCCGAACAGGTCGATCGCCGCCAGCGTATCACCGCCACCTGCAATGGAGAACGCGTCGCTGTTGGCGATGGCATTGGCAATCACTTCTGTACCCTTGCGGAAGTTCGGGAATTCGAATACGCCGACCGGGCCATTCCACAGAATGGTTTTGGCATTCTTCAGAATTTCAGCCAGACGCTCTGCGGATACATCACCCAAGTCCAGAATCTGCTCATCATCTTTAATGGCGGCAACGGATTTCAATGTTGCCGTGGCAGTTTCGGAGAATTCCGTAGCTACGCGAACATCGCTCGGTACAGGAATATCGCAGGTTTCCAGCAGCTTTTTCGCTTCCGGAATCAGTTCAGCTTCATACAGTGATTTACCGACGTTATGGCCTTGAGCAGCCACGAAGGTATTGGCGATACCGCCGCCGACGATCAGCTGGTCAGCGATTTTAGACAGCGAATCCAGCACGGTCAGTTTAGTGGAAACTTTAGAACCACCGACGATGGCGACCATCGGGCGAGCCGGGTTGCCCAGTGCTTTACCCAGCGCTTCCAGTTCGTCAGACAGCAGCGGGCCAGCACAAGCGATCGGTGCAAATTTACCCACACCATGGGTAGAAGCCTGGGCACGGTGCGCAGTACCGAACGCATCCATTACGAACACGTCGCACAGTGCGGCATATTTTTTGGACAGGACTTCGTCGTCTTTCTTCTCGCCTTTGTTAAAGCGAACGTTTTCCAGCACGACCAGTTCACCTTCCGCTACGTCAACGCCGTCCAGGTAATCTTTCGCCAGACGCACCGGTGCAGACAGGCGATCTTTCAGGTAGTTAACAACTGGCAGCAGGGAGAATTCTTCGTTGTACTCGCCTTCGGTCGGACGACCCAGGTGGGATGTCACCATCACGCGAGCACCCTGCTTCAGGGCGATTTCAATGGTCGGCAGGGAAGCGCGGATACGGGCATCAGACGTCACTTTGCCATCTTTAACCGGCACGTTCAGATCCGCACGGATCAGCACGCGTTTGCCAGCCAGATCCAGGTCGGTCATCTTAATTACAGCCATGGTGAATCCTCTTGTTGATTCTCTTTAAAGTTGCTTGAGTGAGGCGCCGGTTTCCCGACGCCGCCTATCAGAAACCGCAGGCTGCCATCGCCCGAGTTGTATCCAACATTCGGTTGGCAAAGCCCCATTCGTTATCGCACCAGACCAACGTCTTGATCAGATGCCCTCCGCTGACCCGGGTTTGCGTTCCATCCACAATCGCACTATGCGGGTCATGGTTGAAGTCCACGGAAACCAACGGTAAATCGGTATAGTCAACTATACCACGAAATGTATTCTGCGCTGATTGACGAAACAGCGTATTGATTTCACTTACGTTTACCGCGTTTTTCACACTGACGCTCAGGTCAATGGCCGTCACATTGATGGTTGGCACCCGCACCGAAATCGCCTCAAAACGGTCTTCAAATTTCGGAAAGAAACGGGTAATACCGACCGCCAGTTTGGTATCCACCGGGATGATCGACTGACTGGCCGCACGGGTACGCCTCAGGTCATGGTGATAAGCGTCGATCACCGGTTGGTCGTTCATCGACGCATGGATCGTGGTGACGGTGCCACTCTCGATGCCATACGCATCGTCCAGCAGCTTGATAATCGGAATAATACAGTTGGTGGTGCAGGAGGCGTTGGACACCAGACGGTGCACCGCTTGCAAATCCGGATGGTTGACGCCGTACACGATGGTGGCGTCGAGATCCGGCGCGCCAGGGTGGGAGAACAGCACTTTCTTCGCCCCCGCCGCCAGATGGGCTTCGCCATCGGCGCGACTGCCGTATACCCCACTGCAATCCAGCACGATATCAACGCCAAGCTCCCCCCACGGCAGGGAACGAAGGTCCGGCTCATGCAACAGGCGAATAGTGTCATCCCCTACCGACAAGCGATCACACTCCTGACGTACATCCCACGAAAAGCGGCCATGACTGCTGTCATATTTAAGCAGATGAGCAACCCCTTCGGCGTTGGCCAGTTCATTAATCGCCACCACCGCAATCTCAGCCCGCCGACCAGACTCGTACAACGCGCGCAGTACGCTACGACCAATGCGACCAAAACCGTTTATCGCAATACGGATTGTCATGAAATTCCCTGTGTAGTGATAAGCATCGCGCATCATAGAATAATCAGTACGTCGTCAGGAATAAACCGCTTGTTGCGCACGGTAGGCTGCGAACCTGATCCCAGTGGGATCCCAACTGCCAGGTGCTGTCACACCAGCAACTGAAACGCTTCAGCTAGAATAAACGAATTGCTGGTCAAAGGAAATATGGCGACAGGTCGGATACCAGAAGAGTGATCTGCGTCAAAAAATTACCGCACGGTTTGCTACAGAAAAGCAGACGGGATCAAAAAAGCCGGGAGACGATCCCGGCTTTGCAAGAGAAGCGAACGAAGCGACGTGCTTATTTCAGCAGCGCTTTCGCCTTCGCTACCACGTTGTCGGTAGTGAAGCCAAATACGTCGAACAGTTTTTCTGCCGGTGCGGATTCGCCAAAGCTTTCCATACCAACAATCGCACCATTCAGACCGACATATTTGTACCAGTAGTCGGCAATGCCAGCCTCAATCGCCACACGGGCAGACACCGCAGACGGCAGCACCGCTTCACGGTAAGCCGCATCCTGCTTGTCGAACGCATCGGTAGACGGCATGGACACCACGCGCGCCTTAACGCCTTCGTCGGTCAGTTTCTGCCAGGCGGTAACCGCCAATTCCACTTCGGAGCCGGTGGCGATCAGAATCAGCTGCGGCTGGCCGCCGCTGTCTTTCAGCACATAAGCGCCTTTAGCGACGTCCGCCAACTGCTGGGCGGTACGATCCTGCTGCGCCAGGTTCTGACGAGACAGGATCAGCGCCGTCGGGCCGTCTTTACGCTCAATGGCGTATTTCCAGGCCACCGCGGTTTCTACCTGATCCGCCGGGCGCCAGGTGCTCATGTTCGGCGTCACGCGCAGGCTGGCCAACTGTTCCACCGGCTGGTGGGTCGGGCCGTCTTCGCCCAGACCGATAGAGTCGTGGGTATAGACATAGATGCTGCGCACTTTCATCAACGCCGCCATACGCACCGCGTTACGGGCATATTCAACGAACATCAGGAAGGTCGCGGTGTACGGCACGAAGCCACCGTGCAGCGAGATACCGTTGGCGATAGCAGTCATACCGAATTCGCGCACGCCATAATGGATGTAGTTGCCCGCCGGGTCTTCATTCAGCGCTTTGGAGCCGGACCAAATGGTCAGGTTGCTTGGTGCCAGGTCGGCAGAACCACCCAGGAATTCCGGTAACAGCTTGCCATAGGCTTCCAGTGCGTTTTGCGAGGCTTTACGGCTGGCGATCTTGGCCGGGTTGGCCTGCAATTGCTCGACAACTTTAGTCGACTCAGCCTGCCAGTTAGCTGGCAGTTCGCCGTTCACGCGACGGGTAAATTCGGCTGCCAGTTCCGGATAAGCGCTGGCATAGGCATTGAACGCCTGCTGCCAGGCAGCTTCTTTGCTCTGACCGGCTTGGCGGGCATCCCAGGCGGCATAAATATCAGCCGGGATTTCAAACGGACCGTATTTCCAGCCCAGCTGTTCGCGGGTGGCAGCGACTTCGGCATCACCCAGCGGGGCACCGTGGGAGTCGTGGGTGCCAGCTTTGTTCGGCGAACCGAAACCGATCACGGTTTTGCACAGCAGCAGTGACGGTTTGTCGGTCACGCTCTGCGCTTCTTTGATAGCTCGCTGGATAGCGTCAGCATCGTGACCATCAACACCGCGTACCACGTGCCAGCCGTAGGATTCGAAACGAGCGGCGGTGTCATCGGTAAACCAGCCTTCGATGTGGCCGTCGATGGAAATACCGTTGTCATCGTAGAAGGCGACCAGTTTGCCCAGTTTCAGGGTCCCGGCCAGCGAACAGACTTCATGGGAAATCCCTTCCATCATGCAACCGTCACCCAGGAACACATAGGTGTGGTGGTCAACAATGTCATGACCAGGACGGTTGAACTGTGCAGCCAACGTGCGCTCAGCAATCGCCATACCGACAGCATTGGCGATCCCCTGGCCCAACGGGCCGGTGGTGGTTTCTACGCCCGGCGTATAACCCACTTCCGGGTGACCCGGCGTTCTGGAGTGCAGCTGGCGGAAGTTTTTCAGTTCTTCAATCGGCAAATCGTAACCGGTCAGGTGCAGCAGGCTGTAGATCAGCATAGAGGCATGACCGTTGGACAGCACGAAGCGGTCGCGGTTGGCCCAATGTGGGTTGGCCGGGTTGTGGTTCAAATGGTCACGCCACAGGACTTCGGCGATATCCGCCATACCCATCGGTGCGCCCGGATGACCAGATTTGGCCTTCTGCACACCATCCATACTCAACGCACGGATAGCATTGGCAAGTTCTTTACGAGAGGACATGCTTTACTCCAGATCGGATTGAACAGTTGCCTGTCGAACATAATACATATTAATCAATGTGTTAGCTCAAAAAGGCAAAGAAAAGATATCCACAAATGTACATGAAAACCCGGCCGATTGCACATGGAACAGCAAGCGGAAAAAACGCACGAATCTGCTGACCTGTAGGCCGGATGGCAGGCTTTTCGTTTTATCAGGGTGGTTTTATTCGCTCCAGCTCACACGATGTAGCAGCTTTACCTGTTTACGCCCACGATTTTTCATTACATTTTGGGCGGTATGATGCTGAACGGAGATGACCACAGCACTCAACGGAGCGGTTGAACGCATGGCACACGAGTAGGCGTATTGGTTAACTAATCACACAGCATTGAATTGATCAGAAAGACGGGTAAAAAGGCATCCCTGAGGATGCCTTTTGAGTGTTACTGGTCGGCGTTTATCCCCGCTTAATGCGCTGCGGCTTCATGCCCATGCAGACGATGACGGGTAACCAGACCCAGCAATAAACACATGACAAACACGACGAAATACAGGCCATTGGCGGTCACTAACGCAGCATGAACGCCAAAGTGCTGTACGATCGGCCCGGTGACGATAAAGGTCAGCATGGTCCCGACCGTTCCGCAGGTCAGAATGAAGTTCACCAGTTTCGGCGACGGCACTTTAGTCTGTTGGGATCCCAGCGTAATCAGCGTGGTGTAGATGGCGCTGGAAATAAAGCCCAGGCCAAAGATGAAGTATTTCAGCAGTTGAGGCTGATCACTGCTCACGAACAGGTACATCGCCCCAGCGGCCAGAATAGCCAGTACGGTAACGACGCGCTGCAAATCAAAGAATTTGAGCACAAAGCTAAACACCCACATGCCGATCATATATGACGTCCAGAAACTGCTGACCAGTTCACCGGCATCGCCGATGCTCATACCAAAGGATTTGGTCACATATTCCGGCACCCACTGGATAAACGCCAACTGACCCAGAATGTAGCACAGTGCGGCGATCGACAGGAATACCACACCCATGCCCCATTTTTCCGACTCGACAGCCGTTTTCTGAGCGCTGGTTTTATCTGTGCCGATGGCAGGGAAGTCAGACAACAGCGTCAACACCAGAATCGCCACGTACAGCAGCCCGATACAGGCGTAAATCCAGTACCAGCCAAAATGACGAGATAACAGCGCCGCGGCCACAATCGGGAAAATCATACCGGCCATACTGAAAAACGAATCGGTAAACAGCAGGCGAGCACCGCGCTGACGGCCGGAATACAGTTGTGTAATCAGGAAGGTGCCGATCGACATGGTAATGCCGCTGACCACGCCCAACGTAAACATACAGGCAGAAAATACCGCCAGCGATTTACCCACGAACAGCCCAATGACAGACAGCACGATCAGGATAAAACCGAAGACCAGCTGTTTTTTCAGCGGGAAAATATCCATCAGCCACACATTGAGGAAAATGGACAGCAAAATACCGGCGTTCAGAAACGTAAAGGTATTGCTCATGTTGGCAATCGGCACATTAAAGTACTGGGCGATATCACCCATGACCATACCGGTCACGATAACCAGCGCACCGGTCAACGCATAGGAAAAGCAGCTGGTGAAAAATAGCCGCTGACGATTCAGATCAGACATATACCCTTTCCTGTCATCAAATATGAAAAGCGCAATGCCATACCTCATTGAGTATCAGTATTGCGCCACAACGTTATCATCAAAGTATTTATAAGCCGTATGCAACAACAGACCAACTGGAACCCGATTCCGCAGAGCAATCAGAACCGGCTGTTCTGTCACCCTGAAAAAGAAAAAGGTTGAGTACCTCATCAGTACTCAACCTTTCCGTACGAAATATTATTCGTCTTCCAGATACGTATAACCGTACAAGCCGGTTTCAAATTCTTCAAGGAATTGTGCTTGTAGCTCCGGTGCCAGATCGGTTTCCTTGACCTGATCGCGGAAGCGGGACATCAGCACATTCGGGTCCAACTGCACGTATTCCAGCATATCGGCCACGGTATTGCCTTCATCCGACTCTTCCAGTTCAACGCTGCCGTCCTGGAATACGAACACATCCACGGTGGAGGTATCGCCGAACAGGTTATGCATGTTGCCGAGAATTTCCTGATAAGCGCCGACCATGAAAAAGCCTAACAGCGGCGGATTTTCCGGGTCATATGGCGGCATCGGCATGGTGGTGGCAACGCCGTCGCCGTCAACATAGTGGTCGATGGCACCATCGGAATCACAGGTGATATCCAGCAACACCGCGCGACGCTGCGGCGGCTTGTCCAGCCCTTCCAGCGGCAACACCGGGAACAACTGGTCGATACCCCAGGCATCCGGCATCGACTGGAACAGCGAGAAGTTGACGTACAGCTTGTCTGCCATGCGCTCCTGCAGTTCATCGATAATCGGCCGGTGGGCACGGTTGCTCGGATCAAGCTGCTGTTGAATCTGCTGACAGATATTAAGGTACAGTTGCTCTGCCTGCGCACGTTGGGTCAAATCCAACATGCCGTGGGTGTATTGAGTGTGGATATCGTGCAGGTCCATCTGGCTGTCGTGCAGCCACTCGCGCAATGAACGACGGTTGCCCGGTTCCTTGATTTCCTGCCAGGTATTCCACAAACTTTCCAGCGCGCGCGGCGCGTCTTCATCCGGCGCGACCGGTTCGCTGAATTCGTTGCGCTCCACCCCGATGATGTTGGACACCAGTACGGTGTGATGCGCAGTGACGGCGCGTCCAGATTCGGTGATCACCGTCGGGTGCGGCAGGCCGTATTCGTTACAGGCGTCGCCGATACCCCAGATGACGTTGTTGGCGTATTCGTTCAGGCCGTAGTTGACCGAACAGTCGGACTGCGAGCGGGTTCCTTCATAATCGACACCCAGACCGCCGCCCACGTCAAAGCACTGGATATTGACGCCCAGCTTGTGCAGTTCGACGTAGAAACGCGCCGATTCACGCACGCCAGTCGCGATATCACGGATGTTCGCCAACTGTGAGCCAAGATGGAAGTGCAGCAATTGCAGGCTATCGAGGCGATTGGCCTTGCGCAGCAGTTCCACCAGTTGCAGTACCTGCGTCGCCGCCAGGCCGAACTTGGATTTTTCACCACCACTCGACTGCCATTTGCCAGAGCCCTGCGATGCCAGACGGGCACGCACACCCAAACGCGGCACCACGTTCAGCCGCTCGGCTTCTTCCAGCACCATGTTGATTTCTGACATCTTTTCGATGACCAGATACACCTTGTGGCCCAGCTTTTCGCCGATCAGCGCCAGACGGATGTACTCGCGATCTTTATAACCGTTGCAGACGATGACGGAGCGGGTCATACCCGCGTGGGCCAGCACCGCCATCAGTTCGGCTTTGGAACCTGCCTCCAGCCCCAGCGGCTCGCCGGAATTGATCAGCGATTCAATCACGCGGCGATGCTGGTTAACTTTGATGGGATATACCAGGAAATAGCCGCCTTCATAGCCGAAGGACTCACGCGCACGTTTAAACGCCGCGTTGATGGAGCGCAGACGGTGCTGCAGAATCTGCGGGAAGCAGAATAACGCGGGCAGGCGCTGGTTCCCCTGTTGACGGGTTTTCACCAGTTTTGCCAGGTCAACGCGCGCTTCCGGCACATCCGGATCCGGGCAGACGCTGATGTGCCCCAGCTCGTTGACGTCGTAATAGTTGTTGCCCCACCAGGCAATATTATAGGTTCTCAGCATCTCGCTGGCATCGCGGTCATTCATGGCTACCTCCTGCATGGAGCGCAGATGATCGTGTTTACCCGCCGCTGACGAGTACGGTTGAATCATATCGTCAGACATGGCGATCCCCTTCTTCCACTTCTTGATGAATAATCACATTTTTTCCCGCAACAAGCACCGGCGGCACAGCAAAAACGTGCGACGTCGGCAGTGAAAAACCCGACGGGCAGTAGTATGCCGCCGTTTTATGACTCTTATTAGTGTAAAACACGATGTCAGACTCCGAGGTTCGGGTCGGTGAAAACCAGGGAAAACATCACCAGGAAGAATGCAAACGCATTCACTGGCGCGGAGAAAAAAGCAGGTTAGCCAGCTCGGGAGTCCTGCGTTGCGCTGCGGGACAGGCAACTTCGGGCAAATGTCGGAAAGGATTGAGTCAGTGACGCGATGGCGTCAGAAGAAAAGCGCAGCGGGCGCAACTCACTCAATAAACAACGGATCATTAATCCTATCACCTCCACGCTCGCCGCAGATGATGCGGTCAGGCTATCACGAAAAACCATCAGGAAAATGGTCAAACAGTATCGGGCTGAACCCCGTCGCCATCACTCACATATCACCCTGGATAAGCGTCGCGCAGCGTGCCGGAATCGCCCGAATTACGGACAACAAAACCGCCCGCCGTTTATACCTATCCGGCCCCGGAAAAGCAAAATGAAAATGGTAAAAAACCCTATCATTTCTGCAAAAAATGCCGATGAACATCTTCAACCGGCCCGTGCGGCATAAAAACTGCTGGCATGGGGCTACAGTGTGACCTAGAATAGCCGTCCAGATGTTAATCCATCTATACTGATTAACTGATATATTGCTTAACGGCTTTAGCTTATAAGGTAAAGAAACTCATGGCTAAACACCTTTTTACGTCCGAGTCGGTTTCCGAAGGACATCCTGATAAAATCGCTGACCAGATTTCTGACGCCGTCCTTGACGCGATTCTGGAACAGGATCCCAAAGCGCGGGTTGCCTGCGAAACTTACGTAAAAACCGGTATGGTGTTAGTGGGTGGTGAAATTACCACCAGCGCCTGGGTTGATATCGAAGAAATCACGCGCCGCACCGTCCGCGAAATTGGTTATGTCAACTCCGAGATGGGTTTTGATGCCAACTCCTGCGCCGTACTGAGCGCGATTGGCAAACAATCGCCGGATATTAATCAAGGTGTTGACCGTAAAGACCCGTTGGAACAAGGCGCAGGCGATCAGGGCCTGATGTTCGGTTACGCGACTAACGAAACCGACGTGCTGATGCCAGCACCGATCACTTACGCGCACCGTCTGGTACAGCGTCAGTCTGAAGTGCGTAAAAACGGCACCCTGCCGTGGCTGCGCCCGGACGCCAAAAGCCAGGTGACCTTCGCCTACGACGACGGCAAGATCGTCGGTATCGATGCGGTCGTGCTGTCTACCCAGCATTCGGAATCCATCGCGCAGAAAGATCTGCAAGAAGCGGTGATGGAAGAGATCATCAAACCGGTTCTGCCGTCTGAGTGGCTCTCCGCCAATACCAAATACTTCATCAACCCGACCGGTCGTTTCGTGATCGGTGGGCCGATGGGTGACTGCGGCCTGACCGGTCGTAAAATCATCGTCGATACCTACGGCGGTGCCGCCCGTCACGGTGGCGGCGCGTTCTCCGGCAAGGACCCGTCCAAAGTGGACCGTTCCGCTGCCTACGCCGCCCGCTATGTGGCAAAAAACATCGTTGCCGCCGGTCTGGCGGATCGCTGTGAAATTCAGGTGTCCTACGCTATCGGCGTAGCGGAGCCAACCTCCATCATGGTGGAAACCTTCGGCACCGAGAAAGTGCCCAGCGATCGTCTGGTCGATTTGGTGCGCCAGTTCTTCGATCTGCGCCCATATGGCCTGATCCAGATGCTGGACCTGCTGCACCCGATTTATCAGAAAACCGCGGCTTACGGCCACTTCGGTCGTGCGGAATTCCCGTGGGAAAAAACCGACGTGGCAGAAAAACTGCGTGATGCCGCTGGCCTGAAATAATCGCCCTGCGCTGTCATGCCAAACGGCGAAGCCTCTGCTTCGCCGTTTTTTATTGCCAGGCCGCCGACAGGCGTTATTGCATCCGGCCCGCCCAGACCGTAAGCTGCCAGCATGAACACGCCACGACTCTCTATCGCCCTGCAGCAAGCGGTGATGCGCTGTCTGCGGGAAAAACTCCAACAGGCCAACAGGGTATTAGGCTGTAATTATCCCGAACCCGTCATCAACTATCAGCAACGCGGCTCCACTGCGGGTAGCGCCTGGCTAACAACGTGGGAAATCCGCCTTAATCCGGTCTTGTTGCAGGAAAACCAGCAGGCATTCATTGATGAAGTGGTCCCGCATGAGCTGGCGCATCTGCTGGTATACGCCCGTTTCGGCAAAACCGCGCCGCATGGCCGGGAATGGCGCTGGATGATGGAAAACGTACTGAACGTACCCGCCCGCCGGACCCATCAATTTGCGCTCGCCTCGGTGCAGGGCAAAACGTTCCCTTATCAGTGCGCCTGCCGCCGACATGAACTCACGCTGCGCCGCCATAATCGCGTCGTTCGGGGCGAGTCGGAATACCGTTGCCGGTCTTGCGGCGAGCGGTTACGCGCCATCGTAACAAACTCTGTTTAAACCAGAAATCCAGCGTTTCATGCTGTCTTTTTTACGTTTGCCTGCATGGTGTTCTTCAGGTACGCTGCCCACTTTCAACCCTGCTGGTGATTCTGGAATATGCTTCGCAATCTTGTCATTTTCGCAGTGTTAGGCGCAGGCCTGACAACGCTGGCCGCCGCCGGTCAGAACATCAACAATTTTACGCAGGCCAAGGCTGCTGCCGCTAAAATCCATCAGGATGCACCCGGCACCTTCTATTGCGGCTGTAAGATCAACTGGCAGGGCAAAAAAGGGACGCCGGACCTGGCTTCCTGCGGTTATCAGGTACGTAAAGACGCCAACCGTGCCAGCCGTATCGAGTGGGAACACGTGGTGCCAGCGTGGCAGTTTGGTCACCAGCGCCAGTGCTGGCAGGACGGTGGGCGCAAAAACTGCACCAAAGACGACGTTTACCGCCAGATAGAAACCGACTTGCACAACCTGCAGCCAGCGATTGGCGAAGTGAACGGCGATCGCGGCAACTTTATGTACAGCCAGTGGAATGGCGGCGAACGTCAGTACGGTCAATGCGAGATGAAAATTGATTTTAAAAATCAGTTGGCGGAGCCGCCCGAACGTGCCCGTGGCGCGATCGCCCGCACCTACTTCTATATGCGTGACCGTTACAACCTGAACCTGTCCCGCCAGCAAACCCAGCTGTTTGACGTCTGGAACAAGCAGTATCCGGTCACGACGTGGGAGTGCACCCGCGAAAAACGCATCGCCGCCGTACAGGGCAACCATAACCCATACGTGCAACAGGCTTGCCAGCCCTGACGCCGCTCCCTACTATAACGGCTTGTCTCTTATAATGATTGCCTGCCGTTGTCGCCACCGTCGCCGCACGGTGGCTGACGCACGCCGGGCCATTCGCCATCCGACTGATAACCACGTAAGGCCAGATTATTCATGCGAATACCGCGCATTTTTCATCCCGACACGCTTGCCCCGCAGGGGGGAGAAACGGATTTGAGCGAAGACGCCGCCAACCATGTGGGCCGGGTGCTCCGCATGAGTGCCGGGCAGACGTTGCAATTGTTCGACGACAGCAACCAGGTCTTTGACGCCGAGATTTTGCAGGCAGGGAAAAAAAGTGTGCGGGTCCGCTATGCCGCTGGGCAGGCCGAAAACCGGGAATCGCCGTTACACCTGCACCTGGGCCAGGTGATGTCGCGTGGCGAGAAAATGGAGTTCACCATCCAAAAATCCATTGAGCTGGGGGTGAATGTCATCACCCCGCTGCTCTCCGAACGCTGCGGCGTCAAACTGGACGGCGAACGGCTGGAGAAGAAAATCGCGCAGTGGCAGAAAATCGCCATTGCCGCCTGTGAACAATGCGGCAGAAATCGCGTGCCAGAAATTCGCCCCGTTCAGACACTGGAAAGCTGGTGCGCAGAACCAGACAATGGGTTAAAACTGAATCTACATCCACGGGCAGCGAACAGTATCAACACGCTACCGTTGCCGGTCTCGCGCATCCGGCTGCTGATTGGCCCGGAAGGCGGGCTGTCGACAGACGAAATCGCCATGACTGCAACCCAGGGTTTTACTGATATTCTGCTGGGGCCTCGCGTTCTGCGAACAGAAACCACCGCGCTCACCGCAATCACCGCGCTACAGGTACGATTCGGCGATCTGGGGTAAAGGAGATAACAATGATTAAACTCGGTATCGTGATGGACCCAATCTCGTCCATCAATATCAAGAAAGACACCAGCTTTGCAATGTTGCAGGAAGCGCAGCGTCGTGGCTGGGAACTGCACTATATGGAAATGGGTGACCTCTACCTACATGCGGGCGAAGCTCGCGCCACCACCCGCACGCTGAGCGTTCAGTACGACTACAACGGCTGGTATGACTTCGGTACGACGCAGGACATCGCCCTGCATGAACTGGACGTGGTGCTGATGCGTAAAGACCCGCCGTTCGACACCGAATTTATCTACGCCACCTATATTCTGGAGCGTGCGGAAGAGAAAGGGACACTCATCGTCAATAAGCCACAGAGCCTGCGCGACTGCAACGAGAAACTGTTCACCGCCTGGTTCCCGCAACTCACACCGGATACATTGGTAACTCGCAACGCCGACCGACTGCGTGCGTTCCACCAGCACCATAGCGACGTGATCCTCAAACCGCTCGACGGCATGGGCGGCGCATCAATTTTCCGCCTGAAACCGGAAGACGCCAACGTATCCGTGATCATCGAAACCCTGACCGAACACGGTAGCCGTTACTGCATGGCACAGAATTACCTGCCTGCCATCAAAGACGGTGACAAGCGCGTGCTGGTGGTGGATGGCGAGCCAGTGCCTTACTGCCTGGCCCGTATCCCGAAAAGCGGTGAAACCCGCGGTAACCTGGCAGCCGGTGGTCGTGGCGAAGCCCGCCCGCTCAGCGAAAGTGACTGGCAGATTGCCCGGACTGTAGCCCCAGTGCTGAAACAGAAGGGATTGATCTTCGTCGGACTGGACATCATTGGCGACCGCCTGACTGAAATCAACGTCACCAGCCCGACCTGCGTGCGTGAAATCGAAGCGGCTTACTCGGATGTTTCTATTACCGGTATGCTGATGGACGCCATTGAACGCCGACTAGCTCAGCGTTAACTGATACATGGACCGTATCCCGGTCGGTGATGTATCCCTACCTGGTTCGCTGCCCGGCAGCGAACCAGAAACATCCAATCCGACAGAGAAGCGATAATAAGACAATGAATTTACAGCACCATTTTCTGATTGCGATGCCCTCTCTGCTGGACCCCGTGTTCAAGCGGACGGTGATTTACATCTGCGAGCACAATGAGGACGGCGCCATGGGCCTTATCATCAACAAGCCAATGGAACAGTTCACCGTCGAAAATATCCTCAAAAAACTGAAAATCACGCCTAATCCACGGGATATGGCCATTCGGCTCGACAAGCCGGTCTTTTCCGGCGGTCCGCTGGCGGACGACCGTGGTTTTATCCTGCATACGCCACACCCTGGTTTCGCATCCAGCATCAGCATTTCCGACGAAACCATGATCACCACCTCAAAGGATGTGCTGGAAACGCTTGGGACACCGGAACAACCGAGCAATACACTGGTAGCGCTGGGGTATTCCGCCTGGGAAAGTGGTCAGTTGGAAAACGAGCTGCTGGAAAATGCCTGGCTAACGGTACAGGCAGATCATCATCTGCTGTTCCACACCCCGATAGCCGAGCGTTGGCGCGCCGCCGCCAAAAAACTGGGCATAGATATTCATAATATCGCCGCCGAAGCGGGGCACGCCTGATGGGAAATCGAACTTTACTGGCCTTCGACTTCGGCACCCGTAGCATTGGCGTCGCTATCGGCCAGGAAATCACTGGCACTGCCCGCCCGCTAACCTCACTGAAAGCGCAGGATGGCGTGCCCGACTGGCAGAAAGTGGAAAAGTTGCTCAACGAGTGGCAGCCCTCGCTGATTATCGTCGGCTTGCCGCTGAACATGGACGGCACCGAGCAACCGCTGACCGCTCGGGCGCGCAAATTTTCCCAACGCCTGCATGGCCGTTTCGGCGTCAAGGTTGAGCTGCACGATGAGCGACTCAGCACGGTGGAAGCGCGGGCGGATTTGTTCGAACGTGGCGGGTTTCGGGCGCTGGACAAAAGCAGTGTGGATGCTGCCTCCGCTGTGATTATTCTGGAAAGCTGGTTCGAGCAGCAACTCGACAGACCGCAATAAATCAGACACCGTGGTTCACACCACGCCCTTTCCTAATGCTACCAATGCCATAAACGATTCAGGCCCGCATTCGCGGGCCTGAATTAACTGCTGGCGTGAATTTACGCGTCCGGGTAGTCGCGCAGGAATCCTTCCAGATCTTCCACCATCGACGTATTGCCGACGAAGAACGGCGCACGCTGATGCAGTTTCTGCGGCATGATATCCAGAATACGGTTTTTGCCGTCGCTGGCTTTACCGCCCGCCTGTTCAGCCAAAAACGCCATCGGGTTGCATTCGTACAGCAAACGCAGTTTCCCTTCCGGGTAGCTGGCCGTACTCGGATAGAGATAAATACCGCCTTTCAACAGGTTACGGTGGAAGTCTGCCACCAGCGAACCGATATAACGGGTGGTATACGGACGCTGAGTCGCCTCATCCTGCTCCTGACAGTATTTGATGTACTTCTTCACACCTTGCGGGAATTTAATGTAGTTCCCTTCGTTGATGGAGTACATGTTGCCTTTCTCTGGGAAACATACACGTTCGTGAGACAGGCAGAATACCCCCAGCGACGGGTCATAAGTGAAGGCATGAACACCGTGACCGGTGGTGTACACCAGCATAGTAGAAGAGCCATACACGATATAACCGGCAGCCACCTGTTTGTGGCCAGGCTGGAGGAAATCCTCTTCGCGCACCGGCATACCCAGCGGGGTGATGCGGCGGTAAATGGAGAAAATGGTTCCGACAGAGACGTTAACGTCAATATTGGAAGAACCGTCCAGCGGGTCCATCAATACCACGTATTTGGCGTTTTCAGCGCGCTCACCGTCGAAGATAACAATTTCGTCTTCTTCTTCGGAAGCAATCCCTGCTACCTCGCCACGTGCTTTCAGCGCCGCTTTCAGCTTTTCATTGGCGTACAGATCGAGCTTCATCTGCACTTCGCCCTGAACGTTGGAAACGCCGCTGGTGCCCAGAATATCCACCAGACCAGCTTTGTTGATGTCGCGGTGGATAATCTTCGCACCCAGTTTGATGGCCGACAGCAACGCAGTCAGCTCACCAGTGGCGTGAGAGAAATCGTGCTGTTTTTCGACGATAAATTCGCCTAACGTTTTCATAACACTATTCCAGAATCTACGAATGAAAAGCGGTTTCATTTTTGTACCGCCAGCGTTTGCGTCTGCAGTGTAGCCCAAAGAGAAAGCGAGTACCTAGCAAATCCATTTCTTATGACGTATTCCAGGCGTTAGAATGGACGGCAGACTCTCTGAATATAGATGGAAAACGTATGCGTATTCATATTTTAGGAATCTGTGGCACCTTCATGGGAGGACTGGCGTTGCTGGCCCGATCACAAGGACATCAGGTAACCGGTTCGGATGCTAACGTCTATCCGCCAATGAGTACCTTACTGGAAGAACAAGGGATTACCCTTATCCAGGGATACGACCCAGCGCAGTTGGACCCGGCTCCGGATCTGGTCATCATTGGCAATGCCATGACCCGTGGCAACCCCTGCGTTGAGGCGGTGCTGGAACAAAATATCCCGTATATGTCCGGTCCGCAATGGCTTCATGATCACGTTCTGCGCGAACGCTGGGTGATCGCCGTTGCCGGTACTCACGGCAAAACCACTACTGCGGGTATGGTGACCTGGATTCTGGAAGACTGCGGCTACCAGCCGGGATTCGTCATCGGCGGCGTACCGGGCAACTTCACCGTCTCTGCGCGCCTGGGTGAAAGCCCGTTCTTCGTGGTCGAAGCGGACGAGTATGACTGCGCCTTCTTCGACAAGCGTTCCAAATTCGTGCACTACAGTCCGCGCACGTTAATTCTGAATAATCTGGAATTTGACCACGCGGATATCTTCGACGACCTCAAGGCCATCCAGAAACAGTTCCACCATCTGGTGCGCTTGGTTCCAGGCAAGGGCCGCATCATCGTTCCGTCTCACGACCTGCATTTGAAACAGGTGATGAGCATGGGATGCTGGAGCGAGCAAGAGCTGGTCGGGGAAGAAGGCATCTGGAAAGCGAAAAAAGTCACCACCGACGCCAGTGTGTTTCAGGTGTATCTCAACGAGCAACTGGTTGGGGAAGTCACCTGGAATATGGTGGGCGAACACAACATGCATAACGGCCTGATGGCGATTGCCGCAGCGCGTCATGTTGGCGTCCCGCCAGAAGAAGCCTGCCGCGCACTGAGCGGTTTCATTAACGCCCGTCGGCGGCTGGAACTGCGTGGCAGCGCGCACGGCGTGTCGGTCTATGACGATTTTGCCCACCACCCAACCGCGATCCTCGCTACGCTGGCCGCCTTACGCAGCAAGGTGGGAGGCACCGCGCGGATTCTCGCCGTGCTGGAACCTCGCTCCAACACCATGAAAATGGGTCATTGCAAAAACGAGTTAGCACCGGCGCTGGGCCGCGCTGACGGTGTCTTCCTGTTCCAGCCCCAGCATATTCCCTGGCAGGTGGCTGAAGTGGCTGATGCCTGCGTTCAACCAGCTTACTGGAGCGCAGATATCGACACACTGGTGGAGATGATCAGCAAAACCGCTCAGCCTGGCGACCATATACTGGTAATGAGCAACGGTGGCTTCGGCAATATTCACAACAAACTGCTGGATGCGTTGAACGCCAAAGCGCAGGCAACAGACAACGCGGACTAACGGGGTTATTGCAGGCTGCGTGCATCGCCGACAACCTGTTTGTCGGCGAGCAGATAGCAAAAAGGACGGGCAAGCCCGTCCTTTTTCATGCAGCGACCATCGATATTACGCGTCGAAAGGATCGCGCAGAATCATGGTTTCTTCACGGTCTGGGCCTGTAGAAATGATATCCACCGGCACACCGGTTACTTCTTCAATGCGTTTAATGTAGTTCAACGCAGCCTGCGGCAATTTGCTGTACTCTTTCACACCAAAGGTGCTTTCAGACCAACCCGGCAGCGTTTCATAAATCGGTTCAATGCCTTCCCAGCCATCGGCAGCCAGCGGGGTCACATCGACTTCGCTGCCATCAGGCATACGGTAGCCAATGCAGATTTTCACTTCTTTCAAGCCATCCAGAACGTCCAGCTTGGTCAGGCAGAAACCCGACAGAGAGTTAATCTGCACCGCACGACGCACTGCAACCGCATCCAACCAGCCGGTACGGCGGCGGCGGCCAGTCGTTGCGCCAAATTCGTTGCCTTTCTGCGACAGGTGCTCGCCAACGTCATCGAACAGCTCGGTCGGGAACGGGCCTGCACCAACACGGGTGGAATAGGCTTTAACGATACCCAGCACGTAATCTACATAACGCGGCCCCAGACCAGAACCGGTCGCCACGCCACCAGCGGTGGTGTTGGAAGAGGTTACATACGGATAAGTACCGTGGTCGATGTCCAGCAGCGTGCCCTGCGCGCCTTCAAACATCACCAGATCACCACGTTGATGCGCTTTATGCAGCAGATCGGACACATCCACAACCATCGCGGTCAGGATGTCAGCAACCGCCAGCACGTCGCTCAGTGTTTTCTGGTAATCCACCGCATCAGCTTTGTAGTAATGCACCAGTTGGAAGTTATGGTATTCCATAATTTCTTTCAGCTTGGCGGCAAAACTTTCCCGATCGAACAGGTCGCCAACACGCAAACCACGACGCGCAACCTTATCTTCATATGCCGGGCCGATACCACGACCGGTGGTGCCGATAGCTTTAGCACCGCGCGCTTTTTCACGGGCATTATCCAGCGCCACATGGTACGGCAGAATCAGCGGGCAGGCTTCGGAAAGCAACAGACGCTCACGCACCGGCACGCCACGTGCTTCAAGTGCGGTCATTTCTTTCAGAAGCGCATCCGGTGCCAGCACGACACCGTTACCGATGATGCTGACGACATTTTCGCGCAGAATACCTGAGGGAATTAAATGGAGAACGGTTTTTTCACCGTTGATAACCAGCGTGTGACCAGCATTGTGACCACCCTGGTAGCGCACAACATATTTGGCCCGTTCAGTCAGCAGGTCTACGACCTTGCCTTTACCTTCGTCACCCCATTGGGTGCCCAGTACGACAACGTTCTTACCCATCTCAAGAATCACCAGATTGGTTAAAAATGGATTCTAGCATCTCATCTTTCGGCTTTCAGTACTTTTAGCACACGTTTGCGCACATTTTTAGCGGAAGTTTCAGCCGCCTGCCCGACTACGCAACATGTAGTAGATCACACAGCCTGCAACCACAATCCCACCACCAAACCGACGTAATACATTATCGGGCAATTGTGCCATGGTCAGGATCATCCGCCGCCAAATACGTGGAAACAGCAACGGCCCCAACCCTTCCATGATTAGCACCAATCCCAACGCCAGCCAGATGCTCACATTCATAAAAAACTCCAGACAGAAAAAAGCCCGTAAACACGGGCTTGGTAATGGCGATAAATACGTTTAACGAGTAGAGAGGCTTTTCTCGGGCGATTTCATATAACGGAAGAAATCACTATCGGGGCTCAGCACCAGCACATCCTGATTGGTGCTGTTAAAGCTATTCTCATAAGCTCGCAGGCTACGGATAAAGCCATAAAATGCCGGATCCTGGCTAAACGCACCGGCGAACAGTTTGGCTGCATCAGCATCCCCTTCACCGCGCAGGATTCGCCCCTGACGCTCAGCTTCCGCCAGTGTACGAGTAACCTCATAATCGGCTGCTGCCTTGATTTTCTCGGCCTGCTCCTGACCCTGAGAACGATGACGGCGAGCAACCGCTTCACGCTCCGCACGCATACGCTGGAAGATCGCGTCCGATACTTCAGTTGGCAGGTTGATCTGCTTGATACGCACGTCGATCACCTCGATCCCGAGCGCCGCCATACTGTTAGGGTTAACCCGTGGACCACCGCTGGATGTCTCGCGTTCCACGCGCGCTGCTGCTGAAGCAATCGCGTTATCCGCTTCCGTGGTTTCGCCCGTACCGGCGTTCAGCGCTTCACGCACATCAGACATCAACTGACCGCGAGAATCGGTCACGATACCTTTCACATCCAGACGACCGATCTCGGAACGCAGACGGTCACTGAACTTACGTTTCAACAGGACTTCCGCCTGAGATACATCGCCACCACCGGTAGCCAGGTAGTAACGGCTGAAATCGCTGATACGCCATTTGATATAAGAGTCGACAATCAGGTCTTTCTGCTCTTTGGTAATAAAGCGATCAGCCTGGTTTTCCATGGTCTGGATGCGGGCATCCAGCATTTTTACCGACTCCAGAAACGGAATTTTCACATGCAAGCCAGGTAAATACACCAGTGGCTTGTTTTCATTGTCGCGCAGAACCTTGCCAAAGCGCATCACGATACCGCGCTGACCTTCCTGCACCACAAACAGTGAGGCATAGACCACCAGCAGTAACAGGACAAGAATAAAGAGGACTGACTTACGCATTGATTATTCTCTCCCTACGCGAATGTTCTCGTCACGCTGCGCGTTGGCGCGGCGTTGATCCATAATGTTGCCGTTGCTGCCGGAAGAACGCGGCGCATAGCCGACACCACTACTGTTTGATGAGATTGACGGCAGGCGCAACGGAGCTGGGTTGGCAGCATTGCCGCTCGTCGGTGCACCGGCTGCAACGCCTCCCTGACCACGCATGATTTGATCAAGTGGCAGCACCATCAGATTGTTGCTCTTGTCGCTCACCAACACTTTGTTGGTGTGGCTCAGCACGCGTTCCATCGTCTCAATGTAGAGGCGCTCACGAGTAATTTCCGGTGCGGCTTTGTATTCCGGCAACAGACGCGAGAAACGAGAAACTTCGCCCTGCGCTTCCAGCACGGTACGATCTTTATAAGCGCGGGATTCCTCCAGAATGCGTTGTGCCTGACCATTGGCACGCGGCTGGACTTCGTTGGCGTAAGCTTCCGCCTCACGAATGTACTGCTGCTCGTTTTCACGAGCGGCGATCGCATCGTCGAACGCCGCTTTAACTTCCTCAGGCGGACGAGCGGTCTGGAAGTTCACGTCCAGCAGGGTAATCCCCATGTCATAAGGACGCACGGTTTCTTCCAGCACGCGCTGGGTATCCGTACGCACAATGGTGCGCCCTTCAGTGAGGATTTTATCCATGGTGTATTTGCCGATCACCCCACGCAGCGCGCTGTCGGTGGCCTGACGCAGGCTGTCATCAGCATTGGTGACGCTAAACAGATACTTGTCCGGCTGGGTGACGCGGTACTGGACGTTCATCTCCACCCGCACCACATTCTCATCGGAGGTCAACATAACGCCAGACGTCGCCAATTCGCGGACGGACTCCACGTTGACGGCACGTACCGAATCAACAAAGGTCGGTTTCCAGTTCAGGCCCGGACCAACCAGATGACTGAACTTACCAAAACGGGTGACCACGCCGCGCTCGGCTTCCTTGATGGTATAGAAACCGCTGACGCCCCAAACCACCACAGCCGCCGCCACGACCAGTCCCAGAATACGGCCATTGTTGCCACCGCCTCCCTGAGAACCCGTACCGGAACCAGACGACTTGCCACCCAGTTCGCCGAGCTTTTTGCTCAACTTACGGAAGATATCATCAAGATCAGGCGGCCCCTGATCTCGTCCGCCTTTATTGTTTCCGCCAGAGTTGCCGCTATTGTTATTGCTGCTCCCCCACGGGTCGCGGTCCTGTCCGTTGTTACCGGGCTGATTCCACGCCATGTTTAGCTCCATTCATTATGATAGGTATTTTTCGGGGTCAATGTCCCAGAGTTATGAGACTGTCTGTGTCGCTCAGACAATATAATCCTGCAATTTTTGCTCCTGTTTACACAGGCGCCGCCAGTCGATAATGGGCATTCTGACCACCAACCCTACGCTGCCGTCTTCCTCAATCCATTCTTTTTCTATTGCCTGAAGCTGGTAGAAACGGCTTCTCAGGCGCCCGGCCTGCGGCGGAAGATGCAGAGAATAATGCGCAATCTCTCCGGAAAGCCGTTCAGTCAACGCCTGGAATAATAATGGAATCCCTTCTCCGGTCTGGGCTGAAAGCCATACCCTGATCGGTCGGTTCTCTTCATCACGGTCGATACGCGGTTCAATGTTTTCCAGCCGGTCTATCTTGTTCATGACCAGCAGGAACGGAATGTCGTCTGCTTCAATTTCAGCCAATACGTCATTCACCGCATCAATGTTTTCATCGATGCGAGCGTCAGAAGCATCCACCACATGCAACAGCAACGTCGCTTCGCGGGTTTCCTGCAACGTCGCTTTAAATGCCGCGACCAGATCATGCGGCAGCTCACGGATAAAACCGACGGTATCCGCCAGTACGGTGTCACCGACATCATCCACATTGATGCGTCGCAAGGTCGGATCCAGCGTGGCAAACAGTTGGTCGGCGGCATAGACATCTGCCGATGTCATATGGTTGAACAGGGTCGATTTCCCGGCGTTGGTGTATCCCACCAGCGAAACCGTCGGCACTTCGGCTCGGGTTCGCGCCCGACGCCCCTGCTCACGCTGCTTTTCCACCCTTTCCAGGCGGGACAAGATCTGACTGATGCGGTTACGCAGCAAGCGCCGGTCGGTTTCCAACTGGGTTTCACCCGGCCCGCGCAAACCGATCCCGCCCTTCTGTCTTTCAAGATGGGTCCAGCCACGCACCAAACGCGTTGCCAGGTGGCGCAACTGCGCCAGCTCAACCTGCAATTTCCCCTCATGGGTACGAGCACGCTGAGCAAAGATATCCAAAATCAACCCGGTTCGGTCGATAACCCGGCATTCGCACAGCCGTTCCAGATTACGCTCCTGGGCAGGCGTCAACGCATGATTGAACAACACGACAAAGGCACCGGTTGCTTTGACCGCCGCAGCGATCTCTTCCGCCTTGCCTTCACCGACAAAATATTTAGAGTGCGGTGCCTTGCGGCTGCCGGTAATTACCTGCAACGCGTCTATTCCGGCTGAAGACACCAGAGACTCAAACTCCAGCAGATCCTCAGTATCTTTCTCTTGCGAAAAGTAAATATGAACTAGTATGGCCTGTTCACCGGCTTCATAACGGTCAAACAACCGGGCACCCTCTCAGAAAAAAGCAACCACGGCAGTGAAAGCCGCTGCACTCAGCGCTTTTCCCACCGTGGTAAACGGGTAAGGACGCCTTATTCAGCGTCATCACTTTCCTGCTGCGGCTGTTGCTGCGCAGACTGGTTATTGGCATGGTAGTTATTTGAGCCAGGGTTATTGCTATGATGCGATACCGGGCGAGACGGAACTACCGTAGAAATGGCGTGTTTGTACACCATCTGGCTAACTGTGTTTTTCAGCAGAATCACAAACTGATCGAAAGACTCAATCTGACCTTGCAGTTTGATGCCATTAACCAAATAAATCGAAACCGGAACACGTTCACGACGCAAAGCGTTCAAGAACGGATCTTGCAAAGATTGCCCCTTAGCCATTCTATATTTTCCTTATTTGCTTGTTATTTGTAACAAAGAACCCTGCGGCCCTAAAATAACGTTATAAAAATTTGTGCCGAGAATCAGTCAATTGTAGACACAGGCAATTGTACACAATCGTCTAACCTATGCACTAACAACCTGAATCACCTTGCGTAACGCCTCTCCGGGCTGATCGCTGTCAAGCCAGCAAACATCGTCCCAGCCACGCAACCAGGTCATCTGGCGCTTTGCCAGTTGCCGGGTGGCGCAAATGCCACGATACACCATCTCATCGTAATCGATCTCGCCCGACAAATATGACCACATCTGGCGATACCCAACACAACGGATTGACGGCAACGCAGGATTCAAATCCGGCCGGGCGAACAGCGCCCGAGCCTCTGTTTCAAAACCCGATTCCAACATCTGCCGGAAACGCAACGCTATCCGTTCATGCAACAACTCACGCGTTGCCGGAGCAATCGCAAACTGATGAACACGATAGGGCAATGCTTCACCGGATGTCTTTGTCAACTCGGTTAAAGTGTTACCTGAAACGAAAAAAACTTCCAGTGCCCGAGACAGTCTCTGCGGATCATTTGGATGAATCCGAGCCGCCGATACCGGATCGATGGCACTCAACTGACGATGCAACGCATCCCATCCCTCGGTCCGCGCACGTTCTTCGATTTCCCGCCGTACCTGCACATCCGCCGAGGGTAGCGGCGACAACCCTTCCAGCAGCGCCTTGAAATATAGCATGGTGCCGCCCACCAGCAGCGGAATGCGCCCGGCGGCAGTGATTTCCGCCATCGCCTGCAACGCATCACGCCGGAAATCCGCAGCGGAATAAGCCTCTGCCGGGTCAAGAATATCGAGCAGGCGATGTGGAGCCCGCACCAGCTCTTCCGGACCCGGCTTGGCGGTGCCAATATCCATACCGCGATAGACCAGCGCCGAATCCACGCTAATCAGCTCTACAGGAAGTTGCTCACGCAATGCCATCGCCAGCGCGGTCTTCCCGGATGCCGTC
Source organism: Dickeya undicola (assembly GCF_000784735.1). GTDB lineage: Bacteria > Pseudomonadota > Gammaproteobacteria > Enterobacterales > Enterobacteriaceae > Dickeya > Dickeya undicola. The sequence goes on from NZ_JSYG01000001.1 coordinate 93,830, forward strand.
GGCCCCATGATAAAAATAGCGGGCGGATGCTGCGCCGTTTCAAACTCATTCATGTTTCTTCAACGCCCTGATGGCGGATTCAATATCCATCACATATAACAATTCTGACGGCGGCGTTTTTACGTGCAAAGGACATAAACGCTCCACATCAGACAGCAGTTGCACGGCCTGAGCCAGCGTCCAGTTTTCACGCTCGCTGCCAAGTCGCCCTGCTATCCACGCCGCCACCGCATCAGGCTTCACGTCATGAGAATCAGCGAGATAGCCTAGCAGGTCAGAAATCAAGTTTTGTAAATTTTGTTGTCTCAATGGTAAAGGTACAGCCCGCAGCGTAGCGCGCGGCGGTGCCAGTTCTACCTCTATCCCCATACGCGTCAATAACGGTTGTTGCTGCTGCATCACCGCCAGCTCGGATGAGTTCAACGTCAGTCGTTGCGGAATCAACAACGGCTGTGGTCGTAAGCCTTCTCCAGCCTCCAACGGCGTTAACTGAGCTTGCCGAAGGTAACGTTCCGCCACGGTCAACGACAACAATGCCAGGCCATGCTGATACTCCACCAGCGCATAACTGGGCGGATACACCGTCAACACACGTCCCAGCCCCAGAGCATGACTCTCCAACGGCGCTTCACCAACTACCACCGCAGCGTTTACTGTCACATCGTGCTGCCCCGCCGGTACGTCCCTGAGCGGCGGCGTTTCCCGAGCAACCGTGGGCTGCTGCGATGATTCAGTATCGAGTAATTGCTGGTACAGCTCGCCTTGTTTCTTTTGATAACCCGTCGCCTCGTTTCGCGCTGGCTGGCGTTCCCGAGCACGGTAACTGTCTACCTGAAGCTGCTGCCCCGAATTCCCCGACAATACCGTTCTCGGTGTCTGCGGTGCGGTCCCTGCTGGTCGGGCAAACTGGTTTTCACCTGCAGCAGTCCGGTTTTCCGGCTGCCATGCCGTCGCTGGCGTATCACTAACACCATTGAGGCCCGGCGATGCCGCCTGCTGTAATACCGTTATCACCGCCTGATAGATAAAATCGTGCACCAGCCGGGCCTGATGGAAGCGAACCTCATGCTTGGCCGGGTGCACATTGACATCCACCTGGTGGGGGTCAACGTCCAGATACAACACATAGGCTGGCTGCTGTTCATCACGCAGTTGATCCTGATAAGCCTGACGAATTGCATGGTTGATTAAGCGGTCACGCATCATGCGCTGATTAACGTAGCAATACTGCATTTCCGGCAACTGGCGCGACCCGGCCGGATCTGCCACCCAACCGTGAATGTTCAGATCACCATGTTGCCAGGAAACCGCCAGCGCATGTTGCAAAAATGCCGCGCCACAGATACTGCCAAGCCGCCTTTCTCGCTGACTTGACTCCGACACGGCACGATATTGCCGGATAAGCTTACCGTTGTGATGCAGTGTGATCGCCACATCGAAGCGCGCCAGTGCAATGCGTCGCACCACTTCATCGATGTGCATGAATTCCGTTTTTTCAGTGCGCAGAAACTTGCGTCTGGCTGGGGTGTTGTAAAACAGATCCAGGACTTCCAGCGTAGTGCCAACCGGATGCGCCGCCGGTTTGACCGTCACCGCCATCTCTCGCCCTTCCGCGTAAGCCTGCCACGCTTCTGCCTGAGCCTCGGTACGGGAAGTCAGCGTCAGGCGTGAAACCGAACTGATACTGGCCAGCGCTTCCCCTCGAAATCCCAGGCTGACGATCGCTTCCAGATCATCAAGTGTGGCGATCTTGCTGGTAGCGTGACGAGCCAGCGCCAACGCCAGCTCCGTCTTACCAATGCCACAGCCGTTATCCCGAATACGAATCAGCTTTGCGCCGCCACGCTCGATTTCAATATCGATGCGCGTCGCACCCGCATCCAGACTGTTCTCAACCAGCTCCTTAACGACGGAAGCAGGCCGCTCCACCACCTCACCGGCGGCGATCTGGTTCGCCAACTGGGGTGGCAGCACCTGAATCGGCATGGACTCTCCTCGTTTTATCGCCCGGATCAGGCAGAAGGGATAATCAACGTCTGCCCCAACTGTACATTTCCGGAAGACATGTTGTTCGCCTGCTGGATCGCTTTCATACTCACGCCATAGCGGCTGGCAATGGCACTCAGCGTATCGCCCCGCACCACCTTGTGTTTTATCACGGTTGCGCTTTTCTTCACGCCCGACGTGCGTGCGGCCACAACAGGTTTAGCCTTCGTCGCCAAGGCCGCCCTGGCTGTCGGTGAAGCACCGGACGGGATCCTCAGCCGCTGTCCTACCCAGACCACATCTTTTTTCAGGCGATTGGTTTCACGAATGGCGTCCATGCTGACGCCATAATGCGCGGCAATCCCCGATAATGTTTCGCCGGTCGCGACGGTATGACGTACCGTTGCTCCTGTTGCGATCTGAGCGGGCTCAGTGGCTGCTGCGTTTTTCACCGTCTGCGAGCCGAGCGGACGGTTTTCCTGCTTTGGGATATTTTGTAACGGATGAGTCTGGAAATAGCTGCGCAACCCCTGATAAATGGCGTTCGCAATCTTTTCCTGATACTCGTTGCTGCCCAGCAGCCGCTCCTCGCTCGGATTAGAAATAAACCCGGTTTCTACCAACAAAGACGGAATATCCGGTGAACGTAATACGCCCAGACTGGCGTGTTCCGGTCGCCGCTTATGCAGCCTGCCGACACGCTGCAATTCGCGTAGTACTTTCACCGCCACATCATATCCCACCCGCTGTGAATGCCCGAACTGCAAATCCAGTACCGCCTGACTCAGATACGGATCAGCCGCGCTATTCGCCAGCAGATCACCAGCGCCGCCCAACAACTCGGATTGTTTTTCATGCTGTTCCAGCCAATTGGCCATTTCACTGTTGGCGCGTCGGTTGGACAGTACCCATACGGATGCGCCCGTTGCCCCACGGTTAGGCGCAGCGTCCGCATGGATGGATACCAGCAGGTTAGCCCCTTGTTTACGCGCGACGTCGGAACGCCCCATCACCGAAATAAAGTAGTCGCCGTCACGGGTCAGCACCGGCTTAAACGCTGGATCGGCACTCATGATGGCCCGCAGTTTACGGGCTATCGAGATGGTGACATTTTTTTCATGTAGCCCGCCCGGCCCGGTCGCCCCAGGGTCCTGACCGCCGTGACCGGCGTCAATCGCCACAATGATTTTCTCACCGTTGCCCGCCCGCCCCGATACCCGAGTCGGCGCAGCCGCTACCGCCGCAGTCTGGGGAACGAGAGGATTGCGCCCGCTCTGCGCCGAGGGTTGTACGGGCTGGGCCACTGGTTTGCGGACCACCGGTTTGCGCTCGCCCGTCAGCGTAAAGACGGCGCTATTACCGTCTTTCACCGCCTGCACCTGTACCTTTTGGGTCAGGTCCAGCACCAGCCGCAGGCTTTTCGGGTCTTTGGCGTTGCTGGTGCGAATGCGGGCGATCAGATTCTGGCCGTTAAAGGCGAGCGGCAGTCCTTTCATCACACCGGACTGGGTAATATCAATTACTACCCGGTTTGGGTTACTCAGCGAAAAGTATTCATACACCGGTTGTCCGCCAAAACTCAGCGTAACAACCGCCTCGCTGGCAGCATTATTCACCCGGATATCGGTCAGGTTGCTCGCCCACAGCGGCCATGACAGCATCAGTAATAGCCCCAGCAGGGCCTGCTTCAACCACACAGTCATGGTGCGTCCTGCTTTGGCTGGGCGGCCAGCGCCGCTACAATCTGCTCACCCTGCGGTGTACGGGCGTTGATTTCTGCCCGTCTGCCCATGCCCTGATAGCCAAGATGCAATTCAACATCCGCTTGTGGCAAAAAGCCGGTGCCTTGTTGCGGCCATTCAATCAGGCAGAGAGCATCCTGCGACAAATAGTCACGAATCCCCATGAACTCCAGTTCTTCAGGATCCGCCAGGCGATAAAGGTCGAAGTGATATACCGGGCGCGGCAGCAGCGCATAGGGTTCTACCAGCGTATAGGTCGGGCTTTTCACATTGCCCTGATGCCCCAACGCTTGCAGGAATCCACGGCTCAGCGTGGTTTTCCCAGCCCCCAGATCGCCCAGCAGATAAATAATGGTGGTGTGCTCACAGGCGCGGGCTAACGCCGCGCCCAGCGCAATCGTGGCTGCCTCGTCCGGCAAAGGTAACAAAAGCGTCTTCATTCTGTGTTTTCTAAGGATATCCGCTCAGGATTTACGTACTGCGGCAATACCGCCATCAAATCGGTTGCCAACATCCCGCGTGTGCCCTGCCGCTGCGCCAGCCAGTCCGCTGCTGCACCGTGGGCCACACAACCTGCACAGGCGGCGTCATACAACGACAGCCCTTGTGCCAGCATCGCCCCGATCATGCCTGCCAGCACGTCGCCCATACCGCCGGTCGCCATGCCGGGATTTCCCACATCGGCGATCGCTAATTCGCCCTGCTCGCTTGCCAGCACCGTACCGGCACCTTTTAGCACCACCACGCCGCCATAGCGTTTCACCAGACGTTGTGCAGCAAGTAAGCGATCACTTTCAATATCAGCAATCCGACAGTTCAACAGACGGGCGGCCTCGCCGGGATGAGGCGTTAACACGCGATTCTGACGTTTATGCGGGCTGATTGCTAGCAGGTTGAGCGCATCAGCATCCCATAAGATGGATTTGTTACAATTTTCTGCGATTCGCAGTGCGTTTTTCCCCCATTCGCGCTGCCCAAGCCCCGGCCCGATCACCACGACATCCGCCCATTCAACGCCAGCCTTAACCGAATCGGTGGTCAGTTCCTGCACCATCAGCTCCGGACGAGCCACCAGCAAAGCGGCCAGATAGCTTTTGTGAGTAAGCACTCGCACCAGCCCTGTACCACTGCGTAGTGCCGCCTCTCCTGCCATAAAAATCGCACCGCCGGTGCCTTCATCGCCGCCGATAATCAATAAACGACCGTGGTCGCCTTTATGCGCTCCCGGACGTCGTGGTTTCAACCATTGCGTTAGCGACGCTGCGGTCAAACGCGCAATCGGTGCTGATTGTTGCGCCAGCCAGTCACTAAGCCCCAAATCATGGTAATGAAGCCGTCCGACAACATCCCGCGCCTGCCCGGTTAATAAACCGGGCTTGAGCGCAATAAACGTCACCGTGTGAGCAGCGTGGATCGCCGCCCCGGCACAAGCGCCGGTTAGTGCATTCAATCCGGAAGGAATATCGAGCGCGATAATCGGTGCCGCGTGGCGGTTGGCCTGAGCGATCAGGGCGTCATAAGGCGCGCGAGGAGCGGACGTCAGCCCGGTTCCCAGCAGGCCGTCGATGATCAGGTCAACATCATCAGGCCACGGCACATCGACAGGCTGCTCACGCCCCCCGGCATCGAACCATGCCTGACGCGCCAGATGCGCTTCTGTTGGCAGCGGTCGTTCGATAATTCCCGCCACCACCGTGACCGCAATCCCTGCGGCACGCGCCAGAGCGGCGACCACATAGCCGTCACCGCCGTTGTTGCCATGTCCGCACAGAATCAGCCAGTGCCGGGCAGTCGGGTATTGCTGTTGCGCTATACGAAAAGCCGCATCACCCGCACGCTGCATAAGCGTATTCAATGAAACACCGGCATAGTTCGCGGCGTGAGGCTCCTCACGGCGCAGCCAGTCGGGTAAAAAAACAGTATGAGGCAGGTCGGGTAATGATCCGCCAGGCTGGTACACACGATGGTCTTGATGCATGTCATCCCTCCATCGGTAGCAGGATTGTGCGCCTCAACTTAGCAAGGTCTGCCGGGAAGCGCCATATGTGGAGAAATCCTGGCTCACCGACTCGCCGCGAACGACACTGGAACAATGTGATAAAATCAGACGCCCGGTTTCTTCTCAATGGTTACGCATGACATACCCCTACGACCTCAACGAACTCGCTCAGCTCATCAAACAATGGGGGCTTGAATTAGGTTTCCAGCAAGTAGGGGTTTGCGACACGGATTTGTCTCATGAAGAACCCCGTCTTCAGGCATGGCTCGACAAGCAATATCACGGCGAAATGGAATGGATGGCGCGCCACGGCATGATGCGAGCCCGTCCGCATGAGCTGTTGCCCGGCACGTTACGCGTCATCAGCGTGCGCATGAACTATCTGCCAGCCAAAGCCGCATTTGCCAGTACGCTGAAAAACCCGCACCTCGGGTATGTCAGCCGCTACGCCCTGGGGCGCGACTATCATAAGTTACTGCGTCAACGTCTGAAAAAGCTGGGCGACCGAATTCAAGCGCACTGCGGTGAGTTGCAGTTTCGTCCCTTTGTCGATTCTGCCCCCATCATGGAACGGCCTCTAGCCGCGAAAGCCGGGATTGGCTGGGTTGGCAAGCACTCACTGATTTTGAATCGGGAAGCCGGTTCCTGGTTTTTCCTGGGGGAACTGCTTATTGACCTGCCCTTACCGGTAGATCAGCCACTCGCTGAGCAGTGTGGGAAATGTGTAGCCTGTATGACCACTTGCCCGACCGGCGCCATTGTCGAGCCTTACACTGTTGATGCCCGCCGCTGCATTTCCTATCTGACCATTGAGCTGGAAGGTGCCATTCCGGAACCTCTGCGCCCGTTGATGGGAAACCGCATCTACGGCTGTGATGATTGTCAGTTGATTTGCCCCTGGAACCGCTTCTCGCAGCTTACCGACGAACCCGATTTCAGTCCTCGTGTCGCATTACATGCACCGGAGTTACTGGCGCTATTTGGTTGGGATGAAAGCCGTTTTTTGCGAATAACCGAAGGCTCTGCCATCCGGCGCATCGGTCACGAGCGCTGGCTGCGGAATATCGCTGTTGCACTGGGCAACGCGCCCTATGAAGACAGGATCGTCCTGGCACTACAGGGCCGGTTGGGAGAAAGCACCTTGCTGGACGAGCATATTTATTGGGCCATCGACCAACAGCTAACCCGGCGCAGCCAGCAATCGATTAACGTTCAGACGATTGACGTTCAGCCCCCGCAAAAAAAGCGCCTCATCCGCGCAATCGAGAAAGGTTTACCAAGAGACGCCTGAAATTTTACCCGGTGATTGTTTGAAGATCCTGAACCATTTGGCTGTGGATAATTTTAAAAAAACGTTGTCAATCAATCATCACAAAAAGTACAAGTGATCCGGATAGCGTTTTTTATCATAAATTTATCTTTTTATTTCAATATCTTGAAATGATGTCTTTTCAATGATTTTTTCAGGAAACCGGAGATAGCTCATAGTCAGGCTGTGGATAAGTCTGTTCAGAAAAGTATGAACACATGCAGAAAAACTGTATGACAATGAAGAGACGGAGAAGTGTAAAAAACTGGAGCGGGAAACGAGACTCGAACTCGCGACCCCGACCTTGGCAAGGTCGTGCTCTACCAACTGAGCTATTCCCGCACACGCAACGCCTAAGTATCGACGTTTTTTCGCCAAACGCAAACTGATGTGATCACATTTTGCGCTTCTTTTTTCGCATTACAGATAAGTCATTGATTTGACTGTATTTTGAAAGCTGTATTGCAAAGAGGGCAGCATTATGAACCAATCTGCCCATTCTGACAAGGGGAGATAAACAATTTTATTGTTTTCGTCGAAAGCGAACATTTTATTCTCAATAAGGCTGAGAAAAATCCACTTCTCCTGCTAACGCCAGCCCTTGTCGGAAGCGCGGCAGGTTGTCCAAAAACAGTTTACCCAGCCGGGCAGGCACCAGCGGCCCGGCAACATGTGCCGTGATGGTGAGGTTTGGCGTCCGCCAGAACGGATGATCACCCGGCAGAGGCTCCTGCCGAAACACATCCAGCACGGCTCCGGCAATCTTTCCCTCGTGCAAAGCGGCGCACAAATCCGCATCCACCACCGCGGTGCCACGGCCAACGTTGATAAACAACGCTGAAGGCTTCATCGCTGCAAACACGTCGGCGTGATAGATATCCGTTGTCGCTGGCGTATCCGGCAAAATGTTAATGACGTAATCCGCAGACGCTACCGCCTGTTCAAGCGATGACAGCCCTTCTACCCGTGCAAACATCGGCATCTCACGCGGTGAATAAGCAACCCCGGACAGCTCCACGCCAAACGGCTGCAAAAAGGTCGCCACCTCCCGGCCAATATCCCCCGCACCAACAATCAATACCCGACGCCCGAACAACGACCCCGGCAATATCTTTTTCCACTCTCCGCTTTGCTGACTCTGCAAGCGTTGCGCTAAATGAAGCTCATGTTGCAACAAGTAAGCCAGCACGTACTCAGCAATAGGTTGCCCAAATACCCCGACGGCCCGACTCAGCCGATAATCACGTGGTAATCCTGCGGCAAGTAAAGGTTTATAACCGGCCCAGGTCGATTGTAACCAGCGCGGTTTTACCCCTTGCCCCAGCAACAGTGCAACCCGGTCTGGCTCACCCACCCAAATATCACAGGCCGCAGCCTGAGCAACCTCACCTGAGCCGATCAGCAACGGTAAGTCAGGTGCCGCGTCATGCAGTACATCACGTAGCTCATCCGCACGGGAGTCCAACAACAGAATAGGTGTCATGTTCGTCATCAATGGAAAATCATGCGACGATAATATATGAAATCAGCATAACGCCAAATAACGGTAGCTTATGGCTGAGTCGATATTGGAAATAAGGAGAATAAAAGATAAAGAAAGAAAACTTGGAGCGGGAAACGAGACTCGAACTCGCGACCCCGACCTTGGCAAGGTCGTGCTCTACCAACTGAGCTATTCCCGCATAGGAAGGTTATTCAAAGCGCCTAGAAGCATCTAATTCTTTGTAACCAATTGATTATAAAGGCTTTAACACTTTAAGGCGTTTGGAATGGCGCTGATTATGGACCGCTTTACTTACTCTGGCAAGTGCTTTTTCATACCCGTTGTTTTGTTTGCTTATAATATCGACAACCATGCTCCCCCGAGGTTAGCGGCGCGGTGCCACTATCCTTCCCCGTCCCTTTTTCCTCGCTATCCACATCGTTCAGAATCGACCAACGCACCTGCAACTTGAAATAATCATCTATTGCACAGCGTCATAATATCACCAAGGAATAATTGTCATTTTATAACGCCGGTCATCACACCTGTTTTATCGGCTATGACCGACGAAGAAAATAAATAATATGCTGTAGCTATAAAATCAGATTGAGCACGCGCTATCATTCTGGCAAATTAAATCAGCACCAATGGCGCATCAATCACTGTTGATGTCATAGATTAAAAATAAAGCCGTTAAATTCAAATAGCGTTATTACTCGACAACACCACAACCACTATTTCATTCTTCTTTATGCTGGATTTTGAGAAGCAGGTTGCTGGCTCATTTCTGGAGAGAACGCGTATGCCAGATATCAATATATTTTGCTCTTCCCTACTCGAACGGCAATTACACGATGCAGCCAGGCGCGCCCGTGCCCGTGAGGTAGCGTTGAGCCGTCAGGAATTGCATCAGAAAGCCCGCGCGCTGCTTGACCAGCTCACCGGGATCAACAGCGACAGGCGTTATCAGGGTGACCACTCCAGCACCCTTGCAGACGGCACTCCGGAACGTCTGGCACGCGCCCGGCAGGCTTCCGCCTTCGTCAACAATAACGGCGGAAACCCGTTCAACGGTCTGACTTATCAGCAACTATCGCTGATTGTCTACGATGAAAGCGGCGTGTTTACCCTGAATGAACGCCGGGCCGCCTGGAGCGAAGCTTACGCCCAGGATCAAGCCTGGAGACAGCACATCGTCACGCAAGCCCGCCTGAACTACTGCCATCCTCAGTGGCAAATACGCTTTTTTACCGAGGTTTTGAAAAATTATCGGGCGCTGTCGGCAATTGAAAAAGCGCAATACCCGCGTTACTACGAACGGGAATTACAATGTCACCTGCTGCCTCACCGCGACGGCACTCACCCCTTCGACTTTTCCGGCCTTGCCGATTGCCCAAGCCTGCTGGAAATGCTGCTTGCCATCCGGCAGGACAGCTCCAGAAGGGAAGTGTCGTCGGCTACCGTCAATCCTGTGCTTTAAACCCGCTAGCCAGTCCGCTGATCGACGCAACCCTTGCGGCCGGGTCGTTAACTGGGGTGTGAATAATGAACTCGCTGACGCCAAAGCGCCGATGGTAATGCTGCAGTTGGCGGTGGACCTCCGCCGCCGTGCCATACAGGATGTTCTGCGCCTGTTTCTCGATACGAAACGGCGCGCCGCCAGACTGCTGCACCAGCGTATCCGCCTGCTCCTGCGACAGCACGTTCAGCGGTGCCCGGTCCCCGATATATACCTTGTAGTTATACCGCTCACCCGCCAGCGCTTTCGCCTCATCATGGCTGTCCGCCACGATCACCGACAACGACAACAATGCCTCCGTCTGCTCAGGCTGGTACTCTCGCCAGGTCAACAGTGCTTCCGTCAGCAGCGTTTCACTGGGCTGGATAAACCCGGCGAACACAAAATTCCAGCCCAGCGACGCCGCCAGACGGGCACTTTCCGCACTGGCCCCCAGCAGGAAACGCGCCGGTGGTGCGGGTGGTAACGGCGTTGCGCGCAAGTCGGCATTCTGTGCTGTTCCCGGCTCCAGCAGCTCGTGCAATTGCCGCAGCTTATCGGCAAACGACACCTGACGCGCGGGGTCAACCTCCTGTTGCAACGCACGAGTCGACAGGGGAAAACCGCCCGGTGCCTTGCCAACACCCAGATCGACCCGACCCGGTGCCAGCGACGACAGTACATGGAAATTCTCCGCCACCTTATAGGGACTGTAATGTTGCAACATCACCCCGCCGGAACCAATCCGGATATGTCGAGTATGGGCCAGCAGCCAGGCAATCAACACTTCCGGCGACGATCCCGCCAGTACATCGGCGTTGTGGTGCTCAGACACCCAGAAACGGGAATACCCCGACGCTTCGGCGAGGCAAGCTAGCTCGACGGTCCGGGCCAGCGCATCAGCGGCAGTCATCCCCTGCGCAATCGGGCTTTGATCCAACAAGCCAAGACGATAACCCATATATTTCCCTTCTGTGATCCAACCTAAACTTCCCGCATATTTTCATAGACAGGAAAAAACCATAAATAACAAAACAGGATTTGGTTAGCACAAATTCACACTATAAACAAAATGAGAATCACAATAATCAACGTAATTAATTGCATGGTTTTTCGACTTATTTACATCCTGAACTATTTCTAAAAATAACTAGCTGCCATAGGTTTCAATTCCATCTTCTGAATAAACAAATCACAAAACTCCCTGAGACATTTTTTGGCTTTGGCATATTCAATTTTGTTGTTTTACATCCCGTAGCCCCTCATCAATAGTACTTTTCAGTTTTCCTAACTCGCTATTAACCATCTGAGCATGAGATTTCTCCAGCACCTTAGCGTGCCGGAGACAAGCTTCTTTTCGCTAAATTCGCTGTAGGGAGCAGACTAATGAGTGAAAAAACGATTCCCCGACCAAAGACCCGTCCAGACCAACGCCAACTACGTTTGGGGGTGATATTGCAAGGTGCAGCCGGAAACATGTCGGCCTGGCGACACCGTAGTGTGGTGCCGGACGCCAGCATCAACTTCGGGTTCGTACTGGATACCGTGAAAAAAGCCGAACAGGGGAAATTCGACTTCGCCTTTGTGGCTGACGGCCTATACATCAACGAAAAGTCCATTCCCCATTTTCTCAACCGATTTGAACCGCTGACGCTGCTGTCGGCGCTGGCGGCGTCAACCCACCACATCGGCCTGGTCGGCACCCTGTCCACCTCCTATAGCGAGCCGTTCACCACCGCGCGGCAATTCGCCAGCCTCGACCACCTGAGCCACGGCCGCGCTGGCTGGAACGTGGTGACCTCGCCGCTGGAAGGTTCGGCGAAAAACTTCTCGCGCGCCCAGCACCCGGAACACGCCCTGCGCTATCGCATCGCCGATGAATTTCTGCAGGTGGTGAAAGGACTGTGGGACTCCTGGGAAGACGACGCGTTTATCCGCGACAAGGCCAGCGGTCGCTTCTTCGACCCGCAGAAACTGCATCCCCTGAATCATCAAGGGGAATTTTTCTCGGTCGCCGGACCGCTAAACATCGGCCGCACGCCGCAGGGCCGCCCGATTATCTTTCAGGCCGGTGCATCGGATGACGGCAAGAAACTGGCCGCCAGCCACGCTGATGCCATCTTCACCCACCAGCACACACTGGCGGAAGCGCAGGCGTTTTACCGCGACGTCAAACAGCAGTTGGTGGAACAAGGGCGGCGCGAAGACCAGTTGCACATTTTTCAGGGCGTCAGCGTGCTGGTGGGCGACAGCGCAGAAGACGTGGAGCGCCAGTATCAGGACACCGCCGCGCTGGTCACCATAAAAGACGCGCTGAATTACCTCGGCCGCTACTTCGAACACTACGACTTCTCACAGCACCCGCTGGACGCCCCCTTCCCGGATATCGGCACGCTGGGCCAGAACAGTTTTCGCAGCACCACGGATGAAATCAAGCGCAACGCCCGAGAACGCGGGCTGACGCTGCGCCAGGCGGCGCTGGAAGCCACCACCCCGCGACCGTTATTCAGCGGCACACCACAACAGGTGGCGGATGGATTGCAAGGGTGGTTTGAGCAGCACGCCGCCGATGGCTTCATCATCCAGAGTGCCACGCCGGATAACTTCACCCGGTTTGTCGATCAGGTGGTGCCGTTACTGCAACAGCGTGGCCTGTTCCGCCGGGAATACCCCGGCTACACGCTGCGGGAAAGCCTGGCGTTGGATTATCCGACCCATCGTTACGCCATCTCCCACCAGCCGACAGAGGAAACGACACCGTGAACGCGCGCCACACCACGCTGTTGCTTGCCGCACTGCTGTTCAGCTCTGTCGGGCACACCGAACCCGCCACCGGCGGGCGCATCGACCTGAAGGCTAATCAGCAACCGATCCATGCGCCCAAAAATCCACAGGCCATCGCCGAGATCCCGGCCGGGTTTACCTTTGCCGAACCCGGCAAACTCACCGTCGCGGTCGCGGCATTGGGTTCCTCGCCGCCGTTGGCCTTTCTGGCGGACGACAACAAAAGCGTCATCGGCAGTGAGCCGGACATCGCCCGGCTGGTCGCCGACAGCCTCGGGCTGGAGCTGAAGTTGGTGTCGACGTCGTGGGAAGACTGGCCGCTGGGCGTCGCTTCAGGCAAGTACGATGTCGCCATCACCAACGTGACGGTGACCAAAGCGCGCAAAGCACGTTTTGACTTTGCCACCTACCGCGCCGACACGCTGGGCTTCTACGTGAAATCCAGCAGCAAGATCCAATCGATCCAAAACGCGAAAGACATCGCCGGGCTGCGGATCATCGTCGGCTCCGGCACCAATCAGGAGGCTATCCTGCTCGACTGGGACAAACAGAATCACGCCGTCGGCCTGCCCCCGTTTCAACCGGTCTACGTCACCGATGCCGCCGCCGCCAACCTGAGCATTCAGTCCGGTCGCGCCGACGCCACGTTCGGCCCGAACGTCACCGGCGCGTATAAAGCCGCACTGGACGGCCAAACCCGGCTGGTGGGCACGGTCAACGGCGGCTGGCCGCAGGTGGCGCACATCGCGGTGACCACTCGTAAAGGTAACGGGCTGGTGAGCGCCCTCAATACCGCGCTCAACGGCGTGATTCAGGGCGGCGAGTACGACCAGGTGCTAAACCGCTGGGGAGAAAGCGTAGAACGCATCAGCCGCTCGGAGATTAACCCGCCGGGCCTGGGTGATGCATCGCTGTAACCCGTATCTGGCTGAACAGGGAGGACACATGTCTGACGAACGCTTCATTATCACTGACCCGGAAGACGCCCGCATTGCGCCGGTACTGGACGGTTTATTTGCCGAGTACCGCCAACGCTACGGCGATTACTTCGCCCATCATGATCCAGAACCGGAAGGACTCTATTTGCAGCCGGACGGTATCTTCATTGTGCTGCTGAGTAACGAGCAGCCAATCGCCACCGGCGCGTTCAAGCGTTATGACGCGACGACCGCCGAACTTAAACGGATCTGGACCGACAAAACCCTGCGCCGTCAGGGGTTAGCTAAACGGGTACTGCGTGAGCTGGAACAGCACGCCCGTCGGCTGGGCTACCGGGATTTATTCCTGACCACCGGTTTCCGCCAGCCGGAAGCGGTCGGCCTGTATCTGAGCGAAGGCTATCAACCGCAGTTCGATACCCAGGTCGACCCGGAATACTACAGCCTGCCGCCGCACGATGGACGCTTGCCGTTTCGCAAACCCTTGTATGGCCTGCTGTCTAACCGAACGGCGCAACAGGAACAGGTAAAGGTATAAGTTTATGACGCCATCCATCCCTTCTTCATTGTCCCAGCATCCGGCCGATGTCCCCGCCGCACCGCTGCGCGTGGTGCCAGCGCGTTATCCGCTGCGTATCGCAGGCGCGCTGTTTTCGCTATTTATTTTCGCCGGTATCGCCGAGTCGGTAGCGCTCAACAGCCGCTGGGAATGGCCGGTGTTCGCCAGCTATTTCTTTAATCCGGTGATTCTGGAAGGGCTGGTGCGCACGCTGCTGCTGACGCTGCTTGGCACCCTGTTCAGCATTATCGCTGGCACCGGGCTGGCGCTGGCGCGGCTGTCATCGTCCACGTTACTCAGCACGCTGGCCTGGCTGTACATCTGGCTGTTCCGATCACTACCGCTGATTCTGGTGCTGATTATCCTCTACAACTTTTCATACCTGTACGACGCGCTGGCGCTGGGCATCCCCTTCACATCCGTCGAGTTTTTCCGTTATCCGACCATTGATGTGTTCGGCCCATTCGCCGTGGCGGTGCTGGGGCTGACGCTGGTGCAATCGGCCTATACCGCCGAAATCATCCGCGGCGGCATCCTCGGCGTCGACGCCGGACAATTTGAAGCCGCCGCCGCGCTCGGCCTGCCGGGCTACCGCCGCACCTGGCGGATTATTCTGCCGCAGGCGTTGCGTTCAATTCTGCCGACCGGTTTCAACGAAATTATCAGCCTGGCTAAGGGCACCTCGGTGGTGTACGTGCTGGCGCTGCCAGAGCTGTTTTACACCGTGCAGGTGATTTACAACCGCACCCAGCAGGTGATTCCGCTACTGATGGTCGCCACCGTCTGGTATCTGGTGATCACCAGCGTACTGTCGGTGCTGCAGTATTTCGTGGAGCGTTACGTCGCCCGCGGTGCGGTGCGGGAAATAGCGCCTCATCCGCTGCAACGGCTATTCCGGCACCTGAGCACACGCCGCCAACACTGATTTTCCGGGAGAAGCACCATGTCTGAAGCCATTGATCTCTATTCCATCCCGCGTACCGCGCCCCGCGCCGTGACCGAACAAGGCCGGATCGATATTCAGGGGGTCGGCAAGTGGTTCGGCGCGCACCGGGCGCTGGATAACATCAGCCTGACGCTGCCGCCCGGTTCGGTCACGGTGATTATCGGGCCGTCCGGTTCCGGCAAATCCACCTTGCTACGCGCCATCAACCATCTGGAGCGGGTGGACGAAGGCACCATCCGCATCGACGGCGACTACATTGGCTACCGCCGCGAAGGCGATACGCTGTACGAACTGAAAGAACGGGAGATCCTGCGCCAGCGCCTCGGCGTCGGCTACGTATTCCAGAACTTCAACCTGTTCCCGCACCTGACGGTGCTGGAGAACATCATCGAAGCGCCGCGGGTACACCGGTTGTATCGCCACGCGCAGGCTCAGAGCGTGGCGCTGGCACTGTTGGACCGGGTTGGGTTACGCCACAAAGCGAATGCTTACCCACGCCACCTGTCCGGCGGGCAGCAACAACGCATCGCCATCGCCCGCGCGCTGGCGCTGAACCCCAAGGTGATGCTGTTTGACGAACCGACCTCGGCGCTGGACCCGGAACTGGTGGGCGAAGTGCTGGACGTGATCAAGGATCTGGCACGATCGGGCGTCACGATGGTGATCGTTACCCATGAGATCGGCTTCGCGCGCGAAGTGGCGGATCGGGTGGTGTTTATGGTGGACGGCAAAATCGTGGAAAGCGGCGACGCGCATCAGGTGCTGAACCATCCGGCCCATCCGCGCACCGCCAGCTTTTTAAACAAGGTGCTCTAGCTTTAAAACAAGGTGCTATAGATTGTGTCCCGATTCCCCGGCAGACGCCGGGGGAGAGAGGGTTATTTCAGTCGTTCACGCAGTTCGGTGGACGCCTGTAACAGCGCGGCACGGGTGGCCGGTACATCGCTCAGCGCATTGAGCAGACCGAAGTCATGGATCATGCCGTTATAGCGTGTGACGGTCACATCCACCCCGGCAGCGTCCAGCTTACGGCCGTAGGCTTCGCCTTCGTCGCGCAGCACGTCCAGTTCAGCGGTTTGAATCAGCGCAGGCGGCAAACCGGTCAGTTGTTCGCGGGTCGCCTGCAGCGGCGAGGCAAGAATATCACGGCGCTGCTTGCTGTCGGTGGTGTAGGCGTCCCAGAACCATTCCATCATGTTGCGGCTCAGGAAGTAGCCATTCTGGAACTGCTGGTAAGACGCCGTGTTAAAATTGGCGTCGGTCACCGGCCAGAACAGCACCTGATAACGAATACGCGGCGTACCCGCCTGTTTGGCCTGCTGCGCCACTGCCGCCACCATGTTGCCGCCCACGCTGTTGCCCGCCAGCGCCAGGCGAGAACCATCAACGCCAATGTCTTTACCATGCTCTGCCACCCAGCGGGTCGCGGCATACGCCTGACGAATCGCCACCGGATAATGCACTTCCGGCGATGGCGAATAATCGACGAACACCGCCGCCGCACCGGACTGTACCACCAGATCCCGCACGAAACGCTCATGCGTCTGGTAATCCCCCAGAATCCAGCCGCCGCCGTGGAAGAACATGAACACTGGCAGCACACCCGTGCTGCCCGCCGGTTTCACGATAATCAGCGGTATTTTCTGACCATCGACAGTAATGGTTTTTTGGGTGACGTCAGCCGCCGGTAGCTTTGCGCCTGCTTGTGCGGCCACCAACACCTCGCGTGCTTCCGCCGGCGACAGCTGTTCAATCGGCTTGCCACCGCCCGCGTTTAGTTTGTCCAGAAACGCCCGTACATGACGTTCGGCATACGGCGCGTTGTTATCCGCAGCGGCGGCATGGCCTGTTATAGCGGCCAGCAAGGCCGCGACAAGATACTTTCTCATGATGAATTACCCTGGTGCTAAGCGAAAAAGAATTTATTTTTTATTTATTTACACTTACTTCGCACTGACTCAGATAACGGTCAGTGTTACATCGATATTGCCGCGCGTGGCGTTGGAATACGGGCAAACGATGTGCGCTTTCTGTACCAGATCTTCCGCTACCGCACGGTCCAGACCCGGCAGAGAGATTTTCAGTTCAACTTCGATACCGAAACCGTTCGGAATCGCGCCGATCCCCACGCTGCCATTGATGGTGGTCGCCGCCGGAATCGATACTTTGTCGCGCGCACCGACGAACTTCAGCGCCCCCAGGAAACAGGCAGAGTAACCGGCGGCAAACAGTTGCTCCGGATTGGTGCCTTCACCACCTGCGCCACCCAGCTCACGCGGGGTAGTCAGTTTGACATCCAGTTGCTGGTCGGAAGAGACGGCACGTCCGTCACGACCGCCGTTAGCCTGGGCATGAGCAACATAGAGAACGTTTTCAATAGACATGGTGTAACTCCTTTTGAGTCGATCGTTTTGAGTGGATTGATTGAGCAATTTAAATCGTCAAAAATTAAATCGCACACTACTTAATTGGATATAAAAAAACATCGTCAACAAACACACGCCCTATCCATCATCAAATATGTCTGATGAGGCTGGCACGCAGCGTTTCCAGATCCGTTTTGATGGCGCGTAACTGCTCGATATTGCATTCCGCCGCGCAGAACACGCCTTCCGGCACCGCTTTCGCCTTATTCTGCAATTCACGACCGTCATCGGTCAGTTCAATCAACACCTGACGTTCGTCTTCAGTACCGCGGCGGCGCGTCACCAGCCCTGCGGTTTGCAGGCGCTTGAGCAGCGGCGTCAGGGTGGCGGAGTCCAGGAACAGACGTTCACCCAGTTCAGATACCGTTACCCCGTCGCGCTCCCATAACACCAGCATCACCAAATATTGGGGATAGGTGAGGTTCAGCTCAGTCAGCAAGCGGCGATACAACTTGTTCATCGCCAGATTCGCCGAGTAGAGCGCAAAGCAGAGTTGGCCGTCCAGCCGGAGGGCGTCATCACTCAGTGTCGGTTTGGTGTCGGTATCTTTTCTGTTCATGGACGCCACTCTACATCGCTCAAAATTAAATAGCAAACGATTTAGATTAAAAAATGACAAAGACCTGAAGAAAAAAACCTAATGTATTGATAAAAAAGAAAACCGGTGGATAACACCACCGGTTTACCGTCAGATATGGTGACAGCCAACATTGGTTACAGCCAACTCCGGTTACAGCCAACGTTATGCCGTGGCGATTATAAATGCGGGTAAACACCCGGCCCGATCGGCAGGCCCAGCAGATACCACACCAGCAACAACGCCAGCCAGACAGTAAAAAACACCAGCGGATACGGCAGCACCAGCGAGTAATAGGTGCCCAGCCGCGCCTCTTTGTTATAGCGCTGTAGAAAGCCGAGGAAGAGCGGAACGAACGGCGACACCGGTGCCAGCGGGATCACTGACGAGTCCGCTACCCGAAATACGATCTGGGCAAAGGCCGGATGAAAGCCCAGCAACATGAACATCGGCACGAAAATCGGTGCCAGAATCGACCAGATGGCCGACCCGCTGGCGATAAACATGCACAGAAACGCCGACAGGAAGATCAGCCCGACAAACGCTGGTATCCCGGTCATCCCCAGCGCCTCCAGCACGTCGGTCAGCCCGATGGCGATAAACTTGCCCATGTTGCTCCAGTTGAAAAACGCCACGAACTGCGACAACGGAAACACCATGACGATGAAACCGGCCATGCCCTTCATCGGGTCGACCATCAACTGCGGCAGATCGTTCTGGGATTTGATTTGGCCGGTCACCATGCCGTAAGGAATCGACACCACAAAGAAAAACGCAATGATCAACGGCACGATGCCCTGAATAAACGGCGACGGCATCACGGTATGCTTGACCGGATCGCGCAGCGGCCCCCATTCCGGCACCACCAGCAACGCGACGATAGCGATGAACACCAGCGCGGCGATACCACTGGCGCGCAGGCCGCGCTGTTGTTCCGGCGTCAGTTGGGACAGATGTTCGTTACGCTCGCCCTGATAAGGCGGCAGACGCGGCTCGATGAATTTGTCCGTCAGCAACGCCCCGGTAATGGTCAGCACAACCACCGACGCGGCCATGAAAAACCAGTTATCAATCACGCTGACATGTACCGCCGGATTGATGACCTTGGCCGATTCGGTACTCAACCCGGACAACAACACATCGGTGGTGACGATCAGCAGGTTGGCGGTAAAACCGGAACCGACGCCAGCGATCGCCGCCAACAGACCGGCCACCGGATGACGGCCGACCGCCAGAAAAATCAGCGCCCCCAGCGGCGGCATCACCACCAGCGCGGCATCCGACGAGATGTGGCTAAAAAACGCAATAAACAGCACCATGTAGCTGGCGTAACGGGCGCTGACGCGCGAGGCCATCTTGTACATCAACGTTTGTAGCAGGCCAACGCGCTCCGCCAGCCCGGCTCCCAGCACCAGTGCCAGAATGGCACCTAGCGGGGTAAAGGCGCTGAAATTCCTGATGATGTTGGGCAACATCCATTGCAGCCCTTCTACGCTGAGCAGGTTTTTCACCCGCACGACGTCACCGTTAGCTGGGTTGGTGGCGGTAATACCAAACCAGGAAAATAGCGCGCTGGCTACCATCAGCGCAGCAATCAGGTATACAAACAGCAGAAACGGATTGGGGATTTTATTTCCCACCCGCTCTACCCACTGAAATAGCCCGCTCGGCGGCGGCTGGCGGTTTTCCGCGGTCACACTCATGGTTTTCCCCTCTGTACTGAATTCTTATGTGGTTGTTTTGTTGTGATTTATAGGTAAAACACGGTCAGGTATCGGGCGGTGATTCACGTGTATCTCTCTGAACACATCGTTGACTCGCCCCCAAACCCTGCCGTCGGGTAATAGCGACCCTCCCCTGCTCGGTTTCTCCGACGTTTGCGGCGGTTGCGGGAACGGCGCAACGGCAGCAAACGATTGCCGGACTACGGTCAACAAACCGGGAGCATTAGCCTTGCAACGGCGATGGCTGGATACCGGCCGGGATCGGACAACGGTACGGCGTTTCCTGCCGTTGCTGCCGCCACTCCTGCTGACTGGCTTGCAGCAACGCGCTATCGGTCAACAGCGCCAGCGCGGTGGCGGACATCACCTTCGCTGCCAGTACCATGCCCTTGTGTGCCAGCGAAGTGCGGCCCTGTGCCACCGCCTGCCAGGTATGCAGCGGCGTGCCGAGCGCGTAGCAGGGGCTAAAGCACTGAGCGGTCGGCACCAGCCAACTGACATCCCCCACATCGGTGGAACCGGAAAGCAACGATTCGGTCGGCGCATAGGGCGCAACCTGCGAGGTCAGCACCTGGCCTTTCAGCGTGTGGCTGAACGCCTGGCCGTCCGCGCCGCCGGTGCGGACAATGGTCGCCAGACTGCTGGCGATATCCTCGGCGCTCAGCGTCCGGGCTATCTCAGCGGCGTACTCCTGCTCCTGTGCGCTGTACGTCGGCACGCCAAACGCCGTGACAAAGCCATACATCGCCTGTTCCAGCGTCCGGTTCGGCACATAGTTGGAACAGGCTTTGTCAAAGCGCACCGTCAGGGTGGTGTCGGTCATCAGCGCCGCGCCGCGGGCGATATTCACTACCCGCTCGTAGATGGCCTGCGCCTGATCGATCTGCGGCGCGCGCACCAGATACAGCACTTCGGCGTCTGCCTGCACTACATTGGGCGAATGGCCGCCGGTGTCAGTCACGGCGTAATGCAGCCGTGCGTCGGGAATGATGTGTTCGCGCAGGAAATTAGCGCCGGTGTTCATCAACGTGACCGCATCCAGCGCGCTGCGCCCCAGATGCGGCGCAGCCGCCGCGTGCGCCGCCACGCCTTTGAAACGAAAAGCGGCCTGAATGTTGGCCAGCGTCGGGGTACAAAACATGCCGCTGAAGGTTTCCGGATGCCAGGTCAGCGCCGCATCCACGTCATCAAACACGCCTTCGCGCGCCATGAAGGTTTTGCCGGAACCGCCCTCCTCACCGGGGCAGCCATAAAAACGAATGGTGCCTGACTGTGGATGCTGCTCCAGCCAGGCCTTCACCGCCAGCACGCCACCCAACCCAGCGGTGCCGAGCAGGTTGTGGCCGCAGCCGTGTCCATTACCACCCGCGGCTAGCGGCGATGGCGCAGCGCAACCGGCCTGCTGGCTCAACCCAGCCAGCGCGTCGAACTCGCCCAGCAGAGCTATCACCGGCTGACCACGGCCAAAACTGGCGACGAATGCGGTATCAATATCCGCGATGCCGCGCTGCACGCAAAACCCCTCCGCTTCCAACGCACTGGCTAGCCGTTCAGCAGAGTAATGCTCGGTAAAGCGGGTTTCTGGGTGATCCCAAATATCATCCGCGATGGCAGCCAGTTGTGGTGCACGGCCATCCAGCGCCTCGTTGATGAACCCGACAATCGCCTGTGTCATCATCAGCCCCCAAACTCGCGGATATTGAGCGCCAGCAACGCCAGCGTTTTCACCGCCACCGCCATCACGTCTTCGTCAAAATCGAACTTCTCGTTGTGATGCCCGGCGCTAAGCTCGGTGCCAAACACCGCGTAAGACGCCAGACCACCATGCGCTTTTACCCGCTCCATCAGGTAGGTGGCGTCTTCAGAACCGGCCGCGCCGTCTTTGCGGTCGATGATATGGGTCAGCTCCTGCACCTGCTCCGCCTGACGGTGAATAAATGCCACCCATTCCGGGCTGGGCTGGCTGCACTGCGCCGCCCCCATCAACGCCATATCGACTTCAACGCCGTGCATAACCGCCGCGCCCTCAATCACCTTCAGCGCCTGCTGGTAGATAAATTCATTGACTTCATTGGTGGCACCACGGGTTTCCACTTTCATCATGGCGTGCGACGGCACGACATTGCGCCCGGTTCCAGCCTGCAACACGCCGACGTTGATACGCGAGCTGCCGCCGCTGTGGCGTGGAATAGCATGAAGCCCGAGCGTGGCTTGTGCTGCCGCCAACAGCGCATTGCGGCCCTCTTCCGGACGCCCCCCCGCGTGAGACGCCACGCCGCGGTAGGTGACATCCAGCTTAGTGGTCGCCATGAAGGTGTCGTTGCCGCACACCAGATGCCCGTTCGGAATGCCAGTGCCGATATGAATGGCGGTGAAATAGTCCACATCGTCCACCACGCCCGCTTCCGCCATGGACTTCCCGCCGCGGGTGCCTTCTTCCGCAGGCTGAAACAGAATCTTGATAGTGCCGCACAGGTGCTCACGCATCGCCATTAACACCTGTGCCAACCCTAACCCGATGGTGGTGTGGCCGTCATGACCGCAGGCGTGCATCATGCCAGCGTTGCAAGACGCGAACCCATCGCGGAACGGGCGGTGATCGTCCGCCAGTTGTTCGTTAAGATCGAGCGCGTCCATATCAACGCGATAGCCGATGACCGGCCCAGGGCGTCCGGTATCCAGCGTCGCCACGATGCCGGTAAAACCGCCGGAGAAATAGGGCAACCATTGCGGTAACGCGCCTTGCGCCAGCGCCCGTTGTTCCTGCACCTGTAATACCTCGTCCGACGGCAACCCCATGCGGGCATCGCTGCTGATCACTTCCCGCCCAAGCTTAAGCGAATAACCCAATTGGTGTAGCGCGTCGGCGACCCGTGTGGCGGTGCGGAACTCCAGCCAGCCGGATTCCGCATATTTATGCAAATCACGGCGTGTTTCTCGCAGCCATGGAATGAGGTGTTCCACACGTTGTGACAAATCTGAATAAAGCGCGTCTAAGTGCATAAGCCTGTTTTCTCTAGGTAGTGTCCTGACTGACGACGCCCGCGCAACGGGCTGTCACATAATTGAAAAAAATGTACACAAACCCACCAATGTGAATAAGATGTCAGGATCTTTGGCGTGATAAATCAGAGTTATCACCAGAATGGCGATTCAGAGAACGAAATGGCTCAGAACGTAAAGCTGCATCAGTTGCAATCATTCGTCGAAGTGGCGCGCCACGGCAGTATTCGGGCCGCGTCGCGGCAACTAAATCTGTCACAACCGGCACTGACCAAATCCATTCAGGAGCTGGAAGCCTGCCTGGGCGCACGCCTGTTTCTGCGCCACCGTCAGGGGATGGCGCTGACCGACTGCGGCGAAGCCTATTTCCGCCATGCCAGCCTGATCATGGAAGAGTTGCGCGTGGCTCGCGAAGATATTCAACAGCGGCTTGGGCAGGCTAGTGGCCGGGTCAACATCGGTGTGGGGGCCAGCATCGCCCACACGGTGATGCCAGAGGTGGTCAACCGCTTTCACCGGCTTTATCCGCAGGTCAAACTGCGTATCACCGAAGGACAGCTGGTGGCGATGATCCATGAACTGCGGCAGGGAGAGCTGGATTTCACCGTCAATACCTACTCCGGCTCATCCTATGATAACGAACTGTTATATGAAAAACTGATGGAAAAGGAATACTGCGTGGTAGTGCGGCGTGATCACCCCATTCAACGGGCGCATTCGCTGGAGGATTTACTGGACTACGAGTGGACCATGCCCACCCCGCGAGGCAGCTACTACAAACAGCTGTTTGACCTGTTCGCCACACTGCCGGTCACGCCCAGGGTCAGCGTCACCTGTGAAACACTGATGTCCAGCGTCAGTCTGGTTGCCAAAACCGACTTCGTCAGCATCCTGTCGCGGGATGTCATCCGCGACCCGATCCTCGGCGAACGCCTGCGGGTGCTGGAACTGGACCAGCCGCTGCCCAAAGCCACCTTCTACCTGATTCAGCGTAAGGACACCATGCTGTCGCCGATGGGCGCTCAGTTGGCGCGGCTATTCCGTCAATACTGCCACGAATAGCCGCACCAGGCGGTTAAACACAACGAACGTGCTTTACCGCCGCGAATAAACTGATGCGCCTGTGCCGCATCGTTCTGTATTTAGAACGACGTCCAGTCGTCGCCGCCTTTCCCCTGCCGGGGTGCCGGGCTCAGGTTCGCCAGCGCGGCAACTTTCCCGGCCGGTTTGAGTTCCCGGCGCGCCGCTCTTGTGTCGGCCACGCCCGGCAGTTTGAATACCGAGACAATCTCGTTCAGTTGATGCGCCTGTTCTTCCAGCGAAGATGAGGTTGCCGAAGACTGTTCAACCAGCGCCGCATTCTGCTGCGTCACACTGTCCATCTGCGTGATAGCCGTTCCCACCTGGGAAATTCCTTTGCTCTGCTCGCTGGATGCCGAAGCGATCTCCCCCATAATATCCGTCACATTGGTCACCGACTTCAGGATATCCTCCATCGACTTGCTCGCCAGCGACACTTGCTCGTAGCCATTCTTGACGTTATCTACCGACTCATCGATCAAAGTTTTGATTTCTTTGGCCGCCTGAGCGCTGCGCTGGGCCAGGTTTCTGACCTCGCTTGCGACCACCGCGAAGCCGCGACCAGCTTCTCCGGCGCGCGCCGCTTCCACCGCCGCATTCAGTGCCAGAATATTGGTCTGGAAGGCGATACCGTCGATCACATTGATGATATCGACGATTTTCTGCGAACTGTGGGTAATGTTCTGCATACTGTGGCTTACTGCTTTCACCACGTCGCCACCGTTGTTAGCCGCTTTTGAGGCATCCAACGCCAGCGAACTGGCCTGGTGGGCGTTATCCGCGTTCTGTTTCACCACCGCGCTCAACTGTTCCATACTGGCGGCGGTTTCACTCAGGGCAGCAGCCTGCTCCTCAGTGCGAGAGGATAAATCGCTGTTACCGGCGGCAATCTCGCTGCTGCCATGATAAATTTCGTTGGCACTGTGACGAATATCGGTCACCGTCTTGATCCAGTTATTCTGCATGGTGTGGACAAACGGAATTAACTGCCCAATCTCATTGCGCCCCATCTCACCGATGGTCGAATCCAGTTGCCCGTTCGACAGGATCTGCAAATGCGCTTTCACTTTTTCCAGCGGGCGACCCATCTGAATAGCAAGATAGCGGTCGGTTAATATCACCACACACAACCCGACAATCATGGCGATGACCAGCGTCACTTTACACCAGTACACCCAGGCTGAAATGCGGGTCTGTGCTTCTGTTTTCAGATTTTTAATAATCTGATTATATTCGTTGATGGCGGTAGTGAATTTAACCCGCAACGCGTTATATTTTGAGTTCGCCAGTTTCTCATAAGCATCACGATTATTTTGTTTGGCCGCATCCAGCATCGGTACAATGGCTTCACTGAACAGCTGGTAAGAGCTGTTGTAAATATCATCAATCGACTTGCTGCTGATATTAGCGTGGTCGGTCACCTTGAACTGCGCCAGCCCACCTTTTAGAAAATCCACATCCCCGGAAGCCTCATTCAGCAATGCGCGGGCGCTATCACTATTGTTTTCACCAGCAGCGGCAATCGCGGCATCCATGGTCAATTTAACTTTATAGTAACGGTCACTGGCACCATTGATAATATCGCCGTTAACTTGCTGTACATTGGTTAGACCAATCTCCCCGGTCAGGCTATTGAGCGAATACAGTGAAAAAATCGACACGCCCCCCCATAACAGGGTAAAGATGATCAGGATTGCCAGCATCATCATCCTGACTCTAATATTACGAATAAAACTCATTTAACACCTCTCAAATCAATTAAGCTGATTTTTAGTTTTATACCTGGTGATTCAGTATTATTTCTAGTTAACACCCTTATCCTTTTAATGGATACGCCTGCTATATCGGCTGTTTTGCCTTTTTATTTAATCGGCAGCTCGAAAATGATAAGAAAGATATTTAAAATAAATATATTTTCAAACGCAGCGGGGGAGTAACGAAAGAGAATAAAAGTGGAAACGGTAGGAAACCATCCGCAGGACCAGTCGTAGTATAAATGCATCATTTACGCCTCATTGCAGGGCGTCGTCGGATGAAATTATTCAGGCGCAAAGCAGTTATTCAGGCGCAAAACACAGCGCCCATTCACAGCAGTCGTCGCAACTGGGGGAGCGGCACACCAGTTCGCCGTCCTGATGCAGGCAACGCTGACGATAGAAGAATTTTTTCCAGCGCATATTTTGGTGGTTCAGCGCCACCAGTTCCGGGAAGCAGTCGCTCATCAGCAGACGCAGCTCGGCGCGGGAATCCAGCCCCAGATCCTGCCACAGGTGATTGAAGCCCAGCGAGGCGCTGGCGATGATCTGATGCATCGGCGCACCGCCCGCCGCCAGATAGCCGTACAGCCAGTCGGCCAGTTGCGCCCGTTCTTCCCGCCGGGTGTGTTGCAGTTCGCTCATCAGCGACTGGCGTTGATCCCGCGCAGCGTTCTCCTCCGGCGCGGGCTCGTTCAGCCGCTGTCGCAGCGCCAGCCAGGCGGCGTCATCCAGCCCCATTTGCCGGGGGAAGCAGGCCACGTCGGCGTCATGCAACGCCAGCAGCCGCCGCAGCCAATACTCCGCCCCAGCCATCAGGCCGCTCCCTGCGCACGTTCCCCGACGGGTTGCGCTTGCTGACGTTGCCGCCACCAGCGACCCAGCACCTCGGCGATATTCTGCCAGGCACCTTCCACACAGGGCTGGATACCCTGCTGTTCCAGCTTCTGCCACGGCGCGTAACCGATGCGAGCGCAGAACACCGCCTCCACGTCCGCCAGCAACGCCAGTATCGCCGCCATGCGATCTTCGCTGTCGGCCGGTTCGCAGTCATCATCGCCGCGGCAGTATTTGGGCGCAAAACGCTCGTTGACCAGCACCACTCCCGCGGCCGACAGGCTGTAGATTTGAAAGCGATCGGCATGGCCGAAATGGCAGTCGATCACCTCGCCGCCGGACGACGCCACCGCCACCAGACAGGCGTCCGGCTCCTCGGACTCGCCGCGCGAGGCGATACTGGCGTGCACCTGCGCGCGCTGGTGCAGTACCGGCAGGTAAGGCTGCGGCTCGGCAGGCAGCGACGACAGCCGAAACTGCTGGCTGCGGTCTTCGCCCAACATGCCGATAGCGTCGGCCCGGCACTGCTGGCAGTGCGCCATTTGCGGCATCGCTGCGCCGCACTGCGTCCGCGCCGCCGCCAGCGCCTCGGCGTCCGGTTCCGGCTGACCGTTGAGGCCGAATACCGTGCCGTGCTCCGGCCGGGCGATCAGCGGCATGATGTTGTGCAAAAACGCCCCCCAGCGCCGTGCCTGCTGGCTGACTTCAAACAAATGCCGATCGTTGATGCCGGGGATCAGCACCGAGTTGATCTTCACCAACACGCCGTTCTCCGTCAGCCGCCGGATCCCCTCCTGCTGGCGCTCCAGCAGGATCGCCCCCGCCTCGCGCCCGGTATAGCGATCGCCGTCCAGCCACAGCCAGGCGTAGATCCGCGCCGCGATATCCGGATCGAGCGCGTTGACCGTCACCGTGACGTGATCGACGCCGACATCCAGCAGCCGATCCACCGCCTCCGGCAGCATCAGGCCGTTGGTGGACAGGCATAGCTTGAGATCCGGCAACTGCTCGCGCAGCAGCGTCAGGGTGCGAAAGGTGCGGGCGAGATTCGCCAGCGGGTCACCCGGTCCGGCGATGCCGACCACCGACAGTTGGGGAATCGCCGCCGCTACCTGATGCGCTTTTGCCACCGCCTGCTCCGGCGTCAGCAGTTCGGACACCACGCCGGGGCGGGATTCGTTGCTGCAATCGTACTTGCGGTTGCAGTAATGGCATTGCAGGTTACAGGCGGGTGCCACCGCCAGATGCATACGGGCGTAGTGATGGTGCCCGCTCACCGAGTAACAGGGGTGATGCGCCACTTTGCTGGCTTGCAAAGGGGTAAAACGGTCGGTCTGGTCGGAACGACAGCCGGATGCGGAAGGGCAGGATGTCATGGTTATGGCCTATCAAAGGATGGAATCATATCCGGAGAGTGCAAGCGCCATACCGCATAGCCAAAAAAATTATCATTTAAAAAACAACGTGATAATAAGAAAAACTGCCGAAGCGGTTTGTCGGGATTGCGGCATTCGGCCGACAATGTGCCACATACCACAATCCCGCCGACCAGTTACAAACGGTGCATATTGATGTCCATAATCTGGATGCGATAGGCCACCTGCCGCGGCGTCATCCCCAACAGCCGCGCCGCCTTGGCCTGTACCCAACCGGTTTTCTCCAATGCGGCGATCAGCCGCTGGCGTTCATCCAGATTTTGATCGAGCCAGCCCTCTTCGGCGGCGGCAGGCGGCGTCGGTTTGTTCGTCATCGGTGCCGCGTCGTGGTGGTTAAACAGGATAACATCGCGGTCGATCAACCCGGTGTCGGTCATCACCGCCGCCCGTTCCAGACAATTTTCCAGCTCGCGCACATTACCCGGCCAGCTGTACCCCATCAGCAGGCGGATGGCACCGTCGCTGATGCGCAACGCCCGGCCCTGATGCGCGGCGATCTTCTTCACCAGAAAGTGCGCCAGCTCGACGATATCCTCCTGCCGTTCCCGCAGTGGCGGCAGCGACACCGGCATCACGTTCAGCCGGTAGTAGAGATCTTCGCGGAAATGACCGGCACGCACCTCCTCCTCCAGATGACGGTTGGTGGCGGCGATAATCCGTACATTGACGCGCAGGGTTTCGTCGCCCCCCACCCGCTCCATCTCCCCTTCCTGCAAAATACGCAGCAGCTTGGCCTGAAACGAGGCGCTGCTCTCGCCAATTTCATCCAGAAACAGCGTGCCGCCGTCCGCCAGTTCAAAGCGCCCTTTACGCTGACGCACCGCACCGGTGAAAGCGCCTTTTTCATGGCCGAACAGTTCGCTTTCCAGCAGGTTATCCGGCAGCGCAGCACAGTTGAATTTCACAAACGGTGCCGCCGCGCGTGGCGAATTGTAGTGGATGGCGTTCGCCACCAGCTCTTTACCGGTGCCGCTCTCGCCGCGCACCAACACCGTAGTGTCCCAGCGCGACACCTGCCGGATGATCTCCATCGTCTGGCGCATCGCCGCGCTTTTCCCCACCATGTTGTCAAAACCGAACGGTCGTGGCGCTTTACAGGCGGCCGGTCGGCTCGCCGCCGACGGTGACTCGCCGTCGCGCCGGGGGGCGCGCATCAGCCGTACCGTCTGCACTACCAGGCTGGCCACCGTTTCCAGAAAACGGGTGCTGGCCGGTAGGCGTTCCTCGTAACGCGCCATCGGCTGGGCCGCCAGCACGCCGATCGGCTGTTGTTCGATACCCAACAACGGCACGCCGATAAACGGCAGCTCGTAGTCATACAGATTAAGCCGGTCGAGAAAACGCTGATCGTCCGCCACGCGCGGCAGCGCCAGCGGCTGACGCTGGGTCATCACCGTACCCACCAGACCTTCGCCCGACCGGTAACACACCTGGCTGCTGCTGGACAGGACCCGCTGATCCTCGCAGTACAGCGCTTCCACTCTCAGCCCGCCGCGCTGCGGGTCATACAGGCAAATCATGCCGTGCTGCATGAAGGCATCATCATGCAGCACCCGCAACACCGCCTGTAACGCCTGCCCGATGTCGGTGGCCCGGCTCAGCGCCGCGCTAATGCGCTGCACCGCCGTAAACTGCTGAGACAAATCAAAACGCCATACGACGTTCCCCGTATCGGGTGCCTGTGTCATTTTGAGCCTCCTGTCAGTGAAGTGGGGAGTCTGGTTAATGGAGCGGAAGGTTCTGTGAGTGAAGCAGAAGGTTCTATAAGTGAAGCAGATAAAGGAAAGCGCAGGACCAGACAGGTGCCGCCACCTGGGCGGGACGTCAGGTCTATCGCCCCCTGATGATGCGCCACCAGCGTCTGGATTAAACGCAATTCCATCCCCTTGCCCGGCGTGGTGAGCGCGGTCTGGGTGCTGACGTAGCGCACCTGATCCAGCGGTACATTGTCTTCCAGATACAGTGACAGCCAATCGCCGTCCTGACGGGCGAACAGATGCACCGAAAGTGCGAAAGGCCGGATTTCTCCCGCCAGCGCCAGCGTACGGTCCAGCCACAGGCTAAGGCAGGCCAGAATCTGGGTGCGCTGCCCGAACCCGGTCAGTTGCGGCGTATCCAGCTCGCAACGTAGCTGGTCACCGTCGGTAAAACGGGTGTGATACAACGCGGCCAGATCCTCGGCCAGCACGCCGAGCGGCCAGTCCGCCGCCGGTTCAAAATCCAGCGACGGGCGGCAGGCCTGCAACCGCGCCACCGCCTCTTCGCCTTCGCGCCAGGCGGATTCCAGCGCCACGTTGCTGCGGTCCGCACCGTTGAGCCGACGGGCGGCCGCCAGCATGTTGATCGGGCAATTGAGCTGAATCAGCGCCGCATCCAGCGACTCGCGGATCGCCGCCAGCAGCTTGCCGTTGGTCATCTGTTGTTTGAGACGATCGAGCCGCCCCTGCTGTTGCTGCTGTTGCTGTTCGGTGCAGTCGCTGATGACGATCAGCGTGCGCGGCAGCGCGGTGTCGGTGAAATAGCGGCTGGCTTCCTCATTGACGCCTGGCAGCGCCCAGTAGCCGAGCGTCAGCCAGCGTACCGCGCCGCGAATGGTGACCGGCAGCGCCGTTCCCTGCTGCAATGCCGCCTTATTGGCCGGGTAATCCAGCACCGCCAGCAGCTCGCGGCCGCCGCAGTCGGCGCACAGCGTCTTGTAGGCCAGGTTATCCATGATCACCCGATCCTGCTCGTCCACGACTACCACTGCCGCCGGGATATTGTTCAGCACCGCGGTGATCATGGTCATGTGGTTGCGCAGCCGCTGTTCCAGCGCATAACCGGCACTGATGTCCTTGTGCATACCGAGGTAGTGTTCCACCTCGCCATGGGAATTGAAAATCGGCGTGATGTCGATTTCCGCCAGATACAGGCTGCCGTCACGGCGGCGATTAATCAGCTGACCGCGCCAGGCGCGCCCCTGCAACAACGTCTGCCACAGTGTCTGATACACCTCGGTCGGGGTCTGCTGGCTGGCGAGAATGCGGTGATTCTGCCCGAGCAGCTGTGGCAGGCTGTAACCGGTCAGGCGGCAAAACGCCGGGTTGGTGTACACAATATGGGCGTGCGGGTCAGTCAGGGAGATCGCCACCGACGACTGTTCCACCACCGTCGAAAACAGCGACGGATGCTGCCGGGACAAATGGCTGGCGATCTCGCCCAGCGGAAAAGACTCCGCCATCAAATGCATGGACATGGGGTGACTCCCTTACGGTTTGGCGGCGGGGATGTCGGCTTGTCGACAATTTGTCGCAGGCTGCGACACCCCGTCCGGCTGGCGAATAACGGAGAATAACCATGCAAACAATGCACCCTTTATTGATTAAGCCAACTAAACATTGATCCGGATCCCTGTTTTTCCACCAAAAACCACCAAACCCCGTTGCCGTGTACCTTTATCAAGGGAAAAGCCATATCACTCGTACAAAAAAAGCACAAAAAAAGTGCGCTCTTGCGCCATCAATGTGCAGAAAAATCCATGTGGCCCGTTAGCCAAAACTGGCATGGGATTCGCAAAACCGTATGTGTAACCACAGGGTTCGCAGCAGGACTCACAGCATGAATGAACAGCCTTACGTCAGCTTCCGGGCGGGCTGCTTCACTTCATCGTCCTGCATTTTCTTTTCATCACGTAATCAGGAGCACCGCTATGGCGAACATTGGCATTTTCTTTGGCACCGATACCGGCAAAACCCGCAAGATCGCCAAACTGATTCATCAGAAACTGGGCGAAGCGGCGGACGCGCCGGTCAACATCAACCGCACCTCGCTGGAGACATTTCTGTCCTACCCGGTACTGCTGCTGGGCACCCCGACGCTAGGCGACGGGCAGTTGCCCGGTATCGAGGCCGGTTGCGAAGCGCCGTCCTGGCTGGAATTCGCCGATGAACTGGCTGGCACCGACCTGAAAGGCAAAATCGTCGCGCTGTTCGGGCTGGGGGATCAGCAGGGCTACCCGGACAATTTCGCCAGCGGCCTGAAACCGCTCTACGACGTGATGACCGACCTGGGCGCGCGCGTGGTGGGCGACTGGCCGAGCGACGGCTACGAATTCAATGCGTCCGCCGCATTGCAGGAAGACCGCTTTGTCGGCCTGGTGTTGGATCAGGACAATCAGCACGACCTGACGGAACAACGCCTCGACAGTTGGCTGGCGCAAATCAAGTCCGCTATTCTGTAACGCGCATTCGGTTCCCCGCCCAATACCCACCCGGCCTTTCCCGCGCTTCGGAGAAAAGGTCGGGGATATCCTGCTCCAAAAACCACTAATCATTTGATTTTTAAAATCAAAAATATCCATCTTTACTTTTTTTGTGACAAACATCACATTTCATCACCAAGACCATTATCCTGTTCCGAAACGCGGAAGATTGGGGAACGCTTTTGCGGTTTACTGAAAGCCGGAATTCAGGGGAGAACCACATGAACGATACCGTGCTGACCATATGGCAACAGGCAAGAATCAGCCGCGATCCGCGTTTTGACGGCACCTTTTTCGTCGCCGTCAAATCCACCGGTATCTTCTGCCGCCCCATCTGCCCGGCACCGTTGCCGCTGGAGAAAAACGTCGTTTACTACCGCACCCGCACCGAGGCGATTCAGGCCGGTTTTCGCCCCTGCCTGCGCTGCAAGCCGGAATACGCGCCGCGTTTCGCCGAACTGGACCGCAAGCAACAACTGCCGGTGCGCATCGCCGCCGCCATCGACAGCGGCGAACATCTGTTGTCGAAGGTGGAGCAGATTGCCGCGGCTCACCATCTCTCCAGTCGCTACCTGAACCGGCTGTTCCGCGAGCATTACGGCTGTTCGGTGAAGGAATACCAGAACATCGCGAAGATTTTTTTCGCCAAGAAGCTGTTCCAGAGTTCCAACCTCAGCATTACCGACATCGCCGCCTCGTGCGGGTTTAACGGCCTGAGCGGGTTTTATCAGCTTATCGACAAGTACCTGAAAACCACGCCCAAACGGATGATGTTGTCGCCATCGGGCAGCCGGGATAAGGCGGAACACATCAGGCTGCGCCTCCCGGTAGGCGGCCGCTACCACTGGGATTATTTTCTGGCTTTTCAGTCCCGGCGGTTGATCGACGGCGTGGAGTGGATCGACGGCGCGACTTACGGCCGCCGCTTTATCCTCAACGGCGAGAAGGGATCGTTTCAGATACGTCCGGCGACCGCCGGGTTTGACGTGACGATCGCGCTAAGCCGCCTGGCGCTGTTGTCTCAGTTGCTGGAGCGGATCCGCAACATGTTCGATCTTAACGTCAATATCGACGCGATCGAGGATCAGTTGCGTCAGGCTTATCCGACATTGCCAATCACCTCCGGCATCCGCATTCCCGGCGTGTTCTCGCCATTTGAAGCCGCCATCCGCGCCGTTTGCGGGCAACAGGTGAGCGTCGGTGCCGCGACAACGCTGCTAAACCAACTGGTGTCGCTCTGCGCCATCGAGGAAGACAGCCAGCATTACTTTCCAACGCCGGACCGCATTACGCCAGAGGTTGTCGGCCAACTGCGCACCATGCAGTCGAAAAAAGCCACGCTGGTGAATATCGCTGACTGGTTCTGCCGCCACGACATCAGCGACATCGATCGACTCACCGAAGTGAAAGGCATCGGCCGCTGGACGCTCGATTATCTGAAACTGCGATCGCTCAACGATCCCGATATCTGGCTGGGCGGCGATCTGGGTATCCGCAACGCCTTGCGTCAGTTGGGAGAGATCGACCCGCAGCGCGCGGCACCGTGGAAGAGCTATCTGACCCTTCATCTGTGGAACACGCTGTAAACATGCAACATGTGGTGAAAAAACATCCTGTGGAGGAGAATCGTGTGAAAATGACGACGCAACAACTGGACTGCCCAGACAGCTTTCCCTGGCGCTACGCCGACGTCACCGCGGCAAACGGCTACGTGACCAGCGTGCTGTTCAGCAATGAGCAAAAAACCACCCAGCCGGATGCCGTCACGCAAGCCTGCTGCCAGCAGTTGCAGGCATATTTCGCCGGTCAGCGCACCACCTTCGACTTGCCGCTGCATCAGGACGCCACGCCGTTCCGCCAGCAGGTCTACACCCGGCTGCTGGACATCAACTACGGCGTTACCCGAACTTACCAGCAAATCGCCGTCGCGCTCGGTAATCCCAACGGGTCGCGGGCGGTAGGCATGGCGTCGTCCAAAAACCAGATATCCATCATCGTGCCCTGCCACCGGGTGATCGCCACCTCCGGCGCGCTGACCGGTTACGCAGGCGGGCTGGCGACCAAGCAGTGGCTGCTGGAGCATGAGCGGCGTTATGCCGTCAGCACGGCAACAGTGTGAGGCTGTTGAAAAACAGCCGTGTTGTTTTGTTGCTGACGAATTTATGCAAGAGCAGTGAGAAGTTTCGTGCGTGATAAAGACGGTTGTTCCTTTGCAACATCATCGCACGCACGACAAGGAGAGACTCAAACGCCGCCTCTCCTTGACCACTGGCTTGGGGGCTAAACTGTGCCGCTTCGCGGTCCCTTCGGCGTTCGCCTTCGCTGTTCGGGCCGCCCGTGACGCGCTCCCGACGCGGCACGGGCTTTCGCGACGTCCTGTCGCTCACCCGGCGAAGTCGCCAGCCTCAGCACAGTTCTTTACGCCGTAAACCTCACGAACCGCAACCAATAAGGGTTTGTCAGCGGTCTTCTACAACGTCTGCAACCATTGGCGCTGGTGCTGACGCTGACGCTGCGCCCGCAGGTAATCGGCCGCTTTAGCCAGCGCCTCCGCTTCCGGCAGCGGCGCGGCAGGGCGAATCGCCTCGCAGCGCAACAGATGCAGGCCCAGTTCGGTTTCCACCGGCTCGCTTAACGCTCCCGCCGTCAGCGCAAACAGGCAGCGGTCCAGCGCCGGAAACAACAGGCCCCGGCTGACCCAGCCCATCAGCCCGCCGTCCAGCGCAGTCGGGCAGTGAGAATGGCGCTGCGCCAGCGACGCGAAGCGCGCCGGGTCGGCGCGCAACTGACGCAACAGTTCAGCCATCTGCTGCCCGACGGCCGGGCGATTATCATCAATGGTCAACAACAGGTGGCGGGTCAAGCGCTGTTCCGGGCGACAAAAACGCCCGGCGTGTTGTCGATACCAATCCAGAATTTCAGCCGGTTGAGGCTCATCAGCCTGTGCGCCAACGCTCGCCAGTTGCAGTTCCATCAAGGCGTGATGCCACACGATGTCCTGCTGCTCGTCGGCGGAAAAGCCAGTGCGGGTCAGTTCCTCTGCTAGTTGCTGCGCCACCTGTTGCAACTGTGCGCCTGTCGCCACCAGTGATTGTCGACGGGCCGCCGTCACCACCGCGTGCTCCAGCGCCAACTGACGCAGCAACTGGCGCTCAAAGCGCGGCCGATCCGGCTCAGGCAGTTGCTCCGGCAGACAATGCCAACGGGTCTGCGCCAGCCGCAGGCGGCTGAAGCGCTGCCAGGCCGGTGGCGTCATTCGTCCACCTCCAGACTATGCAACGCCGATATCGGCACCTGAAACTGCCGCTCGCCGAACAGTACGATGCAGTTGTCTCCCCGTTCGCCTTGCGCTGTCGCCAGCACCTCGCCTTGTTGGCCCATCGTCACGACAATATCGCCATTGATCGCCAGCGGCTGCGCGCTGCACACCCGATCGCCATACTGAAAATCGCCCGCCAGCCAGGGCTGCTCCGCGTCGATCAATTCTGACTCGCGGCAGCCGACCACCCGATCCCGATCGAGAAAATGCACCTGATAGACTATCTGATCCTGAAGGAATACCCCCCACTCGCGCACATACCCGACACTGCCGCGCCGCACCAACAGTTCGCCGCGCGCCCGCCCGACGAACGTGCCGTCGTTGCGCAGCGCGCGCACCACCCGCACGGCGTCGCCACATTCAAACCTCGGCATCATCGCGGCCTCCATTCACCCAGTGTTGATAGCTCTCCGCCAGCAGCCGCCGCGCTAACTGCCAGTCAGCGTTCGGCACATCGTCCAGCGCGTTGCGCAGCGGCACTGCCGTCATCAGCCGACGGTGAAACTCGCGCAGCACCGGCACCTGACAGCGGTTCAATCGTTCGGCGTCGTATGGCACCTCAAAAAAGGCAAAAAAAGCGTCGACGCCCTGTAACGCCTGTACTCCCGGCAAACGGTAGAACCACTCCATCGGCTTATCCCCCCTGGCAGCGCAACGCCTGATCGTCGCCAAACAGATCCTGATAGATCTGGCGCAATTCGCTATCCCGCGGATTACGTTTCCCGCTTTCCGCGAACACCCGCACCGCGTCGAGCAACGCGTCAATCTGCTGTGCATCCAGCCCATAGCCCAGACGGGCGAACACGCCACCCACCGCCTGGCGGCCGGAGTGCTTGCCCAGCACCAGCCGGAACTCCCGCCCCATCAGGTGCGGATCGATACCCTGATAACTGTCCCGATCGTGCAGCAGCGCCGCCACATGCACCCCGGACTCATGGGTGAACACCTGCTCCCCTACCAGCGGTTGCTGCACATCAATGGCGCGCTGCGCGGCGTTCGCCACCAGATGGCACAGCGACGGCAACTGCATGAAGCGGATGCCGCTTGAGCGCCCGAGGCAGCGCTGCAACCCCAGCGCCACGGATTCCAGCGCCGCGTTGCCCGCCCGTTCGCCTAGCCCCAATACCGTGGTGTTGACGTGGGTAGCTCCCGCCCGGACCGCCGCCAGCGTGTTGGCGGTCGCCAGCCCCAGATCGTTATGGGCGTGCATCTCGATCTCGCCGGGCCAGCACTGGCGCAGCGCTTGAATCCGGTCATAGGTGGTGAACGGATCCAGCACCCCCAGCGTATCGGCGAAACGCAGCCGCTCCGCACCTGCGGCCTGCGCCGTTTGCGCCAGTTGGCGCAACACATCGTCGCTGGCCCGCGAGGCGTCTTCACACCCGATGCTCACCCGCAGACCGCACTGACGCGCCAGCGTAATCAACGCCGCCAGCCGGGGCAGCAGCACAGACAGCGGCTGGCGCAGTTTCTGCTGCCGCAGCCTGTCGGACGACGGCACCGAAATATCCACCCAGTCCATACCCAGATCGGCGCTCTGACGGATTTCGTCCTCGTTCATCCGGCACCAGGCCATCATCACGATGCCCGGCAGCCGCCGTCTGACCAGCGCCATACGTGAGCGCTCTTCCAGCCCCATCGCTGGCGTACCGACCTCCAGCGCTGGCACCCCCGCCTCCGCCAGCGCTTCGGCAATCGCCAGCTTTTCGCTGGCGCGAAATGCCACACCGGGGCTCTGTTCGCCGTCGCGCAGCGTGGTGTCGTTGATGATCACCTGCTCCATCGTTGGCGCTCCTTAACCGTAGGTCGGCGCGAACGCCGTCCCGGCCAGCGCCGCCGGTTTGTCCTGCTGCCAGTAAGGCGACAGCGTTCTCAGCCGGGCAATAATCGGCGGCAGTTGTTCAATCACATAGTCGATCTCTTTTTCGCGGGTATAGCGCGACAGCGAGAAACGGATACTGCCGTGGGCGGCGGTATAGGGAATGTCCATCGCCCGCATCACATGCGACGGCTCCAGCGAGCCAGAGGTGCAGGCGCTGCCGCTGGACGCAGCGATGCCGACATGGTTCATCAGCAACAGGATCGCTTCCCCTTCAATGAATTCGAACGCCATATTAAGGGTATTGGGGGTGCGCGGCTGCCCGTCGCCCATCACCATCACGCTGGGAATGCGGCGGGCCAGTTCGTGCTGCAAGGTGTCGCGCAGCGGTGCCACGGCCGCCGTCATCATCGGCAAATGCACCTCCGCCAGTTCGCAGGCGCTGCCCATGCCGACAATACCGGCGATATTTTCCGTACCGGCACGACGGCCGCGCTCCTGATGCCCGCCACGCAGCAGCGGACGAAAGCGGGTGTTGCGACGCAGATACAAGCAGCCCACGCCCTTCGGGCCGTGGATCTTGTGCGCCGAGCACGAGAGCATGTCAATATCGGTAGCGGAGAGCACGATCGGGATCTTGCCCACCGCCTGCACCGCGTCGCAGTGGAACAATATGCCGTGCTCATGCGCCAGCGCCGCCATCTCCGGCACCGGGAACAGCACCCCGGTTTCATTGTTGGCCCACATCACGCTGACCAGCGCGACGCGATCACTCAGCAAGCGGCGGTATTCCGCCAGATCCAGTTCGCCCTGCGGCGACACTGCCAGCCGGTGGATGGTATAGCCCTGCCGCGCCAGATGCTCGCACACCTCCAGCGTAGCCGGATGCTCCACCGCTGTGGTGATGATTTCGCGCCGTTCCGGTGCCAGATTCACCGCGGAGTAAATGGCGGTGGACGTCGCTTCGGTGGCACAGGAGGTAAACAGGATCTCGCTGTCATAGCGCGCCCCCAGCAGGCTGGCGACCTGCTGGCGCGCCCGTTCCAACGCGCCGCGGCACGGCGTGCCGAAATCGTGAATCGACGACGGGTTGCCGTAGTGTTCGGTCAGAAACGGCAGCATCGCTTCCAGCACCATCGGGTCAAGCCGGGTGGTGGCGTTGTTGTCCAGATAGATTTTTTTGTCTGGCGCGTTTTTTTTGTCCGGATAAACATTGTTCATGGTTTTTTCCTCATGCCTGTCTGCCTGACGGCCATTTACGCCGCCACCACGTCCATATACTGCCCGGTGCGCTCCACCAGCTTCTGTTGCAGCCAGGCCAGCGTCATGTCGGTCATCATGCAACCGCTGCAACTGCCGGACAGGCTGACCGTGACCTGGCGCTCGCTGACATTCACCAGCGACATATCGCCGCCGTCGGCCTGAATGTGCGGCCGCAGCTCCGCCACCGCTTCCGCCACCTGTTGCCAGCGCGCATCCTTCACTACCATCGTCGCCGCTGGTGTCGCCTCGTGCTCGCTCAGGATCTGCGCCAGCGCCAGTTCGATCTTTTCATGACAGGCGCTGCACCCGCCGCCCGCTTTGGTGTAGTTGATCACGTCCTGTAGCGTCGTCAGGCCGTTGGCCACCACCGCGCGGCGAATCTGCCCTTCATCCACCGCAAAGCACTTACAGATCAGCGCCCCTTCCTCGTGATCGTCCTCCAACGTTTCGCCACGGTAGTTGGCGATCGCCACCCGCAGCGCTTCCTGCCCCATCACCGAGCAATGCATTTTTTCCGGCGGCAGACCGTCCAGATAGTCGGCGATCTGTTGGTTGGTGACCTGCTCCGCTTCCCGCAGGGTGCGGCCGATGATAAGCTCCGTCAGCGCCGAAGACGACGCGATGGCGCTGCCGCAACCGAACGTCTGAAACCCGGCGTCGAGGATGGTTTCGCTGTCCGGATCGACGCGCAACATCAGTCGCAGGGCATCGCCGCAACTGAGCGAACCGACATCGCCCACCGCGTTAGCCTCCGCCACCACTCGTGCGTTGCGGGGATTAAAAAAATGGTCTTTCACTTTCTCGGAATAGTTCCACATCTGCTCTGCTCCCTACTGAATGGGTGAAAACACCGGGCACCCAGCCGCCCGGCACTCACCCGCGTTGCATGGTCTGAGTAAGCAGAGTCAGAGCAAATGTGATGCCAGTCACAGAAACAAATGCAGATCAACAAGATAGCAGCGATAGCCGATAACAAAACCGCGACCAATGTCGCGGTTTATGTCGGTTTTGTCAGAGAGGCGACACTGACTGCCTCACAACACATCATCCTCCTCGCGCCATTCCTGTTCGGCGATCAGCCGTTCGAAACGCTTAGGGTCGCGCTGGCGGCGGGTGACGGGCGGCTCGCCGTCATGCCAGCACTGTTGGATCTGCTGCAACAGTTGGGCGATCGGCGTATCGGCTGGTACGCGCACCGCCCGTACCCCCACCTGTAACAACTGGCGGAATACGGTGTCGCCAATCGCCACGCAGTACAATGTGACGCAGTCCTCCAGCGCATCAATGCGGCAGGTGAGTTTGTCCTCCTGATGACCGTAGCGCACGTTGAAGTCCACCACTTTCAGCAGCGTGACCTGATCTTCTTTCACGCCGTAGATCACCAGCCGGGGCGTGGCACCAAAGTGTTGATCGACATGGTGATAATCCGAACTGGCGAACGCCACCTTCATTGACCAGACGCCGACGCTGATGGCGCTGAGATGCCGGTTAACATGCTGCATGGTCCGCCTCCTGACGCCGCGGCGGCGCAAACTGCTGCTTGAGCGGCGAGTGGTAAACCGGCTGGTGGTGATGACCCGCCAGCATCAGGTTCGCCAGTTCGAACAGGGTGTCGCGCATACCGGCATAGCCCTGACGCGGGCGGCGAAACTCGCCGATCTTATCGAAGATCGGAAATCCGGCGCGGATCAACGGAATACCGAACTGTTCCGCCAGATCGACGGCATGGGAATTGGACAGCAGCAGGTCGGCCGGGTTGTCGCACAGCAGATCCTGCAAATCCTCCAGATCGCCGATCACCACCTGCTCCACCGGCAACGCCGCCAGACTTTGCTGGTTGACCGGTGCCACCACCGGGCCCGGCGTGATGCCCTGACTGAGAGCAAAGTCACACCAGCCCGCCAGCAGATCGCCCTCCGCCGCCAGCGCCATCCGCCGACCTTGCAGCCACATATGGCAGTCGATCATCGCGTCCTGCAACTGCCCGCGCTGACGGTCGATCCACGCCGGGACGTCACGCCCGGCCAGCTGTTGCAAGTGCTGGATAAAGCAATCCATGTTCTCCAGCGTCATCAGATGCGGCAGGCTGAGCGACTGACCGCGGCTGCGCATCGCCAGCAAACTGGCTGCGCGCTGGAATGACGTACCAATGGTGATGGTACTCAGGCTTTGCCCCATCTGCTCGATACCGCGCAGCGGCGTACCACCCTGCGTCACCGCCTGAAAATCGCCGCTGGCGAGATGCCCGTCCAGCGATTGCGACAGATCCGGCAGGATCACCGGTTGCAGCCCAAACGCTTCGACGTAGCTGCGGATCAGCTCGACATCACCGGGATTGAGCAGATGACTCAGCAGCAGGTTGACGCGCCGGTTACGCATCCCCACCGGCGGTTTTTCCGGCACCCACTGCTGGATAATGCTCTCCACCACCGCGCTGAAGCCATTCTCCAGTGATCCGTAGAAATCCGGCGTGTTGACCGTCAGGATCGCCACCGATTTAAAGCGCGGATAATCGTCGCGGAACTGCCGCACCGCCCGCGCCATATCGCTGCCCTGCGCCTCGGACAGCCCGGTGCTGACCAGCACGACCGCTTTCGGCGTATTGCGCTGGCACAGCGTGGCGAGCGCGGTGAAGATATTGTCGTCCGCACCCATGATGGTGGTGGTCGGGTCCATCGCGGTGGACTGCAACGGAATCGGCTCGTGAAAATGCTGGATGAAAAATACCTTGGCGAACGCGCTGCACCCTTGCGCGCCATGCACCAGCGGGATGCAGTGTTCGATGCCCTGAGCGGCCAGAATCGCCCCCAGCGGCTGACCGCTTTTAATCGGGCTGGTCGCCAGCGGTTTTTTACTGCGAATCACCTGTGCCATCGCTGCTCCTTAGTGCCACGGGGCCCGTTGATGAGTTTGCCGCCAGATGGGGCTATCGAGCGTCAGGCACAGCTGCTGTGCCAGCGCCACCAGCCCGCGATACCCGGCGAAAGCGTGCTCGCGCTCCTGATTGATATCCAGAAACGGCAGCCGCGCCTTGTACGCGGTATACATGTTGCGCCCGCCCGCGATCATCATGTCCGCACCGTAACGGTAAACCACATCCAGCAGCGTGCGGGCATTGCCTTCTTCCAGCATCAGTGCGTCGTCGCCCATCAGCTCGCGGATGCGCTGTTTGTCCTCCTCGGTGGATTTGCGGGTGCCGGTGGCGACCACGGTGATACCCAGATCCTGCAACGCCGACACCACCGACCAGGACTTGACGCCGCCGGTGTACAGCAGGACTTTGCGCCCCTGTAGTCGTTCGCGGTACGGTGCCAGCGCCTGCGTCACCGCGGCCTCTTCGCGGGCTATCAGCGCGTCGGTACGGGTTATCAGGTCCGCATCGCCGGTCATCGCCGCCAGTTGCCGCAGCGCGTCGGACATCGCCCGCACGCCGTAGAAGCTACCTTCAAACCACGGGATGCCGTAGCGCTGCTCCAACTGTCGGGCGACATTGATCAGCGCCCGCGAGCACACCAGCATGTTCGCTTCGGCCCGGTGCATCGTCTGGATTTCAGCGAAGCGGGCATCGCCGGACAGGCTACCCAGCACCCGGATACCCAGTTCGTCCAGCAGCGGCAGCACGTTCCAGAACTCGCCAGCAATGTTGAACTCCCCAATCAGGCCGATATCGTGCCGGTGTTCGGGAGCGAATGGGGTGTCCTGCGGCCAGGGTGCTGGTTCCCGCTGGCCCATCACCTTTTTCACCATCACCTCGCCCGCCAGCCGGTTGCCGAAATTCTTGCTGCCGTAAAAACCGGCGGCGTCGATGGCGATCACCGGCACGCCCACCGCCTCCGATGCCGCCTGACATACCGCTTCAATGTCGTCGCCCTCCATCGCCGGTACGCAGGTGTTGTAGATAAACACCGCCGCCGGGCGGTAGCGGTTGACGATATGCCGCACCGCATGGAACAGCCGCCGTTCGCCACGCCCCATGATCACGTCCTGCTCGCTGAGATCGGTGGTGAAACCAAGCCGGTTGAGCGTCGGGCCGGAGCTTTGGCTGCCGCGGTTATCCCAGGAACTGCCGGTGCAGCCAATCGGCCCATGTACCAGATGGGCGACATCCGCCAGCGGCAGCAACGTGATCTGCGCGCCGTCAAACGCGCAGCCGCCTGCGGTGGCACCGGGTTTGGGCGCGCTGCACCCCGACTTTTGCTT
Source organism: Dickeya undicola (assembly GCF_000784735.1). GTDB lineage: Bacteria > Pseudomonadota > Gammaproteobacteria > Enterobacterales > Enterobacteriaceae > Dickeya > Dickeya undicola. Next base: position 136,752 of record NZ_JSYG01000001.1, read on the forward strand.
GTGGTTATGTTCACAGGCTGGCTCGTCGAACAACGCCAGAATCTCACTTCCCTTCATCTCACCCTCGCCGCGTTGGTTGATATCCCTCATGCGGTGCAAAACGCAGGCCAGCGCTGATAAATTGATTTATAAGGGAAAAGTGATGTGAGGTTTACGACAAAACAGACAATTGGCGGAGATTACCAGCACAGGGGACGAGAATCATTGAAGGGCACAGTCTGACCTACATCAACAACCATTCGTTATAAAACTATTAGGCTGTCCCCCCTATCGGGCAGGCACGCCGCGTCTGATGAAAAACACAGCTTAATAGTCGCCTTACCGATATTGACTTCATGTCAGCAAGACATAAGAAACCATAGCGGCAGGCAGGGAAATTCGTCGTTTAAAGGAGATAGGGGATGTTAGAAAAAATCAAAATAAAAAATGGGCTTTACGGCGTTATCACCGTATTTGTGCTGCTATTACTTTCTGTTTGCACATTCAGCCTGTATTCCTCCATGCAAAGCAACCTGTCTATCCGCAAGGTCAACAGCATTGAGGGAGAACAGCTTATCCCCCTTTATTCTGCTTATTCCGAAATGCTGAACGCCAGGCTGGCTGGCATTAATGTCGCGTTGGCCATCGAAGGGAAAAAAGATGACGCCACCATTCAGGCTGGCCTTGAGCGCCTGAGTGACTACATCAATGCGGCCAACAGCACCATGACGGAACTACGCAACATTCGAGCGCTGACACAGCAAGGCCAGGCGCTGCGCGGTGAAATTGATGACGCCTACAATGACTACATGAACAATGCTGTCGCCCCGATGCTCACCGCGCTGCGCGAACGAAACGTTGATCGGTTCTATAGCACGCTGGTGCCAGAAGCACTGGAGAAAGGTGCAACCTTCCGCCAAAAGCTGACGCTGTTTGTCACCTTCGCCAAAGGTATCGGCCTCGAAGAGATCGACAACGCGGATAACTTCTACCAACACACGTTAACTGTCTTGATCTCCACGCTGATAGTGGTGCTGTGCCTGAGTCTGTTCACCCTGAAATTCATCCGCACTGTGGTACTGACGCCAATGCAAAAAGTCAGAACCTATTTCGGCATGATGGAACAAGGCGTGCTGACGCTGGATATTCCTCCCCAGCATAATACCGAAATGGGTGGGTTGATGGTTTCGCTGAAAGACATGCAGCAGGCATTCCGCAAAATCGTACTGGATGTCAGAGACTCGGCCGGTTCTGTCGCGGCTGGCGCGGAACAGATCTCCGCCGCCAACCGGGATTTCGCCGCCCGTACCGAAGCGCAGGCGTCATCCGTCGAACAAACCGCCGCCAGCATGGAGCAGATCACCGCGTCGGTGCAGGAAAACACCGCCAACACCGGCAAAGCCATGACACTGACCAACTCCGTGGCGGCGCTGGCGGAAAAAAATGCCAGCAACTTCAGCCAGATGATCGAACGCATCCAGCATATCGCCGACAGCTCCAACAAGATCAACGATATCATCAGCATCATGGATGGCATCGCCTTCCAGACCAATATTCTGGCGCTTAACGCGGCGGTGGAAGCGGCCCGCGCGGGCGAAGCGGGTAAAGGCTTTGCCGTTGTGGCGTCTGAAGTGCGCAGTCTGGCGCAACGCAGCGCCGGGTCTGCGCGTGAAATCAAAGAGTTGATCGAAAAAACGGCCAATGAAATCGCCCAGGGCGAAAAAGTCGCTTCACTCTCCACCCAGGATATGGCGCGGCTGATGGACGAGATCAAACGCGTGAATGAATTCATGGCGGATATCTCAATGGCCTCATCAGAGCAAGCTAAAGGCATCGAACAGGTTAACACCGCCATCACCCTGCTGGAGCAAGCCTCCCAGCAAAATGCGGCGCTGGTCGAAGAGTCCGCCTCCGCCAGTTCCTCGTTACACGAGCAGGCGAAAAATCTGGACAACACCATGACGTTTTTCAACCTGAGCGACAATAGCTCGCTGGCTCTCGCCGCGCCGCGTTAATGCTTTCTGGCCTCAGCCTCTGCCCCCTGGTCAGCCCGCACCTCCCTGGCGGGCTGATTTTTCCCAATATTGCACCGGCAGAAACAGCCACTCACACCAATCAGTGTGCTTGTTACACCTGGCACGCGATCTTTTACATCCAGCGACGATAATAAACGGTGTCTCGCACTGAGGGGGGACCTCGCCCCATCGTGCAGAAGGCCACCACTTACCCGTCACGGCTTGATCAGGAGGCATCATGGCGCTTAAGCCTGTCCGAACCGGCATTATCCCTATGAGATCGTTGTTATCCGGAATACTTTTGTTATGCGGAGCAGGGCTCTTGTCCGGCTGTTCCCGAACGTCAGCATGGCCTGATAGCGGTGCCAATATGCCGCCAGCCAACCAGCCGGTGCCCTACGGTAAATGCGACAAAATCGGCACCTACGACCTCCGTTTCGAGCGCTTTGACGAAACCGCCCAGCAGATCGCCCACGCCACCGGCTGTGGCATCATCACCGACACCAGTAAAACCGGCGCGGTACGGCCTCACCCGGTTATCGGCACGATGACCATCCGTCAGGCGGTGCAAACGGCGATCGTCGGCACCCGACTGCGGATCACGCATCAGGATGGAGAGAGTATTACGGTGGAGTGAATATCAATACATATAAAATAGCATTTATTATAAATAGCATACGAGTAATTATAATTTAAATTATTTATATTTAAATAATAATTACTCATAAATGGATCACCTTGCAAAAACTATAACAATGAAATATTTTATATCTGCGTTCAGTCATTAAAAATACACTTTGAGGTAACACATGGAATTTGAAAAGCTATTAAATGGGAAAATACTTGACCCTATACATGGAACTATTAGAGTAACTGATATAGAGAAGAAAGTCATTGGACACCCTCTGTTTCAGAGGTTAAGAAACATAAAACAAAACACTTTCCTTTATAAGGTTTTTCCTTCTGCAATGCACAGCAGATTCGAGCATTCACTAGGTGTAATGCATATCTCATACAACATCATAAAAAATCTATTAATTAACTCTTATCGCTACGATAAAAAATACAATGACAGTTTACTTTTTAAATATTTAGAATTCATACCAACAAAAAACATACAAGAGCTTAGATTAGCAGCATTATTGCACGATATTGGTCATGGCCCTATGTCTCATCAATTCGATTCGTTTGTTCTAACGAAAAAGCTATTAATTAAATACTTAGGCGATAGTTTCTCTGATATATATGAGTTAATCGAAAAAAATGTAGAGCATGAGCACATCTCTTTAATATTTATAAAAAAAATACTATTAGATCTAGATATTAAGAATGATGTATGTGAAGAAAATATTCTGAAAATTATAGATTCAAAATACAACGGAGGTATTATATATTTCAATCACAACAATGTTGAATATAATATCCAACCATTACTTACATCACTTATATCCTCTTGTCCAATAGACTCTGATAGAATGGATTATTTATTACGTGATAGTTATTTCTCTGGGGTAAAATGTGGGATATACAACGTAGAAAGGCTTTTAATGTCAGTAGTCCCAGTGCTAGATGGAGCTAAAGTATGTCTGGGATATAAAGAAAGCTCAATCGACTCCATATCAGAATTTATATTTTCTAGGGCAAGTCTTTTTAGCCAGGTTTATTATCATAAGACGAACAGGTCTTTTTCTGCCATGCTATCAAAGGTGTGTAAAAAAGATGAAGAAAAAAGAGAGGAATTAATAAACAGAATATATCAACTAGATGCTTACGAAGAAGGAAATTCTATAGATTTATTAGAGAAATTCTACCTAGATAATTCAGATGACTATTTTATTAATGAAACGATACCTGAAATAGTAGAAGGAAACCATCACGATGAAAAAATAATAGATGATATCGTTAATAGAAAGCCCTGGAAAAAGCTATTTGAATTCAAAAAATATAACAGCGGCACGATAACAGAAAAAGTAAACAAATGTTTTACCTCTAATTTACACTCATCAATAAAAGAAGAACTAGATAAATATCTCACTGAAAATGACTATATTATAGACATAGTGACAGACAATGCTTTTAAAGATATTGAAAAAACAGAAATAAAGCTTTTGATAAAAAAACCTGATGGGAGTTATCATAGCAAAGAAATAATAGAATGTGGTGATAAATTAGATTTCAATCAATCAATAAGATACTTCACAAGAATATTTATAAACCCTGACATAACATTAGATAAGGTGGCGGTTCTTATAGACAACCTCAACAGTATAAAAGAGATTACTATAAAAAATCACTTTGAAAAATGAAACCCACCGGCGATTACTTGTAAAGACTAGGCACCGGTATAAACGAGGGTGTACGTAATTCTGTGTAACTGCCCCTGTATTAAAGGTGATCGCTCAGGCGATCACCGAACTCGATAATAAAACGGCTCATTGCCAGCCGCCAGTTCTGGATCGGCATACTCCATTTTTTTGATGCCGACT
>NZ_JSYG01000010.1 GCF_000784735.1 Dickeya undicola
TCGATTTATTCAACAAAGCCATTTTTAGCATGTTACTCTCTTCTTTATCAGTGATTAAGGCGTTACATAAATCCTCTTTATTTTGATAAGCATTTATTACCATAACGATAATAATAAGGTGTGTTCCTGTATTTCTGACGGGATAAAACCCCAGTATTGGTAGAACGCTTTTGCCTCATCAGATAACGCATGTACCAATAACGCTTTGTTGCCTACTTGTTCTGCCACATTGCGGGAGCGGAGTACCGCATCTTTCAGAAGCCCGGCACCGATCCCCATGCGTTGATAACGTTCATCAACGGCCAATCGGCCAAGCACCAGAACAGGAATAGGGTCAGGCATATTGCGCCGGAATGCACCCGGCGCAACCTGACGTTGGATGCTACCCGAAGCGAGGGCATAGAACCCCACTACACGCTGTGTACCGGCTTCACACACCACGAAGGTGCGTGAAGCGCCCAGCGTCTGATTTTTTAACGCCTTGCGTTTCAGCCATTCATTCAATGACGGCTCGGAACAATGAAAATCCACAACCGCATGTTGAGGCAGCAATAATTCAGGTGCCGTTATTCCCACGGAGATTTCCTGTTCAGTAATGCATTCACACGCGGATTATCTGTGACAGGTGATTCCAGCACCTGAATGAAAGCATCATATTGTTCATCATTGACCAGAAACAGCCGTTGATCCAACAACACATCCTCAGCCTCACGGCAGGCAGCATCAAGGATAAACTCTGTTCTTGATTTCGACAGCAATTTAGCGGCGACATCAATCAGCTCCCGCTGTGATGCTTTAGCACGAATATTAATCGGCATTTCTTTTGTCTCTGTTCGCATCGTGACCTCTCTGTGTAGCGAATAGCTATACATCCAGTATAGTGAACGGTACAGAAAATAGCCATACGCCATTTATGAACAACATTTTCGTCATCGCGGGGTTGGGTTAGGATCTGTTGCCCGGAATCGAACCGGAACGGATAAGAATTAATCTTATTGAGAAAATGACGTGATATAGCTCATTGAAAACATGGGCTAAAAATGAAGTGGGGGCATAAAAGGGGGCACCTAAATTAGATTGGTGAGTATTAAATCTTATTATTCAATCAATTACATTATTTTGCGTGTCCGGCCTTCGCACCAAAATTCAAAAATCAAGCCACCTTCGGGTGGCTTTTTTTGTGTCCGCTATCGTCCACTGACTTCCATATATAGTTGTTAAATAAAGATTTAATCTAATTTTATTGTCTGTGTGGATTGTGCATTTTTTCCACAACGGTCTTTTTGCATCCGTTGACATCCAGATTATTTGGGGGTCAAGATAAGGGTCAATTCGCTTCGATTATGAGTTGACCCCCAATTATGGCTCTGACTCACGTTGTTGCTCGTACCGCTTAAAGCCGTGGAGCAAAACGGCCATCTTGATTTGGCGTCGCGGCTACGCCAGCGCGTTACCGACATCATGCGTTACGCGGTACAAAATGACCTGATCGAGCGTAACCCGGCGCAAGATCTCACCGGGGCGATAGCCGCGCCAAAGGCGACGCATCGGCCAGCCTTGAAGCTCGATAAACTGCCTGACTTTCTGGCACGGATTGAACGCTACAAAGGGCGAGCGTTAACCCGACTGGCTTTAAAACTTACCTTGTGCGTTTTCATCCGTTCCAGTGAGCTACGCTTTGCCCGTTGGCCGGAAATCGACTTTAAACGCGCGATGTGGACGATACCACCCGAACGTGAAGCCATTCCCGGCGTGAAACACTCACAGCGTGGCGCAAAGATGCGCTCTGAACATTTGGTGCCGTTATCCCGACAGGCTTTAGCACTGCTGGAAGAGATTAAGGCCATCAGTGGCGTTCACGAACTGATCTTCCCCGGCGACCATCGACCAACCAAACCGATGAGTGAAAACACCATCAACAGTGCATTGCGAACAATGGGCTATGACACCACCACCGAAGTATGCGGACACGGCTTCCGTACTATGGCCTGTAGCGCGTTAGTTGAGTCTGGTCAGTGGTCGCGGGATGCCGTAGAGCGGCAAATGAGCCATCAGGAGCGCAATGGCGTCCGTGCTGCGTATATTCACAACGCCGAACATCTTGAAGAGCGCAAGCTGATGCTGCAATGGTGGACGGATTATCTGGATGCCAACCGGGAAGAGCATGTTGTGCCGTATGAGTTTAAGAATATTTGATTCATTAGAGAGTTGGCGATGTTGATGCTGGGCGTATCCTGCGTCGAAGGTGTGTCTATTAAGTTCCGCACCAGCCCCCTTTTTGTGGGGGCTGGTGCTCATTTTTCTTATGTGATGATTTTTTCTGAGGATCTCTATACTCAAGTATTATTTCTGCCAGTTAGTCAGAAATAATAAGCTTGGATGTGTAGTACCGATGCCAACCGACAAGCCAGTGCAAAATCCGGCTTATGAACACTGCGCCAATCTTAACCCAGTGACAGCTTAAGTTGCATTCCGCAAGCAGCGGCATATCGTTGTAAGGTTGAGATACTGGCACTGGAAACATTTCTCTCAAGGCGGCTTACGGCGGGTTGGCTCACACCCATGCGAGCGGCGATCTCTGTACTTGTCAGACCTGACCTGGACTTCATTTCGATCAGAACAGCGCGAAGCGCTTCTTCTTGAGTTTCGTCCTCATACGCTTTTTTAACTTCAGGATGAGAAAGCGCTTTCGCTTTAACATCAGAAAATCGGATACCTTTAACTGCCATCTTTCAATTCCTCCCATCTTGACTTTGCCAGCGCTATTTCAGCTTTCGGGGTCTTAGGGGTTTTCTTGATGAATGTCCTTAAAATATAGATCTTACGTCCTTTGGCGTAAGCAAAAAACGTTCTGCTGATGTCTTTTCTACCAACCCGCAGCTCAAACAATCCATCTTCAATGATGTCCGTGTCTGGATATCTTAGCTCGGGCCCTTTAGCTTCAAGCTTTTCCAGCCCTTTAAGCGCCTTTGCCTGCATAACAGGTTCGAGGTCATAAATTTCGCTTGCAGCTTCGGGGTGAAAAATCAATTCATACATGTCAGTCCCCTTATCCTTGGAAAATTATAACCTATGGATTATAATAACTCAAATGTTATATTGGGTGTGGGAAAGACCAAAACATCCTCTGCCGGAGTAAGTCATGAGTAAACAAGCCCCGACCTTTCCCTAATGCCAGTCAGTTAAGCCACTGACTTAGCGGGATACTTACAATTAAATTATCGCCCGCTTTCTGAAGCTGAAATCGCCGCTATATTGCGTAATACAACAGCGGCATTGTTGCCAGGTCGGCAGGATGATACTGACGATTTGCGTTTATCGATTGCCGGTGCGCAGGAAAAAACGGCTTTACTCTGGCATGAAGGACAATGGTGCTTGCCAGAAGGTAGTACCCCAACGACGCATATTTTCAAGTTACCACTTGGGCTAGTGGGTAATATGCAAGCGGATAAACCAGATCCCTTGGCAGAAGTGCAAACTGGCAATGGCCGTTCGCGGTAGCAGTCATTATTACCACCTGTACAAAATTCAGCGGCGGCATTGGATCAAACAAGGGGAATTAACCGGTCTGGGCAGACTACAGGTTGAATCCATGATGGATGAATTATATCCCAAACACCTGAGGTTATTGAACGTGTATCTGCGCTGCTGCCAGCGTCATTTCCACCAGCGCTTGCGGAATATATTTTTGCTGGTATACGGCAACAGTGTGGTCGGTTACCGTAACGTTCCGGGTTCTTTTGTTGTGTGTTGTCGCTGGGTGAAAACGCATAATAGCGGTGGCATAGTTGTCATCAAATCGATGACAAAATGAATACGTGTGAAGGCATTTAACATGTGGCAGTGAGTTAGCACGTGGGGAGCTGTTGATGAGGATAACCCTGTATGGCCAGTGAGTTAACGAAAAAGCAGCTTGCTGCGTTGAACGATCTCAGCCGAGACACACTGCTGGATATTGTGCAGACGTTGGTCCGCGAATATAAACCGGCGCGCGATACGCTGGTCAACGGCTGGTTGTCTGCGCCGGATGATGTGCTAAAACGCCTTGAAAAAGCCTATGATCGTGAGGCGAATGGTCGGCATTTTTATGATTACTACGAAGCTGATGGTTTTTTTGCCTCTCTGGAACGGGATATCGTGCTGCCGCTCGGCAAACTGATTCCTAACCATTTTTTGCGTGTTGAAGCGTTGGCCGCACGCATGATTCTCGATTTTGAACACCTGTCGCAGCAGGTGGATACCTCCAGCGGGAGCTGGATGGCGTATCTTTCCGCGTTGTTTGAGGTGTGGATGGCGTCGCTGGCGCAGCAAAAAGAGGCGTCGCCAGCGGTGATCGCCGGGAAGATCTACGCGGTAGCGATGGAAGATCAGTGGTTTGTGTTCGAGCGGTTGGCTGACTGGCGCAGCGAACTGGGCACTGAAACGTTACGAGCCTTGCGCGATTTACTGCTAAACGATGGGCATGTTGGTGAAGCCTTTACCCTCTGCCTGGCTATCCGCGATGTGGCGGGGGCCAAGGCGCTGTTCGAGCGAGGCGGCATCAATGATGTGAATGCTGTGCTGCAACTGTGCTCGCTGTTGATGGATGAACTTCGCACACCGGAGGCGATCACCATTCTTCAGGCATTGCAGCGAGACACGCGGGAGTGGATGCTGCCTAAAAAAGAGTGGGCTACCTTGCTGGTCAATGCGTTACTGGAAGAAGGGCGGAAAGAGGAGGCGCGTCAGGTGGCGGAAGACACATTCCGAAAAGTGCCGGATGCCTGCTTCTGGCGGTTGTTCCTGAAATCAGGCGGTGATGCTGAACGGGACTTTTCACGTTTTCTGACCACGGCCATTGCGTTTGGGTTTGAACATACCGTGCAGTTTCTGTCGGACCTTGAACGGTATGCGCTGGTGAATGCTCTGATTACCGGGAAAAGTGAATATTCTCTTGTATTACCGGATGGTATTCAGGGCTCTTTCTGGCGCACGCTGTCGTCCACGTTGAAAAAACACGGTTTTTATTCTGGTGCGATTCTCTTGCGGCGTCGGCTGGCGGAGTCGTCTATCAGCACTGCAAGCAGCCGGTATTATTCGTCAGCTGCATCGGATGCTAAACAGGCGATTGACTACGCTCGTGCGGCTGGTGAAGCAGGCTGGCGGGAAGAAACGCTGGGCTGGTTGCAGGCGCTGCACCGCGAACATTTTCGCAAATACGCGCTGTGGAAGGTCATGCAGGAGAAGATCGGCGGTTTACAGGTGACGAAGCAAGGCGTCACGCTGGCGGGGTAAATTGCCGGAGCGATGATGCAGGGTGAGGCTCCCGTCTGGAGTCTCACCCGCGTATCCTGGCTCGACGGCGTGGCATATCACCAAGACACCGCTGTGACATGCGGCGCACGGCGGCAAGCCATGATGCTGAACAGCTGGTTTGTTAAATCACACAGCGTTAAATCATATCGTTTTAAATCACATACAGCGGTATTGCTTCATCTGCATGAGGCACCGTTCGTGTATGGCGTTCCGCCTGTTCGCAGATTTCCAGCAGCGCCGGGATCAGGTGCGCGGCGGCATTCAGGCTGGCACCCAACTGGTAGCGTTGTTCGGGTTCGATGTTGGCACCGCTTTGTAATCGGTCGCCAAGTTCGTTAAGCCCGTGGCATAGCCCGGCGACGGATTCCGCAGCGATAGCGCCGAGGTCACACAGTTGACCTTCATCAAGCTGATAGAACGGCAGGCTGGCGATCAGGTCGCGGAAAATAGTGATGCTGTTGTCAGTGGGTGTGGCGTGGGTGTCCGTCATGGTTAAGTCTTCCATTGCTAGATAGTTATGTCATCACGCCTTCAGGTTCCAAACTAAAGGTGTGACCCAGACAGGGTTGGAACACCGGATCTAGCGACCGGCCAACCTTGCGGTTGCCCTGCCTGAGCCACGGATAATGAGTGTGCACGCAGCTCCTGAAAAAACAAAGCGTTTTCCAGTTCTAGATATTCGGGGTTCCACGCCCGGCTGCGGATGTTGCCGCAGCACAGACACTCTATGCCAGCGGCCAACCGGGTGAAAGAGACTGGATGGATTTACAGTGAATTTGCGATGCATTTTGGAATGCACCTCGCAAAACGGGTGGTGATATCCCTGAAAAATTTATTTCTATTTATGCTTTGGTATCAATTTAATGACACAGTAGAGAATTTAACTTAACGTTAAGGTGAAATTGCTACAAAAATAGAGCGCTTTTTTTCAATTCGATTAATCATGGATGAATTTTTTATTAATTTCAGTCGTCTGCTATTTTTTGTCTTTATTGATATTCTATTGTGGTGTAATAAATAATTAAAAATAATCTTAGGTGTTAATTGATTGAGGAAATAGCATGATTAATGTTGATGTATTTGACCGGGTTCGCATACAGAATGGTTTTTTAACCATCAGTAAACTTGTTGAACTTTGCGATAAAGGGAACATAATCTATGATCTGTTCTCTGTTTTAATATCTGAAAATACAAAAATCGGTACGGGAAATATATTCTATTCGAATGTTATTGTTTCTGTTTCAAACGGACATACCCTTAAGATTGGTGATAAAAATGTTTTTTACAGTAATACGGTAATTGAAGCATCGGCAGGGGATATTTTTGTAGGTTCTGAAAATCAGTTTGGTGAAGGTGGCGTTACTATTAAAGCAAACCGGGCGGGGGCAAGTATAGAAATAGGGAGTTATGGCCGCTATTTGGGTGGCGCATCCATCTTCGGTACTTGTTTACTTGAGTCAGGGAGTCAAATTTTGGGGCAGATCACCGTTGACAGTTGCCATCTCCAGAATGGAGGGGGATGGCGTGAGCCGAATCCAGATAACAGAGGCGGGCTTCTCAAAGGATACGGTATTGCAAGGAATGTAACCGTAGAAAAAGGTCGAGTGATTAATGGTGCAGGTTCCTTTGATGAATCGATGTTAGAGCTACAGTCATCGTATCATCCGGCTGCTAAATCTGCCGTAAATAAATAAGGCAGGGTGATTAATTTGGCATAGCAAATCTTACCGAAATCCCCATTCCTCCCTATTTTTCCCTATTTGCCGCGGTGGGGATTTTTCCGCGCCGAATTATGGTGTGAAGACATTTATCTGTCGGGGAAACACCATGAAAGGCTACCATTTGAAAGATCAGCATCGCCGGAAATCCTGGGTGCGTGATACCAACACTGATGCGGAAGCATTGTCGCTTAACTATCTGCCTGAATTGCTAAACGCACTGGGGTTGGCGATGCCGGTGCCGCCGTCGGTGATTACCCGCGACATTGAGGGGGAAACTTTTTTCGATATTCTCTACCGGTGTGATTTCAACGCCCGGCAAAACATCCACCAGATTGAGAAGGTTTTCTCAGTAAAAGAAGAATTTACGCCGGAGTGGGTGCCCGGTGCTGATTTGGCGCTACCGGTGATCGCCCAGGAAGACCACGTATTACCAGATAAACATTACCTGCTGCTGGGGCTGGATTTGTTTGCTGCCGTTGAGCAAGGGGAGATCTGCCTCTCGCCGCAGGGGTGGGGCGATAATCATCTGACGGGGAAAGATATGTCGGCAAGCGAGTTTCTGGAATTGAAACCACGGCCGACCTGTCTCTATGCGGGGGTATTGCATGGTCATCATGGTCAAGCTCTGTCGCCGCCGCAATTGTTGGGCTGGCTTGAGCGGATGCGGCAGGCGCACGGTCATCCGTCTTCGACGATGGTGGTGTTGGCGCCGGTGGCGGAGGCGCACGGTTTTTCCGGTTGGTTTGGTTTATATCAGCGTAAGAATGGCGCGGGCAGTGTATTACAGTGGCAAAGCCTGGCGTCGTTAGTGAAAGACGTTCATTTCTGGGAAGCGATGAAGGAAACCGGGCTGGCGCACAATGTGTATGTCAGCGGCATGGGCACCAATACCGCTTATCCACAGTAACGCGCGTTTCCGCGTTCTCCCAGCCTCTTATCATGATTCAGGTTGTCCTATTCCCGGCCCAGGGACGACAGCGCGGCTGGCTCGTCGCGTCAGCGGCGATGATCGCCTCGCTGGGAATGATATGGAAGACGCTGTAAGTGTCACCATGTAGGAAGTGGGGGCCACGTTTTCGGGATATCAGAGCGGGAGTGACCTCCCGCTTGATGTTCATACCTGATACAGAAAACGACACAGCTGAAACGCCATAAAAATCATGTAGCAGCCGATCAGGCTGTCGATGACGCGCCAGGTGAGCGGGTTGGCGAAATAACGCGAGCAAGCGGCGGCGGTGTAGCCGATGGTGTAGAACCAGATCAACGACGCGCTGATGGAGCCAGCCAGATAGAACAGTTTCAGGTCAGGGGCGATGCCGGAGGAAATGCCTCCGATGATCGCCACTGTGTCCAGATAGACATGTGGATTCAGCAGGCTGACCGCCAGACAGTTGCCGATCACCGAGCGCCGTCGGCGCAGGCCATCGCCCTGTGACGTAAGCGTCAGTTGGTTGTTGCCACGCCAGGCACTTTTCAGCGCATTGTAGCCGTACCACAGCAGAAACAGCACCCCGGCCAGCGTCAACGTGGTGATCGCCGGTTTGCTGTCGTTGATGATTTTGCCGACACCCAGCACGCCGAGCGTCATCAGCGCCATATCGCATAAAAAACACACCGAGCTGACCCAGAACACGTGCTCCCGGCGCATCCCCTGACGCAACACGAAGGAGTTCTGTGCGCCGATCGCGACGATCAAACCGGCACTGGTCATAAAACCGGTGATAAAAACAGGCATTGGCATGGTTTCTCTTTTAATCCCTAATGAATCAATAACGTGAAGAATGAGGTCGGAGAGGGCATTTATTTCCCGCCTCCGGCGCTCGGCGTGCATCATTGATAAATTACGGCGCTAAGGCCAATGAATAGATTTAATCGGCAATCAAAACTTTTAATAATAATGTTTTATAGTGATGGTAATGTGTTGATAAGAATGGTTTTTTGGCATTAAGGCGAATTTTTAAGATGATGTAATCCTGATGTTTTTATTTCAGCCGAATAATCTCCTGCGCAGATCCATTCTTCTATACGTTCAGAAATACTCTGATCTGAAAGTTTATGCCTGCCACGAATAGCACATTCCCAGATAAGCAAAATGTTCCATCCATCAGAAGTTAATTCTTCATTATTTTTTCTGTCTCTGGCGACATTCTGGCCTATTTTTTCTAACCAGAACTCAGTTCGTGTTGTGGGGACTTTGAATAAATAACAGTCATGATGATGCCAGAAACAACCATGAGTGAAGATGATTTTGTGGTATTTATCGATGACGAAATCAGGCCTTCCCGGCATATCTTTAACCTGGGTTCGAAATTCGAACCCAAGTTGAACGAGTATATCGGATATTTTTAATTCAATGGCTGTGTCATGATTGCGAATCGCTTTCATATTTTTTCTGCGAATTTCTGGTTTATGTACATCAGCCATGATTCTATCAATTCTCCTTTTTTTCTTTATTTTCGACCGCTTTTTCTATATATGGTTTTAGTAATTTAGCCACGGCAGAAAATACAGGTACTACAACAGAATTTCCAAATTGACGGTATGCTTGTGTATCCGATACGGGAATTTTAAACTCAGACTGCCCCGGTTTCTCAAAACCCATGAGACGAGCGCACTCTCTGGGGGTTAAACGACGAGGGCGTTTTTCCTGGTTAAGACTATTATCGAAGTCTTTTTCACCCAAGCCTTTATCCCAGCCTCTGTCTATCAAAATTTCTGAGCCATCTTTATGATAGCGTGCTGATAACGTTCGGGCCGTACTGTTTTTGTCATGCGGGTTGACGAGGCCAAAACCAAATCCATTTCCTTTAGCCTGATGCTTTTTTGCATAATTATAAAGATATTTCCATAACAATGGTGTTAATATGTATTTTTTATCTATATTGTCATCTAGTAATTCTGATAGTGTTGGCCTGTTCTCTGGTATGTATTTTTTAATGTCTTTTAATGTGAAGTTCTGATGAATGTTCAGATCTTTTCTGAATCCAACTAATACAATACGCTCTCTATGCTGAGGAAGAAAGTTTTTCCCATCAATAATTTTAGGATCATCTGATCCTGTATGTTCTGAGTCAGCTACAATATAACCAAGCTCATCCAGAGTTTCCATGATAATGCGGAATGTTTTCCCTTTGTCATGACTTTTCAAATTTTTTACATTTTCAAGAAGGAAAATAGCCGGTTTCTTAGATGCAATAATTCGTGCAACATCAAAAAATAGAGTGCCCTGAGTTTCACATTCAAACCCATGTGCTCTTCCCAGGGAGTTTTTCTTAGATACGCCCGCAAGAGAGAATGGCTGACATGGAAATCCAGCCAGCAGAACGTCATGGTCGGGTATTTCCTGATCAATATTTTTGTAAGCTTGTTGCTCGCTTACCGTTTGCTCATTACTCAGTGTGATATCCCGAATATCCTTATTAAATATATGTTTATTGGGGTTGCAGAACCAGTTTGCTTTGTAAGTTTTTACTGCGTCTTTGTTCCACTCGCTGGTAAAAACACATTCACCCCCGATCTCTTCAAATCCTTTTCTGATACCACCAATACCAGCGAAAAGATCAATGAAACGAAAACGATAGTGTGGGTGACATGCCGGAGGAGATGGCAGTAATCCCCTGAGCTTTATGACCTCTGCATTTGTAAACGGTTTCGGAGCTGCTTTGCCATTCAACCACCGATTCAATGTTTCTCTGGTCCAGTCGTTTTGTCCAACAGAGCGTAAAACAGCAGCGATGTACTTCTGGTCATAGATCTCAACAAGATGATTTATAAGTGTTTTATCTTCTTTAAGTTTTTGTATCTGATCTTGTTTATGTTGTTCAAGTAGTTCTTGTGGGACTAATTCCAACTGACTCATAACATTATGCCACTTTAAAAGGGAATTTTAAGTGATAGCTTATCACTCAATTGACCCAGAGGAAAGATTGTTTGATGTATAAATATACAGTTATGAAGGTTGTTATGGAAAAATGCTGAAACATATGTAGTAATGATAAAATTGTGTGAAATCGTTCGCATTTTAAAAAAAGTCAATGTATTAGATAAAAAATAATCACATAATGAATCAATTGAATTATTTTAAAAAGGAGATGTTTATGGATAAAAATATAGATAAGTTATCTGATCTGATGATAAAAAATGGTGCTAAAAGAATTATTATAAAACGCTTGTCTAATAACGATAACTCAAAACAACAAGTATATTTGGGGTCTGATTTTAGTGTCATAAAGAGCCTTCCTGTTGGTAATATAGCCAGTTGCGGCATGTCTAAAAAAGGTGCAATATTTAAAGCTCCAATTAATTGGTTTTGGCTTTCTCTTGAAGGTAATAAAGAGAGAGCTAATGGAGCTCAGGTTATTTTATATCCAAAATACCCCGAGATTAGATTATCCGGTCTAATAAAAGGTTGTTCGATAGCACCTTCTCATCTTCTTCAGCCTCCAACGAGAGAAGAGAGAGCAGAAAGAATGAATACTAGTCGTTATTTAATTATAGGGATTAGTGATGGTGCTGTTTTTTCTTATGTTAGCTCATGGGGGGATGAGCTATCCTGTGAAATAGAAGCTCTCATAGGTAATAATGATATTTATCCTGTTTTTTCTGTTTTCTACGAGTATTACTATGAGCTAAAAAATAGTAAAGCAGTTCTTCTGGCAAAGTTGAAGGAAATTTATTCATTTGGGTTTGTCGCATCTCAGCGTTTAAATAAAAAAGGAGAGGTTATTGCTTATAAAGCAAAGAATGGTGCCGGATTCACACTGGAGAGCTTATTTAATATAAAGCCGAATGGTAGCTCGGAGCCAGATTTTATGGGATGGGAGCTTAAGACTCATAGTGGTAGTGTTGTGACGTTAATGACACCAGAACCTGATGCTGGATTGTATGTAGCAGATATTCATGGCTTCATGAATAATTATAGTAGTAGCCGGAAACCAGATCGTGTTGATTTTGCAAGTATACATAGAATGTCTGTTTATAATGAGAAAACGGGCCTTATGTTAAGTCTGGAAGGATATGACTTTAAGAGACAAGAAATAACAGATCCTGAAGGTGGATTATTCCTTCGGGATAGTGATGGAGAGGTTGCTGCGGGATGGAGCTTTAGTAAAATTCTTGACCACTGGAAAAGAAAACATAGTAAAACATGTTTTGTCCATTACCGGGTGAGAAAAGATGAACATCCTTCATATCTTTTTGGGCCACAAATAACTCTTGCAGATGGAAGTGATATAAAAAAATTCATGTCAGCATTATCTGCAAGCAAAATTTATTATGATCCGGGTGTTAATATTAAATATAGTAATGAAAAAGCAAAACCTAAAAAGCGAAATCAGTTCAGAATGAAATGGAAGGATGTTGGGGAAGTTTATGACCATATCGAGAATTTAATAATTGCTGATATTTAATAAATTATTGTTGTAATGAAGCACGAATTGCCGGGCGCATCAATTGCGCCGTCCAGTTAAACCCAGTAGGGTAACGGGTACGAAATATGTGCGACGGTGGCCTGCCGCGCACTCCACGCCTTTCATTTTCGGATGTTATCTTGAACTCAGCTGTTACCTCTCAGGGCTCGGTGCCCGCTGTCGACGGTTTACCGATGCCGGCGCGTATCGGTGCCATTTTTGCTATTGCCTTCGGCATCGCGATGGCGGTGCTGGACGGGGCACTTGTCAACGTGGCGCTGCCTACTATCGCTGCCGACTTCAACACCAGCCCAGCGTCGTCGATCTGGATCGTCAACGCCTATCAATTGGCGATCACCATGACGTTGCTGTCGTTGTCGTCGCTGGGCGACATCGTTGGCTATCGCCGTGTCTATCTGGTGGGGCTGGTGCTGTTTACGCTGATGTCGGTGGTGTGTGCGCTGGCAGATTCGCTGCCGGCACTGACGCTGGCGCGTATTCTTCAAGGGCTGGCGGCGGCGTCGCTGATGAGCGTCAACACCGCGCTGATCCGGCTGATTTATCCCAAAATTCGGCTTGGGCGCGGCATGGCGATCAACTCGCTGGTGGTGGCGGTGTCCACTGCCGCCGGGCCGACTGTCGCGGCGGGGATTCTGGGCGTGGCGTCATGGCAGTGGTTGTTCGCCATCAATGTGCCGTTCGGTATTGTGGCGCTGCTGCTGGGCTGGCGCTTCCTGCCGCGTAATGATGGTGTGACGGCGCAGCGCTTCGATACCCCGAGCGCGTTGCTGAACGCACTGACCTTTGGGTTGTTTTTCATTGCGCTGGGCGGGTTTGCTCACGGTCAAAGCGTGTGGCTGGTATTGGGTGAACTGGCGCTGACATTGCTGGTGGGCGGCTATTTTTTCCGGCGACAATTGAACCAGCCTTACCCGCTGTTGCCGGTA
The DNA here is from genome assembly GCF_000784735.1 of Dickeya undicola. Lineage (GTDB taxonomy): Bacteria > Pseudomonadota > Gammaproteobacteria > Enterobacterales > Enterobacteriaceae > Dickeya > Dickeya undicola. The sequence continues at coordinate 13,372 of NZ_JSYG01000010.1, forward strand.
GATCTGCTGCGCATCCCGGTGTTTGCGCTGTCGATGGGGACGTCGATCGGTTCGTTCTGTGCCCAGATGCTGGCGATGGTGTCGCTGCCGTTCTATTTCCAAAGCGCGCTGGGGATGAATGAAATCGAAACCGGCCTGCTGCTCACCCCCTGGCCGCTGGCGATCATGGCGACGGCACCGCTGGCGGGGCGCTGGCTTGAGCGCGTCAACGCCGGGGTATTGTGCACCATCGGGCTGTCGTTGTTCGCCCTGGGATTATTCTCGTTGGCCTGGTTGCCGACTTCGCCGGGCTATCTGGATATCTGCCTGCGCATGATGCTGTGTGGCATTGGCTTCGGGCTATTTCAGTCGCCGAACAATCACACCATTATTAGTGCGGCACCCCGTCATCGCAGCGGTGGTGCCAGCGGTATGCTGGGCACCGCCCGGCTGGTGGGGCAGACCACCGGCGCGGCACTGGTCGCGCTGATGTTCAACCTGTTTGGCGGGTTAGGTACTCATGCGGCCTTGTTGACCGCAGGCGTGTTTGCTGCGTTGGCCGCGGTGGTTAGCGGTCAGCGGATTTCACGGTTATCTCAGCCCTAACGAAGAATAGGGGCGTTACCGTGATACTGAAATGGCCTGATGTTGCTACATAAGCGGAATCACGATGACATATGAGCGTGTAATTGGGTAATAAACCGCTGAGCCCAGGGAGAAGCTTGCTGTACTTTGGCAGGATCAACCAGCGCCAGTAAGGTGAACGAGTGTGCGCCTTTGCCGTAGCGGCCTTTGGTTGTGTTGCGGGTCGCGTTTTCAAGCATGTCGTAGACCTGCTGTTTAGCGATGCGTTCGACATTCCCTTGAGGTAAGAGAGTTGTTCGAAAGCCCTGACCAAAAAAGGACGCCAACGTGATACTGTCAGCAATCAGCCAGCTTTCCATACATTGTGTCATCAGATGACATTGTTGGTCATCCGAACCAGTCGGTTTTTCCCAGCCATCGCCCTGCCGCTGTCTGAGATGTAGCCAAGGTTGCCACTGGTTTGGGTCGGCATTCTGCTGCGCTGCTGCGGTGACGGGGTCTTCACTATCCACCAGCAACATGGCGGGGGTTCCCTGACTGATGGCGGTACAGAACGAGTTGTAAGCATCGCGTCGGCTACCGCACGCGATGATTCTAGGCATAGAGCCTGCCAGCCCCGCTTTTTTCAGAAATTCGGCAAACCCTCTACGGCATTCTGCTCTCAGACTACTAGTATCACCTCCGCCTTCGACATAAACATTCACCAGCGTGTCCCTCCGATATCACCACGTGTCCACAGTTGCCCCAGCCGATAGTTTTCTAGCCAGGGCTTGAGGTTTTCTGCATCCAGCCTCGTCATTGTGGTGCCTTCTGGCGTTTTTTCTGCAACCAGTACTACATCTGGTTGGTCGCTCATGGCATCAACCAGTACATCGGAGTGAGTGGTGACGATCACCTGTGTACGGCAGCTTGCTTCTTTCAACAGTTCTCCCAAAGTGGGGAGTACATCCGGGTGTAAACCCAGCTCGGGCTCTTCAAGGCAAATCAATGGTGGAGGGTTTGGGTGACACAACACGGCCAGTAAACATAAATAGCGCAATGTGCCGTCAGACAGACGCGTGGCTGGAACGATGAATGTGCCTTCGTGGAAAAAGACTTGAACTGTCCCGCCTTCTATCTGTACGTCATAATCGTCGATACCGTCATAAAGCGCCTGTAGTGCTTTCAATAAGCGCTGTTTGACTTGGGGATCACGACGCAGACGGTTAAGTACCAACCCTAGGTTGGTGCAAGTAGATTCAAGATGATCATTGGGTAGATCGGCTTTTTGTGGCTGACGTGGTGGGGTATAGCGTCCGAAGCTCCATTCCCGATACAGGCGAATTCGGGCAAGCTCCCGAGCAAGATAGGTAATTTCTGGGTATTGGTCTGGATCCCGGCGTTGGGCCAGAATCGATTTTTCCAGATCAATATCTTCCAGTTGCAGTGCCCTTTTTTTATTTTTCACGTTCAATGTGGGGCGTGCTTTGTTGAAATGATAGTAAAAATAGGGTTCTGGATGTCCATCGGCGGGATGTTCGTTTTCAATCCGCTCATCTACCATTTCAAAACGCTGGGCAACTTCAGTAAAAGAAAGCTGGTAGCGCAAAGATTGTGGCCCTTTGGGATTGGTGAAAACAGCATTCAATGTGGCAGTCGGCTTGACTTGACCGCCTTTCCATAGCCAGTCACTGACCCCACCACCATCTCTTATCGGCGTAATCAGTTTATCGGGCGCATTACGCAATAATTCGATGGCCTCCAGTAAATTGGATTTACCTGAGCCATTAGGGCCAACAATGACATTGAGCGATTTGAGTTCGATAGGCTGAGTTGTCGTGCCAAAACTCAGAAAGTTGGTTAGCTGGATGGAATGAATCATTTCAATTTTTTCCAGAATGCGTTTCTCTGCATGGTAACGTACCAGTCTGATCGATTCAAAACATTGAGGCGGGTGCTTTTTATTGTACCGGTTTGTAGGAGATCATTACGTACCCTCACGATCACGCCCATAGGTTCAAACACCTTTATCGGAAGTTGTTACAAGAGCGTAGACGTATGATGCTGACTGAAGAGATATTGGCATCTTTGCTCATCTGTTTTTAATGAATGTGTCCTTCTAAAAACAAGAAATAACCTCTTCTTATTGATAATCACGCAAATGGTGCAGGTTGTTTGATTTTTGCACTGAAATAGCACCCAGCGTTATCAATGTGGCGTCGGCAGCGGTTTGCCGCGTTATCAATACCATTCATTTTTATTATTGTCTGGATGAATAAATCCCGCTGTTATCGGTGATTTCTCTTTTTGAGAAAGCGCGTGTCGAAAATCGGTAACGGTAATCATCCCTATCTGGCTTTGCTCTTGCAACGTAACGGACGAATGTTTTTGTTGGTGACCATTTTTATTCGTCCTTTATTGTGGTGGAGAACAGCATGGCTCGTAATCTGGCAAGACATATCCGTCAATATGCATTAACCGCGTTACTGGCAGGTTTTGCCTGCGCCAGTTATGCCGGTAAACAAAATGACACGCTGGTTTACGCCTCCGACAGCGAGGTGGAAAACGTCAGCCCGTACCACAATAACATGCGCGAAGGGGTGATCCTGGCGCATCTCGTCTGGGATACGCTGATCTATCGCGATCCGAAAACCGGGGAATACAAAGGTGAACTGGCGACCGACTGGAAATGGGAGTCGCCGACGGTGTTGCTGCTGCATCTGCGTAAAGGCGTGACCTTCCATAATGGCGATGCCTTTAGCGCCGATGATGTGGTGTATACCTTTCAGAGTATCGCTGGGCCGAATACCGCTTCGGTGATCCCACAAAGCGTTGATTGGATTGACCACGTGGAAAAAGTTGATGACTACAGCGTGCGTTTGCATCTGAAAAAACCGTTCCCGGCGGCGCTGGAATACCTCTCCGGCCCGACGCCTATCTACCCCGCCAACTATTTCCAGCAGGTGAAGCTGGAGGGTTTTAGCAAAGCGCCTGTCGGCACCGGCCCGTACAAAATCGTCAAGGTGACGCCGGGGCAGGGCGTATCGATGGTGAAAAACCCGAACTATTTCAAAGACAGCCCCATCGGGCAGCCGAAAATTGGCAAGCTACAGTTTGTGGTGATCCGCGACCCGGAAGCACGTGTGGCCCAGTTGATGACCGGCCAGGTGGACTGGATCTGGCGTGTGGCGTCGGATCAGGTGGAAGCGCTGTCCGCCATGCCGAACATTGCGGTGAAAAGCGGTGAAACCATGCGCGTCGGCTTTCTGGCGCTGAACACCAACGCCAGCGGCCCGGAGGGCGCGCCGTTCAAAGACGTGCGCGTGCGTCAGGCCATCAACTACGCCGTTAACCGCCAGGCGATGGTGGATAACCTGGTGCGTGGTGGCAGCAAACCGGTGTATTCCGCCTGCTTCCGTACCCAGACCGCCTGCGACACCAGCCAGGTTATCCAATACCCCTACGACCCGGCCAAAGCCAAACAGCTGCTGGCGGAGGCGGGCTACGCCAACGGTTTCGACACCGATCTGTGGGCTTACCGCGAGCGTGATTATGCTGAAGCGATTATCGGCGATTTGCGCAAAGTCGGTATTCGCGCCCGTCTGCACTTCGTGCAATACCCGGTGATGGCCAACGCGCTGGCGTCCGGTCAGGCACCGCTGGCGTTCAGCACCTGGGGTTCCTTCTCCATCAATGACGCCACCGCGTTCGTGACCCCCTATTTCGGCGGTAAAGGCAGCGATATCTGGAAAGACCCTGGCGTCATTGCCGAACTGGCGAAAGCGGATGCTGTGGTAGACCCGCAGCAGCGCAGCGCGCTGTACGCCGCACTGCTGGGCCGTATTTCGTCGCAGGCGTACATGGCACCGCTGTTCTCCTATTCCACCCATTACGCCTTTACGTCTGACCTGAACTTCCAGGACTGGCCGGACGAACTGCCGCGCTTCGCCGAAGCGAGCTGGAAGTAACCGCCGCCGGGAAACCGGCTGCGCTTGAGTTGTAAGGAGTTCGCTTATGGTGAAGTACATGTTTCATCGGTTACTGGTGGCGCTGGCGGTGTTGTTCACCGTGGCGGCGGTCAGCTTTTCGCTGCTGCACCTGTCCGGCGATTTGGCGACTGCCATCGCCGGGCCGGACGCCACCGCTGAAACCATCGCCCAGATTCGGGTGCAGAACGGGCTGGATAAGCCGCTGCTGAGCCAGTTTTCCAGTTGGATGTGGTCGGCGTTGCATCTGGATTTCGGTCGCTCGTTCTACTTTGAAAACACGGTGATGGAGCTGGTCGGTCAGCGGATGCCGGTCACCCTCAAATTGGGTGGGGTGTCGTTGTTGCTGGCGCTGACGGTGGCGATCCCGCTCGGGGTGCTGGCGGCGGTGTTCCGTGACACCTGGGTCGACCGTCTCGCCATGCTGGTGTCGGTGATAGGCCAGGCGATGCCTAATTTCTGGTTCGCGCTGGTGCTGATCCTTATCTTCGCCGTTGGGCTGAAATGGCTGCCGGTGGCGGGCAACGCCAGCTGGCAGAACTTCGTGCTGCCCGCGGTGGCGCTCGGTTACTACGCCATGCCGTCGCTGATGCGCCTGACCCGTTCCGGCATGTTGGATGTGCTCGGTTCCGATTACATCCGTACCGCGCGCGCCAAAGGGTTGAGCGCCTTTAAGGTGGTGGTCAAACACGGCCTGCGCAACGCCATTATCCCGGTAGTGGCGCTGGCGACGGTGGAACTGGGGTTCATGCTCGGCGGCTCGGTGGTGATCGAATCGGTGTTTTCGTTGCAGGGGCTGGGGCAACTGGCATGGGACTCCATCTCGCGCAACGACTTTCCGGTAGTACAGGCCATCGTATTGATTATCGCCGTGTTTTATATCGGGCTGACGTTTCTGGCGGATGTGCTCAACGCCGCGTTGGATCCACGACTGCGCAGCAAATAAGGAGCCGTGATGAGAACTGCAATGGCACGACTGGCCGTGATGATAAAAACCGCGCCACAGCCGGGCCTGCTGCCCGAGCCGAGTCCGTGGCAGCGCTGGCAGCGTAAGGTGCTGGGCCACCACGGCATGACGCTGGGGCTGGTGATCCTGGGGGCGATTGTGCTGCTGGCAATACTGGCACCGTTCATCAGCCCGCACGACCCTTACGCGCAGGAGGTCAGCCGCCGGTTGATCCCGCCGGTGTGGCATGAAAAAGGCAGTTGGGCACATTGGCTCGGCACCGACAAGCTGGGGCGGGATTACTTAAGCCGCCTGCTGTACGGCGCACGGGTGTCGCTGACCATCGGGTTGGTGTCGGTGATGCTGGCGGGCACCATCGGCATTGCGCTTGGGGTGCTGGCGGGCTATTTCGGCGGACGGGTGGACGCGGCGGTGAGCTATCTCCTTACCGTGCGCCTGTCGATGCCGGTGATTCTGGTAGCGCTGGCGCTGGCCTCGCTGGTGGGCGGTTCGGTCAAGGTGGTGATCATGCTGCTGGGCCTGCTGCTGTGGGACCGCTTTCTGATCGTCTCCCGTTCGGTGACGCGCCAACTGCGTGAGGCGGAATTTATCGCCGCCGCCCGCACGCTTGGTGCCTCGTCGCTGTTCATCATGTTGCGCGAAATTCTGCCCAACCTGCTGGGGCCGCTCACCGTGGTGGCAACGCTGGAGATCGCCCACGCCATTTTGCTGGAGGCAACGCTATCGTTCCTCGGCCTTGGGGTGCAGCCGCCGATGCCGTCCTGGGGGCTGATGGTGGCGGAAGGCAAAGCCTACATGTTCTTCCAACCGTGGGTGATTGTGATTCCAGGCGTGGTGCTGGCGCTGCTGGTGCTGAGCATCAATCTGGTGGGTGACGGCCTGCGCGATATTACCGCGCTGGATGGGCGCAACTAACAGCCTATTGAGATAGGTGCAGGAGGTCGCTATGCATTCTGCTGTTGAGATAACCCCGTCCGCCAGCCGTGCGGACGAGGTGGTGCTGGAAGTGAAGAACCTGCGGGTCGACCTGACGACGCCGCGCGGCACGTTGCACGCGGTGCGCGGCATCGATTTTTCGGTACGACGCGGCGAAATGCTGTGCCTGGTCGGGGAGTCGGGCTGTGGCAAGTCGATGACTTCACTGGCGTTGATGGACCTGCTGCCGCGCAACGCGGTGCGCACCGCCGATACGCTGCGTTTTCGGGATACCGACCTGCTGTCGCTGCGTCCGCGTGAACGGACGGCGCTGCGCGGCAACCAGATGGCGATGATCTTTCAGGAGCCGATGACCTCGCTCAACCCGTCGTTCACGCTGGGGGAGCAACTGTGCGAAACCCTGCTGGCGCACCGCAAGGTGTCTAAAGCCGAGGCGCGCGAACGGGCGGTGTACCTGATGGAGCGCGTCGGTATCCCGATGGCGGCGGAGCGACTGCGGCAGTACCCGCATCAGCTCTCCGGCGGGTTGCGCCAGCGCATTATGATCGCCATGGCGCTGATGTGCGGCCCGGAACTGATCATCGCCGACGAACCCACCACTGCGCTGGACGTCACCATTCAGGCGCAAATCCTGCGGATGCTGCGTGAACTGCAACAGGAGTTCGGCACCGCGGTTATCTTCATTACTCACGACCTGGGCGTGGTGGCGCGCATCGCCGACCGGGTAGCGGTGATGTACGCCGGGCAGGTGGTGGAAACCGCACCGGTGATGGAGCTGTTTCACCAGCCGTGTCACCCCTATACCCGCGGGCTACTGGAATGCATTCCGGTGGCCGGGCGCACCGTGCCGGGTGAGCCGCTGCACGCCATTCCTGGCGTGGTGCCGAGTTTGATCGGTCCGCAGCACGGCTGCGCGTTTCGCAACCGTTGCAGCCAGTGCCGCGATCGCTGCGCACAGGAAACACCTTATGTGTCGGTGACGGAACAGCACGCGGTGCGCTGTGTCGATGCGCTGATGACGGGGGAGCCGGTATGAGCCAGATAGCAGAAGAACGCGGCCGCTCGCTGCCGCACATTCCCGGCAACGACGATATCGCGCTGGAGCTGTGCGCGTTAAGTCGGGTGTTTCGCCTCAATCGCGGGTTGTTTTCCCGGCCTGGTGAAATTCGTGCGGTGGACAACGTATCGCTGCGCATTCGCCGGGGCGAAACGCTGGGGCTGGTGGGCGAGTCCGGCTGTGGCAAGAGCACGCTAGCGAAAATGTTGCTCGGCCTGCTGCCGCCGACCTCCGGCAACGTGTTGATCGAAGGGCGCGAGATCGACGCGGCCGATCGCCGCGAGCAGGCTACGCGTATTCAACCGATCTTTCAGGATCCTTATTCCTCGCTTAATCCGCGTCGCACGGTGGCGGATATCGTCGAGGTGGCGCTGCGACTGCACGATATCGGCACGCCGGCGGAGCGCAAACAACGGGTGCGCGAGATGCTGGACGTGGTAGGAATGCCGGAACGTACCCACGGCCAGTACCCCGGCCAGCTCTCCGGTGGACAACGCCAGCGGGTGGCGATCGCCCGCGCGCTGATCCTGCAACCGGCGATCCTGATTTGTGACGAGCCGACTTCGGCGCTGGATGTGTCGGTGCAGGCGCAGATCCTCAATCTGTTGCTGGCGCTGAAAAAAGAGTTCGGCCTGACCTACCTGTTCATCAGCCACAACCTGTCGGTGGTGGAACATCTGGTGGATCACGTGGCGGTGATGCGCAAAGGCACGATTGTGGAACAAGGCACCCGCGAGCAGGTCTTCGGCGCGCCGCAGCATCCTTATACCCGCGCGCTGCTGGCATCGGTAATGACGCCGGAACCGGGGCTGGGCATTCCGGCCATCGAGACGGTGTGACGGGAGAAACGGCACGATGGCACAGACATTCATGATGATACGAACAATTCATGATGGCACAGACAATTAAGGACGACGACACGATGACGCGTGAGCAGGCAATACAGGCGGCGGCAGACTATTTCGATTCCGGTGACTTTCGTGAAACGCTGGCGCGCCGGGTGGCTTACCCAACGGAAAGCCAGAACGCAGAGCGTGCGCCTGAGCTAATGGGGTATCTGACCGACGAAATAACGCCGCTGTTGCAAGAGATGGGGTTTGAATGCCTGACGGTGCCGAACCCGGAGGCAGGGAAAGGGCCATTCCTGCTGGCACGGCGCATCGAGCCGGACGCGGCGCTGACGGTGCTGAGCTACGGTCACGGCGATGTGGTGATGGGGGATGCATCGCGCTGGCGCAGCGGGTTGTCGCCGTGGGAATTGACGCCGGACGGCAACCGCTGGTACGGACGCGGCACCGCCGACAACAAAGGCCAGCACAGCATTAATCTGTCAGCGCTGGCGTTGGTGCTGGAGGCGCGTGGTGGTCGGCTGGGCTACAACGTGAAGCTGATTCTGGAAATGGGCGAGGAGTGCGGTTCTCCGGGCCTGGATACGGTGTGTCAGCAGTACCGCGACTGGCTGGCGGCGGATTTGTTTATCGCCTCGGACGGCCCGCGTGTATCCGCCGAGCGGCCGACGTTATTTCTCGGCTCGCGCGGGGTGTTCAACTTCAGCCTGCAACTGACGCTGCGCGACGGCGCGCACCATTCCGGCAACTGGGGCGGATTGTTAAGCAACCCCGGTATCCGGCTGGCGCACGCCATCGGCAGTCTGGTGGACGCCAACGGCCGCATTCTGGTGCCGGAATTACTGCCGCCACCGCTGTCGGCGTCGATTCGCCACGCGCTGTCGGATCTGGCGCTCGGCGGCGCGCCGGGCGACCCGGCTATCGACCCGCACTGGGGCGAGCCGGGGCTGAACGCGGCGGAGAAGGTATACGGCTGGAACACGCTGGATGTGCTGGCGTTCGTTACCGGCAACCCGGACAAACCGGAACACGCCATTCCGCCCAGTGCCCGCGCGCACTGTCATATGCGTTACGTGCCGGGCAGCGATGTCGATAATTTTGCCGGGCATATTCGCCGCCGTCTTGATGCCTGCGGGTTCGAGGATGTGGTGATCGTCAAACCGGATAACTGCTTTGAAGCCACCCGCATCGACCCGGACGACCCCTGGGTGCGTTGGGGCGTGGATTCTATCGAACGCTCGGTCGGCAAGCAGGCGGCGGTGCTACCCAACTTCGGCGGCGGCCTGCCCAACGCCTGCTTCCTGCGCACGCTCGGCCTGCCGACGCTGTGGGTGCCGCACTCCTATCCCGCCTGCTCCCAGCACGCTCCCAACGAACACCTGCTGGCAGACGTGGCGCGCGAAGCGCTGCAAATCATGACCGGCCTGTTTTGGGATCTGGCGGAAGAGGGCAGCAAGGTGAAGCACTCCCGAAGGCAAGTTGCAGAAATTTAAGTTTCTTAGGTCAGCGACAAACTCGTTAAGTACAGGATTAGGGTGGTTTTCGGGCGTCAAAAACTGTGCTGAGGCGGGCGACTTCGCCGGGTGAGCGGCACGGATGCCGCGAAAGCCCGTGCCGTGCCGGGAGCACGTCACGGGCGGCCCGAACAGCGAAGACGAACGCCGAAGGGACCGCATAGCGGCACAGTTTAGCCTCCAGCCAGTGGTCAAGGAGAGGCGGCGTTTGAGCCTCTCCTTGTCGTGCGTGCGATGATATAGCAAAGGAATAATTTGGTTTATTCCGCACGAAATTACGCACTGTACTTTTATAAGCCCACCCTAATACCCCAATAAGCCGCTACCGACCACAGAGAATAATCCACGCCCATCGTATGGGGAGGGTAACCATGCACAATAGCGAAATTCGTTACTTTATGGCGGTGGTGAATACCGGCTCCATCAGCGCCGCCAGTCAGCAGCTGTTTGTGGCGGTGTCTGCCATCAGCCGACAGATCCAGCGGCTGGAAACCCGGCTGGGTATGCCGCTGTTTGAGCGCACGACTCGTGGCATGGTATTGAACGACGCCGGGCACATTCTGGCGAATCATGTGCGGCGTAGTATGGCCGACATGGAACTGGCGATGGCGGAAATCGAAGGCATGAAGTCGGCGCGCCAGACGACCCTGCGGGTGGTGTGCACCGACGGTCTGGCGCTCAACCTGTTGCCGTCCCTGATGTCGCGCTTTCGCGAGCAGCACCCGCACGTTAATTTTTACCTGACGGTCGGCAGCGCCCGGCAGGTGCCGGAGCTGCTGCGTAACGGCGAATGCGATGTCGCCATCAAGTTCAGCCTGGCACCAGAGCATGGCGTGGAGGTGTTGGCGTCGTTTCCGGCACCGGTACTGGTGTTTATGGCGGCGGATCACCCGCTAGCCAGCCGCGATTTCCAACTGGCGGATCTCAACGCCTGGCCGGTGGTGCTGCCGGATCAGTCCGCCACTATTCGGCAACTGTTTGACCTCTCCTGCCGGATGAACAACGTGTTTATCGAACCGGTGTTCACCTGTAATCACTTTTCGTCGTTGTATGAGTATGTGCGCAACACGCCTACGGCGGTCAGCGTGTGTAGTCATTTCTCCATCTTGTGTAGCGCCCAGCGCGACGGCCTGACGATGAAGACCGTCAATCTGGATCAACTGAGCCAGCGCACGCTGCAACTGCAAACCGAAATGGGTAAACCGCGTAGCGCCATTCTCAACAGCTTTTTTACCTTCCTGAAGCAGGCGTTGCAGCAATATGACCTGCAATGTCGGCAGGCTTTCGGGCTGCCGCTGCGGTGAGCGTGACCGGTTTTACTGCATTGAATTGTGATTTAATTTTATTTCTATTTTTAGTGTTTATTTTTATTTTTGATTTTTTAAACATAAAAAATGGTTAATTTTATAAAAAATTAATGGATAAAAACGCAATTTAAATCAAGTTGGTTTTGTGTAGTATCAGGGGTAAGCGATGACGCGGTTTTCCTGCCGGAAAGCGCATCATCTGATGCCTGATTGACCTACGTTAGCTACCCCGGAGCCTGACTATGAACCTGGAAAAATTTCCGCGTTACCCCTTAACCTTCGGACCGTCACCGATTACCCCGATGAAACGCCTGAGTGAATACCTGGGCGGTGATGTGGAGATCTACGCCAAGCGTGAAGACTGCAACAGCGGCCTGGCGTTCGGCGGCAACAAGACCCGCAAGCTGGAGTACCTGATTCCGGAAGCGCTGGCGCAGGGCTGTGACACGCTGGTGTCGATTGGCGGCGTGCAGTCGAACCAGACCCGTCAGGTGGCTGCCGTCGCTGCGCATCTGGGCATGAAATGTATTCTGGTGCAGGAAAACTGGGTGAATTACGCCGACGCGGTGTACGACCGGGTGGGTAATATCGAGCTGTCGCGCATTATGGGTGCCGACGTGCGTCTCGATCCGGCCGGTTTCGACATCGGCATCCGCGAAAGCTGGAAACAGGCGATGGACGAAGCGGCGCAGAATGGCGGTAAACCGTTCCCGATCCCGGCTGGTTGCTCCGAGCACCCTTACGGCGGTCTGGGCTTTGTTGGCTTCGCGGAAGAAGTGCGCCAGCAGGAAAAAGCGTTGGGCTTCAAATTTGACTACATTGTGGTGTGCTCGGTTACTGGCAGTACCCAGGCAGGCATGGTGGTTGGGTTTGCTGCCGACGGCCGTGCCCGTAACGTGATCGGCATTGATGCTTCCGCCAAGCCGGAAAAAACCAAGGCGCAGATCCTGCGCATCGCGCAGAACACCGCCAATCTGGTAGAGCTGGGCCGCGAGATCACCGAAGAAGACGTGGTGCTGGATACCCGCTACGGCGGCCCGGAATACGGTTTGCCGAACGACGGCACGCTGGAAGCCATTCGCCTGTGCGCGCGTCTGGAAGGGGTGCTGACCGACCCAGTGTACGAAGGCAAATCGATGCACGGTATGATCGACATGGTACGTAACGGCGAATTCCCGAAAGGCTCTAAAGTACTCTACGCCCACCTCGGCGGTGCACCGGCGCTGAACGCTTACAGCTATATTTTCCGCAATGGGTGATTGTCGTTGCGACGTACAACGCCGGGAATATCCCGGCGTTGTTGTCTTGTATGCTCGCCTTTAAAACACCAACTGTGTTGTCGACAGCACTTCCCGCAGGCCGATAAAAGAACGGATCTGGCGCACACCCGGCAGGAACAGTAACTGCTCGGCGTGCAGTTTGTTGAAGCTCTGGTTGTCTTTGGTGCGGATCATCAGGATGTAGTCGAATTCGCCGGTGACCACGTGGCACTCCATGCAGCCGCTGATTTTCTGCACTGCTGCTTCAAAGTCTTCAAAGCTTTTTGGGGTAGAGCGGTCAAGCACTACGCCGATTAACACCACCATGCCGACATTCAGCGCCTGTGGGTTCAGCAGGGCGACATAACCTTTGATCAACCCGATCTGTTTTAATCGTTCCACCCGGCGCAGGCAGGCTGGCGCACTGAGCTTGACCTTTTCTGCCAGCGCCACGTTGGAGATGGACGCGTCGGACTGGAGATAACGCAGAATGGCGAGATCAAAACGATCCAGATTGAGGCTTTTTTCGTCCGGGCTATCGGCGGCGGCAGTTTTGGTTTTCATGGCGGTTTAATCTCCACGGGAAGTCGCATTGACGCAGCAAAATTGCGCATGAGATGAGTATGACGCAATTTCCTTCAACATAGTACGGATTATTCCAGAATGGCGTACCGGATGGTGGAATAAGAGGGGGAACGGAAAGCGGCGCGTCGGGCTGGCGCGCCGTCGGAGAAGGCTATTTCTGTAATTTGGCTTGTTTCAGCGTGGTGTATAACCGCGCCTTGTCGTGCTCGCTGAGGTTCTTCTGAGTCACGGCGTGCATAAATGCAGCGTGATTCAACTGGCTCAGGCTGCCACCCTGCTTGTGCAGGGTATCGGCGAGTTGCTGTAGCAGCACACCGTTCAGTTTGGCGATTTGGGTACGTACTTCGTCCAGCGAGCGTGGCTGCCAGTCTTTCTCCGGTACGGCCAACCAGTCGGCGCGATAGCGATACTGGATAGCCTTGGCGGCATCCATCTGCGCCTGAATAAACGGCGTAACCGAGTCGGCATCCAGCCCGTACTGTGTTGCCTGTTGTCGGCTGGCTTTCAGTACATTGTCTTCTTGTTGCAGATCCTCAATCGCCAGATGATGAGCGGCTTTATAGCCTGCCACATCCTTCATGTAGCCGAGACGTTGGTTAACCAGTGAGGCCAGATCGGCACTTTCTGCTGCCAGCGCACTGGTACTGATCAGGCAAGCGACCAGACACATTGTCCGTAACATATAGTCTCCAGATGGTTGAAAGTAAGAAGGCAAAACCGCCATATCGGCCTTACCGTCGCCACGGCCGCCAGCGGCGAACACGGCAATCATCGCATCATCATCTTAAGTGCATCGCATCGTGTTGTGATCAATAGGGTGATGGTGGATTCGTAACCAGACGTACATGATTTTTGCATTCTGTGCGGTGATTACTGAAAGTGATTGTATGAATTCGTGTTATTCCCCGATGCCGCTACCCTGATTCTGCGCGTGCTACCGCTGTTTATTTCGCTTGTAGCGTTGGCACAGGAAAGGGAAACGGCCGTGGATGCCGCTTCATTTCTATAATATTTTCATACCGTTAGACATATATTGATACGTTCCACCTGCGGACAAGGTGGAACGTGGCATCATCCCGAGTGGTCGGGACGGGGTGAGGGTAGCGATGTGTCCGCCAGTTTGCGCCGCAGACCGATCAGCAACCCGATACCGGCCAGTAGCGAGAGCACGATAGCGATATGCATGAACCAGGTTAGCGGCCAGTTGTAGTGTTCGGACAGAAACAGGAACACGCCCATGAGCGGCAACACCGACTGGTTCAGCATCAGAATCAGCGAGGAAACGCTAGCCAGCCGCTCGTAGGGAATCAGCGTCAGGCGCAGGGTGCGCATGATATTGCCCGTGAAGACTTTCCCGACGATACCCAGCGCGTAGAACGTGAGAAACGGCCCCAGGCGATCGAGCGTGGTGGTCAGCAGCAACGAGGTGACGACAATCAGGCTGAGCCCGGCCACCAGCAGCGCCTCCCGGCTCAGGCGATTGAGCAGCGCACCGTAGACGAGAGTGGATAAAAATCCTGCCGCACCGGCACAGATATCAATGAAACCGAAATATTTCACTGATAACCCCATCTGATTTTCAATTAATGCCGCGCCACCGGACTCTACCAACCCATCGAACATGTTATTTCCGATCGCCAGTACGATCATCAAAATAATAAATGGGTTTCTGATTATCATCAGTAACGGGAATAATTTTTTAGGCACCGGGGGAGGTATGTCGATTTTATTTTCCGACGACAGATCTGGGGTGAAAGAAAACAAGCGTGAAGTGAGGAAATAATAAGCGTTGCAGACGTAGAATGTCGCGGCGATATACAACAGTGTCAGAAAACCATATTCATACAACAGTATGCCAATCAACGGACCCAGCACCATGCCGAGCAAATCCAGCCGGGTCAACAGGTTGGCGTCTCGATCAATGTGGCGACTACGGGCGGCAATCAGCTTTTCCACGGCGGTGAGCGTCTGGGCATTGCCGATGGAAACACACGCACCCAGCAAACCGGCGGCGATAGCCAGCGTCAGCGGTTGTTCGGCAAAATTCAGCACCAGGCAGAGCAGCAGGCAACCAAAGGCTTTGGTGGCGTCGGAGGCGATAGACACCGGGCGCACACCAACGCGATCAATCAACGCACCCAGCGCCGGGATCAGTACAAGGCGCGGCAGCCACCATAGCGTATAAGACAAACCGGAGTAGGTCAGGCTTTGGGTTTCGGCATAGACCAGCACTGGGATTAGGAACACCATTAAACCATCGGCGATAAACACCAATGCAAGAAAAAACAGCAAAACCGGACTCATGGGATAAATACCCCTGACAGTGTAACCCTCCATTACTGCAAGTTGCGGGACTTGGTTTTCTCGCCACCCCGGCGTCAGTGCCGTCCTGCTACTCGAATTATTTAGGGTATATCAGGTCATGTTTTGTAAATTAAAAAAATGACGTAAGCGGAAATGAAAAAAATAAACGCCACGGCACCGTATAAGTCTTCCAATATAATAATGTGTTGTCGGGAAAGTAAATGTTTATTTATTGACAAAACGGGGAATAAACATTTTTTGTTTAAATAATTTTACCGCTTATTATCAATTTTGAAAAATGCGCTGCCTGCATAGTCATGTTGCTGTCATTACTTTTTGGCTATTCTGTGATGACGTAAATGGGTTGATGCAGGAGAACGGCATGGAATTACTTGGTTTTGAGCAGGAGCTTAGTCAGTACGTCGCCCGGCATCTGGCGGACTCCGTGGATAGCGCGCATGATCACCATCATTTGGTGCGGGTGGCAAACAGCGCCCGGCACATTCAGCAGACCGAAGGGGGTGATCTGCGGGTGATTATCGCCGCGGCTTATTTGCATGACATTGTACTGGTTCCGAAGAATCATCCGGATCGCAGCCGGGCTTCGCGCATGGCGGCGGAAGAAGCGGTGCGTATTCTGTCGCGGGATTTCCCCGATTTTCCCCCTGAGCTATATCCCGCCCTGTTTCATGCGGTTGAAGCGCACAGCTTCAGCGCTGGCATTACGGCAAAAACGCTGGAAGCCCAAATCGTGCAGGATGCCGACCGGCTGGATTCGCTTGGCGCGCTGGGGCTGGCGCGGGTGTTTTATGTGGCAGGCATGATGGGGCGGCCATTGTTTGATCCACAGGATCTGTTCGCCTGTGATCGCGAGTTGGACGATCGCCTCTATACGCTGGATCACTTCCGCGTCAAACTGATGCGCTTGCCAGAAACTATGAATACGGCGGAAGGCAAACGCATCGCCGAAGCCAATGCATCCTGGCTGGTGGATTTTCTGTCCAAGCTGGCCGGGGAAGTCAAGGGCACGCCAACGCTGCCGGATCCGCAGGTTCGTGCGCAATTTAGCACCTGGCATCCCTGGCTGAGCTGAAACACCCTGGCTATTCCGCACTGCCGTACCGGCTATTGCTGATACGGCGCTTATCTCATACCGGCAACACGATGCATCTCAGGTTACCGAGGATTTCCGGCATCGCCCGCATCCCCTATTTTTCTGATGACATGAAGCAGAGCGGATTGGGATCACGTCATGTGGTGACGAATCGTGCTATCGATAGACGCTAATGTTTAGCCAGAGGGAACGATGCATGGAAACGATGTCGCGCGGTCATGACAAACCCGCGGGGAACCAAAGCCTGCTGCGGGGATTTCTGCTGCTTGAAATTTTAAGCAATTATCCGAACGGATGCCCACTGGCGCATTTGGCGGGGTTGGCCCAGCTCAACAAGAGCACCGTGCATCGGCTATTGCAGGGATTGCAGGCGTGTGGCTACGTCACCCCGGCCCCTGCTGCGGGCAGCTATCGTTTAACCACCAGGTTCATTACTGTTGGGCTGACATCGCTGGCACCGCCGGAAGTCATCCAACTGATTGCACCACCGCTACAGGCGCTGAATACTGCAACCGGCGAAACCGTCAATTTTTCCCGACGCGATGGCGACTACTGCATTCTGCTCCACAAGCTGGAGCCGACCACCGGCATGTTGCGCACCCGCGCTTACCTCGGGCAGCAGATGACCTTATTCAGCTCGGCAATGGGGAAGCTGTTTCTGGCGGACGATACCAAAGACGCGCTCTTCTCCTACTGGGGCCGCCATCAACCTTGTATCCGCAAGTTGACCCCGTATACCATCATCGATCCGGGTCACATGCAGCGTGAGCTGGAGGACGTGCGCCAGCGCAAGGTGGCTTTTGATCGGGAAGAACACGAAGTCGGGGTGTCCTGCATGGCTGCACCGGTATTTGATGCGCACCAGCGTGTGAAATACGCCATTTCGTTATCGCTTTCTTCGGCCAAGCTGCGCCAAATCGATGAGGAAACGCTGCTGACGCCGTTGCGCCAGACCGCTGATGCGCTCTCTCAGGCGCTGAAAACCCTGCCTGAAGATATATAAGAAGACATCTCAGAAGGCATAAATAGACGCGAATCCGTACCGCAAGACGAGAGGAGCAGAGTGCGAGTTGGCAAACCGGGCCGTCGACGCGACGACCCGGCGAGGTGAATCAGTACAGGCGCAGCGTAGACGGCTGTGTTTCCAGATGGAAGAAGCGGACAGAGTCGCGTAACTGCTCGCCTTGTTCCGTCATGGACTGGGCGGCGGTGGCGGCCTGCTCGACCAGCGCGGCGTTTTGCTGGGTCACACGGTCCATTTGGTCAATGGCGATGCCGATTTCCTTGATCCCCTGATGCTGTTCGTTGGACGCCATCGAGATTTCTGCGACGATCTCGGTAACTTTGTTGATCGAGTTGACGATCTCTTCCATGGCGTGGCTGGCGGTATCAGCATGACGGGAACCGTCGGTGATTTTCTCCACCGTACCTTCGATCAGCGTTTTGATCTCTTTAGCGGCGTTCGCGCTCTTTTGTGCCAGGTTACGCACTTCCCCGGCGACGACGGCGAACCCTTTGCCTTGTTCACCGGCACGCGCTGCTTCCACCGCGGCGTTAAGCGCCAGGATGTTGGTCTGGAAGGCAATGCCTTCAATGACCGAAATAATATCGACAATCTTCTGTGAACTGCCGGAGATTTCATGCATCCGTTTGAACATGTCATCTACGACATCGCCGCCGTGTGCCGCAGTTTGCGAGGTCTGGCGCGCCAGTTCGCTGGCCTGATGGGCGTTGTCGGCGTTGCGTTTCACGGTTTCGGTGATCTGCTGCATGTTGGAGGAGGTTTGCACCAGCGACGCCGCCTGTTCCTCGGTACGCTGCGACAGGTCACTGTTGCCCTGAGCGATTTCACTGGCCGCCAGCGAGATAGATTCGCTGCCGTTCACAATGTTATGAATGATGTCAGCCAGCTTTTCATTCATATTTTTTATTGTTGCCAGCAGGCTCTGGGTGTCACCCGCCCGCAGGTTGATTGTGGTATTGAGATTCCCGGCGGCGATCTGGTTCATGATTGATACCGCGTAAGTCGGTTCACCGCCAAGCTGACGAGACAGGTTACGGGCGATCAGCGTGGCGATAATGCCGGTGGCGATCAGCGCCAGCAGTAACAAGCCGGACAGAATATAAAGCGCGGTGCGATAACCGGCGGCAGCCTCAACCGCGGCCTGATCGCCGCTGGCAGTCTCCATATCCACCAGCGTTGCCAGGTCCTTCATCAACTGGGTGCGATATTTCGCCGACACCGCGCCGCTGATTTTGCTGGCGTCATCCAGCTTCTCACTGTTGACCGCATCAATCACCTTGGTGTTGACGTCCACGAAATTCTTGAAATTATCCGTTACCTGGCCGAATAGCGTCTGTTTGTCCTGCGTGTCATTTTTCACCAGTTTGGCGTAATTGGCCTGGGCGTTCAGAAATATGTCCTGATTCTGCAACAGTTCCTTGCGATGGCCTTCTCGTTCGGCGGGCGTTTTGGAGGAGATGTACTGTATCTGCTGCAGCCGCAACTCAGACAGCACACCACGCATTTCCAGCGTATAACGCACGCCCGGCAGGCGGCTGTCACGGTAGGCACTGATGCGGTCATTGTTGGCGCTGAGCTGGTAGATGGATACCGCACCAATCAACAGCATCATCACGATCAGCACGGAAAAACCGAACAGCAACTTGGAAAAGACGGTTAATTGCGAGAATTTTTTCATAGTTTTTTCTTGGCAAGGGAAAGTATCTTTAATAACGGCAGGGTAATTCAAAAATTTATTCTCTTCATAGGGCGGAGTCGTCATTTTGGCGAATTGTTTTTTATTTTTTAATGCTGATTTTGTGATGCCGAATGATGATTTTTGGGGCTTTTTGTGAATATGCCCAAAATAAGGCAAGTGCAGGTGCTGCGCGTCACGCTGTGCAAGGCGCAGGTGTTGTTGTCCTGCGCCTCAACTTATTGGGGGAAAAGTATTGGGGGAAAGGGATGTTTTCTATTTGTAAGACAACTTCATACAAAATAATTAATCGTATGATTTGGTGCTATTAATTTAGCGGCTGTCGTGCTGGCGCGAACTACTCCAGATAAAAAACCGCCTTGAGCTCGGCGCTAACCGGGCTATTATTCGGGTTGGCGGGCATCACCTCTTTCATGTATTTCCACCAACGCTGGCAGGCATCGGTTTGCGAGACAGCGTTCCAGCGCTCTTCCGATTCGATTTCCACATACGCGAACAACAGGTTGCGTTCCGGGTCGAGGAAGATGCTGTAGTGGTGCGCGCCGTGTGCTTTCAGCTCCGCTTCCAGTTCCGGCCAGATGGGGTTGTGGCGACGCTGGTATTCCTCGTGGCAATCCGGGAAGACCTGCATCACAAATGCTTTTTTCAACATAGTCGTCATCCTGTAGACAGTGACCCGCATTCAGCGGGAAACATCCTTGTGAGCCATGCCAACAGTGCACGACGTCAGGGTTCTGCCTGTTTTTCACCATTACCGGTGAACCCCGACGACGTTTCTGCCCGCATGGTATCCTGATGGTGATATTTATCCGGCATAGCGCTACTTAGCAGCTTTACCCAATACGTAAGGCGGACGCCATCGGCGTGACCCCAAACCGCTCGCCGAGCGCGATCAATTCTTCAGTCGAGATCGTCTGCTTCTTCCCGCCCATCGCGCGCACCTTGACCATCACTTCTGCCGATTTTTCGGCGGTATCGATCAGACCGAAGGCGTCATCTAGCGACGGGCCGGT
Source organism: Dickeya undicola (assembly GCF_000784735.1). Lineage (GTDB taxonomy): Bacteria > Pseudomonadota > Gammaproteobacteria > Enterobacterales > Enterobacteriaceae > Dickeya > Dickeya undicola. Next base: position 33,525 of record NZ_JSYG01000010.1, read on the forward strand.
GCCGAAGATGCCGTGAAACGGCCACAGCACCAGCGAATGATGTTGCATCTGTTCGGCGGTGGCGCTGCCGATGGCGTCGGTGCCTGGCACCATCCACGGCACAATGCCAACGCCGTCCGGGAATACCACCAGACATTCGGTACTGCCTTCCCACAGCTCGCGGGTAAACGCTGCGCTGTTCAGTTCCAGCACATAACTCAGGGCGATCAGGTTGGTGGCGTGGCAGTGCATGATGACCCGATCCCGCCCGCCGCTGACGTTCATGCGCACGATGTGCGACTGAAAATGCGCCGCCAGCTCCGAGGTTGGCAGGCCACCGTGACTCAACCCCCAGAAGATCCGGTAGCCACCGCCATCGCTGTCCACCTGTAACAGCACCAGATTGTCGGCTGGGTCCAGCTGAACATTACGAAAGAATTTGCCGGAGCCGGTGACGATAAACCAGCAGCCTGCCAGTTCCGGCATCGGCTGGGATAGCACTTCGTGCCGTGGCTGTGGAGAGAAGTCGCTTTCGAATGGCGTCACGTCGTCCTCGGTCAGGCGCAGGCTGATGTTGCCGCCGTTGCGTTCATCCCAGCCTTTGAGCCACATGTCGCCGGTGGCCTTGATCATTCCCTGTACAAACCAGGAGGTGAGTAGTGATTGCATGGCAAATCCTTAACGTTGACAGAGAACGGTGTTTTCATAGTGACGCACGGACTGCAACCAGTCGCTGCCGGGCGTGACGTCATGCTGCTGGCAGTAGTGCTCCCACACCGCCTGCCAGGGTAGCGATTTCTGCTCTTCCAGCAGCGCCAGCCGGGCGGTGTAGTCGCCGTTTTGCTCCAGCGTGCGCAGGGTTTCGGTGGGTTCCAGCAGCGCGCGCAGCAGCGCTTTTTTCATGTTGCGGGTGCCGATAACCCAGGCGGCGATACGGTTGATGGAAGCATCAAAGAAATCCAGCCCGATGTGCACCCGATCAAACAGCTTATGCCGCACGATTTCATGGGCGATGGCCTGGGTTTCGTCGTCCAGCAGCACCACGTGGTCGCTGTCCCAGCGCACCGGGCGGCTGACGTGCAGCAACAGGCGCGGTACGAATAGGCTGGCGCTGGAGATTTTGTCGGAAATCACTTCGGTGGGGTGGAAGTGACCAGCGTCCAGACACAGCGCGGTCTGGCGGCTGGTGGCGTAGCCCAGATAAAACTCGCTGGAGCCTACGGTAAAACTTTCCGCCCCCAGTCCGAACAGTTTGCTCTCCACCGCGTCGATGTGGTGCGCCGGGTCCAGTTTTTCGGCGATCACCTCGTCTAACGACGCCAGCAGCCGCTGACGGAACGCCAGCCGGTCGATGGTCAGGTCTTTCATGCCGTCCGGAACCCAGATGTTCATCACCGACGCGGTGCCTAATTCCTGGCCGAACCAGGCGGAAATACGGCGGCTGGCCTGACAGTGCTCAATCCAGAAACGGCGCACGTTTTCATCCGGGTGCGACAGGGTGAAACCGTCACTGCTCAGCGGGTGCGAAAAACAGGTGGGGTTGAAGTCCAGCCCCAGTTGATGCTCTTTAGCCCAGGCGACCCAGTGGCTGAAGTGGTGCGGTTCGATGGCGTTGCGCGCCACCGGCGTATCCGACTCCAGATAGATGGCGTGCAGATTCAACCGCTTCGGGCCGGGGATTTGGCGGAACGCCTGCTCCAGATCGGCGCGCAGTTCGGTGGCGTTGCGTGCTTTGCCGGGATAGTTGCCGGTAGCCTGAATTCCACCGGTCAGCGCGCCGCTGTCGTGCTCGAAGCCAGCCACGTCGTCACCCTGCCAGCAGTGGATGGAAACGGGAATCTGATCCAACTGGCGCAACGCGGCATCCACATCAATATTCAGTCGGGCGTAACGTTCTCTGGCCAGCCGCCAGGCGGTTTCTATCGCGGTATTCATACGGTAAGCTCCTCGTTAACCTGGCTCAGCGCCTGAAAACGGCGCCAGTGACCAGCAAAATCACAGTCCTGTCGGGGGGTAAACGGTTGCAGCGGAATGTTGTCGGTGAGCAGACGGCGAAAGGCATCCAGATCCGCCACGTCGCCCTGCGCCATCAACTGACAGCCGATGTTGCCAAGGGTCGAGGCTTCAGCCGGACCGGCGAGCACCGGCACCTGACAGACATCGGCGCACAGTTGGTTCAGCAGGCGATTACGGCTGCCACCGCCCACCACATGCAGATGACGCAGCGGCGCACCGCGCAGCTCACCCAGTGTCAGTAACCCCTGACGATAAGACAGCGCCAGGCTGTCCAGAATGCAGCGCACCAGCGCGGCGGTATTGGCAGGCCGCGGCTGGCCGTGTTCGCGGCAGAGTTCATACAGCGCGTCGCTCATCGACGGCGGATTAATCAGCCGCTGGTCGTTCGGATTGATCAGGCTGACGAAGCCTGGCTGCGCGGCTGCGGCGTCGAGTAACGCTGGCAGGTCGGTCACCTGTTGTTCCTGACACACCCGCTGCAACAGCCAAAGCCCCATAATATTTTTCAGCACCCGGTAACGGCCGCCGACGCCGCCTTCATTGGTAATGTTGGCGGCCAGCGCGGCCGGGCCGGTTAACGGTTCACGGCTTTCAATACCGATCAGCGACCAGGTGCCGGAGCTGAGGTAGGCGCTGTCTGCGTCGGTCAACGGGGTGGCGACCACCGCGCTGGCGGTGTCGTGGGTAGCGACCGTCACAACCGGTATGGCACGGCCGCTGGGGGCTACCCAGTCGCCTACCCGGTGACCCGGCTGGCGTGGCGTGGTGAGCCAGTTGGGCGGCACGCCCAGATAATCCAGCAGGCAGCGGTCCCAGTCGCCGCTTTCCAGGTTCAGCAACTGTGTGGTGCTGGCGTTGGTGTATTCGCAGGCCATCTGCCCGGTCAGCCGGTAGTGGAAGTAGTCCGGGATCATCAACAGGTGCGCCACCTGCCCCCAGACGTCCGGATCCTGCTGGCGCAGCGCCCGCAATTGATAGAGGGCATTGAACGGCAGAAACTGGATGCCGGTTTGCCGGTAGAGGCGCTCGCGGCCCAGTTCGGCGATGACTTGCGCCATCTGGCCGTCGGTGCGGTGGTCGCGATAGGCGTAAGACAGGCCCAGCCGGTTGCCTTGCTGGTCCAGCGGCACCATGTCCACACCCCAGCTATCGATACCGATGCTGACAGGGTGAATGCCACGCGCATCAACGGTTGCAAGCCCGTGGCGAATCTGGCGCTCCAGTTCGTCCAGATCCCACAGATGATGCCCCTGCCAGAACCGCAGCGGATTGTTGAAACGGTGAATCTCCGTCAACGTCAACCGCTGGGTTTCGACCTCCAGCGACGCCAACATCACCCGTCCGCTGGACGCGCCGAGATCGACCGCTACGTAATGCTTAACCGCCATGCCGTGCTCTCCGTTGTCGTTATGGTGTGTGATTGTGTTCGGCAGTGTAGGAGAGTTGGAGCGGTGGCACCTTTGGGTGAGTGCCATCTGAAAAATCGGGTTGGCAAAATGGCAAAGTTGACTGTGAATTGGTTCACAGTTTATGGCGATAGTCGGCTTGTGATCCTGCACACAGTTCAGTGATTTAACCGTCGGATCTTGAAAAAATGACCTCGCGACGGCGATGTCGCGGCGCTATTTTAAGGCGCGGGGGCCTGCCTTCTGACTACTATCCAGACATGTGGATGCGTCAGGATGAGGGGAGGAACGCGACATGACACAACTTCATGGCGAAGAGTTTTTTGCTTCACAAGCGACGACGGTGGCGGTGGAACCTCGTATGCCGCAATGCGCCTTTCCTGAGCATTATCACGACTTCTGGGAAATCGTGCTGGTAGAGCAGGGGGCCGGTGTGCACGTGTTCAACGACCAGCCTTTTGCGCTGTGCAGCGGGGCGGTGTTTTTCGTGCGCGACAACGATCGCCATCTGTTTGAACAGGTGGAGGAACTGCACCTGACCAATGTGCTGTATCGATCGCCACGCGGGTTTCGATTCCTGTCTGACATCGCGCCGTTTCTGCCGTATGGTGCCAATGGCGAATGGTTGGGGCAGTGGCAGGTGAACGCCGCCGCTCAGCAGCAGATCAAGCAGTTGATCCTGCAACTGGCAGCACTGGCGCATCATGACCAGCCGGAGGATATCGCCGCCAGCGAAAGCCTGTTCCTGCAAATTCTGGTGCTGTTGCAGCAAAAGCGTTTCCAGACGCAGGGCGACGGCAGCGCACAACAGGGCATTCAGGCGTTGCTGGGCTGGTTGCAGCACAATTTTTATGACGAGGTGGATTGGGAAACGTTGGCGGACCGCTTTTCGCTGTCGCTGCGTACGCTGCATCGGCAACTGAAGCAGCACACCGGCATGACGCCGCAGCGCTATTTGAATAGGTTGCGGCTGCTGGAAGCCCGGCGTCGGTTGCAGCACAGCGATGACTCCATCACCACCATCGCCCATGATTGCGGCTTCAGCGACAGCAATCATTTTTCCACGCAGTTTCGCAAAGCCTTTTCGCTGGCCCCCAAAACGTTGCGCCATCAGGCGCTGTGTGAGGACTGAGAGCCTATCCCAGTAGGCGTTATAGGGGCGACAGGCTGTGCCATCCCGCGGGTTGAAGTTACGAACGGAAGATTACTTTCTTACCGACAAGAATACGGTCACGGTGGCGGAGCGCAGCCCTCAGCCAGCGTTTCCGTTGCATCATCACGACTTCGACGAACTGGTGATCGTCTGGCGCGGCAATGGCCTGCACCTGTGGAATGACGTTCCCTACCGTATTACCTGCGGCGACCTGTTTTATGTCACCGCCCGCGACCGCCACAGCTACGAATCGGTGCATGATCTGGAGCTGGACAACATCCTTTATATCCGTGACCGTCTGACGCTGCCGACCGACTGGCAAAACCTGCTGCCAGGCGGCGAGGTGCCGCAGCAACAGCGCTACTGGCGGCTGGCGACCCAGAGTATGGATGCCTTGCGCGACAAAGTGGAAAGTCTGATGCAGGAGTGCATGAAATCGGACCCGCTGTCGTTACAACTCAGCGAAGTGTTGTTGTTGCAGATTGCGTTGCTGGCGCTGCGTTATCGCTATGCGCCGGACAGCACGCAACTGGCGGATGCTCAACAACTGGACTTGCTGATGAATTCGCTACGCGCCAGCATCGCCCGACCGTTCCGGCTGGAGGATTTCTGCCAGTTGCACGACATCAGTATGCGCAGCCTGCGCAGTCGCTTCAAACAGCAGACCGGCATGAGTGTTGCGCAGTATCTGCGCCAGTTGCGGCTGTGCCGGGCGATGGAGCTGCTGCGCCACAATCGCCAGACCATCAGCGAAGTGGCGGCCGAATGCGGCTTTGACGACAGCAACTATTTTTCCGTGGTGTTCCATCAGGCGTTCGGCGTCACGCCAAGCGGTTACCGGCAGCGTTTTCAGGTCGGCAGCAAAGTGTGAGGCGGCGGGGCGAGCGTTATTTCGATAACGGCCGACGTGTTGAGCGTGAGGTGTGATAATAACGCCAGAGTTTTATGATTGCTAAATAAACGAGAATGGTGACGATAAGATCGATGATTGACATCACTGTGATATAGAACAGCTCTGGGTCTTTCCAGCCAGCTTTTTCCGATAGTGTCACTAACAAATCAGTTTGCTTTCGAGTCAGTGGAACGGGGTAAGTATGAACATAACGAATAGACAGAAGGAATAAGGAAATAAATAATAGCACGCTGAAAATATGACGGATAAATAATCTTGACTTATTTTTCATGCTGATAATTTTCTTAAATAAGATAATCTTAATGAATCATTACCGAATATATAATTACTACTTTTTGTATGCTCGCCATATTTTCATTATGAGTATATAAGAAAATATTGTAGTTATCAGCTCAATAACCAGCATTGACGAGATATAAAGATCGTCTGGGTCACGAATACCTAATGCTGCAGATAGCTTAAAAAGTAGCGTAACTTGCTCTTTTGGCATAGGGATCGGGTAGGTATGAACATAACGTACCGATAAGAAAAATAAAATAATAAATAAAATCGACTTTAGTGCTTTGCGGATAAATGTGGTCATTAGTGATTATATTTTTATTTTTCTGGTTAACGTTTCATGGATTGATAGTATTTCCATGCTCGCATACCTAACCCGTACAACACCACGGTGATAACCATATTAATCAGCAGTACTGCTAGCAGGTAAAACCACTCCGGATCACGGAACCCCAGACTGTTAGCAACCGTGACGAGCCAGTCGGTCATGTTCCGCGTGAATGTTATCGGGTAGGGATGGATATACCGTAGTGATAGGTAATAAAGGGTGAAAAATAATAGAGTCTTAAACACTCTACGGGCAAGTGTTGCCATAAGTGACTACCTCAATTGTTCCGTAGGACTCCAAACCAGTATTACGAACAGGCTGCTTTCTTGTTCTTAACAACGCAGCTCGAATAGCAGAAAAGTCAGAGTAATGTCGTAACGTGATACATCCTTGAGAGATTCCCCTCCCTCCGACTGGATGCAACCGGAAGTTACCTCGTTCCACACCATTAATCCAAGTGTAATCATCAATTTTTTCATCATCTCTATATAGTGCAAACCACTCAGAATGATCTGATGGATTCCCTAATATAGAGTTTAACTTGTCCTTAGACCAGGTGATAACCTGTGAACGCATTCCTCCTGTGGGGCGGTCCACAATCCAATACCGACCAGCCGGAATAGGACCATTTTCTGGAATATCAGTACATCCACCGCGATTACGATAAACTTTGTTACCAGAAAACGCCATAAACGTGCCAACGCCCAACAGCGTCAGTGGTGAGTAGTCAGCATTATTGACGATGAACTTTCCTTGTAATGTCATAGAGTTCCTTTTTAGGAAGATCTGCCCATTGATGAGATACCAGATAACTTATCATTGCTGGCCGTTAACTCGCGGCGTCTTTCCAGAACAGGTATGAGTTAGTTCTGGCGACAACATGTTCCCATTCAATGGTATGGAATTTGAAGTGTACACTTTCGTGTGGTTGTTCACCGTTGTCTGTTAATGAATTCGGGTAAACATAACTGATATCGGTAATAATGGCACCGAGTAGTTTTATTTTGAAATACAGTTCGTTACCACCCGTGGTACTGGTTCGATAGAATGAAAATTCACAGGTTAGTGTCTCATTGTCATTGAGTGCCTGTGCAATTAACGGTGTGGATTTATCAATCGGCTTTTTTATCTGTATAGGCAGAAAGGATACATTATCGGCCCGGTTTAAATGACCGAAGAATTCATAAATAAAAATTTCATCTTCATGGCCAGACTGATATTTATTGCCTATTGATGAAAATGTGGAACATCCGGCAGAGATTAAACCTTGTTGCTTTCCATTTAGTGTTAGATAAATAATATTAGCCATGCGTATTCCATCGAGTGTATCAGAATTCCATTTTTTGCATTTATATCAGAAGATTGGTTTTAATATCAACAGATTTATTATTTCATGTTTGAAATTATTTATTATAAATTAATTAATTTTGTTCATTAATGGATGAGATGCACCATCATGCACTACATTTTCATTTTAATTGAAAACGTAACGTGCATGATGGTGCGCTGAAATAACGTCAGGCGTAAATATCGTTATTTTGTCGGTTAATCGCTACCGGGGCGACAGTGGAAAGTAATTGCCGGGTGTAGGGGTGTTGCGGTTGATTAAAAATCTGCTCCACGGTGCCGCGTTCCACCACGTCGCCGTCTTTCATCACCGCAATCCGGTGACTCATGTGTTGCACCACCCCCAGATCGTGGGAGATAAACACCATCGACAGTTGCAAACGTTGCTGCAACGCTACCAGCAGGTCCAGCACCTGCGCCTGGGTGGTGACATCCAGCGCCGATACTGGTTCGTCGCAAATCAGCACTTCCGGCTCCGCCGCCAGCGCCTGCGCGATGGAGATGCGCTGGCGCTGCCCGCCGGATAACGACTGTGGCCGTCTGGAAAGCAGCGTTGGCGACAGCCCCACCAGTTCCAGCAACGCAAGAATACGCTGTTGGCGGACTTGTGGGCTGAGATCGCGGCGTAGGCGCAACGGTTGCTGTAGGATCTGCTCAATGGTGAACTGCGGATCGAACGAACTGAGCGGATCCTGCGTGATGGTTTGAATACGGGCGCGTAACGGGCGGCGCTCTCGCTCAGCCAGCGCGCTCCACGGTTGGCCGGACAGGCGTACTTCACCGCTGTCCGGTTGCTGCAATGCCAGAATCACTTTCCCCAGCGTGGTCTTGCCGGAGCCGGATTCGCCGACAATGCCCAGCGTTTCCCCTCGCTCTACCGTCAGCGAAATGTTGTTCACCGCCGTCATTCGGCTGCCATCCGGGCGTTTGAACGAGACGGATACGCCGTCTACCTGCAACGCTAGCCCGCTCTTTTCACCTGACTCGCCGACGGAAGAGAGCAGGGTTGATGCCTGTGGGCTAAGCGGGTTTTCTCCCGCCAGCCAGTTGCCGCGAGTGGCGGCGGTCGGGATAGCGGCCAGCAGCCTGCGGGTGTAAGGATGTTGAGGCGCGGACAGCACCTGCCGCGCCGGGCCGCGCTCCACCAGCGTGCCTTTCTGCATCACCATCACCTGATCGGCGACCTGCGACACCACCGCCAGATCGTGGGTGATCAGCAGCACGCCGTACCCGGCCTGCGCCAGCGCGGTGAACAGTTTTAGCACCTGCTGCTGGACGGTGGCATCCAGCGCGGTGGTGGGTTCGTCGGCGATCAATAGTTTTGGCCCGGCCGCCAGCGCCGAGGCAATCAGCGCCCGCTGGCGCAGCCCGCCGGACAGCTCATGCGGGTACTGCGCCGCGCGGTTGGCCGGGTCGGGAATTCCGACCTGGGCCAGTAACTCGGCGACGCGTGCTGCCACATCGTTACGCGACGCCAGTTTATGGGTCAGCAGCGGTTCCGCTACCTCCTGCCCGATGCGCCGCAGCGGGTCGAGCGACACCAGCGCGTCTTGCAATATGAAACCGATCTCCCGGCCGCGCACCTGTTGCCACTGCCGATCGCTGAGTGTTTGCAGGTCACACCGGCTGCCGTCATGGCGCACCAGTTCGATGGCGTTGGCCTGAATCTGCGCCCGTTCACCCGCCAGCCCGACCAGTGTTCGAGCGGTGACCGATTTGCCAGAGCCGGATTCGCCCACCAGCGCCAGAATTTCCCCCGGATTGACCTGAAACGACAGGTCGCGCACCGATTCCACCGGCCCGTGCTGGCTGGGGAAGGTCACGTTTAATCCGTCAACGCGCAGCAACGGCTGCAAAGCAGACTGACTCATGCTGCCCCCTTAGCCAAAATGGCCTGCAAACGCCGCCCCAACAGGGTGATAACGATCACCGACAGCGCGACGACGCTGGCGGGAAACAGGCTAACCCAGGGGGCGATATCCAAAAAGTTGCGGCCGTCGGCCAACAACGCGCCCCATTCCGCCGTGGGTGGCACCACGCCAAGCCCGAGGAAGCTCAGCGCAGAGGCGGACAGCACCGCGTTACCGACGCCGATGGTCGCCAGAATCAGCAACGGCCGTAATGTGTTGGGAATGATATGACGCACCACGATATACAGCGGATGCTCGCCCAGCGCGACAGCGTGTTCCACGTAACCGGACAGTTTCACCTGCAACACCTGCGAACGCACCAGCCGCGCATAGCTGGCGACACCGGCCAGCCCTACCGCCAGCAGCGTGTTTTCCGGGCCGCGTCCCAGCACCGCGATGACCAGCAGCGCCAGCAGCATTTCCGGAAACGCCAGCATGATATCCAACAGCCGCACCAGTACACGACGTATCGGCAAGGGGGCCAGCGCCGACAAGGTGCCCAGCAGCACGCCGCCGAGGCAGGCGATTAACATCGCGCCGACGCCGATACTCAGCGACAACGACGTGCCATAGATGACGCGGGTGAACACGTCGCGCCCGAGCGGATCGGTGCCGAACCAGTGGTCCGCACTGGGCGGCTGGAGCACCGCTTCGATATCCATCTCATCCGGCAGACGATGGGTGAACAGCGCGGGGAAAAACACCGCCAGCAACAATAACAGTACGGCGGTGGCGGGAAGCAGGGTTGCGGGTGCCAGCCAGGGGCTGCGATAAGCCGTGCGATAAGGAGTATGCATCAGTGTCAGAGGCTCACGACGGGGTAACGGTTCACTGCTCATGGGCGCTGGCCTTTTTTCTCAAACGGGGGTCGATAATCAGATACAACGCATCCACCAGCAGGTTGATGACCACAAACAACAGGGCGGAGAGCATCACTAACCCCAGCACCAGCGGCATGTCACGGCTTTCGATGGCGTGCAAGGTAATCTGGCCGATGCCTGCACGACCAAACACGGTTTCGGTCAGCACCGAACCGCTCAGCACGCCTGCCAGCAGGGTGCCGGTGAGGGTGGACGCCGCCAGCGCGCCGTGGCGCAGGCCGTGCCGAACGCGCAGCCAGGTTTCGCTGACGCCGCGGGTACGCACCGTCAGCGCGAACGGCTGCGACAGCGCCTCTTCCAGCCCGTCGCGCAGCACCTGGCTCAGCAGAGCCGCCAGCGGCAGGCTCAGGGTGACGACCGGCAGCACCAGCGAGATCAACCCGTCGTTGCCCATCACCGGGAACCATTGCAGGTGGAAGCTGAAAACGCTGAGCAACACGATGCCGACCCAGTAGACCGGCGTGCTGAGCAGCGTCAGTTCCAGCCAGGACATCAGCGCCCGTAGCCGGGCATGGCGTCCGGCGGTCAGCAAGGCGTTGAGGATCGACAGCAGCAACGCCAGCACCAGCGCGCTGAGCGCCAGCTGGACGGTTTCCCGCATGGCGTCGCCAATCAACGCCACCACCGGCTGCCGGTACTGATAACTGATGCCGAAATCGCCTTGTAGCGCCTGTCCGCAGTAGCGCAGGTATTGCATCCACAGCGGCTGATCGAGCCCGAATTGCTTGATCAGCGCTGCCCGGAACGCCTCATCCACCACGTTATCGCCGCCGCTCAGGATCGCCACCGGATCGCCGGGGATCAGTTTGACGGCAATAAACGTCAGCGTGGCTGCGCCCCAGAGCACAGCCACGATGGTGAACAGTCGTTGTAAGGCCGTGACGGCCAGGTTACGGTTTAATCCAGACATCATAGAAGTTCGGTTTAGCGTTGGTGGCCCAGCTAATGCCCTGTACTTTCTTCGACAGGCCCAGTTGGTAGGCCGGGACGAACAGCGGCACGGCATAAGCCTGGTCGAGCAGTTCATGCTGGATCTGGCTGTAGAGCTGCTGACGTTCGGCGTCGCTGGCACCGATGGCTTTTCTCAGCTTGTCATCCAGCGAGTGGGTGCGGCTGAAGTTGTTGCCGTTGGGCGGAATATAGTTGGAATCAAACACGGTGCGCAGGATATCCGGCTCGGCACGCACAAAGTAGTTGGACGCGATGTCGTAGTCGTTATCGTTGGTACGGCTGATGAAGCCCCCGCTGTCCACCGGATTAAGTTGGACATCGATACCGGCCTGTTTCACCTGGAATTGCACCGCCTGGAACAGGGTGATTTCCGCTGCTTCCGACGAACCGGTGCTGTAGACGAAATGTACGGTCAGGCGTTTGCCGTCTTTGGTGCGGTAGCCTTCGCCGTCTTTGGTTTTCCAGCCTGCCTCATCCAGCAACTGGTTGGCTTTCTTCAGATCAAAGCCGCCCAGTGATGCGGCTGACTTGTCGTAATACAGCGTGGAAGGGCCAAGAATATTATCCGCGGCTTTCAGGGTGCCGAAGAACGCCACTTTCGTCGCTGACGCGGCATCCACCGCGTGCAGGAAGGCGCGGCGCACATTGACGTCCTGGAACGGGCCTTTGGAGGTGTTCAGGTACAGCACGCGGTTAACACCAGGGTTCTCACGGGCGATCAGTTCCAGACGACTGTCTCTTTTCAGCGCGGCGGCGTTGGCGGGTGGCACGGCGTCGATCGCCTGTACCTGACCGCTGCTCAACGCGCCAAGGCGCACTGAGGATTCCGGCAGGTATTTGAATTCGATTTTATCCAGATAGGCCGGACCGGTGTGGGCGGCATAGCCCGGTCCCCAGTGATAATCCGGGCGTTTTTTCAGGCGGCTGCCGCTGCCTTTCACGAAGGATTCCAGAATGAACGGACCGGAGCCGACGATGGTGTTGCTGGTGTTCGGGGTGTTTTTCAGGTACGTCGGCGACTGAATGCCCAAATACGGCAGGCTCAGCCCCTGCAGCAACGCGGCGAACGGGCTCTTATAGCTGATCACCAGCGTGTAGTCGTCCGGCGTGGTAATGCTGTCGATGGGGCCCAGCAGGGATTTGGCGTAGCTGGAGGTGGTTTTCGGGTCGAGAATACGGTCCAGATTGTATTTCACGGCGGCGGCGTCCAGTTTGGTGCCGTCGCTGAACGTCACGTCTTTACGCAAGTGGAAAGTATAACGGGTGTTGTTGTCGCTGATTTCCCAGCGTTCGGCCAGCCAGGGGGTAAACCGGTTATCTTCCGCCTGACCTACCAGCGAATCTACCACGTTGCGAGCCACCAGCGCGGCTACGGAATACGCGGTGATGGAGGGATCGATGACCGGGGTATCGCTACCCAGACCGATATTCAGCGTGCCACCTTGCACGGGTGTGATGGCGGCATCCGCCGAGTGGGCGAAAGGCGATGCCCCCACCGCCAGAGACAGCAACCCTGCGGTGAGTAAGGAAATCCGTGATGCTTTGCTTGCCGAAGCTCTTGCTGGAGAGTGTGTCGCCATTCCCTGAATCCTCAAAATTAGCATAGTAATAAGGAGTGTAGTCTTGATGACCTACTCTAGGGGGTTGCCATAGACGTGTAAAAGTATAAAAAATTATTTTTAATTCCTGAAATGATATAAAAGAACGCTATTTTTATAAGACTTTTTTGATAAGGCATCAGAATAAAGGCCATCCATGAAAAGATGGCCTGATAAGGCAGGAAACTCAGTGCACGTGCTGTGTTGTCAGCGTGTTGTCTTCTGACTGGTGGGTGATGCGGTTGCGCAGATCGCGCCGTGCCAGTTCGGCAACCCAGAAGCAGAACATGTGGCCGAAGATTTCTGAGAAGTGCTCAGCGAATGGCTGGTCCCACGGCGCAGGTACAGTACCGAACAGCGGCAGCAGTACGACATGGAAAACGGCCCACAGTACTAAACCGTAAAACGCCCCTTGCCAAAGCTTGATGCGTGGCCAGAATTCCGCTGCTACGCAGTAAAGCACAGTAAAGGTAATCGAGAAGCCGAAATGCATGATGAAGCTCATGATCGGCCGCGGATTGCCGTTGAACAGATAGGTCAGATGCGAGAGATCAAACGACATGCCAAGCTGTTGCAATAATTGCTGAGGCGGGTTGGTCAGATCCCTTTCCGGGGTACGTGGCGGAAAAGGAATTTCCCAGCCGAATTTGGCGATCGCGCAAATGATGCCGGCAATAATGCCAATCATCACCGCCAATATGATTTTTTCCTTAACGGTACGAGCTTGCATGGTATTTCTCCTTGGGGACAAAAAATAAAAAAAGAAAAGACGAACAGTGAATAATTCACTCTCCTTTAAATAGTTACGATCGTCTTTGCTGATAGCATACGCCTTTAAATCACGATGTTCGAGCATTCGTTATCAAGGCTATCTATCTGATGTGTTAATTATTTTTTCCAGCCATAATAGATGTTCTTTTAATGTGCAAAATATTAAAGGCTGTGGCTTCTTGTGATAAAAATGTATTGTGATTTATCTGAGGAATGGATAATTCCGTCAGTAAATATTAATACGTTATCGAATGTGGCGAAAATAATTGGTGGTGCTTATTTTACTGTTATGATGAAATCTGAATGTTGCGTAACGGCCTGGACATTATTCAGACGAAAATAACATGTGCGCCTGACAAGGATGATCGATGAGAAAAGTGATGTGGCTGGCGATGTTGCTGGTCGTGCCGTTGCTGGTGTCCTGTATCCGTTTTTCCAATCCTGCCCCTTATAAAAAGATGCTGCGTGCTGAGTTCGGCGAACAGTTGCAGTACCTCGATATGACCCGGCTTTCGCCCTCGGAACCGTTTAAATCCTGGCAAGGCGTGTATGCGCTCTATTTGCTCGATCGCAGTGATAACCAGACCTTCATGGTTCGCTTTACCGAAACCGATTCTCCCGCACAGTTTCTGGCGCGGGTACAGGCGGATCGGGCAGAGAAGACCGCGTTCGTCAAACGGCAGCAAGCGTACCTTGAACGGTTGCTGAAACTGAATCTGACGGGGGATTTTTTCTCGCTGGCGGGCGAAGATTTGCAGGATCGGGACGAGTGGCTGGTGGCGTATTTCGCCGATCTTTCACAGCTTGGTCAGGATCGGTTTTTTATGTCAGACGCCAGTCTGAAAGCGCTGGCTGCCGCGCTGGCGCAAAACCGCGATCCCAAACCGACGATCCGGATTTACGACGTCAGCCTGAAAGCCAGGTACGCTGATGTATTGAAAAAGCACTATCACGGTATTAATGAGCCGATCGGCGGTGAGCGTTATACCTACCGCGTCAGTCTGGCGGATGGCGGGGCGGTCGCTTATGGTATCGATAATATCGTTTCTCCCGCGCCCGGCATTGTCGAAGAAAAAAAGACCCCGCTCTATGATCGCTGCTATCAGGTTATTGCCCGGCAGATTAGTGAAAACTATTTTTATCGCACCTATGGCGTCTATATTTCACCGCTTGGTTTTTATCTGAATGATTCGGTTATCCGCGAACGCATTCAGGAAAAATTGGGGACCCGACCTTATTTTTCTTTTTCACTATTGGATCAACTGAACGGTCGGAACGTTGTGCGAGGTATTGTGGAATATACCGACTGGAAAAACGGCGATGGCAAACAGCATGTGTTTGAATACACTTATTTCTTTGCTGACGAACAAGTGGTATTGCAGGATTTACGGGCCACGCTGTAACGCACGCGGCCCGAAACGCTCAGAGAATGCGGCAACGTTTAGCCCGCATTTTTCAGCCAGTCCGGTAGATCGTTAAGCCCCATTGCCTGGCGTACCAGCGTTGGTTTGATGCCTGGCAGTGTGTCCGCCAGTTTCAGGCCGATGTCGCGCAGCAAGCCGCCGACCGGATGGGACGCAGCGAACAAGGTGCGAAAGCCTTGCATACTCGCCAGCATCAGTGCGGCGCTGTGCTTGCGGCGTCGTTCGTAGCGCCGCAAATACAGGTGCTGGCCGATGTCTTTACCTTGAGTCTGCAACCGCTTGAGTTCGGCAATCAGCTCCGCTACGTCCATAAAACCCAGGTTGACGCCTTGTCCGGCCAGCGGATGGATGGTGTGTGCGGCATCGCCAATCAGCACCAACCGATGGGCGGCAAAGCTGCGGGCATAACGGGCGGTAAGTGGGAACGTTTGACGGTCGCCCTCCAACTGGCACAGCCCCAGCCGCATATCGAAGGTCATCGCTAACTGCCTGGCGAACTCGTCGGCGGGCAGCTCGCGCATCTGTTGGGCACGTTCCGGTGGCAGCGACCAGACGATCGAGCTGAGATGCGGATCGCCAAGCGGCAGAAACGCCAGAATGCCGTCGCCGTGGAACACCTGGCTGGCGATGGCGTTGTGTGGCTGCTCGGTGCGGATAGTGGCGACCAGCGCGTGATGGCCGTAATCCCAGAAAGTTAGTGGAATGTCGGCGTGCTGGCGCAGCCAGGAGTGTGCGCCGTCTGCCCCGACGACCAGCCGGGCGGTGAGCATGTTGCCGTCTTCCAGCGTAATAAAGGCTTCGTTTTCGCCCCAGGCGACCTGCCGCAACGTGGCGGGTGCCAGCAGGGTGATATCCCTTGATTGGGCGGCCTGTTGCCACAGCGCCCACTGGATGACGTCGTTTTCAATAATGTGGCCGAGCCGGGAGAAGCCGAACTCTTCACCGCAAAAACGGATATTGCCGAAGCTGTCTTTATCCCAGACATACATTTCGTTGTAAGGGCTAATCCGCTGCGCAGCAATACCCGGCCAGACGTTGAGCTTGCGCAGCAGCGCCTCGCTGGCGGCATTAATGGCGGAAACGCGCAGCGCGTGCGGGCCGTTTGTCAGCGGTTCGGTCGCGGTCTGTTTTTCCAACACGGCGACGCTCAGGCCGCTGCCTTGCAGACCGCAGGCCAGCGCCAGTCCAACCATTCCCCCGCCTGCGATGACCACATCAAATGATTGCATAGAGCATGAATTCCTGTCTGTGTTAACGTTCCACCCAACCCAGCGTGCGCCGCGCCAGCACATCCCGCAGCCGCGGCAGGCTGTTCATCGCCATCAACCCCAGATTCCGCCCGACTTCCATCGGGAACAGGTGATTGGAGAAGACGCGCACCAGCCCGTCAGTCAAGGCTACTGTGGTGTGCTGATCCGGCTGGCGGCGGCGCTGATAGCGTTGCAATACCCGCAGACTGCCTGGGTCTTCACCCTGTTTAACGGCGGCTGTCAGCGTTTCTGCCAATGTCATTACATCGCGCAGACCGAGGTTGAATCCTTGCCCGGCAATAGGGTGCAGGGTTTGCGCGGCGTTACCCACCAACGCCAGACGATGGCTGATATGCTGACGGGCAGTGACCAGCGCCAGCGGGTAGCTGTGACGCTCGCCGACTTGCGTGATGGCGCCCAGACGCCAGCCAAAAGCCCGCTGCAACTGCTGGCGAAACTGTGCGTCGCTCCAGTTATCCACCTCGGCTTGTTGTGACAGTGGGTGGCACCACACCAGCGAACTGCGGCCTTTGCTCATCGGTAACAGTGCCAGTGGGCCATGCCTGGTGAAGCGTTCATAGGCGCGGCCCCGATGGGCTTCGGCGGTCGCGACGTTGGCGATGATCGCCACCTGTTCATACGGCGACTGCTGCCACTGAATACCGGCGTGCTGCGCCAGTTGGGAGCGGGAGCCGTCGGCCGCCACCAGCAACTGCCCACTGAGACGGGTGCCGTTATCCAGCAGCAGTGATGCGCTGTCCGCTTCCCGGTCGACCTCCACCACCCTGGCCGGGCAGTGCAGTCGCACGCCGGGGGCATTCTGTAGCAGTGAAAACAGCCGCTTGCCGACGTCGTGCAGCTCGACCACGTGGCCCAGTGTGGATACCTGATAATCACTGGCCTGTAACCGTACCCGTCCCGCATGGCCCTGATCGCTAACGTGCACGCTGGCGATAGGGGTTGCGACTGGGGCGAGTGTCTGCCAGATGCCGATGGCATCCAGCTGTGTACAGGTGCCTTGTGCCAGCGCGATGGCGCGGGCGTCAAAGCCGGGGTGGTGGTTTTCCTGCGGCGAGCGAGCTTCGATCAGATCCACCGGGATCTGGCCGCCTGACAGACGGGAGATCGCTAATGCCAGCGTTGCGCCTGCCATTCCACCGCCGACAATCATGATGGTCATGAGGCTTGTCCTGCCGCCCTTGTCATCAATGCTTCAATCTCGTTCGGATCTTTCACCACGCCGCTGGTCAGCACCTCGTTGCCGTTTGCGGTGATGACGATATCGTCTTCGATACGAATACCGATGCCGCGGTACTCCGGCGGCACATCGGCATCCGGCGCGATGTACAGGCCCGGCTCGACCGTCAGCACCATGCCCGGCTCCAGAATACGGCCGCGATCGGCGGTGCCGTAGTCGCCGACGTCATGCACGTCCATGCCCAGCCAGTGGCTCAGGCCGTGCATGAAGAACTGACGGTGCGCCTGCTCGGCGAACAAGGTGTCGACATCGCCTTGCAGAAGGCCGAGTTTGATCAGACCGCGCAGCATGATACGCACCACCTCTTCGTTCACTTCACGGATGCTGCGACCCGGTGCGAACATCTCGATAGCGCGTACTTCTGATTCCAGCACGATGTCGTAAATGGCCCGCTGTGCCGGGGTGAATTTGCCGTTGACCGGGAAGGTGCGGGTAATGTCGCCCGCGTAGCCCTGATATTCGCAACCGGCGTCGATCAACACCAGATCGCCGTCGCGCATCTGAGATTCATTTTCGGTGTAGTGCAGAATGCAGGCGTTTTCGCCACTGCCGACAATGGTGTTATAGGACGGATAGCGCGCGCCGTGGCGGGTGAATTCGTGGTGGATTTCCCCTTCCAACTGGTATTCGAACATGCCGGGGCGACATTTTTCCATAGCACGGGTGTGGGCCAGTGCACTGATTTCACCGGCGCGGCGCAGGATGTCGATTTCCGCCGCCGATTTAAACAGGCGCATATCGTGCACCCACGGACGCCAGTCGGTCAGCGTTGTCGGTGCGTTGAAACCTTTGCGTTTACCGCCGGTACGCAGAGTTTCCAACGCAGCGAACACCAGCTTGTCGGCATAGGCATATTCACCCTGTGCGTGGTAGACCACATCCAGGCCGTTGAGCAGCAGGTGCAATTGTTCGCCGATCTCGTTGAACGGCAACGCACGGTCTACGCCCAGTTTGGCCGGTGCCGCTTCCTGGCCGAGACGACGACCGAACCAGATTTCAGCGGTGACGTCGCGTACCCGGTTAAACAGTACGCTGTGATGGTGATTCTCGTCGCTCTTGATTAGCAGTAACGCGGCTTCCGGCTCGTTGAAACCAGTGAAATACCAGAAGTCGCTACTCTGACGGTAGGGGTAGTCACTGTCTGCGTTACGTTGTGCTTCCGGTGCGGCGAACAGGATAGCCGCACTGCCGGGCACCATCTTGTCCAGCAGGGCCAGACGGCGGCGGAGGTATTCTTGTTGATTCATTACCTGCTCCTGAAAAAGGGCATCAAATGCAGAATGTGTATTAATGCAGTGTCGGTTTTTTCTGCTCCGGCGCAGTAACTACCGGACGGGTGAACTCGTTATGGCACATGATGGCCGCCACCCGTACATATTCGATCACTTCTTCCAGCGACTGCTCCAGTTCATCTTTATCTTCGTCTTCGTCGTAACCGAGCTGGGCGATGTTGCGCAGATCGTCAATCGCTTCTTTCAGCTCGCCCTGCGTTTTACCAAGGCGAGGCTGGACGACACCGAGGCCGAGCAGAAAATGGTTGACCCAACCGGCTAGCGCATCGGCGCGGTCGAATACACTAACGTGCTCCAGCGCATCGTCCGGCAGGAACAGCTGGAACAGAAAGCTGTCATCCTCCAGTGCGTCGCGGGTCACCTGATACAGGTGTTGCAGCGGCTGGGCCAGTGTCTGTGGGAAGGCCATGCCGTCGTTGGTCAGTTCAAACGTCAGCGTTTTCCAGCTATCGTCATGGTTACCACCGCATAACATACCGCTTATCAGTCCGTGCATTTCGGCGGCGGTCAGGGCCACCTGATGTTGTTGCAATAACTGGTCGATAGTGTCGTAACCGGGGAGTGTATTCTGTATAGACATGAGCTTTCATCGTCGTTGGCAGGTCGTTCGTGTTATGCTACCACCAAGCTCCGCTGCTATACCAGCAAGCTCCGTCGGCAGATGTACACCCAATGGATTCACGCGGCAGGACAGCCGACTTTCTTTTTGAGCAATGTCCCTGCCACTGACAATCTTATGGGTATAATAAAGGGCTTGTATCTTCTATTTTGGATATATGGGCTTGTATCTTTTATTTTGGATATATATAGTAGCGCCCGCTTTTTCCAGGCCCCGTCACGGGCCGCGCAGCGGATGTCCCTCATGCGGGCGTGAAACGAAATAAGGCAGGAAGGTGACATGTCTGCACAACCGGTAGATATTCAGATTTTTGGCCGTTCGTTAAGAGTCAATTGTCCGCCAGAACAGCAGGATGCGCTGAATCAGGCTGCGGAGGATCTTAACCAGCGGTTGCAGGACCTCAAGGTTCGTACCCGGGTGACGAACACGGAGCAACTGGTGTTCATCGCGGCACTCAATGTGTGCCACGAGCTGGCGCAAGAGCGCTTGAAAACCCGCGATTATGCCGCCAATATGGAACAGCGTATTCGCATGTTGCAGCAGACGATTGAACAGGCGTTGCTGGAGCAGGGCCGTATTACCGAGCGTCAGGGCGCGCAATTTGAGTAGCGCGTCTCGTTTTGACAAAAGTACGGTTTTTTTGGGTAACACATCGCTGCCAGACATGATAAGGTAGCGTTGAAAGAACAAAATTTCTCTGAGATGTTCGTCAGCGGGCAAGTCCCCTGAGCCGATATTTCAACCAACAGAATGTAACGATCCGTGGTTGGTGAGCACGCTCGGTTCGGCCGAGAAGCCTTAAGACTGCGACGTTGCGTTCACCTTGAACCAAGGGTTCAAGGGTTACGGCCTGCGGCGGCATCTCGGAGATTCCCTCTCGTTTATTCCCCTTTGTTTGCATGTTAACTACATGAATGTGACTGCGCATGAATCCAGCCAGTGCTTCTTCCGACCAGTCTTCCATCGCGGCATTACGCCAGCAAATCCGTCAGCAGGTTCGCCAGCGCCGTCGTGCGTTAAGTCGTGAACAGCAAAGCGTTTTTGCCGTTCAGGCCGCCGCTCGGGCGATGGCTCATCCGCGTCTTGGCGACGCCAGCCGGGTGGCGTTGTTTCTGTCGTTTGATGGCGAGCTGGATACCCAGCCGTTGATCGAGGCGTTGTGGCAGCAGCAAAAACAGGTTTACCTGCCGGTGCTGCACCCGTTCTGTAACGGGCATCTGCTGTTTTTGCGCTATGCGCCGGATACCGAACTGGTGTGGAACCGGCTGAAGATTCAGGAACCACGGCTGGATGTGGGCCAGGTGTTGCCGGTTGAGCAACTGGATGTGTTGCTGACGCCGCTGGTGGCGTTCGATGCCGCCGGGCAGCGGCTTGGCATGGGTGGCGGGTTTTATGACCGCACGTTGCAGCATTGGCGCTTGCGCGGCCCGTATCCCATCGGGCTGGCGCACGACTGCCAGCAGGTGGAGGTGCTGCCCACGGAAAGCTGGGATGTGCCGTTGCCGGAAATTATCACCCCATCCCGCAGTTGGCGCTGGTGAAAACGCGGCGAGATTAACTCGCCGTCGGCATCGGTGTTTACCGGTCGTGCCCCAGCATTTGCTGCACCAGCTCCACGCAGCGTAGAAAGCGGCTGTCGTAGTCTGATTCGGTAACGTGGACATACGGCACGTTATTTTCCGCCAGCATACTCTTGAGCACGTCCTGAAACGCCTGGCGATCCGCCGCGCTGCCCAGACTGCGCAGGCCGTCCGCCACCCAGGGAGTGTTGTTCTCCAGCAGAATCACCAGATCAAAGCGGTACTCCTCAACCAGCGCCTGCACAAACGGGTGTTCACGGCCTTCGTACTTTTTGCAAAACGCTTGTGTGGTGATGAAGTCGGTGTCGATAAACGCCACTTTGTTGGCATATTTTACGGCGAAATCAATGTACTGAGCCTGGCCGAGCGCGATTTTGTCGTAGTCTGAATACTGTAGCGCCATTTCGTCACCGCCCAGGTGAGAGAACACGTAATCGCGGCCGTATTCCCAGGCGCTGGTGGTATTGAAAATATTAGCCAGCTTGTTGACCAGCGTGGACTTGCCGCTGGACTCGCCGCCCAAAACCGCCACGGTGCGCACGAAAAACGGTTTCACCTCGGTGGGGATATATTCCCAGTAGCGGAATGGATCTTGACGGATCTGTGCGCCGCTGATGCTCATAAAAGAGCGTTTGGGGTCGATCAGCACGGTTTCGATGCCGAGATGTTCTTTGTACTGCTGCGCGTCCTGCTCTTCGCTGGTGTAGACGTAGCGGGGGTCGATGCCTTTTTCCGACATGAATTGCTTAATGCCGCGGCTCCACACATCCCAGCCGTGCGGATAGGGTTCCATGCCCTGCTCGTTGAAGGCGTGAATGTGAATGTTTTTCTGATACTTGAAGGTTTGCAACAGCCAGCGCAGGCGGTCGCTGACGGTCGGCTGCTGCGACATAGAACTGTGCTCGAACAGCTGGCGGTCGCGCGGCTCGTCGTAGCCCAGAATCACGTGCAGTTCGTCTATCTGGCTGCACGCGCGCTGAATCAGGTAAATGTGACCGGTGTGCAGCGGATAAAACTTGCCGAACACCACGCCGATACTTTTTTGCTGATAAGGAAATTCCAGCCCGAGAAAACGGTGCAACGACTCCAGCTTCTGAGCACTGGGGCTTTTGATTTTGGCGTTGAGCAACTGGCTTAAGTAGCCTTTGGTCATACCTGCGGCATCGGCGACCTGTTGCAGGGTACAGCCTTTTTGTCTGATGGCTGTTTTCAGGTAATCGTAGGGAGACATGGTCTGATACTCCGATGTGGCGGATAACGCTTTGCTATATTAACGCGTTACGGTGTTAACGCTCTGCCATATTAAGGCTCTGATGAGTAAAGCCTAATGGACATTACAGATCATCGAGGATCGCCAGCGCGTCCGACAATTTTTTCACGCCCATCACCTGCATGTTGGCGGGCGGTTTTTTCGGCATGTTGGCAAACGGCACGATAGCGCGCTTAAAGCCGTGCTTGGCAGCTTCGGTGATGCGTTCCTGACCGCTCGGCACCGGGCGGATTTCTCCGGCCAGACCGACTTCGCCGAACACCACCAAGTCCTGCGGTAACGGCCGATCGCGGAAGCTGGACACCAGCGACAGCAGCAGCGCCAGGTCGGCGCTGGTTTCCGTTACCTTGACGCCGCCCACCACGTTGACGAATACGTCCTGATCCGACATTTGCAGCCCGCCGTGACGGTGCAGCACCGCCAGCAAGATTGCCAGCCGGTTTTGCTCCAGCCCGACGGCTACCCGCCGTGGGTTCGCCATCATCGAGTGATCCACCAGCGCCTGAATTTCTACCAGCAGCGGCCGGGTGCCTTCCCAGACCACCATCACCGAACTGCCGGAGGTGATTTCATCGCCCCGGCTCAGGAAGATGGCAGACGGGTTGCTGACTTCCCGCAGCCCCTGTTCGGTCATGGCAAAGACGCCCAGTTCGTTGACGGCACCGAAGCGGTTTTTGTGGCTGCGCAGGGTGCGGAAACGGGAGTCGGCGTCGCCGTCCAGCAGCACCGAACAGTCGATACAGTGCTCCAGCACTTTCGGACCGGCCAGCGAGCCGTCTTTGGTGACGTGGCCGACCATGATGATGGCGACACCGCGGGTTTTGGCGAAGCGTGTCAGGTAGGCGGCGGTTTCCCGCACCTGCGCTACGCTGCCGGGAGACGACTGAATATCCGCCAGATGCATCACCTGAATGGAGTCGATCACCATCAGTTTCGGCTGTTCCTGTTCGGCAATCAGGCAGATCTGCTCGATGCTGGTTTCAGACAGCATATTGATGTGCTGAGCGGGTAGGCCAAGACGGTGAGCGCGCATCGCCACCTGCTGGAGGGATTCCTCGCCGGTGACATACAGGGTCTTCATCTGTTCGGCCAGTTTGCACAGGGTTTGCAGTAACAGGGTACTTTTGCCCGCACCGGGGTTACCGCCGATCAGAATGGCGCTGCCGGGGACGACGCCACCGCCTAGCACCCGGTCGAATTCCTGAAAGCCGGTGGAGAAACGTGGCAGCGCTTCCAGGCTGATGTCCGACAGTTTCTGTACCCGGCTGACGTTGCCGCTGTCCCCGGCGTAACCGGAGAAACGGTCGTTGCGTGACGAGGAGGACGCGGCGGCCAGACGCACCTCGGTGATGGTGTTCCAGGCGTGACAGGCGCTGCACTGCCCCTGCCAACGCGGATATTCGGCCCCGCATTCATTACAGACAAAGGCGCGTTTGACGGCTTTGGCCATGAATTCCCTCCTTACTACTGCTTTTTACTGCATCGGTTCTTTACTGCATCGGTTCGCGTGGCTCAGCCTTTTTCATGTCTCAGGCTGCCGCTGAGAATGCACAACACCCCGGTCAGGTCGGCGTGGCGGATGCTAACCGCGCTTTGTTCGTTGACCTTGGGTTTGGCGTGGTAAGCGATACCGAGCCCGGCCGCCTTGATCATCAGCAGGTCGTTAGCACCGTCGCCGATGGCGACCGTCTGGTGCAGCGGGATTGACAGCTTTTCCGCCAGTTGACGTAGTGTATTGGCTTTATATTTCGCATCGACGATCGGGCCTACCACCTCGCCGGTCAGCTTGCCGTCGCGCATCCCCATTTCGTTGGCGACCGCTGCTACCAACCCCAGCTCTTCACGCAGATAATCGGCGAAATAGGTGAAGCCGCCGGAAGCAATGGCCAGGTGCCAGCCTGCCTCCTGCAACTGTTTGACCATGTTTTTCAGGCCCGGCATCAGCGGCAGGGCGTCCCGCACCTGACGCAGAATGTTGGCATCCGCGTCTTTCAGGGTGCCGACACGTTGGCGCAGGCTGGCTGCGAAATCCAGCTCACCGCGCATGGCGCGCTCGGTTACCTCGGCTACTTGCTCGCCGGTGCCCGCCAGTTTGGCAATTTCATCGATACATTCGATCTGGATTGCGGTGGAGTCCATGTCCATGACCAGCAGGCCGGGCGCACGCAGGCTGGGGGTGTTGCCCATCGGTGTGACATCCAGCCCCAGTTCGTGGGCTACCTTGGTGATACGTGGCGTCAGGATGCCAGCCAGCCGTACCACCTGATACTCGTCCACGCTCCAGGCGCTGACGACAACCAGTGGATCGTCCAGACGGCGTTGAACGCGGGATAACAGATACTTGTCGAGCACGTCGCCGTACATCAGCCAACCGGTATTGCCAGCACGGTAGTCGAGTGGCATCACTTCGTCGTCACTCAACGACAGCGGCAAATTTGGCCAGCAGTTGATCTCATCGGGCAGATCGCTATAGGTCAAACGGTTCGACATGGGTTAAATATCCTTTCCTGCGGGTAGTGAAGATTGACGGGGTGGACGGTCACAAATCAACGCAACAAGCTATCCTATCGCCAACGCTTCTGGCAACATGAAAGTATCCAAATCGCGCAGGTATTCCCATGGTTCGGGCCCGGATAAAATTTCGCTTACATCGTACGGCCATTGTGCTGATCTGTCTGGCTCTGCTGGTGGTGTTATTGCAGGGGGCCTCCTATTTCAGCCTCAGTCATCAAATGGCCCGCTCCGAGCAGGTGGAAGAGCTGGCGCGCACGCTGGTGAAGCAGGTGGCGTTCAGCCTGACGCCGATGATGGAAAGTAATAATGACAACAGCGGCAGAATTGGCGAAACACTGCGGCAACTCACCGATCACAGCCGTATTCTGGATGCCGCGTTATACCAGCAGGACGGCACGCTGGTGGCGCGCGCGGGCGAACAGATTGAGGTGCGCGACCGGCTGGCGTTGGATGGCAGCCGTGCTGGCAGCTACTTCAACCATCAACTGGTGGAGCCCGTCAATAGTAAGGACGGGCCGATCGGTTTTCTGCGCATCACATTGGATACCCACGTGCTGGCGACGGAAGCTCGCCAGGTGGACAACACCACCAACATCCTGCGATTGATGATTCTGATGGCGTTGGCTATCGGCATTATTCTGGCTCGCACCTTGCTGCAACATCGCCGTTCCCGCTGGCAGCAATCTCCTTATCTGTTAACGGCCAACGCGTCGTCACAGGATGATGACCCGGCTAACGACGATGAGCCTGTTAACCGTGATGAGCCGTCCACGCAGGATGGCGATCAAACCCGCAAACCCTAAAGCACGGTTATTTCATCACGGGCGACGTGTCGCCACCCTGGAGGCGTGCAGCACAATCGGTCTTTGATTACCGAGTCCTGATTGCGCTGTTTGCGTTATGGTCGATCGTGTTTACGTTATGATTGATTGTGCCGGGCTGGCAAATCGGGGAAAATGGACGGCTTATTTATGTCTGTCGCTACTTATGCCTGTCACTTAAGCCTGTGTGGGGGAAAACGCGTGTAAAAGTGCTTAATGGAATCTCCCGGCCTACGGCTGCGCTTACTGCGTGTGCTGATGGCTTAACTGATTGGCATTATACAGCTTGATGTCTGTATTTCCCGCCTTGCCTGATGCGGCGTGCGATGCGCGTGTCGGGCGGCTAACTATTAAGAAGCCTGAATAACATGTCTCCAAGTGAATACGCACGCGAAGTCTCGAAACGTCGGACATTCGCTATTATTTCTCACCCCGATGCCGGTAAAACCACCATCACCGAAAAGGTGCTGCTGTTCGGACAGGCGATTCAGGTCGCCGGTACGGTGAAAGGACGCGGCTCCAGCCAGCACGCTAAATCCGACTGGATGGAAATGGAAAAGCAACGTGGTATCTCGATTACCACCTCGGTGATGCAGTTCCCTTACCGTGAATGTCTGGTCAACCTGCTGGATACGCCGGGGCACGAAGACTTCTCCGAAGATACCTACCGTACACTGACCGCTGTCGACTGCTGCCTGATGGTGATCGACGCCGCCAAGGGCGTTGAGGACAGGACCCGTAAGCTGATGGAAGTTACCCGTCTGCGCGACACGCCGATCCTGACCTTCATGAACAAGCTCGACCGCGACATCCGCGACCCGATGGAAGTGCTGGATGAAGTGGAAAACGAGCTGAACATCGCCTGTGCGCCGATTACCTGGCCGATCGGCTGCGGTAAGCTGTTCAAAGGTGTTTACCACCTCTACAAAGATGAAACCTATCTTTACCAGAGCGGCATGGGTCACACCATTCAGGCCGTGCGCATCGTCAAAGGGCTGGATAATCCGGAACTGGATCAGGCGGTGGGCGAGGATCTGGCCGCGCAGTTGCGCGATGAGCTGGAACTGGTAAAAGGCGCGTCTCACGAGTTTGAGCAGGACGCGTTCCTGAACGGCGAACTGACGCCGGTGTTCTTCGGCACCGCGCTGGGCAACTTCGGCGTGGATCACATGCTGGATGGATTGGTGTCATGGGCGCCTGCGCCGATGCCGCGTAAGACCGACGTGCGCGTGGTCAGCGCCGACGAAGAGAAGTTCAGCGGTTTTGTGTTCAAGATTCAGGCCAATATGGACCCGAAACACCGCGACCGCGTGGCGTTCATGCGCGTGGTGTCCGGCCGCTACGATAAAGGCATGAAGCTGCGTCAGGTGCGCACCGGCAAAGACGTGGTGATTTCCGACGCGCTGACCTTCATGGCGGGTGACCGTTCCCACGTGGAAGAAGCCTATCCGGGCGACATCATCGGCTTGCACAACCACGGCACTATTCAGATCGGCGATACCTTTACTCAGGGCGAAGAGCTGAAATTCACCGGTATTCCCAACTTTGCGCCGGAACTGTTCCGTCGTATCCGCCTGCGTGACCCGCTCAAGCAGAAGCAGTTGCTTAAAGGGCTGGTTCAGCTTTCCGAAGAGGGCGCGGTGCAGGTATTCCGTCCGCTGATCAACAACGATCTGATCGTGGGTGCGGTTGGGGTGCTGCAGTTTGACGTGGTGGTGGCGCGCCTGAAAACCGAATACAACGTGGAAGCGGTGTATGAGTCGGTGAACGTCTCCACGGCCCGGTGGGTAGAGTGCGATGACGTGAAGAAATTCGAGGAGTTCAAGCGCAAGAACGAACAGCATCTGGCGCTTGATGGCGGTGACAACCTTGCCTATGTGGCACCGACTATGGTTAACCTCAACCTGGCGCAGGAACGTTATCCTGACGTGCGGTTCCATAAAACTCGCGAGCATTAATCGCGGGCGACCACCCACTCCGCCCGGAGTGGGTGGGTTTTTATTTATTCTTTAATTATCAGTCTATTAATGCTGTTTTTTCGCCCTTTCTCCCATCACGGACAAATCTGAAATCATCGCCTGTTGGTCGCTCTTTGCTGGGCTTTTCGTTCTCATTGGCTATAGTTAGCGGTGTGTGATTTGCTTAGTTTATTTAACTGTCATTGGATTCGGTTGTGGTTTGTTGTGTTGGCTTTGTTTGTTTATTTAATGATTTAATCTGACAAGTCGTGGAGAGCCGCTCCGGTCTGATGGGTAAACCTGTTGTGAAACAGGCAATAACGATAAGGAAGGTATCGATGAAAAAGACCAAATTTGCATTTTCGCTGGCGACGATGGTTCTGGGTTCGGTACTGGCGGTCGCTCAGGCACAGGCCGAACAGCAAACGCTGGTACAACAGGCGCAGAGTATCGCAGACACCGCGGGTAAAAAAATCGATAGTTCCGTACAGCAGGCTGAGAGCTTTGTGGATGACAGCACCCTCACCGCCAGGGTGAAAAGCGCGTTGCTGAAAGATGAAACGCTCGACAGTAATGATATTTCCGTTTCCACCCGCGACGGCGTGGTAACGCTCAGCGGCTTTATCCGCAGCCAGCAGATGGCGACCGGTGCGGTGAAAATTGCCGCTCAAACCGAAGGGGTTAAGTCGGTGAGTGATAAGTTGCAGGTGAAGGATGATAGCGGCGTGCAGTCGGTCGGCGCGTATGCCGACGATACCCTCATCACCAGCACCATCAAGGCTAAACTGCTGGCGGATGACATAGTTCCCTCCCGTCACGTGAAGGTTGAAACCCACGACGGCGTGGTGCTGATGACCGGTCAGGTGACCAGTCAGGCGCAGGCCGATCGGGCGGAAACCATTGCTAAAGCCGTGAACGGTGTCAAAAGTGTTAAAAACGCGCTGACGGTAAAATCCTGATGCGCTTCGCCGCCGGGAACACCGGCGGCGTGCTCCCTACTGCTGTTACTCCCTTTCTGATTGATGGTGAACACCGCCAGGTGCCTGCTGTCGGTGGTTCCCCTCATCTTTCCGCTCGCAAGGAGGTCTGATGTTTCGTTGGGGCATTCTCTTTTTGATTATTGCGGTCATTGCCGCTGCTTTTGGGTTCGGTGGGCTTGCCGGTACTGCCGCCGCTGCGGCCAAAATCGTTTTTGTGGTGGGGATTATTTTGTTCCTGCTCAGCCTGTTTACGGGGCGGCGTCGGCCATAGCTGGTCTGATGCCGACGTTATACGGTTGTCGTTCATACGTTCACCCCCCATACAATTATCCTCCATACGACTGTCATATTGTTCCGTCACACTGTCCGTGCTGTTTTTTTGTCCTGTTCTGGGGGTCATCATGATGAATCTGGATGTCGCTATCGGCAGATGGAAGCAGTGGAAAGGGTGCCTGTGGGAGCTGTGGGCCGAGTGCTTTGACAGTGACGGTGCCTGGGTATCAGGAAATCACGGTTTTCTGGCGGGTGTGATGCAGGAATATTACGGAAAAGAGCAGGACAAGGTATCCTCGGAGCATGACAGTTTGCACTGAGGGATAACCATTGCCCACCCATTCTCTATCCGATGACGCGATGGCGGCCGAGCCCGAGCGCGCGCAGGCAGCGAGCGTCGGGTTTATCGATACTCATTGCCACTTTGATTTTCCCCTGTTCGCCGAGGATGACGCGGGCAGCCTGACACGGGCGGCGCAGGCGGGTGTCCACCATCTGATTGTGCCAGCCGTAGCCGCTAAACATTTTGAGCGGGTGCTGGAACTCAGCCTGCGCTGGCCTGCCTTATACGCCGCGTTGGGGCTGCACCCGTTGTATATCGCTGACCATCAGGACGCTCATCTGGCCGAACTGGCGTCCCTGCTGGCGCGGCCGCATCCCCGTCTGGTGGCGGTGGGTGAGATCGGTCTGGATCTTTACATGCCGGAACCGCAATTCGAACGGCAGAAAGCGTTTCTGGGCGCGCAGCTTAAGCTGGCAGCCCAGCGAGATCTCCCTGTTATCCTCCATTCCCGCCGTAGTCATGATCAACTGGCGCAAATACTGCGTCGTTACCCGGTTCCCTGTACTGGCGTGGTGCACGGCTTTGCCGGTAGCTACGATCAGGCCATGACGTTTATCCGCCTTGGCTACTACATCGGCGTGGGCGGCACTATTACCTATCCGCGCGCCAACAAGACTCGGCAGGCGATTGCGCGCCTGCCGCTCGACCGGC
Source organism: Dickeya undicola (assembly GCF_000784735.1). Classification (GTDB taxonomy): domain Bacteria; phylum Pseudomonadota; class Gammaproteobacteria; order Enterobacterales; family Enterobacteriaceae; genus Dickeya; species Dickeya undicola. The sequence goes on from NZ_JSYG01000010.1 coordinate 63,290, forward strand.
TGCTGTTGGAAACCGATGCGCCGGATATGCCGGTGTGCGGGTTCCAGGGGCAACCGAATCGCCCGGAGCGTATTACGTCGGTGTTTGAAACGTTGTGCGAATTACGCCCGGAATGGCCGCAGGTTATTGCAGGTGCCATTCTCGCTAATACCCTGCGGCTGTTTCCGGGGCTGCGGCTGCCGGAGCCACAGTAATCCGCCTGATGCCGCCGCTATGCGACTGGCGTTTATTGCATTAATGGCTTGCGGTATCCTTGACGGCATTGATGGCGGGTTATTCAGAGTGCAGTAACATGCTTTCTTCATTTATCAAAAATATCGAATGGTTGACCGTCCATCCGGCCGGGCATGAAACCACTTACCCTGGGCATTGCGCGCGCGGTCATTTCGACTTGTCGGCGTATCATGATGATCTGTTTTTCCGGGCGGGGATCCCCGTTCCGGCCGAAATCACGCGCTCGGTGCCGAAACGCCGGGCAGAATATCTGGCCGGACGTTATCTGGCACAAATGGTGTTGTCCCGATTGGGGGTGAATGGCTATGTGCTCACCAGCGCGGCTGATCGCTCGCCGCAGTGGCCGGAACGTATCATCGGGTCGCTCAGCCATAACGTCGATAGCGTGTTGTGTGCCGCGCATCAATGTTGCCACGACGCGTCCTGCGTTGGTTTAGATATCGAAACCCGAATGAACGCCGAGCGCGCCAATAGTCTGTGGCCCGGCATCGCGGATGGCATTGAGTATGACTGGCTGCATTCCCACAACCCCATCAGCTTTGCCAGTATGCTGACGCTGAGTTTTTCCGCCAAAGAGAGTTTGTTCAAGGCATTGTATCCGCAGGTAAAACGGTACTTCGATTTTCTGGATGCCCGCATGGTCGGGCTGGATACCGTACAGCAGACCTTCACATTGCAGTTGCTGACTGACCTGTCGCCAGATTATCTGTCGGGTCGCCGTTTCTCGGGAACCTACCAGTTGCGGGAAAGCGATATCACCACGTTTGTGTTTGACTAAACCGGATGCCACTGACCACAACGACAGCAGGGAGCGACGAACATGAAGATGACCGGCAACACGATACTGATTACCGGCGGCGGCTCGGGCATTGGGCTGGGGCTGGCGGCCGCGTTTCACCAGCGCGGCAATCAGGTGATCATCACCGGGCGGCGCGAGGCGACGCTGCAACAGGCGGCCACGGCCTTCCCTGGTATGGCCTGGCGGGTGCTGGATCAGCGTGATCCTGCCGCTATCAGCGCTTTTGCTGAGCAACTGACGCGAGATTATCCAGCGCTCAATGTGTTGATCAATAACGCCGGTATTCAGCGGCGCGAAGATCTTACCCAGCCGGATCAGCATATTATCCATGAGACGATAGCAACCAATTTGCTGGGGCCGTTATGGCTGACTGGCGCGTTGATCCCCCATCTGCTGCGTCAGCCACACGCGGCAGTGCTGAATGTGACGTCGGAACTGGCATTTGTGCCACAGGCGATTACCCCGACTTACTGCGCCAGCAAGGCGGCGCTGCATAGTTATACGGATGCGCTGCGCTGTCAGTTGCGCCAGACGTCGGTGCAGGTTATCGAAATTATCCCGCCCTGGGTGCAGACCGGCTTACAGGGCGAATGGGGCTATGATCCACGTGCTATGCCGTTACCAGACTTTATCGATGAAACGCTGGCTCTGTTGTCGCAACAGCCGCAGGCCGACGAGATCGTGGTGGCACGTGCGCGTGCGTTGCGATTTGCTGAGCGAGAGGGGGCTTACCGCGCGCGTTTCCAGGCATTCAATCTTGACGCGGACGCCGGTAATTAACACATCATCGGTTAAGGGGAGGGCTGACGGTCTTTTCCCCAGCCGTTATCTCTCAGGTAACGCGGTATCTGAGGAGAACACGGTATATTGATGTAACATTTCATGTTTTCTGATGTGTTATGAGTTGGGCAACTGCCTCAATGTTAATCGGTTTTTGAGGGTGGTTTTTCCATATCTTTTGTGGTTTTCTTGATTTTTCCTTTTAAATCAATCTATTATTTTTCCTGTTTTTATCACGATATTCCACGCATACGGGTTTTCTCCGGTTTTTTTTCCGCTGAACAGATTAATCTTCGACGTTAACACGCCGATAACTAATGTAATGTTTTGTATAAATTCAGCAACCATGTGCCCTCTTAAAGGAAAAATGATGAATACAACTACTCTACCTCCTTCGTCGTCCGGTGTGAGTTTCTGGCACAACTGGCGGCTGATGCCGATGTTCAGTTCGATTATCGGCGTTATCCTGATCCTGTTTGCGCTGGCGATTGGTTTTTCAGTCCATTTTCTGATGCGTAGCAACAGCTCTCTGAACGATGTGACGGCGGAAATTCAGGTCCGTCTGGGGGTGTCCAACAGTTCCAACCATTTACGTGCCGCTCGTTTGATGCTGATTCAGGCCGCCGCCGCTGCCAAAGAAGGCGATAAAGACACCGCCAGCAGCAGTATCCAGCAGGCCGAAGGCCGCCTGAAGCAGTCGGCGGACAGCTTTGCGGCCTACCAGAGTCGCGAAGTGAAAACCCCGGCTGATCTGGCGTTGGATGACGCGCTGCAACAGCGCTACAACGATTACGTGAATAATGGCGTCAGGCCGATGCTGGACGCGGTGAAAGCGGGGCGTTACGACGATGTGCTGACTACCGAGTGGAAGCAAACCCGTAAGCTCGACCTGGCGTATAACGAAGTGTTGCTGAAAGTGGTGGCGATTCGCACCCAGCGGGCAGAAGCGTTAAACAGTGAAGCGCAGCAGGAGTCGGTATTGGGTTACAGCGTAATGGCCGCCAGCTTTGTGGTGGCGGTGCTGGTATCGCTGTTTACCTACTTGTGTCTGCGCCGGGTGATCATCAAACCGATGCGTTCGCTGGTTGAACGTATTGAACATATCGCCACGGGCGATCTCACCATGCCACCAGCGCAGTGGGGGCGCGGTGAAGTCGGCCAACTGGGGCACTATTTACAGAACATGCAGCAGTCACTGGCACGCACTGTCAGCAATGTACGTCACGGCGTGGAAGCTATCTATCAAGGCATTACCGAAATTTCCGCTGGTAACAGTGACCTTTCTTCCCGCACTGAACAGCAGGCGTCTGCGCTGGAGCAAACCGCCTCCAGCATGGAAGAGCTGACCTCTACCGTGCGTCATAACGCCGACAACGCCAACCACGCCAGCCAACTGGCTGGTAATGCCTCCGGTAAGGCGCGCCAGGGTGGCGAACTGGTGGAAGGCGTGGTGAAAACCATGGGCAACATCCACCAGAGCTCGAAGAAGATTTCCGAAATCACCAATATCATCAACGGCATCGCTTTCCAGACCAACATTCTGGCGCTTAACGCTGCGGTGGAAGCGGCGCGAGCCGGTGAACAGGGCCGTGGTTTCGCGGTAGTGGCCGGAGAAGTCCGTTCGCTGGCGCAGCGCAGTGCCCAGGCGGCCAAAGAGATCGAGGGGCTGATCACCGAATCCGTGGCGTTGGTGGAAACCGGCTCCGGTCAGGTTAGTCGCGCCGGGGAAACCATGCAGGATATCGTCAGTGCCGTTACCAGCGTGACGGATATCATGGCGGAGATTTCGGTGGCGTCGCAGGAGCAGAGCAAAGGCATCGATCAGGTCGGTCAGGCGATTAACTCTATCGATAATGTCACCCAGCAGAACGCCGCGTTGGTGGAGCAGGCTACCGCTGCCGCCACGTCGTTGGCTGAACAGGCCGCGGGGCTGAATGAAGCCGTATCGGCATTTCGTATCGATGGCACAGAGCAACGTCGTCCGGCCAGCAACCGCATCGCGGCCCGCCCGGCAGCTTCACAGGCGGCGCTGCCCAAAACGCTCCCCGGTGTGAAGAAAGCGAAAAGTAGCAACGATGATTGGGAAACGTTCTGAATTGCAAAGGTGAAAAACCATTAATCAGACGGTTGTCAGCGCGTATTACAGGAGAAATGCGGTGATGGGGCGGGGAATATCGGTCTGCTTCTTTCGCCGCCTAATTTGTTCTTTTGAGATGCTATCAAAATAGGCTGTTATTTAAGGGCGATTGAGAATAAAGCAGGGAAGCAATGTGCTCCCCTGCGGTCTGAAGACTTATTGCCAGTTCACGATGACTTGCGCCTGTTGGCCGATATTTAGGGCTACATCCTGTATGTCTATTCTTCAATAAAAATAGTTTATTCTTAAATAATATGCTGACCGTAGCCTGATGGCATTTTCCAGCCTCATGATCACGGAGCCCCGTTGCAACATGATGTCTGTGGTGACGCTGCAAATGCATAACGGTAGGTATTGACTCCATTTAAGGAGCGGAAAAATGACACTCACTGAACGAGCCAGGATCTTCGCTACCGCGGCACACGCCGCCTGCGAGCAGAAGCGGAAATACACCGGCGAGCCCTATATTGTGCATCCAGCGGCGGTGGTCACTCTGTTGATGCAGATTGAGCCATCGCCGGAAATGATTGCTGCTGCCTGGTTGCACGATACGGTGGAAGACACGGGGGTGACGCTGGATCTGGTGGCTGAATTATTTGGCCCATCGGTAGCGCGCTATGTGGAAATGCTGACCGATGTGCGCACCCGTCAAACCGGTGGTGAGCGCATTCATCGCAAGAATGCCAATTTGCTGCACAGCGCTGCCGCCTGCCCGGAGGCTCAGAGCATCAAGCTATGCGATCTGATCGATAACAGCCGTAGCGTGCTGGAACATGACCCGGTATTCACCCGCGCGTACATGGTGGAAATGCGCCGCTTGCTGGTGGTGCTGACACAAGGTGACCCGCGCTTGTATGCCGCAGCAACCCAGCAATGTGACCACATTATATTGTGTATTCATCGTTCGTTGGGCGACGAGAGCTGGTATCAGCAGTTATGGCAGCAATACGAAGCCCACCTGCCGCTGAGCGTAGTGCTGGCGCGAACGCGGGAACTGGCGTGAGCGTGCGGATTGTTCGTGTCGAGACATTGCCGAACGAGCTGGCGATATTAACTGCCGAAAGCCAGCAGCAAGGCTTCCGCTTTCTGCGGCGGTTGCAGGAGGCATTCAGTCCGGTGCCAATCAATTCCGGTTGCCAGGCGGTTAACGACCGATACTTCTCAACTGGGTGCAGAACGGGCAGTTGCAACCACTTACTGAGGTGGCATCACAGATACCCAATGTGCCTGTGGCGACATGGCCGTTGCTGAACGCGGTTTCCAACTGCGCCAGTCTTGTGGCGTCATTCGGGTTGACGGGTGTCAATTTGGCCTGGAATGCCGACGCATTGGCAGCAGCAAATGAGAGAAAAACCAACGACATTCTGAGTTTCATGACAGACCGCCTGTAGGTTGCAAAGCAAATCATGTTGCGAAGGAATAATGACGGCCTGTTATAACATAACCTTTATCGCTTCGCATCCCTCGTTCACATCCCACAATCGTACAGTTTGTAAGCGTTCATGACGGTAATGTTTGTCGTGCCCGGTAGCAGGTACGGCATGGGGGTAGGCTTTTTTAATTCGCAAATGTTATGTTATAACATATCAAAATTAAGAGTGAGAGGTATGTTCCAATGTGGCAGGTCATGCCGCCTTTATTGCGGGTAGAACATCTGCGGGTAGGGCATTTTAATGTGGCGCATTCTGCCGCTCAAGCGCTGCTCAGCGACATTCATTTTACGGTTGGGCGTGGGGAATGCCTGGCGATTGTCGGCCCCAACGGCAGTGGCAAATCCACGTTGTTGCGCGCCTTGCTGCATGACGCGCCGCCAGCAGGTGGGTGTGTTTGGCTGGATGATCAACCGTTGGCGCAGTTGTCCCGTGCGCAACGAGCGCGACGTATCGCGTTGATGAGCCAGCATGACGCCCCTTGCCTGACGTTAACGGTGGAGGAGTATGTATCGCTCGGTTGCCTGCCACATACGGATACGCTATCGCTGTCGGCACAACAGGCCGTGGTGGAACCGGTGCTGGATGAAACCGGCTTGTTGCCATTACGGCAGCGCCGTCTGGCGGTGTTGTCTGGCGGCGAACGCCAACGGGCGTTTCTGGCGCGTGCGCTGGCGCAGCGCCCGGATGTGCTGCTGCTGGACGAGCCGACCAACCATCTGGATCCGCTCGGGCGGGCGGCGTTGCTGGCGCTGGTACGACAGCGCGGCATCGCCGTCGTGGCGGTATTACACGATCTGTCGCTGGTGGAACCGTTCGCTGATCGGGTGCTGGTGCTGTGCCAGGGGCGGCAGGTGTGCTGGGACGTGCCATCACGGGCACTTGCCAGCGATTGCCTGTATCCGGTGTTTGGCATTCGCAGCTTCACGGTTCCCCATCCGCAAACCGGCCTCCCGTTCCGCTTGTTTGATGTGCCTGCGGGCGCGAGTGCATTCACCACCAGAGGAAGTCTATGAAAATATCATTCGGCGGCGTGTCGCCCTTTAACGGTTCTGTCGGGCTGATGAGCCTACTGCTGGCATTCAGCGCCATGACGGCGCAGGCATCGGGGTTCCCGGTGACGGTGCAGAGTTGCGGTAAGCCGCTAACCTTCACCCAGGCACCGCAGCGTGCCGTCATCAACGATCTCAACATGTCCGAAATGGCGTTCGCGCTGCATCTGCAACCGCAGATCGTCGGCCTGACCGGTATCAGCGGCTGGTACAAGATGACGCCGACATTTCGCCAGCAAATGGGCACGATTCCAGAGCTGTCGCCGAAATACCCATCACTGGAAACCCTGCTGGGAGCCAGCCCGGATTTCTTCTTCGCTGGCTGGAACTACGGCATGAAAGTTGGTGGTGAAGTCACGCCGGACACGCTGGCGAAATACGGCGTCAAAACGCTGGTGCTGAGCGAAAGCTGTATTTTTGAAGACCACCACCGTCCACGTGCCAGCATGGATTTGCTGTACGGCGATGTGTTGACGTTGGGGAAAATTTTCGGCCGTGCGGAACAGGCGCAGGCGCTGGTAGAGCAGTGGAAGGCGCGACTGGCGGCGGTGCCGAAACCGCTGTCGGGTCAGGCACCGCTCAAGGTATTCGTCTATGACTCTGGTGAGGATAAACCCTTTACCAGCGGCGTTTACGCCATGCCGACCGCCATTATCGAGGCAGCCGGTGGTCGTAATGTGATGGACGGTATGGCCGCGAGCTGGGCCACCACCTCCTGGGAAACGGTGTCGGCGGCGGAGCCGGATCTGATCATTCTGCTGGATTACCAGAACGGCGGCGGGGCGGCGGCCTTACAGCATTTTCTGGCGTCCCACCCACTGATGAAGCACACCCCGGCGGTGGAGCACCAGCGTTACCTGAAGCTGCAATACGCCGAGCTGACGCCGGGACCAGCCAATATCACCGCGATTGAAAAGCTCGCACACGCGCTTTATCCGGCCGCGGCGCAATGAGAGTACACCGCCACTATGTGCTGATCTGCCTGCTGGCCTTCACGCTACTCCTGGCGATGATGCTGTTCAGCACCGCGGTCGGCGCGATTCGTATTCCACTGGCGCAGGTACTGGCAGCGCTAACGCCGACTCACGGTGACGTGCCGGACAGCGTGCGCCGCATCGTCATGGAGCTGCGTTTGCCACGCACGTTGCTGGCGGCTATCACCGGTGCGGGGCTGGCGATGGTCGGCGCGTTGCTGCAAACCACCACCCGCAACGATCTGGCGGATCCGTTCCTGTTCGGCTTGTCCTCCGGCGCGTCGGCGGGCGCGGTGCTGGTGATCACCCGCTTCGGCGAATGGTTTGGCACGTTCACCCTGCCAGTGGCGGCGTTTGGCGGCGGAATTTGCTCGGCATTGGCGGTGATGGCGCTGTTTTTTCTGCGACAGGGGCGGCAGGCGGAGCACCTGGTGATCGGTGGGTTGGCTATTTCATTTCTGTTTGGCGCGCTTACCAGCTATCTGGTGTTTTCTGGCGACCAGCGTGCCGCCAGTTCGGTACTGTTCTGGTCATTGGGTGGGCTGGGGCTGGCGCGTTGGGAGAATTTGCCGGTGGCGTTGAGCAGCCTGCTATTGCTGCTCGGGTTATTGCTGACGCGTTGGCGGGCGCTGGATAGCTTGCTGGCCGGGGAACAGACGGCGGTGTCGCTGGGGGTTCACGTCAACCGCTTGCGGGTAGAGGTGTTTCTGTGTTGTGCGCTGGCGACGGCATTACTGGTGTCGCTGACCGGCGTGATCGGGTTTGTCGGGCTGATGGTGCCGCATTTGTGCCGCCCGCTAGCCGGGGCGCGCCACCGGCGGGTAGTGCCGCTGTGTGGCCTGCTGGGGGCGGCGCTGCTGTGTGGCGGCGATACCCTCAGCCGGGTGCTATTGCCGTCGCAGGAACTGCCGGTGGGGATTGTAACCGCCGGGCTGGGCGGCTGCTTCGTGATGGCTCTGCTGGCAAAACGTTAGGTATTACTTATCGATTTGATACAGACAACGCATTAGCGACATACATCACATTTTTGTACCTTACATCCCAAGCCAAACACATTAGAACACATGAGGAAAACCCGATGTCCGTTATCAACACTAAAGTTAAACCGTTTAAAAATCAGGCTTTCAAAGACGGCCAGTTCATTGAAGTGACCGAGAAAAGCATCGAAGGCAAATGGAGCGTGTTCTTCTTCTATCCGGCTGACTTTACGTTTGTCTGCCCGACCGAACTGGGCGACGTAGCGGATTTCTATGACGAGTTCCAGAAAATCGGCGTAGACATCTACTCCGTGTCCACTGATACCCACTTTACTCACAAAGCCTGGCACAGCAGCTCCGACACCATCGCCAAAATCAAATACGCGATGATCGGCGACCCAACCTGCCAGCTGACCCGCAACTTCGAAAACCTGCGTGAAGACCAGGGTTTGGCTGACCGCGGCACCTTCATCGTAGACCCGGAAGGTATCATCCAGGCAGTAGAAATCACAGCGGAAGGCATCGGCCGTGACGCGTCTGACCTGCTGCGCAAAGTGAAAGCTGCCCAGTACGTAGCGTCTCACCCAGGTGAAGTATGCCCGGCCAAATGGAAAGAAGGTGATGCTACGCTGGCACCGTCTTTGGACCTGGTTGGCAAAATCTAAGTCCGACTCTCCCTCTGATGTTTTTATCGGGTGCGCTGCACCCGATTTTTTACGCCAACGCCAAGGATAATCTATGCTCGACAATAACATGCAGCTCCAGTTGAAAGCCTATCTGGAAAAATTAACCAAACCTGTTGAGTTAGTGGCGACGCTGGACGACTCAGCCAAATCCGCTGAAGTTCGGGAACTGCTGACCGAAATCGCCGGGTTGTCCGATAAAGTCAGTTTCTTTGAAAATAACGATCTGCCGGTGCGTAAGCCTTCGTTCCTGATAACCAATCCGGGATCGGCTAACGGGCCGCGTTTTGCCGGTGCGCCGATGGGGCATGAATTTACTTCGCTGGTGCTGGCGCTGTTGCAGACCGGTGGTCACCCGTCGAAAGAAGCGAAAGAATTACTCGATCAAATTCGCAGTCTGGACGGCAAATTCCACTTTGAAACCTATTACTCGCTGACCTGCCACAACTGTCCGGATGTGGTGCAGGCGCTAAATTTAATGTCCGTTCTGAACCCGAACGTCACCCACACCGCGATTGACGGCGGCGTGTTTCAGGATGAGATCAAAGACCGCAATATCATGGGCGTGCCCACGGTATTCCTGAACGGCGAACACTTCAGCCAGGGCCGCATGAGCCTGGGGGAAATCGTCGGCAAGATCGATACCGGTGCCAACGCCCGCGTGGTCGACAAACTGAATAGCCGCCCGGTGTATGACGTGCTGATCGTCGGCAGCGGCCCGGCGGGCGCAGCCGCCGCCGTGTACGCGGCCCGTAAAGGGATCCGCACCGGTCTGGTGGGTGAGCGTTTCGGCGGCCAGATTCTGGATACTGTTGATATTGAAAACTACATTTCGGTGCCGAAGACCGAAGGTGCCAAACTGGCGACCGCGCTGAAAACCCACGTAGACGACTACGATGTCGACGTTATCGATCTGCAAAGCGCGCAGAAACTGATTCCGGCTTCCGAACCGGGTCAACCGCACCAGATTGAAACCGTTTCCGGCGCGGTGCTGAAATCCCGCAGCATCATCATTGCCACCGGCGCACGCTGGCGCAACATGAACGTGCCGGGCGAAGATCAGTACCGTACCCGTGGCGTGACCTACTGCCCGCACTGTGACGGCCCGCTGTTCAAAGGCAAGCATGTGGCGGTGATCGGCGGTGGTAACTCCGGCGTGGAAGCAGCCATCGACCTGGCGGGCGTGGTGAAACACGTGACCCTGCTGGAGTTCGCACCGGAACTGAAAGCCGACTCGGTGTTGCAGGACAAACTGCGTAGCCTGCCGAACGTAGACGTGATCGTGAATGCTCAGACCACCGAAGTGCTGGGCGACGGTCAGAAAGTGACCGGTCTGCAATATAAAGATCGCGTTACTGACAGCGTTCACAAGCTGGCGCTGGAAGGGATTTTCGTGCAAATCGGCCTGCTGCCGAACACCGGCTGGCTGGAAGGCGCGGTTGACCGCAACCGTATCGGTGAAATCGAGATCGATGCGCGCTGCGAAACCAGCGTGAAAGGCGTGTTTGCGGCGGGCGACTGCACTACTGTGCCTTACAAGCAGATTATTATCGCCACCGGCGAAGGGGCCAAAGCCTCTCTGAGCGCGTTTGATTACTTGATCAGAACCCAGGCGTGATCGGTTCGAACCTTGTTCCATCCTGTGGCCTAACCGGCCACTTCCGGGCTGCAACCCTCATGCATTAACCTGAACATTCAGGCAACCCGACCCCCTTCAGCGAGTCTGAAGGGGTTTTTTTATTTTATGGCGTGCGCCAGACCAGGACTCTGTGGGGCGTCGTGCTACAACGTCAAACATTTCTCCCGAAAATTCGTTAGTAACGCCGGTCAGATGGTCAAAGGCACGGTGGTGACCGGTTGCCCGACTTTAAACTGCGTATCGAACGCGAACATGTCGTTGAAGACGCAGAATTCCGGCACGCCCAGTTCCAGCACCGGCACCTGTTGTTGCAAATAACGCAGGCACGCCTGCTGGGCTTGCAGATACGCTTGCGATTCCTCTTCCGTCATCCAGCGCACCAGATAGGCCAGCGTCACGTGAAAGCCATAGTTATCGTGGTCCGGCGCGCGGATCGCCAGCCGTTCGGACAGCCGATCCCGCAGGGTACGCAATTTACGTTCTTCATTGTCGTCCAATGGCGTCAGGCGTAGCGTGGCACCGGAGTCCTGTCGGGCGTTGAAGTCGGTGATGCGCAGTTTAAACGGTAGGGTGGCTTGCAGACTGAACCCCGCCAGCTTGCGAGTCAGGTGGCTGGTGCAGGCTTGCAGTGGCGCGTCGATTGGCAGGTCGGTCGGCCAGAATGGCGGTCTGCGTTTGGATTCGGTCACGCCTTCAAACACCGTCATGTGGTAACTGGAGGGCGGGGTGAAGGTCAGGCAGTGGCTGAAATCCTGTTGTTTGAGCGTATCGCGCACCGCGGTAAAGGCATCCGACGCGGTGGAACCCAGCGGGATGTGGGAAATAATGGTGTTGCCGGGGAAGTGCCTGACGCTACCGTCGGGATTGAATTTACCGCCGATGTCGCGCGGCGTGGGCACCAGAGAACCGGATGGGCGCATGGTGCTGAACGTGTCGTCGGCTCTGGCGTTGGCGAACAACGACATACCGTAAGCCAGCAGCGGCAGTTGTAAGACAAAGCGGCGGCGTAACAGGTTCATGATTCCTCCTGGCGGGGTAGTGAGAGATATCCCTTGCACACTTCAGTGGCGCGAGGGCAGCCAATGCGCCTGTAACGTGAAGTACGACGGGCATCAAGGTGATGTTCACCTAGGTTAGGTTCACTTTGATGACGGGTAAATTTCACTCGGGCATGAAGTTGTAAGCGGATCTTAATCGTGCCGGGCCTGACATGTTGCTGTCATCGGCCAGTGACAGGATGCATTTTGCTGCGTCACGCTTGCTGACGCGCTTTCTTCATTATTGACGTCACCGCACCAGGAAAACCGATTATGCGACCTCAACCGCCATCGCCGGTGCTCAGCCCGGAACCCCGCCTTGCCAGTGATGTAAAAGCCCACCATATCGAGTTAGGGCGCTGGACAGAAGTGGCTGAACGAACCGTGCTCAACCATGTCTCGCTGGGTGATTACAGCTACATCATGAATGACTGCGACCTGATGTTTACCCACATCGGCAAATTTACCTCGATCGCCTCGCATGTGCGGGTCAACCCCAGCAACCACCCGTGGTGGCGTCCGACGCTGCATCATTTCACCTATCGCCCCGGCAAGTACCGCCTGAGTGATAACCCGGCTGCGGTGGACGAGGACATTTTCAGCTGGCGTCAACAGGATAACGTCGTGATCGGCCATGATGTGTGGATTGGTCATGGTGCCATCGTGCTGCCGGGCGTGACCATTGGCAATGGGGCTATCGTCGGCGCGGGCAGCATCGTCACCAAGCCGGTGCCTGCCTGGACGGTGGTGGTGGGTAACCCGGCACGGGTACTGCGCCCGCGTTTCGAAGACCCTGCGGTGGCGGAAAAACTGGAGCAACTGCGTTGGTGGGATTGGCCGGATGAGAAAATCCGCGATCATCTCCACCTGTTCCAGCAGGATGTGACCACGTTTGTCGATTATTTCTATCGCGATGTGTCGTTTCCGACGCCATCTGATCAACTGCCGCGATAGGTCGACCACGACCAGGGCGAAATCAGAAACGGCAGGTGGTAATGCCCGGCGTCGCCCAGTCGCACGTCAATCTGCGCGCTCACGTACAGCGCTTCCCGGTTGCTGGCGGCAAACCACCTGCCGATATCCGCGGTCAGGCGGTAGTGACCGGCGGGCAACGGGTCGGGCGTGAAGCTGGCGATGCGGCCGTCATCATTGGTCTGATGCTGCGCCACCGGTTGCCAGCTGTCGTGCACGCGTCGCTCCAGCAGAACAGTGACACCTGTCGCCGGTTGGCCCAGTGCGGTATCCAGAATGTGGGTGCTGAGGGTGCTCATTCGCCGATAGTTCCTTCCAGTCTGAGCAGGGTAATCTGGCGTAACTGTTCCAGCGCTTCCGCCGTTTCCTGCTGGGGAGTGTTTTGCAGTCGACGGTGCAGAATCTGTAGGATTTCTGTGCCGCTACGGCCTTTGGCGCGAATCAGAAACACCCGACCAAAGTGGGATTCATAACGGGCGTTGCCCGCCCGTAATGCGTTGGTCAGCGTGTTATCGTTGCTCTGTACCGCGGCCTGTTCCTGGCGTGACAGACCGGCTTCCGGCGTGGGGCTACGTGTTGGCTCGCCGATACGTGGATGAGTACGTAGCGCCTGAGTCAGCTCTTCTTCCTGCCAGCCTTGGGTGGCCTGTAATCCGGCCGCCAGCAACGCGGCACGGTTACCGTAGGGTCGTCCGGCGGTGACTTGTTTTGCCCAGCCAGGCAGGGTCACGCACGGCGTTAGCAGCGCCACCGCTTCGCTGACACTGAGCAGATTAAACTGTTCTAACGTGATCATCGTCGCTCCTTGTTCGGTTGTATTGACGCAATACGGCGCAAATTCCCTGTTGTCACGCCGGTTTCACAGAATAGGGTTTTCTTTTTGCAACTCTCCTGCAACTACCGTGCCAGTCGCAAGGTAACCGACGGCCCAGAAACCGGTGTAGTCTGATGCATACAAGCGGTCCACGATGGCGCAACGCACTGCACTTTTTTAGTGCGACGGCGGTATGGTGTCATGGTGAATGTGGCGTATTGCCGCGTAATCGGTCTGACATTCCTCCTCGGCGTTACCTCGGTGAAGGGGAATGCCGCCCGGTTGCCTCTGCATCCAGTTGTTCGATCGCCTGAGTAAAGTGAGTAATCACTAATTGTGCAGCGCGCGACAACTGGCGACTGGGGGCTACACACAGCGCCAGGGTCAGCGGCCGCACCGCCTGATGAGTAAAGGGCACGAACGCCAGCGACCCTTCGCGCACTTCGCTATAAACATCCAGCAGACTCAGCACGCCGACGCCCACGCCCTGACGCACCAGTGACGTCATCACCCGTAGATCATTGCACACCATGTGCTGCGCCGGGGTCAGGTTATGCCGGTGGTACAGCCCTTCGGTACGCTCGTGCACCATCAGCGGTGCAGCGGGCAGGAGTTGCCGGTCCGTTGCCAGTTGGCTGACAGTGAGCACCCGCTCACTCGCCAGCGGATGGTCAGGGCGCATCACCGCGCCGATGGGGATTTCGGTGAACGCGCGCACTTCAATGCCCCGGCTTTCCAACGGGTCGAGCAACAGGCCGATGTCTACCTCTGCGTCCGCCACCAGCCCGTTAATAATGTGGCTTTCATGGGTGTGAATATCGAAGGTCAGGTGAGGGTACTGGTGGCTGACTGTTGCCAGCGCCTGTATCAGCGGCCCGTCGCTTAACGCCGCGATCATCGCCACTGATACATGGCCGCGACGCAGCCCTTGCAGGTCGTCGAAGCGCTGGCGAGTGAGCGCATACTCCTTTTTCCAGCGGCACAGGTCGCTGTAGAGCAATTCACCGGCGGTGGTCAGCCGCAGTCCGGCGGGCAACCGTTCAAACAGCGGCGTTTCCATCATGGCTTCCGCCAGCAGAATCTGTCGGTTGATGGCGGAACTGGACACGTGCAGCACTTCCGCCGCCTTGCGCAGGCTGCCGGTGCGGGCGACCGCCATAAAATAGTGGGAAAAGCGGGAAAAGGGGTCCATTGGCGTCACCTGTACGAATTTTTGCAGCGAAGATGTTAAAAATCTATTATGGACTGCAACACTTCTTGTTATCCACAATATCCTCACCTGATGATTTTTACGGCGATAGGCAGCCGACGGCACGAAAGGTGATGCGATGACACTTTCACTGACCCCCCCTGCACACAGTTCTTTCGAGGCGGATGACTGGATCCGTCTGGCGCGCTGCTGGCACCCGGTGGCGCTGGCGAGCGACGTCGGCCCCGCGCCGACACAGGTCACGCTGCTGGATGAGCAACTGGTGGTGTACCGCATCGGTGACGAGATCGTGGCGGCGCGCGACATTTGCCCGCACCGCGGCGTACCGCTCAGTATGGGATCGCACGATGGTGAGGGTATTGTTTGTCCCTACCACGGGCTGCGTTTCGGCGCGGGTGGCCGCTGCAACCGCGTACCGGCCAGTCCGGATCAGCCCATTCCCGCCAAACTGCATCTGAACACGTTTGCGGCGCGCGAACAGTATGGGCTGGTGTGGGTGTGCCTGGCTCCGCTGGACGGCATCCTGCCGGAACTGCCGTTCATGCCGCACTGGAATGACGCCGGTTTTCAGCAGATTGTCTGCCCGTCGTTTGATATCGCCGGGTTTGCCGGTCGTCAGATTGAAGGCTTTCTTGATGTAGCCCATTTTGCCTGGGTGCACACCGACACCTTCGCCGACCCGGACAATCAACGGGTTCCCGATTATCAGCCGGTGGAAACGCCGTATGGTTTCAGCGTGGACTACGTGAGTTCGGTGTCCAATTTTGCCCGTGGTTCCGAACGGCAGGCACCGGAAGGGTTCACCTGGCTGCGCCATTTTGAGATGTTCCTGCCGTTTACCGCCACGTTGACCATCCATTTCCCGGATGACGGGCGGCTGGTGATCATGAATGCGGCTTCGCCGGTTTCGGCGCGGAAAACCCGCCTGTTTGTGCCGATTGCCCGTAACTTCGACCTGCATATCCCGGTGGAGGATGTGCACGCGTTCAACCTGCGGGTGTTTGAAGAAGATCGGGCGATGGTGGAAAGCCAACGACCGGAACATCTGCCGCTGGACCTGACATTGGAAGCGCATATCCCGGCGGATCGCAGTTCGATAGCTTATCGTCGCGGCCTGAAAAAACAGGGGTATGGCGAGTTCTTTCTGGTATGAGTGTGGGGGAAAAGACGATGGAAACAGCGAGCCAGATAAACACGTTGGGTGGGATAAAAACCCTGAACGTAGTGGTTGATGCGCTGTCTCGTCAGGGCGAGGGTAATCTGGCGCTACGGCTGGTGTCACCGGATGACCAGCCGTTGCCTGCTTTCGAAGCGGGGGCGCATGTCGATGTGCATCTGCCGGGTGGCGTGGTGCGCCCTTACTCGTTGGCGGGGGACCCGGCGGACCGCCGCCACTACCTGTTGTGCGTGCGGCATGATGCGGCGTCGCGCGGTGGTTCCCGTTACGTGCACACCGCGTTGCGGGTTGGACAGCAACTGACAATCTCCCCGCCGCGTAACGCGTTCGCCCTGGCACCGGCTTGTGGCTATTTGTTGCTGGCAGGCGGGATCGGCATTACGCCGTTGCTGGCGATGGCGCACGCGCTGGATAAGGC
Organism: Dickeya undicola; assembly: GCF_000784735.1. Taxonomy (GTDB): domain Bacteria; phylum Pseudomonadota; class Gammaproteobacteria; order Enterobacterales; family Enterobacteriaceae; genus Dickeya; species Dickeya undicola. The sequence goes on from NZ_JSYG01000010.1 coordinate 79,623, forward strand.
GGGTCAGCCATTCGAGCTGCACTATTTTGTTCGTCGCCGGTGTGAGCTGGCGTTTCGTGAACGGCTCAGTCAGGGCTTCCGCCACGGTCACTGTCAGGTCTGGTGTGCTGACGAAGGGCACAGCCCACGCAGTCGCCTGCCGGATAGCCTGTACCACGGTGCTGAAGGCCGACGCTTGTATCTGTGCGGCCCGGCCGGGTTCATGACCCATGTCACCAACGAGGCGTTGGCTCACCAGTGGCCCGCGTCCGCCATTCATGCCGAAGCCTTTTGCGCGCCAGTTCAAGCTCGTGCTGATAACGCCGAGGGGCGAACGTTTACCGTTGAGCTGGCGTCCTGTGGCCGCACGTTCAGCGTGCCACCGGAGAAAACCATTGCCAGCGTCCTGCTGGAGCATGATGTGGCGGTGCCGCTGTCGTGCGAGATGGGGATTTGCGGCGCGTGCCTGACGCCGGTGCGCGACGGCAGACCAGAACATCGTGACAGCGTGCAGTCGGACGCGGAGAAAAATGCGCCGCAACAACAGATTGCGCTGTGCTGCTCCCGCAGCCGAACGGCACATCTGGTGATTGAATTGTAGCGGTTGCAAGGCAGCGATTGACTGCCGAGGGCGGTGCGTTCACCGCAGTCGTAAGGAGAAACGCGAATGAAAGCGCTGATAATCGGGGCCGGGATGGGTGGGTTGTGCGCGGCGGCGGCGCTGAAAAAAGTCGGTATGGATTGCGAGGTGTTCGAAGCGGTTGCCGACATCAAACCGGTGGGCGCGGCCATTTCGGTGTGGCCGAACGGCGTGAAGTGTATGCGGTCGCTCGGCATGGGTGACATTCTGGATCTCAGCGGCGGCCCGATGCACGAGATGGCCTATCAGGATGGCAGACAGGGCGACACGCTGACCCGCTTTAGTTTGCAGCCGCTGGTCGACCAGGTGGGAGAACGCCCTTGTCCGGTGGCGCGCGCCGAATTACAGGGGCAGATGTTGGATCACTGGGGACGTGACCGGGTGCAGTTCGGCAAGCGAGTGTGCCAGGTGGAGGAACGGGGCAGCAGCGTTTGGGCGACCTTTACCGATGGCACGGTGGCGCAGGGGGACCTGCTGATTGCCGCCGACGGCACCCATTCTGCGGTGCGTCCGTATGTGCTGGGACATACGCCCGCGCGACGTTACGCCGGGTACGTTAACTGGAACGGACTGGTGGCAATCGACGAACGTATCGCACCGGCCCGCCAGTGGACCACGTTTGTTGGCGAAGGCAAGCGGGTGTCGCTGATGCCGGTGGCGAACGGGCGTTTCTATTTTTTCTTTGATGTGCCGTTGCCCGCCGGGCTGGCGGAGGATCGCCACAGTGCTGGTCAGGATCTGCGGCGTTATTTCGACGGCTGGTGTGCGCCGGTGCAGCGGCTGATTGCACAGCTTGAACCTGACGCCATCAACCGGATTGAGATCCACGACATGGACCCGCTGGAACGGCTGGTGCGCGGCCGGGTGGCGTTGCTGGGCGACGCCGGGCACAGCACGACGCCGGATATCGGGCAGGGCGGTTGCGCGGCGATGGAGGATGCGGTGGTGCTGGGACAGGCCCTGGCGGGGCCGCACCCGATAGAGACGGCGTTGCGGCAGTACCAGCAGCAACGCCTCGATCGCGTGCGCGATCTGGTGCTGAAAGCGCGCAAACGCTGCGACCTGACCCACGGCAAGGTGTGGGAACAGACGCAAGCGTGGTATCAGGAACTGCGTCAGGAAACTGGCGATCGCATCATCGCCGGATTACGCGACACGGTACAGGGCGGCCCGCTGGGGTAAGGCGTGTAGCCAGACCGCCCCGGTGTTGCCGCGTCAGGCGTGCGCTGCGGTGCTGGCGGTCGACGCCTGACGCAGCAGCCGCAAGCCGTTGCCCACCACCAGCAGGCTGGCACCGACATCAGCAAACACTGCCATCCACATGGTGCCCATGCCCAGCAGGGTGAGCGTCAGGAACAGCGCTTTGATGCCGAGCGCCAGCACGATGTTCTGGATCAGGATGGCGCGGGTGGCTTTAGAAATGCGCACAAACTCCGGGATCTTGCGCAAATCGTCGTTCATCAGCGCGACATCGGCGGTTTCAATCGCGCTGTCGGTGCCCATCGCCCCCATTGCAAAGCCGATATCCGCGCGCGCCAGCGCCGGGGTGTCGTTGATGCCGTCACCCACCATGCCGGTTACGCCCTGTGCCGACAGCCGTTCAATCTGCGAGAGCTTGTCTTCCGGCAACAGATTGCCGCGCGCTTCATCGATCCCCACATCACGGGCGATAGCCTGCGCCACGTGTTGGTTGTCGCCGGTGAGCATCAGGGTTTTGATACCCACCTGATGCAGACTGTTGATCGCTTCCTGACTGGAGGGTTTTACCGTGTCGGCCACCGTCATCAGTGCCAGAACCTGCCGCTCGTCGCCCAGGATGATCGCGGTGTTGCCCGCCTGTTCCAGCGCGCTCAGCCGTTCGGTAATGCTGGCGGCGGCGTCACCCAACCACTGTCTGGCTAGCCGCAGGTTGCCAAGAAAATAGCGCTGTCCTTCCAGCGATCCCGTGACGCCCTGCCCGGCGACGGCGCTGAAATCAACGACATCAAGCAACGGCGTGTTGGCTTCCTGCGCGGCATTGGCCACCGCCTGCGATACCGGGTGGTCAGAACGGCTAGCCAGACTGGCGGCCAGCTGTCGGCAGCGGGCGTCGTCAATATTAGCGACCAGTTCAAAGCCGGTCTGCACCGGTTTGCCGTGGGTCAGGGTGCCGGTCTTGTCCAGCGCCAGCCAGGAGAGGGCGTGGCCTTTTTCCAGAAATACCCCGCCTTTGATGAGAATTCCGCGTCGTGCCGCCGCCGCCAGTCCGCTGACGATGGTCACCGGGGTGGAAATCACCAGCGCGCACGGACAGGCGATCACCAACAGCACCAACGCTTTGTAAGTCCAGTCCAGCCAGCTTGCGTCAGTAAACAATGGCGGCAGCACCGCCACCAGCAGCGCGCCGAGAAAGACCAGCGGGGTGTAGACGCGGGCAAACTGGTCGACAAACCGCTGTGTTGGCGCTTTGGTTCCCTGCGCCTGCTCCACCGCGTGAATAATCCGCGCTAACGTGGTATTGGCCGCTGCCGCCGTTACCCGATATTCAAGCGAGCCGTTGGTGTTGATGGTGCCAGCGAACACGCTGTCGCCGACGCGTTTATCCACCGGCAGACTTTCCCCAGTAATCGGTGCTTGGTTAACGGCGGAATGGCCGCTGGTGACTTCGCCATCCAGCGCGATACGCTCGCCGGGCCGCACCCGCACGATGTCGCCTGGTGTGATGGTTTTGGCTTCCACTTCGCGCCAGTCGCCATTCGGCTGTTGTACGGTGGCGGTGTCCGGGGCCAGATTCATCAGCCCGGCGATGGCGTTGCGGGCTCTGTCCAGCGAACGCGCCTCAATGTGCTCGGCAACGGTAAACAGTACCATCACCATCGCCGCTTCCGGCCACTGTTGCAGGAGGAGTGCGCCGGTTACCGCGATACTCATCAACGCATTGATGTTCAGGTTGCCGGTGCGAAGGGCAATCCAGCCTTTGCGATAGGTGGTCAGCCCGCTGGCTGCCACGGCGAGAATCGCCAGCACCGCGGCCCACCATTCAGGCAGCCCGCTCCATTCCACCGCTTCCGCAGCGGCGGCGGCGGCCACCGCCAGCCCCAGCGGCCACCAGGACCTTTTCGGCTCCGGTGGCAGCGGTGAGCGCTCGTCCCCGGTGCGCACTTCGGGTTCAAAACCTAACGCGCGAATCGCGGCCAGCACCTTATCCAGCGCGTCGTAGCGGTGGGTGACGGTCATCACCCGTTGCATCAGGTTGAACTCCAGCTCGCTCACTTCCGGCAGGGTATCGAGTTTTTTACGCAGCATGGTTTCTTCGGTCGGGCAGTCCATCTGCATGATGCGGATGGGGGTTCGCTGCTGGTCGCCGATGCGCTCCGCCCCCGCCAGCGCGGCGGTCGGTTGGGCCGGTGCCGGATGGTCGCAGCAGTGATTAGCGCACGATGGCCTGCGTGGGCTGGCTGTGTTCTTCCGTGCCGCCTGACCCTGTTCGGCCTGTGCGTGTGAATGTGGTCGGAACAGGGCCTTGCCCGGTTTTTCCGGCGCGACAGGCTGGAACTGACGCGGAGAAGTGGGTGAATGTTTCTCTGACATGGTTGATTCCTGTTCGTGGTTTTGTTGTAGTAAAAACCCTGTAGCAACTACAGGGTCAAGGGGGAATCACATGAAAATTGGCGATCTGGCAAAAGTGACCAACACCACACCGGAAACCATTCGTTTTTATGAGAAGAAAGGGTTACTACCGGAACCGGAACGAACCGAAGGGAACTACCGCTACTACCACCAGTTCCATGTCGACCGGCTGCGGTTTATCCGCAACTGCCGTTCGCTGGACATGAACCACGATGAAATTCGTGCCCTGATTGCGCTAAGCGAGCAACCGGCCGCCAGTTGCGAAGGGGTGAATGTGTTGCTGAACGAACATCTGGGGCACGTGGAAGCGCGCATCGCGGAGTTGCAGCAACTGAAAGCGCAACTGATGCACATCAGCCAGCGCTGTCAGGTCACGCAGACGGTAGACGGGTGCGGCATCCTGCACGGTTTGGCTGTGCTGGAACCGGAAGACAGCGGCACCGGTCATACGCATTTGGGGTGAACCTAGCCGCTGCGCGCGCGTTGGTCGGGCTACGCCGACTCCCGCTCGATAAGCTGAAAGCCGATATCGACAATCGCACCGCTGTGGTCATCGCCTGCGAGGCTGTCTGCCAGTAAGGTGGCTGCCCGTCGGCCCATTTCTCGTCTGTCGATACCGACCGTGGTGAGCGACGGTCGGTTGCTGGCGGCAAAATCCAGATCGCCGAAGCCCATCACTGCCAGATCCTGTGGGACACGCAGACCACGGCTTTCCGCTTCCATGATTGCGCCTTGCGCCAGCGTGTCTGAGCTACAGACGATAATGTCGGGGTGCCCTTGCGCCAGCAACTGGCTGACCCCGTGGCGGCCAAATGCCAGCGTAGCGGGTAGCGGGGCGTCGATACAGGCGGGCTGGGGAATGCCGTCGCGGGCCAGCGCGTCGCACAAACCGGTTTTTCGCCTTGCGGCGCGCGGGTCTGCCGTCCAGATCAGGCCAGGGCGTTGATACCCTTTCGCGCGAATATACTCACCGATCGCTAGCCCGACTTTTTCATGAGAAAACCCCACCAGCATATCCAGCGGCGTTGGCGTGAGATCCCAAATTTCCACCACGGGAACCGCGGCGTTCAGCATGATTTTCCTGAGCGCGGGCGAGTGGTGGATGCCGGTCAACACCACGCCGTCAGGGCGGCGCGACAGCAGCGTTGCCACCAGTTCCTCCTCGGCTTGTTGCGTGTATCCCGCCACACAAAGCAGCATGTGATAACCGCGTTGCGCCAACGCGTCGCTGATGGCCTGAATGGTATCGACAAACATGTTGTTATTGATTTGCGGCACCACGACGGCCACCAGTTTGCTGCGTCGGGAAGCCAGCCCGCCCGCCAGCGCATTCGGAATATACCCGGTGATGCGCACCGCTTCCTGCACCTTTTCGATGGTTTGGGTGCGCACCAGCGCGGGTGTGTTCAGCGCGCGGCTGACCGTCATGGCAGAGAGCCCTGCCGCACGGGCGACGTCATCCAGTGTTGGCGCGCGCGTGGCCGCAGTGTGTCGGGGTGTTTTTGGGGTACTCACGGTGAGGTTGGCCCTTGTGTTATGCGGTGGCATCCGTTTGCGGATTATTGGTGAAGCCGTGTGCGTTTTCCAGTACGGCGTGGTGGCGCGCGTCTGTACCTGATATTACGCGGTAAGGCTTGGTGTTGGCGCTATCATTTTATTGTGCAACTTGCCATAAATATTCGGATTGTGATCATCTGTACAAAATAGATTCAAGATAGTGGTGATTTGTTGTGCTCTTAGTTATTGATGTTAGCGCAAACATTTTTAGCCGATGAGGATCATGCCATGTCGTTAAGTGCAAATTCAGATGCTGTTTCCTATGCCAGCGTTACCGGTGTCAAAACTGCAGCGGAAACCGGCGACCGTATTGAGTGGGTTAAATTGTCGCTGGCGTTGTTGCCGCTGGCGACACCGGTGAGTGACGCCAAGGTGCTCACCGGACGCCAGAAGCCCCTGACCGAAGTGGCGATTATTATTGCGGAGATTCGCACGCGCGACGGGTTCGAGGGCATTGGCTTCAGTTATTCCAAGCGCGCAGGCGGCCAGGGGATCTACGCACATGCGAAAGAGATTGCCGATAATCTACTGGGAGAAGACCCGAACGATATCGATAAGATCTACAGCAAACTACTGTGGGCTGGTGCCTCGGTGGGGCGCAGCGGCATGGCTGTACAGGCCATTTCTCCTATCGACATTGCGCTTTGGGACATGAAGGCTAAGCGCGCGGGGCTGCCGCTGGCGAAATTACTGGGTGCGCACCGGGATTCGGTTCAGTGCTACAACACCTCCGGCGGCTTTCTGCATACCCCACTGGAACAGGTGCTGAAGAACGTGGCTTTCTCGCGGGAGAGCGGCATCGGCGGCATCAAGCTGAAAGTCGGGCAGCCCAACACCGCAGAGGATGTCCGCCGTCTGACTGCGGTCCGCGAGGCGCTGGGTGATGATTTCCCGTTAATGGTGGATGCCAACCAGCAGTGGGATCGTGAAACCGCGATCCGCATGGGGCGCAAAATGGAAGCCTTCAACCTGATCTGGATTGAAGAGCCGCTGGACGCCTACGACGTGGAAGGCCACGCGCAGCTGGCTGCGGCTCTTGATACGCCAATCGCCACTGGGGAAATGCTCACCAGTTTCCGGGAGCATGAGCAGTTGATTTTGGGCAACGCCAGCGATGTTGTGCAGCCGGACGCGCCGCGCGTGGGCGGGATCTCGCCGTTCCTGAAAATCATGGATCTGGCAGCGAAACACGGCCGTAAGCTGGCACCGCATTTTGCGATGGAAGTGCATTTGCATCTGGCCGCCGCCTACCCGCTGGAACCCTGGCTGGAACATTTCGAATGGCTCAACCCACTGTTTAACGAACAGCTTGAGCTGCGCGATGGACGCATGTGGGTGTCGGACCGTCACGGTCTGGGCTTCACCCTGAGCGAGCAGGCTCGCAAATGGACGAAACTGAGCTGTGAATTTGGCAAATACACCGGGTGACGTCCGGTACGGTTGCCTGTGATGTTTACTGCGCCGCTGCAACGTGAAGTGTGACGGGGATATACCCTATATCATTCAGGTTACAGCGGCGTTGGCTTTTTACTCGGCCCATTCCTCAGCCTAAAGGGCCAACGCTTCGCATTGTTCAAAACGCAAAACATTTTGCCCTGCAACTCGAATTATTTTTGGTGTAAGCATTAATTATGAATATAATTATTGCGATAATAATTTAATTTTAATTATTAACTACGTATTTATATTTTTAAAATAAATAATCATCATTGGGAATACTTTATATTTTGTATTTTGATGATTTTTTTAAGATTATCCTGATTGCTATTTGAAATTTTACTTAGGTGTTATATTATGCCCGGCCGGAGAGGTTCCGATAATAAAAACCTAATGGATTATGATTAAAAAGTGTCTAGTAATCAGATAAAAATTTCCTATGGAAATGACTTTTTTGTTATTAAGTTGATGGATTTCTTGTCAATAAATTTAACATTAATAGTCAGCGCCAGGCTATTTTTAATGGGCGACTTCGATGATGTTATTATGATTAGTTTGCTATTCTCCACATCGTTTTTACTTATTGGAGAATACACTGGCTTATATCATAATAGACTTAAAAATATGCAATTACGCGGTCAACGAAGACTGTGGGGATGTGCATTGTTCTCCATTATATTTGTTGAGGTTGTCAGAGAGTATGTCGGTACATTGTACTCTTTGGGGTTATTGCATCATCTCGATAACATCTATTTTTCTGCGACATTATATTGGTATATTCTTTCGCTATGTGGTCTTTATATTACGCGTTTTATTACCTGTAAATTTACGGCTAAAAAACGGATTCGGATTGCTATTGTGGGTTTAACGCCGGGTGGGTTAGCGGCGGAAAAAGCACTACTCAAAGAGTATGCCAATATGCAGTTAGAATTGGCTTTTTATGACGACAGGAATCCGTCCCGTTGTGGTTATCTGACTAAAAGCCCTTATAAAGGAAAAGTCAGTGAACTGGTTGAAGAAGCTAAAGCAGGCAGAGTGGATGAGATTTATATTGCCCTGCCAATGATTGCGCTGAAACGCATTCGCTATTTTTTGTCGATGATGTCAGATACGACGGTTGATACTTACATCATTCCTGACCTTTATGCTTACAGTTCATATGTGTCACAACTTCGTTCTATCAATAACATTCAGACCATCAGTATTTTTAGATCGCCGTTTGATGGTATTGGTTCTGTTATTAAGCGTATTGAAGATTTAGTCATCGGTGGGGTGATTACACTCATGATTTCACCGCTGCTGTTGCTGATTGCTATTGGCATCAAACTCACATCACCTGGGCCGGTGTTATTCAAGCAGGACCGTTACGGTCTGAGCGGCAACAAAATTAAAGTATGGAAATTCCGCTCGATGCACGTCATGGAGAATGCCGACGTGGTGAAACAGGCGACCAGAAACGATCCTCGTGTTACGCCTTTTGGCGCATTTTTACGCCGCACCTCGCTGGATGAACTGCCGCAGTTTTTCAATGTGTTGCAGGGCACGATGTCGATTATTGGCCCGCGTCCTCATGCCGTGGTGCATAACGAGCAATATCGCCAGCTGGTCGAAAATTACATGATTCGCCATAAAGTGAAGCCTGGCATTTCAGGATTGGCGCAGGTTAATGGTTATCGTGGCGAAGTGGATACCCTGGATAAAATGGAAAAACGGGTTCACTACGATATTGCCTATATTCAGAGTTGGTCCCTTTGGCTGGATATCAAGATTATCTTTAGAACCATTTTCAAAGGCTTTATCGGTGAAAATGCGTACTAAATTGATCATCGCCGCTGGAATGATCATGCCTTATCCCGCCTGGGCTGACCTGATACCGAAATCGCATATCGGTATGGCAGGTATTGATTTTCAAAGCCAGGTCGGTCTGGATTATGGGCATGAGAATAATGTGACCTATCAGGCTTATCAGCAAGACGCGGTGCATTCTGATTTTCAGAGCGTCAGGCCGATGATGAAAGCCATTGGCGCGCGTTATCAGGACCAATATCTGCTGATGTATTCCGGTGATTATCGTCGTTACGATCGTGATTCGGCAGATAATTATACCGACCATTTTTTTCGTTTTAATGGTGCATGGCGCTACGGGCTAAAGCATGGGCTTACGCTCAGCCTGGAGGATACTCTCGGGCATGAGACGCGTGGGCGTGGTATTACCGAAGGTTTTCGACCACAACAGTTCAATGACTTCGGTATTCATGCGCCGTTGAACAGCGAACTGTTGAACAGTGAATTACGCTACAGCTATGGCGCACCGAAAGGGCGTGGTAAAGCCGAACTCGCTTTGCTGTTTAAAAAACTGCGTTTAAACCATACGGACGATATTAAAAATACGGATATTGATTTTTATAACTATGTCCGTGGGCAGGAATGGCACGAGAATGGTCTGATCGCTGAATTATCTGATCAATACTCGTCAGCAACACGCTTTCGCTACCGCTTTATGAATCATCAGCGGCGTTATGAGGTCGATGCGCAAAAAGACACGGACGAGTATTACCTGGAATACGGTATTCAATCGCAGCTGACGGGCAAAACCCGCGTAGATGCCAACGTCTCCTGGCTATATAAAACGTTCGATAATAACCCACATGCCAGGGATTTTAGCGGGGTAAACTGGGATATTCAGGCCGAGTGGAAACCGCTCGAACAATCCGTATTTACGGTCTATACGTCGCAGCAGATTAAAGATCCGTCGGAAGTCGGCGGCTATATCATGGCGTCTAAATACGGCATCTCCTATCAGCATTTTTGGCTTGCCGATCGTTTCTCCACCCGGTTTGACTATTCATACCTGAGCGAGGGTTACAAGAATTACCCGAAGGATCGCCAAGACAGAAATAGGGTGTTCACCTTTGCCGTCAGTTATAACGTCAGACCCTCGATTAACGTTGAAGCCAGGTATCAACTGAACACGCAACGTTCCAATCAAGATACCGACTCTTTCTTCATTGGCCCTGATGGCAATCGCCAGGTTGTCAGAACGCTGGGCCACGATAACTCCCTGATTATGTTGACAGCTAAGGTACAGATCTAACGTGAAAGTCATAAAACTGTGCATTTTTCTGTGCCTGAGCGTCTGGTTGGCGGGATGTTCGCTGTCTACCCCGCAGCAACTGGAAAAAACCGACAATGAAACAACTGGTTATCAATTAGATGAGGGCGATTCTGTCAATATTCTGGTGTACGGCGAGCCGGAAATGACAATGACTTTTATGCTGGATAAAAGTGGCGCGATTAACTTCCCCTATATCGGTCAACTGGTGTTGAAAGGGAAAACACCGGGGCAGGTCGGTGAAGAGCTGGCCCATCGCCTGCGTGGTGACTATCTGCAAAACCCAATGGTGACGGTCAGCATCGCCGAGTTCCGGAAATTCTATATCACCGGTGAAGTGGAGAAGCCGAACGGATATGCCTACGAGCCGGGCTTAACCGTTGAAAAAGCGCTGGCACTGGCTGGCGGATTTACCGATCGTGCCGACCGTAAAGATGTGAGTGTTCGCCTGTCGAACAGCAATCAACTGATTGAAAATGTTGATGTAAGACGCGCTGTTCACCCCGGTGATACCGTGATTGTCGGTATGAGCTTTTTCTGACCATGAGCCTATCTATAGTGGAAAATGGCAGAAAACTGGAAAGCACGATCGATTTCTCCAGATTTGCTCAAAAGATCAAACAGAACGGTTGGAAGATCATTCTGGCTGGCTTGATGAGCGCGCTGGTGGCCTACCCGCTGATCAGCATGATCACGCCCAAATATGTTTCGACGGCAACGGTGCTGCTGAAAGCACAGCAGGATAACGTATCGCCTTTGCCGCAGGTTGATGGCTATGACTCCACCCGCAGCGGCTATTACGAAACCCAGTATGCGTTGATGCAGTCACGCATTGTGCTGGAACAAGCCGTGCGGGACATCCGGCTGGACCAAAACCCCGCGTTTAATGGTGATACCGGCAAAAACGTAGATAACCATGCCGATGAACAGCAGCGGGTCGATAACGCGCTGAATGCGATAGCGAGAAACCTCACTATCAACGGTGTTCGCACCACGCATCTCGCTACGATCTCCTACGAATCGGCATCGCCTGCGCTTTCGGCCGACATCGCTAACGGTGTGGCGCAGGCGTTTATTGACTATACGGCGAAGCAAAAGCACCTCAAAACGCTGAAAGCCAAAGCGTTGAACCAAAAACAGATGGAAGAAGTCTGGCAGCAAGTTGTTGAGCAACAGGCGGCTATCGACCAGTTTCTGAAGAAAGAAGGGCTGCTCACGTTTCGTGGTGTGGATGGCTTTGAGACTGAACAGCTGGGGATCGTCACCACGAAGTTGGCGGATGCGACCCAGCGTCGTATCAGAGCAGAAACGAATTACAACAGCGTGCGCTTGAACGCGGGTAAGTCGCTGGAAAACGTGATTTCCCTGCCTGATATTTCTAATCATGCCCAGATTCAGGATTTGCGTATCGCGCTGATTCAGGCCCGGCGTTCTTTATATGATTTGCGTAAGCGCTATGGGCTGAAACACACCAAAATCCTCGAAGCCGAAGCCCAGGTGCAGGCGATTGAGGAACAGACCCGCACGGTGTTATTTGAACTGGAGGACGGGCTGAATAAGCAGTATCAGGCGGCGTTGAAGGATGAAAAATACTATCAGCAGCTGTTGAATCAACAGAAAGCGGATTTTCAAACGCTGGCGTCTAAACGTGATGAATACAACAACCTGACCACCGCGCTGGATAAAACCAAAGAACTGTATAAGGCGCTTTACCAACGCACGAAGGAGCAGACGCTCGCGGGGAACTATTTCGAGCCGGACGCGATACTTTACGACCCGGCGGTGCCAGCAGACCGCCCTTCAAAGCCCAATAAAACGATGCTGCTGGTGATGGTTGTCATGCTAACCCTGATGTTCTCCGTGGTTTACTTCATCGTGAAAGCCGCGCTGGATAATTCCATCAACAGCATCAGCCAGATGAAAAAGCGCCTGAATGTGGTGCCAGTGGGTGAAATTCGCACCTTTGCCCAAGGGGTGACGCGCGCTCAGGTGGTGCGTTTGATCACCGAATCGCCGTTGGATGTCGATATTGTCCACAGTATGCGAACCCACATTTTGTTATCGCATCCCTCCTGCCAAACCCTTGCCGTCAGCTCGACCGAGCGCGGTGAAGGGCGTTCATTGCTGGCGCATCTGCTGGCGACTTCCTTCAGTGCTGACCAAAAAACGCTGCTTATCGATCTGGATTTCTTTAACGACGGCGGGCTAACGCAAGAGTTGGCACACCCGGCCGCGGTTGGCGTGGCGGAACTACTACAAGGTCAATCACCGCTGGATGCCGCGCTGGTGACAATCAATGAACATTTAAGCTTCCTGCCGCGGGGTCATGCCTCGACGTCTTCTTTATTGATGCTGTCGTCCACGCATTTTTCGACGTTGATGGCTGAGCTGAAAACGCGCTATCAGCGAATTATCGTTGACGTGGCCGCGGTGAATCAAACCCAGGATATTCAATTAATTAGCCGGGTGATAGACGGGCTGGTTTTTGTGCTGAAAGCGGGTGCGTGGCGTGCAGGCGATGTGCTGAATGCCATTGAAAACGTGCAGCACCACCGCGCGGTGTTGATCGGCGCGGTCATCAATCGGGTGGCGGATAAGAACCTCGAAACCAAAGAGGGCGTTCGCTCCCTGAACCAACACATGAATACGCTAATCAACAGTACGGGCCACCTATGAGTTTATTAAAAAGCGTTTCTACCATTGCGGGGTCGTCGGTGCTTTCACAACTGATTGGCGCGCTGTCTATCTGGCTGATTTCACATAAATACGATATGGCCGAGGTGGGAATCTACGCGCTGAGTTACAGCATCGTGTTGGTGGGAGCGCAGGTCTGTACCTTTGCATCGCAATTGCTGATTCCAAAACAGCCAGACAGTGAGCTGGCGCAGAGTGTGGTGTTCAGCGTGCTGCAAAGTCTGCTTATCGCTGTGCCTTACGCGATGCTGACCGCATGGCTGTTCCAGCGAAATGTATTCTTTCTCTACCTGCTGACACTGGCCTATGCGTGGGTGTTGATCGCGGAGAATTTATCGCTACGCGAGGGTAATTACCGTTTCCTGGCTTTTCAGCGGCTCGCTGTCTCGGTCGTTGTCGTGCTTTCGGTGGTGTTCTCGTCACATACCAGCGCATTTTATTGGTCCTGGGCCTGCGCCATGATGGTGCTTATTAGCAGCTGTATTTTACATTCGTTCGATATTCACACCGTGACGCTCAGACATTTTAGTCCGCAGCGTAATGTGGCTTTCTTTCATCAGCATGTTCATCACCTCAGCCGGGTTGGCAGCGCCGAAGTGCTGGCGATGGTTAGTAGCAATCTACCGGTGATGCTGATTAACTTTTGGTTTTCCGCGTTGACGGCGGGTTATTTCTCGGTGGTGAGCCGCTTTTGTCTGGCACCGGTGGTGATCATCGGTAATGCGGTGCGTAACTCTATTTTTTCAACGTGGTCGGCTGATTTCAGAAATAAGCAGTTCAACTATGCGGAGTTTAAAAAAGTTCGCCTGGTATTATTGATGGCCGGGGTTGTCTGCACGCTGGGGGTATTTATTTTCTATCCGCTGGTGATGCGTTTGTTTTTCAGCGAAGAGTGGATTAACTCCATTCCCACGTCTCGCTATATGCTTCCTTATTTATTCCCTGCGCTGGCGGTGTGCCCGTTAACGGTGATTGAACTCATCTTTGGCTCTCATCGCTATTTTCTACGTATTCAGTTAGAGCAGTTGGCGGTGGTGGTCGTCGCCTTTGTGATTGTGCCTTATTTTTATCATCACTATGCCACGTCGATGATTCTGTTTTCCGTGCTGACGTTTGTGCGCTATGCGTTTATTTATCTCAAAGTGAATAAACGCGCCAGCTTGCTGAACAGTATGACGGTAGCGTCATGATTCTGAATACCGGGCTTTACCTGCAGGTTTATGTCGTTATCACGCTGGCATTCTGCGGGTTGACGCAATATTTCACCGGTCTGCTGGCGGTGTTGTGGTTGCCTTTTATTTTGGCGCTGATCATGGTGGGGTTACTGATTATGCAGACCCGCTACGATGCGTTGCATTTGGATACACAGGAGTGGGTGGTACTCACGCTGTACCTCTCTTTTTTGGCGATGGCGGGGGTATCTACCCTGTTGCAGGGCGGAATAACGGTCACGATTGTTGGTTTTAAAAACGAAATTGCCTTGTCGTTGATAATATTTTGCCTGTTGCTGGGGTTTTGCCGCGAGTCACAAATTTATCGCGTGACCCGCTGCTTATATTGGGTGTTCTACGCGCAGTTTCCTGTTGTGATTTATCAGGTGTTGTTTGTGTTGCCGCGGCGTGTAGCGCTGCGTGGTGAAGACGAAAAATGGGACTCCGTGGTCGGCACGTTTGGCGGCGACCCAATGGGCGGTGGCAATACCGCAGCAATGGGGCTGTTTTGTCTGCTGATTATGCTGCTGAAAGTTTCAGAATTTAAACATGGTTTGACGTCGTTTAAATCCACAGCGATACATATCGTTTTGGGATTTGGCCTGTGTATTCTGGGGGAAGTGAAGTTCGTGATCCTGGTTTCTCCGTTATTGCTGGCCTGGGTGTGGTTAATGCCGAGCTACATCAAAGGTATGAATAACGTAAACCTGAAAGCGATTTTACTGATTTTTATCGGCATGGCGTTACTCATTACCGTGGCGATTACTATTCTGGCTTCGGGTTACTCCTCGGCATTTGGTAGCGACCCGACGAAAAGCGCATTAAGCGTATTTATGGATTCGCTAGGCTATATTTTTGATACCAATTACATTATGGATTCCGGTGAGCTTGGCCGTCTCACGACGATATTTTTCTGGCTGAAAAATCACGACATGTGGGGGCTTTCCGGTACGCTATTTGGTTACGGGTTAAATGCCACCAACAGTGGTAGCGCCGTTTCTCCGGGTTTTTTAAATATTATTTATAACCTGATTATCGATTCGACGTCGCTCAGTGTACTGCTATGGGAAGTGGGCGTGATCGGTACGCTGTTTTTTATCGGGTTAATTATTTATATCTTAATTATTGCGCGCCCAACGCCGGTGCTGTCGCGTCATGAAATAGACCGACAGGACCTGCAACTGTTGAGTTTTTCTCCAGCATTTAATGTTTTTGCGGTTGGGTGCCTGCTGAGCCTGCCTTATAGCCAGATCCTGATGATTATTCCCATGCTGCAATTCCTGTTTTATTTGTCTCTGGGCTCAAGTCTGGTGATTCGCCATGCTGTGTGCCGTTATACCGGAAAATCGTATGAGTGATAAACCTTTTATTTCAGTGAGTATTAAGACATTCAATGAGGCGGAATGCATCGAACAAACTATCGATAGTATTCGCCGCCATATTGCGGATTATCCCCATAAAATTATTGTGGCTGATAGTTTATCCACCGACAACACGCAGCAACTGGCCAGCGCCAAAGGGGTAACCGTGGTGTCGCTGACGGAGCCGTCTGAACGCTGCTGCGGCGTGGGGCATCAGCTCGGCTATCTGTACAGCCAGGGCGATTATCTCCTGCTGATGGACGGCGATATGGTGCTGGAAGATGGCTTTATTGAGCAGGGTATTGCATTTTTAACGGCGCATCCAGACTACGCCGGTGTGGCTGGAACGGTAGAGATGGATGGCGCAGCAAACTATGAGTTTACATCCCGCAAGCAGCGCCTTCATAAAATATACCCGCTGGGCGACTGTGGTCATTTAGGCGGTGGGGGGTTATATCGCCGTTCGGCAATTGAAAAAATAGGTTATCTCACCAACCGCAGCTTACATGGGTATGAAGAGGCTGAATTAGGCATTCGTCTTCGTTATGCCCAATATAAATTGCATCGCCTTAATGTGCCTTATTTTCGCCACACTTCGTACACCATGCCGACATATAAAATGCTGCGCTATCGTTGGACCAACGGTTTTCTCTGGGCACCGGGTGAGCTGTTACGTAGTACATGGGGGAAGCCCTATTTTCGCGAAGCGTTACACATCGTTAAAAACGAGGCCGTGTTTGCAGTTTATCTGCTGGTGCTGTTGATGAGTTTGTTAACGTTCAATGTCAGCATGATTGGCGTAGCGTTGCTGCCGTTATTCGCTTTTATTGCCTTAAAAACGATAAAGAACCGTTCACTGCTGAACGGATTACACAGCGTGATGAACCTGACTGCATTTTCTGCCG
The DNA here is from genome assembly GCF_000784735.1 of Dickeya undicola. Lineage (GTDB taxonomy): Bacteria > Pseudomonadota > Gammaproteobacteria > Enterobacterales > Enterobacteriaceae > Dickeya > Dickeya undicola. The sequence goes on from NZ_JSYG01000010.1 coordinate 96,128, forward strand.
GATTGATCAAAGGGTTAAGCAGACCTGTGCGTAACCCGATGACATCGCCAGCGAGCAAGGTTATTCATGAATAGGCAGGTATGATGAAAGTTTTATTAGTCAATAAATTCTTCTATATCAAGGGCGGCGCGGAGACGGTTTATTTTCAGGAAATCGATATGCTGAAAAAGGCTGGCGTTGAGGTGATTGATTTCTCAATGCAGCATGAAAATAACTTCCCGTCAGACTACTCATCCTATTTCGTTGATAAGGTGGATTATCATCAAAATAGCGGCGTGGTCGGTGCAATAAAAACGGCAGTGAACTTTATTCATAACGCTGAAGCAGGTAAGAAGTTACTGGCGTTATTGCGTAAAGAAAAGCCGGATATTGTTCATTTCCATAATATCTATCACCAGCTCACACCGTCATTGATTAAAATTGCCCGTCAGTTTGGGTGTAAAACTGTGTTAACGGCTCATGACTATAAGATTATCTGCCCGTCGTACACCATGCTGCGCGATGGCAAGGTCTGTGACGCCTGTTTAACCGGCTCGGTATTTAACGCTTTTAAATATCGTTGCCAGCAAGGCTCAGCCTCGAAAAGCCTGCTGCTTTCGCTAGAGGGGGCCTGGCAGAATGTCGCCAAAAATTATCCGGTGTTGGATGCGATCATTTCACCCAGCGAATTTTTGCGTAGCCAATTAATTCGCAAGCTGCCGAATGCCCGTATCGACGTGATGGTGAACGGCATTGATGACAGCCTGCCAGTGACGGATGTTGAAGACGATGGCTATTTTCTTTTTATTGGTCGCCTGAGCCGGGAAAAAGGCGTGGCAACGTTAGCCCGAGCGCACCAGCAAATGCACAATCAGGTTCCGCTAAAAATTGCAGGCAGCGGGCCGCTGTATGATGAGCTGGCCGCACAATTTCCGAATGCAGAATTCCTCGGCTATAAACAACAGGGCGAAGAACTCAACCAGCTGATTAAACGTGCACGCGCGGTGGTAGTTCCTTCCGAATATTATGAGAACTGCTCAATGTCGGTACTGGAAGCGATGGCGTTTGCTAAACCCGTCGTTGGCGGGCGTATTGGCGGCATTCCCGAACAAATTCGCAATAATGTAGACGGCATTTTATTCGAACCCGGTAACGTGCAGGCATTAGCCGATGTCCTGGATTACCTGGCATTGAATCCGCTGAAAGCCAGAGAAATGGGATTAAATGCGCGTCAGCGTCTTAGCGAAAAATATTCACTACGTAAACACACAGCATCTTTATTGGCACTCTATCAGGAATTATTAACCGAAAAATAATTATGACTACGAAAATTACCGTTCTGGGAACACGTGGCATTCCAAACGTGTTAGGCGGTGTGGAAACGCATTGCCAAAATTTATACCCGACTATTAAACAGCAATTTGACGTGGATATTTGCGTTCTCGCACGTTCACCTTATGTTAATTATAAAGCATCACAGTATCAGGGCGTTATGACGCGCGCGTTATTAGCGCCGAAGAAACGTTCATTAGAAGCCATCGTCCATTCGGTACTGGCGGCATTTATCACCTGCTTTGATCATTCCACGGTAGTGCATGTCCACGCGATTGGCCCAGGGTTGGTGGTGCCGCTTCTGCGTTTGCTGGGTAAAAAAGTGGTTTTTACGCATCACGGCCCGGACTATGACCGCCAAAAGTGGGGATTCCTGGCAAAGAAAGTGTTGTTGCTGGGTGAAAAGGTGGCCGTGAAATATGCCAATGAAGTGATTGTGATCTCCGAAGTTATTAATAATATGATCAAACAAAAATATGGCCGAAATGATGCTCATCTTATTTATAACGGTGTGAATTTATCTCAGCGATTAACACCGGATGTTATCACTCAAACACTGGTGCGTTTTTCTCTTCAGCCACAAAATTATTTGGTTGCGGTGAGCCGCTTCGTGGAAGAAAAAGGCCTGCACGATCTCATTGCAGCCTATAAGCAATCAGGTATTTCGATGCCCTTGGTTTTGGTTGGCGATGCTGATCACCCCACCGCGTATAGTATGCGGTTAAAACAGTTAGCTCATGACACCCCCAATGTGGTCTTAACCGGATTTTTACAAGGTCATGAACTGCAAACTGTCTTTTCACAGGCTAAACTCTTTGTGATGCCTTCATACCATGAAGGGTTACCCATTGCGTTGCTGGAGGCCATGTCGTTTTCATTACCTGTCGTGGTCAGCAATATTCCCGCTAATCTGGAGGTGAAATTAGCACCAGACACCTATTTTAATGTTGGAGACGTGGCGGATTTATCCGAAAAAATTGCACAGCGCTCTAAATCATTTGCTGTTGATTACTCTGAATATTTACAAAGGTATAATTGGAAAAAAATCGCGCAACAAACAATGGCGGTTTATACCTCAGTCAATAGGTCAATGAGTTAATAAATCAATAGGTAAATAGTGAACGAATCGAATCAACGTCCGTTAGTCATTGAACGCTTCTATGAAGCCCTTGATGGGAACATCGACACAGAACTTAACCTGGAACAACGGCAGGCGGTTGAACAGGCGGTGTTGTCGATCACAGCAGCGTCAATGCACTGGGTCGACGTGCGTAAGAGTTTCCCTTTCTTTAGCCGACGCTATTATTTCGTCTTTTTATTTGGCCAGGATCACCGTAAACGTCCTCGTAAAGAATCGACGCTGTTTTGCATACTGATGACGGCGTTGATTCTGTTTACCTGCCTGTTCTGTACGCTTGCGGCGCTATTAACGCTGTACATGATTAAGTCTGCCTTGGGTATTGATATTTTCCCACATTTCCACTTAGGGATTTGGGATTGGTGGCTCAGACTGAAGGATCACTGACCTCCGGTTTCTACTGACGTGGAAATAAGGAGTCTTAGATGAATCTTAAAATGGTTGCGGTAGGAGGTTTATTATTTTCTGTAGTGGGTGTGGCTGGTGGCACGATGACAACTGTCACGCCCAAAGAACTAAATGGTCCGTTAACAAACCCTGGCAATGGCATTGCCAGTTTTAACCAAGGTAATGGTGCAACATTGTCGCTGGCTGATTATCCCGACACCGGCATTGAATATGATCGCCTGTACTGGAGTGAGCTGGAGCCGGTAGAAGGCCAGTATAACTTTCAACTGGTGGATGCCATATTCGAACTGGCGAGCCAGCATCAACCGGCAATGAGTGTGGGGCTGCGTTTTATGGCGCTTGATGAGCCAGCCAGTGGCTCTAAAATTCCTGACTGGCTGATACAAAAAGGCATTAAAGGCGAATGGACGCCGGACAAAAAAACCTTTGTGCCGGATTGGGATGACCCGGTATTTATCGAATACAGCCAGCGTTTGCTCAATGCTTTTGGTCAACGCTATGACGGTAATTCAAATCTGGCTTATATCGATATTGGGTTGGTGGGGTCATGGGGGGAATGGCACAACAGTAATTTCCCGACCATTAAGCCGCTGCTTGAGCGTTATACCTCAGCCCAGCTAGGTCAGTACGTAAACATGTATTTTGCGGCCTTTCCCAACAGCCCCAAAGTCATGCTGATTAATGGTGGTGATACCCTGGCAAACGCGGTGAAGCAAGGAGCAGGATGGCGCGCTGACTGCCTGGGCGACTGGCATAATTTTTCGACAACGTGGAGCCATATGCAGGATGATTATCCCCAGCGGTTACAAAATGCGGCAGCGCTTTATCCAGCCTTTACTACTGCGTGGCAACGTGCGCCGGTGAGCCTGGAAATTTGTGGCTATATGTCAGAGTGGCGGAGCGTTCAGCACTATACGCGTGTGCAAGTGCAGGCAACCTTTGATTGGGCGTTGGCACAACACGCCAGTACCATTAATCTTAAGTCGCGTAGCGTGCCGAGGATGTATCGGGATATTGTAGACAATGCGCTGACCAGGCTCGGCTATCGCTTCCGTCTGGCTTCGTTGACGCATGAGTCCGAATTGATGCAAGGGCAGAGTCTGACACTAAATAATCAGTGGGTGAACGATGGCGTAGCACCTATTTATCGGAAATATGATGTGGCCTATCGCGTGGTGAATGACGACAGCAGCGTGATGAGCATGGGAAAAGCCTCTGATGATATTCGCGCCTGGTTACCGGGGACGCATACGTCCGTCTATCAATTGGCAATGCCGGAATCACTGCCAGCCGGGCGATATAATATCGATGTGGCAATGCTGGATAAAAAGGGCGTATCACGAATTAATCTCGCCAACGAGGGTAAACAGTCCGACGGTTGGTATCGGATTTCCACAGTAACGGTGCACTGAGCACGGAATAATAAACAGATAATGATATGCTGAACAATATTAGCCATGTATGGCGAGAAGTAAAAACGGCGGGCAGTATTAAATCCAAACTGGTGATATTACTGTTCCGCCTTGCAACCCTTTATCAGTCATCAAATACGCTGCTGAAAGTTATCAGCATTCCTTTTGTTGCCCTGAATAAAGTGATGAATGAATGGCTGTTTTGTGTGGAAATTCCGCACAAAACCAAAATCGGCTTTGGGCTAAAAATATATCATCCACACTGCATTGTGGTGAATGCTGACGTCGTTATTGGGGAAAACTGTACGTTACGCCAGGGGGTAACCATTGGCAGCGTAATAAACCGTGAAGGTCAGGTCACGAAAAGTCCGGTGCTGGGTAATCAGGTGGAGCTGGGGGCCAATGCTATTCTGTTGGGTGATATTACATTAGGCGATAACGTAAAAGTGGGGGCCGGAACTGTGGTCACCAAGAGCCTGGCTGCGGGAAAGGTGGTTGTAGGGGCTGGGGTTAGGGAATTGAATTGAGTGTGCGCTTATTTTTGTGCGGGTGTAATGAGACGGAAGGTTACAGACGGTAGTGATCGTCTATGGGCTAAATAATGATGACGGACTCGGGAACATTCAGTTTTCTATTAAGTTGAAATGTAGCATGAATTTTAACCACGACTGTTGTCAGTACTGTGGTGTGCATCATATTTTCATTGTTATATCAAAAGGATAGTTTTCATGTGCGCGACAAACATCCGGCTCATTCCTTCGGTTCGGTTCCCTATGATGTCGATAAATCGTAATGACATTAGCGTTACGATGCCTGTATGATTAATATCCAGAGTGTAGGCCGGAGGAACATCATGCCAGCGACGAACAGCGTTTCTACGAAACGCGAAACATTGAATTTACGCATCAGGCCCGCCGATCGCGACCTTATTGATCGTGCCGCGAAGGCCAGGGGGAAAAATCGCACTGATTTTGTCCTCGAAGCTGCTCGCGCCGCCGCAGAGGAAGCGTTGATCGATCAACGCATCATCATGGCAGATCCCGATGCTTATCAGGAATTCCTTTCCCGTCTAGATCAGGCTCCTGCACCGAATGCCGCGCTGCGCAAAACCATGCAGACACCTGCACCGTGGGAACAGAAAAAATGATCTCCGCCCCTGAGCCCCTTCGCGCCGAACATGTACTATCTTCATTCTGTTGCGGCATGGAGTCTATGGACAACTGGCTGAAACAGCGGGCGATGAAAAATCAGGTCACTGGCGCATCACGAACTTTCGTCAGTTGCGATGGCCCAAAAGTGTTGGCGTATTACTCATTGGCTTCCAGTGCCGTGGCAACGAATGCCGCTCCCGGACGCTTTCGCCGCAATATGCCCGATCCGATTCCTGTCGTTGTGCTGGGACGTTTGGCGGTAGATACATCATTGCATGGTCAAGGCATTGGCCGAGCGCTGGTGCGTGATGCGGGGCTGCGGGTGATTCAGGTGGCGGATACTATCGGCATTCGAGGGATGTTGGTTCATGCGCTGTCTGATGAAGCGCGGGAATTTTACCTGCGAGTGGGGTTTGAGCCTTCGTCAATAGACCCGATGATGCTGATGGTGACGTTGGGGGATTTGGTGGGGAGCCTGTATGTAATTTGAGATTGCGTTCGTGAGTTTCAAAAAATGAATGGTTTGTTTTACAGGGGTACTTACACATACCCATTTTGAAAAATGTGTAGGAGAATGTGGATTCTGTGGTTGATGAGGATGGCTGGTGACAGTGGAATATTAATTTAATCGATACCTTTTTTAAAATTGATGAAGAATCTTAAAGTATGTGGTAACCTTAAATGACTCTAATATTATTTTAAATAAATACGTCATTAATAATGGTTATCTAAGGCATATCATGAGTAAAGTAGAAAAAGAAATATCTTCAATAACACCAGTTATAAAAGCAACAAAAGCATTCTCAAATATAAAAGTTAAGGATGAAGATATATCCAATATTAAGGGAGCTAAGTTTTCTAAAAATACTAAATATGCAAAATTCATTTATGGTTATTTTGATTTTGAGGGACATGAATATAGCTTCATGGATTGTACATCAGATGTTATGGGCTTACATCAAATATCAACAGTTTTTAATTTTAAGTTAAATAGAGGATATGAAAAGTTTAAGTTGTTCAAGGCAGTGGATAAATTAAATGAAACGAGGATTGGAATAAAGGCATCCATAGATTTAATTGAATCTTCATCTGCAAGAATAAAATTCTCATTAGAAATGATATCTGTTGGTGAAGAAATAACAAAAGATAAAATTGTGGTGAGTATGAATATATTATCCTCATCCCCTGATGCTTTCTGGGAGATCATCTCAGATATCAGGGAGTCGTGACATGACATGGTCAAAGGCTCTAATATTTATATTGAATACGATGCTTACAACACTTATTTTTTTTATTATATCTAGCTACGCCATTGATTTGAAACTAGCTTGTGGTGTGTATGCGTGTTACATACTCATATATATGTTTGTCTCTGATTTTATTAGCGGTCTTGATAGAAAAACCACATCAAATATTTTAAAGAAAGAGAAAGAAGTACTTTGTAAGAAATTAGATGATTATAAGTCTTGCATGAAGGATGCTCATCATAAAGCTGTTTATTGCCTTACGCCTGGTAAAAAAGCGACTGAGATCAGATATGAGATTCAAATATTGGTTAATGTATTATCTGATGTTGCATTTGGAGAAAGAGAGTCAAGTAATGATTATTCTCCTATGACAAGGGGAGATAAGAAGCCAAGAGTTGAATCCGAAGATGTGACAGTTTTTGAAACCTTAAGTGCGGGCAATAAGCGAGGATGATTGTTGATAAACCTACATTGTCTTTGACATTACGTTTTTTGACTGTCATCTGTGATACACAAGGGCCGTCTTGAAGGGCGGTTGTTGTGAGGGTACTGTAAGAGCCAACGCTCTTCTGAACCGTGGTAATGTAAGTATTCTGATAAACTACACCATCCATTTTTTGAGATATATTTCAAAAGTATATTTTCCGAGATTGCTATACGAAAAATTCGACTCACTGAGTACTATTAGTGCCCCTCAAATCCCTCAAAAATCAGATTAATAGCATCCTTTATCTCATCGGTATACTCGCCATGATCCGCGATAGTTTCGCTAATGACCCCACTGGAATGCTCGATAGTTCAGTGGTCATCAGCCGATAATCTTCGCCGTCGATGCGGATCTGCGGAAACAACGTCTTATTCACTTTCTCAGACAGGTGATCCGATTTATCATTAGTAGACTGATAATTTTCGTTGCTTACGGAAATGCTAATTCGGTGTTTCATTACCGCACCCCTTTTTATCCAAGCGCTTTATATTTTATAGGGATCTTGGCAACAATGCCGGAGGGGTCGAGAGAAAGCAAACGGGCGATGTGGATAAATTCCACAATATCTAACCTTCTCTCTCCATTCTCAACTTTAGCGATGAACGATTGAGGGCGATCCAGCGCGAGCGCCAAGTTTCCCTGTGTGATGCCTTTGGCAATCCGTGCTTCACGCAATGCCTTGATAACGATTTGATATTCATCAGAGTAAATAGAAGCCATCGATTCAACCCCATAACATTTGGGATCAAATATCAGTTGCTTAATGCTTTATCCCAAAATGGGATGATTAGACGTTTGCGTTGATTACTTAATGTTATCTTCCTGTATTTTATGCACTATTTTTTCTAAAACTGTGGATGCATCTACAGATAGCAGGTGGGCTATGTGGGCAAACTCGACAACATCCAGCCTACGTTCCCCACTCTCGATTTTGGCTACAAAAGACTGAGGTCGACCTAAAGCGTTGGCTAAGTTTTCTTGGGTTATGCCTTGTTTGATTCTGGCCTCCCGCAAAATTTTTATAACTGATTGATATTCTAATGAATAAATCGATGCCATTTTGGTGACCTTGAGTGATATCCCAAAATCGAATATCAACCATTTTCTTTTTTATCCCAAAATGGGATAATTGGGTTAATTCACCTAGAGGGAGAGGTTAGATAAATGGATAAGCACGATTGGCATCCGGCAGACATCATTGCCGGGTTAAGAAAGCGAGGCACAACACTGGCGGCGGTATCAAGAGCATCTGGATTAGCGTCTTCAACACTCGCTAACGCATTGATAAGACATTGGCCGAAAGGTGAGAGACTAATTGCTGGTGCATTGGGAAAGCAGCCTGAAGATATCTGGCCGTCACGCTATCAGGGTATGAGCCCACATCATGGGGAAGGGGAGACGCAATAGTCCCTTCGTAGAAGCGAGTTATCGAACACAGTTCGATGAAGAGTCCGCAAGCTGAAAAGCAAAAAACCAGCCCGTAGGCTGGTTTTTCTGAATTAGTGGTGCCGGACTCGGAATCGTATCCACGATTAAAATGCTGTTTATCATTGGTTTTATTGTTATTTATAGTAAACAGCGCCCCCACGAAAGCCCCCATAAAAAATCGCTTTGTTTTTGTGATGGTTGTCACGATGGATCGGTGTTTTAGCGGTTAACGTCGCTAAAAACGGAGGGTGTAATTAAAATTG
>NZ_JSYG01000011.1 GCF_000784735.1 Dickeya undicola
CACCGCTTTCATCCCTGAACCTCTGCTGTATAGAAAACTCAATGCCATGAAAGCATTGAGAAAATATTGAAAAGATGTGGATTTATTAAATACGTTAAAACGACAAACCGACCCGGTAGCCCACCACCATCGTGTCGGGCTGCAACCATGCCGGGTAAGAAATCGGCCATCCTACCGTTACCTGCTGGCTCAGCCAGCGATTGGCGACGGTGACGCCAACGGCCCCGCCCCATAGCGACGCCGCTGTCGAGTCATCCTGTTTATGGTTGTAGAGATGACCGCCATCGACGGCCCCCATGAAGGTGACACTACCCAGCAGCGGCAGTTGCCATACCTGCCAGTTCAGTTCGTTACGCCAGTAAGCGCCCCGGTTGCCGGAAGTGTACTGCTCGCGGAACCCGCGCACGGAGGACTCCCCGCCCAGCGTCAGTTGCTCGCTACCATAAAGCGCACGCGCCGCGTACTGGCCGTACAGGCTGCCAAGGTAGGTGATGCTGTCGGTAAGCGGGTAGTAATAGCTGGCCGATAATGTCCATTTGTTGAACTCGGCTCGTGGTTCGTCGGCGCTTTTATCGGTGTCGGTTTCTGCACCAAGCCAGCGCACACCGCGGTTATACATCGGGTTGAAAGTTGCCAGCCCGCCCCACAGTTTCTGACTGTGATTGACGCCAAGCGATACACTACTCAGCTTACGGCTGCTGGACGATAACAGCGCACCATTAAGATAGTTATTACCGGTACGCTGGCTAAATGTGCTGACAATAGCGGTTTTCATGGTGCCGTTGCGGAACACGACGCGAGAGAGTGACAACCGATGGGTATCGCTGTCACCGGTGGAATGCCAGGGGAAATCACGGCTGATAAACGTATTGCGATAACGGCTTTGGGAATAACTGTAGCCCAGGTTCCAGTAGCCATAGGGCATAGAGAAACCGGCCTGTAGGCTTTCTGCATCATGGCTGGTGGCAAAGCGGCTACTGTGTCCTGCACTGATAAACCACTGGTCGGCCACGCCGAACAGATTATCCAGTGCCAGGCTGCCGTTGAGCTGCTGCTCACCGGTACTTTTTTGTCCACTGTTATCGAAGGTAAGGCCGCCGGTGAACGGCAGATGAGCCTCGCGGGTCAGATTCACCACCGAATACCCCGGCTGGCTGCCCGGCAGAATCTCGATAGTGACCTGCTGGGACGGCATACGGTTCATCTGTTCCATACCCTGTTCGATATCGCGCAGGTTTAGGATCTCCCCTTCCCGCGCTGGAAACGCCGTGCGGGTCATCCGTTCCGTCTGGTTGTTGATGGTGATCTTTTCCAGCCGTCCTTCCAGGATCTCCAGTTGCAGTACACCGCCCGACAGATCCTGCTCACTCAGAAACGCCCGGCTGGTGATGTAGCCGCGCTGGATATACCAGTTGCTGACGTCATGCACCAGTTGGTTGATCTGCTCAAGATTATTACAGCGATGAATATAGTCAGCCGTCAGCGCCATTTGGTCACGCTGGCTTAATAACGTGCTGTGATTAAAGCGAATTTCACGCAAGGTAAAACAGGGGCCTTGCGGCGCGCCGTCCGCTTTCAGCGGTGCCTGCACGATATTATTCAATTGCTGCAACGCTTCCCGCTGTTGGCGAGAGTGTTCAATCACTTCCGACTGACGTTGCTGGGTTTCGTTTCGCTCAGCCGGATCCAGCAAAGCGGAAAATACAGAAGCGGTGTAACCAATGAGGGAAAAACAGACGATCAGGCCAGTTTTCCTGCGACTGACAAACATCATGCACATCCATGTAATAGAAACAGAGGGTAAAAATTGGCGAAATAATAATGTGAATTCCTTTCGAAAACAATACAAATACTTACAAATGGCTTAGCCAAACACACAGCAAAATATACGTAATGTATTGATTTTAAATAAACAATAAAATTTCCACAAAAGAACAAAAAGGGTAACTAACTTCATGAAATGTAAACACGAGAAGGAAGCCGCTATCGCGTTTGTGCCGCACAAAGAAAAAGAGACAGGCTTCCCTGTCTCTGTTTTCTTTTCCGCTTTATCGGGCAACTATGCCTATCAGGCGTGGGCCAGCTTACCCAGCGCCATGTTGGCAATCTTGTCGCCGACGACTGCGGCATCGATACCCAGTGACGCACCACCCGCACCACGCAGGTTCAGGTTGGTATTGCCAGTATCACCCGCCACGGCGCTTTTGATCATGCCCAACGCCTGACGGAACTTGTCCATGCTGGCACCGGTCATACCGTCATCATCCGGTTTACTCAGCGCTTTAGCCCAGGATTTGTCGTCAGTTTTCGCTGAACTCCAGCCATCTTTCTGATACTGCGGCTTACCAAAAATTTCCGGATACTGATCCATAAACTGGCCGATTTCTTTAGCCAGACCACGGTCTTCTTTATCTACGAAATGACGGTTGTTGCCGTCAACATGGGTGCTGACATTGCTCAGTGCGTTCAGCGCCGCATTCTGACCCACGCCCATACCAATGGCGTTGCCCAGTTGATTAAATGATCCGGCACCGCTTAGGCCCTGCAAACCGCCAGCGCCCAGCGTCATCGGCGAAGAACCGCCCATGGCCTGACCCAGGCCGTTGCCCAGAATCGACGACAGCGCATTGCCGACACCTTTACCGAAAGCATCCATGTTGCCCGGCGTCATCTGGCTGGCATTCAGCATCGCGTTAGCCATCTGATTACCCTGATTGGTCAGGCGGTCAACCGTGTCTTTTCCCAGCAGATTATTCAGCGCATTTTCAAACATTTGGGACAGGGGGTCACTACCGGTTTTCGGCGGTGACAGCAGGTTGCCCGCACCCTGTGCGCCATTACCGAACGACTTACCCAGTTGGTTGCCCGCACCAAGACTCTGTTGCAGGCCGGAACCCAGCCCCTGCGCCATCGCACCGCCAAACATCATCGCAGTCAGCGCTGACGTCAGCTTATCAATGGTGCTGCTGAGTTTGTCTACGCTGGAACCCAGGGATGATGTCGCGGCGTTAAGCCCCTTCAGTCCCTGAGAGCCCAGACCCAGGCCGGAGACGCCCAAATCACCGCCGATGTGCGCTTTGATCGTAATTTGCATAATTTCGTTTCCTCATTCATGTCAGGTGTTCGCTAAAGTATCTGCAACGGATGCCCGCTCCGATCCCGATGCGGGCATCATGATGGATACTTGTTACTGAGTGACGCCCGCGGCGAAACGGTTCCCCGCGGATGCCGGTTTAGCGTAAAAAACCGCGCGTCATCTCAATGACCGGGCAATCCCCACGCCAGCTTGCGGACGTACCACGCGTGCCGCCGAGGCGGACGGCAGCGTTAGCCCTGCCAGTTCAAACAGGCGCTCAACAAATTGCGGATAGGTATCGGGTGCCGCAGGCAGCGGCCACCAGAGAATCAGCACATCGCTGCCATTCAGGCACAGATGGCAACCATCGCACGCTATGGCCTGTTGATGACGACGCCCGAGCAGGCTGCGCAACATGCCGGGATACTGCTGCCCAGGTTGAATCTGCAACATCAGCTCGCGGCCGGTATCGCCGAACTGAAACACCAGATCAACGCCGGATTGTGGCGACCAGCGCGCCGCTTCATGCCGGTTCATCGCCGCCATAAACGCCGTAAGATTGTCAAAAATCGCGATACCGTCGTTCATAGCACGCTCACACGGGTAAAATCGGCAGCACCGGGGCGCATGTCCGTCTGCCACCAGATCACCATCTGCCGGTTATCCGGTTCAGGACGACAACTGACTGAATCACAGGCACTCAGCGGCGCTCGGGCGGCACAGGCGCTGAGCAGCAGCGACCCGCACAGCACCAGCAAGAGTTGATAACGCATGGCTTTTCTCCCTAAAGGCTATGTGGTAAATCGTCAGGGTTTAATCAGTGAGGCGCGTGATGGCTGCGCATTTTTAGCTGGCAGCAATGCCAGATACACTTCGGTGGATTCGCCAGGGGCCAGCGTGGTTTTCGGCCAGGCTGCGACGGCCAGCGTGCGGCTACTGGCACAGTTGGCTTCATCAAAACGCTGGGGACGCGTGCCGGTGTTTTTCACCACCCCCACCGCCAAACTGAGCGTCAAGTTGCTGTACCATTGATGACGATTGCTCTGATAACTCAGCGACGGCGACGTGCGGCAGAACTCCGACAAACGCGCCCCGTTGCTGTCGATGGTGAACCCAGCGGGCGTCTGGCCACTGGCCAGATCACGCATGGCATTCTCCACCATGCCGAACAGATCGGTTTTGCTGTTGCGCTGTGCTACGCGCCCCATCGCATCATTGAGCTGGCGACGGTTATCCGCCGACACAAATCGGGTGGGATCGTTCTGATCACCAATCAGGTGTGGAGTAAGAATGAATAGCCGTTCGCGGCGGGATACTTCGTGCTGGCGAGAGGTGAACAGTTTGCCGATCCAGGGAATATCGCCCAGCAGCGGTACGCGCTTATCACGATCACCGCTCTCTTCCACGTGGAACCCGCCCAGCACCAGCGCCCGGTTCTCGCCAATCAGCGCTTGTGTGCTGACGGTGCCGCGCTTCACACCAGAGGCGGTGCCTTCGGTATTGGTTTCCACCTGGCCGTCTTCAATGTCGATCACCAGTTGAATGCTACTCAGGCTGCCACGACCGACGACGCGTGGCGTGACTTGCAAGCTGGTGCCTGCTGTTACTGGCTGTACGTTGGCTACCCGTTCACCGGTGGCGGTGATGAAAGCGGTGCGGCTAAAATCGATCACCGCCGGTTGATTTTCCAGCGTCAGCACCGACGGGTTGGCGACAATCGACGCGGTGCCTTCACCTTCCAGCGCCTGTATGTCGGCGAAGAAGCGCTTGAAATCACTGACAAACAGGGTGCTGGAGCCGGACATCATGCTGGCACCACCGGTAACCGCCCCCAGTTTGCCCTGCCAGTTGGCCTCTAACCGTGACAGCGCGGTGCGATCAACATCCAGGATGATCGCGTCAATATTGACCAGGTTTTGCGGCACATCGATCTTGTCGATCAGTTGCTGATATTCATCCCGACGCTTTTCGTCGTCGCGAATCAACAATGCGTTGTTACGCACATCGGCTGAGACTTTGCCGTTAAGCTGATCTTTTCGCCGTGCCGTCGCCCCCGCGACGCCGCTGCTGCTGCGGCTTGCCAACCGCGCCAACATAGCGCGCGCATTGACTTCAATCGCCTGGCTGGCATCCTGCCCGCCGCCGCTGGCGGCTGCCATCGCACCGTCGCTGCCCATGCCACTGGCGGCGGCTGATGCACCAGCAGGCGTGTTGCGGCTGCCATCCATCAGTTCATTGAGGATGGTCGCCACACCGGGGATCACCAGACGCTGATCGCGATACTGGATAGTGCGATCCGATACTGAGGCATAACGCAGCGGAAAAATCATCACCTTGCGGCGATCTTCCTTGGTTTCGCGCTGCTGGCTGAAGTTACGGATCAGGTTGACGTATTCCGCCGGGCCGGTGACCAGCACCACTCCCTCTTCCGGCAGTTCCCCCCAACCGAAACGCGCATCCAGCAAACCAATGCCAGTCAGCGCCTGCTTCATGTCCGGTGCGGCATCCTGCGATACCTCAATACGCACCGATGCCTGCTCATCCTGCGGGCTGACGTACAACACGTTGTTGTAGACGAACCACTGAAAACGGTGCTCCAGCGCCAACCGATCCAAAAACGCCACCGCATTGTCGGCCCGAATTTTGGCCTCTACGTTGACGTCTTCAATGTTACCCAGCACCAGGTCGACGCCGTGGCTGTTGGCGAAATCCTGCAACACCGCCGACAGCGGTGTCTGTTCGGCGGAATAGGCATATGCGCCTTTGCTCCAGTCCGGCGGCGTCGCCGCGTGGGCGATGGGCAACATCCCCATCAGCACCAGCGACCAGCAAAACAGGCGGTAAAGGTTGAACAATAATGCATACAGCGTGTTACGCATGCTGATCTCCTTGCAAAAAAGCCAGTGTTTTTAGATTCAGCGGCGGCGGCGATGCCGGTCTGGCAAGCGGAGCCAACAGGCTCTGCCAGACATCCCGCTGATTAACCAGCGCTTCCAGTGCGCGACACAGCCGAATCGGGTCATCCGGCTCGCGTCGCATCAGTAACCATAATTGCTCGTCGGTGGCGGACCAGCAGAGTGCGGCGGCTTCCATGCCCAGTCGCAACACAGCGGCTGACGAGTAGCGCAGCGCCTTGTGCAACAGCCGGTCATCCACCTTGACCGACAGCGTGACGACGGCGGAACAGCCCACCCCGTCGTGATAACGGGTCAACGCCACCGGGCTGCCGTCAATGTGCAGCGTCAACTGGCCCGCCGCACTGTTGAGCCAGCGCTCGATGACCCCAATCAACTCAGTTGAAGTCATTGATGATGGCCTTCGCCAGACCGTGCTTGACGCTCAGCATCTGCCCGGCAGCCCAGTTGGCGTTCGAATAGTCCATGCTGGCTTCATAAAAGGCATAGGTATCCGCCGCGCTGACATCCCCCTCCGAGACGGTCAACGCCATCTCATCGAGCCGGGACTGCGCATCGACAAACGCGCCGTCTAACCGGCGCTGAATAGGTGAAGATGAAGACATGGTTGCTACTCCCGTTGATTGAGCTGGTATGGTTGGCCTGCAGTTGTGTGGCCGGGGAGTCACGGCGGTTCCATCGGGTAAAAGAAAGATGAAAAGAGGATGGGAAAATCGGTTTGTGGGAGACGATTGCGGTTAGATCAAGGTAACGGGAGAGGGTGAAAAAGCCACACCTGCCCCCGTCAATTAACGCTTAATTCGGCAACACGGGCGATTGATCAAGATGGTTGCGTCTGAATATCTCAACTCCTTTCTCACGCAGAGTATTGATCCATAAATCAGCCATCCAGGTGCCAATGCCAAAAAACTGCACCGCAGTTTCCCGCATCAGGCGATGCTCGTTGGCAATGGTAGTCGGCATCAGCGCGCTATCATCGGTATTGATGCATACGGCCAGCGGACCGGAACGTAATCCATAGCGGTTAAACTTCTCTCCCGGCTTTAGCCAATCCGGTTGCGGCGGATTCCAGCGAAACAGAGGGTGTTCATGATAGTACTCAAAGCGCCCGATATAGATATTTGAGGTCGGGCAGGCTTCAATCACAAGGCCAAGCCGACTGTATTTCTCCATCAGAAAATCCTGTATCGCTTCATACAGTCGCAGTTCGCCCGCAGAAACCCAGTCTTCAGAGTGACTCAGGGTGATCGCAAAATGTTCGCTCTCTTGAGGTAAGCAGTTCACCGAGATAGTGTGGTTTATCCTGTCCGCCTCACGTTTGGGCAAACCGCTGTCCAGATAACGGCGCTGCCAGAGGTTAACCACTTTCTCGTTGTCTTCATCAACCGATTGGCGGCTCATCAATAATTGTGCATCCGGCACCCACTCGGCAAACCTACCGACTTCACTTTGCATGGCGTCAAAATCAGGCCAGTTACGGCGCAGTCGCCAGGCATCATACAGTTGATTCGGGGTATAAATGTCGCCCAATATCCATTGCGACCAGTGATGGATTTTGTCACGCAATTCATGCATCACCGGAATGTGCTCTACCGTATGCCGGGACAGTTGCACTGCCTGATGATAGGCCCACACCAGGTTATCCAGATGCTGACCAGCGGTGAGCCAGGCACGCCGTTGGCGCTGCGCCCAGTGCTGCACATCCACCCCCAACGCCAGCCCGTGACCGATACGATCGCCTTCCCGCAACTGGCAGAATTCCACCGCTTCATCCATCGCCCGTAATCCGCTGAGCAGGTGGCTGTAATCTTCACCGGCGTGTACGGTAATAAACGGGCGTTTCAGACGCTGAGAAAACGGCATACCGGCGGGTTGTCTGGCGGCGCGCAACACCCGCAACACTGGTGCAAACACCTCGATGGGGAGCTCATTTTCATTGCCCGCCACATCGTAGCCACGCACCAGTTTGCGCACGTCAATTTTTCCTAGCGATGTACGGGTATCGCTTTCCTGCAAGGTGACCGACGTAGAAAAGTCTTCAAGCGCCCGGACTTGTTGCAGCAACTTAGCGCGGAAAGTGGTCAACCGTTTGTCATAGCGGCTGACAGCGGTTTTTTTCGGAAATCCGCGAGTAAAATGCACCACCAGATGCGCTTGTTCCGGCACATGCCAGCGCGCATGCTGGTCAAAAAAGTCGGTCAAATTGTGGTGATAAATATTGGGTTTGCGTTTATAACCGATGACCTCCCCCGGAGACACACGGTATTCCCGCGATACTGACGGGCTTAAATCATAACGAGGGACTTGCTCCCTGGAAAAGCGTTTATCCGCCCGCCGCACATCGGTGCCAAAATACTCGACAAATTGTCCCAAGCCCATCGCCGACACCACCATGTAGTTACGCAATATCATGCTGGCCCGAATCAGGTTTGACAGCACACTGTCGTAATCCGGCTGGGATGTGCGCAGCAACAGCCCGCTACAAAACAGCAGCCAGCGCTGAGCACCGGCGTGCCCCTGTTGCATCGCGGCATAGAGTAGTTGCTGTTGCGCACTGTCAGGTGGGGTAATCAGCGTGCTATCCCGCAGTGACCAACGCTCGCTTTCCGTCAGCGGCAATGCCAGTGATCGTGTCAGTATACCGAGATCAACCGCGTTATCTGCTGCTGTGCCAGAGGGATAAATCGCCGCCAGTAAACAAGCCACATAAGCCGACAGCCAGCGTGGCAGTTGCTGTTTCGATAACTGCTCACTTTCCAAAAGAGGGTATTCCTCGCGCTGCGGCCACCTAATATCTGGCTTCAGACGCACATCCCCCTCGACAAAACTCAGCATCGACAGCGAAGCATAACCGTGTCCGTTAAAATGCACATGGTTGTCGGCATAGTGGGTGTCACGCGAGTCATCAGGGAAGGCAAACGGACTCTGCTGAATCAGCAGCCCCACCAGTTCCCCTTCGTCCAGCACCCGCTGGCGCACCAGTTGCACATAAGCCTGCGCGATAATCCAGGCCGGGTCCAGCACCGAGCATAGCATCAGCCAGGCTTCCAGCCGTTCACGCCGCACCTCGAAACCGTTGCCTTGCCAGAGCAAAAACGCCTCCGCCAGTTGCCCCAGCAAAGTCATATTATCGGTTATTGCCATATCATCTGTTGACGATGACCTAGCCCAGCTATGCAGATTGTGTTCAATATCCTCATTACGCAGCCGCCCACCAAAATAGAACTGGTAATCCTTTGCCGCGCGCGTCAATAAACGCTGCTCTTCCTGTTGTTCAACATCCGGTGTATTACGCTGCCCGGTATGCTGTTGCAGATGAAAATAAAATAACCTGTCGGAAGCCAGACAGGCACAGGGAATTAACCAGCGAGGATCCTGGGTGTACATGGGTTAATCCTCTATCTCTTCATTTAACATCCAGTTAATGCCGTTATAGAGTCTTCCTATATATCCTCTCCCTTCAATTTCAGCAGCCGAAGACCTATCATTACTCTTCAACCAATCCAATCTATTGTAAATAACCCTAGCTTTTTCTTTATTTAAACGAGCCCAATCATATACTTCATTGGTAATGATCTTCTCCATCCCCGAATCTGTTAAATAATAGCTCCTCAAATCATAAATGCTACCTGATACTGACAAATCATCTAGCGATAACTCACTCGCGTCAATATTACCTTTAATGGGGAAACACAATTCATCAGACAGACTGAATACTGGATGATCCCACATAGCAGAGATTAACTTAACAAAAGGCTCATCTTTAGCCTCCGATACCAGCGCCCTCCCTTCTTTTGATATATTAAATATTCCTGAAATATTTCGAGAAAGTGTCTTATCTTTCTGTATGAAGTCATAAAGGCTTCTTACAGAGGAAGAGCGAGCACTGATTGCCACATTAGTATTAACTACATTTTTCCTGTCACGTAGAAAAGACACCAGTGCATTGATAAAGATATATTCAAATCGTTTAGCAAGATCCGATAAATGTTCATTACTGAATGCATCACTCTTATTTTCAGAAAAATTTCTGACAAGGATATTAATCTGAGAGAACACCTTGTTGAATACAGAGCTTAACAAAGGGACTAAATTTTTATCTTTTAAGGATTCAAATTTATTTTTATTAACCCACTCCTGAACATCTTCGAGTAATTTTCTTGACTCAGAAGCATAATCAATGAACTGTGATTCCGCATCATCTGAGTCATTGTTATCATCCTCATCAATGGCTTTTGTCTCATTCATCGCAAAGATGGAATAAAATGGTGCCCGTTGAAATATTTCCTGATTAATCTCATTAAGCCTGGCCTCCTCGGACAAATTTCCTGTCACCGCTAACATTGACCACATCAGCAGCTCAAATGCCCGACTAAAGAAAATGTGATATCCTCGATTCAATTGTTGGCTGTAATAATCATGATGGGTATAAACCACAATCAACGTACGATTATTATCTTTGTTTTCTGCACTTTTTTTAGTTAACCGAAGTCCATGCTTGATATATTCCAACGCAGGCATACTGCGAAGTACCGGCATGTTATCAGAAAACACGGTGTCCAGAATTTTCTTGTTAAAATCATCACCACGGTCACTCGCTTTTTTTAGTTCATTTATCCGTTCAGCCTGCTGCGAGTAAAAATTCTTTTTCGCCCAATAATAGCGCTCTTTTTGTAGTAAAGGATTAAAGGCAATCAGTCTGGCTAACGAAAACTCCTCTGGCTGTTGTGCGATACGGATATACAGATAAGACTCAGCGTTAGTCAACGCCGCCCCATCCTGTTTGGCTTCCGCCCAGCCACTAAAAGTACGCCATAGCGTTTCTTGGTTATCCTTCGATGATTTGAGCTCATGCGGCGGCAATAAGCGCACCAGTTGCGTCACTTCTCGGGCGTTGGCGGGCCGCGGCCAGTCCGCACTGCGTTCCAGCCCGTTACACAACGGATAAAAAATATCTTTAATAGCAGCGTCGTACTTGCTATAGGCTATTGACTCAGCAGATTCTTTATCCTGAATGACCAACTGCGGCAATAACTGATCGATGGGTTGTAATGGCAAGCGGGCGTGATGAGGAAACACCTTGGTGAGATACGCATCCGATAATCGTCCCGCGTCTTGTCGCCCTTCGCCCGCATTGCTGGCTTCTTTATTTTTGACTAACTCACCTTCAAATTGCATGGTCACCAGATGGCGATAGAGTTTGTCATCACCGCTGACCAACGGCAGCACCAACGGGCAGGACAGCAGGCAACGGATATCATCCAGCACCTCAAAGGCGTTGCTGATCTTCATATCCACATCGTCAATCGGCAGCACCAACGCGTCGCAGCCCAGCAATCTGACGCTGGCGATCAGGAACTGATGAAAATACTGTTCCAGATGGATACCGGAACGGTACTTCTGAATGCGATCAATGCCACGTAACTCTGCCAGCTCCGAGGGCTTGACCAGCGCGCCGGACAGGTCTTTTAGACTCTGATAGAAGTCATCTTTCGGTGCTTGCGAAATAGCCTGATTGGTTAATTTATCTTCCACCGCCGCGTATACCGAGGCGATGATCACTTCAGAAAACCGCTCATTAATATTGAGTAATGTCGGATCAATCACCGGCATAAAATGCAAGTTAGGCTTCTTTTCCTGCTTGTCCTTCTTTTCCTGCTTGTCCTTCTTATCGGTTTCATGCTGCCAAATTGCTTTGGCATTATTCAGAAATACCGTTTTCCCGGCACCACGAGCCCCGCTGATAAAAACAGCGTGATGATAACTGCTCAGCTTCTGATGCGTTTCTTTGCTGTCGGGTTGACATTGTTCTTTATAGCGATGGGCATCATTCCCCATTTTTTGGAGAAGAGCGACCAGCTTTCTGTTCGCCTGCTGTTGCCAAAGCTGGTTGCTGTCTGTTGTTTCCGCAAGAAAGTCGTCCTGATATTCCGGTAAATCCAGATTAAGAATAATTTCGCCCACAGTTAGTCCCATTTAAAATAATTAGTCAAAAAAGTATGACGCTCTATTTGTCGCTGTTACAGGAAGGAGACAAATAGATAAGCAGGATTAATGAAAATATCAAGCAGGAAAGTAAAATAGGCCGCTATCCCCGATAGCAGCCTGTGGTTTGTAGATTAAACCGAAGGAAGATTAAAACGCGGTCTTACCATATTGGTAGCGGTAAAAACGGCGGTACTCCGGTTTCTGCGGGTTATCCGTCGACAGTGTTTTCTGCAACGATTTGCCGCCGATAAGACCGGTAATGCCGTAGGACAGCAGGCTGGTCTGTTTGTCCAGCAGGCTGATCAGGTCGGTTTTCGCGCCAGCAGCAAGCTGGTCGAGATAGCCGTTTTCAATCTGGCTCAGCAGGCGGGCCGATTGCTCCCAGTTGGGGTCAAACGACACCAGCTGTTGCAAAAATGCAATCGGTGCCACGCCTTTGCCCTGATACAACGCGGAGATTTCATCCTCTTTGCTGACCGGCGCAGAATGGCGGAAACCGGCCATCACCAGTTTGGCACGTTTGGCCGGACCGGCCTGTTTGCCCATCTGCTCGGTGATGAAGCGATACCAGCGCGAATCGAAGGCAAAGCTGGAACGGGCATCGTAACGCGCGCTGTACACCAGCGTGTCGAACACTTCCCGCCCACCAAACCATTTGGTTTCCAGTTCGGCCAGGATCTGCGCGAGGGTTTTATCTTTGAGAATCGCATTAAACGCGTTGGTGTCCTTGTCGGAGTCTTGCTGCCCTTGCACCGGGTCCACCACCACCAGCCGGATGGTTTTCGCGTTGGCCCACACACCCGCCGCCTGGTTCTGCACCGCCAGATGGTACAGCTCGGCCAAAAACTCGGTTAAACCGACCGCCGCGCCGCGGCTATGCCCACCGACCACCAGTTGGTACTCTTTCAGCGTTTTCAGGTAATCCACCAGCGGGAACAGGCTGTCCAGCGTCACCACACCGGCACGGTCGTCATAACCGTTGACCTGATCGTAGAGCACGCCCAGCGTTTCGCTCATATCCACAAAGCTGCCGCCCCAGCTGGCGCGCTTAGCCAGCGCCTGGGTTTTGGTGAGCATGGCAGCGGTGCCGATGCCGTCAATGGCGACCACGGCGCTGAAGCCGCTGATTTCGACGTTAGCGAGAAAATCCTGTTTGGTGGTGCCGGTGCCGCAAAACCAGATTAGTACTTTTTCCATGTGTAACCTCTTGGTTTTAAATCGATTAATAACAGTGATATATCCGTTATGAACTGTAACGAATGCGAAGGTCGATATGCTGTGTCAGAACAATGTGAATTCAGGTCATAACGACGGCGAACGAGGACAAACTACCGGATAACAGCCGCTAATTAACGCGATGGAGGTTGTGTGGTCGTCGAGTGAGAAAAGGGCACCGAAACGCGAGGAATCAGTAGCGCCAGAGATGAGTCATGCCAGAAAGGCGTCACACCAGAGAAAGCGGTGAGAAGCAAAACCGTATTGTTCCTGCGATAGAAAAGCCAGGTAGACCTGCGCCAGCGCAAGACAAGCGCTTATCCACGGTTTTACACTGCCGGGCGGCTACCAGGTAATCAGGAGAACCCTGTGAAGACTTACTCTGGCAATGATGAATTGAATGAAAAATACCCGGCACATCCATTTGCGTTGCGCACACTCGATGGAAACACCACCCTGACCGGTCAGATCAACTATCCAGAGACGCCGACGGGCGCGTATCCGTTGGTGGTATTGGCACCTGGCAGCGGTATGCACGACCGTCACTATCTGATTGGTGATAGCGGCACTCAGGCGGACTTTGTCTTTAGCTGTCTGGCGCAGGATTTGTTGTCTGCCGGGTTGGCAGTGCTGAGGTTTGACTGCCGCGGCGTCAAAAGCCACCTGCGCGACAAAACGCTGGATAACCCGGAGTACTTATTCAACCGCGAACTGGCTTACCGGCAGATGTTTATCGATGCCGCCGTCCGCCAGACGGTGACCCCGCAAAGCCAGTATGAAGACCTGTATACGTTGTACCAGTATGCGATTGAACTGCCGCATATTGACCGCCACAATCTGATTCTGCTCGGTCACTCCGAAGGGGCGATCAACATCGGCCGTCTGGTGGCGCATTATCCGGTCGTCGCCAAAGCGCTAATGCTGGTGTCGCCGGTTTTTTCGTCCATGAAACACGTGCTGGAATGGCAGCTCATCCACCGCACTATCACCTGGCTTAAGGCGATCCCACATACCGGCGACCGGCTCACGCTGGCGGATCTGAAAAACGGATTCGGCCACAGCCCGCTGGCTTTTTTACAGCCGATCAGCAGCCTGTTGCCCTACAAGGGATACTGGGATGAAGCAGACTTCGACAGCATGACCGCCAGGCTGCAAGCCAGTTTCGATACGCAGCGCGACATGGTTTTAAGCCACGACGATCAGGAGTCCTGGCCTGCTGAGGCACCGTTCACCCAGTCATCCTACGCCTGGTGGAAACAGTGGTATCAGAATGTTCAACCGGAAATTGAACATCTGGCACAGTGTCAAAGCCGGGTAGTCTGCTATTTCGGCATGATGGATACCCAAGTCAACGCCGCCGCCGAAGCGGCGTGGTTTGAGGGTGTAAAACACCGCTTTGCGCATATCGATGTTACCCTGCTGCCGGATGTCGGGCATACCCTCGGCCTGCATGGCCTACTGGGGCCGATGACGGAATCATGCGCCGACCTGCTGGTACGGACGGCGAACGATATCGTGACGGGGCGTTCAGTTTAGCGACAGCACTTCCGCCTTCGGCAACAACTGCTCGACAGCCTGTTGCCAGCTCAAGGTCATGACACCCTGCGCGGTGATCAGTTTTAACTTATCCTGTGCCAATGCATCGTCATGACACAGTTTCCAGCCCAGATGGCTGTGTTGGTTCAGCCAGTCGGCAACATCGTCCCGACAGTCGGGATGGCAATACAAGGTGCCGCGCCCTTCTCCGCCCTGTGTACGTAACAATTGACGCAACAGTGCCGGGTAACGGTCGGCGTCGGGTACAGCTTTGAGAATGTGGGTCATCGCATCACTCAGCAACTGGCCGCATCGCGACACCAGCCAGTTTTCCATCTGTTCGCGCTCCTGCTGCCAGCCGCGCAGT
The DNA here is from genome assembly GCF_000784735.1 of Dickeya undicola. GTDB lineage: Bacteria > Pseudomonadota > Gammaproteobacteria > Enterobacterales > Enterobacteriaceae > Dickeya > Dickeya undicola. Next base: position 15,098 of record NZ_JSYG01000011.1, read on the forward strand.
ATCTCATCCGCCTGCTGCCAAAATTGCTGTTCCGCCCGACCGGTAGCAATAGCGATTTCCTCGTGCGCCTGCTGGCGTGCCTCATCCAGCAGTGCATCCGCTTGTTGCCGGGCTTCTGCCATCACGGCCAACCCGCGCTGATGCTGCTGCAATTGTTCAACACGAATGAGTTCCGCTTCCTGCACATCCGTGCCCGCCACCAGTTTTAAACACCGTCTGGTCAACATATTCTCCCTCCCTGATACCGATGATACCAACAAGTAATAATCTACTTTAAATATAGTTTACAGAGTAAATCATTTTACAATAAGACAACTTCCTGCGCCGCCGAGCGGGTATCCGCCGCTTTCCAGATAATGGCGTCACACAGACTGGCGATACGGCTGGCGGGTAGCGCTTCACTCAGCGGCTGACCGGCACTATCACGCCAGTCGCGTGGGTACAGTAATTGCAAGCGTGACCAACAGGCAGGTGGGAAACGACAACGCAGCACAACCAGTGCATCACGCTCCCGCTGCCGGTCAAACGCCAGCGAGGGCGGCAGCCACAAGCCAGGGCGCAGCGCTTTTGCCAGTCGCCGACACCAGACGGCGAGCGCTTCCGGCTGCTCGCCCGCGGTTTCACGGCATACCGCCGCCATCAGCAGCAGCACCTGACGCCGTTGCGCCACATCCAGTTGCCCGAGTTGCAGCAATGTCACCTCGGGCGCGGGGGGGAATGCCTCGCCCACCCCGAGATAACGTCGCATCGCGGTATGGTGTACCGGTGCCAGCGCCATTTGCTCTTCGCTGAAAACCGACTCGTCCCACCAACTGGGGTCCGCCTGCCGCAGGCAGTCATAGCACCACCATCGGCTCCAGCGCAGGGCGTCGTTGTCATCGGCCACGCTTATCATGCTCAAGCCCCTGCGCCCGGTTGCGTCTGTTTCCGGCGCGCCTGCTGTTGATCCCACCAGGGCTTACCAAAACGCCACCCCAGCACACCAGCCAGCGCCAACGCCAGCAACCCGGCCAACCACTGCAACTGTGTCATGGCTTGCGGTGTCAACTGGAACGGCCCCAGCGATACGGTTGGAATATGATCTTTGTACGGTTCTGCCGGTACAAACACGATAGCCAGATCTTTCTCGCTCTTGCCAGCCAGCCCCGGAATGCTGCTGGCGACCATACGACGGATACGTGGCTCGATGCTGTCCGGCTCCAGCTCCGGCCGGTATTTGATGAATACCGCAGCAGACGCTGGCTGAATGGGTTCCCCCGGTGCAATACGCTCAGGCAACACAACATGAACCCGTGCCACCAGCACACCATCAATTTGTGTGAGTGTGGATTCCACTTCCTGAGACAAGGCATAAATATAACGAGCGCGCTCTTCCAACGGCGTTGAGATCACACCGGTTTTCTGAAACACCTGACCCAGATTGGTACGGGCCTGACGGGGCAATCCCGCGGCGTTGAGAATATTGACCGCTCGTTCCATATCTTTGACATCAATCAGAATACTGACGCCGGCTTTCTCCGTGCGCTTTTCCGCCCCGATGTGATATCCCCCCAGTGCGGCGATCACTTCGTTGGCATCGTTTTCGGAAAGACCGCGATGGAGTTCCACGCGATCACCACAGCCAGCGATCAGCAACACCAGCAGCAGGGTCAGGAATCGGTGCAGGACGGATTTACTCATCATGGTGCCATTATTGTGAGTTGTTCATGATTTAACCGGTCATGATGTGAGCCATCACGATGGCGTTAACTCATCACGATCGTGTTGATGACAGGTTTGATCCTGACTATTGCAGGTTGGTCAGTTTCTCCAGGCTCTGGACACTCTTCGCCACCACTTTGGCATTGAGCAAACTTTCCAGATAAAACGAGGACAACGTTCGGGTGGCATCCATCACATCCTTCGGGTTATTGCTGTTGATGCTTTTGCCTACCTGACGTTCTGCCTTCTGCAACAGGTTTTCCAGGTTATCGGATTTCTCCGCCAGTGCGCCCAACCAGGCTTTGTTGTCGGCGGTCGGCGTTGCCGGTGCAACAGGCTCCATAGCCGCACTAAACCAGGCCACATCCGATTGCGCAGGGATATCAACACTACGCGGTTCACCGTCGCTGATCAGTCCCTGAAGCTCATTGACGCGGGTGACTTTCATCATGAATCCGTTCCTCTTTGATGGATGTTAATGTGACAAAAAACCGGGGGAACTTCCCCCCGGTAGTCGACTACCTACACAACATCAGAACTGGATGGCTTTTGCCGCTTTCTGCCCGGAGTTCATGGCTTTGGTGGCGGAGTCCATCTGCATGTCAGTGATGGATGACATGGCGTTGGTTTTCATGGTCTGCGCCTGAGCAGCAGAGGTCATGGCAGTGGTTTCAGCAGCTGTTTTGTCCAGCATTTGCATACTACTTAAAGCGGCAGCGTTAGACAGTCCCATCATGATAGATATCTCCAGTTAACAGTTGATTGATAAAGTGATTTCGCTAATGAACTTTGCGACTTACACAGTCATCGTGTTCATGAATTAAGTAGGAGATAGCAAGAGGTGGTTCCGAGAGATATTCACTTTTTTTCCCCTGGTGGTGATAACAGGATACAACTCAATAAATTACAGTCCGCGCGCCGCCACATTCAGCAGCTTGATGCGGTGATAAAGCGTGCGTTTGGGAATGCCTAATTCATTCACCACCGTATCGATACAGTGGTCGTTGCGCTGCAACGCCTCCTGAATCAGGAACCGTTCAATACGGCGCAGGCGCACTTTTAGCGACGTCAACGGCGCGGCATCATCAGCAGGGTCATCTGCGCTGGCCATCGGCACAGGCGACAGCCCCAAAACCCAGCGCTCGGCGGCCGCCTTTAACTCACGAATATTTCCGGGCCAGCCATGCATCAGCAATTGTTCCTGCATGACTGCCGATACCCCAGGCACGGGCAGTTTCAGGCGAACAGACGCTTCGTGTAAAAAACGCTGAAACAACGGCAGGATAATTTCCGTGCGCGACCGCAGCGTCGGCAGCTGAATTTTTACCGTATCCAACCGGAAGTAGAGGTCGCGCCGAAAACGCCCTTCGTCCACCAGCTTCTGTAACGGCGTCTGTGTGGCGACAATCACCCGCATATCCACCGGCTTGAACTGCGTACTCCCCAACCGTTCGATGCCGCGACTTTCCAGCACCCGTAACATTTTGGCCTGCAACGTCAGCGGCATACTGTCGATTTCATCCAGAAACAGAATGCCTTTGTCCGCGGTTTCAAGGTATCCAGCGCGGGACCGGCTGGCCCCGGTGTACGCCCCGGATACCACGCCAAACAACTCGCTTTCCGCCAGCGTTTCCGGTACGGCGGCGCAATTCACCGCCACCAGTGGACCGGCACAACCAGAAAGCTGATGAATACGGCGCGCCAGCGTGTCTTTACCCGTGCCGGTTTCCCCCTCCAGTACGATATCAACGTTAAGGGGGGCTATCGTGTGGATGAGAGAAGACAGCGTTCCATGTATATCTTCCGACGAATGCGTTAACGAGGACTCATGAGAGACACAATGAAGTGACTGCACGGATTCATTGCTATTCCTTATCGTCATGACAACTCCTGTACCTTTTTCTGTATTCCATTATCAAACTGCTAAATCTATCCCGTCCCAGACTGTTTCCCGCAGCGACTGTAGTGATCAACTCATACTGATCATCACGGGCTGTCGTTGCATCATGACGAGATACAACCTAATCCTGAATGACACGCTAATCCTGAACGGCAACCTACTCCTGAACGCTGGCACGGCGTGAAATGCCAATAACCATCCTCGCCTTCCTGACAAATTCTTAACACTTAACCGTCGATAACCTGCAAGTATTTACGAATTATTCATAGTGTGTGTAAGCATTACCGCCAATGACAAAACAAACCATCAGCCAACCGCTGAAGTTAGGGTAGGAATTACAGAGCGAAAAGTAGGAATAATCTTACCCCGATAGCCGTCGTGTGGGTGGCGTATCGGGCAACGAATGTCAGATAACGATGACAACGAAGAGGCCCCTTCGTCATGGCCTGGCAGCACAACCATGAGCGAAGGGAGTCAAACAAACTAGCATCAGGCGATTAAACGCTGACTCAATGCATATTTCACAATGTCTGCATTGGTGGTGAACTGCATTTTTTCCATTAACCGCGATTTATGGGTACTCACGGTTTTGTTGCTGATAGCCAGCGTTTCGGCAATAGCGTTAACCCCCAGTCCCTGAGCCAGCATCACCATGATTTGATGCTCCCGCGAGGTCAGCAGTTCATGGCGACCGTCGCCGTGAATCTGACAATCTGCAAATACAATCTGCTCGGCAATACTGTGATCGATGTAACGCGCGCCCTGTGCCACCCGGCGAATCGCCGATAGCAGCGCCTCCGGGTCTTTGTCTTTGGTGATATAGCCAAGTGCCCCGCTTTTCAGCACTCGCCGGGCTATCTGCGGTTCGCTGTACATGCTTAACACCAGAATCGGCAAACGCGGATATTGCGCCACAATTCGGATGATCAGCTCTTCGCCGCAAATGCCCGGCATACTCATGTCCAGCAGCAGTAAGTCTATCTGGCGTTCCCGCAGCTGGGCCAGCACCTGCGACCCGGTTCCCGCTTCCGCCACCACTTCCAGATTCTCGTCTAATGCAAAGATCTGCTTTAGTCCTTCACGCATGATGACGTGATCGTCCGCGATCATCAGCTTTATGAGTCTATCCATTCGCGTTTTGTCCTCTCCAGAGAAAATCTATTTTACGCGGTATCCTGTGGAAACGTCAGCCGAACCAGCGTACCGGTGCCAGGCTGACTTTCTATCACCACTTCGCCCCCCAACATTCGGCCACGCTCTTTCATACTCATCAGGCCAAAGGCATGGGGTTTACGGGTCTGGGCGTCAAACCCTTTACCGTTATCGCGCACACTCAGCACAATCAGCCCTTCGCGATTTTCCAGCGAAATCACCACCTGCGTCGCCTCGGCGTAACGGGCGATGTTGGTCAGCGACTCTTGCACCACCCGGAACGCCGCGGTGGCGCATTCGTCATTGAGCACCACTTCCGGCTCCGGTGCCCGCAACAGACAAGGGCAGCGATACTGGCGGATAAAATCGTCACGCAGCCACTCCAGCGCAGGGGTCAGCCCCATATCCAGCACGTTGGGGCGCAGACGGGTCGCAACATGTCGCACCACCTGAATGGTTTTATCGGACAGCGCCATCAAATTCTGTAGCTGCGTCAGCATATGTGGGTTATCGCGGGCGAACTGCATACGCATCAGTGACAGGCTCATACGCATTGATGTCAGGTGCTGACCCAGCTCGTCGTGGATCTCCCTGGCGATGTGCTTGCGTTCTTCTTCGCGGGAGATTTCCCGCTGGCGCGCCAGCAGCCGCAGCTGCATGTGGGAGTCTTCCAGCTTTTTTTCCGCGTAGCGGATAGCCGTGATATCACGCCCCACGGTCAGGATCGACGTTAACTTGCCGCTTTGATCGAACTCCGGCACACAGCGAATGTGGTGAATCACCCGGTGGCGCGTTTCCGTCGCACCGATATCCTCCTCCAGCTCACCTTCCACACTGCTTTCCGTCTCTACCACCATCTGTACCAGTTGCAGAATACGCTGGGCGCAGCGCGCGTTCGGCAACAGATCGGTCAGCCGCCGCCCGCGCAGCTGTTCAGCGGTAAAACGCAGGTGGGCCAGCGTGGCAGGGTTGGCGTACTGGCAGTTGAGCTGTGGATCAAAGCGCGTGATCAAGTCCGGTGTATTTTCCACCAGCGCCCGGAACTCCTGCTCGCGGGCGTAGGCCAGTTGTTCGATATGTTTGCGTTCACGAATATCCCTTACTACGCACATACTGTACTTTCGTCCTTTGTGTAGAAAATGATTCACGCTGACTTCGACCGGCATCACCATGCCAAAGCGGGTTTTATGCCGGGTTTCAAACGTCAGCCCGCGCTTCCAACAGCGAGGATCGTTCCAGTGGAGGTTTGTCTCTTCTTTCGCCCAGCCGAGGTCGATGTCCTGTATCCGCATACGACGAAACTCACGGCGACTGTAGCCCAGCATTCGATAGGCTTCATCATTGGCGTAACAAAATTGCTCCATATCGTTGACAATATAAATAGCATCTTTGATACGACTAAAGGCGAAGTCCACCAGTTCAAGCGGTGGGACATCATCTGGATGGTGGGGCTGTGGGGAAGTCGGGGTATATAACATTGCCATCTCCTTGCTATCACTACGCCTGTCGGCCCCCACAAAGCGGGCACCGACAGCAGAAAGGAAAGCCGCAGAAATCGCCTCCGGGAAAGGTGGCCTGCGACCCTGTTAGGCTGCTCACCGCTCGACGTGCGGGTACACAGCCTGATATTGACAGGTTCCTTCACCTCCCCTGATTCAGGGAAGATGCCCTCCCGGGGCATGGCAATATAAGCGAGCCCCCGTGTCAGACGGCCACACGGGGGATTCAACTTATGCATCAACGGCCTGGCGGAGATATCCCCTGGCGCGGGAAAGACGCGAACGTACAGTGCCAATAGGAATGTTGAGCTGTTCGGCGATATCCTGATAACTGACATCAGCATCCAGCAGCATCATCAACATCTTACGCGTTTCCTCCGGCAGGTGCGCACTGGCCGTCAGCGCACGGTTCAGCGAGTGATCGCACTCCGTAATACGGCTGGGGTCGATATCCGTCGACAGAATTTCCACCACTTCCAGCGCATCGTCGCTAATCTCGACGGTACGATAACGCGCCTGTTTGAAGTGGTTTCGTACCAGATTCAGGGCAATGCCGAATACCCAGGTTTCCGGGCGCGAGGCACCGGCAAACTTTTCGCGGTTTTTCAGCACTTCCAGATAGGTCATCTGCTGTAAATCTTCCACATCCTCACGGTTCGAGACACGCTTGCGAATAAAGTTTTGCAGTCGCTTGCCATGCAGGCGAAAAACCTGCTCCCAGTCCACGGTATTGACAGGGGTATGAATCTGACACGCATCCATTTGTTTCAGTGTAATCGTTTCCATTTCATTAACTCTCCATCGTTATGCCCCAATTGGCGCATCGAAGAGAGCAAGGCGCGTGCCAGCCAATAAAAACGATTTAATTCATTGTTATTTAATGTTTTATCTTTTACACCCTCGGCTTTTTATGCCATTTTTTGCCAGTAAAATCCGGCCTGAATTGCAAGCTTTTGCAGAACAAACCAAGCAAATAGTAATCAAGATTATAATAACATATAGTTACTTATTTTCGTTGACTTATATCATCCAATGGGAACCCACCACCCGGTCCGGCCACATAACAGCACACCGTTAAAGCAGAGGCTGCTTCAGGCAGGACAGGGCCATGATTTCACTCAACAACGTTTCTCCCGTGCTCAATACCAGCAGCACAGCTATCACCAATGATATTGACGACCAGGAGCCGGTCAGCACCCCGGCCAAAACCAGCGAGGCCCGGCCGTCGCATGACAAATCGCTTCATGATGCGATGGAGGAAATCGCAGCCAGCTTCGGTGAACAAGTCGAGCGCAAAAGCAAGGCGCTGAACCGGCGGCAAATCAGCCAGCCGCAAAGCCGCATGTTGGCCAATATCGAGCGCATCGAAAAACTGACCGAGCTGTTCCATCTGCTGGAAAACCCGAAACACCCGACGCTGGACCAGCAAATCCGGCAGATGCAGGCGTTGCTGCGCCAGTCATCACCGCCGTCGGTCGAGGCCATCATGCAGACGGCCGGTGGCGATGCCGCACGCAGCGACATCGTACTGCGCCATGTGTTGAGCCAGGCGCAGCAACAGCAGGACGCCACACTCACACAGTCAACCAGTCAGAGCCTGGCCTTACTGCATCAGGAAAAAGGGCCGGAAGTTCGGGCTGGGTTGAACACCGCTGCCGATATTTCCCTGTTCAGTACCGATCCAAACCAGAAACAGGCGCTGCGCGACCTCTACTACCAGCGCATCGTCCATCAACAGTCACCCAGTGCCCTGCTCGACGCACTGCTGGAGCGTTTTGACCCCCAGTACTTCGCGGCCGGGTTGCGGACGCTGCAACGGGCACTGGCGGCGGATATCGCCTCGCTGTCACCGTCCATCTCGAAGGGTGCGCTCAGCAAAATGCTCAGCAGCCTGAATGACTCGACGCAGCTGAGTCATACGCTGTCGGCCAGCCAGTCGTTGCTCGCCCGACTGGCGTCGCGGATGCCGGAATGCACACTGGGTGCGGTGGAATTGACCCGACGATTGATAGGCCTGAGCGCCAACGGTGCTTACGCCCGCGACCTGCACAATCTGGGTCGTGAGGTCGCCGGGCAGGACACCCAACGCCAACTGCTGTTTTTCAACGGCCTGCTGCCGCTGGTTAACGACCTGCCGCATCCGCTGTGGCGTGACGCCAAAAACCGGCTCACCGCCCTGCAACTGATTCGTAGCCTGATCGGCGATTTCGCCCAGTACGAAAAGCAGCAGCAGGATGACACCAAACCGATGAACGACCGATCTCGGAACAAGGGGTAACCGATGGCTGTGCTGATCGCCTGGCTTAACCGTTTTGCCATGAGCGCCATGCAGCGCTCCGAAGTGGTGGGTGCCGTCATCGTCATGGCGATTGTGTTCATGATGATCATCCCGCTGCCAACCGGCCTGATCGACGTGCTGATTGCGCTCAACATTTGTATTTCATCACTGCTGATTGTGTTGGCGATGTACCTGCCCAAACCGCTGGCGTTCTCTACCTTCCCGGCGGTACTGCTGTTGACCACCATGTTCCGGCTGGCGCTGTCTATCTCCACCACCCGACAGATTCTGCTGCAACAGGATGCGGGTCACGTGGTGGAGGCGTTCGGTAACTTCGTGGTAGGCGGTAATCTGGCGGTTGGCCTGGTGATCTTCATGATTCTGACGGTGGTGAACTTTCTGGTGATCACCAAAGGGTCGGAGCGTGTGGCGGAAGTGGCGGCGCGTTTCACCCTCGACGCCATGCCCGGCAAACAGATGTCCATCGACAGCGACCTGCGCGCCGGGTTGATTGATTCCCAGCAGGCTCGCCAGCGACGGGAAAACCTGGCCAAAGAGAGTCAGTTGTTCGGTGCCATGGACGGGGCGATGAAGTTTGTCAAAGGGGACGCCATCGCCAGCCTGGTGATCGTGTTCATCAACATGATTGGCGGTTTCGCCATCGGTGTGCTGCAAAACGGCATGGCTGCGGGTGACGCCATGCACATTTACTCGGTGTTGACCATCGGCGACGGCTTGATCGCCCAGATTCCGGCGCTGCTGATTTCGTTGACCGCCGGGATGATCATCACCCGCGTCTCCGCCGACGGCCAGAAAATGGACAACAACATTGGCCGCGAAATCGCCGAACAGCTGACCAGCCAGCCCAAGGCGTGGATCATCTCGTCAGTGGGTATGCTGGGGTTTGCCCTGCTGCCCGGTATGCCGACGCTGGTGTTTCTGATCATCAGTCTGGTGTCGCTCGGCAGCGGGTTATTTCAACTGTGGCGCGTCAAGCAAAACGGCTTGCAGGAATCGTTGCTGGCGGACGACGGGATGCCCGCCGAGCAAAATGGCTACCAGGATCTGCGGCGTTTCAACCCCACCCGCGCCTACCTGTTGCAGTTCCATACCGTGTGGCAAGGTGCCGCCGCCGCTGCGGTGCTGGTACAGGATATCCGCCGCCTGCGTAACCGGCTGGTGTACCACTTCGGGTTTACGCTGCCGTCGTTTGATATCGAGTTTAACCCCAACGTACCGGAAGATGAGTTCCGCTTCTGTGTGTATGAAATCCCGCAGTTGCGGGCCAGCTTCGGCATACCGTTACTGGCGGTGCCGCGAGGGCAACTGCCGGAGGACGCGCTGGACGACGGCGTGATGCTCGGCCTGTCCGCCCGCGACGAGCACCACCTGCTGTGGCTGACGCCGGAACATCCGTTATTACAGCAGCCGGAACTGAGCCCCTGGAGCCCGGACGCGCTGATCCTCAGCCGCATGGAAAATGCGATTCACCGCAGCGGTGCGCAGTTTATCGGCCTGCAGGAAACCAAATCGATCCTCGCCTGGCTGGAAGCCGAACAGCCGGAGCTGGCGCAGGAACTGCAACGCATCATGCCGTTATCCCGCTTCGCCAGCGTGCTGCAACGACTGGCGTCGGAACGGGTGCCGCTGCGCTCGGTACGGCCGATTGCCGAAGCGCTGATCGAAATCGGTCAGCACGAGCGTGACATCAACGCCCTCACCGACTATGTGCGGCTGGAGCTGAAAGCCCAGATTTGTCACCAGTACAGTCAGGACGACAGCCTCACCGTCTGGCTGCTGACGCCGGAAACTGAAGAGCTGCTGCGCGACGCCTTGCGCCAGACACAAAACGAAACCTTCTTCGCACTGACCCAGGAATACGCCGCCACCCTGCTCGGTCAGTTGCGGCAGGCGTTCCCGCCGATGACACCGCCGTCGGCGCTGATTCTGGTGGCGCAAGACCTGCGCAGTCCACTGCGCATTTTGTTGCAGGATGAATTCCATCACATCCCGGTGCTGTCGTTCACCGAGCTGGAATCCCACCTGTCGATCAACGTGGCGGGCCGTATCGACCTGCAGGACAGGGTTGACCCCTTTAACGCATAGGATAACGCAAAATGTTTGAACTCCGTGTTCTGACCGGATTGCACCGTGGGGCCGCGCTGCCGCTGAGCGGAACCTCATGGCGTATCGGTTCCGCCGATGAGGCGGATATGGTGCTCTACGATCCCGGCATCCGCGAGCAGCACTGCCTGCTGGAAAAGCAACCCGACGGCTGGCTGGTATCCGTACTGGATGGCCCAGTCAGCGACAGCGAAGGCCACGCGACGGCGCAATCGCTCTGGCTCCCCCCCGGTACGCCGTTTGCCGCTGGCGGGATCTGGCTGTGTGTGGTCAGTGCTGACACCCCCTGGCAGGACGAGGCACAAGACACACCACCCGACGACGACCAGGCCAGCGATGACGCCGTGACTGACGTGCAAGACGCCCCGCCGGACGTCACCGCCTCGGACATACCTCCGGCACCGATACCCGAACCGATGGTGATACGCCGGGAAAAACCGCGCCTGCCGCTGTGGGCCAAATTCAGCTACCTGCTGCTGGCGGTGTTGCTGTTCATGATTGTCGGTAGTTGGATGTTGCAGGAAACGGCGGCGATGCCCTCCGCGCCACCACCGCAGGATAACCGGTTACCGATCGGCACCTTGCCGCAATTGAGCAGCACCTTGCAAACCATGCTGACCGACCGCGAACTGGAGCGGCTGGTGTCGACCAGTCAGGATAACAACCGCATCGTGCTGAGCGGTGCGTTGCCCCCCGCGCAGCACACTCGGTTGGCGCGCATGTTGGCACAGTTCCACCAGCGTTACGTCACCGCATTGCAGATTGAAAACCACACCACCGTGAAGAACGACCAGTTGCCGTTCCAGATCGTGCAGGTCACCAGCGGCCCGAAAGCCAACGTGGTGACCTCAGACGGGCGACGCATCTTCGTCGGTGACGAGGTGGACAACCTGCGGCTGGTCAGCATCAACGACAGCCAGATTGAATTTCGCGGCAAGCAACAGATCAAGGTGAACTGGTAATGAGCGCGCAGGACGTAATCGACAGCCGCTATCCGCAACTGAGCCGGTGGTTGCAACAGCAACACCGTCAGTTGGCGGCGTATTCGCCGGTGACCCGGCAGGGGCAGATCATCGGTATCAGCGGCATTCTGCTGGAGTCCAGCCTGCCGAACGCCCGCATCGGCGATCTGTGTCTGGTGGCCCGTGACGACAACTCGCAGGTGCTGGCGGAAATTGTCGGCTTCAGCCCGGAAAACACCTTTTTGTCGGCGCTGGGCGCGCTGGACGGCATCGCGCAGGGCGCGGTGGTCACGCCGTTGTACCAGCCGCATTGCGTGCAGGTGTCCGACGCGTTGTTTGGCAGTGTGCTGGATGGCTTCGGCCGCCCGCTGGAAGACGGCGGCCACAGCGCGTTTGTCGAACCGGGTTCACTCAACGCCAACCCCATCCCGGTGATTGGCGACGCGCCGCCCCCCACCGAGCGCCCCCGTATTGCCGACCCGCTGCCCACCGGGATGCGTGCCATCGACGGCCTGCTGACTATCGGCTGTGGTCAGCGTGTCGGGGTCTTCGCCGGTGCCGGGTGCGGCAAAACCACCCTGCTGGCGGAGCTGGCGCGTAATACGCCGTGCGACGCCATCGTGTTTGGGTTAATTGGCGAGCGTGGCCGCGAACTGCGCGAATTTCTTGATCACGAGCTGGACGAACAATTGCGCAGCCGCACGGTGCTGGTCTGCTCGACCTCTGATCGCAGCAGTATGGAACGAGCCCGCGCCGCGTTCACCGCCACCGCCATCGCCGAAGCCTTTCGCGCAGAGGGCAAACAAGTGCTGTTAATTATCGACTCGCTGACCCGCTTTGCCCGCGCCCAGCGTGAAATCGGCCTGGCGCTGGGCGAGCCGCAAGGGCGCGGCGGGTTGCCGCCGTCGGTCTATACCCTGTTGCCCCGGCTGGTAGAGCGCGCCGGACAAACCCGTCAGGGGGCCATTACCGCGCTCTATTCGGTGCTGATCGAGCAGGACTCGATGAACGACCCGGTGGCCGATGAAGTCCGGTCGCTGATCGACGGCCACATTGTGCTGTCGCGTCGGCTCGCCGAACGCAACCACTACCCGGCGATCGACATATTGATGAGCTTGAGCCGCACCATGAGCAACGTGGTGGAACGGGAACACACCCGCCACGCCAACGCCGTGCGGCGGTTGATGGCCGCCTACAAGCAAGTGGAAATGCTGATCCGTCTTGGTGAATACCAACCGGGACACGACGCCTTTACCGATGCTGCCGTCAGCGCCAACGACGACATCAACCGTTTTCTGCAACAGGCGATGCGCGAGCCGCAAGGCTTCGAGCACATTCAGTCGCAACTCGAAGAGGTGAGCCAGTATGCCAATCTCTAACGCCATGAAATCCGTTAGTGCGATGGAAGAAGAGCAGCCAGACAGCAGCGCACAGGAGCTGGGTGCCGTACTTAATCAGCTGCTGCCGATCCATCGGCAGCGCCTCAGCCGCGCCGAGCGCCAGTTACGCCAAACCGAACAGGTGCTCAGGCAAACCGAAGCGGCGCTACGCACGCAACAGGCACAACTGGAACAGCTACAGGCCGACTGGCAACAACAGCGCGATAGTTTCCTGCGTGAGGCGCTGGGTAAAACCCAGACACTGGAGTCGCTGAAAAACCAACTGGAGCAGGAACAAAAGCATATTCGTCAGATTCAGGCGCAGGTGCTGCTGTGTACCGACTGGCAGCAACAGTATCTGAACCGGCAGCAGCAGGTCAGCCAGGCGCGGGAAGCCGCCCGGCTCTGCCAGAAAGCCGTTGAAAAACTGGAGTTTCTGTTAACCACCTATCAGGAGGCGATATGACCCCTCATCTGCCCACAACACCAGATGTTTCTCTGCCTGCCCGGCACGCGTTGCCGCACGGCCAGGAACAGGATTTCCCCAGCTACGGTTATGACGACGACGGCCTATGGGAACCGTTCGGCGATTTGTCCGAGCCGGAAATGCGTTTTCCCGACGCCAGTTGGCTCACGTTTGGCCCGCCACTGGCGCTAAATCTGTCGTTGGGTCTGGATGGCTTCACCGAAGCATCCTCGCAAGCGGAACCGGTCACACCGGCCTATTGGCCCACGCTGGAGTCATCGCTGACCGACATGCCGCTATTGCGCCGGGGAGAACCGCTGTCGTTCAGCCTGCAACTGCCGCAGTTAGGCAGTGTCGATGTGCGAATGGTGACGCTGCCCGCCAGCGGCTGGGACGTTTCACTGCGCTTCGGCAAATCCGCCTACGAGCAGTTGAAAGGCCAGCGCGACGCCTGCCGTCGTTCGCTGTCGGACACGCTACGCGCACCGGTGCGGCTGCAATTTGAAAGCCGGGAGGACGAGGAATGACCCCGTTTGCCAGAACGCTGCGCCCGGTCAGCCGGGCGCGAGCCGCGCTCTCTCGCCAGTTGGCGTCGGCGCACCGTTTTGCCTTCATGCTGGACGGGCAGCCCGGTGAATTGCGCCTGCAACTGGCGGACGACGCGCCACCCGGTGAGCAGGAAAGCCGCTGGCGCTGCCATGCCGGTACGCTGTGGCTGGATGGTAACGCCGCCCCCTTGCTGTCGTTGCTTTCCACCTGCCCGGCGCTTACCCCCGGCCCTGACGACACCGCAGATACCGCCGACTGGTACTGGACGCAGTATAACCATCACCTCAGCCCGGCATTGCGTGAGCTATTCGGTGAGATTCAGCCGGTGTTATCCGCACAGCCAGAGCACGCTGCGCAGAATAACCTGACACTGTGGCTGGAGGTGATCCGTGGGGATTTCCGGGTTCGCAGCCGGTTGCGCACATCACTCCAAACCTTGCAGCAGTGGCAAAGCCAGCCGGGATGGTACGCGCCCCGCTACCCGCTGCCCGGTCATCTGGCGATGCGCGTGCCGCTGACGCTGGCAGAAGTGACGTTGTCACACGAACAACTGGCGACGCTGGAACCAGGCGACCTGATCTGTCCACTCAAACAGTACTTTTCACCGCAGGGTAACGGCTGCATCACGCTGGCCAACCGGCGGCTGACCGGGCAGCTCAGGATGGATGCGCTCGCCCCTTACTGGTTTACCGTGACAGAACAGGAGGAATGTCCCGTGACAACACCCTTTGACGACACCATGCCTTTTGAAACCTACGCCGCCCCCGAGACGTCACCGCACACAGAGCACGACAGTCACGCCGAGGTGCCGCCGGGCTATATGCTGCCGCCGCTGACGCTGGCGCTGACCGTGCGTTGTGGCTACCTGACGCTGACGTTGCAGGATTTGCAGCAGCTCGCACCCGGCACGGTGTTGACCTTACAACAGGCGACACCCGGTGAAGCAACCTTGTACCACGGCGAGCAACCGCTGGCATTGGGTGAACTGGTAGACGTAGAAGGCCGACTGGGGCTACAAATCACCCGCCGCCTTGGCACAGAGGGAGAGATCGCCCCGGAGCCATCGTTATGACCTCGGGCAGCTTTGACCCGGTAATGTTTGCCCTGTTTCTGGGCACATTGTCGCTGATTCCACTGATGATGATCGTCTGCACCTGCTTTCTGAAAATTTCCATGGTGCTGGTGATTACCCGCAACGCCATCGGGGTACAGCAGGTGCCGCCCAACATGGCGTTGTACGGCATCGCGCTGGCCGCCACGCTGTTCGTGATGGCCCCCGTATTCAGCGATATCAAGCAACGATTTCAGGACACACCGGTAGATTTCAGCAGCCTTGATGCGCTGGAAAGCAGTGTGACCCGTGGTATCGAACCGTTGCAAAAATTCATGTCGCGCAACACCGACCCGGATATTCTGACCCATCTGCATGAAAACAGCCTGCGCATGTGGCCAGCCGCGATGTCCGAAAAAATCACCACCCAAAGCATTCTGCTGGTGCTGCCAGCCTACGTGCTGTCGGAGCTACAGGCCGGGTTCAAGATAGGCTTCCTGATTTATATCCCGTTTATCGTCATCGACCTGATTGTCTCCAACGTGTTGCTGGCGCTGGGGATGCAAATGGTGGCACCCACCACCCTTTCGCTGCCGCTCAAGCTGCTGTTGTTCGTGCTGGTCAACGGCTGGACGCGCCTGCTCGATGGCCTGTTCTACAGTTACATGTGAGGCGACCATGGAAACGCTCAATCTGTTTAGACAGGCAATGGTGCTGGTGGTGATGCTATCAGCGCCGCCACTGCTGGTCGCGGTGGTGGTCGGTGTGCTGATTTCGCTATTGCAGGCGGTGATGCAGTTGCAGGATCAAACCCTACCCTTTGCCGTCAAGCTGGTGGCGGTAGGGTTGGTGCTGGCGATGACCGGCCGTTGGATCGGCGTAGAACTGATCCAGCTGGCGATGATGGCGTTCAACATGATCGAACAAACCAGGGCGTGAGGCAGCCATGTTTTCCATCGCCACCATCCAGAATATCTACGATTTTATTTACGCGCTAACGCTCGGCGTGGCCCGGCTGTACCCCTGCTTGTTCCTGGTGCCACTGTTCTCGTTCACCATTATCAAAGGCATGTTGCGCAATGCGGTGGTGATCGCACTGGCGCTGGTGCCAGCCGGTGCCATCCAGCAACAGATGCTGACCACCACACTCACCTGGCCGATGTTACCCGGCCTGCTGCTCAAAGAGCTGATGATCGGGCTGCTGTTGGGCGTGGTACTGGCGATGCCGTTCTGGCTGTTTGAGTCGGTTGGGGCGTTATTTGACAACCAACGCGGTGCACTCACCGGTGGCCAGCTCAACCCGGCACTGGGCAGCGATGCCACCCCGCTCGGCCACATGATGAAAGAGCTGTTCATCATGTTATTGGTCATCACCATCGGTTTTTCCGGCTTTACCCAATTACTGTGGGACAGCTACCAACTGTGGCCAGCGCTAGACTTCCTGCCGCCGTTATCAGAACAGGGCTTCCATACCTATCTCGACCTGCTCAAAGACACCTTTCAGCACATGGTGGTCTACGCCGGACCACTGGTAGCGCTGTTGCTATTGCTGGAATTCAGCATCGCTATTCTCAGCCTTTACAGCCCACAGTTGCAGGTTTACGTCTTGTCCACACCCGCTAAATGTCTGGCCGGTATGGCATTTTTCGTGCTTTACATGCCGGTACTACAGTTTCTCGGTGAAGGTCGGCTCAAGGCACTGACTGACCTGAAACATCTGTTCCCACTGTTTTTTCAGGCGTCGTCCTGACAGGCAACACGCAAGATACAGCGAGGTAGCGCAATGAGTGAAAAAACAGAAAAGCCCACCCCCAAAAAATTGCAGGATGCCCGTAAAAAAGGGGAAGTGGGACAGAGCCAGGACGTACCTAAACTGTTGATCAGTTTTGCGTTGCTGGAAATGATTCTGGCGATGAGTGACAGCGGCATGAGCAAGTTGCAGGCGCTGATGCAGTTGCCGGTGAGCCGCATCACCGACCCGTTCGGCCATGCGGCGGATGAAATTTTCAGCGAAGCGCTGTCGCTGCTGGCGACCTTCTGCCTGCTGACCATCAGCGTCGCGCTGCTGATGCGCCTCGTGGGCGGCTGGATCCAGTACGGCCCGCTGTTTGCCGTTGAAGCGCTGAAAATTGACTTCAACCGCCTCAATCCGATCAATCAAATCAAACAAATGTTCACCATGCGCAAGCTCACCGACATGCTGACCAACATCCTGAAAGCGGTCACCATCGGGCTGGTATTCTGGCTGGTGGTGATACCGCAGTTGGAATGGCTGGTGGAGCTGGCTTACGGCGACCTGACCGCATTCTGGAAAGGGGTGGAGAGCGTGCTGAAAAGCGTGGCGCGCACCACCCTTTCCGCACTGCTGGCGCTGGGGGTGCTCGACTTCGGCCTGCAAAAGTATTACTTCCTCAAGCAGCAGCGCATGAGCCATGAAGATATCCGTAACGAGTTCAAAAACTCGGAAGGCGACCCGCACATGAAAGGCCATCGTAAATCGGTGGCGCAGGAAATCCTCAACGAGCCAGCCAGCCCGCGCACCAAACCTAAAGTGGAAGACGCCGACCTGCTATTGGTCAACCCCACCCACTACGCCGTGGCGCTGTTCTACCGCCCCGGCAAAACACCGCTACCACGTATTCTGCTCAAAGGAGAAGACGATCAGGCCAAGGCGCTGATCGCCCGCGCCCATCAGGTCGGCGTGCCGGTGATCCGTTTTATCTGGCTGGCCCGCACCCTGTACCGAATACCAGAAGGTCACTACATTCCGCGTGATACCCTGCAACCGGTGGCGCAGGTCTACCGGGTGTTACGACAGTTGGAGAAAGACCTTCCGCCCCAGGATGTGATCGAGATGGGCTAAAGGGCGCGACGCGGTGTCGTCATGGCATCGACGCCATTGCCTGTTAAACTACAGCCGGATATTTTTTTAATCGGAACACGAGGGCAGCATGGCAGACAAAATTCATCGCTATCAGGTTCAGGTTAGCTGGACCGGCAACCAGGGCACCGGCACCAAGCATTATCGCGGCTACAGCCGCGACCATGATATCTGCGCGCCGGGCAAACCGACGCTGCCCGGCTCATCCGACCCGAGTTTCCGTGGCGACCCGGCGCGCTGGAATCCGGAAGAGCTGCTGGTCGCGTCGCTGTCCGCCTGCCACAAGCTGTGGTATCTCGGGTTGTGCGCGGGAGCCGGCGTCACGGTGCTGGCCTACGACGATCGGGCGGAGGGGGAAATGGTGGAAGAGGCTGGCGGTGCCGGGCAGTTTCTGTCGGTCACGCTGCGTCCACGCGTGGTGATCAGCGCCGACAGCAACGCACAGACCGCTCTCGCGTTACATCATCAGGCTCACGAGATGTGCTTTATCGCCCGCTCGGTCAATTTTACCGTCACCCACCAGCCGGACATCGTGGTCGACGCGCCCTCGCTTTGACAGTAACACCACGGCGGCGATATCTGTACCTGTCGCCGCCGCGCCATCTCCTGCTCATTGCTGCGTCGCCTGGCTGATTGCTGCGTAAAGAAAACCGTTCCCCAGTCAAAAATCGTTTCAATATAATCCTGCACTTACGTTAAATATTTGCTATTACAGCAATTATTTTCCTGTTACGGATAAAAGTGCGCTTATGTTCAAGTCGTTTTTTCCCAATCCTAAACTGTTTTTCTCTTCCGCACTGATCTGGTCGCTGATAGCGGTCATCATCTGGTATAGCTGGGGACGTCCGTTGGGCGATAGTCTGCTGCACATCACCCAACCGCTACCACAAGGTGCGATGCGGTTCCTTTCGCCCACCTTTCTGTGGTTCTACGGCTACTATCTGTTGTGCGTCGGTCTATTCGCGGGTGCCTGGGCGCTGTTAAACCCGCATCCCTGGCAACGCTGGTCGATTCTCGGCTCCTCGCTGATCATTTTTGTGACCTACTTTTCCGTCGAAATCGGCGTGGCGATCAACGACTGGTACGGCCCGTTTTACGATCTGATCCAGAAAGCGCTGAGCGCGCCGAACTCGGTGACCATTCAGGCGTTTTACCAGCAATTACTGATTTTCCTCGGTATCGCCCTGACCGCGGTGACCGTTGGCGTGCTGAATCTGTTTTTTGTCAGTCATTACGTCTTCCGCTGGCGTACCGCTATGAACGACTACTACACCTCGCACTGGCAGGCATTGCGCCACATCGAAGGGGCGGCACAGCGTATTCAGGAAGACACCATGCGTTTCGCGTCCACGGTGGAAAGCCTGGGGGTGGACCTGGTGAAATCGCTGATGACGTTGATCGCGTTCTTGCCGGTGCTGGTCAGCCTCTCGTCTCACGTCAAATCGCTGCCGTTGATTGGCGAAGTTCCCTACGGCCTGGTAATCGTCGCCATCATCTGGTCACTGGCGGGCACCAGCGTGCTGGCATTCATCGGTATCAAACTACCGGGGCTGGAGTTCAATAATCAGCGGGTGGAAGCCGCCTACCGTAAAGAGCTGGTGTATGGTGAAGATGACCCCAGTCGCGCTACGCCACCCACGGTAAAACAGCTATTTAGCAACGTGCGAAAAAACTATTTCCGTCTCTACTTCCATTACACCTATTTCAATATCGCGCGGGTGCTTTACCTGCAAAGCGACAACGTATTCGGCATTATCATGCTGTTGCCGTCGATCGTGGCGGGCACGGTAACACTGGGCCTGATGAACCAGATAACCAACGTGTTCGATCAGGTACGTGGTTCATTTCAGTACCTGATCAATTCCTGGACCACCATCGTAGAGCTGATGTCGATTTATAAACGTCTGCGCAGTTTTGAGTCCGTCATTAAGGACGTGCCGCTCACCCACAACGTGGCGGATATGACGTCCGACGCCTGATTGATGGCCTCCTCCCTTGCCGTGCTACCGTTCCGGTGGCACGGATCCCTGCCCAACACCCTCATAGACAAGCATCGCCCTCTCCAGCATCAAAGGCGGGTCAGGATGACCGATAAAAAGCGAAGACCTGAACACCGTTGCAGCAAAAAATGCGGTTTTTTCGTGCGGCTATTTCGTGCAGGCGATTAAACACAGGAAAATACGTTTTATCGCCCGCAGCGAATAACATTAAAAAATAGCATTTCATGCTTTATTCCCGGCTGAATTTTGGAATAGACAGCAAAATAGATAATGCTAAGCACACCTTCAAACTAGTACGTGAAATCACTTAACAAATAAAAAACAAAAAAAGAATAGAACATATAGCCCAACCTGTAACAAAAACAGATAAATAGCGAATGACTTACGTCGTAAGCAGACTATTTCTATCTCTGAAAAATGTGATACTATTCACAGGTTTTTTCTCACCTCTGGAAAACAGCAATTTTTTATTCTGAAAAAACAAGGACGTAAACAGATATTACTTCTGTTGAACTTGCATTATCAAAGCGTTAGCCCCAATAGGAATCCCTCGATGAGCACAATTCTACATACCTATAACAATCTAAAGGTTGGTATTAAGCTGGCGATTGGGTTTGGCCTGATTTTGATCATGTCTGCCTTCATCATGCTGTCAGGCATAAATGGCTTTCGTCACATTGACGGCTATGTCAATAAATCCATTATCAGTAACAACATTAATAACTACTTGAATGATGCCAGACGCGCCCGACTCACTTTTCAGTATACCCATGATTACACCGCCATTAATAAAGTCGGCGACCTGATGGTGAAAGTGGGCCAGTCACTCAATCAGGCCAACCAGTTAACCTGGTTGCCTGCGTCTCAGCAATGGCTGGAGCAGCTAAACGGTGCCTACAAAAAATACCTGCCAGCTCGTGAAGCGCTAGTCAGTGCCAGCCAGCAGCGTGATGCCATCGCGCAGAAACTGAATCAGGACAGCAGTATCAAAACGCTTGATACCCTGCGCGCCCAGTTCGACGGCAGCACCCTGACACCGGAATTACGACTGGAATTCATCACGTTGTACGAACAACTGATGGACATTCGCGACCAGGCCCACGAGCTGTTGCTGCAACCCACCCCGCAGTCTGAATCCAATCTGCGCAAGGCGCTTACTGCTACCGCAACCGCCATTGAGCAGGCGTTACCTCACTTTACCGCCGAACAACAGGGTTGGCTGAAGCAATCATGGGGGTTGTTCGCCGCCTACAGCGGTCACATCACCGATTACATGCGCGCATTTCAGGACGAAAATGCCGCGACCAAAATCATGCTGGATGCCGCAGTCGTTCTGGATAACGCGTCCAGCTCATTGTATGAGAGTCAACTGTCGCTGGTTAGCACCACCACCACCAGTTCGCAATGGCAGTTATTGTTTACCGGTTTGGTGATTATCGCCATCGGGCTGCTGATGGCCTGGCGCATCACCCTGCAAATTACCCGCCCATTGCATCAGAGCCTGTCGCTGGCTGAACGGATCGCCCAGGGCGACCTGACCGCAACCATCAATGTCGATCGTCGTGATGAACTGGGGATGCTGATGTCCGCCATGGCAGCCATGAACCACAAACTGCGCGAGATGATCGGCGAAATTCGTGAAGGGGTGAGCAATGTGGCGTCGGCGGCATCAGAAATCGCCGCTGGCAATACCGATCTCTCCTCCCGTACCGAGCAACAATCGGCCGCCGTCGTGGAAACCGCCGCCAGCATGGAGCAGTTGACCTCAACGGTGAAACAGAACGCCGATAACGCGCACCACGCCTCGCAGCTGGCGGCCGATGCATCAGGCAACGCCACCAAAGGGGGTGAGATCGTCAACAATGTGGTGAGCACCATGAACGAGATCGCCGTTAGCTCCCGGCGTATTTCCGAAATCACCTCGGTCATCAACGGTATCGCCTTCCAGACCAACATTCTGGCGCTCAACGCTGCGGTGGAAGCCGCGCGCGCTGGCGAACAGGGCCGCGGTTTCGCGGTGGTAGCAGGAGAGGTGCGCAATCTGGCCCAGCGCAGCGCTCAGGCCGCCAAAGAGATTGAAACCTTGATCGGCGAATCGGTCAACCGGGTGAATACCGGCTCCTCACTGGTGGAAAGCGCCGGGAAAACCATGGACGAGATTATTCGCTCTATCTCCCATGTGCATGACATCATGGATGAAATCGCCTCAGCCTCTGACGAGCAGAGCCGCGGTATCAACCAGATCTCCACTGCGGTAGCCGAAATGGACGCCACCACCCAGCAGAACGCCGCGCTGGTGGAAGAGTCTTCCGCTGCGGCTAATTCGCTGGAAGAGCAAGCACAAACACTGGAGCACGCGGTATCGGTGTTCCGCCTCGGCAACGACAACACAGCGTCACGACCAGTGCAGCGTGCCAGCCTCAGCGCCAGCAAGCCACTGAAACTGACGGCATCCACTGCTAAAACGGCTACCGCTGCCAAACCCGCCGTCACCAACCGCGTTTCAGCCAACGCGAAAGATGACTGGGAATCGTTCTAACCGGTTTTAATCTGCACAGCATGGCGATCATGCCATGCTGTGCTTATCGATGACACCGCAGTACAGCCTCTGTTTGCTCCCTTCCCGCAATAATATTACCTACTCTGTCAAACAACAGCGTGGTCATCGACTATCCTGTAAACGATACCTATAAAACACAGCATCAGCACTCATGCCCTGACGTATTCAGGCATGGATATACCCGTCTACTTCAAGTTGCAGGGGCATTGGCTGCCCTCTTCCTGCAACTCGCATTATTTTGGGTATACATACATTGATATCGTCAATTCGGTTTTATTTTTCTCGTCACTACTCTGGTAAATCAGCAAAAAGGAAGGCCCCATGAATACTGTTTTTGGTGCTTATAACAATTTCAAAGTCGGTGTGAAGCTGGCGATGGGATTCGGACTGATATTATTAATGGCGGCGATAATCATGCTGTCGGGGGTCAATGGCTTTCGTAATATTGATGCCTACTCCCAGAAATCTATCATCAGCAATAATATTAACAGTTATCTGGAAGAAGCCCGGCGGGAACGGCTGCGTTTCCAATATACCCATGATTATGCGGCGATGAATAAAAACGGTGAATTGCTAAATAAAATGACGCAATCATTGAATATCGCCCAAACCCTGAAATGGGATGCGGACACCCGTATTGTGCTGGACCGGATTATCCAGTCCAGCAAGGAATATAATGTCGCGCGGGAAAACCTGATTAGCGCCAGCCAGAAGCGGGATGCTATCGGTCAAAAGCTGTCTCAGGAAACCATCGGTAAAGTCATTGATAGACTGCACGGGCAATTCGATGCGGCCACACTTCCGACGGAATTACGGCTGGAATTTATGTACATCAACGAAGGGATGGCTGATATCAAGGACACCGCCCACGAACTGACGTTGATACCGTCTGCTGAAACCGAAGCCGCGCTTCGTAAGGCACTGAATAGTGCACAACACGTCATCACGCAGGCGCTACCGAAATTCAGCACGGAACAGCAGGCCTGGCTGAATCAAGCCTGGCGGCCTTTCACGACTTACGGTGGAGATATCACCCTTTACATGGCGGCCTTTCAGCAAGAGGATGCAGCTTCTCAACGCATGGCGGATATTGCGCTGGTCCTTAACCAATCGGCTACCCAGCTCTACCAAACCCAGTTGGACAAAGTGAATAACATTACCCACCAGTCGCAATACCAGCAATGGCTCATCGGGCTGGCGATTATCGCCATCGGCGTGCTGATGGCCTGGCGCATCACCCTGCAACTGACCCGACCGCTGCGCCAAAGCCTGTCGCTGGCTGAGCGGATCGCCCACGGCGACCTGACTGTCGACATCACGGTCGACCGGAAGGATGAATTAGGTCAGTTAATGACGGCAATGAATGAGATGAATCACAAGCTGCGTGAGATGATCGGCACCATTCGCGAGGGCGTGAGTAACGTGGCGTCGGCGGCATCGGAAATCGCGGCCGGTAATACCGATCTCTCCTCCCGTACCGAGCAGCAATCGGCCGCCGTCGTGGAAACCGCCGCCAGCATGGAGCAGTTAACCTCAACGGTGAAACAGAACGCCGAAAACGCGCATCATGCTTCGCAGTTGGCGGCCGATGCGTCAGGCAACGCCACCAAAGGGGGTGAGATCGTCAACAATGTGGTGAGCACCATGAACGAGATCGCCGTCAGTTCCCGGCGTATTTCCGAAATTACCTCGGTCATCAACGGTATCGCCTTCCAGACCAACATTCTGGCGCTCAACGCCGCGGTAGAAGCCGCACGTGCCGGTGAGCAGGGCCGCGGCTTCGCGGTGGTGGCGGGTGAAGTGCGCAGTCTGGCTCAGCGTAGTGCCCAGGCCGCCAAAGAGATTGAAACCTTGATCGGCGAGTCCGTCACCCGTGTCAATACCGGCTCTGCACTGGTGGAAAGCGCCGGTAAAACCATGGATGACATTATCCGCTCTATCGCTCATGTACATGACATTATGGGGGAAATTGCCTCAGCGTCCGACGAGCAGAGCCGCGGCATCAACCAGATCTCCACTGCGGTAGCCGAAATGGACTCCACCACCCAGCAGAACGCGGCGCTGGTAGAGGAGTCTTCCGCGGCCGCCAATTCACTGGAAGAGCAGGCTCAAGCGTTGGAGCAGGCCGTTTCGATATTCCGCCTCGGCAATGACGACAGCCTTCGTCCTGCCCGCGCTGTGCACAAGCCCGATGCGGTCATTACACGAAAACCACTGATGCTGGCCAGTGCTGGAGCTCATTCCAGCAAGGACGAGTGGGAGTCGTTCTAAACCGTTAATCCAGCCTTATCATGGCGGGCGAGGCCCGCCATCTTTTGCTGTTGGGATTTATACCCGTCATACTTCAAGTTGCAGGTGTGTTGGCTGCGTTCGTTCACCCGAATCACTTACCTGAGTAAGCTCATCGGGATTCACTCACTTGCCGCCTTCCTGCAACTCGAATTATTTTGGTTATATGCCCTGTCCGGCTGCAAGTTCAGCAGCCGGATAATGGTGTGCATCACCGCGTCTTCGTCGTTGGAACCGGTAATGAAGCGGGCTGCCGCCTTGGTTTCCTCAAACGCATTGCGCATGGCAAAGCTGTAGTCGCCACAACACATCAGTTCAATGTCGTTTAACCCATCGCCAAAGACCGCGGTTTCTTCCGGTGTTACCTGCAACATATTCTGTAATCGGCCCACGGTGCTGCCTTTGTGTACCCCGACATCGGCGATATCAATCCAGGCTGCTTCAGACACCACGATATAAGCCCGTTCATCGAAAGGTGTCAGATGAGTACGTGTCTGATGGCAACGCCCTTTTTCATCGAACAACGTGATTTTGACAAAATCATCCCGTACTGCATTGAAATCCGGCACCAGGCGGACGGTCGCGTAAGACTTCTTCACTTTCTCGATCATCGCCGGTGCCAGAGAATCTTTTAATACTGCCCCATCGGGGGTACAGGCGATGATCACATGTTCCTGATTTACCGCGTCCAGCGTGGCGATCATTTCCCGGCCGAGCGCATTGTCGATCAGCGACTGGTAGACGTACTCGCCCCGGTGCCGGATGCGGGTGGCGCTGTCGCCCAGAATCCAGAAATCTGCCGCCTGCTCGCCGAACAGTTCTTCCACCCGGTCGCACTGCTTGCCGGTACAGGGTGCAAACTGTACCTGCTTGCGTTGCATCAGCGCACTGACCTCAGTAAACAATTCACGGTTGAACTCACCGTGACTGTTGAGAAACGTACCATCCAGGTCGGTAATAATCAGCTTAATCATCACTCTTCTCCGTCATGTGTCCGAACAATTAGACCTTCACTCGCTTAGACCTTCACAGCTTTGGCGCTCACCCCAACCAGCACCAGCAACGCAGCCACCACCAAAAACGCCGCCGACAGGCTGCTGTGATGGGCGATAAACCCGATGCTTGCCGGTCCGGCCAATACCCCGAAATAGCCCAATGTTGTCACCGCTGGCACCGCAGCGGCCTGCGGCATACTGGTCTGGCGGCCAATCGCGGAGAACATGATCGGCACGATATTGGAGCACCCCAGCCCGATCAGCGCATACCCCAGCAATGCCACCGGCCAGAGCGGCACCCACACCGCCAGCATCAGACCAGCGACCGCCATCGACGCCCCCAACATCACCACCGGTTGTGACCCCAATGCCGTCACCACCCGGTCACCGGTCAGGCGACCGAGCGTCATGGCAGCGGCAAAACACGCAAAACCGAGCGCCCCTTGCGTATCCGGCATCCCGCGATGCTCAGTCAGGAAGACCGCGCTCCAGTCCAGTACCGTGCCTTCGGCCAGGAACACGGCAAAACAGATGAGGCCCAGCACTAGCACCGCACCGCGAGGAATGGCGAACGCCGGGCCTTCCGGCGGATTGGCGTATGTCAGCAGGCCAGACAGATGCGTCAGCAATAACAAAACCACCATCAGTACGCTAAGCAGGCTGGCGGCCAGCGGCGACAGCCCCAGTGACATCATGCCGCTCATTGCCCCCGCGCCAACGATGCCACCAATGCTGTAAAACCCATGAAACCCCGACATCATGGCTTTGCCCGACGCCTTTTCTACCAGAATCGCCTGCACGTTCATGGCACAGTCGGTGGTGCCGACTCCAATACCAAACATCAGCAGCGCGATCGCCAGCAGCAAGGTATCCGGAATCACCGCCAGCCACGGCAGTATCAGGCTGAACAGCAACACCGCCAGTGCGATAACCTTACGGCAGCCAAACCGGGTGGTCAGTACCCCCGTCACCGGCATCGCCACCAGTGCACCGCCACCCAGACACAGCAACAACAGACCGAGCGTCCCCTCATCAACAGCGGTATTCAGCTTGGCGAAAGGCACCAGCGCGGCCCAAACGGCGGTGGCAAAACCGGCCAAAAAAAACATGACCCGCGTCGCCCGCTGTTCGCGCTGCCCCGGTTCGTCGGTTAACCCGCGCGATAAAGGAGAGTTTTTTAGTGCATCCGTTAACTGTGGCATAAACGATATTGTCTCAAGTGAAAGGGAATGATGGATAACCGCAGCGCCGCGCGCCGCCTATCAACGTTCAAGCTATCCATTAAGAATTTGCAGCACGGCTTCATGCAAACGCGGGCACCCCGTCGCCAGAATGTGCCCGCCCGCTTCCGGCCGTTCACCCTGTAGCGTCGTCACCACCCCGCCCGCCTGCTCCACAATCGGGATAAACGCAGCAATGTCATAAGGTTGCAGAGAATATTCCAGGCAAATATCAATGTGCCCGGCGGCCAGCATTGCCATCGCGTAGCATTCGCCGCCATAACGGGTCATCAGCGTGCGCTCCGTCAATTCAGCAAAGCGAATCTGTGGATGACGTTTAATCGGCTCCGGCGATGTGGTATGCAGAATGGCCTGATCCAGCGGTACATTTTTGCGGCTTTCTATCTTGTAGCTCTCGGCTCGACCTTCCCTTTGCGGGCCACGATACCAGGCATGTTGCCCATCGGCCCAGAACGCCTCGCCGGTGAATGGCTGGCTCATCATGCCCATCACCGCACGGCCCTGATACAGCAGCCCGATCAGCGTGCCCCACACCGGCAACCCGCACAAAAATGGCCGGGTGCCGTCAACCGGGTCCAGAATCCATTGGACGTCACCGCTGCCGGTCGCACCGAACTCTTCACCCAAAATCGCGTGTTCTTGGTAGTGTTCGCTAATCAACGCCCGAATCACCCGTTCCGCTTCCCGGTCAGCATCCGTCACGGGGTCAAAGCGAAATCCCGCTTTGGGTTTGCTGCCGACATGCAGATTCTGGTGAGAGCGAAAACGTGGCAGGGTTTGCTGGCTGGCCGCGTCGGCCAACATATGAAAAAACGCCATATCCGGCAGTGACTGACTCATGGTATTCACCTCTTGCGATAGAATGCACATCAACAGTATTCGATTGACAAACCGCAGCGCGATGCTTGATTCTGCTCGATACGCTCGATTTAATTAAATATAAGGATTGATTATGCTCGATTATGCATCTTTTCCTGAGCAGCGACAATCTCTGATCCGGGACAGACTGCACAAAGAAGGCCGGGTGGTATGTACATTGCTGTCGCAGGAGTTGCAGGTATCGGAGCACACCATACGGCGCGATTTGCAGGAGCTGGCGCGCGAAGGCGTGTGTAAGCGGGTATATGGTGGTGCCGTTAGCCTGGCTCCGGCTGACGGTCACTTCATCACCCGCGCCGCAGCCGACAGCGAGGCGAAAGAGCGGCTGGGTCAGTCCTGCGCGGCGCTGGTTCAGGCGGGTCAATGCGTGTTTATCGACTCCGGCTCCACCAATCTGGCTATTGCCAGAGCGATTCCTCACTCGCTGTCATTTACTGCCATTACCAATTCACCCGCCATCGCGCTGGCACTCCTGTCATCGCCGAATGCTGAAGTCATCATCCTCGGCGGGCGTGTACAACCGCGCACCGGCGGCGCGCTTGGCATCACACCGCAAAAGCAGTTAGAGAATATCTATTTCGATCTCTGTTTTCTGGGCGGCTGTGCGCTGGATGCCACCGAAGGGCTGACGGTGTTTGACTACGAAGATGCGGAATTCAAGCAGGCGGCGGCGCGCAAAAGCAACGAAATCGTGGTGGCGATGACATCGGACAAGCTCCCGGCCATCGCCCGCTACCATGTCATTCCTTGCGAAGACATCACCACGTTAGTGGTGGAACCGGCGATCCCGGCGGATAAACTCGCGCCGTTTATCGACAAACAGCTGCCTATCCGCTTTGCCGATGCGCAATAAAACAGCCCTTATGCCGCACGTCTCACCCGCCGCGACATTCAGGCAGGTGAGACGGAGTTAGCCATCTCATCGTCTCGGTCGGTGACACCATCGGTATCACTCAAGCCTCACAGTTTTACCTTATCCATACATTCATACACATCAAGTTACGAATTCTCTTACTGATAATATTACGCTACAATTAGTTATTGATTATGATAATCATTGTTATTCTCTTTTGCTTTTTATTAATTTTCAGGGAAATCGTAATGGCAACAACACCGTGTACTGGCTTCGGTCAGTTCTCCCCTTCTCATGCCCATAAACGCGCGCTGGCTCTGCTTATTTCCGCTGCACTGACCGGTACAACATCGGTAACGGCCTATGCGGACGACACCATCAACGTTGATGCCTCAACGGCGGCCGCGCCGGAAAATGCGTGGGGCGCAGCACCGACGATTGCCGCCAAACGCAGCGCCACCGGCACCAAAACCGATACCGCGATTGAAAAAAACCCTCAGTCGGTATCCGTTGTGACCAATGAAGAGATGCAAACGCGTCAGGTGGTTAGCGTTAAAGACGCGCTGAGCTATACGCCGGGGGTTTTTATCGGCAACCGTGGCAGCTCAAACACCTATGACGTGGTTAACCTGCGTGGTTTCACTGCGGTCAACACCAACCAGTACCTCGACGGACTCAAATTACAAGGCGACAACTATTCAGAAATGTCGCTGGACCCTTATATGCTGGAGCGGGTCGAAGTCCTGCGTGGACCGGTGTCGGTCTTGTACGGTAAAAGCAGCCCTGGCGGCCTGGTAGCGCTGGTCAGCAAACGGCCGACAGCGGAAACCATCCGCGAAGTCCAGTTCAAGATGGGAAACGATAACCTGTTCCAAACCGGTTTCGACTTCGGCGGCGCTGTCGATGATCAAGGCGTGTATACCTATCGCCTGACCGGCGTGGCGAAAAGCAGCGATACGCAGCAGGATCTCGCTAAAGAGAAACGTTATGCCATCGCCCCATCATTCAGTTGGCAGCCGGATGAAAATACCCGCTTTACGCTGCTAACCAACTTCCAGAACGACCCGTATGCCGGTTTCTACGGCTGGCTGCCGCGTCAAGGCACGGTTAACCCGTTCCTCGACAGCAACGGCAATTCGCATAAGCTGTCCACGTCGTTTAACGATGGCGAAGCCAGCAACAAGATGGCGCGTAACCAGAAGATGGTGGGTTACAGCGCCGAACATGCGTTTAACGGCACCTGGACCGTGCGGCAGAATCTGCGTTACACGCAGTTGGAAACGCAGTACCGCGGTATCTACGGCACGGGTATTTCCACCTCTCTACCGTATGTGATGGATCGCGCATCCGTTATTTCTCATGAACGCCTGAACAGCTTTACCGTGGACAATCAGGCGCAGGCGACGTTTTCCACCGCCGATGTCAGTCACACGATGCTGTTCGGCGTGGATTACATGCGGATGCGCAACGATATCGACGAGTACTTTGGCTCGGCATCATCGCTGAACCTGCTGAACCCGGCTTACGGCGACGACAACATTCCAGCGGATTCCCTTTCGCCCTGGAACTTCCTGAATCGTCAGGAACAAACCGGGATGTATGTGCAGGATCAAGCGCAGTGGAATCAGTGGCTGGTGACGCTGGGCGGGCGTTACGACCGGGCGAAAACCTCGGCGCAGAATCGCACCAGCGGAGCCATCGACTCAAACAATCAGGGGCAATTTACCTGGCGAGGCGGGGTGAACTACCTGTTTGACAACGGCATTACGCCGTATTTCAGTTACAGCGAATCCTTTGAACCGACATCCGGCACGAGTGCCAGCGGCCAGACCTTCAAACCGTCGCTCGGCAAGCAGTATGAAGCCGGGGTGAAATACGTACCGAAGGATCGCCCACTGGTGCTGACAGCGGCGGTGTATTCACTGACCAAGAGCAACAACCTGACCACCGACCCCAACAACACCAACTTCAGCGTCCAGAGCGGTGAAATCACGGTGCGCGGGCTGGAGCTGGAAGCCAAAAGCGCGCTGACGCAGAACATCAACGTGACGGCGGCGTATTCGCATGTTAATGCCAGGTATACCCAGGATACCAATCTGCAAGACAAACGCCCGTATCAGATTCCTAACAATCAGGCTTCTCTGTGGGCGGATTACACCTTTAACCACGCCGCACTCAGCGGGCTGACCATCGGTTCCGGTGTGCGCTACGTGGGTAGCTCCTACGGCGATGCGAACAATACCTTCAAAGTAGCACCTTACGGTTTGCTGGATGCGATGGTGAAATACGATCTGGCGGCATTCGGTATGCCTGGCTCCAGCCTGGCCGTCAATGTCGATAACCTGTTGAATCGCCAGTACGTCGCCAGTTGCTATACCGATTACGCCTGCTACTGGGGCAGTGAACGTCGCGTTACCGCCACCGCCACGTTCCGCTTCTGATTCGTTCCGACACGGATAAGCCAGACAACAACGCCCTTACCGATTCCGGCAAGGGCGTTTTGCTTATCTATGACTGACGTTGCTTCACTGTTGGAATCAATGTCCGCCGCGCAGTTTCTCCGAACGACGACGCAGGATTTCCATCACCACCAGCAACACCAGCGCGGCAGCCACCATCATGGTCGCAGCGGCGGCGATGGTCGGATCGAGGTTTTCACGGATCCCGGCGAACATCTGCAGCGGCAGCGTGCGCTGGCGCGGGCTGGCGAGAAACAGTGTGACGATCACTTCATCAAACGAAGTAGCAAACGCGAACAACGCGCCGGAGAATACGCCGGGGGCGATCAACGGCAGCGTCACCCGACGAAACGCCAGTAACGGTGGCGCGCCCAGACTGGCGGCGGCACGGGTCAGGTTTTGATCGTAATTTTTTAGTACTGCGGTCACGGTGATCACCACAAACGGCACACCCAGCACCGCATGGGCCAGCACCAGACCAATGTAACTGTTCAGCAATGACAGCTTGGCGAAAAAGAAGAACATCCCTACCGCCACGATCACCACTGGCGCGATCATCGGCGAAATCAATACCGCCATCACCAGCGACTTGCCACGAAACTCGCCACGCACCAGCCCCACCGATGCCAGCACACCCAGTACCGTTGCCAGCACCGTTGCCAGCGGCGCAATTAACAGGCTGTTGCCGAGCGCGCTGAGCCATTCGCTGGAGTGGAAGAATTCCCGATACCAGCGCAGGGAAAAGCCCGCCAGCGGGTAGCTGAGGAACGATCCGGCGTTGAACGACAGCGGTACAATCACCAACACCGGCACAATCAGAAACAGCAGCATTGCCGCACCGTAAAAATTGAAGAAGCCATTCCACACCCGCAGCAGCTGCGAACCCTGTTGTCTCATTTCCTTCATCGGTTTCATCGCTTGCTCCTTCGGTTAACGCGCCGCTGCTTCAGCGTCGGTGCGGGTGACACGGATATACACCACATACAGCAGCACCACGATCACCAGCAGTTGTGTCCCCAGCGCCGCCGCCATCCCCCAGTTCATGGTGGTGTTGGTGAAAAACGCGACAAAATAGCTGAGCATCTGGTCGCCCGGCCCACCCAACAGCGCCGGTGTGATGTAGTAGCCAATCGCCATCATGAACACCAGCAACGCACCGGCGGTCACCCCGGCGTAGGTCTGCGGTACATACACCCGCCAGAACGCCAGAAACGGATGCGCGCCGAGCGAAATCGCCGCCCGCACATAGTTAGGCGAAATGCCTTTCATCACCGCATACAGCGGCAGCACAAAGAACGGCAACAGAATGTGGGTCATGGAGATGTAAACACCGATCCGGTTAAACACCAGCACTAGCGGCTCATCAATGATGCCTAGCCCCATCAACGAGCGGTTGATCAACCCACCGGATTGCAGCAACACGATCCAACTGGCGGTGCGTACAATCAGTGAGGTCCAGAATGG
This sequence comes from Dickeya undicola, assembly GCF_000784735.1. Classification (GTDB taxonomy): domain Bacteria; phylum Pseudomonadota; class Gammaproteobacteria; order Enterobacterales; family Enterobacteriaceae; genus Dickeya; species Dickeya undicola. Next base: position 47,780 of record NZ_JSYG01000011.1, read on the forward strand.
CAGTAACACCAAAATCATCAGCAGGTTGGCGCGATTATCCGGTTGTTTTGCCAGCCAGTAAGCCAGCGGATAACCCAGCGCCACACACAACAACGTGACCACACCCGCCATCAACAGCGTGCGCAGCAGTACATCGACATACAGCGCCTGCTCCGCCGGTTGCGCCACCACCTTGTCGGTCTGCGGGTCCACCTTGTGGTCGAAGACCGCCAGCAGGTAGTAGCTGGTGAAAGGCCGTGAGGCGCGGTCGATGGTTTTCCAGGTGGTCAGTTCGCCCCACATGGGTTGGTCGGCAATTAACTGCTCGCGCAACCCTTGCTGTTCATCTGACGGCAGTTTGCGCAATGTGCGGTTGATAAGCTGGCGGTACTGACTGTCTTCATACCCCAGCCGTTTGGTGATGGTGGCGACCTGCCCGGTGCTGCGCGCATTGCGCAGATCACTCACCAGCGCACGAAACACCGCTTCATCCGGTACAGCCTTACCGGACCATTGCCGCATTGCCTCGATAGTGGTCGGCATACTGACGCGCAGGTCCGGGTTGGACACGCTTTTACCCAGAATCGACAGTATCGGGAACAGAAAACTGACCAGAATGAACAGGAACAACGGGGCTATCAGCAACAGCGATCGTTTCTGATAACGGGCCTGCGCCTGATTCAATTGCTGTTTCAGACTGGTGTGGTTTCCCTCGCCGTCGCCAGGCGGCTCTGCCTTTAACATCTCGTTCTGGGACATAAACGCGCTCTCCTTGTGATCAATACCGATTCGGAATTACTTCTGGGCGGCCCAGGCGTTGAAACGTTGTTCCAGCTCTTCGCCGTGATCGATCCAGAACTCGGTATCCACCTGCACCGACTGAGCCAGGTTATCCGGCGCGGTTGGCAGGTTTTTACTCACAGCAGGCTCCAGCAAAGCGGTAGTTTTCGCGTTAGTCGGGCCGTAGGCGATGTTTTCTGCGAACACTTTCTGGTTTTCTGGCTGGTTGGCGAACGCAATAAACTGCTCAGCCAGCGCTTTGTGTTTGGAGCCTTTCACAATGGCCCAGCTATCCAGGTCGTACAGGCCGTCTTTCCAGACGATATTGATGCCCGGTTTCTCTTTCTGCGCCACCGCCACGCGGCCGTTGTAGGCAGACGTCATGACCACGTCACCTGCCACCAGCCATTGCAGCGGCTGCGCGCCGGACTCCCACCACTGGATGTTGGATTTGATCTGATCAAGTTTTTTGAATGCACGATCAACCCCAGCCGGGGTCGCCAGCACCTTGTAGACGTCTTCACGTTTCACACCGTCCGCCAGCAACGCGATTTCCAGCGTGAATTTGGCGCTTTTACGCAGTGCGCGTTTGCCGGGGAAATTCTTCACATCCCAGAAGTCAGCCCAGCTTTTTGGTGCCTGTTGCAGTTTGTTGGCGTTATAGGTCAGCACGGTAGACCAGACAAAGATCCCGGCACCGCACTCGGAAACCGCGCCTTTGACGAAATCAGCCTGATCACCCAATTTTTTCCAGTCTAAGGTTTCAAACAGCCCTTCGTTGCAACCACGCAGCAGTTCCGGACCTTCCACTTCGACCACGTCCCAGCCGACCTGACCGGTCTGCACCATGGCGCGGATACGAGCCATTTCACCGTTGTATTCGCCAGCTTCGATCGCGCCCTTGCCTGCGGCCTGGAACGGTTTGTAAAACGCCTTATCCTGTGCGTCCTTGTTGGTGCCGCCAAAGGAGATCACCGTCAGGCTTTCGGCCCAGCTCTGGGAAGCCATAGCAACGAGCAGAGCGGATAGTGCAAATTTTTTCAACATGGTCTGGCTCCTGAAGAGAGTAGTCAACGTATGCCCATGAGGGCGAAACCCTTAAATTTTTTTGATGCATATGCACCATTTTATAAAGCAGTTTTCGTGCCAGTTTCTGTCGACTGTGTTGAAAAACCGCTGAACGCTGCCGTGGGGAAATCGCACTGTGCAATGTGCACAGTGCCTATACTGTTTTCGCGTAAAAACGTGCTGTTTTACCTGATGACTTACTGATTGCCTGATGAGCGGCGTCTGGCGTAATAAACCCAGCCAACCCGCATTCGCCTTATTGCAGTGCAATCACCTTGCCGGGTTGCACCACGCTGGCTCACCCGTATGCGGGATGAACGTCCCTGTTCATCCGCCTCAGGCTGAAGGGGTAAGGTCAACGCAGAGATATTTCATCTCCAGGTATTCCTCGATGCCAAAGCGTGAACCTTCGCGCCCCAGTCCGGATTGTTTCACCCCGCCAAAGGGGGCCACTTCGTTGGAAATGAGGCCGGTGTTGATCCCCACCATGCCGTATTCGAGGGCTTCCGGCACCCGCCACTGGCGAACCGCGTCGCGGGTGTAGACGTAAGCGGCCAGACCGAACTCGGTATCGTTAGCCATCGCCACCGCCTGCGCCTCGTCGTCAAACGGAAACAGCGGCGCTACCGGGCCGAACGTCTCTTCGCGGGCAAAACGCATGTCACGTGTCACGCCACCAATCACCGTCGGGGTGAAGAACGTGCCGCCGAGCGCGTGGCGTGAGCCGCCGGTCAGCAGTTCCGCCCCTTTTGACAGTGCATCGTCAATATGTTGCTCGACTTTGCTGACCGCGTCCTGGTCGATCAGCGGGCCTTGCATCACGCCGGGTTGGGTGCCGTCGCCGACTTTCAGCTTTTCCACCTCTTCCACCAGCCGAGTCGCCAGTGCCGGATAAATACCCCGCTGGACATAAATCCGGTTGGCGCAAACGCAGGTCTGGCCGCTGTTGCGGAACTTGGACGCCAGAATGCCCTTTATCGCTTGCTCCAGATCAGCATCGTCAAACACGATAAACGGCGCATTGCCGCCCAGCTCCAGCGACAGTTTTTTCACCGTCGGCGCACATTGCGCCATCAAAATACGCCCCACTTCGGTGGAGCCGGTAAAACTCAACTTGCGTACCACCGGGCTGTCACACAGGATTTTACCCACCGACGGCGCTTCGCCGGTCACCACCTGCAATACCCCGGCAGGAATACCGGCCTGTTGTGCCAGCTCCGCCAGCGCCAGCGCGGTAAACGGCGTCTGCTCCGCCGGTTTGACGATCATGGTGCAACCCGCCGCCAGTGCCGGTGCGGCTTTACGGGTGATCATCGCTGCCGGGAAGTTCCACGGCGTGATCGCAGCGCACACGCCGATACCCTGCTTAATCACCAGCAACCGTTGGTTGGCCTGCGGCGACTGCAACACGCTGCCTTCCACCCGTTTAGCCTCTTCGGCAAACCAGTCGATAAACGAGGTGGCGTAGGCAATTTCACCGCTGGCTTCCGCCAGCGATTTGCCCTGCTCGGCGGTCAGAATAGCCGCCAGGTCATCCTGATTGGCACGAATCAACTGCGCCCATACCTGCATCAGCGCCGCACGCTCTTTGCCGGTACGCTGGCGCCACGCGCTCAGCGCCTGTTCAGCCGCGCTAATCGCCTGCTGGGTCTGTTCCGCCGTCACCAGCGGGATGCTTCCCAACTCGGCACCGGTGGCAGGATTGGTCACGCTCAGACGCGCCCCGTTGCTGCTATCCTGCCATTCGCCACCGATCAGAGATTGTTGACGGAATAACGTTTTATTTTTCAGTTGCATAACTACCCTTTCACTCACTGCTTATTTCGCCAGAACGCCGCTTAGAATCGACAGCGCCTTGCTAAACTGGGTATCCGGAATGGTCAGTGGATACAGGAAACGGATCACGTTGCCGTGCGTGCCGCAGGTCAACAACAGCAGTCCCTGTTCCAGCGCCGCCTGCTGGTATTTTTTGGTGATTTCCGCGCTCGGTTTACCCGTCTGCGGATCATTAAATTCCACCGCCACCATTGAACCACGAGCGCGAATATCGACGATGGCCGTATTGCTGGCTTTCGCCCGCTCCAGCGCCTCTACCAGTGTAGCGCCCAACCGCTGAGCGCGTTGGCATAACTGTTCTTCTTCAATCACATCCAGCACCGCCAGCGCTGACGCCACCGCCAGCGGGTTACCGGCATAAGTGCCACCCAGCCCGCCAGGACCCGGCGCGTCCATCACCTCGGCACGACCCACCACGCCGGAAATCGGGAAACCACCGCCCAGACTTTTCGCCATGGTGATCAGATCCGCTTTATCTTCGTAGTATTCCATGGCGAATACCTTGCCGGTACGGGCAAAACCGGTCTGCACTTCATCAGCGATCAGCAACATGCCGTACTTGTCGCACAGCTGGCGCACACCACTGATGAACTCCGGCGGCGCAACGTTGAAGCCACCTTCACCCTGCACCGGCTCCAGCAGAATGGCCGCGACCTGATCGGCGGCGATATCGGTGTGCAGCAAACGGTCAATGCTCTCCAGCGCCTGTTCCACGGTGATGCCATGCCGGGCGTTCGGATACAGCGCGTGGAAAATGGATCCAGGGAATGGGCCGAATCCGGTGGAATACGGTGCCACTTTACCGGTCAGCGTCAGGGTCAACAGTGTACGGCCGTGGAACGCGGCACCAAACGCGATCACGCCCGGACGTTTGGTGTAAGCACGGGCGATTTTTACCGCATTTTCAACCGCTTCTGCACCGGTGGTAAAGAAAGCCGTCTTGGCCGGACCGGCGATAGGGGCCAGCGCGTTCAGGCGCTCCGCCAGCGTCACATAGCTGCCGTAGGGGACGATTTGATACGCGGTATGGGTGAATTTCTCCAGTTGCTCGCGCACCGCCGCCACCAGTTTCGGGTGACGGTGACCGGTGTTCAGTACCGCAATCCCGGCAGCAAAATCAATAAACTCGCGCCCTTCAACATCCCACAGGGTGGCGTTTTCGGCCTTGTCGGCAAAGAAATCACACATGACGCCTACGCCACGCGGCGTGGCGGCCAAACGACGTTGATTCAATTCGCTGTTACTCATTATTCTGCTCCGATTCGATGAACACACCACCCGACAGGGGTTGACGATTAACGTTCTGATGTTGCTATTTATCCCCTGCATGGCCCTATAATCCAGAGCCAGTTTTTAATATTTAAAGGATCCACTTTGCGCTCACTACTGACGGATTTACTGTTGCAGGGGCTGGAACAACAGCAGGATGGGACGCTCAACAAGCGGCTGTACGACACTATCCGGCTGGCCATTCTGACCGGCGACATCGCACCGGGGCGGCGGCTGCCCTCGTCCCGCGACCTGGCGCAGCAACTGTCGCTGTCACGTAATACGGTGATCGCGGCCTTCGAACAACTGCTGGCGGAAGGCTATATCGAAACCCGTACCGGTAGCGGCAGTTACGTCACCGAGCAATTGCCAGACACTCGCCCACCGGATGTGCGTGACGATACCCAGTCGCCATTGCGCCCGGCAGTGCAGGAGATTTCCCGGCGCGGTATGCATCTGCTGGGCTATGCCGGTGCATCGGCGCGCCAGTGGGGCGCGTTTATGCCGGGCATCCCGGATATCGCCAGTTTTCCGCATGACCTGTGGCGGCGGCTGCAAACCCGGCTGTCTCGCCGCCTGAAACCGGAACAACTCTCCTACTCGCCGATTGGTGGTTGCCCGGAACTGCAACAGGCGCTGGTGGACTACCTGCGGGTGGCGCGCTCGGTCACCTGTACCCCAGAGCAAATCCTGATTACCGAAGGCACCCATCAGGCGATGGACCTGCTGGCTAAAATGCTGTGTAACCCCGGCGACCTGGCGTGGATCGAAGACCCCTGCTACTGGGGTATGCGCAATGTGTTGACCATCAACGGGCTGCGTGTCGCCCCCATCGAGGTGGATGAACAAGGGATGGTGCCACCGGACGACGTTTCGCCCCAGTCAGTGCCGCGGTTGATTTGCGTCACCCCATCGCACCAGTATCCGCTGGGTGCGGTAATGAGTCTGGCGCGCCGCCAGCGCTTGCTGGCGCTGGCGCAGGAACACAGCAGTTGGGTCATCGAAGACGACTACGACAGCGAGTTCCGTTTCTCCGGCAGCCCCATCCCGGCGTTGCAGGGGCTGCAAACCCAGCCGCCGGTGATTTACATCGGCACCTGTAGCAAGACCCTCTATCCAGGCTTGCGGGTCAGCTACATGGTGCTACCGCCACATCTGGCGCGTGAGCTGAAAACAGCGCACGCCGAGCTATACCGGGGCGGCCATCTGCTGACGCAACTGACGCTGAGTCAGTTCATCAGTGAAGGGCATTACGCCGCCCACATCCGCCGTATGCGCCTGTTGTATGCGCGACGTCGCGCCCTGTTGAGCGAGTTGATCGTGCAGCATCTGGGCGAGGAGTACCTTGGTTACAACAGTAACGCCGGTTTACACCTGATTTTGCGGTTACCCGACCGTATCGACGACGTGGTACTGAGCGCCCGCATCCTGCAACAAGGGGTGATGGTCAAACCGCTGTCCAGTTACTACCTGCGACCGACGCTCCAGCGTGGGCTGCTGCTCGGTTACGCCAGCGTGGACGACGCCGAGATGGTGCGCGCGTTTGAGGTTATTCTTTCCTGTTTACGCACGTTGGAAAAGACGCGCGCCTGACTCTCCCACATGTGGTTTGAGCGCCCCGCTCACCGCAGAAAACCGGCCAGACAGGCACCCTGTCTGCCTCGGTTTTTCGCCTCGCCATTACGCACAATATCGGTGCCTTTATTTAACAGGCACTCACCATTTTGAGGCAAAGGCGAATTACCACGCACTTTCATTGTTCACTGCTGTTGCTCACTTTGACAACCTCACCATTGTGCAACATGCACAATATTTTGATCTTAACGGCCAAGCCTTAGCCTGATTTTTCGCTGTGATTCTCCCCTAATCAAACACCTGAACCGGTCTTTTTTTACGCCAGAATTTATAAGAATAATTTCTCAATTAACTATCGGGCATGACTTATGCATACATGAGTCATCAGCATCGCGCTACGACACGTGAGAGAAGGGAAGAATGAAAACCTACGTTAGCTTCAAAAATATTCAAAAAACCTACGATGGCGATCGTCTGGTGGTCAAAAATCTGAATCTGGATATTCAGGAAGGCGAGTTTCTGACCATGCTGGGCCCGTCTGGCTCCGGCAAAACCACCAGCCTGATGATGCTGGCCGGGTTTGAAACGCCGACGCAGGGCGAAATTCTGCTGCGTGATACGCCGCTGCACAACCTGCCGCCCCACCAGCGCGGCATCGGTATGGTGTTTCAGAACTATGCGCTGTTCCCACACATGACAGTGGCGGAAAATCTGGCGTTTCCGCTCTCTATTCGTCGTATGAACCGCAGCGATATCAAGGAGAAAGTCGATCGGGTATTGGACCGCGTTAAACTGACCAATCTGGCCGACCGTTACCCGGCGCAGATGTCCGGCGGCCAGCAACAACGTGTAGCGCTGGCGCGAGCGCTGGTGTTCGAGCCGCGTCTGGTGCTGATGGATGAACCGCTGGGCGCGCTGGACAAACAGCTGCGCGAGCACATGCAACTGGAAATTAAGGAGCTACACCGGGCGTTGGAACTCACCGTGGTGTACGTCACCCATGATCAGAGCGAAGCCATGACCATGTCGGATCGAGTTGCGGTCTTCAACGACGGGATTATTCAGCAGATGGACAGCCCCAGCGACATCTATGAACGTCCGCAAAATGCCTTTGTGGCACAGTTTATCGGTGAAAACAACACGCTGATTGGCACGCAATCTGGCGGCGACGGCGACTACTATCAGGCTCAGTTGGATGACGGCACGGTATTACGCGCGCTGAAAGTCCGCCCCAGTTCACCGGGCAGAAAAATCCATTTGTGTATTCGCCCGGAACGGGTGCGAGTCAATGCCAGCGTACTGCCGGACGGCGCACAACAGGTCAACGCCCGCATCCAGCAATTTATCTATCTCGGCGATCACGTGCGCATGATGACCGAGGTTGCCGGTCAGCCGCAGTTTATGGTGAAACTGCCCGCCAGCGACGTGAACCCGGACTGGAAAATCGGCAGCGAAATCCATTTGTCCTGGCAGCCGGAACACCTGCGCGCACTGGATGCGGTGGTAACGCATTAATACACCGCGGCTCCTGCGGGTTTCTTGTCATTAATCAGAGCAGCCCTGTCAACCTGGGCTGCTCCGTTAATCCGGGTAGAACCGTTGAATCCGGGTAGCTCCGTTAATCCGGGTAGATAGTGATCTGCCCGAAACCATGCCAATATGGTCACGCCACTGGCGGTTAGCGTTGTAGCCCTAACCACCCTCGCCTCATCCGACTTTCACACACGGAGTGTCTTAGCCATGCCACATGTTGCCATCAAGTATTTCCCGCGCAATCTGCCTGAAAACGTCAAACAGGATTTAGCAAACGATATCAGCGAGTTACTCAAGAAATATCTAAACGCGGAAGACAAATCGATCTCGGTTGCCTTAACCGAAGTTGTGCCGGAACGCTGGAAAGACGCGGTTTACGATATCGAAATCGGGCCGGAACTGGAGAATCTCACCAAAAAACCGGGATATACCATGTAACGTCAACGCACGGGTCACGTTATTGGCGAGCAAAGCCCGGACGTTACGGTCACCCTTCGCTGTGCTCTGGTTCATCTGCGTTGCCCGTCAAAACCAAGGCTCATAACGAGCCTTGTAGCACAATCGACCCGCCCGTCATTCACATCAGGTTTTGCTCGATAATCGTAACGAACCCAATTAGCAGGCTTTTGTGGCTAAATAGATACCTGATTGTATAAAAAATAGTAATTAAACACCGTCTGATGCGTGAAAGCCGAGATAAATGATGAATTAACATATGTCTAATGTTATATGTAACGAGATATTGTGATTTTTTATGAGGATAGGGATGTGACTGGGACCATTATTGTCAACAAAAACGAAATTGATAATAGGTATGCATGGCTATTAGCATTGGTAAATTCAGCGGGGTATTTATTAAGCACAGGATCCATTAATGTTTATGTTTCTGGCATTATTATCCTCGTTATTAACTTATTTTTAATGCTGACTGATTCAGCAAAACTGGAAGCAAGTGGATATAAAAGCCCGCTGGTTATATTGGGCGTACTATTCGGGCCTATCTATATAATCCACAGAGCGATCATTCTAAGAAAAACAGAAGTACCCTATTACGCGATAGTTTGGTTCCTGTCTCTCGTTACGTTAATGTATATAACATCTGTCGATGAATACAACCAAGAGCTGGAAGGCGCAGCCTGTGTAATTGTGACTGAAATACTACAAGAAAACAATGACCAGCGTGAACTGGAGTGCAAGGCTGTAAAAATAGATGAAAAAGTCAATGATACTTTTTATAAAGCTCACGCCATTATTAGCAATGGAGAGTCCGTTAAGATAGGAATAGAAGACAAAAGTGATGACGAAATATTTGTGACAATGTCCTCTACTCCACATTAACCCAGCCTTGAACAGGCTATACCCGTCATACTTCAAGTTGCAGGTGTGTTGGCTACGTTACTCGGCCCATTTCATGGGCCTCACCTCTTCGGGGCCGCTGCAAGCAGCGTTCAAATCGGCTTACGCCAATTAACGCGGCGACGCAGCAAATCCCCAGGAGCTGACATCAGTAGGTGACTGGGGTGAGCGGCGTCTGCTAACCTGACCCCTCCCTGGCCTGACCGCACATCCGACATGAATATAGCTCATGTTGTAATGAAATTAAGTCGCTTTCCCTCGCCCATCAACTCTGGCATAAAATATGCTAAATTAACTCGCCAGCAACATGAAGACCACCAATTGATAAATTAAAGTCATTTAATATCAACATGTTAACCGGGTTTTCATATCAAGCATCAGGAAAAAAGAACGCGATGACTAAAAATTTTACATTTACGATTAAAAGCAGTTGCTTCGATGAGAACTATAACCCCTCCGAAAATACGCGTATCACGACCAACTTTGCGAATCTGGCCAGAGGAGATCGCCGCCAGGAGAACTTACGCAATACATTAGTGATGATTGACAATCGCTTCAATACATTGGCGTATTGGGATAACCCCAAAGGTGACCGTTATTCCGTCGAACTTGAAATCATTTCTGTTGATATGCACATTGCCGACAATAACGCCACCTTCCCGGCAATTGAAATTTTGAAAACCAACATCATTGATAAAAAAACAAACCAGCGGATTGAAGGTATTGTAGGCAATAATTTCTCGTCTTACGTGCGTGATTATGACTTTAGCGTGTTGTTGTTAGAGCATAATAATAGTCAATCCGAATTTAGCATTCCCGATAACTTTGGCGATTTGCATGGGAATATATTTAAATATTTCGTCAATTCGCAGGAATACAAAGACAAATTTAGCAAGCGGCCGGTAATATGTTTAAGTGTTTCCAGCAAAGAAACCTATCATAGAACGGGAAACCAGCATCCTGTATTGGGCATCGAGTATCAACCAAATGGTTCTTCTTTAACCGAACAGTATTTCGAAAAAATGGGGCTACAGGTTCGCTACTTTATGCCACAAAATAGTGTTGCGCCTTTGGCTTTTTATTTCTTTGGTGATTTACTGAGTGATTACACGGATCTTGAGCTTATCAGTACCATCAGCACGATGGAGACGTTCCAAAAAATCTACCGCCCTGAGATTTACAATGCGAACTCTGCTGCCGGGCAATACTATTGCCCCAACCTGAATCATCATGATCATTCATTAACAAAAATTGTTTATGATCGCGAAGAGCGCAGCCAGTTGGCGATTAAGCAAGGGAAGTTTACTGAAGAGCACTTCATCAAACCGTATAAAAATATTCTTGAGCAATGGTCGGCTCATTACGCGCGCTAATTCACCAAAAATATAAGGTCACCTGCTATGAAAACATTGCTACCTACCTCAACTGCGGGCAGTTTACCCAAGCCCTCCTGGCTCGCCGAGCCGGAGAAGCTGTGGTCCCCCTGGAAATTACAAAACGACGAGCTGATTGAGGGGAAAAAAGATGCCTTAAGCTTGTCGCTGTTTGATCAACTGCGTGCAGGTATTGATATTGTCAGCGATGGCGAACAAACACGCCAACACTTTGTCACCACGTTTATTGAACACCTGAGCGGTGTGGATTTTGAGAAACGTGAAGTGGTTAAAATTCGTAATCGCTATGACGCGAGCGTGCCGACAGTGGTCGGTGCGGTAGCGCGTCAAAAACCCGTGTTTGTTGAAGATGCCAAATTCTTACGTCAACTCACCAAGCAACCCATTAAATGGGCCTTGCCGGGGCCGATGACGATGATTGATACGCTCTATGATAACCACTATAAAAGCCGCGAAAAGCTCGCCTGGGAATTTGCAAAAATACTCAATCAGGAAGCGAAAGAATTAGAGGCTGCGGGTGTCGATATCATCCAGTTTGATGAGCCTGCCTTTAATGTTTTCTTTGATGAAGTGAATGATTGGGGAATCGCCACGTTAGAAAAAGCCATTGAAGGGCTGAAATGTGAAACGGCTGTGCATATTTGCTATGGCTATGGCATCAAAGCCAATACCGATTGGAAAAAAACGCTGGGGTCAGAGTGGCGGCAATACGAAGAAGCCTTTCCCAAACTGCAAACATCGGCTATCGATATCATTTCGCTGGAATGTCATAACTCGCGAGTTCCGATGGATCTGCTTGAGCTGATTCGCGGTAAAAAAGTCATGGTAGGGGCCATTGATGTGGCAACCAATACCATAGAGACACCAGAAGAAGTCGCCGATACGCTACGAAAAGCACTCCAATTTGTCGATGCCGACAAGCTCTACCCTTCGACCAACTGCGGTATGGCCCCCTTATCTCGTCGGGTAGCCACAGGCAAACTCAATGCGTTAAGCGCAGGTGCAGACATCATCCGCAGAGAGCTTTCTGCTAAATAACCAGAACCACCGGCGGCCGACGGAATACACCGGGCCGCCTTTTTGCTGTCGTACAGCGTGATAGCACGTGCTGGCATCGTCACCGCCAATCCGGTTTTTAAACCATGCCATTATTCCCATGACGCAAAAATGCCGGTCGCTGATTCAAGCGCATAAACCACGCATCAATGGCAGGGACTTCAGGGTGGGGAAACGGTGTCATTTTCCAGCGATTCACCGACAACCCAAGCACCACATCGGCCAGCGTAAACGTCTCACCTGCCGCCCATGCACCGGTGCGCTGGAGTTGTTGTTCAAGAATACCGATACAGTGATTCCACTCTTTAATGCCTGCGGCAATCGCGTTTTGATCGTTATAGGCCGGGTTCTTGCGCGCCAGGGCCGGGAAGACATAACGCCAGGCGTTGTTAAACTCGGTCGCCTGCCAGTCCATCCAGTGCTCGACGTTAGCGCACGCCTGCGCTTCAGTGGGGAGCAGGTCATCACGCCCGGCTTTACGCGCCAGATAGCGACAAATCGAATTGGATTCCCACAGCACGAATTCATCGTCAATCAACACGGGCACCATCGCATTCGGATTCATGGCGCGAAATGCATCGGTTTCCGTTGAGGCAAATCCGCTACCATAATCTTCCTGAACATAATCCAGCCCCACTTCCTCGCAGGTCCAGAGCACTTTACGCACATTTATTGACGTCGTTTTGCCAAGTATTTTCAGCATACCTCGAATGTCCTTCCGCGTGATTAATCGTTTAAAAACACTACACCAACCTCATATCTGCGTGCTACTGGTAACAGCGCATTGGCATGGCTACAGCGCATTCGTGGGTTTATGCTTTTATTGGGCTGCAAATTCGAATTGTGTGGCGCTTCCTACTTCATATCGCTTTACGTTGACATCAAAAATCAGTTTGGCTGTTCGCTTCAGACCCCTTCAGGCTTATAGCCGATAGTAGGAGGCTGCTCTGTCGGCTATGAGCGAGGAGCAGACCTCAAACTGAATGTGTGTTAATAAGGAGGTTACTCAATAATCTTGTTGATTGTATCTGTAAGCCATCCTTCTACCTCTTTTTGTATGTGTTGGGCGGCTGCGTTAGCAGCATCTTTTGAATTAATATTAACCTTTATATTTCTCCACTTACTGCATTGTGGGCTGAAATATTCCCCCCAACTCCGTCTCTTTAAAAACTCATAAGAAAAATTTATCGCCACATCTTTATTTGAATAAAATGGAATTACATAAAGACATATAGGATCTACAATTTCAAACAGAGGTTCAAAGGATACTTTAAAAATTCTATTATCCAAGAGGTGACTATACTGGAACCCATCAACAAAACTTCTCTTTTTAGTCACTTTTTCTAGTTTATATTCTTTATCCCCTTCGAGCCCACCTAATATTCCCAATCTATCTAAATTTGATAAATAGTTTGTCATCGGTTTTCTAGGCAATGCTTTATATTCTTCAATATGGTATTCTTCTGTATCAAAGGTTGCTTCGGCATAATAATTTTTTTCTTTATTGCTTTCAAGCCATTCTCCCAATTTAGCTCTGTTCGGGATGTGGTAATTTTCAATCGAATTATCAATATTAATTGTATAAAGTTTTTTTATTCCCTCATTCCAAGATGACAGGTTCAAATTGAATTCTTTGATAAATTGAGACAAGGTTTCTTCATTGAAGCAAACTTCTTTTGATTTTCTGGCTACTAGATCGTAAACACTGAAATTTGATTGGATATTTTCTTCCAACGATAGCGAGCTGTTATTCTCAGCGTTGCTTTTTTCATCATCTGACTTAATGCCGAAGGCTTTATAAATCAATTGATGTGTATCATTTGAAATAGAACCAAACTTTTCTAAATTACTTGATTGAGTTACAAAAATAGGTGAAGAACTACCTGAATTTGCAAAATCATCTGCTACTGCATCCATGATTTCTCTATAGCGAACCTCTCCATTTCTGTCTAGTAACGAAGTTAAAATACTTTCTGTAAAGCGACTAAACTCTGCCCCTGCATATGATTCTTCATCATCTCTAGAAGAAAACCAGAAATAAATATCGTTCAATCCATATTTTTTTGCAGATTTTTTTAAATCACTTTCTGTATTAGACTCACTTTTTATATATTGAGTACCACTAAAACAAGCATCAACAATCTTTACGCATAGATTTGGAGATATGGCTTTTATCCATTCATCTAATTCGGAGTTTCGCAGACCTGTCGTTTCCCTTTTTTTACGGTCAAAATCAGAAGGCAAATAGAAAAAATCACCCTCAAACCGCTCACCATGACCACTAAAGTAAAATATAAACTCCTCGACTTCTTTATCTTTATATTTTTCTATGAAATTAGCAATATTTCTCTTTATTAAAGTCCCAGATTCATCATTATTGATGTAAAGAACCTCTTCAAAGCTCTTAACGTTTTCCAATACATCCTTAAAAACCCTAGCATCATTTTTGCAGGCTGTAAGATTGTCAAAAATGTCGCTTTTATACTTCTCTACACCAATCACAATACCGAGATTCATCAGATTCCCCCGTTCACCATCATCTTAACTTTTAAACGATTTAGACCTTAGCAGATCACAGTGTCCCGATCTTCGTACGTCTATGATGCCGCTTCCTCTTGTGTACTTCAAAAATATTCTTCTATGTTATAATTGAAGCGCTAAAAGCACATGAACCACTCACCAGCTATCAATATAATATTATGTGAAACGTCCACTCATGACATTTAGTTGATCCTCGCTATAATTACATAAAAAACAATTCAAATTAATAATTAATCATAACCCAGTAAATATACCCGACTGATAAAACAGTCTATCATTCCGACGATAGGCTATTGTAAAAAAGCCCCCAACCATTAGGTCAGGGACTCAGACTGCTAACAAAATCCGTAAGCACAAGATGAAGTATTTTTACGGCGTCAAAAACTGCGCTGAGGTGGGCGACGTCGCCGGGTGAGCGACAGGACGTCGCGAAAGCCCGTGCCGCGTCTGGAGCGCGTCACGGGCGGCCCGAACAGCGAAGGCGAACGCCGAAGGAACCGCGTCAGCGGCACAGTTTAGCCACCAGCCTGTGGTCAAGGGGAGGTGGCGTTTGAACCTCGCCTTGTCGTGCGTGCGACGAAGCAGCAAATAAATGACACTGTTTATCCCGCACGAAACTTTTCACTGACCGGACAAATTTCACTGTTTGCAAGACAACATAAGCTGTTTGTCAACAGCCCCTGCCCCCAACCATCAGGTCAGGGGCTTTTCAATACCAACACTCACATCCCATTAGAATGCGGCGGCAAAAATCTCGACGATTTCCGCGTGGGTGGCTTTTTTCGGGTTGGTCAACCCGCAGGCGTCTTTCAGTGCGTTGTCCGCCAGAATGTTGAAGTCTTCTTCTTTCACGCCCAGATCTTTCAGGCCTGCCGGGATACCGACATCGCTCGCCATCTGGCTTATCGCCTGAATAGCCGCTTCCGCTGCCTGCTGGTCGCTCAGCCCGGCGACATCCACACCCAGCGCGACCGCAACGTCTTTCAGACGAGGTGCCGCCACCGCCGCGTTGTAACGTTCTACATGCGGCAACAACACCGCATTACACACCCCGTGCGGCAGGTTATAGAAACCGCCCAGTTGGTGCGCCATGGCATGAACATACCCCAGCGATGCATTGTTGAACGCCATGCCCGCCATAAACTGGGCGTAAGCCATCTGTTCTCGGGCCACCATGTTTTTACCGTCTTTGACCGCATCACGCAGATGGTCACGGATCAGTTCGATGGCTTTGATCGCCACCGCATCGGTGATGGGGTTCGCGGCGGTAGACACATAAGCTTCAATAGCATGGGTCAAGGCGTCCATCCCGGTGGCGGCGGTCAGTGATGCAGGCATCCCAACCATCAGCGCCGGGTCGTTGACCGACATCACCGGGGTCACGTTTTTATCCACGATCGCCATTTTCACGTGGCGCACTTCGTCGGTGATGATACAGAAACGGGTCATTTCAGACGCGGTGCCCGCCGTGGTGTTTATGCCAATCAGCGGTAGCTGCGGTTTGGCAGAAACATCCACGCCTTCGTAGTCGGCGATTTCGCCGCCATTGGCCGCCAGCAGCGCAATCCCTTTGGCGCAGTCATGGGAAGAACCGCCCCCCAACGACACCACGCAATCGCTGTGGTTGGCCTTCAGAATCTTCAGACCGGCATCCACGTTGGCGACGGTCGGGTTTGGCTGCACGCCATCATAAATGGCGCTATCGACCTGATATTTTTTCAACAGTTGCTGCACCGAAGCCGCAACACCAATTTTGTTCAACACACCGTCGGTTACGATCAAGGCATGTTTGAAACCCTGCAACTGAATCTGCCTGGCTGCTTCCTCTAACGCACCCTCGCCCATCAGGTTTAACGCTGGAATATAAAATGCGCTGCTCATAGATCACCATCCATTTATTACAGAGTCTTAACTTACGGTCATCCTAGCATTGACATTTTTCAGTAAAATTGACCCAGAACAAATTTCTAATACTCTTTGCAGCCGAAGCGATAAATCATTTCTTTCTTTCACCCACACTGATAACCGGCTGTTATTTTAGTAAAAAACCGTTTCATATAATGAAACTATGTTACTACCCGCCGTCTCAGCCACTGCGCCAGAGGTAACGCACGCAGCACAATTCATTTACACACAAACCCAGGGTGAATGCAGACTTATTCAGAGAAATGAACATAGCGGATGGGGGAAGCGAGAAACCGCATCACATCGGTTGAATGTGCGGCGTTTGAACGTGAAGACAACGCCGCACAGGCAGCGTTGTCTTGCAAAGAAAGCGATGGATTAGCGGCGGTTTCGGACCAACTGGTAACGGCGGGTCAGGTATTCAACCGGTGCGCTCCAGATATGCACCAAACGGCAGAACGGGAACAGCAGGAACAGCGTCATGCCCAGCACCAGATGCAGGCGGAAAATCAGCGCGACACCATCCAGATGCGCCGAAGCACCGCCACGCAATGTCACCACCGCCTGCGCCCAGTTCACCAGTTTCATCATTTCGCTGCCGTCCATGTGTTGCGCGGAAAACGGAATGGTCAGCACCCCCAGCAACGCCTGAATCACCAGTAACGACAGGATCAGGATATCACCGGTAGACGACGTGGCACGTACCCGTGGATTCGTCAGCCGACGCTTCAGTAGTAACGCACCGCCGACCAGCGTCAGCACGCCGCAGGTTCCACCACCGATCATCGCCATTTTCTGTTTTATCGCGAGCGACAGAAAGGGTTCGTACATCCAGTGCGGTGTCATCATGCCGATAAAGTGACCGCCCAACACCCCCAGAATACCGATATGGAACAGGTTCGACGCCAGTCGCATACCTTTCTTGTCCAGCATTTGGCTGGAACCAGCGCGCCAGCTGTACTGACCGTAGTCATAGCGCAGCCAACTGCCAGCCAGGAATACCGCACCGGCGATATAGGGGTAGATATCAAACAAAAACAGATTGAGATAATGCATCAGCAGTCTCCTTTAGCACGCGATGCGTCAAGGTTCAGGTAGTGCGGTGCCACGGCATCGGCGAAGCGACGTTGATGGCGAGTCTGTTGCGCCGGGGCGCAGCCTGCATCGGCCAGGAAGCGAACCTGCTCCTCTTCCCATACCGCATCCAGCGCCTGCGGCGTATCATCACGCGTTTCTTGCGCCACCTTCGCCGCGACGGCATCACTGGAAGGGTCGCACGCCGCCAGCGTTAACAACAGTTGCGGTAACAGGGCGTACTCGCTGTCGCGCTGGCGTAATCGTTCCGCCAGCAGCGTCAGGATCGGCGCGATATCACGCAGCCCCTCACGGGCGGCCTGCGGTTCACGCAGCGTCAGGTACTCCAGATACAGCGGCAGGAAATCCGGCAGTTCGCGGCAATCCAGCTCTAACCCGACCTCACGGTACTGCGCCAGTAAATCCACCATCGCCTGACCACGGTCGCGCGACTCGCCATGCACATGTTCGAACAGCAGCAGCGACAACGCGCGGCCGCGGTCAAACAGTTCGCTGTAGCGCGCCTGCCGGTCGAGCAGGTCACCCTGATAAAAGTCAGCGATGAATTGCAGCAGTTGCGCGCTTTGGCGCAGCGGCAACTCGTCGGCCTGTTCCAGCGCCGCCAGCATGGCCTGACGCTGCTGCCACAGTTCCGCATCCGGATACTCCAGCAGCCGGGCGATAACGCGAAGACTGATCATGACTGGTTCTCCTGCATCCGGCGGCGGCTCATGGTCTGGGTTTGGCTGGTGACGTCGATAGCATCGATACGGCGGCTGTTGAACAGATTGAACGACGAGTCGCTGCCGTGGCAGCCGTCGCCAAAGCTGAAGCCGCAGCCGCGGGTTTCCGGAAACGCATCTCGCGCCAGTTCCCGATGGCTGGACGGCACCACAAAGCGATCCTCATAGTTGGCGATCGCCAGATAGCGGTACATCTCTTCGGCCTGCGTCGGCGTCAGCCCTACCTGCTCCAGCGCGCTGACATCGGTAATCTGCTCCACCGTCTGCGCCCGTTTGTAATGACGCATCGCCAGCATACGCCGCAGCGCACGCAGCACCGGGCGGGTGTCGCCCGCGGTCAGCAGATTCGCCAGATACTGCACCGGGATGCGCAGGCTTTCCACGTCCGGCAGTACACCGCTGTGCGCCAGAGTCCCCGCGTCAGCCGCGGACTGGATCGGCGACAACGGCGGCACGTACCACACCATCGGCAGCGTGCGGTATTCCGGGTGCAGCGGCAGCGCCAGCTGCCATTCCACCGCCAGCTTGTACACCGGCGACTGCTGCGCCGCGTCAATCACGCTGAGCGGAATGCCATCGCGCTGGGCCTGCGCGATCACTTCGGGGTCGTGCGGGTCGAGGAAAATGTCCAGTTGGCGAGCGTACAGGTCGGTTTCGCTCTCCACCGACGCCGCCTGTTCAATGCGGTCAGCATCGTACAGCAGGACACCCAGATAGCGGATACGGCCCACGCAGGTTTCCGAACACAGCGTCGGCATCCCGGATTCGATGCGCGGATAACAGAAAATGCATTTTTCTGACTTGCCGCTCTTCCAGTTGAAGTAGATTTTTTTATACGGGCAGCCGGTCAGGCACATGCGCCAGCCGCGGCATTTATCCTGATCGATCAGCACAATGCCGTCTTCCGCCCGCTTGTAAATGGCACCGCTCGGACAGGTGGCGACGCAGGCCGGGTTCAGGCAGTGCTCGCACAGTCTTGGCAGGTACATCATGAAGGTGTTCTCGAACTGCCCGTACATGGCTTTCTGCATGTCGTCGAAGTTCTTATCCTGCGAGCGTTTGCTGAACTCGCCACCCAGATCGTCTTCCCAGTTCGGGCCGTTTTCGATCTTCTCCATGCGCTGACCGGTTACCAGCGAACGCGGGCGCGCCACCGGCTGGTGTCGGCTTTCACCGGCGCGTTGCAGATGAGCGTAGTCGTAGTCGAACGGCTCGTAGTAATCATCCAGCGCGGGAACGTCCGGGTTGGCGAAAATTTTCGCCAGCACCCCGATGCGATTCCCCATGCGCGGCTCAAGCCGCCCGTTGATTTTACGGATCCAGCCGCCTTTCCATTTTTCCTGATCTTCCCAGGCGTGCGGATAACCGGTGCCGGGCTTGGTTTCCACGTTATTGAACCAGGCGTACTCCACCCCTTCGCGGCTGGTCCAGACGTTCTTGCAGGTCACCGAACAGGTGTGGCAGCCAATGCATTTATCCAGATTCAGCACCATGCCGACTTGTGAACGAATTTTCATCAGGCTTTCTCCTGCAGATGAGGTTGCACATGGGAAGAGAGGTCGTCGTGGCTGTCCTCATCCAGCCAGTCGATACGGTTCATCTTGCGGACCACCACGAATTCATCGCGGTTGGAACCGACGGTGCCATAGTAGTTAAAGCCATACGCCAACTGGGCATAGCCGCCGATCATGTGGGTCGGTTTCGGGCAAACGCGCGTCACCGAGTTATGAATGCCGCCGCGCTGGCCGGTCACTTCCGAGCCGGGCAGGTTCACCAGTCGCTCCTGCGCGTGGTACATCATGGTCATGCCGGACGGAATACGCTGGCTCACCACCGCACGAGCGGTCAGCGCGCCGTTGGCGTTAAACACTTCCACCCAGTCGTTGTCGGCGATGGTCAGCTCGCGGGCATCGTCCTCGCTCAGCCAGACAATCGGCCCGCCGCGCCCCAACGTCAGCATCAACAGGTTTTCGCTGTAGGTGGAGTGAATCCCCCACTTCTGATGCGGCGTCAGGAAGTTGAGCGCCTTTTCCGGGTTGCCGTTGGGCTTTTTATTCAGCAACGGCTGCGCTGCGCGGGTATCCACCGGCGGGCGGTACACCAGCAGGCTTTCGCCGAAGGCGCGCATCCATTCGTGGTCCTGATACAGCTGCTGGCGGCCGGAAAGGGTGCGCCACGGAATCAGTTCATGCACGTTGGTGTAACAGGCGTTGTAAGACACATGTTCGTCTTCCAGACCGGACCAGGTCGGGCTGGAGATGATTTTGCGCGGCTGCGCCTGAATATCCCGGAAGCGGATTTTTTCGTCCTCTTTCGGATGCGCCAGATGGGTGTGATCCCGTCCGGTGACCGTGCTTAGCGCCGACCAGGCTTTCACCGCTACCTGGCCGTTGGTTTCCGGTGCCAGCGACAGAATGACCTCGGCGGCGTCTATCGCCGTGTCGATTCTCGGGCGACCTGCGGCCGGGCCGTCTTCCTGCACCCGGTTCAGACGCTTGAGGAAATCGACCTCCGTCTGGGTATTCCAACTGATGCCTTTACCGCCGTTGCCCAGCTTATCCAGCAATGGGCCGAGCGCGGTAAAGCGGGTATACAGGTTCGGGTAGTCGCGCTCTACCGTCATGATGTGCGGCGCGGTTTTGCCCGGAATCAGGTCGCATTCGCCTTTTTTCCAGTCTTTCACCCCCAGCGGCTGTGCCATTTCGGCCGCCGAGTCGTGCTGAATCGGCAGCGTCACCACATCGGTTTCCACCCCCAGATGCCCCTGACAGACGCGCGAGAAGGTTTTCGCCAACCCTTTATAAATGTCCCAGTCGGTTTTCGACTCCCAGGCCGGGTCAACCGCCGCCGATAACGGGTGGATGAACGGATGCATGTCCGAGGTGTTCATGTCGTCCTTTTCATACCAGGTGGCGGTCGGCAACACGATGTCGGAATAGAGACAGGTGCTGGACATACGGAAATCGAGCGTGACCACCAGATCCAGCTTGCCTTCACCGCCCTGTGCGCGCCATTCCACCTCTTCCGGCGTCACGCCACCCTGCTGGCCCAAATCCTGCCCCTGAATACCGTGTTCGGTGCCCAGCAGGTACTTGAGCATGTACTCATGCCCCTTGCCGGACGAGCCCAACAGGTTGGAGCGCCAGATAAACAGGTTGCGCGGGAAGTTTTGCGGGTCGTCCGGCTGTTCGGCGGCAAAACGCAGGCGACCGGCTTTCAGCTCCGCCACGGTGTAATCCTGCGGTGACATGCCGACGGCCGCCGCTTGTTCGGCGATACGCAGCGGATTCACACCCAACTGCGGGGCGGACGGCAACCAGCCCATGCGCTCGGCGCGCACGTTGAAATCGATCAGGCTGCCGCTGAAACGGGAGCGGTCCGCCAGCGGCGACAGCAGTTCCTGCGGCGCGATGGTTTCGTAACGCCACTGACTGGAGTGGTTATAGAAAAACGAGGTGCTGTTCATATGGCGCGGCGGGCGCTGCCAGTCCAGCCCGAACGCCAGCGGCAACCAGCCGGTTTGCGGACGCAGCTTCTCCTGACCGACATAGTGTGCCCAGCCGCCGCCGCTCTGCCCGACGCAGCCGCAGAAGATCAGCATGTTGATCAACCCGCGGTAGTTCATGTCGAGGTGATACCAGTGGTTCATACCCGCACCGACGATAATCATCGAACGGCCGTGGGTTTTATCGGCGTTATCGGCGAACTCACGGGCGATACGGATAATGTTCTGGCGCGACACGCCGGTTACCTGTTCCGCCCATGCTGGGGTGTAGGCTTTTACCTGATCATAATCCGTTACCTGATCATCGCCGGTCGCGCACTGCGCGTCGTCCAGGCCGCGATCCACGCCGTAGTTGGCGAGCGTCAGGTCGTACACGCTGGTGACCAGCGCCAGCTGACCATCGGCCAGCGTCAGGCGTTTAACCGGCAACTGATGCAGCAACACCTCGTCCAGCGCGACGCTGGCGAAGTGCTCACTGGATGCACCGCCAAAATAAGGGAAGCCGACGGACACCACATCGTCGTGCTTTCCCAGCAGGCTCAGTTGCAGGTTGACATCACGCTGGGCGCTGCCTTCGCGCTGTTCCAGATTCCATTTGCCCTGCTCCCCCCAGCGATAACCGATGGAGCCTTGCGGAGCAACCAGTTCACCGGTGGGTTCGTCAATGGCAACGGTTTTCCACTCCGGGTTGTTCTGCTGCCCCAGTTTGCCCACCAGATCGGCGGCGCGCAGCAAACGCCCAGCGGCGTAGCTGCCGTCCGCACGCGGTTCCAGCAGCACCAGCATCGGCATGTCGGTATAGCGGCGCACGTAATCGGTGAAGTACTGGCGCGGCTGTTTGAGGTGAAATTCGTTGAGGATCACGTGGCCCATCGCCAGTGCCAGCGCGCTGTCGGTGCCCTGTTTCGGATTCAGCCACTGATCGCACAGCTTGGCGATTTCCGCATAATCCGGGGTGATGGCGACGGTTTTGGTGCCTTTGTAGCGCACTTCAGCAAAGAAGTGCGCGTCTGGGGTACGGGTCTGCGGGACGTTGGAACCCCAGGCGATGATGTAGGACGAATTGTACCAATCGGCTGATTCTGGTACGTCGGTCTGTTCGCCCCAGGTCTGCGGCGACGCCGGTGGCAGGTCGCAGTACCAGTCGTAAAAACTGAGGCACACCCCGCCCATCAGGGACAAATAGCGCGCGCCAGCAGCGTAAGACACCATCGACATCGCCGGAATCGGTGAAAAACCGATCACCCGGTCCGGGCCGAAGGTTTTGGCGGTATACACGTTGGCGGCGGCGATCAGTTCATTCACCTCCTGCCAGTCGGCACGCACAAAACCGCCGCGCCCGCGCACCTGCTTATATTGCTGTGTTTTGCTCGCGTCACCGACGATTGACGCCCAGGCATCCACCGGGTCGGCGTGATGCTGACGCGCCTCGCGCCACAGTTTCATCAGGCGTTTGCGCACCATCGGATATTTCAGCCGGTTGGCGCTGTAGAGATACCAGGAGTAGCTGGCACCGCGCGGGCAACCACGCGGCTCGTGATTCGGCAGGTCCGGACGGGTGCGGGGGTAATCGGTTTGCTGTGTCTCCCAGGTGACCAGCCCGTTTTTGACATAAATCTTCCAGCTGCATGAACCGGTGCAGTTAACGCCATGCGTCGAGCGCACCACCTTGTCATGTTGCCAGCGGCTGCGGTAGCCATCCTCCCAGTCACGGTTGGTATTGAGTGTTTGGCCGTGATCGCCAGAAAACGGCTCGGTCACTTGTTTGAAATAGCGTAACCGGTCAAGAAACTTGCTCATCCGGGCTCTCCTGCTGCGGAACCTGAAGGTTCCTGTCGTTATGGAAAAGGGTCAGGCTGACCACCGACGTCGCGCGGCGTTATCGGGAAAACAGCCTGATGCTTTGCTCACTATGGACCGCAGCTTAGCCAGCCGACTCTGAGGCAGAATTGACAGTGATCAAGCTCCATCCGCTGTTCACGCCCTCTCAGCGGGTGAAATACCACCAAAGGATTAATGCAAAAAATCTCTCTAATTAATTGAATAAAAACACAATTCAACCATTTCTCATGAAAGGGGTGGTAGGTAATTTCCGTTAAGGACTCTTTGGAGGTAGATCAGCGCTGCCCGCAGGGGAAAAGACGATACGCAACGACATCATCAGCACAGGTCCCCAACCGATAACACGGCGAATGGAAGCGTTCACCCGGCTGAATAGATTGATCCATGGCGCACAAACCTTAATTTCCATCACATTTTATAAGGATAAAAACAGTATAATGAACGCATTCAGTGAATCTATTCACTTTGTTAAATTCAACGATTCACCCTTATGCCAACACCAGGGAGTTCCTATCATGAACCCGAACCATAAAATCCTATTTGAGCCGTTTAACATTGGAAAACTGGAGATCAAAAACCGATTCGTCATGGCACCGATGGGGCCTGGTGGCCTGTGTGACGCTGACGGGTGTTTTAACGAGCGAGGCGCGGAGTACTATATTGAGCGCGCCAGAGGGGGAACCGGCCTTATCATGACCGGCGTGACCATGGTGGAAAACGATATTGAAAAATGCGCCCTGCCCTCCATGCCTTGCCCGACGTTAAATCCGCTCAATTTCATCAAAACCGCCAAAATGATGACCGAGCGAATCCATGCCTACGGTGCCAAAATCTTCTTACAGCTCTCTGCCGGATTTGGCCGCGTCAGTATTCCCGCTATCGTCGGCCGCACCGCCGTTGCCCCGTCGCCTATTCCTCATCGCTGGTTGCCCGACGTCACCTGCCGGGAACTAACCAGAGAGGAAATTCACACGTATGTCAGAAAATTTGCGGAGTCGGCCGCCATTGCGCAAAAGGCCGGGTTTGATGGTATCGAAATACACGCGGTACACGAAGGATACTTGCTGGATCAGTTCGCCATTTCCTTCTTCAACCAACGCACGGATGAATACGGCGGCAGCCTGAGAAACCGCCTGCGATTTGCCATCGAAATTGTTCAGGCCATCAAGGCCGAATGCGGGCAGGATTACCCGGTATCACTGCGCTATAGCATCAAGAGCTTTATCAAAGACTGGCGGCAAGGCGGCTTGCCAGGCGAAACCTTCGCCGAGCAGGGACGTGATATTGAAGAAGGCATCGAGGCGGCCAAAATCCTGGAAGAAGCCGGATATGACGCCTTCAATGGTGACGTGGGTTCCTATGATTCCTGGTATTGGGCGCACCCGCCGATGTATCAGGACAAAGGCTTGTACCTGCCTTATAACGAAATTCTAAAACGCATTCTTACTGTGCCGGTCATCACCGCTGGCCGCATGGAAGACCCTGACCGGGCCAGCCATGCCATCCTCAGTGGCCAGACGGATATGATAGCTTTAGGTCGCCCTTTGCTGGCCGATGCAGAAATTCCCAATAAAATCAAAGCAGGGAAATTTCATAAGGTCCGCCCCTGTTTATCCTGTCAGGAAGGGTGTATGGGGCGTCTGGCTAAATTCGCGGCCATCTCCTGCGCCGTCAATCCAGCCTGTGGGCGGGAAAAAGACTATGCCATCGGCAAAGCGGATCAATCCAAGAAAGTCTTGATCGTCGGCGGCGGCCCGGCAGGTTGCGAAGCCGCTCGCGTTGCGGCGCTACGCGGGCACCGTGTGATTCTGCACGAGAAAGCGAACCGCCTTGGTGGCAACCTGATTCCCGGTGGTGTCCCGGACTTTAAAGAAGATGACCATCTGCTGGCTACCTGGTATCAGGACACCCTGCAAGACTTAAACGTCGACGTTCATTTTTCCAGCACAGTGACACAGGAGATGCTGCTGAACAGTGATGCCGACGCGGTTATTTTCGCCACCGGCTCCTCACCTCGCACCTTCTCCATTGGCTCAGCCCATAACGTCTATACCGCAGAAGAAGTCTTGCTCGGTAAAAAAGACCCCGGTAATCACACCATTATTATTGGTGGCGGACTGGTCGGCTGCGAAACCGCACTCTGGCTGGTCAATCAGGGCAAGCAGGTAACACTGGTCGAAATGCAGGGTGATATTCTGACCATCGGTGGCCCGCTATGCCATGCCAATGAAGACATGCTGCGGGATCTGGTAGCGTTTAAAAACATTCGGCTGTTAACGGATACCGTGGTTTCCGGGGCAACGGATGCGGGCTTTATTTTGAAAAACGCAGCTAATGAAGAAACCGTGCTGGCCGCTGACTCTGCGATATTAGCCATCGGCTATCACTCGCAAAAAGCATTATACGAGTCAGTACGTAATGAATTGCCAGAAACCTATCTCTTGGGCGATGCCAAGCAGGTGCAAAATATCATGTACGCGATTTGGGATGCGTATGAGGTAGCCAAAAACATCTAATCACCGCACCGGCGGTAAGTCATGCTCTCGCCTGTTTTCGTTGATCGGGTATCACCATGGAAACAGGCGAATTTTTTTATCGCAACATCGTCGAATTATCGCAACATCCTCGAATCGCAGGACTGCTGCAACGTCACCGGTTACCGGGATGTGGGCACTGGATTGATACCAGCAATCTATTCATATAATTGCGCATCCCTTCCCGCAAATCAAAACCGCCATCATGCAGGCACCAGTTATAAATCAATCCTCGGGCTGAAATAAAAAGATACTGCGTAATATTTTCGGCAGAATCCGTATTATCGATATCCCCGCTCTCCTGACCATTTTCAATGATGCGCTGTAACATCTTCTGCATATTCCGGCCTCTCATAATAAACAGCTTATTATTGCAGGTATAAAGCTGCTTCACCGTTTGCAAACCGATCTTTAGCTGATACTGAGAATATGTGTCGAAGAACTCCAGAATCCGTTCTCGTGTTGTCGCGGTCAGGTGCTGAGAACGGTATTTATCCAGAAAATAGGTGTCTGCCTGCTCATACATTTCGACGAAGATGTCGGTTTTGGTTTTAAAATGCCGGTAAAAAGACCCGACCGAAACACCCGCATTGGTACAGATATGGCTGATGGTAATATCGTCAATTGCCATATCCTCCATTAACCTGAGCGCACTCTCATAGAGTTTCTTTCGCGTCGCCAGGTTTCTTAACTGCCGTGTCGTTAATTTTTCTGTTGTCATAGGTATCCCAAATCATTGGCATCACAGGAAAGCAACAACCAGGCATCCCGTCAGCCGCCGAAAAACCGGCGCATATTCCCGACCAGCGTTATACCACTCATCAGCCATCGGCACTATATTCGGGAACGGTAATTCATTTGGGCATGGCAATTCACGGGGTATGGGCATTTATGGGGTAGGATAGCTCAGGCCTCTTTGCCTGTGCCGACGCGCCAGGCACACCCTGGCGCGTCACACACATCAGAACTCAGGCGCGCGTTTTGCGCCCGTAACACAGCCAGGTGATCAACACGCAGGCCACGTAAAACACCACGAAGATCTTCATCGCGCCAGCAGGTGACCCGGTCAGCGCCAGCGAAGTGCCGAACGCTTTGGGAATGAAGAACCCGCCGATAGCGCCCATGGCGGAGATGAACCCCAGCGCGGCCGCGGTATCCGTCACCGCGCTGCGCTGCGCATCTTCGTCGCTACCGCCCGCCGCCTTCACTCGTGTCACCGTCAAACCACGGAAAATGACCGCAATCATCTGGAAGGTTGACCCGCTCCCCAGTCCAGCCGTCAAAAACAGCAACATGAAGATGCCAAAGAACAGCGGGAAGGAGCCAGATTGGCTGTCGCCCGGTAACGCGGTGAACAACAGCACGGACAATATCGCCATCAAGGCGAAATTGACAAGCGTCACCCTAACACCACCGAAACGGTCCGACAGTATGCCCCCCACCGGACGCGCCAGCGCCCCTAGCAATGGGCCAAAAAAGGCGTAATGCAGGATGACGACATCCGGAAACTGGGTTTTCGACAGCATGGCGAAACCGGCAGAGAAACCAATAAAAGAGCCGAACGCCGACAGATATAGCACTCCGAGGATCCACAAATGCGCCCGTTTAAGCACCGGCAACTGCTGACGGAGCGACGCTTTGGCGGTAGACAGGTCATTCATGCCGAACCAGGCCGCCGCTGAGGCGATAAGCAGCAGCGGCACCCACACCCAGGGCGCATTCTGCAACATAATCTGACTACCGTCTGGCTGCGTTACCCCTTTGCCAGTAAAGCTCAGCATCGGCAGAAAAATCACCACCGGCACCAGTAGCTGCATTACGCTAACGCCCAGATTACCGAAGCCGCCATTCAGGCCCAACGCACTGCCCTGCTGCGCTTTCGGAAAAAAGAAGCTGATATTCGCCATACTGGAAGCAAAATTAGCCCCGGCAAATCCGCATAACAGCGAGATAAGGATAAATACGCTGTAGGGCGTCTGCGAGTCTTGCACCACCACCCCCAACCACACGCATGGAATAATCAGAATCAGCGTGCTGAAGGTGGTCCAGCGGCGTCCGCCTACCAGCGGAATGATGAAGGAATACGGCACCCGCAGCAGCGCGCCGGATACCGACGGCAAGGCGGTCAGCATAAACAGCTGGTCGGTGGTGAAATGAAACCCTACCTTGTTCAGGTTGACAGCCACTGTGCTGAACAACATCCAGACACAGAAAGCCAGCAACAAACAAGGAATGGAAATCCACAGGTTGCGTTGTGCAATACCGCGCCCCTGTGTGTGCCAGAACTGAACATCCTCCGGGCGCCATTCCCGGATAACAGTCTGCCGTGAAGCGCCTGGCGTAATGGTTGACTGCGTCATAACAAGCCTCGGTCAGTAAAAATACCCCTATCACTACGCGACACATTAGAAGGTATGCCCGAAGTAAAATTGATATACATCAACGGCTTGTTGGGTAAAAAAACGCGTCCATTTTGCGCCCTCTCCCAAATGGGTAAGTGCTGATGACAAGTTAATGCCATAGTTTCATACTGTTATCGTCATTTATTTTATCACTGTACTCACCGCCTTCCTCTTATGGAAATTGAGAGGTACTTCTTTAGGAGTATGGGGTTACCCCTGAAAATAAGAAAAAATGACCTTGTGATGGATACGGCTGTTCTGACGACAGTCGGCAGGGTTGGCTTTTTTGTCTAACGTATCAAAGCGTAGCACCATGCCTACGGTGTAGCAGCATCATTCCCGCAGTATAGTTTATCACACAACCGCGTTTCCATTTTCGTCACAGGTGGTTTCCCGATGTTCAGAGGCTTTCGACTTCCACTCTCGTTGGTCAATCTGGTTGCGTTGCTGATGTTACTGCAAGGTCTGTTGGGGATCGCAGGCATGGTGGTTTCCAGTTGGATGTCGCAGAGCATTCAGGGTAATGCGCACGCCATCAATACCGCCGGTTCGCTGCGGATGCAGAGCTACCGGCTGCTGTCGATGGTGCCACTTAACACCAGCAGTGAACGCTACTTGCAGGAACTGGAACAGGATGAAAACGACGATGACCTGCGTCAGGCGGTCGTGCGTGAGGGGCTGAGCGAACAATTCAGCACCTTGCAACATTACTGGGCGGAACAGCTTAAACCTCGCCTGCGCCAGGCCGAACACCCGGCCGATGCTGCCGCTACGGTGGCCGATTTTGTCCACCATCTTGATGCACTGGTGCTGGCCATCGACCAGAAAACCGAGGCGCACCTGCGGCTGGTGACGCTGGTGCAGCGCGTTTTTATCGGCATCATGCTGTCGCTATTGCTGATCACCTTTTTCTATTTGCGCCACCGCCTGCTCACCCCCTGGCGTAAGCTGGTATCGATGGCGCAGGGCATCGGTCAGGGTGAATTCCATCAGCGGGTGACGCTGCGCGGTCAGGATGAAATGAGCACGCTGGCGCAGGCGCTGAACAATATGTCGGATGAACTGTCGGCGATGTACCGCGATCTGGAACAGCGGGTGGCGGAAAAAACCGCTGACCTGCAACAGAAAAACGATACCCTGGCGTTTCTTTACCGCGTCAGTCGTCGGCTGCATACCAACGCCCCGCTATGCAGCCGACTGTTGCCGGTGCTGGACGAGCTGAGCGCGCTGATGCCGCTGTCCGATATCCGGTTGCAGCTCTATGAAGACAATCACCAGGCACATGTGACCCCCGCTAATCTGACGCATATTCCCGACCCCGATGCCTGCCCGGATAGTCACTGCCAACGCTGCGAACGTCTTGCTCCGCACCATGAACCCGCTGAAGGCAACCCCGTCAGTTGGGATCTGCATGATAAGCTCGGCCATTATGGTGTGGTGCTGGCGCGCCTGCCTGACCACCAACACCTGACACCCGACCAGCACCAATTGCTTAATACCTTGCTGGAGCAACTGACCAGCACGTTGGCGCTGGAGCGGCAATCCAGCCATCAGCAGCAATTGATGCTGATGGAAGAGCGCGCCACTATCGCACGGGAACTGCATGACTCTATCGCGCAATCACTCTCCTGTTTGAAGATTCAGATCAGTTGCCTGCAAATGCAGCACACGTCACTGACGCCGGAGATACAACAACAACTGAATGCGATGCGCGATGAAACCAATACCGCTTACCGGCAGTTACGCGAATTGCTGACAACCTTCCGGCTTAAACTGTCGGAATCCGGCCTGCTGGCGGCGTTGCGGGCCACGACGGACGAATTCAGCCAGCGCCTTGGTTACGATATCGTACTAGACTACCAGTTGCCGCTACAGGCCGTGTCCGCGCATCAGGGCATTCACGTGCTACAGATTGTGCGTGAAGCGTTGAGCAATATTTACAAACATGCGCAGGCTACCGCCGTTAGCATCACCCTGCGTCAGCAACAGCGGCACATTGCGCTGCGCGTGCGCGATAACGGCATCGGCATCCGTGATGACATTGGCCGCGCTAATCATTACGGGCTGATCATCATGCGTGATCGCGCCCGAAGCTTGCACGGTGACTGCACTATTCAACGCCTTGCGTCCGGCGGCACAGAAGTCTGCGTGAGTTTTCTGGCAGACTACCGTCAGCCCGCCGTATTATCAGAAGAAGACCATTTACCAGAGGAACGCTATGACTAACGATGCCGCCACCGTGCTGTTAATTGATGACCATCCGATGCTGCGCAACGGCGTCAAGCAACTGCTCAGTATGGCTCCCGACCTGTGTGTGGTGGCTGAAGCCAGCCACGGCGAGCAAGGCGTTACCCTGGCAGAACAGTTGGATCCGGACCTGATTTTACTGGACCTGAACATGCCTGGCATGAACGGGTTGGAAACGCTGGCCCGCTTGCGCGAAACGCCATTATCTGGGCGAGTCGTGGTGTTTACGGTTTCCAACCACGAAGAAGATGTCATCAGCGCATTTAAAAACGGTGCCGATGGTTACCTGCTCAAGGACATGGAACCAGAAGACTTGCTGGTAGCGCTGCATCAGGCCGCCGCCGGGAAAATGGTACTCAGCGATGCCCTAACGCCAGTGCTGGCAGCCAGCCTGCGGGACACACGCAGCAGCGACACACGAGATATCCAGCAACTGACCCCACGTGAAAAGGATATCCTGAAGCTAATCGCCCAGGGTTTGCCCAACAAGGTCATCGCCCGCAAGCTAACGATTACCGAAAGCACGGTAAAAGTGCACGTCAAACATCTGCTGAAAAAAATGAAGTTGCGCTCCCGTGTAGAAGCCGCTGTCTGGGTGGTACAGGAGAAGATTTTTTAACTGATGGCGGCCGGACGCCGCCAGCCAGATACCCCCGACGGTATCGCAGCCCCGGCTTTTTCATGTCAAAAATTACAGTAAAACACGCTCACCTACACTTCTATACATTAGTTTGCATCAGAAATGATAAAGTAACACTTGAACATGGTTTTTAGTACTTTATCGCCATTTTCCTAGATATTTCCCCATATTCCTTTCCTAGACTCACCTTGTTCGGCGTTTCATTGCGCTTTCGCCAGGCTTACCGAAGGAAAAAGAGAATGAAAGTCAGAGAACGATTTATTGGACTGGAATGGCTCCGGTTTCTGCTTGGATGTTATGTCATGGTTTACCACACCGTGCATCTTTATCCACAGCGTGAAAAGATCCTCTTTATGAGCGAACTGACCAGCATGGGTTTTTTCGCCACCAGCACGTTCTTTGTGTTATCCGGCTTCCTGCTGACGCATGTTTATCTGCGTGACGGTCAGTTGCGGGAACCGGCTCGCCATTTTTGGGCCAAACGGTTTTTTAACCTCTACCCGATCCATATCATCGGGCTGGTGTCATCCATCGTGGTGGTCAGCCTGATGCACTGGCTGGCGATTCCACCAGAAGGCCAGGTCGCCAGCGCCCGCTTCGTGATTTACGACAGCAACGACCCCAGCGTCGCACCAGAGACACTGCGCCATTACATGGACAATGCTCAACTGGCTTTTAACGGCCTGCTGCAATTACTGATGTTACAGGCCTGGAACCCTTATTTTCTGACGTTCAACGCGCCGTTGTGGTCGGTTTCGACGCTGTTCTTCTTCTATTTACTGTTCCCGCTGCTGGCACCGCGGCTGTTAGGTAGCCGTTACCCCCGCCTGTGGCTGATAGCGATATTTGTGTTGTACCTGCTGCCGCCGGTATGGGTTGTCTGGAATCAATTATACGGCGCGCCTTACACCGGTCTGTTACAACGCAGCCCTTTGCTACGTCTGCCGGAATTTCTGGCTGGGGTACTGGGTTATGCTATTTTCCGCCAATATCGCGACGGCACGCTGCCGACACTGAGTGGCCTGCAACGTAAAGCGCTGGTTGTCTTTATCAGCCTGAGTTTTATCGTCGCCACCTGGCTGTTTACCCATGGCGACCACTACTGGTATTTCCTGCTGCATAACGGTCTGCTGTTACCGGCACAGGTTGCGCTGGTGTGCCTGTGCGCCCATTTCCGCGAGCCGGACAGCGACACGCTAAAAATCTGGGCCACCCGGCTGGGGGCTGCCTCGCTGTCGATCTTCGCCTTGCATGTACCGTTGTTCAACCTGTTCCGCACGCTGGAACAGCTGCTACGCGGCGACCCATTGCAGTGCTTCAGCGACTGGGCCGCCTGCATCAACGCAGCCGGAAGGGTCGAGCTGTCCATGACCGGCTATGGCGTATTCCTGCTGACCACCGTTGCACTGTGCGTAATATTTCAGGAACAGGTGGTCATCCGCATGAAACAGGCATTGACCGAGCGCTTCCTGAGCCGCCGTTTCCAACCCTCCCGCAGCACGGTCTGATGATAACGGCTATCGCGGTGATGTGATCGTCATCACCGTTATAGCCGTAAATCATTAATCACACGGTTTATAACAATTTCCATTCTAATTATGGGACACTTATACCTAGAGACGCAGCGCGATTCCTGTTAATGTTTGCCTCGCCGGGAAAAACCGGTATATCGATGCATTGGCAGGCCGTCTGAACGGCGTCTTTCACTTTTAGTCACCCACTGTTTTATCTGACATCATGACACATTCCAAACACGCACTTTCGTCGCTGAGTCTGTTTATCGCCCTCAGCGCCGCTGGCATTTCCACCAGCTATGCGGACACCGTCTGGTTAACCAACGGTGACAAGATCAGCGGCCAGATTACGCTGCTGGACAGCGGTAAATTATTCATCAAAACCGACTATGCCGACACCGTATCGGTCACCTGGGACAAAGTTAAAACCTTCCAGACCGACCACGGGATGGTGATTCAAGGACAACGCTACGAGAAAGGCGTGCTCTACCCCTCCATCAAAGCGTCCGACAGTTCACGTGCCATCGTGGCCCAACCGGCGAGCGTAGATGGTCAGCAAATTAGCGCCGGTCAGGAAACCCTGCCGCTGACTGACATCAACTCGATGGTGGTGCCACACCGTTGGGTGGAAGATTTCTCCTGGAAAGGCAACATTGATGTCAGCCTGGCCCACAAGAAAAGCTCTACCGAAACTGACAACCGCGATGTCACATTGAACACTCGCCTGCGTCACGGCACCTGGCGTCATAACCTGGATGCCAGCTACCACATGACTAAAGAAGACAATGTGGAAAGCACCAAAAACGCCGACGGCGAGTACGCGCTGGATAAATTCATCGACGAACACTGGTTCTGGCAGGGTCGTTATGAATACAAACGCGACTGGGTGGAAAACATCAAGATCAACCGCTCCGCTGGTACTGGTCCGGGTTATCAGTTCTGGGATAACGATTTGGGCTCCTTCTCCGTCACCACGCTGGTGAACTCCCAGACCTTTATTTATCAGGACAACAGCGAAGACAATTTCTACTCCGGTGGCCTGAAGTGGAACTACGATCGCTTCCTGTTCGGCAAGCGTACCGAAGTATTCACCGATGGCGAAGTGGGCCGGTCGTTTGACAGCACTACCCCGCTCTACCTCAAAGCCGGTGCCGGTCTGCGCTTCAAAGTCACCGACTGGTCATCCGTCAGTATGAAGGTATCCCGCAACCGTACCGAAAGTGTTCAGGGCAACGTCAACGATACCCTGTACTCACTGGGTCTGGGTGTCGGCTGGTAATAACCCTCCGGTTCCTGCGATTATCGCGGGAACCGTTTACCTACCTCACCCGGTGTTCCC
Organism: Dickeya undicola; assembly: GCF_000784735.1. Taxonomy (GTDB): domain Bacteria; phylum Pseudomonadota; class Gammaproteobacteria; order Enterobacterales; family Enterobacteriaceae; genus Dickeya; species Dickeya undicola. The sequence continues at coordinate 81,912 of NZ_JSYG01000011.1, forward strand.
CCCCGAGGGCACGGCCTTGATTGTGCCACCCTTCCTGAATCCCCGACATCCCCCATGTAGTGATGTGCTGTTTTACGAAAATTGTGCACTGTCTCGTCAGGGGCGATGAAGCCAATGGATGCCGCCTATTGGCATAAACCTCTAGGTTCCATGCTCAACATCTCGGGCGCGCCATCTTGGCGTGTCGCTGAGCCTTTTCCTCTTCCGACAGACGTTTGTGCTCGCGACCTGCTTCCTGGGTGGTTTCATCACCACCGATCAAACTGGTTTCTCCGCGCATAAGGGCGTCATAACCTTGTCGCGCCACCAGGGCCGGATCGTTCTTCCAACTGTTGTCGCCGAAGCCGGTATTGCCCATGCCAGCACGGGCGTGGAAGTTGGTCGCCGTCGCACCCGGATGAAGGATCGTTACCTGTACGCCAGTGCCCGACAACTCCTCGCGAATGCTATGTCCGAACGATGACAGGAATGCCTTGGATGGGCCGTATACGCTCTCGTAAGGCGTGGGCGTGGTGGCAGACAGGGAACTGACCAACAGGAGTTTACCGCCACCGTTTGCCACCATGCCAGGGATCACCGCATGGGCCAGCCGCACTGGTGAGGTGACGTTCAAGGCAATGAGCTGTAGATGCCGTTCCAGGGGAATGTCGATGAACGCTCCGCCAATGGCGATACCGGCATTGAGAACGGCGATCCCCAAAGGCCGCCCCGTAGATACCAGTGCGTCGAGAACACTGGCATTACCTGCCTCGGTGGATAAATCGGATTGGACCGGAAGCACCTCGACGCCAAACTTGCGCAGTTCCTCTGCCGCTTGGAGGACGCGTTTTTCTCGCCCCGAGATGATGAGGTCGTTACCGTCCTTTGCCAGAAGGCGTGCGATCTCCAGACCAATTCCTGCTGAGCCGCCGGTGATGAGTGCAAGTGGCTTGGTCATTGTTCTTCTCCTGCTTGAAATTTCTGATTGATTGGGGATGTGCCAGACGATGTGCTGTACTTGCCTCTGCGCGAGTGCAACGTATCATCCGAACACAGCGTATCTACATAGACTTGATGCCCATGACATAGCGATAACGGGTGCGCTTGGGCGAGTTACACAAGTGGAATATCCACCGTTGATGGTCAGGCGCGTGGCGTTCACATCCAGGTTCATAGTTCGAGCCGTCACGCTCCCTTCATGAACTCAGCAAACTTCTCGCGCCAGTCGGGATGCCAGCGCGACAACGCTGGCCGGTTCTGGATCATGTCATCAGCCGACCATTGCATTCGACGCTGATCCATTTCACGGGTAACGTCGTTGTCCTGGCAGAATATGTAGAAGTCACCGGCACTCAAGCTCTCGACCATCCGATCCACGACCTGATCGGCGCTCCACGTCCCCGTCGGCTGAGGGGCATCCGCCGATACATCGGGGAAGTTCATCGGAGTGAACGTCCATCCCGGAATCAGTAGGTGTGCCGTCACGCGATCTTGCACACGTTCACACAGTTCATGTGCGAGTTGTTCCGTTAGAACACGCACGGCTGCTTTGGACACGCTGTAGGCCGCATTACCCGGTGGCGTGGTGATGCCCTCCTTGGAACCCAGATTGACAATGGCACTGGCCGAAGTCTGCTCGATCAGGGTGGGCACGAAGCGCTGCTGTAGTGCCAAGATGGCCCAGAAGTTGATATCCATGATCCTGTGCCATTGCTCAGCGTTCTCCCAGGGACCTGCGCCTTTGATGATCGCCGCGTTGTTGACCAACAGTGCAATCTCGCCGAGCTCGACCGCTTCCTGATACACCTGCTCGATGGTAGCGTGGTCGGTCACGTCCCCAACCACGCTACGTTGTATCAGCGTCGGGAAAGTCGCCTGCAGGCGGTCAGTCGCTGCCATCAGGGCCGTTGCATTCCTGTCCAGCAGCACAAGCTGCATACCTTCCTGGGCGAGTCGATGGGCGATGGCGTAGCCAATGCCCATTGCCCCCCCTGTAATGACTGCAACGCCGTTTTTACGAATTGCTGGATGCATCGTTTTTCTCTCCCAAAATGAAATGTTAGCGCTCGAGCGACCTGAGTGTGATTTCCGTGATCTCGGCGGGTACGCCGAGACGGATCGGGAATCCATTCCAGAGCCCCGTGCCATTGCTGACATACAGGTGCATGTCACCAACGGAGTAGTAGCCAGAGGCGAAGCCATCATTGAGCGGCGCGACCATCAGAGTATCGAAGCCCCGAATCATTCCGCCATGGGTGTGTCCCGCCAGTTGAAGATCGATGCCAGACTGCGCGTGCATCGCGGTGTCCACCGGACGGTGGGTCAGCAATACCGTTGCAGCGTAATGAGGCACGTCTTGCAAGGCGTGTGCAGCATCGGGACCTGGCTTCCCGTATTCAAGGGCGGCCAGGTCAGCCAGACCCGCCACAACAAGCCCTACGCCATCTACCGATATGCGCAGATGCTCATTAACCAGCACGCGCATACCCAATTGCTCTAACACGTCCGTCCACTGATCGGCGTTGAAGTAGTACTCATGGTTGCCCAGGATCGTTACGACGCCATGTTTGGCGCGTAGCTCCCCCAGTGGTTTCACATCGTCGCACCGGGCCGATATCGTGCCGTCGATCAGGTCGCCGGTGACGACAATCAGATCGGGGTTCAGGGCATTAGTGCGCTCGACCACCTGCCGTGCCCACGAGCCGTTCAGCAGTCGGCTAATGTGCAGGTCGGTGAGTTGCACCAGGCTAAATCCATCCAGAGTCGGGGGCAGATCGTGCAATGTCAGCTCGATGCGTCGCACCTCCGGCACTTGCGTGGCCTGATGCACTCCGATGACGGAGAGAACAAGAGCCACGGCCCCCATGATATAGCGTGCCCGCGTGCAGAATTGCTCATCAACGCCCCTACCACGACGCACCAGCCAGGCCACTCCCAGCAGCACGTCGAGTATTGCCGTGAGGAAAAATAGCAGTACGAAGACACAGAACAGCCCACCAAACAGCACCACCAATGCGCGCGGTATCTCTGGGGAAAACATCGTCCCGAAGACCCATTGCTGGATCAAATGATACTTGGACGCCAGCAGCAGCACGGCGGCCAGCAACACGCGGCATCGCGTACACCAGGGGAGCGGGAACACGAAGCGGCACACCACATAGAGGTAGAGGACAAACAAGGCAACGTGAAACACGGGCTAAGAATCACCTTACTGTTGATATTTTTTGTATAATAACCCCACATAACCGACAAACAATTGAACTATATTCAATGGTCTGTGAAATTGAATTCATCGATGGGTATTTGCCATGAGTGTTCGCCCCACCGCGCGCTTATCGAGAGCCGACTTAGCCGACCTGAATGCTTTCCTGGTCGTCCACCGCTTGCGCAGCTTCACCCAAGCCGCTGTCGAACTGGGTATCACCACCTCGGCACTGAGCCATGCCATACGCAACCTGGAGGCCCGGTTGGGCGTGCGCCTGCTCAACCGTACCAGTCGCACGGTGTCGCCAACCGAGGCAGGCGACAACCTGGCGAAACGATTAGAAATCGGCTTCCTTGAAATTGGTGGAGCCTTAGCGGACGTGAATCGCCATCGCGACCGACCAGTGGGCAGGCTGCGGTTGAACGCGCTGCAAGACAGCGCCCGACTTTTGCTGGCCACACATTTGCCGAAGTTTCTGCATAGCTATCCCGACGTCGAAGTCGAGGTCGCGGTAGATGACCATATGATCGATATCGTGGCCGCAGGCTTCGATGCCGGTATCCGTTTCGGCGGTACGGTGCCGGAAGACTGCGTTGCGGTCAGGATCGGCTCGCCGCTCAAGTGGGTCGCTGTAGCGTCACCGCGCTACCTTCATCGCAGCGCACCGCTGCTCGTCCCCGAAGACCTGAAGGTACACAACTGCATCCAGATCCGTACCGGCCAAGGGGTCATCTACCGATGGGACTTCGAGAAGGATGGCGAACACCGATCTATTGACGTGCCGGGCCAGCTCTGCGTGAACGAGACGACATTGGGTATCGACATTGCGGTTGCCAGCGGAGGCATCATGTACTGCCTGGAAGATCGTGTCCGCGAACACTTGCGGTGCGGCGAATTGCAAGTAGTGCTACCGGATTGGGCACCGATAGAACCGGCATTCCACATCTATTATCCCGGCCACCGTCAGGTTCCGCCGGGCCTGCGAGAGTTGATCGAGATCCTGCGTCAGGGCGTGACCTGTAAATAAAAAGCGGCCGCGCAAGGTATTGAACAGGGTCATGCGGTGAATGAAGCCTGTCAGGCTATGGGGACTGACGAAACGATGGTGCCTGGCTGGGTTGAAGCGCTTACACTGGAGAAACTGACTAATCCTGATGTAAAAAGCCCGGCTTTCTCACCGGGCTTTTTCTTTATGGCTCTGACTCGCCTTTACTGCGGTTTTGATTCTTGCTTAGACAGGTCTTCCGCAATCTGGACGGTTTCGTTCAGGTAAGCGTCCGGATCCTGATAATCCTTCGGCAAGTCATCCAGCGTTTTCAACGGCGGTTTACCCTGACGTTTCAGCCGATCGTTGATGCGTTGCAGACGCGTCGCCTCGTCTTCGTTGTTTTCTTTCTGGCGCTGAGCCAGATTCAACGACACATGGTTGCGCTTCTCTTTCAGTTCCTGGTAGCGAGCCACATCCTGCTGGATGTACTGGAACTCCGGATCCTTGGCGATACGGGCGTTATGCTGCTCGATAAGCCCCGGCAACAACGGCTTCATGTCGCCTATCACCGTATAACTGGCTGGTTTGATGCTGTCCCACGGCAAGGCGTTGTCTTCAAACTTCTCACCGGTATCCACCATCTCATTGCCAGTCGGCATCACGATATCCGGCGTAACCCCTTTACGCTGGGTACTGCCGCCATTGATACGATAGAACTTCTGGATGGTGTATTGCACCGAACCCAGTGCTGGCCATTCCGGACGCAGCATCTGATCGTAAATACGGTTAAGAGAACGATATTGTTGCACCGTCCCTTTACCGAAGGTCGGTTCGCCGACAATCAGCGCACGGCCGTAATCCTGCATCGCCGCTGCGAAAATTTCCGATGCCGAAGCACTGAAGCGATCGACCAGCACTACCAGTGGGCCTTTGTAATAGATGGTGTCATCAGTGTCGCTGTCTTCACGCACTTTGCCGTTATTATCACGTACCTGCACCACCGGGCCGGTAGGAATGAACAGCCCAGACAGCCCGACGGCTTCTGTCAGTGCGCCACCGCCGTTGCCACGCAGGTCGATGATGATGCTGCTGACATGCTCTTTCTCAAGCTTCTGCAACTGCACTTTCACATCATCCGTCAACCCGACGTAGAATCCGGGGATATCCAGTACACCAACCTTGTCTTTACCCGCGTCCTTGATGGACATTTTCACCGCACGATCTTCCAGACGGATACGTTCACGGGTCAGGGTAATGGTTTGCGTTTTGGTGCCTTTGCCTGCTGGCAGTACTTCCAGACGCACCTTGCTGCCTTTCGGCCCTTTGATTAACGCCACTACGTCATCCAGACGCCAGCCGATCACATCCACCATTGGCTTACCCGCCTGGCCGACACCAACGATACGATCGCCAACGCTGATGCGTTTACTTTTAGCCGCGGGGCCACCCGGCACCATGGAGTTGATCACCGTGTAATCTTCATCCATCTGCAATACCGCGCCGATGCCTTCCAGCGACAGGCTCATCTCGGTATTGAACTGCTCGGTATTACGCGGTGACAGATAACTGGTGTGTGGATCAATTTCCCGCGCAAAGGCGTTCATGATCAACTGAAACACGTCTTCGCTGTTGGTCTGTACCAGACGGCGAATCGCAAACTGATAACGTTTGGTGAGTGTTTCCTTGATTTCTGTATCGGTCTTGCCAGTCAGTTTCAGGCTCAACCAATCATATTTAACCTTGGCATTCCACAATGCGTTCAGTTCATCCGCGTTTTGCGGCCAGGGAGCCTTGGCACGATCCAGATCGATAACATCATTGCCGTTCAGATTGATCGGTTTTTCCAGCAGCGTCAGCGCATACTGGTAACGTTCAAAACGACGTTTCTGCGCCAGATTGTACATGGCGTATGGCAGGCTGAGCTTGCCGTTTTTCAGGTCGTCGCCCAACTCGCCCTTCTGACCGGAAAACTGCGCCACATCAGAAGCCAGCAACACGTTATGGCTGTAATCCAGCATGTTGAGGTAACGGTCAAAAATCTTACCGGAAAACTGCGCGTCCAACATGAACTGGCGATAGTGGGAACGCAGGAAACGCGACGCAACCCGTTCGCTAACGGTGGCGTGTTGCGCTTCCGGCTGCAATTGAGGGATTTGATCCGCGCGGGTGATATTCTCACTGGCAAAACTGCATCCAGACAGCAAAAGCCAGGTTAACGCCACTACTTTGACAAATTTGTTCATGCCCTGGTTGGCCTCCGTATCAGAACTGCAAATGTTCTGCGCGTACGATCATCGCCAGACCGGAAGCCAGCTGTACTCTGACTCCATCTTTGGCGATCTCAAGCACAGTAGCATCCATGGCGTTTTTGCCAGCCCTGACTTTGATTTCCTGGCCAATTTGCAGGCTGGAAATATCCGTCACCGCCTGCCGTTCTGGTTGCACCACTCGGGCTGCTTTAGGCTGACGGGGTTGGGATTTTTCGGATGACGAGGAAACAGACTGTGCAGAACGGGAAGAAGGAGAACGCGGTTTGCGCGGCGCAGCACCAGCGGCATCTCGCTCACGACGTGGCGCATTTCTGCTGCCAGCCGGACGCGGACGGGACGGTTCGGCTTCGCCAGACTCACGCTTCTTCGCCTGCTGCTCGGCCCGTTGGGCCTGAACACGGGCTTTGGCCTCTTCCAGTTGCTTGCGCGCATGTTCTACATGCTGCTGCTCAAGCTCACCGCACGCATTGCCATCGAGATCGACGCGTTGGGCACCCAGTTTGACGCCATACAGATAGCGCCAGCTCGACGTATAAAGACGGAGTGCAGAGCGCAACTGCGTCTTGCTGACGTGTTCAGATTCGGACACGCGTTCGACCAGATCCTGAAAAATACCAATCTTTAACGGACGCGCTTCGCCTTCAAGGGTGAAACAGAGCGGAAAACGCTCTGCCAGATAGGCGATCACTTCTTTACTACTGTTCAACTTAGGTTGATTTTCCATGAAATTTCCTGATTACAACGGGTTTGCCAACCAGCGCAGGCATGAACAGGCGTCATTATAATGACGCCATCGGCAATTGCTACGTTATCCTTGTCGCAACGTAAGAGAATTGATGAAAGCCAGTACGTCACTCTGTGACAACTGACGGCATAATGCCGCCGCCACAGCATTCAGCCCGTCTTCGTCCACATCATCAAAACGGTGATGAATAGTACTGTCGATATCCAGTACGCCAATCAACTGCCCGTCAACCGTCAGCGGTAACACAATTTCGGCATTGCTGGCGGCGTCACAGGCGATATGACCGGGGAATTCATGCACATCGCCAACCCGCTGCACGCGGTTTTCCGCAACCGCCCGACCACAGACCCCTTTTCCAGCCGGAATACGTACACAAGCCGGACGCCCCTGAAACGGCCCGAGAAACAACGTCTCACCGTTCAGCAGGTAAAAGCCAGCCCAGTTCACACCATCCAGTCGTTCAAACAGTAACGCACTGCTGTTTGATAATATCGTGATGAAGCGATCTTCATCGGCAATCAACGCCGTCAGATCACGCACCAGCTCATCATAGAATTGTTCTTTTTTCATCGCTTGCAATAGGCACACATTGTCTTTACGGACCGCCTGACGGCTGACGCCCGCAGCACATAGATAAAGTTTCGGATCAGGATGCTACAGGATTTCTCGTGTTAGCCCAACTGTCACCGCACGGCACCATCACCGAACAGGATGTATACCGTTTGTCAGGCACCCTGTCGTTGCCATACGGGCTACCACCTGGCGACGCCATCACTACTTCAACTGACAAGAGTAGCAGTGATTTTGTGTCGTTCATCATTCAGTTACACTATGATAATACCTGTCCTGTTAACCTGCCCGCAGGAAATATGAAAATTTATAACGCCGCCCCGTCCGTCGGGTCGGCTGACTCGCCGCCTGCTGCGCCGCGGCGTCTTCAACGTTGTCCGCAATGCGACCTATTGTTCACGCTGCCCCGGCTCAAGCGCCATCAGCACGGCCACTGCCCACGCTGCGCGGCGCATATCGCCAGCGGCCGTGACTGGCCGATTGTCCGACTGGCGGCGATGGCGCTCGCCATGCTGGTACTGATGCCCTTCGCCTATACAGAACCGCTGATTAATATCCGGTTGCTCGGCGTGTCGATTAACGCCAGCCTGTTGGAAGGTATCTGGCAGATGACTCGTCAGGGGCACCCGGTCACCGCCAGTATGGTGGCGTTTTGTATCATCGGCGCGCCGGTGACGTTGGTATTCGCCCTGCTGTACCTGTTTTTCGCCCCGCGGGTCGGCATGAACCTGCGCCCGGTGCTGTTGTTGTTTGAACGTTTGAAAGCGTGGGTGATGCTGGATGTGTATCTGGTCGGTCTGGCGGTCGCTTCGATTAAGGTGCGCGAGTTCTCCGAGGTGCTGCCCGGCAACGGGCTGCTGGCGTTTCTGGCGCTGATGGCGCTCAGTTTGTTGACCCTGATTCATCTTAATCCCGAACAACTCTGGCAACGCTTCTATCCACAACGCACGGCGTCAGCCTCACCACAGGCGCTGGTCTGCCTCTCCTGCTATTTCACCGCTGCGCCGGACCATCGCGGCCGCTGCCGCCGCTGTCATATTCCGCTGACACCACGCCGTCCTTATAGTCTGCAGAAATCCTGGGCTGCGCTGATTACCTCGGTGATCCTGCTGTTTCCCGCCAATCTGCTGCCGATATCGGTGATTTACGTCAACGGCGTTCGTCGGGAAGACACCATTTTTTCAGGAATTATGTCGCTGGCTGCCGGGAACGTTCCCGTGGCACTGGTGGTTTTTATCGCCAGTATTCTGGTGCCGTTCAGCAAGGTGATTATTACCTCGACCCTGCTGCTGAGTATTCACTTTCGGGTCCAACACAGTCTGATGGCGCGTATGCGGCTGCTGCGCCTTATGACCTGGATCGGGCGCTGGTCAATGCTTGATCTGTTCGTGATCGCCTTGACCATGTCGCTGGTTAACCGCGACCAATTGCTTGCTTTTACCATGGGACCGGCGGCGTTTTATTTTGGTGCCGCCGTTATTCTGACTCTATTGTCCGTCGAGTGGCTGGATAGCCGACTGATGTGGGATAACGATTAATCATTGTAGGGTAATAATGCAGAACCAAACGCCGATGACACCAACTGAAGCCAACGTCAAAGCCCGGCGGCGCCTGTCGCCATTCTGGTTGCTTCCTTTTATCGCCCTGCTGATCGCCTGCTGGCTGCTTTACACCAACCAGCAGGAGCGAGGCGCGACGGTCACCATCGATTTCGTATCGGCAGACGGCATCATTCCTGGCCGCACGCCGGTGCGCTATCAGGGCGTCGAGATCGGCACCGTGCGCAATATTAAGCTCAGCGACGATTTACGCACTATTCAGGTCATCGCCAGCATTCGTAATGACATGAAAGAGGCATTGCGCAGCGGCACCCAATTCTGGCTGGTGACCCCCAAAGCATCGCTGGCTGGTGTGTCGGGGCTGGATGCATTGGTTGGTGGTAACTACATCGGTATGTTACCCGGCGGCGGTGACCCTGCCAGTCACTTCACCGCTCAGGACACGCAGCCCAAATACCGCGTTAACAGCGGTGAATTAATGATACACCTGCGTGCCGACGATCTGGGTTCGCTAAACACGGGTTCGCTGGTCTATTTTCGTAAAATGCCGGTAGGGAAAGTCTACGATTACAGCATCAACCCCGATCACAACGGTGTGATGATCGATGTGTTGATCGACCGCCGGTTTACTGAGCTGGTAAAAAAAGACAGCCGCTTCTGGAACGTGTCCGGCCTGAAAGCCGATGTCAGCCTCAGCGGCGCGACTGTCGAAATGCAGAACCTGTCCACACTGGTCAACGGTGCCATCGCGTTCGACTCCCCCGAGCAAGGGGACGCGGCCGCCGCAGACCAGAACTACACCCTGTACCCAGACCTGGCGCATAGCCAACGCGGCGTACAGATAACACTGGATCTGCCTTCCGGCGATAAACTGCGGGCGGGGCATACGCCGCTGCTTTATCAGGGGCTGGAAGTCGGTACGCTGCAACGCATCGCGCTGGATGCGGATCAACGCGTCACCGGAGAGCTGATTGTCGACCCGTCAGTCGTACCGTTGATGCGGGAAAAGACCCGCATCGAACTGGCAGCACCGCGCTTATCGTTGAGCGACCTCAACGTACCTAGTCTACTGGGCGGCACCACGCTGACGCTGATCCCCGGTGAGGGCGAGCCAAGGCAACATTTCACGGTGCCTGATACCACCCAACAGCAGCTACAGCAGCCCGGCGCACTCACCGTTGAATTGACCGCCAGCCAGAGTTACGGCATCGACAGTGGCCAGCCGGTTATCCTGCACGGCGTGCAAATCGGCCGGATTGTTCAACGCGCCTTAACCGATAACGGCGTCAGTTTTACCGCCGTTATCGACCATCAATACCGCCATCTGTTGCATAAAGACAGCCAGTTCATCGCCAGCAGCCGGGTCAACGTCAAAATGGGGCTGGACGGTGTTCAGGTGCTGGGGGCCAGCGCCCAGGAGTGGTTGAGCGGTGGTGTGACGGTGTTGCCGGGACGCACCGGCGAGGCGCAGCCGCGTTATCCACTTTACAGCGATCGGGAAAAGGCTGGTGCCGGGATTCAGGGTGCCAATCCCCCCACCACCCTGACACTACTGACCGACAGCCTGCCGGACATTCAGGAAGGCTCGGTCGTGCTGTACCGCAAGTTTCAGGTGGGTGAAATCACCCGCATTCGTCCGAAAGCCGATACCTTCGAAATCGATGTTTATGTCCGACCGGAATACCGCAACCTATTGACCGACAACAGTGTCTTCTGGGCGGAAGGCGGTGCAAAGGTACAACTAAACGGCGCGGGGCTAACGGTACAGGCATCACCGCTTAGCCGGGCACTGAAAGGGGCTATCAGCTTCGACAATGTAGACGGTGCCGCTGACGTACAAGGTGGCAAGCGTCCGTTATACAGCAATGAAACCGCCGCCCGAGCGATTGGTAGCCGTATTACGTTACGGACCTACGACGCCAGCAAACTCTCCGCCGGAATGCCGATTCGTTATCTCGGCATTGATATCGGTCAACTGGAATCGCTGAAGCTGGCGGAGCAGCGGGATCAAGTACTGGTGCAGGCGGTGCTCTATCCTGAATATGTTCGTAGTTTTGCCCGCGCTGGCACCCGTTTCTCAATGGTAACGCCGGAGATCTCCGCTGCCGGTGTCAATCATCTGGAAACCCTGATCCAGCCGTATATCAACGTCGAACCCGGCAGCGGTGCCTTTACCCGCAGTTTTGAACTACAAAAAGCCACCATTTCCGACTCCCGTTATCAGGATGGGCTGAACATCAGCGTGGATACCGCCGAAGCCGGGTCGCTGCAAATCGGCACTCCGGTGTTGTTCCGCGGGATTGAGGTCGGCACGGTGACCGGCCTGTCGCTGGGTTCCCTGTCCGACCGGGTATCGGTGGCGCTACGCATCAGCAAACGCCATGCGAATCTGGTGCGCGACAATTCGGTATTTTGGCTGGCTTCCGGCTACAACCTACAGTTTGGTCTGACCGGTGGCGTTTTCAAGAGCGGCACCTTCCAGCAATTTATTCGCGGCGGCATTGCCTTCGCCACCCCACCAGCCACACCGCTGGCCCCTATGGCGCAGGCAGGCAAGCACTTCCTGCTGCACGTTGAAGAGCCAGGTGGCTGGCGCGACTGGGGAACCGCGCTGCCGGAACGATAAGCGCCATCTCTGCGACTCACCGGCTTATCCCGGTGAGTCGTCATCCCTTCCGATGACCGGGATATGGTAAGATTCGCGTCCTGATTGTAGCTGTAACGGAACCGTTTCTGTGGCCAAACCTATTCCCGCGTCTCTCACCCCTGACTTTCTGACCGCCATGCAGGCTATTATGCCTGCGCACCTGAGCATGGACGCGTTCATTGACGCCTGCCAGCGACCGCTGCGACGTAGCATCCGCGTTAACACCTTAAAAATCAGCGTGCCTGATTTTCTGGCGCTGGTCGCCCCCTACGGCTGGGAGCTGGAAGCGGTGCCCTGGTGCGATGAAGGTTTCTGGCTGTTGAACGCCGATGAGGAAGCCCTACGGTTAGGCAATGCACTGGAGCATCTGGCCGGGCTGTTTTACATTCAGGAAGCCAGTTCAATGCTGCCGGTCAGCGCGCTGTTCCTGGCGAATGACACCCCGGCGCGGGTGCTGGACATGGCGGCCGCCCCCGGCTCCAAAACCACCCAGATCGCCGCCCGGCTCAACAATCAGGGGTTGATTGTCGCCAACGAATATTCCGCCAGCCGGGTCAAGGTATTGCACGCTAACCTGCACCGCTGCGGTGTCAGCAATACCGCCCTGACGCATTTTGATGGCCGGGTATTCGGCAACGCCTTGCCGGAAACGTTTGACGCCATCCTGCTGGACGCGCCCTGCTCCGGGGAAGGCGTCGTCAGAAAAGATCCCGCGGCCATGAGCCACTGGTCGCTGGAGAGCATCACCGATATCGCCGCGACCCAGCGCGAACTGATCCTCAGCGCCTTCCATGCCCTGAAGCCGGGTGGCGTACTGATTTACTCCACCTGTACCCTGAATCATCAGGAGAACCAGCAGGTTTGTCGCTGGCTGATGCAGCAGTTCCCCAATGCCTGCGAGACAGAATCGCTGGAGGGGTTGTTCCCGCAAGCACATCGCGCCCTCACCGAAGAGGGCTTTTTGCACGTTTTCCCGCAGATTTACGACAGCGAAGGCTTTTTTGTAGCACGCTTGCGCAAAACCGCTGGTGTACCGCCGCTGGCAGAGCCGAATTACAAACTCGGCAAACTGCCGTTTACCCCCGTAAACCCCAAAGATGCACAGTTGATTCGCCAAAGCGCTCAGCAGTTGGGCCTGCAATGGTCAGAACAACAATTACAGCTATGGCAACGGGACGATGAGATCTGGTTATTTCCGGCGGCATTGCAACCGATGTTGGGCAAAATGCGCTTCTCCCGAATGGGCGTCAAACTGGCGGAACGCTTTGCCAAAGGATACCGCTGGCAGCATGAAGCTATTGTGGCACTGGGCAACCCCGCTAGCCCAAACACCTACGCGCTCAGCGCGGAGCAGGTTGTTGACTGGTTCCGCGGCAAAGACATTTATCCGCCCTCGCCCGTCAGCCACGACGAGGTGTTGTTGACCTGGCAGCAAACCACACTGGGATTAACCAAACGCGTCGGCCAACGCCTGAAAAACAACCTGCCTCGTGATCTGGTTCGCGATGGTGCCAATCTTGTCTCCACCATCGGATAATCTTTGACCGGGCCGTCGCTCGCGGCGTTCCCGGTACGTTTTTTTCATCTACACTCACAACAGGACGTGGCAACCTGTTGAGGAATCTATGTTCGCACTGGTGATCTTTGTTTGTTACCTGGGAGGTAACTGCGAGAGTCTGGTCGCGGGAACCTATATCAATGAACCACAATGTCTGGGTGCGATGGAGGAACAGCAAATCCGTAACGGCGGCTGTTTTCCTATTGATGATTTTCGCAACGGGGACTGGAAACCAGCTCACGAGTACCGTGACCGCTAATCACGGCGGTTAGCGTTGCCATGTATAACCGATGATAGACGGCGATAATCGATAACGGACGACACGGGCAAACACGATGACTTATCTGACACCCGGCGCAGCCTAGACACGCCGGGTGTGTAAAGATCAGATGCTGGGGGTTAACGTCAGTACCACTACACCACGCGGCGTGACTTCATCCACCCCGCACTGGAACTGCGAACTGCCGCCTTCAACCTGCATTTTACGCCCCGGCAGCAGTGCCACATCGTAGATATCGCTCTTGCCATCAATATCCAGCAGCCAGCGACCGTTGCTGATACTGGTAATACCGGTATCCACCAGCCAGGAAGACGAACTCCCTTCCACCAGCAAAGGCGCATGTAACCCAGCAGGAATGAACTGCGGGTCCGCCTTCCACTCTCCTGCATCCTGCAATTTTCCCGTTTTCAGCAGATTACGCGGGATCAGGCAGATGCCGCTGTCGTCCTGACGGCTGACAGGCGCGTCACTCTGTTGTGGGGAACCTTTACCGGTTGCCAGCCACGCCAACGACACGCCCGTATCCAACGCGCAGGTAACCACCACATCACCGGGGAAGAAATCACGACGAATCCAGGTACTGATCGTCCCAGGTGCAATACCCAGTAAATCCCCTAACTCTTTTTGTGTACTGAATCCATAGGCATCAAGCATTCGACGCAGTACCGCCTTACCGCCTGATGACAGAATCTGCTCATAAAGCGCTTTGCCTTTCAGCGGCGATTTATGCGTAAAGACATTCGCATTTGCGAACTCTCCGGTGACCAGCCATCCGGCATCGGCTCCGGTATCAAGCGCACACTTCAAAATAATATTACCCGGCACATTCCCTCGCTGAACCCAGTTACTGATTGTATTGGTAGGTATCTCAGTGACCTCGCTCAGTTCCTTCTGAGTCTTTACTCCGTAGCTTGACATAATGCGCTCAAGTACGAAGGCCGCAGACACGGCATTACTATTTGTATTCAAAAACACCTCACGAGTATTTACTTATACACGTTACGTGTTTTATAGTGTCTACACAGCACATGTAACACCATAGAACACCCTGGCCTGGGGGAGATATTGCTTTATGTCAGACGAAATTTCAATTCTAACGCACGTTTCTGAGGAAAATCCTACCACAGCGCGTCTATCCGCCAGTACAGAAAGCGGCTTTTCGGCCGTCACTCGACAGCCCCATGCTATACCGATTCAGGCGTCGTCTTCTTTCACCTGCTTGCGTCATGTAGCCCAAGCCACAGCGCTAATATCCACGCTATGGCGCACTGCGCGCGATACCAGGAAGCCGTGGCTTCTGTTTACCCTCACCAGGCTTCAGCCTGATTTTGCAAATGCAAAAGCGGTATTGGGCAGCATCACGTTAACAGCCTCGTTTTCCGGCCTCATTGCGACCTGTTCGCTATCTGAGCGATATCGCCATTCAGGTATTGTGAACGGTTGCAGTGACTTTAATCCGAAATTCGGAAATTCGAATCACAGCTATATTCTACGCTCGCTGACCAGAACTGACGGCCTCAATGGCAAGCGAGCGTAATCATGAAGCCCCATTATGCCTTTACCGCCGATCATCTGCAGACTCTGCCACCCAATTTGCGGGCGCTGATCGGAAAACACTTCGCGGATTCGCGCTGGACACAGACATGTATTTTTTACCAGCGACTCTCCGAGCGTTATCGCCGCACGTTGTGCTTTCATGCCGCACTGCATCACCGCTGGTGCGTCTATCAACTGGAAGAGATGGATGAAATGGCGCGCGAAAGAATGGTCAGCGCACTGAATGAACTACGCAGCGCATTCGAATTACCAGAAAAACAGGAGCATGACTCGTTGTTGCATCGGGTTAGGCACCTCACCCTCAGCGAACGCCGCACACTGTTTTTCCATGCCGGACTCACGACCCAGGAATTTGATCACCCCTTACGGCGTATGGACGAGTCGGACTGCCCGTGGGCAACAGCGCTTAACCGCGCCTTCGAGGAGTTACGCAGCCTGTTTGCCGGAGCACCCGACATTCTGACCAGTATCAGACCCGAACATTATTCTCGTTAACGACAGGCACCGTCGAAAAGACGCCCACCGTTAACTCAACCACCAGCACACAGGCCGCCGATGAGGCAGGTCCGCATTGTTGCTGCTTACCATCAGGAAATTGTATGAAAAACACACAATCCAACCATGAAAAACCGTCCCTTGCCAAACGGCATATCCCGAATGACGTCTGGCGAGCAGACCTGGCTCACCGCTATAGCGACCACCTGGACCAGTTGGCGCAACACGCCCGACAGGAGCAGTTGTCCGCTCAGGAACTGGTGGCCCTGCTGCAACAGGAAGCCGAAAACATCCGCCATCAGATTTGGGAGGCACACTAATGGCAGACAGTATGGATATTTCCCAGGAGCAGCAAGCCATGTTGCTGGATGCGCAAATCGCCCATGCTCGCAAAATCCCGGCCGCTCACACCGCCCATGTCTGTGAGGACTGCGATGCGCCAATTCCCGAGGCCCGCCGTCAGGCGATCCCCGGCGTAACGTGCTGTGTGGCGTGTCAGGAAATTCGCGAACAGAAGCAACGTCACTACCGCTCACCGTCGTGAACGTCAGGTTACAGACTGACAAGCCAGGCTAATTGGCAGCTATTTCCGTCGGCAACCCGGCAAACCTTCATCGAGTAGATAAAAACTGGCTGGTTATGACGACTGACAACGCTGAGAAACATGCCAACAACCGCTGGGCGTACCCGTGGAATGCACCCCGTCCTGCCATTCTGCCCGAATCCAGCACATTGTCTGCGGATACCTTGCAGCACGGACAGGCGGTATTGTATCGGCTGGCCTTGCTGCCACACTTTCTGGCTAACCATTTCCGTCGCCGTTTCGATTATTTGAAGCAGCATCAGGGAACCGGGGCGGCGTTTAACTACCTGTTATCGATGGTTCAGCGTCGTCTCTGGCCCCGCATTGACGCCGTGAACGCCCGTTACCAGATGAATACCGCCGGTTCGTCACATTTCATCAGCGAAGCCGAACAGTATCACCAGTTGCCGGATATGCCGGACAAGGTACTGCGCGCCTTTGCCAACCGTATCGCCGCCCACATGAATGAGGCTTACCATGCCCACTGTGATCGCTATCTACAGGATAGCGATCGCCACAATCAGGCGAGTTTATTCAGTGCTGAAACACAAGCACACATCTATGGTCAGTTAGCGGCGCTGGCGCAGTCTCTCAACGTGGAACCGGCTTACTGGCTGCGCCACCAAAACGGGACGCTCACGCTGGAGCAAATATGCGCGGGTATAATGCGGCTGGTCACTCCTCGCTGGTGGGAGCGCCAGTTGAAAATCCAGCAGACACGCTGGCGTGAAGCACTGTGGATTGCCAGCGGCGAAGTCAGCCGTGCCGCCTCCCCGTTTCTCAGCCGTCAGGCGCTGCTGGATATCCGCTACCGCCGTCTGGCAACGCTGGATTTTCTGAAAAGCCGTGAGCTGGAAAATACCCGTAATGGTGATCGAGTCGATTTGATCGATAAGGTCATGGGCAGTATCGCGAATCCGGATATTCGCCGCATGGAACTGATGACCATGCTGGCAGGTATTGAGCGTTACGCTACAGCACATCATCACATGGGTATGTTGGTGACGCTCACCGCCCCCGGACACTACCATCCCACCCGCACCCGCGGTCATGACCAGGTGTTGGTTAACACAGGATGGCTGCCGGATTGTCCTTCGCCCAAAATGACCCAGCATTATCTGGTGCGGTTATGGGGGAAAATCCGTACTGCGCTCAAAGACCGAAAACTGCAAATCTACGGCCTGCGGGTCGTAGAACCCCATCACGACGGCACGCCACACTGGCATATGATGCTGTACTGCGACCGTGCGCAGCGCCCGGCTATTGTCGATATTCTACGCCGCTACGCCCAGTCCAATGACGGCCACCGCACCGTGGCACACAGCCACCAGTTTGACTGCAAACATATCAACAAGGGCGGTGCGACAGCCTATGTGGCCAAATACATCGCCAAAAATATTGATGGCTATGCACTGGATGGTGAATCAGACCACGAAACCGGTAAACCGCTGAAAGACATGGCTGCCTCAGCCTCTGCCTGGGCCTCGCTCTGGCGTATTCCTCAATTTCATTTCATCGGCTTACCCACGATTGGTGCGTACCGCGAATGCCGACGCATTCGCAGCTTGTCATTACAGGATACGCTGGGAGAACAAGCCGAAAGGGTGAGGAACGCGGCAGACCACGGGGATTTTGCCGCGTACATCGAGGCACAGGGCGGTGCGAACGTCGCCCGGCAACACCAGTCGGTTCGTGTCGCCAGAGCTGCCAGCGAACGGCTGAACACCTACGACGAAACGATTGTGCGTACCGTCGGTATTTTTTCCGCTCAACGCGGCCGCGAGCGAGTCTTCACCACCCGGCCGGATGAATGGAAAATTGTGGCCAAAGGCTCGGCCAGCAGCGATGCCGTCGAAAGGCATCAGCCTGCTCGTCCTTGGAGTTCTGTCAATAACTGTGGGGGCGCGTTTTCACCCAGCGCGTTCCCTTACCCATTTCGCGATATTCCTCGTGTTCCTTCAGCACGGCTAACCTATTTCCAACGCGATCGGCTGGCGTCATTGCGCCCCCGCCTTCGTCAGCAAGGTATTGAGATCTCACGTTGGGAGCGGGAGGCACTGGTCCGTGGTGCCAGCGTGAAGATTGACGGCCAACTGATTGATGAATCTAGGAATAACGCGATATCCGCCGTTGATGAAAAGTGCATCATGAGCACACCATTCCTGCACTTATGAGTTGACGAATACTACTGAATAAAGTACTGTATATAAATACAGTCTCACAATGGAAGAGGTACCGTGGAACAGACTGAAAACAGAGAGCTGACCCTGTCAAGGATTCGATTAATTGCCGATATGTCATTGATATCACAATGCGATCCTGAAGAAATGAAAATCGCTATGTCGTTGATTGCCGACTTATCTCACGGCGAACTACCGGTGAGTGATTACCAACAGTTTCTGAAAAACAGCAGTGATGGACAGCAGCTTAAAGCATGGTTTGAACAACAAGTGTTGTAAGGGATTTCAATGGATAATCATGACCGCCGTGACATTCCCTGGCCGATAGCCAGAGGCACGTGCAAATTAATGGACTTTCTCTGTGGCTAACTCGCCAGACTAATACGCAGCAAAAATTTTTTGTATCCAGACCATTTAATAAAAAGGTCTGACCGGCCAAAGTCGGTATATTTTTTTGGTATCAATTATTACTCCGGCTGAATTAAAGCCGATTCGTTGGTCATGTTTTTTAGCACCATAATGTGGAATTGGGGTACTTCTATTTATACCCAAAATAATTCGAGTTGCAGGACAAAACGTTTTGCGTTTTGAACAACGCAAAACGTTGGCTCTTTAGGGCAAGGCTCATTTGAGCCTTGTAACGCGGCAAGTAAACAAATCCCGAATCACTTACTTAGGTAAGTGATTCGGGTGAGTGACAAATTGGCGTAAGCCGATTGGAACGCTGCTTGCAGCGGCCCCGAAGGGCTGAGGCCTATGGAATGGGCAGAGTAACACCGTCAACACACCAGCAACTTGAAGTATGACGGGTATAAATAATAAATACCCAGACATTATTTCCCGTTATCCCGCCTGTTGTTGTGCCATATGTACAACATCTTTTCTGCATTGCGACCACGGCCGTTCCTCTGGAGGATAATGAACCAGAGATACGCTGTTTTACCCGATATTGTTTATCTGTCTCTCTCACTCTTTTTTATCTGAACTAAAGGGGTCACATGAACGTTTACGCCCATCAGGACGACACCCTGGATGCGCTTTGCTACCGCTACTACGGCCGGACACAAGGGGTTGTGGAAACGGTTTTGCTGTCCAATCCAGGCCTTGCGGACCTTGGTCCGATTCTGCCGCACGGCACCGCAGTTACTCTGCCTGATATTGCCGTTTCCAGTTCCCAGGAAAGTATCAATATCTGGGAATAACGCCGCATTATTGGGCTCCATGCTCATCGTTAGCCAATCGCGCATGGAGATCGCCGCCACACCAGGAACCTTAATTATGCAAAAACCACAAAGCCTCAAACTTGCACTCACCACCGCATTACCCGCGCTGGGGGATGCATTACAGTTTCGGGTCCAGGAGGGGGAAATCGCCGCGTTGCAGGAGCCGTCCCTGTCATTTGAATACCGTTATCAGTTGCTGCTGACGCTGAATAATTTCTCTGACAATCCCGATACCTTTTTTGTCACTCTGTTGCTCTGGGTACGCCAGAATCAGCCGGATTTGTTAACACGAGAGAGTATCCGCAACAAAGGTATCAGTTTTACGATCGACAATAATGCGGACAACACCAGCACGCTATCCGTTCGGCTTAATGTGACGGAGCGTACCCGTGTCAATGAACAGAATCAAAGCTTGCAGATACAGTATGAACCCGAACCCGCACCGCCCGAGCCGGTAACTCGGCCTACGGCGCTGTATATCGCAGGTGAATTGATCAGCCAGTGGAAAGGCAGCTGATCCGTTCAAATGAACTCGCATCCATGATGGCCGTTGCAAATACGGCCTGTTTTATTGGTGATAATCGATAAGACATGGCTATTTCATTATGGAACTCTTCACTTGGCTTATTCCCAGGTCGTAATTTTCATAATAAAAAATTATCGCTGAATATTATCTGACTTGCCCCTCCTCGTTTCCTTCGCTGCAAATTATTTCAGAAATCGTTGTCTACTGTTATCACTCGTGATCAATCAGTAATACCCTATCGCCTCACCTGTTTCATCAGCAAAAAGCGGCGGGTGTTATTGTCTGACCGACTCTCTTTGATATTGAATAATTGAAAGGAAGCACAATTGGATAAAAGCCAAAGTTTGCCGCGTAATATACGAAAGGAATTACTCCATTTTAAACATTTTGGTAACAATGAGGGATTCCTTTATTACCCGAAAATCATGGAAGATATCCATCCGCCTCTGCCTAAAAGCGTCAATATCCATTGCAACGACAACCGAGAGAAATCCAGAAAGTTGCTTCATCTGTTTGGCTGTCATTTAGGCGACCCCTATCGCAGCCAGACGGCGGCTTCCCATGAGTCACCGCAACTCACCAGCATTTTTTCGTCCTACGGCGTACTGACGTCCAGCGCAAGCTCACCAACGCCGGTGTTTACTCAACCCGATTTTCTGCTGCTGCATTGCGGGTGTGACGCGTCCGTCTTCAAAATACTGGTTGGTATCGCCAGTCTTCGTCATGTCATGAGCCATGTGGATCGCCACACCCGTATCGAATTATGCCTGCCACAATATGCGCTGCGCCCCGGTGCGGTCAGCCAGGACAACGTACCGTTCAGCCTCCTCAGCGCCGACCATGACCCTTTTTTCACCTGTACGCCTGACCTGGCGTATCCCCTGACCTCGCCTGCCAGACATGCGCTGCTAAAACTCGACCCGCTGCTGAAAAACAGTATGCAATGGCTCAACCTAAAACGGGGTGATCTGCTCATTATCGACAACCGCCGTAGTACCCACATCTGTGTGCCATTCACCCCGTTCTTCCGGCAGGACTCTCCTTACCTGACCCACCTGTTCGTCAATAAACCGACGCCATAACGATACTGAACGCCACCCGCTGCCAGGCAACGCGTCTACAGCCTGTGCGGCTAAGAGCGTCATGATGCAAAGGTCGTAACGCAAAGAACAGTCTTAACACAAAGATCGGTGGGGCCATTCGCCACACAACCACAGCAAATTGTCTCATTACGCGGGAAGACGCATTCTTCCCACCATGAATACATATGAATATCTCTCCGAAATCCAGCGCGCACTGCGTAACCTGATTCGTATCGGCGTCATTACCGAAGTTGATACCCAGCAGGCTCGTTGCCGCGTGCAGACCGGTGGCATGGTCACCGGATGGCTCCACTGGCTGTCCCGTCGTGCGGGGAGTTCCCGCGAGTGGTGGGCACCGTCGGTGGGTGAACAGGTGTTATTGCTTGCAATAGGAGGCGAACTCAATACGGCATTTGTTTTACCGGGTATTTATAGCGAACACCATCCGGCTCCATCAGCCTCTGCGGATGCCTGCCACATCCACTTCCCTGATGGCGCGGTGATGGAATACGAACCCGCTAACGGCGCGTTGACCGTAACCGGCATCAAGAGCGCGACGGTTGTCGCATCGGAATCGGTCACCGTCACCACGAAAAACGTCACCATCAACGCCAGCGAACGCATCACGCTGGACACCCCAGAAGTTGTCTGTACGCACAAATTAATCACCCAGACTATCGACGTTCAGCAAGGTGGCAGCATCACGGGCAGCGTCACCCACTCGGGGGGGAGCTTCTCTTCCAACGGCGTGGTGGTACATACCCACCAACACAGCGGTGTACAGAGTGGCGGCGGCACAACAGGAGGACCTTTATGACCAGTACGTCATACACCGGCATGAATCGCAATACCGGCAGCAGCCTCAGCGACCTGGAACATCTGCGCCAAAGCGTGCGCGATATTCTGACCACCCCGCAAGGCAGTCGGGTGATGCGGCGTGATTACGGCTCACTGCTTTCGACCTTGATCGACCAGCCGCAAACGCCTGCCTTGAAATTACAGGTGCAGGCGGCCTGCTATGTCGCGTTGCTGAAATGGGAGCCACGGCTGACGCTGACATCCATCTCAATGGAAAGCCACTACGACGGCCAGTTGATTGTGGATATTTCCGGCACCCTGGCCGACAACAGCACCTCCCTTTCATTAACTATTCCCGTGAGTTGAGATCATGCCTCTTATCGATTTAAGTCAGTTACCCGCCCCTAGCGTGGTCGAAACGCTGGATTATGAAACGCTGTTCGCCACACGCAAAGAAACCCTGCTGTCGCTCTACAATGCCGATGAGCGCGAAGCTATCGCTCGCGTTCTGGCATTGGAATCAGAGCCGCTGGTAAAACTGCTACAGGAAAACGCCTATCGTGAACTGCTGCTGCGCCAGCGCATCAATGAAGCGGCTCAGGCCGGGATGCTGGCGTTTGCCCAAGGTAGCGACCTGGAGCAGTTGGGTGCCAACGTTAACGTCTCCCGGCTGGTGATCACCGCGGCGGACACGACCACCGTTCCCCCGACCGCGGCCGTAATGGAGTCGGATACCGATTTTCGTCTGCGCATTCAGCAAGCTTATGAGGGCTTAAGTGTGGCGGGGTCCATCGGCTCCTATCAGTTCCACGGGCGCAGCGCCAGCGGACAGGTAGCGGATATCTCGGTCATCAGCCCCGGCCCCGCTCAGGTACTGGTGTCGGTCCTGTCGCGGGAAAACGACGGCACCGCCAGCGATTCGTTGATCGCCACCGTCAACGCAGCGTTGAACGCCGAAGACATCAGGCCGGTGGCTGACCGGGTCACCGTCAAGTCAGCGGTGATCGTTCCATACGACATCAACGCCACGCTTTACCTGTATCCCGGCCCGGAAGCTGAACCCATCCGCGCCGCCGCCGAGAAAAAACTACAGAGCTATGTCAGCAACCAGCACCGACTCGGGCGCGACATCCGCCGCTCCGCCATCTACGCGGCACTGCATGTGGAAGGGGTTCAGCGGGTGGAATTGGCCAGCCCAGCAGCCGACATCGTGCTGGATGATACCCAGGCATCGCACTGTACTGGCTATACCCTGATATTGGGGGGAACGGATGAGTAAAAGTCCTCTACTCCCCCCCGGCTCATCCTCTCTGGAACAGGCGATTGCCGTTACCGGAGCCAGTCTGGAAACCGTACCGATTCCCCTGCGACAGATCTGGAATCCGGATACCTGTCCGGTTGAACTACTGCCTTATCTGGCTTGGACATTGTCGGTTGACCGCTGGGATGAAGGATGGTCAGAAACCGTCAAACGCAAAGTCATCAAAGATGCGTTTTTTATCCACCGTCACAAAGGTACGATCGGCGCACTGCGGCGGGTTGTTGAACCGCTGGGATATCTGATTCGCATCAAAGAGTGGTGGCAAACCGGCGACGCCCCCGGCACCTTCAGGCTGGATATCGGCATTCAGGAATCGGGGATCACGGAGGAGTCGTTTCAGGAACTGGAACGCCTGATTGCCGACGCCAAACCGGTTAGCCGCCAGATGCTGGGGTTAAACATTAATCTGGACAGTCAGGGACCATTGTTGATGGGTGCCGGTTCTTATAGCGGCGACGAACTCACCATCTACCCCTACTTCCCAGAAACCATCAGTGTATCTGGCGACGAAATAACCGGCGCAGCCATTCACCTGATTGATGACATACACGTCGGCGGTTGATTTCCGCACTCACACCAAGCCAGCCTGCGCTGGCTTTTTTTATGTCGGCATCACCACCCAATGTGGTCTTCATCTGTTGTCTCCCTATGCGAACAACGCCCGCCAGATGCGCTGACGACGCCGACTTCGCATACTACCTCTACCCAGGCTGGGTCTTCAGATAACGCTTTTCGCACCTGAACCCGGACACAGCCTACCCACACAGCCGGGCATACCGGTGGTCATCGCCTGTCGGCCAGCCCGGCTTCCCCGATGTCGCCCTGCGGCATCCTATCCTGTTAACCGTATGAGTAATCTGCATGAGTACAAAATACTTTGCTTTACTGACGAACACCGGCGCGGCGAAGTTGGCTAACGCCACCGCGCTGGGTAGTCATCTGGCCATTACGCAAATGGCGGTAGGCGATGGCGGCGGCAGCCTGCCAACCCCCTCGACCGCCCAGACTAAACTGATTAACGAAAAGCGCCGTGCCTCACTCAACACCCTAAGCGTCGACCCGGCAAACACCAACCAAATCATTGCCGAGCAGGTTATTCCTGAAAATGAAGGCGGTTGGTGGATCCGTGAAATTGGCTTGTATGACAGCGACGGCGATCTGATCGCGGTCGCAAACTGCGCCGAAACCTATAAACCGCAGTTGCAGGAGGGTTCAGGCCGGGTACAAACCGTGCGCATGATCCTGATTGTCAGCAATACCGATGCCATTACCCTGAAAATTGACCCCTCGGTGGTGCTGGCTACCCGTCAATACGTCGATGACAAAGCGATTGAGGTTAAGTCTTACGCCGACAGTCGCCTTAGCGCTCATGTGGCCGCAGCCAATCCCCATCCGCAGTATGCGCCGCTCAACAGCCCGGCACTGACTGGCGTGCCGACTGCGCCGACGGCAGAGAAAAATGTGAACTCCACACAGTTAGCCACCACCGCCTTTGTCAAAAACGTCGCCCTACAAAAAGAGCAAAACGGTGCTGACATCGCGGACAAATCGGCCTTTCTCGCAAACCTGGGTT
>NZ_JSYG01000012.1 GCF_000784735.1 Dickeya undicola
CGCCTTCGCTGTTCGGGCCGCCCGTGACGCGCTCCCTGCGCGGCACGGGCTTTCGCCGCGTCCATGCGGCTCACCCGGCGAAGTCGCCCACCTCAGCACAGTTTTTGACGCCCCAAAAATCAGCGTATATCCTGCAAGCTCGTCACTAAAAAGCTAATGACTGTCTATTTTCCAATAATCGCCTGGAATGGGTTAATCACTTCCCCTTTGCCGAACGGCATACTCCCCGGTCCACCGGCGCGGGCGATCATCGGGGTGATCAGCAGTTTCTGCGGCCAGTTCGGCACCTCGAACAGACGGGTTTTCAGCATCGTCTGGGTATCGGCGGCGAAACCGGCACGGTCAATGACGTCGTTGATTTCACGGCGCATTACGCCCCACAGCGTCGCAGCGTCGATATCATAAGTCAGCGACAACGTTTCGATAATCGCCCGCATGTTGACCTGAATACCCAAGGTTTGCAGCCAGAATAGCAGGTCGTCCAGTCGATCGTGGTACAGCGTGTTGGCATGGCCTTGCTTGATGCGGTACACCGGGTCCTGCATCCCGTTCTGTTCCAGCGTGGGTACATGGATGCGCAGCGAGTCGTGATCGCGCAGCAACACACCGTGGGCCTGACCGGCTTTCCATACCAGCACCGCATTCTGGCCGTGGATCTCGCCCAGCATTCCCAACCGGAACATGCGGAAATTAATGTCGAAGAAACAATGACAAAGCTCAGCAAACAATGTCAAGACCGAATCGGTGTTCGTCGGTAAACCGCGATATGCCAACCAGTCGTCGAAGAAGTGACGATTGCTGCCCGGCAGCGGCGTACCCAATGCGGCCATCGGTAACAAGCGATAATCCGGATCATCGAACAGCACTGACGGATAATGGCGGACCATCGCCGACAGGTGGCGCGGTGCTTCGTCAAACAGCGTGGCCTGCGGCGGCATGAACGCCCACCACTTACCTTCATCGCACAGATACAACCGCTCCTGCAACACGGCGTCTTTGTCACGCGCCTGCCGCAGCAGCGCTTCGCTTAAGCCGCCGTTGATCATTTTTACCGCTGGCAGGTAGCGCGACGCCCCCAGCGAGTAAACCGCCATCGGTAGCTTGAGGTAATCAGCGCTGGCGAAACACGGCGTCATTGAACGCAGTGATGACGTCGGCAGATAGCGAGCGGCGCTGAAATCCAGCCGGTGGCAGTCGCCGTTGCGAAAGGCATCGCCCAGTTGGGTTTCCAGAATGTGGTCGAATTGCCAGGGGTGTACCGGCAGCGCGATATGGCTCTCGGCGAGGCCACGCGTCACCAGTTCCTGCTGCAACGCCGCCTGCTCCGCCTGCGGCAGCAGATAGCGCGCCGGGTACTGCTCAACCGTGTTGCTGATACCGTCGCCGCATTGCAGGCGATTTTTCGCTATCGCCACCCAGTTCAACGCCACTGGCTCAGCGAACTCGGCTACGTACCGGCGATATTCCTGCGCATTCAGCCCTTGTTTAGCCTTGGCGGTCGGATGGAACGGACGATCGCGCAACGACGCCCACTGCTCCATCACATGGAAGAAATCGGCGTTGCCGCGGGCAAGCAGGTTATCGGTATCGATGCGGTGCTCGCGTGACAGCGCGGTCTGCTCGACGCTGGTGTTAAGCACATCCAGAAACAACGCCTGCCCTTTGGCATTATTATCTTCGCTGGCCTGCTCTTCTTCGCCACGCTGACCGGCGAACACCAGATGCATGAAGCTCTCCGGCTCCAGTTCGCGCCAGTCATCGCCGCCCTGCTGCCAGGCGTAAACCGTGGTGCCCGGTACTTTTTCCCACCGCTGGGTAATACCGGGGCGCAGCGCCACCACCAGATGACGCTGTTCGCGTTCATCGCTGCACCAGCGCCACAGGCGGGCTGCGCTATCCAGCGCACCTAGCGGTGTCGCTTTCCCGTATTGCTGCTGCCACTCATCGGTGGTGTACAACGCCAGCGGCTGAGCACCAAAAAATTCTTCGGCCAACAGGCAATCCACCAGATCCTGCATCACGCTGTGGCTGGCGTCCTTGTAGTGAGACGAGGTCTTAATCACACTACTTTCCATCGCATTACTTTCCATCGGATCACTTTCCTTCTGCTGAAATCGTTGCGGCCAATCTGGCCTGTAAAGCGCGAAACGCGATACCGCGTTCGTCGCCCAAGACAAATGCGCGCACGCCCTGCTCGCGCCAGCGTGCATGATCGTCGTGCTGGCGGGGAATGGCGCAGTACGTGACGCCCTGCGCGTCGGCAGCCCGCCGCACCTCGTCCAGCGCCGCCTGCACCGGCGTCGCCGCGGTCTGCCACGGCATTCCCAGCGACTGGGAGAGATCCGCCGCGCCTTCAAGAATCATGTCCACCCCCGCCACCGCTGCGATCGCCTCGGCCTGACGCACGCCTTCTGCGCTTTCAATCATCGCCACCAGCATGATTTCCCGGTTCGCCAGCGCGACATATTCCGCCAGGCTGTGCTTGCCGAATGCGCCGGGACGGCCGCTGTTCAGGCTGCGCTCGCCCTGCGGATGGTATTTGCAGGCACGCACCGCTGCGCGTACCTGCTCGGCCTGCTCCACCCTCGGCAACACGATGCCCTGCGCGCCGCCATCCAGCAGGCGCAGCATGGTTTTGGGGTTATCATCCGCCACCCGCACCAGCGGCGTCAGCGCGTAGCTCTCCGCCACCCGGATCATGTTCTCCACCGTTTCCGGGTTAATCAGCACGTGTTCGCTGTCGATAATCACGAAATCGAACCCGGCTTCGGCGATTAACTCCACCGATACCGGCGAGGGAATCGAGGCAATCAACCCGTAGACCGGCGTACCTGCCGCCAGCTTGCGCTTGAGTTGGTTGGTTCTTAGCATGACGACGGCCTGAACGGATGCAGCGGGTTCGGCACCGATTTGAAGCGGCGCTCGCCATCGCCCATCAATCGGCGTTTGGTCAGTTCCTCTACCTCGTAGGTCGGTGCAAACACATCGAACAAGGTGTAGCGCGAGCGGTGTTGCGGGTGCTCGGCCTGATAACGCAGCACCACGTCTGCCGTCATTTCCCAGAACTGGGCTTCCGGTAACTGGTAATGCTGGCGCAGGAAAATCGCCATTTCAGCCAGACAAATGAAGAAGAACGAGTCACAGGTAAAATCGCGCACCGCGTCGATGTCATCGGTGAGGATGAACGAGTTGCGGTTGATTTTGGCGTGACTGGCAGGCAGCGGCACCAGGTCCGGGCGCATGGCGGGGCGCGCCAGATGGTCTGGCGAATAACGCACACCGTCATGGAAGTCTTTGAGTGCAATGCGCTGCGGCCAGCCATCGCGCACGATCAGCACGATATTCTGGCCGTGCGATTCCATCCCGATGCCTTCGGCGTACAGCATGTGGATGATCGGCGACACCGTGACCTGCAACAGTTGGCGGGTCCAGGCTTCCAGCCCGTACTGACGAATCCAGGCATCGATAAACGGCGCCTGCTCGCCGCCGTCGTAACGGTGTTCGACGTGACTCAAGCCGTTGAACGGCACCGCCTGCTCGTCCGGCTGCAAATACTGATGGATGCTTTCGCGCCAGATCGCCCCCATCACGCCGTAGGCCTGTGCCATACGCGTAGCGGACAACGGTTGGGTGTCGAAACTCACCCCGGCGACTTCGCCGAGAATCACGAATTTCAGGTTGCGGGCGGTCTGGTCGGTGTCGATCAACTGCTGTAGCCAGTCGGTAATAATCGGTCCGTTCATCACCGTGTGCCGCGCCAGAATACGGGTGCTGGAGGTGTTGGTCATGCTCATTGCCAGCTTGACGTAAGGCCGCGTTTTCTCGGTCACGTTCGCCAGCGTGCGGATCGACTGCTGCGCCTGCCAGCGGTCATCGGACGCGCCGAGGTAAATCAGCTCGCCGCTGGAAAGCTCCGGATAAAACACCGGCGCAATCACGTTTTTCCACTGCCACGGGTGTACCGGTATCAGTTGGTAGTCTTCCGGCTTACGCCCCTGACGCGCCAGCTGTTCGCCAAATGCCTGCCAGCGCGCCGCGCCGAATTCGGTTTGCAGGAAATCATCCAGATCCAGCTTGGTCGAATGGTTGGCGGACGCCCGATGCTTCGCCAACGCCAGCCAGACAATGGCGAACGGCTGGCCGAACTCTGGCCCCCATTGGGCGTTATCCTGCAAGCTGAAGCCGATACGCGACTTGTAACAGGGGTGGTAGCTGTGGGCATCCATAAAGTGGCGTTCCAGCTCGTCGAAGCTGAGCTGGTGCGCCGGTTTACCCGGCTGGTAATGCTGCGCCCGCGACTGCAAATCCTTCAGTTGGGTCTGCTCCAGTTCCTGTACAAAACGCGTCAGGAAGGGGTTGTTCTCCTGCTCGCCCAGCAGTTCCTCCAGCATCTGGTGCAAGTTGGGCGACTGCGCATCGCCGTCAGGGCCGATGCGGCGCACGCTGGCGTAGTCGAGGCGGATCAGACAGAAGCTGTCGCTAAACAGCCCGCGGCACCGGTACTCCACCGGCACCCGCTGTGCATCATGCCCGGTTATCACAAACTGGCTATTACCGTCGCCAAGCGGCGTGCGGTGATAAGGCAGCACATCCTCGTACAGCAGCGTCTGTAGCAGCTGTCCGACCACACGCTGTTCCACCAGCTGATAACGCTGCGCATCCATTTGCGGCAGCCAGTCGCAGGCGATGTCCTGAAATACGGCGGGGGATAATGTCTCCATGCTATTACCTTGTCAGTGTGTCAGTTGAGTCAGACTGAACGGGTGCTGTCGGCTCGACGCATGACGGCACCCGGCCTGAAGAAACAGTAAGCGGTGCCCTGTTGTGCGGTGAGCGCCAGCGCGGTTCACCTGTCATCACAGGGCGCAACCTAAACATCAGCGCGGCCCTCTGACGCCGGTCAGCGCGTCTGACGCGCTGGACTCGTCGGAGGCGGCCGCCTCATCGGTTGCCGTGGGGAAACGCAGGGCGCACGGCAACGCCAGCAAGATTAAAATGCCGGTAGCAATAAAGGTTTCATTGATAGCCGCAGCGCGCACGGCTTCGTGTGCCAGCCCGCTGCCCGACAACCGGAATTCGAGGTACAACGACGCCACCACAATCGCCAGCGACGACACTAATCGGCGTGAAATGTTGTTCATGGCGGCCCCCTGTGTAACCAGCGTTTCCGGCAACACATTCAGCCCGGCGGTGGTGACCGGCATGTAAGACAGCCCCAGCCCGACACCACGCAGTATCATCCAGCCGAACACCACGCCAATCGACGTCTGCGCGCCCGCCATACCTAACCCGATGGTCGCCAGCGCGGTCAGCAATACCCCTGCACCTACCACCCGCGACGGACCGTGGCGGTCCAGCAGGCTGCCGCCGACCTTGCCAAATAAGCTGGCGAACAGCGCGGTGCACAGCAACGCCAGCCCGGTCCAGATAGCGCTGTAGCCCATCACCATTTGTACCAGCATCGGCAACAGCACCAGGCACTCGAACATCCCGACCGACTGCACCACGGCGATCACCACGCTGAGTCGATAGCCGTGCAGTTGAAAAATACGCAGGTTAAGCAGCGGTTCACGCTTGCGCAGTTCGACGCGAACAAACGCTGTCAGACAAGCCGCAGCGGCCAGCAGCATCAGCAGGTTGAGCGGATTCGCCAGCGCCGCAGCATGATGCAACCGCCCGGCCCCGATCATCAGTAGCCCGATACCGGCAGACACCAGCAGATAACCGGTCATATCGAACGGTTTGCGCTCACCCGGCGCAGTTTTCGGCAACACCACCAGCCCCATCAGCAGCGCCAGCACCCCAATGGGAATATTCATGGCGAACAGCGCCCGCCAGCTGAACCACTCCAGCAGAATGCCGCCGCACAGCGGCCCCAGCGCCGGAGCCAACATGACGATAGCGCCCCAGATGCCGGTAATACCGCCCCGCTCCTGCTTCGGGTACACCGAAAAAATCAGCGTCAGCGACAGCGGGATCATCAACCCGCTGGCAACGCCCTGCACCGTGCGGGCGGCGATCACCAGCGAGATGGAATCCGCCATCATCCCCAGCAGTGAGCCGGTGATAAACAGCGCCACACCGAGCAGGTAGAGCGGTTTGTTGCCCAGCCGGTGGCCAAGATAGCCGGTCAATGGCATGGTCATACCCATGCTGACCATGAACGCCGCCACGATCCAGGTAGCAAGCAACGGCCCTATCTGAAACACCTCGATAAACGTCGGCAACGCCGGATTAAGCGTGCTGTTACTCAGGCTGACGGTCGTGGTGCCGAGCAGCACATTAACCACCACCAGCCAACGGGGAACGACGCGATTAGACACGGCACACCGCTCCGGCGGCATCTACCGTCATGCCGTCGTCCGTGATGAAATACTGCTCCGGGCGCGGATGACACAAGAAATCGGCA
The DNA here is from genome assembly GCF_000784735.1 of Dickeya undicola. Taxonomy (GTDB): domain Bacteria; phylum Pseudomonadota; class Gammaproteobacteria; order Enterobacterales; family Enterobacteriaceae; genus Dickeya; species Dickeya undicola. The sequence goes on from NZ_JSYG01000012.1 coordinate 6,410, forward strand.
TGGGAAATGTTGTAGCCATAGGCACCTGCCAGCGGCAACACCAGCAGATCACCGATGTTGACGTCAGTCAGGCGCTGGTCGCGGCTCAGCACATCCTTCGGTGTGCACAACTGACCGACCACCGTCCAGTCGCACGTCTCCCCGGCCGTCGACACCGCGGCCAACGGCAGATGGACCACCGGATGGTCGTGCCCTTGCGCCACCGGCAGACGGAACTGGTGAGTACCACCGCGACAGACCAGGAAATGTTTGCCGTGGCTGCGCTTTTTATCCAGCACTTCGATGGCGTAATAGCCACAGTAGGCGCTGATAAAACGTCCCGGCTCGAAGCGCACCACTGGTACATCCGGCTGTTGCGCCAGCCGCGTGCGCAGGTAATCGCACAGTGCAGGCCAGTCAAAACGTGCTGGCGTCAGGTACGGCACGCCGATACCGCCGCCCACGTTCAGGTGGGTAATATGCTGCGGATAGGCAGACAGCGCTTTCCACTGCGGCCAGCGCGTCAGGTAGAGATCCAGCAGTTGCTGATGCCGCTCCACCACCATCTGGTGCGACATCGCGTGAACATGGAACCCTTTCAGTTGCAGGTGGCTGGCGTTATCCACCTCGCGTACCGCATCTGGCAGGTCCGCTTCATCCATGCCGAACGGTGTCGGCGTGCCAGCCATCGCCAGTTTACTGGTCAGCGATGACGCCAGCTCCGGATTGATACGGATGAACACCGGCTGAACCACGCCATGCTGTTTCGCCCGTTGTTGCAGGCGGGCAATCTCGTGGCGGCTTTCCACATGCACCGCTTCCACGCCTTGTTGCAGCGCCAGGTCGAAGTCCGAGTCCAGTTTGCCCGGCCCGGAGAACACGAAGGGTTTACGCGTATCGCAACCGGCTACGCGGGCGATTTCCCCGCCCGACGAGATTTCAAAGCCGTGCACCAACGGCGCGATCGCATCCAGAATCGGTTTTTCGCTGTTGGCTTTGATGGCGTAATAGAGTTCCACGCCCGGCGGCAGCGCCGCCATCACGTCGCTGACGTGCTGGCGCAGCGCCGTCAGGTCGTACACAAACGCCGCCAGCGGGTCGGTATGTTGCTGTTGCAGGCGAACAATCACATCGTGAACATGTGAAGGCAACTTAGCCATGCTGCACCTCACCCTGCGCTACTTCGCTATGTGGTACTTCTCTATGAGGTAGTTCGCTGCCGTGCTGCGCCGCCTTGCCCCAGGGTGACGGTAAGTGGACATAGCTGGCCTGACGGTCGGCTTCAGCCGCCAGCCTGACCTTGAGGTTGGTTTTGCACGCCACCGGATGACCGGCGATCAACGCGTCCAGCTCCGGCGACGGCTGTTTCAGTTCGTCCTGAATGGCGCGCAGTTGTTGCCGCACCCGTTGCCACATCAGCGGTGCCAGATGGGCTCGTCCCTGACTCAAGGCCAGAATGGTTTCGGACAGATGGTTGATGAACAGGCAGTACATGATGCGGTTCCAGCCCTGCTCACGCGAGTACAGTAGCGACTGACGCACGCGGGGATGGATGTCGTCGCCGATATAGCGGGCACCAAGATCATCGGTCAGCTTCACGCCTTCGAAGTCGCGCAGCAGCACCTGCTGTGGACGTCCGTGTTGATGTACCAGCACACTGTTTTGCAGATGCGGTTCCATCACCACACCGTGATTAAAGAACAGCGACAGCACCGGGCGTAGCAGCCGTGTCTGGTAGTCATCAAACCAGTACAACAACATGTTGTCATCCAGCGCCTCACCATAGTGCGTGCGCAGGAAGGTTTGAATCATGGGTTGTAAGTCTACGCCGCGTGCAAACAGCGTACCGGCCATGATGCTGCAATCCGCGCCAGTTCGGCGGCAGAAATTCTCACGCAGAATGCCGCCGGTCTGCTCGCGGAACCAGTACTGGTCCGACTCGCTGGCCGTAATCGGGCTCCAGCTCACCACGCCGGGTTCGGCCGCAGCGACCAACCCACCCAAGGTGTCGCTATGCTGCTCCAGCAACTGGCGGAACAACCGGTCGATCAGCACCGTACTTTCCAGTTCATACCAGGCGTTTTTGCGCACACAGTTGGTAATGCGCACATTCAGCGAACCTTTGATGAAGTAATCGTGATCGTCGATGAACCAGGTGCGAATAGAGGCGGTCGGGCTGGCGACGCGGCCACTCTGGCCCAAATCGCGGATCACGTTATCGCGCAACAGCTGCTGTACGCGTTCATCCTGCATAAACAGCTGCGCCTGCACCGGGTGCATACAGATAATGGCGTGACCTACCGTGGCTGACTGCTGGTCAGCAAACCCGTGCAGCACCTGTTGCGGCGTCAGGCCGTTGGCACCGATGTGCAATCCGTCCACCGGTACTTCGAACTGGTGCAACGCCGCACGAGCCTGGAACTCAGGTGCCCACTGCTCTTGCCCCAGGTGTGCGGGCCACAGCCGCGCTTTGGGCGCGGGGTGGCTGGGGTGGCCGAACCATAACCCCTGCTCACTCTGTAAGTAATGTTGCAGTGGTGCGTCCGCACGTTGTCGGCCGTTATGGCTAACAATCGCGCTCACCAGCCGCTGGCTTTGCAGAATCTGTTCATACAGCTCCGGGTTTTTCCGCCCGGCAATGTGCTCGCACGCGGTCAGCAGGCGAGCGACCAGACGTTCAAAATCGGGGCACTGCCATTCACCTTGCGCCTGACGCAGGTAAACATCGGACAGATAATGCTGGCTGCCGAAGGTGTCACGGCGGTCGACCATGACAAACAGTTGCAGTTGGTCGGGCAAGCCGATCATCATCGGGATGCCTTTCCAGTCTCCACCATCAAAATAAGCCCCCGGCGGGATCCCTTTCATTTCGTCTGGCCATTCATATCGCAAATACCCTTCCGGTATCGCGAACTCTTTGATAAGACAATTCAGTAACCCATGTAAGGCTGCTTTTTCGCTTATCATGGTGGACAAAACATCATGATTTCGGTTGTTCATCTCTGCTCCGTAAGAATAACAATCGGCCGGTGGTGTAGAACCTATCCCAATAGCACTATTTTGCTTGCCATGTAGGAGTCGACTCTTATTTCGTGGCGAAGGTTAAATATCCTGAATAAATCACTGAATAATGCCCCGCCTTACGGCGGGGTTATTATCAGAAGTCAACGCTATACCCTAATGTCACGGTTCTTCCCCGACCGGAGAAATAACGCAGGGAGTTCACAATCGCACTTTGCGAGTAATACGTGATGTACTCCTTGTCGAACAGATTGGAAACCGCCAGATTAATTTTACCTTTTGGTAATTTATAACCGACGGCGGCATCCACCAGCATATAACCGTTAAAGTCCTGCTGACGTTTATCCATAATGCGGTCAAAGGCGTAATTAGCCTGAATAAAGGATGACCATTGCGGCGTCCAGTTGGCGGACCAGCTGGCGGTCAGGCGATCCGGCGGGATATTCAGCCCGTCCAGTTTGCCGTCCAGGCTGCCGTTGCCATCGCTGTCATACCAGCCCTGAATGTGGGAATAACCGAGTTTCAGGCGATGATCGTCATTCACCTTGTACCCCAGCGACGTCTCGATGCCATCGATACGGGTTTTCTGACGTTCACTCTGGAAGGTGCCGCTTACATCCACCACGCGCTCACCCAATTTGGATGTCGAACGGTAGTAGCTCAGCTCAAATTCCACCGGGTCTTTCTGGATGCGAAAGCCGGTTTCAACGTTGTCGGTAACAATCGGCTCCAACTGCAACATGTTGACCGACTGACCGGCGGTTTTAATGCTGCGCAACTTGCGGCCCACGTCGGGAAGACCGAAGCCCTGCGAGTAGTTGGCGAACAAGCTCAGCGGCTGATAAGGCGTGGTCCACACCGCGCCCACGTTGTACAACGTCTTGTTGAAGCTCAGGCGCCCACCCTGCACATCTACGCTGTTATTAGATTTTTGTACGGTGCTGGCTGCTACCGTGCGGAAGCTGTCGATATCCAGACGCGCGTATTCGTAGCGCACCCCGGTGGTGATTTTCAGCGAATCGATCGGCTGGATATCAAACTGCATAAACGGCGACAGATCGGTATATTTCATCTGCGGCGCGTACAGGCGTTTGGTCAGCCAGAAATCCTGTTTGCCGGTATCGAACAGGGTATCGAACCCGACCGTCGCTTTCAGGTAATCGTCCCAGATATCGTCCTTGGTCAACGCCACTTTGCTGCCGTAACGGCTGGAGGTCACCCGCGACTGGTCGTACAGCTGATTGAGCGGCGCAATACGGATATCCTGGAAAGAGTCCGAATTATCGGCACCGAACAACGACTCGTAATTCTGGTAATACACCAGCGAGTTCAGCTTCATGCCCGCCAGATTGTAGTTATCGTAGGTGGCGCTGGTGGTCCAGACGCTGTTCATTGGCGCATCGCCGACCGGACGCCCGGATACCGAGGTGGTCGGGATGCCGTTATTACGGTCACCGGCGACGCCTAAATAGTTCATCTTGCCTTTGATCTGATAGCGATTCAGGCTGAACTGTATCCGCTGGTCGTTATCCAGCCAGTAGCCGACTTTTGCCATTATATCGTAGGCACGCGAATCCATCAGGTCGCCCTGGGTGTTATCCACCCCGATAGGGCGATCTTTCCCATCCATGAATAAGCCCTGATCTTCGTAACTGACTGAAAACAGGTAATCCAGATACTCTTCACGACCACTGAACCCGTAGGTGGTTTTGTAACTCATGGTGTCCGAACTGACTTTGGTCGGCGAGGTGGTTTCCACACTAAAGTGCTGATTGAACGAGCCGGGCTCCGGGCGACGGGTAATAATATTGATCACCCCGCCGGTCGCGCCGATACCGTTGCTGGCGCTGGCACCGTGAATTACCTCGATGCGATCCACCATCGAGAAATCGATGGTATGCATTTCACGCCCGGTGGGGCGCAGCGGGTTGGACTGCGGAATGCCATCGACCAGAATCAGCGGGGCACGACCGCGAAATGTCTCGCCACTGCCACTCATTTTTTGGCGACTGGGTGCCATTGATGGCAATAGATTGCTTAATATCTGAGAAGAATCACTGGTGATTTGTCGCTGCTGTTCGATCTGTTCTTTAGTAATAATCGTCACGACCTGAGGCGAATCTTTTTTCTCGGTATCCGTTCGGGATGCCGTCACCACCATTTCGTTGTCATTTTTGCTTGTGCTGTCTGCTGCGTTAGCCTGTGCAAATAAAAATAATGGCGTCAACGCATATAATGCCCGAACCTTCATTCATTCAACCTCATTATTATCTTCCCAGTAAATAAATGCTGGCGGCTCTGCCAGCATACGTTATTAATATTATTGTTTAGCCTCAGGCTATATCCGTAATAATGCCGACTCACTGTTCTTTTTATTATTCCGACGTCATTATTATTACGGACCCTATACTTACCTCTGGCATCACGGGTGGCGAACCTGCGCCACGGCTTCGATCAACGCACGCTCAAAACGCGCTACCACCTCACGGCATTGATCCTCGGTAATAATCAGTGGTGGCAGCAGCCTGACCACATTGCCTTGTCGTCCGCCTCGCTCCAGCAGTAAGCCCTGACGGAAACAGTGCTGTTGAATCGCGACCGCCAGCTCGGCATCCAGCGGATAACAGCCACCGGTCTGCACAGGCTGGCGCTCATCCACAATTTCAATCCCTAGCATCAGGCCGCGGCCGCGTACCTGTCCCAGACAGGGGAAGCGCGCCTGCAATTGGGTGAACTGTTGTTGCAGCCAGTCACCACGGGTAGCCGCCTGTGCCGCCAGCTTATCGCGCAGCAAAATCTCAATGGTGGTTTTGCCAGAAGCCATCGCCATCTGGTTACCACGGAAGGTGCCAGTATGCGTACCCGGTTTCCAGACATCGAACTCGCGGCGAATACCCAGTACCGCCATCGGTAAGCCACCGCCCACCGCTTTCGACATCACGATAATATCCGGCTCGATGCCAGCCTGTTCGAAGGCGAACAACGTGCCGGTACGGGCAAATCCGGCCTGCACTTCATCCACAATCAGCAGAATGCCGTGGCGACGAGTCACCTCGCGCAGCGTTTGCAACCAGCTGGCCGGTGCCGGATTCACACCGCCCTCGCCTTGTACTGCTTCGACGATGACAGCCGCTGGCAATGACATGCCACGCTCGACATCCTCGATAAACGCCGTGAAATAATGACTCAGCGCCTGCACGCCCGCCTCGCCGCCAATCCCCAACGGGCAGCGGTATTCGTGCGGGTAAGGCAGGAATTGGACACCGGGCATCAGATTCTGCACCGCATCTTTAGGGCCGGTGTTGCCGGTAACGGCCAGCGCACCGTGCGTCATGCCGTGGTAACCACCGGAAAAGCTGATGATGCCGCCGCGGCCGGTATAGGTTTTCGCCAGTTTTAAGGCGGCCTCAACCGCATCGGCTCCCGAAGGGCCGCAGAACTGCAGGCAGTACTGGTTTTCACCGCCGGGCAGTTGTGCCAGCAAGGTTTCGCAGAAGGCGTCTTTCAACGGCGTGGTGAGGTCCAGCGTGTGCATCGGCAGGCCCGACGCCAGAAATGCCTGGATGCTAGCCACCACTTCAGGGTGGTTATGGCCCAGCGCCAGCGTACCGGCACCGGCCAGGCAATCCAGATATTGATTGCCATCCACATCGGTCACCCATACGCCTTGTGCTTGTTGAATGACCAACGGCAGTTTGCGCGGATAACTTCGAACATTGGACTCAAACCATCCCTGTCGCTCCAGATAATCTGCATTGGTTCTCTGCACATGATCCTTAACCGCAAACTGTGTCTCTGACATCGTCTTCACCCCCTGTGATATTGATAATGACAACAATTATCATTAACAATAATGACGCTCAAGTGTTATTTAAATGACGGTTTTCATAACCAAATCCTTACAATCTCTGGCGGAATGTTAACTAAATGCAGGCGGCGAGAGGACTTTCAGCGCGGGATGACGCCCAAAAGTGGGAAAATGGCGGATGAAATGAAAAATCATTTATGTGACATGAATCACAAAAAAGAACTAAACAAAATTTCCGTATTACTACGAGTCACCATCATGCAGAATTCTGCCGCCATTCGTTACGATCAAGCAGAGGAAATGACGAACTCATGATTATTTATCATCGGCACCTGATGCGTTCTGGTGATAAAAAAGCCGGTTTCCCCTCACAGGAAAACCGGCTTCTGGCAAGTGTACGTTGGGCGTGACGTTAGTGCGACGACGGCTCCGCGTCAAACAGTGGTAACGGTTTGCCGATGATGTAGCGGCGGCGTAAATACGCGGACAAGACATCCATCAGCATCACGACGACCACCAGAATCAGGGTGATGAACATCACCACATCCCAGTTCCACAACCGCATGTTTTCGGCGTACACCAACCCGACGCCACCGGCACCGACAAACCCCAGCACCGCCGCCGAGCGCACATTGGACTCCATTTGATACAGGCTCAACGCCAGAAACGCAGGAAACGACTGGGTGAAGATACCGAAGCGGTGTTTTTGCAGGCTATTGGCTCCCACCGCGCCAAGTCCGCGACTGGGCGAGCGTTCCACCGCTTCGTGCCCTTCTGCGTAGAGTTTGCCGAGCAGCCCGGCATCCTGCATCAGGATCGCCAGCGCACCGGACAATGGCCCCATTCCCACCGCCCGCACGAAAATCAGCCCCCAGATCGCCATGTCGATGCCGCGTAAGATATCCAGCAGACGGCGTACCAGCAATGCCACCGGCCGTAGCATGGGCTCGTGCATCACGTTGCGTGCCGCCAGAAACGACAACGGTAGCGCCACTATTGTGGCGGTCAGCGTACCGGCAAACACGATGGCAATGGTGATGAATACCTGTGACAGATAGTAGCCGAACGGCCAGTTGAGAAAGTCATGCCACACGAACATCCGCAGAAAATAGCGCTCTAGTTCGCTAACACCGCGCAGCCACTGCTCGGCACTGATACCGAAAAACACCAAAAACGCGACGTAATACAACAGCACTACCGCAGCCATCAGCCCAACACGCCATAAATAGCGACGTTGCTGGCGGAACAACGCCGGGTGTTGCTGTTTCATCGCGGCGATGTCCGCCGGCGTCAACGGGGTCATGTTCATTTGCCGCCCTCCACCACTTGCCGCCGCAACCGCCCGGACAGCGCATCCAGAATCGACACCACCACGATAATCAGCAGCATCGTCAGGCTGACCTGATCGTAGCGGTCGAGTTTGATGTTGGTCATCAACTCCTGCCCGATGCCTCCTGCCCCCACCAGCCCGAGAATGGTCGACTGGCGAAAGTTAATTTCCAGCCGCATAAAGCTGTAGGACAGTACAATCGGCTTAACTTGCGGCCACAACCCAAACCGCATCCGCTGAAACACGCTGGCACCGCAGGCAGCCAGCCCGCGCACCGGCCGTTCTGAGGCGCTTTCAATAGCTTCATAAAACAGTTTGGTCAGGCAACCGACGGTATGCAGTGCCAGCGCCAGAAACCCCGGAATAACGCCGATACCAAACGCCATCACGAACATCACCGCCCACGCCAGCTCCGGCATAGTACGCAGAAACGCCAGCAATGCGCGCAAAGTAAAACGGACACCCGGCGGGCTTTGGGTATTGTTGGCCGCCAGAAACCCCAGCACCACCGACACCGCCACCGACAACAGCGTCGCCGCCAGCGCCAGATTGAGCGTCTCCCAAATCAACGGCAGTTGGATAGGAATACGGTAGCCCCAGTAAGCCAGTGAGCCTTCGGTATGACCGTTGGCGAACAGCAGCCGCCAATGCAACACCGGCAGCGTTTCGGACAGATAGTCAAAGAAATGAGGAAACGACGTCCACAACGTATGCAGATTGAATTCGGACAGTTTGCCCGCGCCGATATACAACAACACCAATATCAGCGACCAGACAAACGACTCACGCTTCTGCTGCGCGCGTATTCGCTGGTAATAGCGTTCAAAATCAGGGTTCAGCATGGGTTTGGTCTGAATGGTGGGAAAACGATGATGGGTTTACAACCGCAACAGGGTGAAAAAAGGCATCCTGCCTGTGTTGCAGTCCGTCAATGTTGCGCCGTTGCACACCGTCTGTCGGGAAAACGCCGGGTCTGACGACCCCGCGTTCCATCCTTAGCGGTTGCCTTTAGTCAGTTCACGCTTCATGGCGATAATGGTTTTGTAGTCATCCACGCTGGCCGGGCCGATGTGCTGCTTGCCACCCATCGCCTTGATGAAACAGCCATGATCTTCTTTATCCAGCTTGTTTACCGCGGTAATCAGTTTGGCTTTGAAGTCGGCTGGCAGCGCATTGCTCACCAGAATCGGGCCGTTCGGGATCAGCGGCGATTGCCAGATGATACGAATCTGTTTCATCAGATCCGGGTGGTCCATGCGAATCAGACGGCCGAACGCGCCGCTGGTGTAGCCGGTGTTGTAGTCACCAATCATCGACGCCCAGGTCACCGCGCCGTCAAACTGGCCGTTCAATACGCCGAGGATGTCCTGCTCATGACCACCAGAGAACGTCACGCTGGAAAAAAAGTTGTTGTATTTGTTGTCCGGCGAGCCGCCAAATTTTTCTTTAAACGCCTGATTAGGAATCAGGTAGCCGGAGGTGGAATCCGGGTCGGCAAAACCGAATGCCTTGCCTTTCAGGTCTTCCAGCTTCTGGTACGGGCTGTCGGCCTTGACGATCACCACCGAGTGGTAACCGCGCGACTGGTCAACGTCGTCCACCGCGATACCGACAACATCCACCGCGTTAGGATCTTTGATGTAGACCGATGCATACGACGACGGTGACATGCTCAACACCAGATCAATCTTCTTACCCAACAGCCCCTGAATGACCCCGGCATAGTCGGATGAATTACGCAGTTGGGTGTCGACATTCAGCTCTTTATCCAGAAACTGCTTAACGCACTGGTTATCGCCGATCTGCTGGGTCGCGTTCTGACCGCCCAGGATGCCCAGATTCAGCGTTTTCGGTGTTTGTGCGGCGAATACGCTGGCGGACACTACCGCACCGGCCAGCAAGGTGGTCAACGTGAAAGTTTTTTTCATCGGTTTTGCCTATTTTGCCTATGTTGTCGTTATGCCAAGGTGACGTCGAAAATTCTGTACCCGCGTTAAACCACCGCGCGGGTCGTGCAGATTAAAGGGAATCAATGGATTAGTGCACCGACTGCAAATCGTCGCCGTACAGGGTACGCAGCAGGCTGTCGGTCAGTTCTGACGGCGGGCCGTCAAACAAGATGCGTCCCTGAGCGATGCCAATAGCCCGGCTACAGTATTCTTTCACCAGTTCGACCGAATGCAGGTTCACCACCACGGTGATGCCGTTGTCGCTCACCTGTCGCAGCACATCCATGATACGGCGGGTGTTTTTCGGGTCGAGCGACGCCACCGGCTCGTCGGCCAGCAGGATTTTGGGGTTCTGCATCAATGCACGGCAGATAGCAACGCGTTGCATCTGGCCGCCGGACAGGTTCTCCGCCCGCTGCAAGGCGTGCGGCAACAGACTCATCCATTGCAGCAGCCCGATGGCGTGCGCACGATCCTCATCGGAAAACAGTTTGAAGAACGACTTCAGGGTAGAGGTGCGGCTCAGGCGGCCCAGCAGGACGTTGGTTAACACATCCAGCCGCGGCACCAGGCAGAAATCCTGAAAAATCATGCCGCATTCGCTGCGCCACTGGCGCATCTGACGGCTGCTGAAACGCAGAATATCTTGCGTGTCTCCCTGTTGGCCGTTATGCGGATCAGGGTAGCGCAGGATTTGCCCTTCGCTGGCCGGAATAGTGCCGTTCATCACGTGCAGCAAGGTAGACTTGCCCGCACCGGAACGGCCAATCACCGCCACCATTTCACCGGCGTGCAGGTCAAAACTGATGTTTTCCAACACCCGGTTCTGCTGCCCGGAATAAGCCTTACACAGCTGACGCACCGACAGCACGGTCTGCTGCGGTTGAGTCTGGAAATGATGTGCGTGCAATGAGGTCGCGCTTTCAGATGCCAACAGTGCCTGTGCCATGAATTCGTCATCGTTTAGTCAACAATATGGACGTTATTAAGCGCAGCGCAGATGAAAGCTTCATGACAACCTTGTGATTAGAAAATGAACATTCACACCCTCAGAGGCCGCCTCGCCAATCTCGCCAATAAAGTTCCCTAGGCAATCCACATGCCATCCGCCGCCGCGCGCACCCCGTCCGGCAGGTCGTTTAGCATCAACCAGGCGTCAGTTTCGTGGCTAACGTGAGTCAGCCAGGTCTGCGTCGGCCGCAGCTGTTCGCGCACCCGCAGCACGGTGTTGAGGTCGCTGTGGTTGAGCGGCGGTGTGTCGCGCGGCGGCTGGGTGCAGTCCATCACCATGTGATCGAGCCGTTTGCCGACGAGAAAATCCCGCGTGTCATCCGGCAGGCCACAGGTGTCGGTCAGGTAAGCCACCGTCTGCCCCTCATGTTCCAGCAGGTAACCGAAGGTGGGTTTGGAATGATTAAGCGGCAGCGCGGTCACCCGCAGCGCGCCCATCGCCACCGTCTGAAACGGCATCATCGCTGGCTGGAAATCAAGCCGACGCGGATGCTTGTACAGGTCGTCACACCCTTGTTCGTCCGGCGGTCCGAATACCGGGATGAGATCGCCGATGCCCCAGCGCAGCGAAAACAGCCCCTGCACATGGTCGACATGGTAATGCGTCAGCAGGATGCGCCGAATCTCGTTGGCGCCAAAGCGCTGTTCCAGTTGTGTGACACCGGCATCCAGCAAGGTGCTTTCACCATCGCACCGCACCAGCATACTGCTCGGTCCACGCCGAAAACGCGGGTCCAACCGCGCCCGCTCACAGGCGATACAGTCACAACCGGTCAACGGCACCTGCTGGGCGTCGCCGGTTCCCATAAACATCAGTTCCATAACATTAGCTCCACTTTTGAGGCTGTTAACAAACAGCCGTGTTGTTTTGTTATTGGCGAATAGATGTCAACGCCGTGAAATGTTTCGTGCGTGATGACCTCAATGATCTCTTTGTAACGTCATCGCACGCACGACAAGGAGAGGCTCATCGCCGCCTCTCCTTGACCTCTGGCTGGTGGCTAAACTGTGGCGCTACGCGCTACCTTCGGCACTCGACTTCGCTATTCGGGCCGCCTGTGACGCGTTTACTCGCCCCATACCTGGGGCTCGCCCTACGGGCCAGCGTAAACGCTGTTCAAAAACGCTCCCGGCGTTTTTGTCAGACGCGGCACGGGCTTTCGCAGCATCCATGCTGCTCACCCGGCGAAGTCGCCCACCTCAGCACAGTTTTTGACGCCGGGAAAAATCACTATCTCAAGCTAAAGGGGTAGCAATCTATTCTTCTCTTCAGCCGCTAACAGGGTGTGGAACGCCTGTAGCGTTTGGGCTAGTGCGCCATCGTTATTCAGTCGTCGGCACGCCGCCGGAACCGGCATCTCGCTGGCCCGCTGCAACCGCTGCGCGATCGCCGCTTCATCTTCCCGCCCGCGCTGACGCAAACGCTGCGCCAGCACCGCCGGAGACACGTGCAGGCACACCGGCAACAAGCGCTCGCCGTAGCGCGTTTGTGCCTGTTGATGATGAAAACGCGAGCCGTTGACCACCACATCCAACCCGGCGGATAGCCACAGGTCGATTTCAATGCCGATGCCGTACTGATAGTGGTGGGCCTGCCAGTGCAATGCGAACAAACCGCACTCGCGGCGATGCGCGAACTCCGCATCGCTGAGCGCAATATGGTTTTCGCCACCAGCCTGTGCCGGGCGGGTAATGTAGCGATGCGCCACCAGCAAACGTGTCGGATTGGTCTGCCGCAGGGCATCCAGCAGGGAATCTTTGCCGGAGCCGGACGCACCGGTCAGCCAGATTAACCGCGCCATCAGAACACCTGTCGTCCCTGCGCCCACACCTGACGAATCCGTACCTGACCGTGCGAATGGTGCGCCAGCACCAGATCGGCGCGCAGCCCTTCGCCGATGCGTCCCCGGTCGTTCAGGCCCACCGACTGCGCCGGATTGGCACTGACCATCGCCACCGTCTGCGGCAAGGTAAACGGATTATGCTCATCGTCTGCCAGCCGAAACGCCGCATCCAGTAAGCTGGCGGGGTAATAGTCGGATGACAGAATATCCAGCAGCCCTTGCTCCGCCAGCCGGGACGCCGCCACGTTGCCGGAGTGGGAACCACCGCGCACGATGTTGGGCGCGCCCATCAGCACCTTCATGCCGCTGACGTGCGACGCCTGCGCCGCTATCTCGGTAGTGGGGAACTCGGCGATCACGCTCCCCAGCGCCAGCGATTCATGCACATGGGCGGCGGTGGCATCGTCGTGGCTGGCCAGCGCAATACCGCGCTCGCGGCAATGCGCGGCAATCGCCAGCCGGTTCGGCGTCGACCACCGTTCAGACAGCGTTCGCTGTTCGGTTTCAAACGCATCCATCTCGGCATCGTTCAAGCGGTATTTCCCCTGATAATACTCGCGGTATTTTTCCGGCGTGGCGAACTGCCGCTGCCCTGGCGAGTGGTCCATCAGCGACACCAGCGCCACTTCCGGCGTGGTCATCAACGCTTCAAACAGCGGCAAGGTGGTGTGGTGCGGTAATTCGCAACGCAGGTGAATCAGATGCTGCGCCCGGTTCACCCCCTGTTGCTGGCTGTGGACAATGGCGTCAATCATGCGACGCAGATTATCGAGCCGGTGGCCGCCGTCGCGCACATCGCCTATCGCTACCGCATCCAGCACCGTGGTGATGCCGCTGGCGACGATCAGCGCATCGTGGCTGCTCATCGCTGAATGCGCTGGCCAGTCAACCTTCGGGCGTGGCATGAAGAACTTGTCCAGATTGTCGGTATGCAGTTCCACCAGCCCCGGCAGCAGCCAGCCGCCTTCGCCGTCCAGCGCCTGCGGCAACTGACTGGGTGTTTGGGCAATCGTGCGGATGATTCCCTGATGGCACTCCAGCGAACCGGTTACCACCTCATTTTCCAGCACCAGGCGGACATTATTAATGATCATGAGTCAACTCCTGGCTGACTGGGCTCATCACATGCAGGCGATCCGCAACCCGGTTTCGCACCGCTTCATCATGGAAAATACCGACTACCGCTGCGCCGCGTGCCCGCGCTTGCTCAATCAGTGCGACTACGGCATCACGGTTGGCGGTGTCCAGCGAAGCGGTCGGTTCGTCCAGCAGCAGCAACGAATAATCGGCGATAAACCCGCGGGCGATGTTGACCCGCTGCTGCTCGCCGCCGGAGAAGGTGGCGGGTGCCAGCGTCCAGAGCCGACGCGGGACGTTGAGCCGGGTCAGCAACGCTTCAGCGCGCGCTTCGCATACCGCCCGGTCTTCGCCGCGCTCCAGCAGCGGTTGCATCACCACCTCTAGCGTCGGAATACGCGGGATCACCCGCAGAAACTGGCTGACCCAGCCGATGGTATCGCGCCGTACCGCCAGCACCTGTCGGGCCGGTGCGGTCACCAGATCGACCCACGCTTCGCGATGACGCACCCACACCTGGCCGCTGTCCGGCTGGTAGTTAGCGTACAGCGATCGCAACAGCGTGGACTTGCCGCTGCCGGAATGGCCATGCAGCACCACGCACTCGCCAGCGGCCACCGTCAGGCTGGCCTGATGCAACACCGGCAGCCGGGCGGCGTGCTGGTTGTGCAGTACAAAGGTTTTACTCAGATTTTCCACGCGCAGAACCGTCATGGACGTGCCTTCGGTTGTCATGTTTCACCTCATCGCCATTCACGCTTATCCCAACACCGACGACACCAGCAACTGGGTATAAGGATGATGAGGATCATCCAGCACCCGGTCGGTCAGGCCGCTTTCCACTACCCTGCCCTCGCGCATCACCAACAGCCGGTGCGCCAGCAGACGCGCCACACCGAGGTCATGGGTCACGATCACCACCGCCAGACCGAGGTCGCGCACCAGCGTGCGCAGCAAGTCCAGCAATCGTGCCTGCACCGACACATCCAGCCCGCCGGTCGGTTCGTCCATGAACACCAGCTTCGGATGGGTGACCAGATTGCGGGCTACCTGCAACCGCTGCTGCATCCCGCCGGAAAAGGTGGTGGGCAGGTCGTCAAGCCGGGACAGCGGGATCTCCACATCCTGCAACCACTGCCCGGCCTGACGACGAATATCGCCATAGTGACGGGCACCGACCGCCATCAGCCGTTCGCCGATGTTGCCGCCCGCTGACACGCGAGGGCGCAGGCCATCCAGCGGATGCTGGTGCACCACGCCCCACTCGGTGCGCAGCAGGCGGCGTCGGTCGCTTTCGCTCATGGCGTACAGCGAGCGGCCCTGGTAGTCAATCTGCCCGGCCTGCGGCGTCAGCCGGGCGGAAATCGCCTTCAGCAGGGTGGTTTTACCGGAACCGGATTCGCCGACAATGCCCAGCACTTCGCCGGGGTACAGGTCAAACGACACCTCGCAAAAACCCTTGCCGGGCGCGTACAGGTGGGTCAGGTTGCGCACCTGCAACAGCGGCGTCTCGTCGTCGTAACGTGCGCTGGCACCCACAACCGACGCGGCGGCCTGATCCATGCCTGCCTGATCCATACCTGCCTGATCAATGTGATTCATGGTGCCCGGCCTCCTGACGCTCACGGCAATAATCGGTATCAGAACAGACGTACAGCCGGGTGCCCTGATCGTCCATCACCACCTCGTCGAGGTAACTGTGGTGCGAACCACACAGTGCGCAGGGCTGGTCCCAGCGCTGGACGCTGAACGGGTGGTCGTCAAAATCGAGGCTTTCCACCTGGGTATAAGGCGGCAGGGCGTAAATGCGCTTTTCGCGCCCGGCACCGAACAGTTGCAACGCGGGCATCATGTGCATTTTCGGGTTGTCGAATTTCGGGATCGGCGACGGGTCCATGATGTAGCGGTGATTCACCCTGACCGGGTAAGCGTAGGTGGTGGCGATGTGGCCGAAGCGGGCGATATCTTCGTACAACTTCACCTGCATGATGCCGTACTCCTCCAGCGCGTGCATTTTGCGTGTTTCCGTCTCACGCGGCTCGATAAAGCGCAGCGGTTCTGGGATCGGCACCTGATAAATCAGGATTTGGTCTTCACGCAACGGTGTTTCCGGGATGCGGTGACGGGTCTGGATCAGCGTAGCGTCGGTGGTACGTTCGGTGACAGCGGCTTCGCTGACCCGCTGGAAGAAACGGCGGATCGATACCGCGTTGGTGGTGTCGTCGGCCCCTTGATCGATGACTTTCAGCACGTCGTCATCGCCGATCAGGCTGGCGGTCAGTTGGATGCCGCCGGTGCCCCAGCCGTAAGGCATCGGCATTTCCCGCCCGCCAAACGGCACCTGATAACCGGGGATCGCCACCGCTTTGAGGATGGCGCGCCGAATCGTGCGTTTACTCTGTTCGTCCAGATAACCGGGGTTATATCCGCTCAGCGTGTTCATCGCGCTCCTCCTGCGGTGACTGGCGCAACTGGCGCAGCAACGCCAGCTCAGCCTGAAAGTCGACGTAATGCGGCAATTTAAGGTGGGAGACAAAACCGGCCGCCTCCACATTGTCCGCGTGCGACAGCACAAACTCTTCGTCCTGCGCCGGGCTACTAATTGGCTCCTGATAGGCCGGTGCCTGCAACGCCCGGTCCACCAGCGCCATCGCCATCGCCTTGCGCTCAGCGCGGCCAAACACCAGCCCGTAGCCACGGGTAAAGTGCGGCGGCTCATCCTCCGGCACGGTAAACCCGTTGACCATCTCGCATTCGGTCAACAGGATGTCGCCGATTTCCAGCGCAAAGCCCAGCTCTTCCGGCTCGATTTCTACCGTGACATAACCGGTGCGAATCTCGCCCGCAAACGGGTGGGTACGGCCGTAGCCACGCTGGGTGGAATAGCCCAACGCCAGCAGGAACCCTTCGTCGCCGCGCGCCAGTTGCTGTAACCGGGCGCTGCGTGGCATTGGGTAAGCGGGTGGATCACGGGTGATATCCAGCGGCTCGCCGCCATCATCCTGTTCGGCCGCCGCCAGCCCTTCCGCCGTCATCATGGCGAACATGTGCGGACAATGGTCCGCCAGCGGTTCCTGCGCCTTTGGCGCGAGCGGCGGCTCGCCTTCCGCCAGCAGGACAAAATCCAGCAACCGGTGGGTATAGTCATACGTGGGGCCAAGCACCTGCCCGCCGGGCAAGTCCTTGTACACCGCCGAAATACGCCGTTCCAGCTGCATCCGCCCGGTATCCAGCGGCAGGCTGTCCGCCAGCCGTGGCAGCGTGGTGCGGTAGGCGCGCAGCAGAAAAATCGCCTCTACCAGGTCGCCGCTGGCCTGCTTGATCGCCAGCGCCGCCAGTTCCCGGTCGTAAATTCCGCCTTCGGTCATCACCCGGTCTACCGCCAGCCCCAGTTGCTGTTCAATCTGCGCCGCCTGCACCTCTGGCAGCCGGGTGTCGCCGCGCCGCAGGTTAGCCTGTAACTGATGAGCGGCCTCAATGGCTTTTTCGCCCCCTTTCACCGCGACATACATCAGCACACCTCCACATGCGTGGTGCGCGGCAGCGCCATCAGCGTGCCGCCGCAGGTAAAAATGAAGTCCAGCCCGGCGGGAAACGGATGCGGGCGCTGTTCCAGATAATCCTGCACGCTGGCAGGCAACTGAGGGGCAATCATGCGTGCTTCGGCAATCCCCGGCCCGGTCAGGCGCAGGGCACGTCCGCCGCCCAGCGCGGGCACCTCCAGCACCAGCGTGACGCTGTTTTCCGGAGCCATCTCATCGCCAGCGGCAAAGCCGTCCAGCGACAGCTCCCGGCTGACCGGCAACAGCGCGAACGCCGCCGCCTCGCGCTCCACCAGCTTCACGCCGGTGTGAAAGCGCAGGTTGGTCAGCAACGTCTCCTGCGACAACGCCGGGTCCAGCCACAGCGGTGTTTCACGGTCCATCAGCGTCAGCACCACCGCAGTGGCGGACGGCGATAAGCCACCCCAGCCGCTATCGTGATTCAGCGACACCACCACGCCCGGTTCGCTCATGGCTTTCAAAATGCGGCGAAAGGCGTACTGCGCATCGCGCCAGGGATGGGAAAAGCCTGCCAGTAGCGTCATGCGTTATCTCCTCGCACCAGCGTAAAGAAATCGACCTTGCTGCTGGCAATTTCCCGCGCCCGTTGCTGACGCAACTCGTCACGGGTCGCGGCCAGCGGCACGATCAGGTGTTGGTAGAGCGCGCTTTGCGTCCCCTGTTGTTGCAGCAGGGCGTCGATTAACGCGCACAGTTCAGCGTGAGGCTTATTGCGGCCGGTGACGTAGCTGTAGCCGCACGTCCCATCTTCCAGCCGGACCACCGCGCGGGTGACGGTGACATCACCCAGCACGAAGCGATTACCGGTAGCGCCAATACGCGCCTGCAAACGCGCCAGCCCGGTTTCCGGTGCCCGCAACGTTTGCCAGACCGGATGCAGACTCAGCGGTTGCCAGTGACGCCGCAGTTGATCCGGGTCGCTGTGCGCCAGTACCGACAGCCAGCGTTGCCTTGCGGTTTGGGTTGTCATTCAGTGCTCCATTGTCAGTTCGATCATGTCGGCCCGCGCCAGACTGACGGAGTACTCCGCCACCCGGTCGCTGCCGCTACAAATATTGAGCGTGCGAATGCACATCAGCGGGGTTTGCCGCGCCACTTCCAGCAATTGCGCTTCTTTCGCCTGTGATGCACGGGCGCTGATGCGGGTCTGCCGACGGGTCAGGGATTGCTGTAATTCGCGGGCCAGAAAATCGTGCAGCGAGCCGCTGGTGAAACGCTGTAGCACGGGCCACCAGTCGAGATTCGGCAGGTAGTGATCGATCAGTGATACCGGTACACCGTTGACCCGACGCAGAGTTCGCAGATGAATCACCTCATCGCCCTCTTCCCGCCCCAGCGCCGCCGCTACGGATGCATTAGCCGGTCGCAACACCGCCAGCAGCCGTTCGCTGGTGGGATGACTGCCCTGCTCCAGCAGGTTCTGGCTAAAACGTGTTTGCGCATGTAATGGGTAATCATAGGGACGCATCAGCACCAGAATGCCGACGCCATGCCGACGCTGCACCAACCCTTTATTCACCAGCTCGTCTACCGCACGCCGCAGCGTATGGCGATTCACCTCGTAGCGCGCCGCCAGTTGCTGCTCGGACGGCAGATAGTCGCCACAGCGGTAGACGGTGCGCAGTTCTTCTTCCAGCCGGGCGGCGATGGCCTGATACACAGTGGTAGGATGTCTAGATATCATATCCATAAAAAAACTCCTGCTCGCAGGGAGCCTTTCCGGGGGCACATTCGCTCACGGGTCGGTTAGCCACGAAGCGCGACCGGAGTGCTGCCAGCGGGCAACGCGGTACATCGCTTCAATCAGGGGGATTGGCGATTATGTTGGCAAAGCTGTGTGACAGACTGGCGAAGCGTGGATGACGAAATGGTGAAGGGAAAAGGACAGGTGGTGAGACTGGTTGATTTAATAGAGAGGCGAGTAGTGAACGAGAAACGTTTATTCTCTCAGATTTGAGCTGATGCGTTGTGGCTCAGGGCTGTGTTTAATCTGGTGGGTGGATTTGTGTCAGGGGGCGGAGGTGATTAACATTAGTCTGTTATTAAACATACAAGAAAAATTTAGTCTTAACAGTTTATAAATAATTAGACTCATGCTATAAATTAAAAGAAAAAATCAAGGAGATGTAATGTCTGTAACTGGTCTAAATGCGGGTGACATTCTACTAATAAACAATAGAACGAAAAACCGATGGTACAATATTTTAGGACAAAAAATTTTACGTAAAACCCCTTCAGTTAACACCACTCATGTTGCACTAAGTTTAGGTGATGGTATATTTATACATGCTGATACTTCTTGTGGCGTAGACTTGGCTTTCTTTCCTGAACTACTCGATAAATCAGAGGGAAACTGGAAAGTCATAAGACATATTGAAATAAACGACGAAACCGAGGAAGAAATAAAAAAATCAGGAATATTCCATTTTAAAAAGGCTTATAACTACGGAATCATTCTTAAAGAAAGCGAAACATCACTTTTTTGTTCTCAATTCGTGGATTTAGCTTATAAAACCATTGGAGTTGATATCTTTAGACGTAAAAAGGATAATAGTTTATTGCGTTTAGACAATATTCTTCCCGTTGACTTTGAGCGATTACTTACCAATGATAAAAATTGGAGCGATGTGACAAATATTTACCTTGACAATATGAATGATAATTTCTTTGAAAATTTAAAGCATAACTTCAAAATGCAATACATCATTATAACCCTTACAAAAAATATGCGTAGAAATCACACCTCCACACTAGACTTTGTACATTATTTAAATGACTTTCACAATCAACTACCGGACGAGTATAAAAGTATGGAGCTTGAAAGCCATCTATCCGAGATGATTAAAGATTTTAATAATAATGAAAGTAACTTCCTTTATGATTTTTGGAACATAAAATCAAAGCGTTTTAAAAAATAATTAACATTTCGGTAATTTTATACCACCAGTCAATTATTAAAAATAACTTACAATTAAACCAGAAACTTCTTATAGCAAACATTGATGCTCATGACGGTGACATGGTTCGTTCCTCGCCCAAAGCTGACTGTAAGATTTGATTGTGTGTCCTATGGTAAAAACTACGTGATTACCACTGCTATAACTACACTATTGAAACATCAGTCGATACCAAATCGATATTTGGCATTTTGATTTACAACAGTTTTCTTTACCTCTCCCAATATAAGTGAATAAAATGCAGAGAATCCGTGACAACAGTTCAAGAATCACCATCCTCTTTTTCCTGTTACCATTGCAGGTTACGTTAGCGAATACCGACCATTTTCCTGATGACGTGCAGCGATTTTTAAATAACGCGGAAGAATGCCAATATTTCTCTGGAGAGTGGGACAGTACACTGTCTAAATCACTTCAGCGGGACATTGAGCGGCAAGCGAATAAGTACTGTAAAGCGGCGAAAAAACAGCAGAACGAGCTCAAACATAAGTACAAAGGAAATCAGCAGATAGAAGACAGAATTAGTGAATATGATTTTTAATTTCGCTTCAATACCCGACAGATTTGCCAAAAAAAAGCCAGTCGACTAATCAGACTGGCTTAACGTATCGGCTCAGCACCGGGCTGAACGCATAAGGGTGGGTGTTCACTGGAGTGCGAGTTCCTTATTGACAGGTTTGGGTTTGGTGTCATCCACACCGGTTGCCCGTAGCCTCGCCAGCGCTCGTTCTGCCTCTTGCAGTACGTGCTGACATTGCTCGTGGGTGATGGTCAGCGGTGGTTCGATGCGAATCGACTTGGCGTTGTTCAGCGTGCCCGCCACCAGCACCCGGCGCTGGAACAGTTCGCTGGCAAAGGCATAGCCCATCGCGTTTTCTTTAAATTCAATGGCCTGTAACAACCCTTTGCCGCGCGCTTCCACGATCAGGTCCGGGTACGCTGCCGCCAGCCGTTGCAACCCGGTCAGCAAAAACGCCCCCTGACGCGCCGCCTGCTCCGCCAGATTGTCGCGCAACAGCACGTTGACCGTCGCCAGCGCCGCCGCGCAAGCCAGCGGGTTGCCACCAAAGGTGGTGGTATGCAGGAACGGGTTGTCAAACAGCACCGAAAACACCTCTTCGGTGGCGACCGTCGCGCCAATCGGCATCACACCGCCGCCAAGCGCTTTGGCCAGGCAGAGGATATCCGGCTGTACGCCATAATGCTCACAGGCGAACATCTTGCCGGTGCGCCCCATGCCGGTCTGCACTTCATCCAGAATCAGCAACGCGCCAATTTCATCGCATAAGGCGCGAACGGCGGGCAGATACTGATCAGGCGGTACGATGACCCCACCTTCACCCTGAATCGGCTCCAGAATCACCGCGGCGATGCCTTCGCCGTTGCGCTGACACTGTTCGACTTTCTGCCGCATAGCCTGAATATCACCAAACGCTACGTGGTGGAAATCCGGCAATAACGGCATGAACGGGCGACGGAACACCGGCTTGGCGGTAGCGGACAACGCCCCCAGCGACTTACCGTGGAATGCACCGTGAGTCGCGATGAAACTGGACTTGCCGCGCGGAGACTGGTAAGCTTTCGCCAGTTTGAGCGCCGCTTCCACCGACTCGGTGCCGCTGTTGCTAAAGAAACTGTACTTCAGCGTACCTGGTGTGATCGCCGCCAGCGTTTTCGCCAGCATGGCGCGCAGCGGGTCCAGCAGTTCCTGGCTGTGCAGCGGCTGTTTGGACAACTGTTTTTCCACCGCCGCCACCACCGTAGGGTTACGGTGACCGACGTTGAAAATGCCATAGCCACCCAGGCAGTCGAGGTATTCATTGCCTTGCGTATCAAGCAGCGTGTTGGGGCCGCTGGCGCGCCATTCTACCGCACCGTAGCTGCCACCAGAGGTGACGGATTTTCTGTATTCCAGAAAACCGGGATTGACGTATTCACGAAAAGCGTTAAGGGTTTCCTGATTGAGCGCCACCATCGCGTCGGTGGATAGGGTATCGCTCATAATCAAATCAAGGGCCTGCTGAGAACACTCTAGCGGGTTAAGATGCGACAGTTGTCTGGACAAAGTGTACTCCTTGGGAGTGAGGTATCACGTGATACCAATTTAAGTAATGCATATAACGCACCACTTGCCCACCCAATTTGGAAATCGAGATTTCCTCCTGTCACTGTCTATTTTTGAAACACTTTATAAACAAAATAATCTATTTCGTATCACCCCCTGCCATTAGCAGCCTTATGAAGAGCAAAAAACGCTCAAAAAACAAGGCGAACGCACTACGAATGTGCAATCCGCCCCAGTATCGGGCATTTTTTCATCACCTGCCCATACTCGCCATACCGTCAATGGCGGATCATGATGTGCCGCACCACGGTGTAATCTTCCAGACCATAGGCAGACAGATCTTTGCCGTAGCCAGACAGCTTCTGGCCACCGTGCGGCATCTCGCTCACCAGCATAAAGTGGGTATTGACCCAGGTGCAGCCGTATTCCAGGCAGGCGGCGACACGATGCGCACGCCCGATGTCGCGGGTCCACACTGAGGACGACAGCCCGTAGCGTGAGTCGTTAGCCCACGCCACCACCTGCGCTTCGTCGTCAAACGGCGTGATGGAGATGACCGGGCCAAACACTTCCCGCTGGACAATTTCGTCCTCCTGGCGGGCATCCGCCAGGACCGTGGGCTGAAAATAGTAACCGCTGCCGGGCACCCGTTCCCCACCGGTGATCAGCCGAATGTGTGGTTGCGCGCGGGCGCGCTCGACAAAACCGGCGACCCGCTCCAGTTGATCGGCGGTAATCAGCGGCCCCAGTTCAGTGGTCGGGTCGTCGGGTGCGCCAATCCTCAGAGTAGCCACCGCCGCGCCCAGCTTCGTCACCAGTTGTTCATACACCGGGCGCTGCACATACAGGCGACAGGCGGCGGTGCAATCCTGCCCGGCGTTGTAAAAACCGAAACTGCGAATACCGTCCACCACCTGATCCAGGTCGGCATCGTCAAATACGATCACCGGTGCCTTGCCGCCCAGCTCCATGTGGGTGCGTTTCACGCTGGCCGCCGCATTACCGATGATATGCGAACCGGTGGCGATCGAACCGGTCAGTGATACCATGCGCACCCGTTCGTGGCCGGTTAGCGCATCACCGATTTCTCGTCCCTGCCCGAACAGAATATTGACCACACCCGCCGGGAACAGGTCGGCCAGCAGGCTGACCAGATACAAGGTCGTCAGCGGTGTCTGCTCCGCCGGTTTCAACACCACGCAGTTTCCCGCCGCCAGTGCTGGGGCCAGCTTCCACGCCGCCATCATCAGCGGATAATTCCAGGGGGCGATAGAGGCGACGACACCGACCGGATCACGGCGAATCATTGACGTATGCCCTTCCAGATACTCACCCGCCGCCGAACCGTTCAGGCAGCGCGCCGCCCCGGCGAAAAAGCGGAATACGTCCGCTACCGCCGGAATTTCGTCATTCAGCGCTGCGTGGTAGGGTTTGCCGCAGTTTAGCGACTCCAGCCGGGCCAGCGTTTCACCGTGCGCCTCAATCAGGTCTGCCAGTTTCAGCAACAGCGCCGCGCGTGTTTTGGGTGTGGTTTGCCCCCACTGAGCAAACGCTGCATCCGCCGCCATCACCGCGGCATCCACCTGCGTCAGGTCCGCCTGCGCAATGGCGGCGATGGCTTCGCCGGTCGCCGGGTTGTATACCGTGTAAGGCTCCCCGTTGCCCGACACCCGTTTTCCGTCAATCAACATGTCAGTCAGTAAATTGTCGTGCATACCCTGTCCCTCGAAGCAATAGCTGTAGACGTACCGTAGTGGTTGTATTGCAAAACACGCGTATATACCCAAATAATTCGCGTTGCAGGAAGGCGGCAAGAGAGTTGGCCCCGATGCGCTTACACAGGTAAGTGATTCGGGTGAACGAACGCAGCCAACGCATCTGTAACTTGAAGTATGACGGGTATAAAAAACTCATACGCCAGATAGTGCAAAATACCTGCCATCTTCACGGTGATGGCGAACTTATCGGTAAAAAAATGCACTCACCCTACCTCCGGCGTGGCTGAGCCTTTCAAGCGTAGCTGAGAGATGGCAAAGAGAGCGTGACCAGGGCACGACATCAATCACATCAGATGGTGCAACTAAGGCATAAGCGGTGTTAGTACGGTTCGCAGTCGCCGGACGGCATACCGCAGCCTCTCAGGGGAAAATCCGCCAAACCCCAGCATCAGGCCCGAACGGTGTGTCGTTCCGGCATACATCGGCGAGAGCGCACGCAGCGCCAGCCCAGCGGCATGTGCCGCACGCTCGACCGCCACATCCGAAACCCCCTCAGGCAGCCACGCCACCAGATGCATCCCCTGATCACAGGGTTCGACCTGCAACCAGGGGGTTTCGCGTTGCAGTTCCTCAATCACTATCCGACGTCGTTCAGCATAGACGGTGCGAATACGGCGAAGGTGCGCCTCGAAGTATCCCTCCTGCATATACGCCGCCAGCACGTGCTGGTCAGCCAACGGTGAAGCGCGCCCCATCAACGCACGGGCCCCGGCAAACGCCTCCGTCAGCGCAGCGGGCACCACCATATACCCGAGCCGCAACGACGGTGCCATCACCTTACTGAAGGTGCCCAAATAAATGACGCGCTGGGCATCCAACCCTTGCATCGCGGGAAACGGATGCCCGGCGTAACGCAGTTCGCTGTCGTAATCATCTTCAACAATCCAGCTATCGTGCTGCCTG
Organism: Dickeya undicola; assembly: GCF_000784735.1. Classification (GTDB taxonomy): domain Bacteria; phylum Pseudomonadota; class Gammaproteobacteria; order Enterobacterales; family Enterobacteriaceae; genus Dickeya; species Dickeya undicola. Next base: position 31,695 of record NZ_JSYG01000012.1, read on the forward strand.
GCCCATTCCAACAGTGCCAGACGTCTCCCCATGCTGAGCGGCATACCCAGCGGGTATTGATGAGACGGCGTGACGAACGCCGCCCGTGCATCGGCATACCGGCTTAACGCCAGTTCTACATTGATGCCCTGTGCATCTACCGGTATTCGCCGGGTTTGTACGCCGCATTCGGCCAACACTTCGGTTAGCCCGGCATAGGCTGGGTCTTCCGCCCAGGCACTATCGCCAGGCGACAATAAGACCCGTGCCGCCAGATATAATCCTTGTTGGGTGCCTTCTGTCAGAATGATGTTATCTGGCTCACTGTTCACCGCTCGCGACTGGCGCAGATACGTGGCGAGCGCCTCCCGCAGTGAAAGCAGTCCTCTTGGGTCACTGTAGCCCGTCAGCGCTGCCGCCTGGCTGGCTCGCACCCGGTTGCCGATACGCCGCCAGCGATCGTCCGGTGCCACCGCCCCTTCAGGCACCGCCACCGAAAACGGCACCGCAGGTAACGGCGTCAGTGCACGGGCGATGGCAGCATAACGCTGCGCTGAGGAGGGCAACGACACCGTAGTTGGGGAAGCAGGGGGGGAAACGGTCACGCTGACCGGCGTCATCGCATCAAACGCGGAGGAAACCCAGGTGCCGGAGCCGCTGCGCGCATCCAGATATCCCTCGGCTGCCAGTTGTTCAAACACATCCGCCACCGTCGCACGCGCCAGCCCGAGTGTTCGCGCCAGCGTTCGGGTCGACGGGATACGCTCGCCCGCTTTCAATTCCCCGATCTGAATAGCCTGCCGCAGCGCCTGAGCCAATTGACGGCCCACAGACCCCGCAGCCCGGTCCAGTGCCCCCAACGCAGGCAGTTCGGTCAAACAACGCGCTCGTGGCATCCGCAATTCACTCCTTCGTCAGGTTTCGCGCAGAACATCGCTATCAATACCGTGTGTCCATCACGAGTCATGCGCGGGTTCTGCCCATAAATAGTGGCCTATCAATATAGGACATAAGTGGCCCTTCAATATAGACCACTTTACCGCACAATATCCGGCATGAAGACATGACCTCGCCACAGAAGGAATCATTACTATGTATTGTCCACATGTATTTCGGGAAACACGCCAACCAATACTACACGCGCTGATGCGCGCCCACCCACTTGCGATGCTGATTACTGCGGGTCCTGGTGGTCTGTCGGCCAACCTCGTTCCTTTTCTGTTAACCGATGATGGCGTCTTCGGGACATTACGAGCCCACTTAGCGCGTAATAATCCCCAGATAAATGCGTTAAAGGCGGTCAGCGACGTGCTGGTCGTGTTTCAAGGACCGGACAGCTATATCTCACCCGACTGGTATCCATCGAAGCAGGTGCACGGCAAAGCAGTACCGACCTGGAACTATGTAATGGTGCAGGCACGCGGTACGCCAACACTGATAGATGACGCTAATTGGCTACGGCAGCAGGTTAGTGACCTGACCCAGATTCATGAACATCTGCGCCCCCGGCCGTGGCAAGTGGACGACGCGCCCGCCGCGTTTATCACTACCCAACTTAACGGCATTATCGGGCTGGAGATTCCGATCACGACACTCGACGGTAAATGGAAAGTGAGCCAGAACAGAACACCGGAAGACCGCCAGGGGGTAATGGATGGGTTACAACAAGAACATGGCTGCCCGGCGATGGTCAAATGGGTGGGAGCCCATAGGTAAAAGAACACAGTCCTGCGACTCCCGTTACCACCGTTACCACGGGCTTTGGGCTACCTGACGTATTTCTGACAGATAACACACTGTACTCGTCATACTTCAAGTTACAGGTACGCGGGCTTGATGACTCGGCTCATCACTGGGCCTGCTCCTGCGGGACCGCCGCGTTACAAGGCGTTAATGAGCCTTACTCTAAACTCGAATTCTTTGGGGTATATTTTAATAACCAGATAAACTATTAACCACTCTTCATCATATTCATTCTGTTACAACTGGAATAATGTGATGCCATCGGTAGATTTATAAAATAACACATGCAACACCGCCGGGAATTATTATCATTTACCCCCAACTATCTGCATACCCGGTTGACATTAAAGAAATAGAAATCAACATAACAACAAAATAACATAAATCAATAAAAATCATATAGTTAATATATATTGTTATTACCATTACATTTTCACCAATAAATAAAACTCACCACATGCACGCTATTGGAGCAATAAAATAACCATAAAAAAACATCAACTCAACAAAACAAAAACACCGACAAAGATAAAATGCTGCAACAATAAAACCAATGAAACAAATTCACGACAACTCATCTTTATTAAGAATTATAAAATTAATCTTATAGTTAATAAACTAAAAAAATCAGGCGGTTTTTATTCTCGCTATATATCCATTTAATTCACTATCAGAGAAAGAAACAGTTGGAATAGTAGATTTAGATCAAGAAAAAACAGTCGGAATAATCTCTATAGTACCCATGACGACAGTAATCCAATCTCAATTAATTAACTCGTCATTTTGAGCAATGGGGAATCTATGGACTTTATCATTCAACTTATCATAGTCCTGATCTGCCTGTTTTACGGTGCGCGAAAAGGTGGTATCGCGCTCGGATTACTAGGGGGTATCGGGCTCGTCATTCTGGTTTTCATCTTTAAACTAGAACCTGGGAAACCGCCAGTTGATGTCATGCTGGTTATCATTTCCGTCGTGGCCGCGTCGGCTACACTGCAAGCCTCCGGCGGGCTGGATGTGATGTTGCAGGTGGCGGAAAAAATGCTGCGACGCAACCCGAAATATGTGTCGATCATTGCGCCGTTCGTGACCTGTACGCTGACGATTCTGTGCGGCACCGGCCACGTGGTGTATACCATTCTGCCGATTATTTATGACGTCGCCATCAAGAACAACATCCGCCCGGAACGGCCGATGGCCGCCAGTTCGATCGGCGCGCAGATGGGGATCATCGCCAGCCCGGTATCGGTAGCGGTGGTGTCGCTGGTCGCCATGCTGGGTAAATTCACCTTCCACGGCAAACACCTTGAATTCCTGGACTTACTGGCAATCACGATTCCCTCTACCCTGTTGGGTATTCTGGCCATCGGGATTTTCAGTTGGTTCAGGGGTAAAGATCTGGACAAAGACCCGGAATTCCAGAAGTTAATTTCCGTACCAGAAAACCGTGAATATGTATACGGTGACACAGCCACCCTGCTGGACCGCAAACTGCCACGCAGCAACTGGATCGCCATGTGGATCTTCCTTGCCACTATCGCTGCGGTAGCACTGCTGGGCGCGGTGGAAAGCCTGCGTCCGTCCTTCGGCGGTAAACCGCTGTCGATGGTGCTGGTGATTCAGATGTTCATGCTGCTGTCGGGTGCCATTATCATTATCGCCACCAAAACCAATCCGGGATCGATTTCGAAGAATGAGGTGTTCCGTTCTGGGATGATCGCGATTGTTGCGGTGTACGGTATCGCCTGGATGGCGGAAACCATGTTCGGTGCACACCTGACGCAAATCAAGGAGACACTGGGCGCACTGGTGAAAGAGTACCCGTGGGCGTATGCGCTGATCCTGTTGCTGGTGTCCAAATTCGTCAACTCGCAAGCCGCTGCGCTGGCTGCAATCGTACCGGTTGCACTGGCGATTGGTGTTGACCCGGCGTACATCGTGGCATCCGCTCCGGCTTGCTATGGTTACTATATTCTGCCGACCTACCCCAGCGATCTGGCCGCTATCCAGTTTGACCGCTCAGGGACCACCCACATCGGCCGGTTTGTGATTAACCACAGCTTCATCCTGCCCGGCCTGATTGGCGTCAGCACCTCCTGCGTATTCGGCTGGGTGTTCGCTGCCATGTACGGGTATTACTGAGTTATCCACTGCGCCGGGCACATCGGCGTAGTCATCGTTTCTCCCTCCAACCGCCCGTTCGGCCCCAGCCGTCGGGCGGTTTCTCGTTGCGGATTAATGCTGGTCACTTGACGTGACCAGCATTAGGTGACGGACATGATACGACAGAATTATTCCTGATTGGCCGGACGCGCCGCCAGCGCAGCCCGTTCCTGCTCGTACGCACGTGCTTTTTCTTCGTCGAACTGCCCTTCCCATTTGGCGATCACCAGCACCGCCAGGGCATTGCCCACCACGTTAAGTGCGGTACGCGCCATATCCAGAATGCGGTCAACACCGGCGATGAACGCCAGCCCTTCCAGCGGGATGCCGACGCTGCCGAGCGTTGCCAGCAACACCACAAAGGAGACGCCCGGCACACCGGCAATGCCTTTAGAGGTGATCATCAGCGTCAACACTAGCACCAGTTCCTGCCACAGGCTGAGATCGATCCCGTACAGCTGAGCGATAAAAATAGCCGCGATACTCTGGTATAGCGTGGAGCCATCCAGATTGAACGAGTAGCCGGTCGGCACCACGAAACTGGTGATGGCCTTCGGCGCACCATAGGCTTCCATCTTCTGAATAATCCGCGGTAACACCGTTTCCGAACTGGCGGTGGAGTACGCCAGGATCAACTCATCCTTCAAAATGCGGATCAGTGTCATGATACGCAGCCCACACAGCCGCGCCACCGTGCCCAGCACCACCAGTGCAAAGAACAGAATCGCGATGTACACCAGAATCACCAGTTTGGCGAGCGGCCATAACGACGCGAAACCGAAGTTGGCAACGGTAACGGAAATGAGTGCAAATACCCCGACCGGCGCATAGCGCATGATCATGTTGGTGACACGGAACATGGTTTCCGATGCACTGCGGAACACGTTCAGCAACGGTTCACGCTGTTCACGCGCCAGCGAGGACAACCCAAGACCGAACAACACCGAGAAGAAGATCACCGGCAGCATGTCACCCTTGGCTAGCGCGGCAAAGATGTTGGATGGAATCAACGACAAAATGGTACTCACCAGGCTGTGCGAACCGCTTTGCACCTGCTCGGTGGTTTTCTCGTATTGGGAAATATCCACCCGTGTGAGCATCGACATGTCGATGCCATGCCCCGGCTGGAACACATTAGCCAGCGTAATGCCGATCACAATCGCCAGCGTAGTAATCACTTCGAAATACAGGATGGTTTTGAAACCGATGCGGCCCAGCTTTTTGGCGTCGCCAACACCGGCAATGCCCACCACCAGCGTGGTGATAACAATCGGCACCACAATCATCTTAATCAACCGGATAAAAATGTCCCCAGCCGGGCTCAGGACGTTGGCGATCAGCCATTGTTTATTGGCCGGGTTTTCATGCAACCAGGCTCCAACAGCAATACCGATGATCAACGCGATGAGAATTTGCCAGGCAAGGCTAACTTTCTGTTTTTTCATGATACGAATCCATTGTCTGTGCTCCCTGCAACTACTTACTGATGGTTAAATGACTACCACCAGACACTCCAGCTAATGCTGAATTACGACAGATAGGGGGAGAAATGAAGGTTGTTTTTTGCACAATTGCGTGACCCACAGGCAAACATGTGACCCACTAAAACAGAATGCGTAATCAAATAGTTATTCATTTAAAATGCTCAACTATTTGTATCGCAAAAGAAAATAAAAAAACATAACTTATTGTTATGCCGCGACATGCTACTATCGCATCCCCTTGAGATCAAGCGCTTCATTCAGACGAACTTTCATAATTATGCGCTTCATCACTGTACGTAGGCAGCGCCCTTATCGGGGATGAATACCCAAAAATCCGCTCGCACAGAACACCATGCGATCGGATTTTCGGATGTAAGAGACTGAATCGCCACCGTCAAATTTGATAATCGATCACCGCGTCGTTGTCGTCGGCGAACACCCGCGCTTTGATATCATCCTGCGTCAGTTCCGGGTTGCATAACTGGATAAACTGCCAGGTGTAGTTACGTTGCAACTGTCCTCGTTTGAGGCCCAGCCAGACCGTATTGGCTTCAAACAGATGACGAGCATCCAGCCGCACCAGAGCGGGATCGCGTGTCGCGTCAAATGACATGTCGGCGACGATACCCACCCCCAAACCCAGCTCGACATAGGTCTTGATCACATCCGAATCCTGCGCGCTGATGGAAATATGCGGCGTCAGACCGGCGGCAGCGAATGCACGATCGATACGAGAACGGCCAGTGATGCCCTGCCGGTAAGTAATCAGCGGCACCGCGCTGAGCTTGTCCAGCGTCACCGCAGTCTCTTGCGCCAGTTCATGGCCTTCCGGCACCAGGATGGCGTGATGCCAACGGTAATAAGGAAATGCCGCCAGTGAATTCACATTCATCAACTGCTCAGTGGCAATGCCGATGTCCGCTTCGCCAGATTCCAGCATCGCCACAATTTCATCCGGCGTGCCCTGATTGAGCACCAGTTGCACCTGAGGATAAAGTGCACGGAATTCCTTGATCACGCCCGGCAAGCTGTAACGCGCCTGCGTGTGGGTGGTGGCGATCACCAGTTGCCCAACATCGTTATCGCTGAACAGGTTAGCCAGCCGCCGAATATGATTGGCGTCGTTAAGAATACGCTCGGCCATCACCAGCAGCTCTTTGCCCGGCTCGGTCATCCCCAGCAGGCGCTTGCCGCGACGAATAAAAATCTCGATACCCAGTTCTTCTTCCAGCTCACGGATATGGCGACTTACCCCGGACTGGGAAGTGAACAGGGTATTGGCGACATCGGTCAGGTTATAGTTGCACCGCGCCGACTCACGGATAATCTTCAATTGTTGAAAGTTCACGCCCTTGTCCCTTGTCCATCGCTGTTGTTAGCACTATTCATACGAAGTATTGTTATTTCATACAAATAAAGAAAACTTACTATTTATAACTTTTTGCGATATATGATAACGAATTGGCGACGTGGGTTTGAACGCTGTTAGCAGCAATCCCGGAGGGGTGAGGCCCATAAAATGGGACGAGTAGCGTAGCCAACACACCTGTAACCTGAGGTATGCCGGGTATATCTATCATCACCTTGCCTACACTGTGTATTGGTGCAAAAATCATTTTTTATTTTAACCAGATGGTATCAATGGCTTACTCTACTATTCAGCAATAAGGCGGTTCTATGTTACCCAGGGTTCATTTAGTCAACACATCCCAAGGGAGTTTTCTGGCGCCTGGTCAGGATCTGATAACTCAGCACCTGGTTACCAGAGACGAATGGGAAAAATGGTTATATCTCGTCACCAATTAATTCGCTAATTACACGACATGTCCTGTGGACAAGTTCTAAAACCATAAAATAAAAAACAAGAGACTATAATAAGAATTCAATATTAATTTTGACAATTAATAAGCAATCATGGGGAAATTAAATGAAAAAAAATAATAAGCATCTTAAGACTGCAGTATATGCACTATCATTAACAGTATTAACGCTAGGCTCAGCAGTTTCACTCGCCTGCACGCGGTTCGTTTATAAAGACCCTAATAACCCTGATTATCCTGTTACCGCTCGCTCAATGGATTGGGCATTCGATACGGAAACGAATCTTTGGATCTTCCCTAGAGAATTAAAACGCTCTGGTGCCGCTGGCCGGTATTCTCTTGAATGGACATCAAAATACGGTAGTGTTATTGCCGCTGCTTTTGATGGCAACGAGAAAATGGCTTCCACAACTGATGGCATAAACGAGAAAGGTTTGGCAGCTAACGTGCTCTGGCTGGCTGAGTCTGAATATCCTAAAATCAAGCCGACAGCGGAAAAACCGGGATTAAGCGTCGCTGCATGGGCACAATACGTGCTGGATAATTTTGCTACCGTCGATGAAGCGGTGAAATCGCTACAGCAGGAAAAATTTATACTGGTTACCAAAGACGTACCTGGACAGGATCGACTGGCAACGCTCCATTTATCCTTATCAGATTCGTCTGGCGACAGTGCAATCATTGAATATATCGATGGTAAACAAGTTATTCACCATGACCAAAAATATCAGGTAATGACCAATTCTCCGACTTTCGATCAACAGTTAACACTGAATGCTTATTGGGATCAGATCGGTGGTAATGTAATGCTACCAGGAACGAACCGCGCTGCTGACCGCTTTGTTCGTGCTTCATTCTATGTGAAGAATGTTGCCCCCAATAAGCTCATTCCTGGGGTAGCAGAAAAAGGGAAAATAGAAAAAGATAAATCGGATTTAGCCACCGCATTCAGTATCATACGAAATGTTTCGGTTCCTTATGGTTATTCTTTACCGAACATACCAAATATCGCTTCAACACGCTGGCGTACCGTTATCGACCATAAATCGCTAAAATACTTTTTTGAATCTGCTGTATCTCCCAATATCTTCTGGGTTGACTTGAAAAAGATTGATTTCGCTCCACGCGGAAATAACGCCAGCAAATTAGATTTAGGGCCAAACCAAAGCATCATTTATTCTGGTCAAGCTTCAGAACACTTTAAGCTGGCTACGCCGTTTAAATTTGCAGGATTGTAACTCTCTCACTTCGGCGTTGAATCCGCCGATTATACAATTTAAAACACAGTCCCGTTCAGAGCCATAATACCAATTATGGCTCTTCCCACCTCAAATCGACTTAGCCAGAAACGCGCCGACATCCGACTCCACTTCTTCCATCTGCCGTAGCGCATCCAGCGTGTCGCGCGCTTCCTGCTCGTCCAGCCGACTCATGGCAAACCCGACGTGTACCAGCACCCATTGGCCTACCAGCGATGACGGTTGCCCGTCTTCCAGCACCAGCGCCACATTGACTTCACGCCGCACGCCGCACACATCCACCCACGCCAGTTGATGATCCACCGACGCCCATTCCACCACCTGCCCCGGAATTCCCAGACACATAACATCCATCCTGTTGGTTGAAGTCACCATTGCTACCCGACAGCCTAAGCAAATTCGGTGCCAGCCACCTTGATCCCGCACCAGCCGCGAGCGGAAAGCCCACCATGATAAAGTATGTTGTAACTAATATCGCTTTGACCTGTAAAAAACCGCAGCGCTCGTCAAAAGTGTCGAGTTTTCAGCGTCGCCCGATGCTGTCGACGGTGACGACAATCGGGTAAAAACCGGCGGAAAAATGTCGTCACTAATGTCGAGCAGCAGGTTCGATTCGCTGAAACAGATAGCACACCATCAAATAACCAACTGATTTTAAAAGATATCAATCCACCATTTTTCTTATGGCATGGAATATGCTTCCGGCGCAGGAAACATTTCTATCACCCCGGAGGGTATGGCTATGAACCGCTTCGTCATTGCGGAGCCTACGCGTTGTATCGGATGCAACACCTGCATGGCGGCCTGTACGCAGGTACATCGTCAGCAGGGTCTACAGTCTCATCCGAGGCTGGCGGTCGAGCGTGATGCCAACGGCACCGCGCCGGTGTTATGCCGTCACTGTGAGGATGCGCCTTGCGCCAAAGTGTGCCCGGTCAACGCCATCAGGCACCAGGACAACGCCGTGCTACTGGATGAAAACACCTGCATCGGCTGCAAACTGTGCGCCATCGCCTGTCCGTTCGGCGCTATCACGCCATCCGGCAGCACGCCGCTGGCAATCCCGACTACGTTTGATCACCACATCCCGCTGTCGCTGCTGTCCGATGTGCCGGTAAGCCCGCCGTCGGTTCACCCGATGCTGGCGTGGAACGCTGGGGTGCGCAGCATCGCGGTGAAATGCGACCTGTGCGATTTCCGTGAACAGGGGCCGGAGTGTGTGCGTGTCTGTCCGACACACGCACTGTATCTGGTGGATGACGCCGCGCTGGACGATGCTATCGCCGCCAAACGCCGTCAGGCAGCGGAATGGCCGGAAGGCAACATCCCGTTTCCCGCCGCAGGGACTGACAGGGAGCAAACATTATGATGACGCCTCTGCAATTGATCACGCCACTGCACTGGCTGGGCCTGTCGCTCACGTTGTACCTGGCCGGTGCGCTGCTTTCGTTATGCCTGTGCCGCCAGGAGTCGCTGGCGATTCGCTTAAGCGGGCTGTGTGCGCTGGTAGGCGGTTGCGCCGGTGTGCTGGCGGCAGCGCCCATTTTGCTTGGTGGCGGTGTGCTGACCGCCGTGTTCGACGGGCCGTTTGACGCCTTCGCCCACCTCACGCTGCGCTTCGATACCCTGTCTGCATTTATGACGCTGGTGATCTCGCTGCTGGTGGCGGTGTCCGCCTTGTATTCACTGGCTTATCTGGAGGAGTACCGCGGTCGTGGTGCCTGGGCGATGGGGTTCTTCATGAATCTGTTCGTCGCCTCAATGGTGGCGCTGGTGGTGGTGGACAACGCCTTCTACTTCATTGTGCTGTTCGAAGTGATGTCGCTCAGTTCCTACTTCCTGGTGATCGCCGATCAGGATGAAGAAGCCGTCGGTGCCGGGTTGTTGTATTTCCTGATCGCCCATGCCGGTTCGGTGCTGATCATGATTGCCTTCTTCCTGCTCTATCGTCACAGCAGCAGCCTCGACTTTGCCGATTTCCGCCATGCCTCGTTATCCGCACCGCAAGCCTCGGTGGTGTTCCTGCTGGCGTTCTTTGGTTTCGGTGCTAAAGCCGGGATGTTGCCGCTGCATGGCTGGCTGCCGCGCGCACACCCGGCCGCACCGTCGCACGCCTCGGCGCTGATGTCAGGCGTGATGGTGAAGATCGGTGTGTTCGGCATCATCAAAGTCGGTGTTGATTTGCTGGGAGCGACCGAAGCCTGGTGGGGCGTGGTGGTGCTGGCGTTCGGCGCGGTGTCGTCGGTGCTGGGCGTGCTGTACGCGCTGGCTGAACACGATATCAAACGTTTGCTGGCGTACCACACGGTGGAAAACATCGGCATCATTTTGATGGGGGTCGGCGTCGGCATGATCGGTATTGCCACCCATCATCCGCTGCTGGCGCTGCTTGGCCTGCTGGGTGGGTTGTATCACCTGCTCAACCACGCGGTGTTCAAGGGGCTGCTGTTTCTCGGTGCTGGTGCGGTAATTTACCGCGTTCACACCAAAGACATGGAAAAGATGGGCGGTCTGGCTCGGTTGATGCCACGTACCGCACTGGCGTTTCTGGTCGGGTGTATGGCGATATCCGCCCTGCCACCGCTTAACGGCTTCGTCAGCGAGTGGTTTACCTATCAGTCATTGTTCACCCTCAGCCATGACGGCGGTATCGGTCTGCGGTTGGCGGCACCCGTCGCCATCGTGATGCTGGCGATCACCGGCGCGCTGGCGGCGATGTGTTTCGTCAAGGTATATGGCATCAGTTTCTGTGGCGCACCGCGCAGTGAGAAAGCCGCTCACGCCCGCGAAGTGCCCTGGCCGATGACGGTCGCCATGCTCCTGCTGGCGCTGTTGTGCGTGTTGCTCGGCGTCGGGGCCAGCATGATCACACCGGTCATCACCCGGATTGCCGCCGACCTGACACACATCCCCGCGGTGTCCATGGCGCAAGGACTGGGTGTCTTCCCTGGCGACAGCCAGCAAACCCGCCTCAATACCCCGCTGATTTTCATCCTGCTGCTGGCATTGCCGCTGCTACCGCTGATGCTCTACAGCCTGCTGCGCGGCCCGCGTCTCGGCTTTCGCCACAAAGGCACTCCCTGGGCTTGTGGCTATGGCTATGAGCAAGCCATGTCAGCGTCGGCCGGTAGCTTTACCCAACCGCTGCGGGTGATGTTCGCGCCGCTCTATCGCGTGCGTAAAACACTCGACCCGGTGCCCGCCATGCAACAGGCACTGGAGAAAACCACCCAGGCGGCGGCGTATGTCGAGCCGGTATGGGACGACCACGTGGTGATGCCGGTGGTCAGTGGTGTGCAGCGCATCAGCCGCGCGGTGCAATGGATTCAGCACGGCGACTTCCGGGTGTACTGCCTGTATGTGGTGGCGGCGCTGGTTGCCCTGCTACTGGCTACTCTGGCTTAAGGAGAACGGAACATGACTTACGTTTCACTCGTTTTTCCGCTGCTGGGCGCGCTGTTACAGGCGGTGCTGCTGATGGCAGCGGCTCCGCTGTTGTCCGGCATGTCGCGGGTGATCCGCGCCAAAATGCACTCCCGTCAGGGGCCGGGCGTATTACAGGATTACCGTGACATCTTCAAATTGCTGCGCCGTCAGGAAGTGGCCCCCGAGCACAGCGGCGGCGTGTTTCGCCTGATGCCGTTCGTGTTGCTCGCCACCATGCTACTGGTGGCGATGACACTGCCCGCCGTAACCGACGCATCGCCGTTCGGCGCAGCGGGTGACGTCATCACCCTGCTGTATCTGTTTGCGGTGTTTCGCTTCTTCTTCTCGTTGTCTGGTCTGGATTCCGGCAGCACTTTTGCCGGTATCGGTGCCAGCCGTGAGCTGACACTCGGCATTCTGGTGGAACCAATCCTGATGCTGGCGTTGCTGGTGGTGGCGTTGGTCGCCGACTCCACCAACATCGGCAACATCAGCGCCAAACTGGCGAGTGGCCACTGGGTGTCCCCTACGGCTACGGCATTAGCCTTGCTGGCCTGCGCGTTCGCCACCTTTATCGAGATGGGCAAAATCCCGTTCGATGTGGCAGAGGCGGAACAAGAGCTACAGGAAGGCCCGCTGACCGAATACGCCGGTGCCGGGCTGGCGCTGGTGAAATGGGGCATCAGCCTTAAACAGGTGGTCGTTGCCACACTGTTTTTGTCGATTTTCGTGCCATTCGGCAAAGCGGAAACGCTCACCACCGTCAACCTGTTGTGGGGTGTGCTGGCGCTGCTTATCAAGCTGGTAGTGGTGTTTGTCATCGCCGCGATTATCGAAAACAGTCTGGCGCGCGGGCGCTTTCTGCTGACCGGCCGGGTGACCTGGCTCGGCTTCGGCGTAGCCGCGCTGGCGTTTGTTTTCTACCTCACCGGACTATAAGGAGTCGGCATCCATCATGGAGAATATTGCTCTTGCTACCCTGTTGCTGCCGTTTCTCGGCGCGCTGTTGATAGCGTTTGCGCCGCAACGCCTTGCCAAAGGGTTATGTACGCTATTTGCCCTGCTGGCGACACTCGGCATGGCATTGCTGGCCTGGCGTTACCTCGACGGCGGCAAAACCGATCTGGTCGTTCCGCTTTATCGGTACGGTCAGGCCGATTTATTCGGTTTTGTGTTTGACCGCATCAGCCTGTTGATCGGCTTTGCCGTGGTATCGCTCGGTTTCCTGGTTAGCCTCTACTCGTGTGGCTACCTGACGCTGGGCAACCGCGAGCACCCACACGACGGCAGCAATCGCTACTACGCGTTTTTGCTGGTGTTCATCGGCGCAATGGCCGGGTTGACGCTGTCATCCACTATCCTCGGCCAGTTGTTGTTCTTTGAAATCACCGGCGGCTGTTCCTGGGCGTTGATTGGTTACTACCAGAAACCGAAGTCGCTACGCTCGGCACTGAAAGCACTGCTGGTGACCCATATCGCGTCGGTCGGCCTGTATCTGGCGGCGGCCTGGCTGTTCGCCACCACCGGCACCTTCGCGCTCAGTGCCATCGCACAGTTGGACGACAACAGCAAAATCATCGTATTCAGCGGCATTCTGTTCGCGGCCTGGGGCAAGTCAGCCCAGTTGCCGCTGCATGTCTGGCTGCCGGATGCGATGGAAGCGCCAACACCGGTGAGTGCCTACCTGCACGCCGCGTCGATGGTGAAAGTGGGCGTGTATATCTTTGCCCGCGCCATTCTGTCCGCCGTCGAGGTGCCGCATGTGATAGGCGTAGTCGGCGTCATCATGGCGACCATCACGCTGGTGTACGGCTTCCTGATGTACCTGCCACAAAAAGACATGAAGCGACTGCTGGCCTACTCCACCATCACCCAGCTGGCCTACATCTTTCTGGCGCTGTCGTTGTCCATCTTTGGTTCTCGCACGGCCTTCGACGCCGGTATGGCCTACATCTTCAACCACGCTTACGCCAAAAGCCTGTTCTTCCTGGTAGCAGGTGCCCTCAGCTACAGCTGCGGCACCCGTATGCTGCCGCAGTTGCGCGGCATGATGACGCGATTACCACTACTGGGCGTAGGGTTCTGCGTGGCGGCGCTGGCGATCACCGGCGTGCCGCCGTTCAACGGCTTCTTCAGCAAATTTCCGCTGTTCGCCGCCGGGTTTGCGCTGTCAAACGACATCTGGTGGCTGCTGCCGCTGCTGATTATCGCGCTGGTGGAATCGGTCGCCAGCTTTGCCTGGTTCCTCTACTGGTTTGGTCGTACCGTGCCGGGCGAGCCGTCCGATGACGTGGCGTCGGCCACATCGGTGCCGCTGTCGATGAATCTGGTGCTGCTGGTGCTGATAGTGATGTCGCTGTGCTCCAGCGTTATCGCCGCACTCTGGCTGAAATAAGGAATACCCATGACTGGATCACTTCTCGTCAATAATCTGGCTGGTTTGCTGATCATCACCTCGCTGCTGGTGATCGCCGCCAGAAAACCCACGGTGTCCGCCGCGCTGTACGCGTTGCAGTCGCTGGTACTGGTGCTGATTTTTGTGGCACTGGGTGGGTTGCTGGGCTCCCACGAGCTGTATCTGTGGTCGCTGACCGCGTTCATCACCAAGGTGGTGATGGTGCCCGCCATTATGAGTTTTGCCTTCTGCCGACTGGCAGACCCGAAAGCCGATGGCGGCGTGATTGGCACCGCCACATTGATACTGATCGCCACCCTGATTGTGCTGCTGAGCTACTTTGCCGTCTCGCCGGTAAAACTGCCAATGGTCAACGATCTTAAGCCGGTGCTGGCGGTATCGCTCGGCCACTTCCTGATCGGCCTGCTGTGCATCGTCAGCCAGCGCAACATTCTCAAACAGGTGTTCGGTTACTGCCTGATGGAAAACGGTGCCCACCTGACACTGGCGTTGCTGGCTTATCGCGCACCAGAACTGGTGGAAATCGGCATCGCCACCGACGCCATTTTCGCCGTCATCGTGATGGCTCTGATGGCGCGCAAAATCCACCGCACGCTGCACACGCTGGATGTTCAGCAACTGACCGCGCTGAAAGGATAATCACCATGACGACTTTGGATCTTTTTTCCCTGCTGCTGGGCGTGCCGTTTGCCGCCGCCCTGCTGGCGTTTGCCTGCCGCTTTACCGGCCCGGCAGCGCGCACGCTGGTGAGCCTGATTCATCTGCTCGGCATCAGTGCGCTGCTGCTGGTGGCATTGCTGGCGGTATGGACGGTATACCAGCAGGGTGAACTGCTGGCCGCCCACCGCTGGCTGCATCTCGACAGCCTGAGCGCATTGTTTCTGGCGATTCTCGGGGTCATCGGTTTTCTCACCGGCCTCTACTCGATGGGATACATGCGCCACGAGGTGGACGGCGGCGAAGTCAGCGTGACCACGTTGTGCCACTACTACGGCTTCTTCCACCTGTTCCTGTTCACCATGTTGCTGGTGATCACCAGTAATAACCTGATCCTGATGTGGGCGGCGATTGAAGCCACTACCTTGAGTTCAGCGTTTCTGGTGGGGCTGTACGGTCAGCGTTCGTCGCTGGAAGCTGCGTGGAAATACATCATCATTTGTACCGTCGGCGTCGCGTTCGGCCTGTACGGCACGGTGCTGGTGTACGCCAACGCCGCCAACGTGATGGCGGAACCGGGCAATGCCATCTTCTGGACCGAAGTACTGCAACACGCCAGCGAGCTGGACAGTACGCTGATGCATCTGGCGTTCATCTTTATTCTGATCGGTTTTGGCACCAAAACCGGCCTGTTTCCGATGCACGCCTGGCTGCCGGACGCCCACAGTGAGGCACCCAGCCCCACCAGCGCCCTGCTCTCCGCCGTGCTGCTCAACTGCGCACTGTTGGTGATTGTGCGTTACACCATCCTGATAAGCGCGGCTATCGGCCCTGAATTCCCGCAACGGCTGTTGTTGATATTCGGCTTGCTGTCGGTGGCCGTCGCCGCGTTCCTGATTCTGGTACAGCGCGACATGAAACGCCTGCTGGCCTACTCCAGCGTGGAAAACATGGGGCTGATCGCCGTGGCGCTCGGCATCGGCGGCCCGCTCGGCATTCTGGCCGCGCTGCTGCACACCCTGAATCACAGTCTGGCGAAGACCTTGCTATTCTGCGGCTCCGGTAACGTGCTGCTGAAATACGGCACCCGCGATATGGACGCGGTGAAGGGCATCCTGCGCGTTGCGCCGGTAACCGGTGCGCTGCTGGCCGGTGGCGCGCTGGCGCTTGGCGGTATGCCGCCGTTCAACGTGTTCCTGAGCGAATTCATGACGGTGACCGCCGGTATCCACGCCGGTCAGTTGCCACTGGTGCTGGTGTTGTTGGTGCTGCTGACCGTGGTGTTGGCCGGGCTGGTGCGGATGATCGCCACCAGTGTGCTGGGCAGCCAGCCGGAAGCGGTCAGCAAAGGCGAGCTGGGTTGGCTGACTACCGCACCGATGCTGATTCTGCTGGTATTAATGCTGGTGATGGGGACGCATATTCCACAGCCAGTCACCCATTTGCTGGAGCGTGCCACCGCCATTGTGCTGAACGGCAACCCGGCGGGTGAGCAAGCGCAGCCCAGCCTGGGTTGGCCTGCGCTGAACGCCAGTACCACCACGCCGAGTACTGGCACGCCAGATACGGCACCCGCTTCATCGTTAACCCCTTCCCGTCAGGAGATGTACCGTGATTAATTCATCCGCTGCGACCAGTGCTGAAAATTTAGGCGCTAATTACGTCGCCCATGTCAGACAGCAATTCCCGACGGCGATTCTGGAAGAAGAACGGCAAACCGCCAATCAGTTGACCATCACCGTCAAACTTCACCAGTTGCCGGAGGTGGTGGAATACCTCTATTACCAGCACGGCGGCTGGCTGTCGGTGCTGTTCGGCAACGACGAACGTACCCTCAACGGCCATTTCGCCGTCTACTATGTGTTGTCGATGGAACAGGGCGAAAAATGCTGGGTAGTGGTGAAAGCGCTGGTCAACCCAACGGTGCCGGAATTCCCGTCGGTAACGCCGCGCGTACCCGCCGCCGTGTGGGGTGAGCGCGAAGTACGCGACATGTACGGGCTGATCCCGGTTGGCCTGCCGGATGAGCGCCGCCTGGTGCTGCCGGACGACTGGCCGGACGAACTCTACCCGCTGCGCAAAGACGCGATGGATTACCGCCAGCGCCCTGCCCCCACCCGTGACGACGAGTCCTACACCTTCGTCAATGAAGCCACCGGCGACACCCGTGTCGTGCCGATCGGCCCGATGCACATCACCTCCGACGAACCGGGGCACTTCCGGTTGTTCGTCGACGGTGAGCAGATTATCGACGCCGACTACCGTTTGTTCTACGTCCATCGCGGCATGGAAAAGCTGGCGGAAACCCGTATGGGTTACAACGAAGTCACCTTCCTGTCTGACCGGGTGTGCGGCATCTGCGGTTTCACCCACAGCGTGGCGTATACCTCATCGATCGAGAACGCGCTGGGCGTGGTGGTGCCAGCGCGCGCGCATACCATCCGCAGCATTTTGCTGGAGGTCGAGCGCCTGCACAGTCACCTGCTGAATATTGGGCTGTCGAGCCACTTTGTCGGCTTCGACACCGGGTTCATGCAGTTCTTCCGGGTGCGTGAAAAATCAATGCAGATAGCCGAGATGCTGACCGGCGCGCGCAAAACCTACGGCCTTAACCTGATTGGCGGCATTCGCCGCGACATTCTGAAAGAAGACCGCCTGAAGACCATCAAACTGATTCGTGAAATGCGCGAAGAAGTCACACAACTGACCGACATGCTGCTGAATACCGCCAATATGGCGCAGCGCACCCAGGGTATCGGCGTGCTCGACCGTCAGGTGGCGCGCGATTATAGCCCGGTAGGGCCGATGATCCGCGCCAGTGGCTTCCAGCGCGACGTGCGTGTTGACCACCCGTTCGCGGGCTATCTGGACCTGCCGATGGAACTGCATCACCTCGACGCCGGTGACGTTTACTCCCGTGTGCTGGTGCGGGTGCGGGAGGTGTTCACCTCGCTGGCGATGATCGAGTTCGGGCTGGATAACATGCCGGAAGGGCCGATCCTCAACGAGCATATCCACTATCAGCCGCACAAGTTCGCACTGGGCTTTACCGAAGCGCCACGCGGCGAAGACATTCACTGGAGTATGACCGGTGACAACCAGAAGCTGTTCCGCTGGCGTTGCCGCGCGGCCACCTATGCCAACTGGCCGGTGCTGCGCTTTATGCTGCGTGGCAACACGATATCAGACGCGCCGCTGATCATCGGTAGCCTCGACCCTTGTTACTCCTGTACCGACCGCGTCACGCTGGTGGATGTGCGCAAGAAAAAAATCACCACCGTGCCGTACAAAGAAATTGAGCGCTACGGGCTGGAACGTACCCGTTCGCCGCTGAAATGAGGGAGGCCCCATGATTAAACTGTTCAAAACCATCCTCAAAGCGGGTAACAGCACGGTGAAATACCCGTTCGCCCCGCTGGCGGTGCCCGCCGGATTTCGCGGCAAACCGGAGTACGACCCGGAGCAATGCATCGGTTGCGCGGCCTGTACCATGGCCTGCCCGGCCAACGCGCTGACCATGGCTAATGATCTGGATAACGGCACCCGCACCTGGCAACTGTTTCTCGGCCGCTGCATCTTCTGCGGCCGCTGTGAAGAAGTGTGCCCGACCCGCGCCATCGTGCTGTCGCAAGATTTCGAAATGGCGGTCGCCAGCAAGGCCGACCTGTATCAGCGAGCCACCTTTCGGTTGCTGAACTGCCATGTTTGCCAGCAGCCGTTCGCGCCACAGAAAGAGGTGGAGTACGCCATGGCGCTGCTGGCGCACGCCGGTGTGCCGGAAAGCGAGGTGGAATCTCGCCGTCATCAGTTCGAAACCTGTCCGGACTGCAAACGCAAACAAAACATGAACCATCAGGGCAACGTGCAGTTAAACCAGCACCTGTCCACCCCGACCACGCACAGGGGGAACGCACAATGAGTATGCTGCCCAACGGGGTTGATCACTACCAGACCACCCCGATTACACTGGATGAACAAGCCCAACAGCTGAAAAAGACACTGCTGAAGGACATCCAGCGCTCGGCCTATGTTTACCGTGTGGACTGCGGCGGTTGTAACGGCTGCGAGATAGAAATTTTCTCCGCCATCACCCCGCTGTTCGACGCCGAACGCTTCGGCATCAAAGTGGTGGCATCGCCGCGCCACGCCGACATTCTGCTGTTTACCGGCGCGGTAACCCGCGCCATGCGAACCCCAGCGCTACGTGCCTATGAATCGGCACCGGATCCGAAAATCTGCATCTCCTACGGTGCCTGTGGCTGCGGCGGCGGCATCTTCCACGATTTGTACTGCGTGTGGGGCGGCAGCGACAAGATTGTGCCGATCGACGTCTACATCCCCGGTTGCCCGCCGACCCCAGCGGCAACCATTTATGGTTTCGCCGTGGCATTGGGGCTGCTGGAGCAAAAACTGCACGGCAGCGACCACCAACAGGCCGACCATGAAAAAGCCGCGCTGATTCATGCGGCACTGCCGCTGGATTTACGGGTACGGGTGGAGCGGGAAGCCCGTTTAATGGCGGGGTATCGCCAGGGGCGAGAAATCAGCGATCGTTTCCTTGGGCTGCTGGAAAACCAGCCACTGGAAGGGTTTGAGCAACGGGTTACCGGCTGGCTTGATCAGCATAACGACCCTCGGCTGAACGAGATCGTCGGTCGCCTGCTGCGCATTTACCACGCCATGCTGAATGGGGAGATCCTGTGATGAGTAGCGTGCGTTTCTATGCCCTGAACCGCAAATTTCTCGACAGCCGCGACAAAATACCGGAACAGGCACAGCAAGTGATGTATTACTCACTGGCTATCGGCCATCACGTCGGTGTTATCGACTGCCTGAAACAGGTGCTGCACTGCCCACTGGCAGGGTACGAAGGCTGGGTCGGCCAACTGAGCGATGATGAAGCCCGCCGCAAAATGCTGGGCCTGCTGCGCTTTGGCGAAATCACCATTGACCACACCCACACCGCCCTGCTGGGCGGTGCATTCAGCGCACTAGCACCGCAAGACAGCAACCCGGAGTGGACCGCGACACTGATGGACTACCTCGCCGCCATGCAACGGGAACCGGCTCTTTATCTGATGGTGAAACGTATCGATGACTGAACATCTGCATAATGAAGCGCCACTGTATATCGAAAACATGGTGCTGACCGTCGGGAACACCCTGATGGGCGATGATGGTGCCGGTCCGCTGCTGGCGGAACGCATGAGCCAGCAGCCCGTAGCGGGTTGGTCGGTGATTGACGGCGGCGCTATCCCGGAAAATGCCGCCCACACGCTGCGGGAACTGAAGCCCCGCCGCCTGCTGGTGGTGGACGCCACCGATATGGGGCTTGCACCCGGTGAAATCCGCATCGTCGACCCGGACCGTATCGCCGAAGATATGCTGATGAATACCCACAGCCTGCCGCTGAATTACCTGATCGACAGCCTGAAGGAAGACATTCCCGAGGTGATTTTCGTCGGCATCCAACCAATGCTGGTGGCGTTCTACTTCCCGATTAGCCCGGAAGTAACCCAGGCGGTGGACACCCTGTATCAGCGCTTATCCGGCTGGGAGGAGAACGGCGGGTTTGAGGTGCTGGCGTGAATAATAACACCGGTAATAACCGGTGTTATTTCTTAAAAAAGAGAAACACATGCGTTTACAATACACCGTCAATAATTACCCCACACTATTCTTGTTATCTTTTTCAAGATACTCCTGAAAAAGAACCCGTGCATATTGAATTCCTAACCTTTCAATAATAAATCGCGATGTAAAAATTAAAATCAGCGCAAAGAAATCATAAGCCAATGTAATATGAAATGCCCATTTAGGGAATAAACCATCCCAATATATATATCCACATACAATCCCTGCGAGTAGTGCAGGGACACTAGCACCGATTAGATTCCTGAAAAAACCGTATTCAATATTAAATCGTAATAGTTTTTTTGGATTTCCAACAAATTTTCGTATCCGACCAACAATATCAGCATTATGGCGACGAACTTGATGATTATCTCCCATAACTTGAGATAATAGAGCAATTTGAAAATCTTTTTGAATTTTTTTGTCAATATTATCTCGCTGAGCACTACTCATCTCTATATTTGTTGCTAAAAGCAATCGGGTAGTAGGAAAATTCAATTCATCCTTTGAGACCCAACGCTGGAATATCTCTAATCCAATGAATCGATTAACCTGCATCATAAAATAGACTAATGCTGCTGAAGCGACACCTTTACCAAATAACCATGTCATAGTATCGGATTCCAACCATTGACTTGCTTGAGTATCAAACAAGACATTGCATAATAATAAAATTGGCGGTGCGGCCAACGCCGTTGGCGCGAGGCGAGCCTTAAAAGTATACTCACTCATGATAATCATATACTGTATGCACGAAAAGTCGGCATTCCCGAAGAAGGCACCGTCACCAAAATGTGTCCATCGTTACGCGTTGTTAATACTTTCCGTCTAGATTCATCTCCAGAGCCTGATGTATATACAACCCCATCGCTTCTTACATGATTAGAATATGAGTTTGACATTCCATTCTGAGTACCATGAATAATCTCTTTATCTGATATAATCACGCAATCTGGCTGACAGTAATCAAATACACCCGCATGATATCCATTCTCTCTACCGTGGTGTGCTGCTACAAAAATATTCGATTTTCCAAGCCAACTTTGGACATCAGTCTTTGACAACATCAACTCCCAACTTCTTCTTTCTAGGTCACCTGGTATACAAATAGTTATATCACCATACTTAATGAAAATCATTTGGCTCAAGTGGTTTGTTTCGATAGGAATACCAGCCTCCCTAAGTTCATCTTGCTGTAGCAGAAATCGTTTTTTAGTAAATGGTGGGTTGTAATTTTCTACAGATGATGTATATCGATTACGAATATCCTCCAAAGTATCTAATGCAGTAGTGGATTCGCTCTTTAAATCACGAATCTGATTCATGGATAAATTATTAGGCAGCAATACACTTTTAATATCTACAAATCCATTTACTCTTGGCAAATCACTAAAATGGTCATGATCGTAATTCGTAATAATCAAACTACGAAGGCACTCTTTATTATTTTCCCTAGGAAGATATTTTTTAAAATCATCAATAGGATGAAAATTATCATCATGCCCACAATCAACCATCATAGCATAATTATTATCTTCAGGAACAACTCCGATACATTGACCTAATGCCACATTATATATAATAAATTTACAAGTCATATATTATCCCTTACGATTAGCACTATTACGAACAATAATAAAAGCATTTCTTTTTATGAAAGATGATGCAGAATTAAATATATCATACATTTAATTTATCTCTACAAATTCAAACTCAATTATTATCACATAAATAATTTACATGATTATAATTTATGATGTATTTGATTATTGGAAAATAACCATTGAATAAATAACAAAAAAAAAAATTAAATGAAGATTTAAATTACAAGCTCCGCATCCATCAATGAGCATGGGTATATAGAAATGGTAATAAACAGGATTACTCCTCTACATTATTCTTTTTCTTCCAGTTGCAACACGGTATGCGCCAGGCTAACCACCGTCGCCAGGCTGACATGGGTATTTTTATTCAGCGACTTATACAGGCTGGTGCGGCTTTTCGCCCCCGCCTCTTTGGCGACAGTACTGTTGCCGTGCTTTGCCACCGCGATTTTTAACGCCGCTTGCAGAATTTCCGGCCGGTTTTCAATCACGGCATCATAGAAGGCGCGAGAAATAACATCAGCGAAGTTATTTTCCCGCACCGCCAACGTGTGGCTGACATACTCCCCTTTTTTTCGCAATTCCGACGCGGAAATCTTGATATCTGGTGACCATTCCAGTGCACCATCCGGCAACAGTCCAAACTTGATGAACAGGCTGGCGTTCGAAAATACCGGGCTGGAGGCATACTGATAAAGATTGATGTCGCAAACCAAACCATCTTCATAGGTCAGGCGCAACGAAAAGTCACCAATAACATCAACTTCTACGATTTTATGCATAAGTTCCTCACAGTTTTCCCGGATTTCGCCCCACTACCGCCCGCTCCCACATACTCAGCAGTTGTTCCCGATGGGTTCTGATATGTGCAAGCGCCAGTTTGCGCTTGTTATTCGGCAGATATCCTTCGATCTCGGTTCCGGTACGAATACTGATGATCAGCTCATGGTTGCCGTAGCAGACATGAACGTGCGGCAAGTGGTGCCGTTCATCATCGTAAAAGTACAAATGGAAGATTAACCCTGCCAGTCTGTCAATCTCAGGCATTGGCACTCCTTGTCAATGAATAGCGTAACACCGTATCCCAAGGGATACAATCACCCTATTTCAGTCTTCCGCCCAGCAAAAGGCTTCATATTGATTTCACTGAGAAATAAAAAGCCACTGCGCAGCGCTGAAATAGGCGGGTAAAGCGCCATCGCGCTGAAGACACCATAAAGGCCAGGCTTTCTCACCTCGACAGGCTGTTTTCAACACTGGAACACGCTTCGCACTAGATGGGGTTATTTGTCTGTCACTGCGACCTGCATCGCACCGGGCACACATCGTCAAATCTGCCGAATCTCGTCGTCCGACACTCGTCACTGACGGGTAAAAGGTGATTTACTTTCGAAGGAACTACTTTAAATATATTTAAAATCAATACCATAAATCATAAGCATTCATTCTGGCATAAACCCTGCTTTATGGGTGGTGATGTGTCGGTGGCTACGTCGTCGACATAACCCTTAGTCCATCAGAGCCGCGGAAGGAGACCCTGTCATGAACCGGTTCGTTTTAGCAGACCCCAGGAAATGTATTGGCTGCCGCACCTGCGAAGTTGCCTGTGTGTTGGCGCACAGCGATGGTAACCCGTCGTCGCTGTCGCCAGAGCATTTCACACCGCGCCTGAAAGTGGTGAAGGGGCTGAATGTCAGTACCACCATTCAATGCCGCCACTGTGAAGACGCGCCTTGCGCCAATGTTTGCCCGAATGGGGCTATCGAACACGCAGGCGACCATATCCGGGTGCAGCAAGAGAAATGCATTGGTTGTAAAACCTGCGTAGTGGCCTGCCCTTACGGTGCCATGACGGTGATCAGTAAACCGGTAGCGCGTATCAGCCATTATCAGACGCTGGGCAACTGCATCAAGGCAGAGGCGCATAAGTGCGATCTGTGTGAAGGTCGCGCCAACGGCCCGGCCTGTGTTGAAGTCTGCCCGACCAAAGCCCTGCGCCTGATAAGCAGAGAAGACATTCAGGAAATGATCCAACGTAAACAGCGGCGCGCTGCACTGGATGAAGCCGCGGAAATGAAATTCTGAGCGTGCCGTCGGTACGATGAAGGAGAGCAATGTCATGCAGAAAGTGATTACCGTCTGCCCTTACTGTGGGTCAGGCTGCAAAATTAACCTGTTGGTGGAAAACGGTAAAGTGGTCGGCGCAGAAGGTGCCAACGGCTTGACCAACGAAGGCGAGTTATGCCTGAAAGGTTACTACGGCTGGGATTTTCTTAACGATACCAAGCTGTTAACCCCGCGCCTGAAACAACCGATGATCCGCCGCCAGAAAGGCGCACCGTTCGAAGTGGTATCCTGGGACGAAGCTATCGATTTCGCCAGTTCGCGCCTGAAAGCCATCAAGGAGAAATACGGTCCGGACGCCATCATGCACACCGGTTCGTCCCGCGGGCCGGGTAATGAAACCAACTATGTGATGCAGAAATTCGCCCGTGCGGTCACCGGCACCAACAACATCGACTGTTGCGCCCGTGTGTGCCACGGCCCGTCAGTGTCTGGGTTGCAGGTCACACTGGGCAACGGTGCGATGAGTAACTCAATCTGCGAAATCGAACACACCGACTGCATTCTGGTGTTCGGTTACAACGCGGCGGATTCCCACCCGATTGTGGCGCGCCGCATCATCAAGGCCAAAGAGCGTGGTGCCAAAATCATCGTCTGCGACCCGCGCCATATCGAAACCGCCCGTATCGCCGACCTGTGGCTGCCGCTGAAAAACGGCTCCAACATGGCGCTGGTCAACGCCTTCGCCAATGTGCTGATCAATGAAGGGCTGTATAACGCCAACTTCGTGGCCCAACATACCGAAGGATTCGAGGAATACCGTAATCTGGTGGCGAAGTACACGCCGGAATACGTGGCGGACATCACCGGTCTTGACCCGCAGTTAATCCGTGATGCTATTCGGATGTATGCCGCGGCACCATCCGCCACCATACTGTGGGGCATGGGTGTGACCCAGTGGACGCAAGGCGTGGATGTGGTGAAAGGCTTGTCCGGTCTGGCGTTGCTCACCGGCAACCTCGGCCGCCCGAATGTCGGCGTCGGCCCGGTACGTGGGCAAAACAACGTGCAGGGTGCCTGCGATATGGGTGCGCTGCCGAATCAGTTCCCCGGCTACCAGAAAGTCACCGACGCGGATGTGCGCGAAAAATTCGCCAAAGCCTGGGGCGTGCCATCGCTGTCCGACCGTATCGGCTACTCGCTGACCGACGTGCCACACATGATCAAGGAAGGCAAGATCAAGGCCAATTACCTGATGGGCGAAGACCCACTGCAAACCGAACCGGATTTGTCAGTGGTGCGCGAAACCTTCAACCAGTTGGAACTGCTGATCGTTCAGGACATCTTCATGACCAAGACCGCCGCCGTGGCGGACGTGATCTTCCCTGCGACCTCCTGGGGCGAACATGAAGGGGTTTACTCCGCCGCCGACCGTGGCTTCCAGCGTTTTTACAAGGCGGTTGAACCGCAGGGCAACGTCAAACCGGACTGGGAAATCATCAGCCTGATGGCGACCGCGCTGGGTTACCCGATGCATTACAACAACACCCAGGAAATTTGGGATGAGTTGCGCAATCTGTGCCCGCTTTACTACGGCGCGACCTACGAGAAAATGTCCGGCCTGGGTTACGTGCCGTGGCCGTGCCTGACAGAAGATAGCCCCGGTACACCGTGGCTGTACGCGGGCAACCAGTTCGACCGCCCGAATGGCAAAGGCTTACTGTTCGCAACCGAATGGCACCCGCCGATGGAGCAAACCGACGCTGATTATCCGCTGGTGCTTTCTACCGTGCGTGAAGTCGGTCACTACTCCTGCCGTTCCATGACCGGCAACTGTACCGCGCTGCAAACGCTGGCGGACGAACCGGGCTACGTGCAGATGAACCCGGAAGACGCCGCCCGTCTCGGCATTCGCGATCAGCAACTGACATGGGTGGCATCACGCCGCGGCAAAGTGATCAGCCGGGCGATGGTCAGCGAACGCATCAATAAAGGCGCGGTGTACATGACCTATCAGTGGTGGATCGGTGCCTGTAACGAGCTGACACTGGACGAAGTGGACCCGATCGCCAAAACACCGGAATACAAGCATTGTGCGGTGAAACTGGAACCGATCGCCGACCAGAACTGGGCGGAGAACTACGTCAAACAGGAGTACAGCGCGTTGAAAGCCCGTCTGCGTAAAGAAGCGGAAGTCGCGGGTTGATCCCTACCCCTCCTCCCCGCTCGGGGAGGAGGATTTTTCAGGCCATCTCACTATCCCATCGCCTTAATCAGGAAATCCCTTCGATTTCTCGGGCGGAAATCCCCATACGTTGCATCCGCGACAACAAGGTGGTGCGTTTCAGCCCAAGCCGGGCTGCCGCGCCCTTTGGACCGGCGA
Source organism: Dickeya undicola (assembly GCF_000784735.1). Taxonomy (GTDB): domain Bacteria; phylum Pseudomonadota; class Gammaproteobacteria; order Enterobacterales; family Enterobacteriaceae; genus Dickeya; species Dickeya undicola. The sequence continues at coordinate 58,327 of NZ_JSYG01000012.1, forward strand.
CGATGCCGTTGGTTTCCCGCAATACCCGGATAATTCGCTCACGCTCCGACTCCTCTTCGGCATCCCACTGCCCGGATGTCGGCTCGCTCACCCTCGGCGGCGGCGTAACGTCATGGTGAGCCGGTTTGGGCACCTCTAACGGTGACAGATGATGCTGCAATTCATCTATCTGCAAATTAAGCGTGGTGCCACGCGTTAGGATCACCGCCCGTTCCACCACATTTTCCAGTTCCCGCACGTTACCGGGCCACGGTAAACGGCTCAGTTGGCGCAGCATCTCCGACGGTATGCTGTCGATAGTGCGGTTCATACGACGGGCTATCTTGCGGGTGAAAAACTTCACCAGCAGCGGAATATCTTCCGGCCGCTCGCGCAACGGCGGAATGACGATAGGAAACACGTTGAGGCGGTAATACAGGTCGCTGCGGTACTCACGGTCCGCTACCATCTGTTTCAGGTCACGGTTGGTAGCGGCAATCAACCGCACGTCCACTGGAATGACTTTGCTGCCGCCCAGCCGTTCTATCTCCCGCTCCTGCAACACCCGCAGTAGTTTGGGCTGCAATTCCAGCGGGATATCGCCCACTTCATCCAGAAACAGCGTGCTGTTATCCGCCAGTTCAAACCGCCCCTGCCGCTGGTTGGTGGCACCGGTGAACGCCCCCTTTTCATGGCCGAACAGGTCACTTTCCAGCAGACCGGACGGAATGGCAGCACAGTTCATTTTCACCATATGCTGGGCTTTACGCTGGCTCAGGCTGTGAATAGCGCGGGCAATCAGCTCCTTGCCGGTGCCGGTTTCGCCCAGGATCAGCACCGTGCTGTCGCTGGCCGCCACCATCTCCACCTGCTCCAATACTTGCCGAATGGCGGCGCTGCGGCCGATGATTTCACCAAACTCGTCACCGCTGCGCTGATGAATATGCTCGGTAAGCTGTTCCGTGAGATAGAAATTCTCATGCACCAGCGAATCTTTCATGCGGGTGATTTGCTCGTAAGCCAGCGCGTTATCCAGCGCAATGGCGATACGCGCAGCAATCTGCCGTAACAAACGCAGATCCGACTCGCTGACCGCCAACGGTGAGCGGTGCGCCAACTCCAGCACCCCCAGCGTCCGGTTACCAAACGCCAGCGGCAACAGGCAGACATGAGACAACGCCTTGTCAAACCACTGACTGAGCGGGCGTGGCTCACCGGCCAGGGGGCGCTCCGCCACCCGAACCAGTTGCGGCTGATGCTGGGCCATCACGTCGTCTGCCAGCGTTTGTGCCCGATCCACCTCACCTTGCACCGTTTTCGGCGCGCCAGCCTGCGGGTAGACGGTGGCAAAATACTTGAGCGCTTGCGTTTCGCCCTCACCTTCTTTTAATACCAGCGCAATAAAGTCGATGCCGAAGAAGCGGTGGATTTCGCGTGACACCTCTAGCGCCAGCGCTTTCAGTTCCAGTTTGGAGATGACCGTATTGGTGACATCGACCAGAATGCGCAGATGGTCGCGTTCATGGCGCAACCGTTCTTCTTCTTGCAGCACCTGTTCGCGTTCGCTAATGCTTTCCACCACCAGCGCCACCACGCCGGATAACGCCTGAAAAAAATCGAGTTCGCTGTCGGTAAAATGGCTGCCATCCGTCTTGATAAATTCCACCCCGCCCAGCCCACGGTGCGTACCACGCAGAGGCAACTGGCAATAGTCACTCAACCCGGCGTAGGCGGGTTGGTCGGTCAGATGGGGGAAATCGCGCAGAAAATGCGTGCGATCACAGCGCAGTGGATTCTGGGTGCTCCACACCACGCCACCGGGGCCGTTTGCCAGCAGAACCGCTTCGTCACTACATTGGGTAAGCCCGGATTCGCGGTCATGCCGATAGAAATTCATCTGGTTATGCAGCGGGTCAAGCAAGATCAGATTAACCCGGCCAAAGCGCACCACAGAAAATGACACACCATCCAGCGCCTGCAAGAGATCGGGGATGTTGCGCTGTTGCAACAGTGACTGAGAAATTTTCAGCAAGGCATCCTGCCACAGAATAGACAACCGGGTTGGAGAGTCTGTCAGTCGTGTCGCCATAACCACCGTAATCCAATGTCCATAGATAGTGAGGGTAAACAACCAGTGAAGGTAAACAGTGTAAGAGCTTCACTGACGAAATGACACGTCGCCTCACCAATAGCTTGATCTGAATCGTGCTAACCAGAGCATACCCGCGACAAACGGTTACCGGATGAGCAACCGCCGATGAACCCAGCAGACAATAATAAGAACCATTTACCATTAAGGTCGTATTTTATACAATGTTTATTAACAAACCTTGCCGATAAAATATTACCTCCGAGTCTCTCACCTCATTAATGTGACTAAAACGTCATCACATAAAAACCAAAAATCAACATTTCAGCTACACGCCAAAAAAAGAAAATAACATTTGTTACCCTATCCAATGTCATTAAAGCAGGTTACTAAAATTGCTGTTGTTTTTATTCAATCGCGGCACTGTTACTTCATAGTGAGTCAGATTTTATTTCCATTAATAAAAGGGTAATTACTGTTTATTAATCACTCATGTCATCACCCAATAATAAAACCATGAACGGATAAAAATAGTTCAGTGACGATTATTGGATTTATTGCTGACTAAGGCTTAGATATAAGAAAAAATTATGATTAATGCAGAAGTCATGGTTCAAGCCACAAGGAAAATAATTTAATTTATTGATAAATAAATACTTTTTAAAAACAATACCCACGAAAAACACAAGGTCTTTGTGCGAAAACAAGGGGTAAATAATGCATTTTTGCCCTCATTAAGTGATGCATTTCATTTTATCAGCAGAAAAAAAGGGCAAAAATCCGATTTCGTTGTAATATTTCGCGCGGCAGACACAACACCCCACAAACAAATCAGGGTATCGGCCTGCGTATGTCTCACGACATCTCTGACCGCTACGCTGCAATAACACTGTGTGTTGTCTGAATACATTCATCAACATGAGGTCAATATGCAAAGGCAGAAGTTATTAATACAGATATGCTTGGCGATCGTGCTCGGTATTCTGATTGGTTGGGCATGTCACACCTATCTGGACGGTGCCCGCGCCAAAGAAGTGGCGTCTTACTTCAATATGGTCACCGACATCTTCCTGCGCCTGATCAAAATGATCATTGCGCCGCTGGTGTTCGCCACCCTGGTTTCTGGCCTGGCAAGTATGGGCAACTCTTCTGCCGTGGGCCGTGTCGGCCTGAAAGCAATGACCTGGTTTGTTACTGCGTCGTTCCTGTCACTGCTGATCGGTATGATGCTGGCGAACTTCTTCCAGCCGGGCGTCGGCATGAATCTGGTCGCGCCAGTCAACCATGTCACCACCGGTCTGAATACCGATGGTTTCACGCTGAAAAACTTCATCAGCCATATCTTCCCGAAAAGCATCGTGGAAGCGATGGCTAACAACGAAATCCTGCAGATTCTGGTGTTCTCGCTGTTCTTCGGTTCTGCGCTGGCTTACGTCAAACACCATAACAAACAGGCCAACTTCATTCTGTCCACCATCGAAGAGCTGGCTAAAGTGATGTTCCGCGTGACCGACTACGTGATGGCGCTGGCACCGATTGCCGTCTTCGCGGCGATTGCGTCCGCCATCACGACTCAGGGTCTGGGTCTGATCTACGACTTCGGCAAGCTGATCGGCGAGTTCTATCTCGGTCTGGCGCTGCTGTGGACGGTACTGTTCCTGGTGGGTTACGCCTTCCTTGGCCGCTCCATCGCGGTACTGGCCCGCTTGATTCGCGAACCGACCATGCTGGCGTTCGCTACCGCCAGCAGCGAGTCAGCCTACCCGAAAACCATGGATGCCCTGACCCGTTTCGGCGTACCGAAGAAGATCACCAGCTTTGTGCTGCCGCTGGGTTACTCCTTCAACCTGGACGGCTCCATGATGTACCAGTCGTTCGCGATTCTGTTCATCGCTCAGGCGTACAATATTGACCTGAGCCTGACCCAGCAGATCCTGATCCTGCTGACGCTGATGATCACCAGTAAAGGCATGGCGGGCGTCGCGCGCGCCTCCGTGGTAGTGGTTGCCGCCACGCTGCCGATGTTCAACCTGCCGGAAGCCGGTATCCTGCTGATTCTGGGTATCGACCAGTTCCTGGATATGGGCCGTACCGCGACCAACGTTATCGGCAACAGTATCTCGACCGCCGTGGTGGCTAGCCTGGAAAAAGACATCACCGACGACGAGGAAGAGCCTGAGGCGGAAGGGGTGCTGCAACAGGCCAGACAAGACGCCTGACCGTTTCCGGCAATATCGTCAGTTACAGACAGCGGCCTTATGGCCGCTGTTTTTTATTGCGCCGAACGCGGTGCGGTCATCGCCCGCCAGAATGACTCCGACGCCACATTAAGCCGTGCATCCAGCCGGTACAGATACACCTGCATCTTCATCACCGCCTGATCCAGTTTCAGCACCGTCAGCGCCTTGTTCGCCAGTTCATCGCGGATGGAGTAATCCGGCAACCAGGCGATACCGTGGCCCTGCTTTGCCATACGTTTGAGTAAATCACTCATCGAAGAGACAAAACTCACGGTAAACCGCTCGGGTGGCAGCGTGGAAAGATAGCGGTTGACCTGACGCCCCATGTAGCTGGTGTCGGTGTAATTGAGCAGCGGTAGCCCAGTGGCACGGATGTCAAACAACGGTTTACCGGCCGTATCGCAGGCACAAACCGGGTACAACGTGGAATCCATGATACGGGTATGGCGAAACGGTTCCGACATCAGTTCCTCGTTGTAAAACGAAAAAATAAAATCACTGCGCCCTTCTTTCAGGTTGAGTACCGCATCATCCACATCGATAGATTCGACATAGAAAATCTTCTCCTGCCGATCCGGCACGGTTTTGAGCAACTCCGGCATCACAAACACCGACAGCGAATGCGCCGCCGCAATGGTTATCTTGTTTTTGTAATGGCTGCCGCCGTGCAGTTTGTGAATCTGGTATTCCAGGTCGTCGAGGGTGTTGCGGATATGGGCGTGAAAAATCTTGCCCGGTTCGGTCAGTTGCAACGGCTGGGCACCGCGGTCGAAAATGTCGAACCCCACCGCTTCTTCCAACGCCCGGATTCGTCGGCTGAATGACGATTGAGAAATGTTGCGCGTCTCGGCTGCCAGCGTAAAACTGCGGTGCTCCTCCAGTGCGATAAAATCGTATAACCATTTGGTTTCAATGTTATTTAGCATCGACACTCACCTTTCAGAAAAACGCATTACACGCATAATGCCTGTACAGTTATGCAAAACATACATAGAGGATGGGAATTTCGCAATTCACATTTCCGGGCGCTGTGCGATGATTTTTCCACTCCAACATCACCATCAATGAGGCGGAAAACGTGAATCCTGTAGTCGGCATTCTTGGCGGCATGGGACCCGGTGCAACCGTGGATGCCATGCAAAAACTCATCCGGCATACTCCGGCCAGGAAGGATCAGGAACATATTCCGATGATCGCGGTTTCTATCCCGGATATTCCCGACCGTACCCAATGCATTCTCAATCACAGCGCCTCACCGTTGAAGAAAATGGTGGAGTACATGAAAATTCTGGAGAGAGCGGGCGCGACCTGCATCATTATTCCCTGCAACACCGCGCATTACTGGTTTGAGGATTTAAAGCGGCATACCCAGTTGGAGATGATCAGCATTATTGACGCGACCTGTCAGCAGGTGGCTGAGCAACGTGTTCGTCACGTCGCCATCCTGGCTACCACCGCCACCGTGCGCGGCGAAATTTATCAGCACGCCCTGGCAGGTCAACAGGTGCGCTGTACATTACCGACTGACGAACAGCAGGACGCGGTGATGAACAGTATCTACGCTTATAAGGCGGGCAATGTCGCGCAAGCCCGGACATTGCTGCTGCCGGTGGTCGACTCGCTGCGACAACAAGGCGTGGAGAAAATCATTTTAGGCTGTACCGAGCTGCCGCTGATTCTGGAGCCGGAAACCGTCGCCGAGCCAGATGCCTACCTGGATGCCACCGATGCGCTGATCAGAAAAACCATCGCCTGGTATTACCAACAGGTCACACATCCGCTGGTCGCCGCGTAATTTTTCTCTGTCGGTCGCAGTCTACTGTCGCCAGCCTTTGTTATGATAACGCCAGGTGACAATACAGGGACTGATTAACAGAGAATCATGAAAGCGAAACCAGTAACGCTCAATGACGTGGCGGCTTACGCCGGGGTATCGTACCAGACCGTCTCTCGGGTGCTGAACGAAGCGCCTCATGTCTCAGACCGTACACGGGGAAAAGTGGAGCAAGCGATGGCCGCACTCCACTACATCCCCAACCGGGTGGCCCAGCAACTGGCGCGCCGCAGCGCCACCACCATCGGGCTGGCAACCATCGACCTGTCGCTGCACGCGCCTTCCCAAATTGCTGCCGCGATTAAAACCACCGCCAGCGAACTGGGATTCAACGTGGTGATATCCATGCTGCGCGCTGTCGATGGCAATGACGTTCAGCGCGCAGTTAATGAACTGCTGGCGCAACGGGTGGACGGCGTGATCGTCAACGTACCGCTGGAACAGGAAGTAGCGGAACAGATCCACCAGTTGTGTGCTGCCACACCCGCGCTGTTTCTCGACATTTCGCCCATTGCTGACCTACCGAGCGTGATATTCGACCCACATCAGGGTGCCAAACTGGCTATCGATCATCTGGTGGAGCTGGGTCATCGCCGGATTGCCTTACTTACCGGCCCGCAAAGTTCGGTATCCGCCCGGTTACGTTATGAAGGTTGGCAACAGGCGCTTGCGGCCCATCTGCTGACGCCTTGCGCCATTGCCGAAGGGGACTGGAGCGCCAGTTCCGGCTATCAGCAGGCACACCTGTTGCTGGCGAATGCGGTTCGCCCGACCGCCATTGCCGTCGCCAACGACCAAATGGCACTGGGTGTTCTGCGCGCCATTCACGAGTATGGCCTGCGCGTACCGGAACAGATCTCGGTGATCGGCTTTGACGACACCCGCGACAGCGCCTATTTTCAGCCACCGCTGACCACCATCCGCCAGGACTTCCGGCAACTGGGCCGGGAAAGCGTCAATCGCCTGCTGGAATGCCTTCAGCACCCGCATACCCCCACCCCGCTACGGCTGAAAACCACGCTGATCCCCCGTCAGACCACCGCCGCCTGGCAACCCTCGGTCCTATCGCCGCACGATGTGGCGCAGCAGCTAATTACGCTGGCGCGACAATTACAACGCTAACCCTTTACCCTGACGCCGGTCGGTTTTGTGATCAGCACCACTTTCCGGCTCCTTTGCGCTTTACTCATACCCGGTAAGCCGTGATCCTGCCAATAAATTGTGAGCGGATAACAATTCCTGTTCTATCCGCCAGTCAGGCGCTTTCAGCCACTCATTTTCAGCCAATACAAGGAAAGCCTGCTTTATGTCCACTGCTTCCGCTTACGTTCCTTTATCCGGCATATCACTGGCGGATATTCTGGCCAGACGCGACTGGGAAAACCCGGCGTGTCCGCACGCTCGTCGACTGGATGCCCATCCGCCATTTTCCAGCTGGCGCAGTCTCGATGCGGCGCGTGACGACCTGCCTTCCGGTCGGCGTCAATGGCTGAATGGTGCATGGACTTTCAACTATTTCCCGCGCCCGGAGGCGGTGCCGGAACAGTGGCTGACACAGGACCTGACCGACGCTGACACCATCGCCGTGCCATCCAACTGGCAGTTGGCGGGTTATGACGCACCGATTTATACCAACATCAAATATCCAATACCGGTCAATCCGCCGTTCGTACCGCAGGACAACCCTACCGGTTGTTACTCGCTCACATTCTCAGTTAATACCGACTGGCTGACCCAGGGCCAGACCCGCATCGTGTTCGACGGCGTGAATTCCGCTTTTCACCTGTGGTGCAACGGCAAGTGGGTTGGTTATTCGCAGGACAGCCGACTACCGGCAGAGTTCGACCTAACGCCCTGCCTGCAACCGGGAGAAAACCGGCTGGCGGTGATGGTGCTGCGTTGGTCTGATGGCACCTACCTGGAAGATCAGGACATGTGGCGCATGAGCGGCATTTACCGCGACGTCTACCTGCTGCATAAACCGGCGGTGCATCTGCGCGACGTGCAGGTCACCACCCCGCTGCGCCACAGCTACACGCAGGGCGCGCTGTGCGTTACCGCACAGGCTACTCTGCCGGAAGAACCGGCGCAGGCGCAACTGCATGTGCAGCTGTGGCGCGGCGAGCAACTGGTGGGGGAAAGCCGCGCGCCGTTCGGCACGATGGCTGTCGATGAGCGCGGCGCTTACCATGACCGGGTAAGCCTGCAACTGGAGGTAGAGCGGCCCGCCCTGTGGAGCGCGGAAGACCCCAATCTGTATCGGGCGGTGGTATCACTGGAGCACGCCGACGGCACGCTGGTGGAAGCGGAAGCCTACGACGTCGGTTTTCGCGAGGTCGCCATCCGTAACGGCCTGTTGCTGCTCAATGGCCAGCCGCTGTTGATTCGTGGCGTCAACCGCCATGAACACCACCCGCAACGCGGTCAGGCGATTGATGAAGCGACCATGCGGCAGGACATTCTGTTAATGAAGCAGCACAACTTCAACGCGGTACGCTGCTCTCATTATCCCAATCATCCATTGTGGTATCGGCTGTGCGACCACTATGGCTTGTACGTGGTGGACGAAGCCAACATCGAAACGCATGGTATGCAGCCAATGAGCCGCCTGTCTGACGACCCGCGCTGGCTACCGGCTTACGCCGAGCGCGTCACCTGCATGGTACAGCGCGATCGCAATCACCCTTGCATCATCATCTGGTCGTTGGGCAACGAGTCCGGCTATGGCCCTACCCACAGCGCGCTTTACCAGTGGATCAAACAGCAAGACCCCAGTCGGCCGGTGCAATACGAAGGCGGTGGTGCCAACACGCCCGCCACCGATATTCTGTGCCCGATGTATGCCAGGGTGGATCAGGACCAGCCGTTCCCGGCGGTGCCGAAGTGGTCGATCAAAAAATGGATCGGCTTGCCGGGAGAGAACCGGCCGCTGATTCTGTGTGAATACGCGCACGCCATGGGCAACAGCTTTGGTGGATTCGACCGCTACTGGCAGGCATTCCGTCAGTATCCGCGGCTGCAAGGCGGCTTTGTCTGGGACTGGGTGGATCAGGCGCTGGAACGAGAACTGGACGGTAAAACGCACTGGGCTTACGGCGGCGATTTCGGCGATAAACCCAATGACCGTCAGTTCTGTCTCAACGGCCTGGTGTTCCCCGACCGCACACCGCACCCGGCGCTGTACGAAGCTCAGCGCGCCCAGCAATTTTTCCAGTTCACCCACCATGAAAGCAGCCCGCTGACGCTGACCGTCACCAGCGAATACCTGTTCCGTCATAGCGACAACGAGGAACTGCACTGGCGCATCATGCAGGATGACGTCCAACTGGCGTCAGGCGTGGTGCCGCTCACTATCGCACCACAGGGCTGCCAGACCCTCACGCTGCTCGAACAGTTGCCCGCACCACAACACCACGCCGATATGTGGTTGACGGTAGAGGTGGTTCAGCCGAACGCGACTGACTGGTCGCCCGCCGGGCACCGCTGTGCCTGGGATCAATGGCCGTTGCCGATGCCACTAATGAACCCAGCATCACACCACGATGACGGTGAATGTCCAACCCTGACCCGGAATGATGACCATTTTGATATCAGCCACGGTCAGCAGCGTTGGCGCTTCGACAAACGTAGCGGCCTGCTGACACAGTGGTGGCGCGACGGGCAGCCGCAGTTGCTCAGCCCGTTGCAGGACAATCTGGCGCGCGCGCCGCTGGATAACGACATCGGCATCAGCGAAGTGGACCGTATCGACCCGCACGCCTGGGTAGAACGCTGGAAACTGGCCGGGCTGTATCAGTACCAGACCGACTGCCGACAGATCCGCGCCGACACGCTCAGTGACAGCGTGCTGATCACCACCGAACACGTCGGCCATTACCAGCAACAGGTATTGTTCATCAGTCGTAAACAGTGGCGTATTGACGCACAAGGCGTGTTAACGGTGAATGTCGAGGTGGACGTTGCCCGTCACCTGCCGCCGCTCCCACGCATCGGCCTCTGTGCGCAACTGGCGGCGGTCAACCCACAGGTAAGCTGGCGGGGGCTTGGCCCACACGAAAACTATCCCGACCGCCGCCTCGCTGCGCTGCACGGCCGCTGGCAGCAGCCGCTGGACGCGATGCACACGCCGTACATTTTCCCATCGGAAAACGGCCTGCGCTGCCACACCCAGGAACTGCGCTACGGCAACTGGTTGATTGAAGGCGACTTCCATTTCGGTATCAGCCGCTACAGCCTGAAACAGTTGATGGATTGCACCCATCAGCATCTGTTGCAGCCGGAGCCGGGCACCTGGCTCAATCTGGACGGCTTTCACATGGGCATCGGCGGCGACGACTCCTGGAGCCCGAGCGTCGCGCCGGATTTCCTGCTGACCGCGCCCCACTACCGTTACCAGTTGCAACTACGGTTGCAATAATACCGCCGGGCCGACAGCCTTACGCCGCTGTCGGCCCGCTGTTTTAGCACGGCGGTGCAACGTAAAACGCCGTTCAATCAAGGCGAACGTGTGAAAAAGTCGACATATTGCGCATTCCCTCGCCAAACGCGTCAAAAATGTGGTTCGCACCTTTGACATGCACGGCAGACCTCGTTATCATGCGCCCCGTTCAAGCGATTCCTCTGTAGTTCAGTCGGTAGAACGGCGGACTGTTAATCCGTATGTCACTGGTTCGAGTCCAGTCAGAGGAGCCAAATTCAAAAAAGCAGATGTCGAAAGACATCTGCTTTTTACTTTTCATTCAGCGTGATAGCGTGAAAAATCTTCCCGATGCATTTTCAATTTATCTTCCGTATCGGGAGAATTTGGTGGTCAGATTTGGGGTCATGTTAGTTCGATGACGGAGTGACCCCCACATGTCTCTTAACGACTCAAAAATCCGCAACGTAAAACCACCTGTTACCCCCATAAAACTATCCGATTCACACAGCTTGTATCTGTTGGTTAATCCAGGTGGTTCACGTCTCCAGTGAACTGCGCTTCGCCCGCTGGTCGGACGTTGCCGTGGAAGCGGAGCCGTGCCATGAAAACCTAGGCCCGCTACATCAGCATCGTTAAAAGTCATCTGGCGGCCTGTGACACCGGGCATTGGCATTACGCGATGTATGTTATCCGGACGACAAAACCAAAACCGCTCTCATCAGGCTGTTTGACAGTATCAGAACGCTGGCAAGGAACGGTATTCCGGCTCCGTTGGACGCCAAAAACCGGGAGATGTTTCTGTTCCGCATGATAAACGAACTGGAACACACTCCCGTCAGCCACGGCTAAATGCCGTCAATGAGGAAGTCTATTGCCGACTTTACCTGAGTACGGTACTGCGACGCATCACAAAACACTGCCCCCAGAGCCTGGATAGGGATACTTGCCAGCTCGTGGGTCATTACAGCGTATTCTTTGCCGTTCGTCAGCCTGACGACAGGGACAAGGCGCTCCGGTCGGCGGCCTGCCGGGTACTTTTCAACAGGGAGCAACGGGATCACTATCCGGCGATTCAACTGTCCAATAATATCGCTCGTGACATCAAGCAACAGCGGGTAAATGGCGCTTTTCCCGGTATTACCGTATACGGTGAATTGCATGGTTAAAACGTCCGGTATTCATCGCTGAAACAGCCGTTTTCATCATGAAAACGATTTAATGCGTCAATGGCTTCTCTGTTCTCTTCCTGCCATTTTTTCGCTTCATGACGGCGCAGCTCCGCATCCAGGGCGGTTGACAGGGTGGCACTCAGGTTAATCCCCGCTTCACGCGCCCGAACCAGTAAGGCACGCTCTACCGTCATGGTCACGCTCTGTGTGTTGCGTTGTTTCACGGTCATGATTGCTCTCCTGTATGAGATACGTGCGCATTACACGGTACAATACACTTATCATAACACCAAAAACAGGCCCGGCTACCGTTGCCGTCCTGCAAACGTTATCGTCAGTCGTCATACCTGAGCTATCGGTTATAGCAATCAGCGATGTAAAAACACCGTTTGCAGACCGGTAGCGTAGAAATTAGCGGCATCAGAAAAAAGATGGCGTTCAGGCAACCAGACTTCATCCGTTGACGGTTTGAAGAAGGCATGGGCTTTGTTGAATAAATCGA
>NZ_JSYG01000013.1 GCF_000784735.1 Dickeya undicola
ATAGAATTTATCTTTCATGGCTGACGAGCCTTTTTATATGTTGGTTTCAATACAGAAATATAACCACCTGACTCTTTCCAGAAAGATTTGAAATCACCTTTCTCAGAGGCACTCACTCTTTTTTCTCTTAACTGCCATAGCCTGTAAGTCATTGACATTACTTGAACAAAACTAACGGCAGAAAACAGAGAAATTACTATCAGAGTAGTTAATGACTTTATGAGAACGGGTAAAGGTAACTGACCAAATGAGTTGGCGATCATCACGAATAAAAGAAGTGAAATAACTCCTGATATAGTCATAACTGACCACCAGATTCCGCGTTTCACCCTGTAATTGAAATCTAGTTTTTCAATTGGAACCCCTGCATCCGCGACGGCTTCTTTCCAATTTGGCTTTTTCTTATCTTTGTTGTTATTACCGGAAGTTAAGTAATTTCTTACCTTATCAATATTCGGTTTTATAGCTGTTTTTACAAAAAACTTAATGTCACTGACAGGGTTTAAAAAGTCAATAAGAAGGCTTTTTAATGGCTTTTTATTTTTTTCATTCATTTAATAAGTCCTTGTAAGAATTTAGTAAGGATTTAGTATCTATTTTATGTGTATTTAGTACACCCATAACACACGGATAATTATATATTTTATCATCGTGTGTTTATATTTATTAAATTAAGAATCGAAATAACTAATCGACTTAAAACAACAGAGCGTAAAACATGAAGAGAGGGAACGTTTAACCGTCCTTTTGCTGAGTTAAGGCTTTCTACCACCGTAGAACTCGATACAGACCGGATATCGGCTATAGCCTCAACATTGCATCCCACCACATACAGAAAGGCTGTAACCGCCTGTATGTTGGTCAATTCGGGGAAAATAGTTAGTAGTGGTTGGTACATGTCGAGATCGAACATGTGGTGTGACGTGTTAGTATTCTTGCCAGCCATATAGCAGCCTCTCTATCAGGTTGTTGTGGTTAGCGGCCTGTGTGAGGTGCGAACTCATACAGGCCGTGCTTGTACCGTCAGACGTTCATTTTAATTTGCCGGTCTTCCCTGAACCGGAAACGTAGCGCCACTACTTTCCGGCCCTGTTTAATTGGTTCTACGACAACCATTAAATCGCTTTTTTCGTTTAACTCCTGAATGCTTGGCTTTAAGAGGAGTTTATTCAGGTCTTTGTATTGAGTGTACTTATCTTCGACGTTCAGCATTGAGCGAAAATCATCGAGCGCAATTGTCCTTTCACCAGTGCTGCGGAACTGCTGGATCAACTCGTAGATACGGATGCTGTACGAGCTGGATAGGTTAGATACGTTCTTCACCACAACCCGGGTGAACTGTCCCTTGAGTTGTGTCAGGTAAGGCATAATGGCGTCAGAGAATGTAATTTCCACCTTAGCCTCCCCCTTCAGGTACTGTGCCCGGTACTGTACCCACCGAAACTCTTCACGCTTATCCTTATCCCGAATAATTACCGAGCGATCCCATAGCCGGTCAATAGCTTCTTTGAGTTTCGCTTCCGCATGTTGACGTCCCATATCCGGGAACGCGCGATAGAGTTCTGTCGCGGTAATGGTCATCGTTTTTTGTTCATCCGCGGGCGGAGCATCAACGCCAGACTTAATACGGCTTATACAAACGAGTAGAAACCGCTGTTCTTGCAACGTGAGCTTATAGCTGGCCTCTATAAGAGCGTTCGATTTATAGGCGACTAAGTCGGACATTTTTCCAATCTTTCCCTTATGGTGGTGAAATTAATAATACTCCACCATAACAAAAAGAGTAATGTTTTTTTTCTCCTCCTCTTTTTTCTGTGGATATAACCCCCAAAAGCACCACCTATAACCCCCAAAAGCACCACCTATAACCCCCAAAAGCACCACCTATAACCCCCAAAAGCACCACCTATAACCGTAAAAACATTTTATAATCAGTTTGTTATGAGGGGGGAAAAGGTTTTAAAAAGATCTAAAAAAAGATCTTAAAAACTTAACAGAGAATCTGTGGAAAACTTACCAGTAGAATATTGGTAAATCATAAAAATCAATTAGATATGGGAATAGAGGGCGGCGATAATACGATGTGAGGCATTCAGCCTTGTGTGTAAGTGCATCACCACCCCGGGAAACGTCATAGGGTGGATAGCTTCACACATCGAGGCTGCAAGCAGGTATACAGGTTTTAACGTACAGAAATAGGGTTTTGACGCTGGCCGGCAACAGCCAAAATACGAACTTTCTTTGCTGGATCATCCACCTCGTAAAGTACGTTCTGTCCCATCAAACTTATACGCCGAACATCCTCGCCATAACGGGAGTCGACTTCATACAACCTAGGGAACTCAGCCAGCTTATCGGTGGAGTTAATTAACCGCTCTGTTACGTTCTTAGCATCCCAAAACGATGAATTTTCCAAAATATATTCAAATAACAGGGTGATATCTTCAACAGCCCCCTGTTTCCATTCCACTTCATACAGCATCATGCGTTCCCTAGATCCTGATAGCGATCTTGGATCTTCTGACGAAGCTGCTCACTGGTTATGCCAGGGCGAGTATCGACACGAGCCATAGCCACCTTTGCCCTAACCCGTTCTTCATATTCCGCTTGCTCCAACTCCTCATTAGCAAGGCGTTGTAGCAGGGCTACTTTTTCCGCTGTGCCAGTAGGCAAAATACGTGGAAGGCTTTCCGCCAATTCCCGCAGAAAGTTCGCATTTTCGTAATGGGTGCTGCTACTCATAGCGGTAACTCCTAATCGTCGTAAATACGTTCTGGAGTGTAGCAGGGCAACACCACCACTCAACCGGTAAAAGTGAACCACCCCCCAATAAAAGATGGTAGAGAGCGGACAGGAAATGTTTTGTACTACCGCCACACGTTGGCAGTAGTACAAAACCACCTTGGTCAGGGCTTCGCCCCGACACCCCTTGTTAGAGTTGGAGCAGTTATGGGAACGAAAGAGCCACGGCAACGCACCAAGTTGATCCAGGTACGATGCACGCCAGAAGAGTACGACCGGATACATAGAAGCGCTTTGGCAGGCGGGATTACTGTCGCAGAATATGTGAGGCGCATTTCACTGCATCGCCGCATAGAACTGAAGTCGGCAGAGCCGATCAATCTAGTTGCTCTAATTGCTGAGATTGTCCGTATAGGGAAAAAACAAAGGGCGCTTGCCAGGAATAATGGGGATCTCGATTATTCGGACATTTCAGAAGACATCAGCAACCTCATATTCGAGGGTGAAAGATATCTGGAAGGACATACTACGGCGCTAAAAGAATTAAATATAATCAGTGAGTTAAAGCGTCTTGGTGGCTTGCAGAAGCACTTGTATCTACAGATGCAAGACCAGATGACAACTGAGTTAAGCCAGCAATTTTCAGAGGTGTTACGCAGTATCGTCAAAACAATAGACGATATGGGAGTACGGAACGAAACTGACAGTGCTGAAGAAAACCCATCATAATTACGCCACAAAAGCCTCTCAGCGCGTTTTTTTCATGAAAATGGGGAGAAACCAAGGGTAACGAAAAAAAGGCGTCAAAATGGCAGATATTTAGATTTTACTATGGAAGGTGTTTCCCGGGCAGTTCTGCATCGCCCGGGAAACCAAATCGCAGACTATGAAAGTTTTTCCATCATCAGCAGTAACACCCGGACGTTTACCGCCAAACGGACGTCGGCCAACGAACTCAGCCCCATTTTTTCACGAGCCATAGTCACAGACTGTTTAACGGCATCTTGCGAAACTCCGCGAACATCAGCGATGGTTTTTATATGCATTCCCATACCAACCATCAGACAAGTATCTGCCTGCACTTCAGTAAGTTCTGGGAAAATTGAGTGATATCGTGCTAACTGAGCCATGTCAATGACGGCCATAACAGCCTCTCTATCAGGTTGTGGTGATAATGACCTGTGCGAGGTGCGAACTCGCACAGGCCACGTTTTAATTCACAGCCAGCCTTCTGACACCAAACTGCTTTTCAATGCCAATTACCTGGCTATCGACGTATTTACCAAAGGGTTCCGGCGTTGTGTAGTGCCGAAATTCCATTGCACCGAGAACGTCAAAGAAGTGTTGTGCTGAAGCGGTTTCAATCGTAATACACGGCAGTTCTGTGAACTGTGTATAGAGCCGGAGCGTTCCACGGCCTTCAATGCGGCGCCGGTGCAGATCAGACATTGTCAGCCCGACGATATCTACCACACCTCTCCGAATGAGTCGGACATACAGTAAGGTGCCGTTTTTAGTATCAATGCCAAAGTAAAAACCGCTAGCGTGGCATACCTCGTGATAGTTGTCATGAGGCTGAAAAAAGGCGTCAGAACGGATCATATCGACGACTTGTTTAAGACGCTGCCGCCGGTTCATTCCATTAATCCACCACACCAAGACAGGAACTGCCGCTATTAACAGATAGATAAACCCGGCCAGCCGTTCTGTTGCATCATGAGTAAGCATGACCATACATATTCCCATCAGAAACACGATAGGGAGAACAAAAACAAAGGCCATAGAACGGATAACATTCCAGATTGCTTCCGGCCAGTTGATAAGGCGCTCTTTCATCGCAAACCTCACTTATTTGATACCGTCATGATTGTTTGCTTCCGGTTTCCGTATTGGTAAATCTCTTACTCCGGGCGTTTTCTGAGCACCGGAACCGAACGCACCAAACATCCCTTTGACGTCATCTACCATACCGCCCATGACGCCAGCCATACCGGCACCGCCCAGGAACGTGATCACGTAATCTGGCAGCGTCGCCTGCAGGCCGAAAATTCGAGTTACACCGAACGTCGCTATACGGGCATACACCATCAACCATCCGACCATTTTCACAAAACCGACTACAGAGTTAGCATTGGCGCTATTTAATGCGGGAGCAAATAACAAATTAAGGAGTGTGCCTCCCGCTATAACTGCCACCGAGGCGAAGAAAAAACCCAGAACCATCAGCGATGGCCGCAGCATCATGTCTATCAGGAAAATGTAGCCGTAAGCGCTGCGGCTGCCCTTGTCTTCTTCGGCACCGAGAT
Source organism: Dickeya undicola (assembly GCF_000784735.1). Lineage (GTDB taxonomy): Bacteria > Pseudomonadota > Gammaproteobacteria > Enterobacterales > Enterobacteriaceae > Dickeya > Dickeya undicola. The sequence goes on from NZ_JSYG01000013.1 coordinate 5,049, forward strand.
GGGTCGCCGCCCACATAGGCCCAGCTGCGCAACCTACCATAACGCTGACCAGCCAGTTGAAGACTCCTACCATCCAATACAGGAACGGTACCGCTGGGAGGAACACGGCCAGAGAGAACCCCACGCCGAACAGCATCAACATGAAGAAGTAAAACAAGGGGGCTAATAGGCCAAGAACATCTTTGATAGTGCCCGCTGGATTCTGGGTTAATTCGCCAAGTTTGCCGATTATTGAGCGATCTACTGCAGTGGCTGTACCATAAGCGGCGGTGTAAGCCGTTAACGCCGTTTCTGCTGCAGTCAGTGAAACGTCACCAAGTATCTGCATTTTTATTAACGGATTGACTTGATTACTAAAATCAGCATTTGTCCCCCAAGTATCTTGTGCCCTATTAATGGCAAAAGTCCTGAATGGCGAGGCAAAAAAGGACACAATTTTTGCCGAAGCTGATTCAGCCGGCGCAGCTTCTTCCTGAGTTCCGAGCGTTGGGGTATACGCGCTTTTTTGTGTCTGTGATTTATATGCAGTAAAGACCTCACGATAGAGTTCCCCAGTCCCTGTTTCACCATACATACTCATCCCTGACGTTACCGGTGCAGCATTAGCTACGGCATTTGTCTTACTGTTGGCGGTGGCAAAAACAAAATACCAAGCCCCCAGAGAAACCCAGCCATCATTTTTTATCTGACTTACCAATTGGCTTTGTAGTGAGTCTTTATAGTTCAGTTGGTTGAGTGATTGATTAACGCTGTTTTCATACGCGGTGGCCGCGTTCTGAATAATGGTTTCGACATCGGGCATCGGTCCAGTATCCTGACGAGACCAACTTATATATGCGTCGACGTAATTAGATGCCGCCGTATCAAGCGTTTGCTGCATGGTATCGAGTGCCTGACGTTCAGCATTCGTCACGCTATCAGTGTTAACCGTGGACGAAAAGAAGCCTGAATCTGAGGTATTCCCCTCCGCCGAGGTCGGCACATGAACAGAGCCACAATACGAGCTACCGTTATCTGTAACGTAACTACCGTTTCCACCCGTTGTGGCCATGGGCCGAGTTTTGGCCTGTCCGTCTTGATATAAGTTGGCCAGTTCGCGGTTGGTAGCGTGTTTGCACAGCCCCATTTCAAACACCGCCCGGGCCGCCGATCGCGTAGAGGGTGCAGTCGGTTGTACAACCAGCGACATGCCGCTACTTATCATGTCTGCGGCCTTGTCGGTGAGAAGGTTTGCACTCCCTATTCCCATGGTAGAGGTTGCCCACAACATCAGCAGTTGGGATAGTGACCAGCCGGATGCCGTTGGAATAAGCATCATAAAACCGGCAAAGCTCATTACTGGGTGCAGCCAGGTGCGACCGGTGCCGAACACCTTGCCTTCCTGTCCGCCCTTGTACAGCGTTTTCAGCGTAGTGATCATAAACCACGCCAACGCGACCGCACACAATACACCATTCAGCAATGCAAACAGCGACCCAATCAATGTTGCTTGCCCTGGCTGAAACGGTGATATCACCACATCACCGAATATCATTACCAATGCCTGTCGAGATAGGTCGCTTGTCCTTTGCGATGCCTCACTAATCGTTTGATATGTAATATTTTCCGCAAAAGCAGAGGTTGAAAAAAGAATTAGAATGGCAACAATTAA
>NZ_JSYG01000014.1 GCF_000784735.1 Dickeya undicola
CAGAATTACGTACACCCTCTGAACATACCTTAAAACCTTCATGTTCAGCATTATAATGCTTCGCTTTTTGCAATATTATAATCGCTCTTTATTTTCAGTTTTCCAGCCATGGATTAGAAATGAAACGGATCTCCGCATATTACTTGGGACTCATCCTTGCTGCTCCAGTACTTGCCATTGATATGCCGCCCCCTGTCCCTATCAAAAGCATCGATTGGTTACCCGATAGTACCGTCAGAATTGGACAAGGGATAAATGCGGCATATCGCATCATCACCCAGACTGACCAGACGCATGAAATATGGCTTCACACCGACTGTCAGAGCGGGAAGAAAACGCTACTATTTATGAACGTCCAACTGGATAAAGGGCTGCGAGTTTACAGCCTGGACTCTATTGGCCGCTATACACCGGGTACACCGTTTGAACCGGATGCAGACAGCTTGCTGATGACAAAGCCTGAGCTGAATCTCTGTAATCAGAATATTCCCGAATCGATGTGGCGGGGCGTTTCTTCATGGGAGCAACCCGGTGAAAAGCTGTTTGTAGATGTGAACAATAGCCAGCGAAAAGGTGAAATACTAAAAGCACGTCTGGCGACGGATTATGACGTCATTCGTCATGACGAGAAATATGGTGCGCCTTATTCAGTGAAAATCCAGGATGTCATGCTCAACTGTGAAAAAGCTGAAAGCATGGCATTAATTACTTTCTCACTGGATGATCAGGGTGTTGTTTCTGACAGCGTTTCCGCGAAAGATGCTACGTTCGCAGCGCTGTCGCCCAACATGACCAGCGTGGCAAAAGAGCTTTGCGCTATCAAAGACTTCACTCATTATACTGGCAATGGAACGTTCATGTGGCGTAAAAAAGAGGTGAGTGATGATACGCCCGCTCTGCCGGATCTTGAGCACAATACCCCGGCAGCGTTGCAACGCTTTACGCTTCCAACGGAGGTGGCAAGCGTCATTGATAAAACCTTATCCGATTCTCAGCAAAGGCCGGCCTTCCGTTCGCTTCGTTATACTCAAAGTGATTCGCAAGGCGATGGTATAGGGCTGATGGCCAGAATTGATGCCCAACCGGACGGTACGACGCTGACCATCGTGCAGATGGCGATAGCCAATATAACGTTCTATTCACAATATCAGCGTTTGTTTAATCTGGTGGATGTGAAAAAATGGGAAACCATGACTGATGTGCCGTGGGTCAGCAAAACCCTGGATAATACAATTGTGCTCCCTTTGCGCCCTGGTGATGCCTATACCTCGCACAGCCAGATTGCAAACATAGATAAGTCAGGAAAAGATAAATCGCTGAGTCACAGCTGTGTTGCCGGTAGAGAATGGCGTAACGCTGCAGCTCTCAATCCCAAATTTCCAGGAGGTTATCTGGAATTTATCTGTAAGGAAGACCTTGGTGATGGGAGAGAAACCAGTAGCGATTATGCTTATCTTGAAGCGTTGAAAGTCTTTGTTCGCATCGGTTTTCAGGATAAAGATCAGACGAAACGCTTTACTTTCACCGATGTGGAAGTCACTTACTAACGGATTACACATGTTAAACCCTTCACTGCACCGATCTCTTTATCCCTTTGTTAGAGAGGAAGGATGGTGAAGGGATTCATCAGCTAACTACCTTTAATAATTAGCGAAGCAGCAGGGCAATTAACGCTAATGAAATGGACACCT
>NZ_JSYG01000015.1 GCF_000784735.1 Dickeya undicola
GAATTACGTACACCCTCCCGAGTAACGCAGCCAACACACCTGCAACTTGACGTATGACGGGTATAAATTAAATATTCGTTACCAGATGCGTATTTACCGCTTTTGTCGTGGTTTTCACAGACGTCTTCACGGTGTTATTGATGCGATTCAGGACTGCCATGCACCATCTTAGCCGAATAATCCTTTACCGACCTTTGTGGATGTCGCGGTGTTGCCACTGTGCTCGCAGGCCAGACCCGATACCAGTAATACGCTGCTACCGGGTTATTGGCGACACGGGCGCTATACAAGACCGCAGGGCGTTTGCGCGCCGATAGGCTGCTTTACCAGCGTCAGGCATTGCGTGGTGGCGCAGGGGCGTTATCAGAGAGAGCTGGCTGCTGACCGACAGATTCCTGATTACAGGAGAGGGTGGTGCGCTCGCGGCGGATTGTGTTTCGGTAGATGATTTCTTTGCGGTTGATGTCAGCCATGTGCGAACTATTTCTTGTCCAGCATGATGCGACAAATCCAAAAAAAAGCCCTGTGCGTGAGCGCAGGGCTTTTGAGTGTGTTGCCGTCATACGATATTAGTTAACGGTTTTTTTCTCTTTCTTCTCGGCTTTTTCTGCCTTAGCGGGTGCGCTGGCAGCCGCTGGGGTAGCTTTGTTCTCGGTGGCGGCTGCATGTTCGACAAACGAGCGGCCGTAGAACGTATCCAGCAGGATTTGTTTCAACTCGGAAATCAGCGGATAACGTGGGTTAGCGCCGGTGCACTGATCGTCAAACGCATCTTCAGAGAGTTTATCCACCTTGGCCAGGAAATCGGCTTCCTGTACGCCAGCTTCACGAATAGAAGTAGGAATCCCCAGTTCTTTCTTCATGCTTTCCAGCCAGGCCAGCAGCTTTTCAATCTTCTGCGCTGTACGGTCGCCAGGCGCACTCAGTCCCAAATGGTCAGCTACTTCCGCATAACGACGGCGAGCCTGAGGACGGTCATACTGGCTGAACGCGGTCTGTTTGGTCGGGTTATCGTTGGCGTTATAGCGGATTACGTTACTAATCAGCAGGGCATTAGCCAGCCCGTGCGGGATATGGAACTCGGAACCCAGCTTGTGCGCCATCGAGTGACAGACACCCAGGAAGGCGTTAGCGAAGGCGATACCGGCGATTGTCGCCGCGTTATGGACGCGCTCGCGGGCAACCGGATTTTTGGCACCTTCACGGTAACTGGTCGGCAGGTTTTCTTTCAACAGCTTCAGTGCCTGCAGCGCTTGCCCGTCGGAGTATTCGTTCGCCAGTACGGATACATAGGCTTCAAGTGAGTGGGTCACTGCATCCAGGCCGCCGAACGCACACAGCGATTTTGGCATGTTCATCACCAGATTGGCATCCACAATCGCCATATCCGGGGTCAACGCGTAGTCCGCCAGCGGATATTTCTGGCCGGTGGCGTCATCGGTCACTACGGCAAACGGTGTGACTTCAGAACCGGTGCCGGAGGTGGTGGTGACGGCAATAAGCTTGGCTTTCACACCCATTTTCGGGAACTTGTAGATACGTTTGCGGATATCCATGAAACGCAGCGCCAGTTCTTCAAAATGGGTATCCGGATGTTCGTACATTACCCACATGATCTTGGCAGCATCCATCGGTGAACCGCCACCCAGCGCGATAATGACGTCGGGTTTGAAGGCATTCATCTGTTCAGCACCTTTGCGAACGATGCTGAGTGTCGGGTCGGCTTCCACTTCAAAGAAGACATCGGTATCCAGACCCTGCTGTTTCAGCACGGACGTAATTTGGTCGACGTAGCCGTTATTAAACAAGAAGCGGTCAGTAACGATGAACGCGCGTTTAGCGCCGTCGCTCGCAACTTCTTCCAGCGCGATCGGCAGAGAGCCGCGGCGGAAGTAGATAGATTTGGGAAGTTTGTGCCACAGCATATTCTCTGCTCGCTTAGCCACGGTTTTACGGTTAATCAGGTGTTTCGGCCCGACGTTTTCGGAGATAGAGTTACCCCCCCATGAACCGCAACCCAGCGTCAGCGACGGCGCCAGTTTAAAGTTGTACAGATCGCCAATCCCACCCTGAGACGCGGGGGTGTTGATCAGGATACGCGCGGTTTTCATCTTATCGCCGAAATAGTTGACGCGACGAGCCTGATTGTCCTGATCGGTGTACAGGCAGGAGGTATGGCCGATGCCGCCCATGGCGACCAGTTTTTCGGCTTTGTCTACCGCGTCTTCAAAATCTTTCGCACGGTACATGGCCAGCGTCGGGGACAGTTTCTCGTGAGCGAACGGTTCGGACTCGTCTGCATTCGTCACTTCGCCGATCAATACCTTGGTGCTGGCAGGCACGGTAATACCGGCCATTTCCGCAATCTTGATGGCTGGCTGGCCGACGATAGCGGCGTTAAGTGCACCGTTTTTCAGCAGAATACCTTGTACTGCGCTGAGTTCCTTACCCTGAAGCAGGTAACCGCCGTGGGTTGAGAAGCGTTCACGTACAGCATCATAAATTTCATCGACCACGATTACCGACTGCTCGGATGCGCAGATCACGCCGTTGTCGAAGGTTTTGGACATCAAAATCGAGGCTACAGCACGTTTGATATCGGCCGTTTCATCGACCACTACCGGGGTATTACCTGCGCCCACGCCGATTGCTGGCTTGCCTGAGCTGTAGGCTGCTTTCACCATACCTGGGCCACCTGTTGCCAGGATCAGATTGATATCTGGGTGATGCATCAGTTGATTAGACAGTTCTACTGAGGGTTCATCAATCCAGCCGATGATATCTTTGGGCGCACCGGCTGCGATCGCCGCCTGCAATACGATATCTGCCGCTTTGTTGGTGGCATTTTTGGCGCGCGGATGGGGAGAGAAGATAATGCCGTTACGGGTTTTCAAGCTGATTAATGCTTTGAAGATTGCCGTGGAGGTCGGGTTGGTGGTTGGCACGATACCGCAGATTAGGCCAATCGGTTCGGCAATGGTGATCGTACCGAAAGTATCATCGACGGACAGTACGCCACAGGTTTGTTCATCCTTGTAGGCGTTATAAATGTACTCGGATGCGAAGTGGTTTTTGATCACTTTATCTTCAATAATACCCATGCCGGATTCGGCAACCGCCATTTTTGCCAACGGGATACGGGCATCGGCAGCAGCCAGTGCGGCAGCGCGAAAGACCTGATCGACCTGCTCCTGAGTGAAGTTTGCGAACTCTTGTTGCGCTTTTTTGACGCGTTCGACCAAAGCGTTAAGTTCAGCAACGTTTGTTACGGCCATAATGCTCTCCTGTAATGTTAAGCTCTTTCAGTCAATGGTCAGCCCGGTAACTGAGCAGTATAGATAATGCTCATGACACCTTATGGTAGTGACAGCAAACTCCATTGACTCAATGTGCTCCAGGTAAAGGCCAGCGCCTGTTAATACTGGAAACTTTAATTTCTTAATATCTCGTTAAAGTATTTTTAATAACGAAATATTGCCACCCGATCTGTTTTCCTGATATGTCGGCAGAATACACGCTTGTTAGCCCGTGTTTTGTGATCTACTTCTATAAAATCCAATGCTGACTCCTTTCAGCACGTGCTTAACGTGATAATGATTATCATTTTATGGCTGTTTGTGAAAAATAAATCCCCATTCAACATGTGGTTTATAAAAGATTTGTCGATAAATAGCGTGAATGCAGAGGATAATTATCCCTTTGGGAGATGGATAGCCATCATGCATTACATTACTGTAAGCGGGAGTTTGTCAGTGTCGTAAAGCGCAGGGGCTTCCCTGGTTGACAATAATGATCAGAGGTGGAATGTGATTCAGCCTGTTCTGGACTTCTCCGGTTACATCAAATTCTTTATCGGGTTGTTTGCGTTGATTAACCCGGTGGGCATTCTGCCCATTTTTATTAGCATGACCAGCTATCAGGGAGCGGAAGGGCGGTCGAAGACCAATCTGACAGCCAACGTTTCCGTGGTCATCATTCTTTGGGTGGCGCTGTTTTTTGGCGACGTTATTTTGCGGCTGTTTGGCATTTCCATTGATTCATTTCGAATTGCGGGTGGCATTTTGATTGTCACCATCGCCATGTCGATGATCAGCGGCAAGCTGGGTGAGGATAAACAGAATAAGCAGGAGAAAACGGAAACCGCCAACCGGGAAAGTATTGGCGTGGTGCCGCTGGCATTACCGCTGATGGCAGGGCCAGGGGCAATCAGTTCTACCATTGTCTGGAGTTCCCGTTATCACGGTTGGCAGAATCTACTGGGGCTGTCGGTGGCGATTGCGATTTTCGCATTTTGTTGTTGGTTGTTGTTCAGAGCGGCACCAGCGCTGGTACGGCTGCTGGGGCAGACCGGCATTAACGTGGTGACACGTATCATGGGGTTGTTGCTGATGTCGCTCGGTATTGAATTTATCGTCACGGGAATTCGGACCTTGTTTCCCGGCTTGCTATAGCAGCAAGCGCTGCTACCTTCTTTTTATTGATACTTTTTTCTTATGTCTATTCCCCCGGCAATAATCGAGCCGGGGATGTTATGTCGGCCGTTATTATTTAGCACTTCAGATGGCATCGCTTATTTGATTCTTTATCACATGCCTTAGATAAGCTAATGCATGTGGCAGGAAAGATAACTGGCATTATGGTGAGTCACATAGATGTTTTCGCTGTTAATTTATTCACATGTATAGGGGGTGGCGTCAGGCGTGGTGTTATTGTGTTCGGAAGTGTTTTATCGTGTGTTTTTTATCCTGATCTACTGTTAATCCTTTCATACATACAAGTTATTGGACAATCTGCTACTGAGTGAATCTTTACCGCCGTGACACTCCTCATGGATGTTTTTATATCCATTTCTACGTTCACGCCATTTTGTGACTTTCCGAGATGGAAAAGAAATTTAAGTAACAGCCTGCAAAATCTATTGGCGAAGACGGATTCTTCTGATACGTTCGGCATCACGCTATTCCCCTTGGCTGTTATGGATAAGTTAATTTTATTAGAGCTTTATCCGTGGCCGCTTTTTTATCGGGGGGCGTACCATCAGGGAAGAGTGGAAATGGCGGTGGCTGCCGGGCCTGGGAAAGGTTGCGGCGGTTTTTGGGTTGCCGAAAATGTGCTGTTTTTATCTCTGTTGATTTTTCCAACACGTTGGCGCGGCGCTATGACGTATCTGGCCGTGTTGCGTGGATAAAACAATTTAGATGTGATTGAGCGGCAAGTTGCCAGATTCGTTCCTCTGGTGGCGATGATGTCTGTCCGCTTAATACGTAAAAAAAGTTATGTGCCTGATTGGGCGATAACAGTAGAACAGGAGCAAGGTAAATAATGGTAAACAACACTATTAAAAAAAGATTGGCGGTCAGCATTTTCGCTGCTATTACTGCCTCTACTGGCGTTTCCGCCTGGGCCGCCACCGTGCCGGCCGGCGTTCAACTGGCTGAGAAACAGGAACTGGTGCGTAATAATGGTTCCGAGGTTGCTTCGCTGGACCCGCATAAGATTGAAGGCGTGCCGGAAGCCAATATCGCACGTGATCTGCTGGAAGGGTTGCTAGTGACTTCTCCAGATGGCCACCCGGCTCCGGGTGTGGCAGAAAGCTGGGACAACAAAGATTTCAAAGTATGGACCTTCCACCTGCGTAAAGATGCCAAATGGTCCAACGGTGATCCGGTTACCGCTCAGGATTTCGTTTACAGCTGGCAGCGTATTTCTAATCCGAAAACCGCCTCTCCTTATGCCAGTTACCTGCAATTTGGCCATATCGTTAATATTGACGACGTTGTGGCAGGCAAAAAATCCCCTGATGCGCTGGGCGTAAAAGCCATTGACGATCACACGCTGGAAGTGACCCTCAGCGAGCCGGTCCCGTACTTCTATAAGTTGCTGGTTCACCCGTCTACTTTCCCGGTAAATCAGAAAGTCGTTGAAAAATATGGTGACAAGTGGACCCAACCGGCTAACTGGGTCGGCAACGGTGCTTACAAGCTGAAAGAATGGATCGTGAACGAGAAAATCGTTCTGGAGCGTAATCCGAACTACTGGGATAACGCCCACACCATCATTAACAAAGTGACTTATCTGCCGATTTCCTCTGAAGTAACGGACGTGAACCGTTATCGCAGCGGCGAGATCGACATGACGTATAACAACCTGCCGATCGAACTGTTCCAGAAGCTGAAGAAAGAGATCCCCAACGAAGTGAAGGCGGATCCGTATCTGTGCACCTACTACTATGAGATCAACAACCAAAAAGCGCCGTTTACCGATGCCCGTGTGCGTCAGGCGTTGGTGCTGGGTCTGGATCAAGACATTCTGACCAACAAAGTCAAAGCTCAGGGTGATACGCCAGCGTTTGGCTTCACGCCGCCGTACATCGACGGCCTGGATGGTAAACTGACTCCACCGGAGTGGGTGAGCTGGTCACGTGAAAAACGTAATGCCGAAGCGAAGAAACTGTTGGCTGAAGCAGGCTTCACTGCAGAAAAACCGCTGACCTTTAACCTGCTGTATAACACTTCCGATCTGCACAAGAAACTGGCTATTGCCTCATCGTCGATCTGGAAAAACAATATCGGTGTAGATGCGAAGCTGGAAAACCAGGAGTGGAAAACCTTCCTGGATAGCCGTCATCAGGGCACATTCGATGTTGCTCGTGCCGGTTGGTGTGCGGATTACAACGAACCGACCACGTTCCTCAACATCATGATCGCCAACAGCAGCAGCAACACTTCGCACTATAAGAGCGCGGATTTTGACAAGCTGATGGCGCAAGCGCTGGCGGCTAAAACCGAGGATGAACGCGCTAGTGTTTACCGAGCAGCGGAAGCGTTGCTGGAAAAAGACGCGGTTATCGTTCCGGTTTACTACTACGCGAATACCCGTTTGGTTAAACCGTATGTGGGTGGCCTGACTGGCAAAGATCCGTTGGATAACCTCAACGTTAAAAACCTTTATATTATCAAGCATTAATGATGACAGGGCTGTGTGTCGACTGGCACACGGCCCTTATTCGGTTTGATAAAGAGAAGCGAAAATTTCAGACCGGTTTTATAGGTAAGGTCAATGTTAAAATTTATTTTCCGTCGTTGCCTGGAAGCAATCCCGACGCTGTTCATCCTGATTACCATCTCGTTTTTCATGATGCGACTGGCACCGGGAAGTCCGTTTACTGGAGAACGCAATCTTCCCCCTGAAGTGATGGCTAACATCGAAGCCAAATACCATCTGAACGATCCCATCATCAAACAGTATGGTAATTATCTGGTGCAGTTGCTGAAGGGCGACTTCGGGCCGTCTTTCAAATACAAGGATTATTCGGTAAACGATCTGGTTGTTCGGGCTTTCCCGGTATCAGCCAAGTTGGGTGCCGCCGCGTTTCTGCTGGCTGTGGTGCTGGGGGTGACCTCTGGCGTCATTGCTGCATTGAATCAAAACAGTAAATGGGATTATACGGTGATGGGGTTCGCCATGACCGGGGTGGTCATCCCGAGCTTTGTGGTTGCGCCGCTGCTGGTGCTGATCTTCGCGATAACCCTGCGCTGGTTGCCTGGGGGCGGCTGGAACGGTGGCGCGCCGAAATACATTATTCTACCGATGGTTGCGCTGTCTCTGTCCTATATCGCCAGCATCGCCCGTATTACCCGCGGTTCGATGATTGAAGTCCTGCATTCGAACTTTATCCGCACTGCGCGCGCCAAAGGGTTGCCGCTGCGTCGGATTATTTTGCGTCATGCCTTAAAGCCAGCGTTGTTACCCGTCCTTTCCTATATGGGCCCGGCGTTCGTGGGGATTATCACGGGCTCTATGGTGATTGAAACCATTTTCGGTTTACCTGGTATTGGTCAGTTGTTTGTTAATGGTGCGCTGAACCGTGACTATTCACTGGTGCTCAGTTTGACTATTTTGGTGGGCGCGCTGACCATTCTGTTTAATGCGGTCATCGATGTGCTGTACGCTGTTATCGATCCGAAGATCCGTTATTAAGGTAAATCACTGATGTTTTGGAATAAACGTAACCGCGAAGCGCTGGATAATTTCAGCGAAAAACTGGAAGTGGAAGGACGTAGCCTGTGGCAGGATGCGCGCCGTCGCTTCATGCACAACCGGGCGGCGCTGGCTAGCTTGTTCGTCTTGATGCTCATCACGCTGTTTGTTGTCGTTGGCCCGATGCTGGCACCGTTCAACTATGCTGATACCGACTGGAATATGATGTCCAGCGCACCTGACATGGTGTCTAAACACTATTTCGGCACCGATTCGTCTGGCCGCGACCTATTGGTGCGTGTGGCGATCGGTGGACGTATTTCTCTGATGGTCGGTGTTGCCGCTGCTCTGGTGGCCGTGATTGTCGGTACGCTGTATGGCGCGGCATCCGGTTATATGGGTGGGAAAGTGGACTCGGTCATGATGCGTCTGTTGGAGATCCTTAACTCCTTCCCGTTTATGTTTTTCGTTATCCTGCTGGTGACGCTGTTCGGGCAAAATATCCTGCTGATTTTTGTGGCTATCGGCATGGTGTCCTGGCTGGACATGGCCCGTATCGTGCGCGGCCAGACCCTGAGCCTGAAACGTAAAGAGTTCATTGAGGCCGCGTTGGTGTGCGGTGTATCCACCCGCAGTATTGTGCTGCGCCATGTCGTGCCGAATGTGCTGGGCGTGGTTGTGGTATACGCATCGCTGCTGGTGCCGAGCATGATCCTGTTCGAATCTTTTCTGAGTTTCCTTGGTCTGGGCACCCAGGAACCGCTGAGCAGTTGGGGCGCGCTGCTGAATGATGGTGCCAATTCAATGGAAGTGGCACCGTGGCTGCTGCTGTATCCCGCCGGTTTCCTGGTGGTGACGCTGTTCTGTTTCAACTTTATCGGCGATGGCCTGCGTGATGCCCTCGACCCGAAAGACCGCTAAGGAGACGCTTCATACCATGATGAATACGTCACAACCTCGTGAAGCGCTGCTTGATGTTAAAGATTTGCGCGTGACTTTCAGTACGCCTGACGGTGATGTCACCGCGGTAAACGACCTTAATTTCTCTCTCAGCGCCGGTGAGACGCTGGGGATTGTTGGGGAGTCCGGCTCAGGTAAATCCCAGACCGCGTTTGCACTGATGGGTCTGCTGGCCGCTAACGGCCGCATCGGCGGCTCCGCCTGTTTCAATGGCCGTGAAATTCTCAATCTGCCGGAACGCGAGCTTAACCGCCTGCGTGCGGAAGAGATCGCCATGATCTTCCAGGACCCGATGACGTCATTGAACCCGTACATGCGTGTCGGTGACCAGTTAATGGAAGTGCTGATGCAGCACAAGAAACTCGGTAAAAGCGAAGCATTTGACGAGTCGGTGCGTATGCTGGACGCGGTGAAAATGCCGGAAGCCAGAAAGCGTATGCGCATGTACCCGCACGAGTTTTCCGGCGGGATGCGTCAGCGTGTGATGATTGCGATGGCGCTGCTGTGCCGTCCCAAATTGCTGATTGCCGACGAACCGACCACCGCACTCGACGTGACGGTGCAGGCGCAGATCATGACATTGCTCAACGACCTGAAGCGCGAGTTCAATACCGCCATTATCATGATCACCCACGATCTGGGCGTGGTAGCCGGTATTTGCGATAAGGTGCTGGTGATGTACGCTGGTCGTACGATGGAGTACGGTAGCGCGCGCGAAATTTTCTATGAGCCGACACATCCTTACTCACTTGGCCTGCTGAAAGCGATTCCCCGTCTTGATGAGGAAAATGAGGAACTGGCCACTATTCCGGGAAATCCCCCCAACCTGCTGCGGCTGCCGAAAGGGTGTCCTTTCCAGCCTCGTTGCCCTTATGCACAGGAGCAATGCCAGCATTCGCCTGAGTTGACGCCGTTTGGCGAAGGTCGTCTGCGTGCCTGTTTCCGAAGTGTGGGGGAATTAGTATGAATGAGCTGGAAAACAAAAAAGTCTTGCTGGAAGTGGATGAACTGAAAGTCCACTTTGATATCCGCGATGATAAACAGTGGTTCTGGCAGCCCGCCAGGAAGCTGAGAGCGGTTGATGGCGTGACCCTGCGGCTGTATGAAGGGGAAACGCTGGGGGTGGTTGGTGAGTCCGGTTGCGGCAAATCCACGCTGGCCCGTGCGATCATCGGCCTGGTGAAAGCCACCAGCGGGCGCATTAGCTGGCTGGGTAAAGACCTGCTGGGGATGCGTGACACCGAATGGCGCGATGTGCGCAGCGATATTCAGATGATTTTCCAGGATCCGCTGGCGTCACTGAACCCGCGTATGACCATCGGTGAAATTATCGCTGAACCGCTGCGTACCTACCACCCGGAGATGTCGCGTCAGGAAGTAAAAGACCGTGTTAAAGTGATGATGATGAAGGTTGGTCTGCTGCCAAACCTGATCAACCGCTATCCGCACGAGTTTTCTGGTGGTCAGTGTCAGCGTATCGGTATTGCCCGTGCACTGATTCTGGAACCGAAGCTGATCATCTGTGACGAACCGGTTTCCGCGCTGGACGTGTCGATTCAGGCTCAGGTGGTAAACCTGCTGCAACAGTTACAGCGGGAAATGGGGCTGTCGCTGATCTTTATCGCCCACGACTTGTCGGTGGTGAAACACATCTCCGACCGCGTGCTGGTGATGTATCTGGGTCATGCGGTGGAGCTGGGAACCTATGATGAGCTGTACCACAATCCACAGCATCCTTATACCCGCGCGCTGATGTCGGCGGTGCCGATTCCTGACCCGGACAAGGAGCGCAACAAGCAGATTCAACTGCTGGAAGGCGACCTGCCGTCACCGATTAACCCGCCAACCGGTTGTGTGTTCTGCACCCGTTGCCCGGTTGTCGGGCCGGAATGCACCAAAACCCGGCCGGTGCTCGAAGGTAGCTTCCGTCATGCGGTATCCTGCCTGAAGGTGGATCCGCTGTCGTAATCCAGTGCTGCTTGTTTAAGCACAGCGCGTGAATAGACAAAACGCCCCGTCAGGGGCGTTTTGCTGTTCGTCGCTGATGATGGCCAATTAGGCCGTGATCACGGCGGTTACTCTTTCCACAGAATGTGGCACAGTTTATGGTCTTTTTCGCGGCAGATCAGGATGCGGGCGAAAATATCATTGATTTCCTCACCGTCTTGCTCAGCCAGGCCAATCACCACTTCGGCGAAGAAGTCTGGATTCAGGTCGAAATCTACGTGCTCCTGCCAGTCTTCCGCCGGGTCAAACAGCTCCGCACCGCCTCGCTCTTCGAACTGCAGGTTGAACAGTAGAATATCTGCCGGGTCCAGGTTATCCGCTGCCAGTTCCAGAAAGATATCGTAAGCCTGTTCCAGCGTTTCATCTTCGGTCAGGCGGTTATTTAAATCCATACAACATTCCTGTTAAAACGTGATGGGGTATTAGAGCATGAAGGGCGATGTGATTACAGCAGAGGACTGAAAAAGTAAAACAGCCGCTCGACGATACGCTGCCAATAGGGGCGTTTTAGCCACTCCTTGGCGTTCAGCAGGCGGGAGCGGGACATGTAATCCTCCTGTACACAAGCCAGGTCGCTACCGAACCCGTCGTCGTCAATCACCAGTGTGATTTCGAAGTTCAGCCACAGGCTACGCATATCCAGATTGACTGTTCCCACCAGGCTGAGCTGGCCGTCGACCAGCACGCTTTTAGTGTGCAGTAATCCGCCTTCGAACTGATAGATTTTGACACCCGCCGTCAGTAATTCACTGAAAAAGGCTTTGCAGGCCCAGCCAACCATCATGGAATCATTCTTGTAAGGTACGATGACGCTAACGTCTACACCACGCTGTGCGGCAGTACAGATGGCGTGTTGCAGGTCGTCGCTGGGGACAAAGTAGGGTGTGGTCATGATCAACTGATGACGAGCAGAGTAAACGGCGGTCAGCAATGCCTGATGGATCATATCCTCGGGGTAACCAGGACCGGAGGCGATGACCTGTACCGTATGGCCGCGCTCTTGCTCAAACGGCATGATATTCACGTCGGGTGGCGGTGGTGGCAAGCGCTGGCCGGTTTCCATTTCCCAGTCAAGGCTATAGATGACACCCATCGTGGTGGTTACCGGGCCTTCGATACGCACCATCAGATCCACCCACTGGCCGACACCGGAGTCCTGCTTGAAATAACGCGGGTCCACCATGTTCATACTGCCGGTATAGGCGATGCGGTTATCAATCAGGATCACCTTACGGTGCTGGCGTAAATCCATCCTACGCAGGAACGCGCGCAGCAGGTTGACCTGTAATGCGTCCACCACCGTGATGTCGGCAGCCCGCATGATCTCTGGGTAGGTACTGTGAAAGAATTGTACGCTGCCAGCCGAATCCAGCAGGATACGGCATTTGACCCCACGCCGTGACGCCGCCAGCAGGGCGGCCATCACCTGATCTACCAGCCCGCCGGTCTGCCAGATATAAAACACCATCTCGATGTTATTGCGAGCCAGCTCGATGTCGCGGATCAGCGTCTTAATGGTGTCGTCGAATGAGGTCAACAGCTGTAACTGATTGCCTTTGATGCCGCCAATGCCCTGACGACGTTCACAGAGCTGAAACAATGATCGCGCCACTTCGCTGTTTTCAGTAGCAAAAATGCGACGATACTCTTTCAGATCTCGCAGCCATTGGGCGGTAACCGGCCACATTTGCCGGGCACGCTCCGCACGGCGTTTCCCCAGGTGTAGTTCGCCGAATAACAGATAGGCGACGATCCCGACCAACGGCAGAATATAAATCACCAATAGCCAGGCCATCGCCGAAGGGACCGCACGCCTTTTCATCAGAATACGCAGCGTAATACTGGCAACGAGCAGCCAATAGCTAAAAACCAATAATCCACTCAGTACAGTATAAAATGCTGTCATAGTAACAATGCACGGTTCCCTGCGGCGGAATGTTTACGTGTTCAAGTGTATGCATAGTTCCCCAAAGGGGAAAGTCCTTTACTCTGAATACTATAGCGCATGAAGGGCAAGTGTGCGGATTCGGGAAAATCCTGTCGTATCGCTTGGCGGAGGATATCAGAGGGATATAATACCCCGGTCCCGTCACGCTGATTACAGAGCCGTGCCATGAAACAAGAGTTGTGCCATGAAACAAGAGTCGTGCTATGAAACGCAGCCGGAATGAAGTGAGCCGTTGGCGTATGCAACGCCAGGTACAGCGACGCCGCAGCCGTTGGCTCGAAGCCCAGTCGCGCAGTTATCGGCATATCCACCAGGTGCGTTACCTGCGAGAGAAACAACAGCGTCGAGCGTTATTGTATGCGGTAGCTTACGAGTGGTAACTATGTAGTCGCCTGTGTCAGGCCCAACGGTCGTGAGATCGTTGGGCTTTTTTGTCAGCGGGAATAGGGGACTACAACGCCGGTGAGTGTTGTGGCAGTGCGACATAGCGACTGGTGACCGGCGTCGGCATGGTGCGCGGCTCATCCGGTTCGTTTGCCGTTACCGTGTCGGGCAATTGAAACAGCGACACCGACAGATTGAGCTGTTCGGTTTGCTCCAGCAACTGAAGACAGGTGCGGGCAGAGGCCTCCACCTGCAGAGCATTCTGTTTCACTGTGTCGTTGAGTGAACTGATACGGTTGGTCACTTCATGGATGCTTTGGTTCTGTTGCTGCGAAATGTCGGTGATTTCACTCAGGAATGTGCTGGTGCCTTTGGCTGCCTGAATGATCTCTTGCAGGCTGTCATTGAGGTGACCCACCACTCTGGCCCCGGTCGCGACACTACTGTCCGATTCATGAATCAACGCATTGATGTTCTGGGCCGATTGACTGCTTTGCGATGCCAACGTGCCTACCTCACGGGCAACGACCGAGAAACCTTTACCCATATTGCCCGCACGGGCTGCTTCAATTGCTGCATTGAGCGACAGGATATGCGTCTGAAACGCCACGTTTTCAATCATTGAGATAACTTCCGTCATTTCTTTGCTGCGGCAGGAAATGTCTCGCATCGCGTTTCTGACGTCGCTCATCATGGTTTCGCCCTGTTCAGCGATATGACTGGTTTCTTGCGCGTGATGGCTGGCCTGCTCGGTGTACTGGGCATTCTGTTCCAGATGCTGGCTGATCTGGATGATGTGTTCGGTGGTGACCTTCAGCTCAGCGGATTGCCGATTGGCCTGTTCAGACAGCAGACGGTTGTCGGTCGTAACATGGCTGACTTGTTGCATCATGGTTTCCATACCCTGACGAACCTGACTTATCAGATCCACCAGCCCACTCTGCATTTGCACTACGCTGCTGTTTAGCAGCGCGATTTCGCGCGTTGCACGTTTTTCGATGCCAATATCATGCGACAGATCGCCCGCGGCAACCCGTCGCAGGTGGTCGGTTATGCGCTTGAGTGGGTGAACGATAACCTTGTTCACGCCAACCCAGACCACCAGCGAGATTGCCAGCAATAACCCCAAAATGATAATAAACAAGGTGTGGGCAGCATCAAGATTATTCAGTAACTGTTGAGCATGTTGTTTCTGACGGGCATCATTTTCCTGCAGGTAGCGGGCATATTTTTGGGTAAACAGGGTTTGATAGGCCTGGATGGGGACGGCAAAGAAAATATCGATTTCGTTGGTTTTCTTGATGCCTTGCGCCAGTTCGAGCAGCCCGTTATAGAGCTGCTGATAACTGCTTTTTAGCTCGGTGAAGGCGGCGTCATTGCGGGCAGCATCAGAAAAGCGATCCAGTTTTTGATAATACGCTTGAGCGTGGGTTAACGACTCTTCGGCTTCGGTCATCAGGCTGTTCCAGCTACCGACCGACCCGGTTTCTTTGTCAAACATCAGGTAAATACCGGCGCGATTGAGTTTATCGCTGGCGTTCATGACCTCCATGCGAGCCTGATCCATCAGTGCCTGTTGCTGGCGCAGGGCTTCGTTGGCCGCACTATCCTGGCGCACTTCAATCATGGTTTTCGATATCATCCCTACGGACAACAATTGCAGTAAGGAAAATAGCCCAATGATTAACAGCAAACCGGAAAGAAAACTCAGGCGATATTGACGCACTTTGCCCAGAAAACCGGAGCGTGACGGGGCGGATGTTGACATGACTAGTTACTCTCTGAAGATAAATTGCCGCCAACATAACATCATTAAATGACTAAAATATTTCAGATATTCAAGAGGAAAACGGAGGTAATGATTGGTGAAAATACCATGACCTCCGTCAAATTCGGATTAAAATGCTCTTCTGAAGGGTTTGACGCTGACAGACTCGTAGACACCGGCGGCGACATAGGGATCTTCGTCTGCCCAATGGCGGGCATCTTCCAGCGACGGGAATTCGGCAATCACCGTTGAACCGGTAAATCCAGCGCTACCAGGATCTTCACTGTCGATAGCGGGCAGTGCGCCTGCCGTTAACAAACGCCCTTGATCCCGTAGTGTTTGCAGTCGGGCGATATGAGCCGGGCGGGCGGCCAGGCGTTTTTCCAGCGAGCCAGGTACGTCGGTGGCATAAATCACATACAGCATGGTAAACCTCGGTCTGTCAGACCATTGTGAGAGGGAACCGTCATCATACGCGATGATCCCGGCAGGACAATCCTTGTTACTGCCAGTTCGATTTTACGGCACTAAACCTGATGTAGAGCAGACCGTCTTACACGGGAATTGATCGGCTTCTATTGAATATGATTGTCATTTGCATTTAAACTTGCGCAGTGAGAGGACATCATATAACTATGCCGCAGAAAACATTTTTCCTGACCCGCCGATATTCCTGGCCGATGCTGGTTTCCGTGGGTTTTCATGGTTCACTGATTGCAGGGTTGCTGTTTGCTTCATTTAATACATCAGTCAAGCCGCCGTCGACGCCGCAGCCGATCCAGGTCGTGATGGTCAATACCGCACCGGAGGAAGCGACACCTGCCCCTGCAGCCGCACCTCAGCCCGAACCGGAAAAAATACCGGAACCGACGCCGGAGCCAGATGTTCAGCCCGAACCGCCACCGTTGCCAAAACCGGTTCCTGTTCCGCTACCGGAGCCGAAGCCTAAACCTAAGCCGAAACCGGAACCGAAGCCCAAACCGGTGAAAAAGGTAGAACAGCCCAAGGACACGCCGCGTGAAACCGCGCCGCAACCGACAGCAACGCCGTCCGCCAGCCAGACGCCCAGCCGTAACACGGCACCGGTCAGCCAGGCACCCGTCGCCAGTGCTCAGCCCTCGGGGCCAAGACCGTTAAGCCGGGTTCAGCCGGAATACCCGGCGAGGGCGTTTGCTTTGCGCATTGAAGGCCGGGTTAAGGTGCAGTTTGACGTCGATGACTCGGGACGCGTGGATAATGTTCGCGTGTTATCGGCTGAGCCTAAGAATATGTTTGAGCGCGATATCAAGCAGGCGATGCGAAAATGGCGTTATGAAGAGCGCAAGCCGGGGAAAGACCTGGTGGTGACGATTATCTTCAGAATCAATGGCGGCACCGCGATGGAGTAAACCGCAGCGGAGTGACGTCGGAAAAATTAAGGCACCGCGAACGGTGCCTTAATCATTTGTTATTATTGCTCTGGCTCGAAATGGCTTTTCCCTTCCGGCAATTCGCGCGGTCGGCCTTCTTCATCCACGGCAACGTAAGTAAACAGCGCCTCAGTGGCACGGTAGCGTTGGCCGATGGGGTCGGTTGAAACCTTTTTCACCCACACTTCCACATTAATTGTCATCGAGCTGCGACCGGTACGGACACAGCGGGCATAGCAACACACCACATCGCCGACGGCGACAGGTTTTAGGAACGTCATGCCGTCAACCCGAACGGTGACGACACGACCTTCTGCAATCTCTTTCGCCTGGATGGCTCCGCCGATATCCATCTGCGACATCAGCCAGCCGCCAAAAATATCACCGTTAGCGTTGGTGTCTGCTGGCATGGCCAGCGTGCGTAGCACCAGTTCGCCGTGAGGTAATGCGTCTTGTTTGCTCATAGGGTCAACGAATCCGCTTGTGAATAGTCAATGTCAGTCGGTATCCGGCAATCATTTATCGCTCTCATTTTCTGTTTTCTCCGGCTCAGCCGGCAGATGACGATAAATGTAAACGCCGCACAGCAATGTAAATACCAGAGTCAGGCCAGTGAGGCCAAATACTTTAAAGTCAACCCAAACGCTTTGTGGCAACCAGAAAGCAATATAAATATTAGCCAGACCGCACAGCAGGAAAAAGACTGCCCACGAAATATTCAGTTTCGCCCATACCATTTCGGGTAACGACAGCTCTTTTCCCAACATCCGTTGAATCAGGGTTTTCTTCATCACGAACTGGCTAAACAACAACGCGATGGCGAACAGCGTATAAATAATAGTCACTTTCCATTTAATAAACTGGTCGTTGTGGAATACCAGCGTCAAGGTGCCGAATACAGCAACCATCAGGAACGTCAGCAGCATCATTTTTTCGATTTTGCGGTAAATAAACCAGCTCAGCAGCAACGCTGCCGCCGTTGCCGCAATCAATGCACCGGAGGCGACATAGATGTCGTACAGTTTATAACAAACAAAAAAAACAATAAGGGGAATAAAATCAATAAGTTGCTTCATTTTGCTAATCCGTCGATTACCCGTGTGAGGTGGTAGCCTGCATGTATCAAAAGGGCCGATTTATTCTGGATTATTATCGCCGTTTGCGCAGCGCGATTCCCGATTTATCGTAACAATTTGCAGAAAATTACGTTATGACGGCCGACGATAGTGGAGCAGCACCGTCGCTGCTCCAGAATAATCGGTGCGAATTTAGCCGCGCAGCAGCATGTATAGACGGAATACATAGACCAGCAGCATGGCAGAAAGCACGTTGCTGATACCGTTTAGCAACACCGCCATGGTAGTCGGCGACACCAGTGGCAATCGGGTGAGCAACAGCAACAGCGCGACTTTGGCCAGTAGCCACAGCAGCACGGCCGGTGCCGTCTGGCGAAAATGGGCGAATGCCAGTTTGCTGCTGGTGCGCATAGAGGCAAAGACACCGCGTTTTTCGGTAACGGCGATCACGGGGGACAGACTAAAAGCGATGGATAACAAGATTCCTGGAACCACGACCAATAACATGCCCAGTTGAATCAACAGGGTACAAACCAGTATCAGCAAAAACAGGCGGGGTAACAGTGGTGCCGATGCGCTAATAGCGCGCAGCGCGCTGGTTTTATGACCTCCCGACACCAGTTGGATCAGCATCAGGATGCCGCCAGTCAGCAGCGCATTGCCGACCAGCGTGGCAAACGTACCGGCAGCGGAAGCTTTCAGCAGCACCATTTGTTGCTCGGGGGAAAGCTGCTGGATGATATCGCTGATACCAGGCTGCTCAATGGAAGACAGGTCTACATTACTGTTGCTGAGTAGTTGCAGCTGATCGTTGCCGGGCGTAAAGATGTGCCCGAGGACGACGGTGATCAAAGACGTCAGCAGCGCTAGCATCAGGATGCTGAAGAACTGGTTACGCGTAAAATTCAAGGTGTCACGGTATAATCTGCTGGCCGTGATAGGCATGAAAACTCCTTGGCAAAGGTTAGCAATAGGGCTTTTAGCAAAAAATATTATCCGGCCATTGTAACCTGTTCGGCTGTTCCGTGGCACCCCAGCGTAACGTTCCGCTTTTTATTCTGATCCATATACACAACAACAGTAACCCGGCTGATATCAACGGTAACAAGCCGTAGGTCATGAATGAGCTATTGGTCTTTTTTGCGCTTTTTGATTTGGATCAATTCTTTGTTTTTTAGCGACTTGTGGTGATTTGATTGATGGCATAATGCCGCAAAAATCATGTCAGGATGTGATCTGGCTTCAAACAAAAATACCCCTTGATGGGTATAGTTCGCCCGGATATTAACCTTACAAAAGGAGTGGATAATGAAGAAGGTTTCTTTATTGATGATGGCTGCCGCGCTGATGCCGGCATTGGCACAAGCACATCAGGCGGGTGATGTGATTGTTCGCGCTGGAACGGCAACCGTGCGTCCGAATGCTGGTTCTGATGATGTGCTGGGGTTGGGATCATTCAATGTCAATAACAATACCCAGCTCGGGCTGACCTTTGGCTACATGGTGACGGATAATATCGGCGTAGAGCTGCTGGCCGCGACGCCGTTTCAGCACAAAGTGGGTGTAGGTGGTGTTGGGCAGATTGCTGAAGTAAAACACTTACCACCCACCTTGATGGCGCAGTACTATTTTGGTCAGAGCACGGATAAGCTGCGCCCTTATCTGGGGGTCGGCCTGAATTACACCATGTTCTTTGATGAGAAATTTAACCAGACGGGTAAAGACGCCGGGTTGACTGACCTTAGCCTGAAAAATTCCTGGGGCGTTGCGGCACAGGCTGGTCTGGATTACAACCTGACTAAAGACTGGTTGTTAAATATGTCGGTATGGTGGATGGATATCGATACTACCGTGAAATTCAAAGCTGCCGGTCAGGACCAGAGCATCAAAACACGTCTGGATCCCTGGGTATTTATGTTTGGCTTCGGTTACAAATTCTGATAAACGAAGTAAAAAACAAAAAGAGAAGGCGGAACCGAAGTTCCGCCTTTTTTACGTCAGATGATAACCGGGGCGATATTAGAAGTTGTACTGAACACCGACACGGTAACGGGTTTGGCGTTCATCAGTGGTTTTAGATGGGCCTTCAACATTGGCAACCTGAACGTATGGGGTCCAGTTTTTGTCAATTTTGTAGGCCAGCTTCACGTCATGCGTAAAGTTGTCGTTATCATTGTCGTAGATGTAACCAAAGTTACCTGCTTTGGTATTTTTGTTGTATTCCAGTTCGTATTCAACGGTGAAGTTGTCCAGAAACTTATAACCCAGCACGCTGGTAATGGTATAGCCTTTCATATTAGTGGCTTCAGCTGGCGTTGAGGTATTGATAGTGCTGCTGAAACGCTGATAGAAAGGACGGTAACGCAAGGTATAGTAAAGGCTGTCAGTAAAGTTTACGCCACCTTTGATATAAGGACGGTATTTGTTACCTGTATTGTCGGAAACCAGATTGAAACCAGCTTCGGCATTAAACATCTTATTGAATTTATACAGGTAGCTGGCAGTGACTTCAGTGCCGTTGCTGACTTGCTCGTTATAAGGTTTGTTTGGTGTAGAATCATTGCCGGATTGTTTCCATTTCACTTCAGAAGACAAACCGAACCCGTTCTCAAAACGGTGCGAAATCAACAGACGATCCTGATGGTTTGCATTTTGGGTATCTTTCATTTCATGGCGGTAATCGAAGGTGACTGCCATTGAGCTCATACTTACTACAGACGCGACCATCATCGTCAGGATTTTAAATTTCATTGTTATAACCCTCATCAGAGATAATTATTTGAATTTTTTGCAATGGTGTCTTATCCGACACAAGTTCAATTCTATTCATTGTTATTTACAAATATGTGAGCGAGATCGGTAAAGCGAAAAAATGAAAAGCTATTTCATTTATGTGATATTCGTCTATTTACAGAAGAAAAAATTATTGCTTTCGCAGCAAATGTAATAATGTTTATTATTTTTAATATTTAGAATTAAATAAAATTATTTAGAAACAAATAATCACAATATTTTATTTTTGTGAGCTATTTGTATGTGGATGTGTGCTTTAAATTGGAGTTAATAATGTCCTTAAGGTATCCATAGTTATGAATTTTTATGTCACTTTGTGAGTGTTCATGGTGTTTTCTGAGCCGCTTAAAAATGGCAGTAAAAAGCGCCATAACCTCATCGATAGGTTATGGCGCTCGATATGTTGAAATGCGCTATATCTGGCGGGGTGGAATTAGTGTCCGTTCGCGCGGGTGGCGGCTTTCATACCACGGACAAAATCGGCCAGTTTTGCCAGCATGTCATCCGGCTGGGAATGGTATTGCTCGATGATTTTGACAATCGCGGAGCCAGATATTGCACCAGCTGCACCGGATTCCAGCGCTTTTTGCACCTGAGTTGACTCGGAAATGCCAAAACCAAGCAACGGTGGTGCCGCGTGATATTCCTGCAATTTTTCCAGCAGATGGTGCAGCGGCAACTGAGCGCGGGTTTCTGCGCCGGTTACACCAGCCCGTGAAAGCAGGTAGGTATAGCCGCGACCGAAGGATGACACTTCACGCAGCAGGTCATCATCTGCATTCGGCGGGCAGATGAAGATAGGCGCGATGCCATGCTTCATTGCTGCGGTGCGAAACGGCGCTGATTCTTCCAGCGGCACGTCGGCGACCAGCACCGAGTCAACGCCGGTTTCGGCACAACGTTGATAAAAGGTGTCAATGCCGTTGCTGAACACCAAATTGGCGTACATCAGCAAGCCGATCGGCAGGTCAGGGTATTTTTGACGGATGGTTGCCAGCATTTCAAAACAGTGGGCTGGGGTGACGCCAGCCGCAAAGGCGCGCAGTGTGGCGTTCTGAATAGTCGGGCCATCCGCCAGCGGATCGGAGAACGGGATCCCCAGCTCCAGCGCGTCCGCCCCGGCCGCCACCAGCGTATCGATAATGCGCAGCGAAAGTTCAGGGGAAGGGTCGCCCAGCGTGACAAACGGCACAAACGCCCCTTCCTGTTTTTCCGACAGTCGTTTAAACAAAGCGTGGTAGCGTTCCATCAGATCTCTCCCCGGGATTTCAGAATGTCGTGAACCGTAAAAATATCTTTATCACCACGTCCGGACAGGTTGACCACCAATATTTGCTCTTTTTCCGGTTCCGCTTTGATCATTTTCAGCGCGTGGGCCAGCGCATGGGAGGACTCCAGCGCCGGGATAATTCCTTCGTGACGCGACAATTCCCGGAATGCGCTCAACGCTTCGTCGTCGGTGACTGACACATAATCCGCACGGCCGATACTGTTCAGGTGCGCGTGCTGCGGCCCGACGGAGGGGAAGTCCAGACCGGCCGAAATAGAGTACGACTCTTCGATTTGACCGTCTTCGGTCTGCATCATCGGTGATTTCATACCGAAGTAGATACCGACGCGGCCATGCTTCAGTGGTGCGCCGTGTTGTCCGGTTTCGATACCCAGACCCGCCGGTTCTACGCCGATCAAACGCACGGACGGCTCGTCGATGAAATCAGCAAACATGCCGATGGCGTTGGAACCACCGCCGACGCAGGCCAGCACCGCATCCGGCAGGCGACCTTCTTTTTCTTTCACCTGGGCTTTGGTTTCTTCCCCGATCATGCGCTGAAACTCTCGCACGATGGTAGGGTAAGGATGTGGACCAGCAGCAGTACCCAGCAGGTAATGCGCCGTCTCATAGCTGCCGGACCAGTCGCGTAATGCTTCGTTGCAGGCGTCTTTCAGGGTGGCGGAACCGCTATGTACCGGGATGACTTCTGCGCCCATCAACCGCATACGGAACACGTTCGGCGACTGGCGCTCCACGTCCTTGGCACCCATGTAGACGCGGCATTTCAACCCCAGCAGGGCGCAAGCCAACGCGGTGGCAACGCCATGTTGTCCCGCACCGGTTTCAGCGATGATTTCGGTTTTACCCATACGCTTCGCCAGCAATGCTTGCCCCAGTACCTGATTGGTCTTGTGCGCGCCGCCATGCAACAGGTCTTCGCGTTTCAGATAGAGTTTGGTTCGGGTGCCTGCGGTCAGGTTTTTACACAGAGTCAGTGCTGTCGGCCGTCCGGCGTAGTTCTTCAGCAGGTCGCTGAACTCAGCCTGAAACGCCGGGTCACGCTGCGCGCTGACGAAGGCTTCTTCCAACTGGCGCAGAGCTGGCATCAGGATCTGTGGCACGTACTGACCACCAAATTCACCAAAATAAGGGTTAAGTAACGTCATAATCAGCCTGTATCTTGTTATTCATGAGAGGTACGGCGAGGTTGCACCGTACGCAGCGTCCGGAATACCGCCGCGATTTTCTGTGGATCTTTGATGCCGGGTTGCGACTCCACACCAGAGTTGAAATCCAGCCCGGCTGCACCGAGCTTCGCCGCTTGCGCCACGTTGTCCGGGCTAAGTCCACCGGCCAGCAACACCTGCTGCAGCGATTGCCCCTGCAACAAGGACCAGTCGAACGCCTGACCGCTGCCGCCTTGACCGTTGTCGAACAGCACCCGGTCAACCTGCGCCAGCGCCAGCGGGGGCAGAGTGTCGCCGACACGCTGTGCTTTCCAGATCTGACAGGTTGCAGGCAGTTGCTCACGTAAGGCAGCGATGGCGGTTTCATCTTCGCTACCATGTAACTGCACGGCTGCCAGTTGGAGCGACGATGCGGTTGCCACGATGTCGGCCAGCGGCGCGTCACGGAATACCCCGACATAGCGCAAGGGCGCACCTGCCATCACGGTACGTGCCTGTGACGTTGTCACGCAGCGTGGGGAACTGGCGACAAAAATCAGCCCGCCGTACACCGCGCCCGCCTGAAAGGCCGCGGCGGCATCGTCAGGCCGGGTCAACCCGCACACTTTGTTTTCCCCGAGGATGACCCGGCGTACCGCCAGCGTCAGGTCGTCTTCTTCCATTAGCGAACTGCCGATCAGAAAACCATTGGCGTACTGGCTCAGTTCCTGAATATGGGCATGACGGCTGATACCGGATTCGCTGATCACCGTCACACCGGCAGGCAGACGCGGTGCCAGCGTGCGGGTACGGTTAAGGTCGATAGAGAGATCGCGCAGGTCGCGGTTGTTGATACCGACCACGCGTGCTTCCAGCGCAATCGCGCGTTCCAGTTCGGCTTCATTACTGACTTCCGTCAGGATGCCCATATTCAGGCTGTGCGCTACCTGTGCCAGTTGGCGATACTGGTCATCATCCAGGACCGACAGCATCAGCAGAATCGCGTCGGCCTGATAGTAACGGGCCAGATAGATCTGGTACGGGTCGATAATGAAGTCCTTGCACAGCACCGGTTGGGTAACCGCCGCGCTGACCTGGGTCAGGAAAGCAAAATCGCCCTGGAAATATTTCTCGTCGGTCAGCACCGAAATAGCGGACGCGTAATCCTGATAAACCCGCGCAATAGCGACCGGGTTGAAATCAGCGCGAATCAACCCCTTGGAGGGCGAGGCTTTTTTGCACTCCAGAATAAACGCTGGACTAGCCTGTTTCAGCGACTGATAGAAGTGGCGCGAACTGGGCGTTACCTGTGACTGAAAGCTGTCGAGCGGCTGTCGTTGCTGCCGTTCGGCGATCCACTGCGCTTTGTCGCGCACAATTTTGGTTAATACGGTTTCCTGCATTTTCTTCATCATCCTCTGGCTGCCAGTTCCAGCACGCGCTGGTAAGCCTGACCGCTGTGAATCACTTCCAGTGCTTGTTGGGCATTCTGCCGCAGATCTTCCTGTCCGAACAGTTTCAGCAACAACGCCACGTTGGCTGCAACAGCGGCATCATGAGCTGGTTGGCCCTTACCTTGCAGCAATCGGGCCAGAATATCACGGTTTTCCTCCGGCGTGCCGCCCTGCAAATCATCCAGTGTGAAGGTGTCCAGCCCGAAATCATGGGGCGTTAGCGGGTAGGTTTCTATCTGGCCATCACGCAGTTCGGCGACCTGTGTCGGTGCGTGAATAGCGACTTCATCCATGCCACCACCATGCACCACGGCCGCGCGTTGGTATCCCAGCACTTTTAGGGTTTCGGCAATCGGTTTCACCAGTTCCGGCCGGTAGACGCCGATCAGCGCCAACGGCGGACGAGCCGGGTTGATCAGCGGCCCCAGTACGTTAAACACGGTACGGGTTTTCAACTGCTGGCGCACTGGCATCGCGTGACGAAAACCGGTGTGATATTGCGGCGCAAACAAAAAACAGACCCCCAGATCGTCCAGCGCCTGACGCGATACCTCTGCCGACATATCGAGCTTGATGCCAAACGCCGATAGCAAATCCGACGAGCCGGAGCGGCTGGAAACACTGCGGTTACCGTGCTTGGCGACTTTCAGCCCGCAGGCGGCGGCCACAAAGGCACTGGCGGTGGAGATATTGATGCTGTTGGTGCCGTCGCCGCCGGTGCCGACGATGTCCGCGAACCGGTAGTCTGGGCGCGGGAAGGGTTTGGCGTCAGCCAGTAGCGCGGTGGCGGCCCCGGCGATTTCATCCGGGTGTTCGCCGCGTACCTTCATGCTAATCAGCGCCGCCGCCAGTTGCGTCGGCTCCAGTTCACCCTGAATGATGGCGGCAAACAGCTGCTGACTTTCTGCCTGGCTCAGGATCTCGGCACGGTACAGTTTTTCAAGAATCGGTTGCATCAGTGGTGTCTCCTTCAAATCAAGCCAGTGCCCAGTCCAGCGTCTGGTTCAGCAGACGTGCGCCGTGAGTGGTGAGGATGGATTCCGGGTGAAACTGGAAACCGCAAACGCGATGCTTGTCATGGCGCACCGCCATCACCATGCCGTTGAAACTGGCGTTGATCACCAGCTCTGCCGGGATATTGCTGCCAACCAATGAGTGGTAGCGAGCCACTGGCAGTGGGTTGGGCAGGTTGCTGAACATCGCCTGACCGTCATGCTCAATGCTGGAGGCTTTGCCATGCAGGATTTCACCAGCCTGACCAACATGCCCACCGTAGGCTTCAACGATGGCTTGATGACCAAGGCAGATGCCGATGATTGGCAACTGGCCACGCAGGCGTTGCAGCAGTGTCGGCATACAACCGGCTTCAGATGGCGTTCCAGGGCCGGGTGAGAGCATCAACACCGGTTTTTCCATGTGTTGCAGGCGGTCGATAATGACATCGGCAGGCAACTGGTTGCGGTACACCACAACGTTATGGCCACTGGCGCGCAGTTGGTCGACCAGGTTATAGGTAAAGGAGTCGATATTATCGAGCAGCAGGATATCGGCCATCAGAACACCTCCCGGGCATGATGCGCACTGGCAATCGCGCGCAGAACCGCGCGGGCTTTGTTACGGGTTTCATCGGCTTCAGCTTGTGGGTGGGAATCCAGCACCACACCTGCGCCAGCCTGTACGGTGGCGATACCATCTTCCACGTAAGCAGAACGGATCACGATGCAGGTGTCGAGGTCGCCACGGGCAGTAAAATAGCCCACTGCGCCACCGTAGCTGCCGCGGCGGGTTTTCTCGCTGTCTGCGATCAGTTGCATAGCGCGCACTTTGGGGGCGCCGCTTAACGTCCCCATGTTCATGCAGGCGCGGTAGGCGTGCAGCACGTCCAGATCCGCACGCAGGGTGCCGACCACGCGGGACACCAGATGCATCACGAATGAATAACGGTCTACTTTGGTCAGGTCTGCCACATAGCGGCTACCAGGTTCGCAGATTCGCGCCAGATCGTTGCGAGCCAGGTCCACCAGCATCAGGTGTTCGGCCAGCTCTTTATGATCGGTACGCATTTCCAGCTCGATACGGCTGTCCAGATCCCGGTCCAGTGAACCGTCAGCACGGCGGCCGCGTGGGCGAGTACCCGCGATGGGGTAGATTTCGATCTGGCGGCTAACGGCGTCGTATTTGAGCGAGCTTTCCGGTGACGCGCCGAACAGGGTGAAATCTTGATCCTGCATGTAGAACATGTAAGGACTGGGGTTATTGTCTTTCAGGGTCTGGTAAGCGGCCAATGGCGACGGGCACGGTAACGAAAAGCGACGGGACGGGACTACCTGGAAAATTTCACCGATGCGAATTGCCTGCTGCATCTGGCTAACCACCGCGCCGTAATCTTCATCGCTCTGGTTGCAGGTCAGCGTCATGGTGTCGACCGTTTGGCACGGTAACGCCGGTGCAGGCTGACGTAATTGATGCTGCACCTGTTCCAGACGCTGCTGTAAACGCTGACGTTCCGCCGTGTTAGGGGTGAACAGGCTGGCCTGTAGATGGGTGGTGCGTTGCTGATGGTCCACCACCAACAGGGTTTCGGCCAGATAGAAGCAGTAATCCGGGCAGCGCTGTTGCTGGCTAAGCGGCGGCAGACTTTCGAACCCCGCCACCAGATCGTAGGCGAACAGCCCACCGAAGAACATGGCTTCACGCTCATGTTCTGGGGAGGCCACCAGCGTCAACAGCTGACGCAGTGCGTCAAATACCGACAGTGAGCGCAGACGTGTGTCTTCGTCCTGCATGATATCAATGGTTGGAAAGGTCAGTTCACGGCTATTCGGTCGTACATCGACGGTAACATCAGCAGGCAATGCGCTATCTAACAGCGGCAACAGCGATGCGCCGTTAGCGGTCAGTGCCTGAATCGACACCTGGGAACCGAGGGCGGTAATGCGCAAGGCGCTGTCAACGATAAGCAGGCTTTGCAGGTTCTGTTTGCTGTCGATTTCCGCCGACTCCAGCAGCAGGGTTGCCGGGCGAGCACCGCACAGTTGATGGAACATTGCGCTGGGGTCGTTGCGGTATTCGGCATTGACGCGTAGCAGCTCCAGTTCAGGTTGTGGTATTTGCATGATGTTTACTCGTATTTTGTCCATAAAAAAACCCGCTAATCAGCGGGCTTCAGGATATGCATGTCAGATAATGGCTATGCGTCATCACTTCGCCCGCAACAGGGAGAAGCGCCACCAACCAGCATGATTTTTCAGGGTTAGGGTCATTACCGTCATCGCCATTGTCCTCATTTATCTGTGTGTTTGAACTTGTGTACTAGTTAACTGGAACGTAGAGGGGAAGTCAATAACATTTCACCTGATTTTTTCGGGGAGATGTCCGGTTGTGGCTGGCTGAGTGGCAACGGCATCGAACCAACCGATCTTTTTTCCTTTTTAGCGAGGTTGGTGGCATCATGCCGCCTGAAATTTCCTGAATAGAGAGACACCTGACGTGCCAGACGAGTTGCCGGTATCACCGACGTATCCCCTGTATGATCTGCACAGCCACACCACGGCTTCCGATGGTTTGCTGACGCCAACCGAACTGGTGCAGCGTGCGGTGAGTATGCGTGTCAGCGTGTTGGCTATCACCGATCACGACACTACGGCAGCGCTGGATGAGGCTCAGATCGCTATCCAGCAGCAGGCGCTGCCGCTGCGGTTGATTTCCGGCGTTGAGATTTCCACCGTGTGGGAAAACCATGAGATCCACATCGTCGGGCTGGGGCTGGATTGTCACCATCCGGCGTTAACGGCATTACTGCAACAGCAGGTGCAGTACCGCGAGCAGCGGGCCGTGCAGATTGCGCAGCGGCTGGAAAAGGCGCTGATTCCGGATGCGCTGGCAGGGGCTTCCCGGCTGGCGGACGGCGGCATGATAACGCGCGGGCATTTCGCGCGTTATCTGGTGGAATTAGGCAAAGCCACCACGGTGGCGCAGGTGTTCAAAAAGTATCTGGCCAAAGGGAAAACCGGTTATGTGCCACCGCAGTGGTGTACAATACAGCAAGCCGTGGACGCTATCCGCCAGTCGGGCGGGGTTGCGGTGCTGGCACATCCCGGCCGTTATGATCTGACCGCCAAATGGTTGAAACGGTTGATCGGGCACTTTGCCGGGTGCGGTGGAGAAGCGATGGAAATAGCCCAGTGTCAACAGGCACCGGATGAGCGTTCACATTTGGCGCGTTATGCGCAGGATTACCATTTGCTGGGGTCGCAGGGTTCGGATTTTCATCAGCCCTGTGCCTGGATAGAACTGGGGCGAAAATTGTGGTTGCCCGGCGGTGTAGAGCCGGTCTGGCAACATCCGGCGTTAGTCGATTCATCCCGGTAAATATCACGCAGCATCCGTTCAACCCGCTATGGTTTATCACCTGGCGGGGTGTACGTTTTCAGAAGACAGAGGACGTAGCATGAGTCAGTTTTTCTATATTCATCCACAGAATCCGCAGCCACGGCTGATTAACCAGACGGTGGAAATCCTGCACAAGGGCGGAGTGATTGTGTATCCCACCGATTCCGGGTACGCGCTAGGGTGCATGTTGGAAGATAAAGCGGCGATGGAACGCATCTGCCGCATTCGTGAGCTGGATCCAAACCATAATTTTACCCTGATGTGCCGTGACCTGTCGGAGTTGTCTTCTTACGCCTATGTGGATAACGCCGCGTTCCGGTTGATCAAAAATAATACCCCCGGCAATTACACCTTCATTCTCAAAGCGACCAAGGAAGTACCGCGTCGCCTGATGAGTGAGAAACGCAAAACTATCGGTATGCGCGTGCCGTCTAATCCGATTGCGTTGGAGTTGCTGGCGGCGTTGAATGAACCGCTCATGTCGACCACGCTAATGCTGCCAGGCAATGATTTTGCTGAGTCTGATCCGGAAGAAATTCAGGAGCAACTGGGCAAGCGGGTGGATTTGGTTGTTCACGGCGGCTTTCTGGGGCAACAGCCCACGACGGTTATCGATCTGACCGAATCTGTGCCCGTGGTCGTGCGCGAAGGCACCGGCGATGTGACGCCATTTTTGTAACACAGAAACCCCGCAAGGGGGTTTCCTAACGCGCCTGCATGGCTGCTAACATTTGGCATACAAACGGCACGAATCAGGGTATAATCGCGATAATATGCGTTAACTCTTTATTTTTCATGAGTTAACGCGATTTCTGGTCATCATGACATTCCCCCCGACGCCTGTGAAGGCGGCATCAGAGGTTGCTCAATGAGCGAAAAGCTACAGAAAGTGCTGGCGCGTGCAGGGCACGGTTCACGCCGCGAAATTGAAAGTATGATTGAAGCCGGGCGCATTAGCGTTGACGGCAAAATTGCCACGCTGGGGGACCGTGTTGAGGTTACCCGTGCGACCAAAATTCGTCTCGACGGGCATGTGGTGTCGGTGCGCGAAACCGAAGAAGCGGTGTGCCGTGTGCTGATGTATTACAAGCCGGAAGGGGAGCTCTGTACCCGTAGCGACCCGGAAGGGCGGCCAACGGTATTTGACCGTCTGCCGCGCATTCAGGGGTATCGCTGGGTAGCGGTAGGGCGTCTGGATGTGAATACCTCCGGCCTGTTGTTGTTCACGACGGATGGTGAGCTGGCGAATCGCCTGATGCATCCCAGCCGTGAAGTGGAACGTGAATATGCCGTGCGCGTGTTCGGCGAAGTGGGCGATGACAAAATTCGTCAACTGAGTAAAGGCGTACAGCTGGAAGACGGTCCGGCGGCGTTCCGCTCGATCCGCTATCAGGGGGGCGAAGGGTTGAACCAGTGGTACAACGTGACCCTGACCGAAGGCCGCAATCGCGAAGTGCGTCGCTTGTGGGAAGCGGTTGGTGTGCAGGTTAGCCGATTGATTCGTGTTCGCTACGGCGACATTCAGTTGCCGAAAGGGCTGCCGCGTGGCGGCTGGACGGAAATGAGCTTGACCGACGTTAACTACCTGCGTGAGCTGGTGCAACTGGCACCGGAAACGGTCAGTAAATTGCCGGTGGAACGTGAGCGACGCCGGGTGAAAGCCAATCAGATCCGCCGGGCCGTGAAACGCCATAGCCAGGTTGGGGCCAGTAACCGCCCGGCTGGTGGCCGCCGTAGCGCGCCGAAGCGTAACGGTTAAGCCCCCAGTCTAACGCTGCGTCATCTGGCGCAGCGTCATCCTTTTTTATCCTACCAGTCAATGCCTTGTTGAGCCTGAATGCCAGCATCAAAGGCATGTTTTACCGGGCGCATTTCCGTTACCGTATCCGCCAGTTCCAACAGTTCTCGATGGCAGCCTCGACCGGTAATAATGACGCTTTGGTGCGTTGGGCGCTGTTGCAGGGCGGTGATCACGTCATTCAGTGGCAAATAGTCGTAACTGATCATATAGGTCAACTCGTCGAGCACCACCAGGTCGAGCGAATCATCCGTCAGCATTCGTAATCCATGCTGCCAGACTTGTCTGGCTGCGTCGGTGTCGGTCTGGCGATTCTGCGTTTCCCAGGTAAAGCCGGTCGCCATCACCTGAAACTCCACCCCGTGCTGTTGCAACAGGTTCTTTTCGCCATTCGGCCATTCACCTTTGATGAACTGGATCACCCCGGCTTTCAGGCCGTGGCCCACTGCCCGAGTAACAGTGCCGAAGGCCGCGGTAGTTTTGCCTTTACCGTTGCCGGTAAACACCATCATGATGCCGCGCACGTCAGTGGCGGCGGCGATGCGGGCGTCTACTTTTTCCTTCAGCCGTTGCTGACGTTGCTGATGACGATCATCACTCATGCGGCGGTATCCTCTGCGTAATCACTCGACCGGGCCGGGTTTGCGGTCAGGTTGGGCATCGAAACTCATGCCGGTTTTACGACGGCTGTCATCTCCCATCAAATACAGATAAAGCGGCATGATGTCGGCTGGGGTCTTGAGTTTATTTGCATCTTCATTGGGAAAGGCGGTGGCGCGCATTGACGTGCGGGTGCCACCCGGATTGATGCAATTGACCCGTAAGTTGCGGTTGCGGTACTCCTCGGCCAGGACCTGCATCATGCCTTCGGTAGCGAATTTGGATACCGAGTAGGCACCCCAGTTGGCGCGCCCCTGCCGACCAACGCTGGAACTGGTAAAAACCAATGACGGACTGCTTGATTTGAGCAACAACGGTAGCAACGCCTGCGTCAACATAAAAGGCGCATTAACGTTAACCTGCATCACCTGATGCCAGACGGTGGCAGACTGTTCTTCCATCGGTACGATGTCACCCAGCAGACCCGCATTGTGCAATACGCCGTCCAGTCGTGGCAGCGCCTGACCGATCTGCCCGGCGATCTGTATGAAATCATGGTGGCTGGCGGTCAACATATCGCAGGGGATCAGATAACTGTGGACGCCACACTCCTGCAGAATGTGTTGCTCCACTTCCTGCAGTTTGCTTTCTGTGCGCCCCAGCAACACCAGTCTTGCCCCGTGGCGCGCATAGGTCAGTGCCGCTTCGCGGCCGATGCCGTCACCGGCACCGGTGACCAGAATGATACGGTGTTGCAGTAGGTCGTTCTTGGGTTGGTAATGCAAAACAGTGTCCTCTGGCTGTCATCATCCGGGGATAATGAGGTGTTTCCAAAAAAGCCATAATGGGTGTTTTATGCCTGAAACAATAGGTGTTTTCAATCAGAAGGTCCGGTTTTCTCACAGTTTGTGCGGTAAAAAGCACCGGAAAGTACAATTTATGTATGAAGATCATCGCCATCAC
Organism: Dickeya undicola; assembly: GCF_000784735.1. Classification (GTDB taxonomy): domain Bacteria; phylum Pseudomonadota; class Gammaproteobacteria; order Enterobacterales; family Enterobacteriaceae; genus Dickeya; species Dickeya undicola. Next base: position 31,972 of record NZ_JSYG01000015.1, read on the forward strand.
GTCCGTCATACGTTAGGTTAGAGGCTCGGCGCACCGCGCTGGAACCGTAATGGTTGTTGAAGAATCAACGTCATATATCACATTGGTCAATGAAGGCGGTATTTGTGGAATTACTTTCTCAGTATGGTTTATTCCTGGCAAAAGTCGTCACCCTTGTCGTCGCCATCGGCGCATTGGTGGTGCTGACAGTCGGTATGACGCAGCGTAAGCGCCATCGAAAGGGCGAACTGCAGGTGATTAATCTGGGCGAACAATACCGTGAAATGCGGCAGGAGATGCAGTCCGCCGCCATGAGCGATACCGCGCGCAGCCTGCTGGAGAAAAAGCAGAAGAAAGAAGAAAAGGAAACCGCCAAACAGGAGAAGAAACGCGCTAAACGGGGGGAAGAGAAGTCCGCTCGCCCTTGTCTGTATGTGCTCGATTTTAACGGCAGCATGGATGCCGGAGAGGTAAGTTCATTGCGTGAGGAAGTGTCCGCCGTGTTGGCGGTGGCACGTCCGGAAGACGAAGTGCTGTTGCGGCTGGAAAGCCCCGGTGGTGTGGTGCACGGCTACGGGTTGGCGGCGTCGCAACTGCAACGTATTCGTCAGCGCGGTATCCGCCTGACGGTGGCGGTGGACAAGGTGGCGGCCAGCGGCGGTTATATGATGGCGTGCGTGGCAGATCGCATTGTGGCGGCACCGTTTGCTATTGTCGGGTCGATTGGTGTGGTAGCGCAAATCCCCAACTTCAATCGGTTGCTGAAGAGCAAAGACATTGATGTGGAATTGCATACTGCGGGTCAGTACAAGCGTACCCTGACGTTGTTCGGCGAAAATACCGAAGAAGGCCGGGAGAAGTTTCGTGAGGAATTGAATGACACACATCTGCTGTTCAAACAGTTTGTCAGCGAAATGCGCCCGTCGCTGGATATTGAGTCGGTTGCTACCGGCGAGCACTGGTTTGGCACGCAAGCCAGAACGATGGGGTTGGTAGATGCTATCGGCACTAGCGATGATTTGCTGATCGCGGAAATGGAAAACCATGAAGTGCTGGCAGTACGCTATACCCGTCGCAAACGCCTGCTGGACCGCCTCACTGGCAGCACCAGCGAGGCTCTGGACCGCCTGATGCTGCGCTGGTGGCAGCGGGGGAATCACCCCCAGCTATAAGTGGTTTTAAGGCTTACCCTCTGCCTGCGCCCTGTTGAACAAGGCCAGCCGCATTATCCGTGGTCAGGCAGATGGGTAAACCCGTTTCCGGTGATTCAAGAACAGCCCGCATCCGCGTAGGTATTACCCGGTGGGATTGCGGGGTTAATCGATTAACTGGTATTTTTCCGACAACACGTGTGCCAGGTGTTTGAACATATTGAACACGGCCGTGGTCTTGTGCGTTGGCAAGCCATCACTGTCGAGAAAGTACTCACCACGAAAGACCAGCACACCACTCTTTTGCTCTACTGCATTGGCTACCATGCCGTGCAGGTAGTCTTCATGATTTTTGATCAGTGTATTGGCCTCCAGCAGTAAAGCTTCTCGACCAATCGGCGTTTTTTCTTCATTTATGTGTGTAAAACCGGACATGGGATTGTTCTCCTGCAATAACCCTTGTTTTGCTGGCGCTATTGTACCGCCTGAACGGAATTTATCGCAAACTGACTGATTTTTAGTCGCTAGTGTGCCGATAAATACAAGGGAAACGATTGGCGAAAACGGGTTTTACATGCTAATTAGGTTGCGTGGTGTTATTTATCAGGTAGAGTGTGGGATTTTGCATCGTCAAGCGGAATAATTGCTTTGCACCGGGGCGGAACCGGTTATCGTAAGAGACGGTGCGGTAAAAGAATAATCCTGAATTGTCATAGGGTTGCGACGCGATGAGCGCGTGCGGCGCGCCGTCGATGCATCAATAGAACGATTTTCCCGCAACCCTGATGGTTTAGGCTACGCCGGCTGGAAAGCCAGAGCGAATAACTGAGAAAGTTTCTTCTTTTTTCAAAGAATTCAGTAGGTAACAATATATTATGGGTAAAGCTCTCGTTATCGTCGAGTCCCCGGCAAAAGCCAAAACGATTAATAAGTACCTTGGCAATGATTACGTGGTGAAATCCAGCGTGGGGCATGTCCGCGACTTGCCGACCAGCGGCTCCGGTTCAGCGAGCAAGAAAAGCGCTGAAGCCAACGGGGAGAAAGCCAAAAAAGCCGTCAAGAAAGATGAGAAAACCGCGCTGGTCAACCGCATGGGGGTCGACCCCTATCACGGCTGGCAAGCCCAGTATGAGATTCTGCCCGGCAAGGAAAAAGTGGTATCGGAACTGAAAACGCTGGCGCAGAACGCCGAGCACGTCTATCTCGCAACCGACCTTGACCGCGAAGGGGAAGCCATTGCCTGGCACCTGCGGGAAATCATTGGTGGTGATGACAAGCGTTTCAGCCGTGTGGTGTTCAACGAGATCACCAAAAATGCCATTCGTCAGGCGTTCGACAATCCTGGCGAACTGAATATCAACCGTGTTAACGCCCAGCAGGCCCGCCGTTTTATGGACCGCGTGGTGGGTTACATGGTGTCGCCGTTGCTGTGGAAAAAGATTGCCCGCGGGCTGTCCGCCGGGCGCGTACAGTCAGTGGCGGTTCGCCTGGTGGTGGAACGCGAGCGTGAAATCAAAGCGTTTGTGCCGGAAGAGTTCTGGGAACTGCACGCCGATTTGCTGGCGAACCCGGACATTGCGCTGCAGATGCAGGTAACGCACCATAACGGCAAACCGTTCCGGCCGGTGAATCAGGCTCAGACGCAAGCGGCGGTCAGCCTGCTGGAAAAAGCCAGCTATGTGGTGGCTGAACGGGAAGACAAACCGACCAGCAGCAAGCCGGGCGCACCGTTCATTACCTCTACTTTGCAGCAGGCTGCCAGCACCCGTCTGGGCTTTGGCGTGAAAAAGACCATGATGATGGCGCAGCGGTTGTATGAAGCGGGTCATATCACTTACATGCGTACCGACTCCACCAACCTGAGCCAGGATGCGCTGGCGATGGCGCGTGATTATATCCATGACGAATTTGGCAAACGCTATCTGCCGGAAGCTCCGAATCTTTACACCAGTAAGGAAAACTCACAGGAAGCGCATGAAGCCATTCGGCCTTCCGATGTGAAGGTGCTGGCCGACCAGCTCAAAGACATGGAAGCGGATGCGCAAAAACTATACCAGCTGATTTGGCGGCAGTTTGTCGCCTGCCAGATGATGCCGGCGCAGTATGATTCCACTACGCTGCTGGTCAGTGCTGGCGACTATCAGTTGCGAGCCAAAGGACGCACGCTGCGCTTCGACGGTTGGACCAGGGTCATGCCTGCGCTGCGCAAGAGCGACGAAGACCGCACGTTGCCCGCCATCGAGGTGGGGCAATCCCTGTCACTGGAAAAACTGTTACCGAGCCAGCACTTTACCAAACCGCCAGCGCGTTACAGCGAAGCATCGTTGGTCAAGGAGCTGGAAAAGCGTGGTATCGGCCGTCCTTCCACCTATGCGGCCATCATCTCTACCATTCAGGATCGTGGTTATGTGCGGGTGGAGAATCGCCGTTTCTACGCTGAGAAAATGGGGGAGATCGTGACCGATCGGCTGGAAGATAACTTCCGCGAGCTGATGAACTACGATTTTACCGCCCGTATGGAAAATAGCCTTGACCTGGTAGCAAACAGCCAGGCCGAGTGGAAAGCGGTGCTGGATGAATTCTTCGCCGAATTCAGCAAACAGCTGGAAACCGCCGAGCTGGAGCCGGACGAAGGCGGCATGAAGCCGAACCAGATGGTGCTGACCAGCATCGATTGTCCGACCTGCGGCCGCAAAATGGGTATTCGTACCGCCAGCACCGGGGTGTTCCTCGGTTGTTCTGGCTATGCGCTGCCGCCTAAAGAGCGCTGCAAAACCACTATCAACCTGATTCCGGAAGCGGAAGTGTTGAATGTGCTGGAAGGCGATGAGGCGGAAACCAATGCGCTGCGCGCCCGTCGCCGTTGCTCGAAATGCGGCACGGCGATGGACAGCTACCTGATCGACAATCAGCGTAAACTGCATGTGTGCGGCAACAACCCATCCTGCGATGGCTATGAGATCGAGCAAGGTGAATTCCGCCTGAAAGGCTATGACGGCCCGGTGGTGGAATGCGAGAAATGTGGTTCGGAAATGCACCTGAAAATGGGGCGTTTCGGTAAATACATGGCCTGTACCAGCGAAACCTGTGGCAATACCCGCAAGATTTTACGTAACGGGGAAGTCGCGCCGCCGAAAGAAGATCCGGTGCCGTTGCCGGAGTTGGCGTGCGAGAAATCCGATGCCTATTTCGTGCTGCGTGATGGCGCTGCTGGTGTATTCCTGGCGGCGAATACTTTCCCGAAATCGCGTGAAACCCGCGCGCCGCTGGTCGAAGAGCTGGTGCGTTTCCGTGATCGCTTACCAGAGAAATTACGCTATCTGGCCGAGGCGCCGGTGACCGACCCGGAAGGTAACAAAACGCTGGTGCGGTTCAGCCGCAAAACCAAGCAGCAGTATGTCTCCTCGGAGAAAGAGGGCAAAGCTACCGGGTGGTCGGCATTTTATGTAGACGGTAAATGGGTGGAAAGCAGTCGCTAATTACGTCGATAATTGACTAAAACCGCATTTTTCTCATCTGCTTGCGGTTACATTACGTTAAGCCAGCCTGTATAGGCTGGCTTTTTTGATCCATTAACCATGAATATCATCCGCCGGCAGCCGATAACAAAAAAGGAAATAAAAACCCGTTTTCCAGTACCAGTACTGTCTAAGTAATACAGAAAGTGGTTATATAAAATATTTTTTTATGATTAAATGGCATTTAGGTGGCGAGAATCTATACCGTTGCATTGAGCAGTCACTCCCTTGTCAACGCAGATAACGTCAACAATACAGATGCCGCCGCGCATGACATATTACGGAATGGGATAACTTATGAAACTGCAACAGCTTCGTTATATCGTTGAAGTTGTTAATCACAATCTGAACGTTTCTTCAACCGCTGAGGGGTTATACACCTCCCAGCCGGGGATCAGTAAACAGGTTCGGATGCTTGAAGATGAACTGGGTATTCAGATCTTTGCACGCAGCGGAAAACATTTGACCCAGGTGACGCCCGCCGGGCAGGAAATCATTCGTATCGCCCGTGAGGTGCTGTCTAAGGTTGATGCCATCAAGGCGGTGGCAGGCGAGCACACTTATCCAGACAAAGGTTCGCTGTACGTCGCTACCACCCATACTCAGGCACGTTACGCATTGCCTGAGGTGATCAAAGGGTTTATCGAGCGTTACCCGCGAGTCTCGCTGCATATGCATCAAGGTTCGCCGATGCAGATTGCTGAAGCCGTGGCTAAAGGCTCAGCGGATTTCGCCATCGCTACCGAAGCACTGCATTTGTATGAAGACCTGATCATGCTGCCGTGCTACCACTGGAACCGTGCCGTGGTCGTGAAGCCGGACCATCCGCTGGCGGGTAAAACCGATATCAGCATAGAGGAACTGGCCGCGTACCCGATCGTCACCTATACCTTCGGTTTTACTGGCCGTTCTGAGCTGGATACCGCGTTCAACCGGGCCGGACTGACGCCGCGCATCGTGTTTACCGCGACCGATGCTGATGTGATCAAAACCTACGTCCGCCTGGGATTAGGTGTGGGTGTTATCGCCAACATGGCGGTGGACCCGGCCAGCGATCCGGATCTGGTCGCCATCAATGCCGATAACCTGTTCAGCTATAGCACCACCAAAATCGGTTTTCGTCGCAGTACATTCCTTCGTAGCTACATGTATGATTTTATTCATCGTTTTGCACCGCACCTGACGCGAGATGTGGTGGATTCGGCGATTGCGTTGCGTTCGAATGAAGAAATCGAAGCCATGTTCAAGGATGTGACGCTGCCGGTGAAATAATCAATCCATTTTTACGCCGCGATATAATGCGACAAGGGCAGGTGAAAACCTGCCCTTGTCATGATTGAATACGTTTGTCATCGGTCAGATATCGACCTTTTCCTTATATTCGCACAAGTCCTCTATCAGGCAGGCACCGCAGCGTGGCTTGCGGGCAACACAGGTATAGCGGCCGTGCAGGATCAGCCAGTGGTGACAGTCGACCTTGAATTCCGCCGGGACATATTTCAGCAGTTTTTCTTCCACCTGTTCGACGGTTTTACCCGGTGCAAAGTGGGTGCGATTGCAGACGCGGAAGATATGGGTATCCACCGCGATAGTGGGCCAGCCAAACGCTGTGTTCAATACCACGTTGGCAGTTTTACGCCCGACGCCGGGCAACGCCTCCAGTGCGGCGCGATCTTCCGGCACCTGACCCTGGTGCTTATCCAGTAAAATGCGGCAGGTTTTGATGATGTTTTCTGCTTTGCTGTTGAACAGCCCGATGGTCTTGATATACGACTTCACGCCGTCCACACCGAGATCCAGCATCGCTTGCGGCGTATTCGCCACCGGATAGAGCTTTTCCGTGGCTTTGTTAACGCTGACATCGGTGGCCTGTGCGGATAGCAGCACCGAAATGAGCAGTTCAAACGGCGAGTTGAACTTAAGTTCGGTGGTGGGGTGCGGGTTGTCTTCTCGCAGGCGGCTAAGGATGGCGATCCGTTTCTCTTTGTTCATATTATTCCGTCAGCGTAGATGAGGCAGAAGGCGATAGCCGTATTGTTCGGGTACGGCGCTGTTTACGTTTTTCGTCGATAACGTATTTGGCCGCCAGCATCATTCCCAGACCGAGAAAGGCACCCGGCGGGAGAATCATCAACAGGAACGGGGAGTCCATATGCACGACTTCAACCCGCAACACGCGTGCCCAACTGCCCAGCAGTAGGTCTGCGCCGTCAAACAGGGTGCCATTGCCGAGAATCTCTCTTATTGCGCCCAACACAAACAGCGCACTGGTGGCACCCAACCCCATGAACAGGCCATCAAGTGCCGACAAGATCACCGTATTTTTTGATGCGAAGGCTTCTGCGCGCCCAATCACGATGCAGTTGGTGACGATCAGCGGAATAAAAATCCCCAACGACTGATACAGACCGTAAGCGTAAGCATTGATCAACATCTGTACGACGGTGACCACCGAGGCAATCAGCAGGACATAGATGGGAATACGAATTTCACCCGGCACCCAGCGGCGCAGCGCAGAAACGGCAATATTGGTGCATATCAACACCAGTGTGGTGGCAAGCCCCAGTCCGAGCGCATTCGTGGCGGTAGACGTGACCGCCAGCAGCGGGCACAGCCCCAGCAGTTGTACCAGTGCCGAGTTGTTTTTCCACAATCCTTGCAGGGCCAGTTCTTTGGTCTGGTTCATGGTTTATCTCCACATGGCGTCAGGGTGGGCAGTCGCGGCGGCAAGGTTTGCAAAAACAGTGCACCCCGTTTCACCGCATTGACTACCGCGCGCGGAGTGATGGTGGCACCGGTAAACTGATCAAACTGGCCGCCGTCTTTTTTTACCGCCCAGCGAGTATCCTGTGAGTCTGTAACGGTTTGGCCGGTAAAATGCGTTATCCAGTCGGAGATACGGATGTCGATTTTATCGCCCAGCCCCGGTGTTTCATGATGTTCGGTCACCCGTGTGCCTAGCACAGTACCATGAAAGTCTGCGCCAATCAGCAGGCTGATCACGCCGGAATAACCATCTGGCGCGGTGCTTTCCAGCGCAGCGGCGACCGGTGCACCGTCATGACGAGCGATGTAGACACGGTGTGGCGAAGCGGAACCCAGTGCCGGGTCGCTGACCAGATAGCACTCGCTGAGCAGGTCATTGTTATAGCGATCGACCGGGATCACTTGATCCAGCAACGCCCGTTGCTGTGCAGCAACTTGCTGCGAAATGGTTTTTTCGGTCAGGGAGTTAACCAGTGCAGTCAGCCCGGTGGTAAAGGCGGCAAACAGCGCCAGCGTGGTAGCGTGGCGGCGCATAGTGGTCAGCAGCATAATCCGTCCTTAGCGATGGCCGTAAGCGCGCGGTTTGGTGAAATAGTCGATCAACGGCACAGTAATGTTGGCCAACAGCACCGCAAAAGCCACACCATCAGGGTAACCGCCGTAGGTACGGATGGTCCATACCAGCACACCGATCAACGCGCCGAAAATCAGACGCCCTTTGGGGGTGGTGGAGGCGGTTACCGGGTCGGTGGCGATAAAGAACGCGCCCAGCATGGTCGCACCGGAAAACAGATGCAGCAGCGGGGGGGCGCTAGCCTCCGGATGCAGATACCAACCCGCTAGCGCGCATACAGACAACGCGCACAGGAAACTGAACGGAATCTGCCAATTGATGACCCGCAGCAACAGCATAAACAGGCCACCAGCCAGAAACGCCAGATTCACCCATTGCCAACCCAGCCCGGCCAGTTCACCGGAAAGTAACGGTTGATGCAGTAACACATCGGGTTGATGACCACTGCGCAGGCCGGTTTTGAATGCATCCAGCGGCGTGGCCTGACTGACACCATCCACCCCCTGAATCAATTGCGGGATCGTCTGGCCCGTCACCCCGTGGCCGGTAAAGATCGCAGTTAGCGCATCCATAAACCCGGCAGGCGACGCCTGTAACCCCTCCGGCGGCAACCAACTGGTCATCTGCACCGGGAAAGAAATCAACAGCACCACATAGCCGATCATCGCTGGGTTGAATGGGTTTTGCCCCAGTCCGCCGTACAGCTGTTTGGCGATGATAATGGCGAACAGGGTGCCTAACACCACCATCCACCAGGGCGTAAACGGCGGCAGACTGATGGCCAGCAGAACGGCTGTTAACAGCGCGGAACTGTCTTGCAGCGTTTCCAGTACCGGACGTTTTCGCAATGACAATATTGCTGCTTCGGTAAAGAGCGCGGTGATACTGGCCAGCGCCAACTGGATCAGGTTGCCGTAACCGAAAAACCAGGCTTGCGCCATGATACCAGGCACGCAGGCAGCCAGGACCCAGCGCATAATATTACGGGTCGACTGCTTGTTATGGGTAAACGGTGAGGGTGCGATTCTGAAAGCCATTTAGTCCTCTTGCGATGCCTGCGATACGGCGGCTTTACGGGCTTTAACCCGCGCGATGGCGGCAGCAACGGCAGCTTTTCGCGGGTCGATAATCTCGGTTGAGTCGACATCAGCCGATGTGGCTGAGGGCGCACTTTCCAGCGTTTCCGCCGCGGTGGCTACCGGTACGACAGGTGACGCTGTCACGTCTTCGGTAGTGCCAGACTGCGCGGCTTTACGCGCTTTAACCCGCGCGATGGCGGCAGCAACGGCAGCTTTTCGCGGGTCGATAATCTCGGTTGAGTCGACATCAGCCGATGTGGTTGAGGGCGCACTTTCCAGCGTTTTCGCCGCGGTGGCTACCGGTACGACAGGTGACGCTGTCACGTCTTCGATAGTGCCAGACTGCGCGGCTTTACGCGCTTTAACCCGCGCGATGGCCGCTTCAACCGCCGCTTTACGCGGGTCTGACGCTGCATGTTCTTCGGTTACGGCAACCGATGATGATGGGGTCGACTCGGCCTGTCTGGCTTTGACTCGCGCGATCGCTGCCGCGATGGCGGCTTTCGGCGTGTTATCTTCCGCCGTATTCAGTGCTTTCTCCGCCTGATGCTCGCGGGCCTGCGCCTTACGGGCCTCGCGGGCGGCAATCACGGCGCGGTTATCTGGCTGTTGGCCCGGCTCAATGCGGATTTCAGCTTGTGCGGCTGTCGCCTGTTTGGTGCGAACTCTTTCCAGTGCCGCCATCACCGCGTCTTTGTCGGTGGCGGCTACGCTGACGGCGGCTTGTTTATGGCGTTGCTCGCGTGCCTGTTTTTCCCGTTCCAGGCGGACCTGACGCGCATCGAAGCGCGCTTTGGCTTCTACCGCTTTGCGGGATTCGTGGTCCAGCGCCTGGATCTCGGCTTTTTCCTGACGGTAATACTGCACCAGCGGGATATTACTGGGGCAAACGTACGCGCAGGCACCGCATTCGATACAGTCAAACAGATGATGCTGGCGCGCTTTCTCGTGCTCCTGTCCCCGGCTGAACCAGTAAAGCTGCTGTGGCAGTAACCCGGCCGGGCAGGCATCGGCGCATTTACCGCAGCGGATGCAAGCCTGCTCCTCTTCCTGCGCCTGAATCTCATCGCGGGCGGGGGCCAGAATACAGTTGCTGGTCTTGATGATCGGTACGTCCAGCGCAGGCAGGGTGAACCCCATCAATGGCCCGCCCATGACCACCATCGGCTGCGTGGTGGTGACATGGTAGCCAGCGTGCCGCAGCAAATGGCGCACGGGGGTGCCCAGCCTGGCCCAGACGTTGCCTGGCTGGCGTAAGGCATCGCCGGTCAGGGTAACCACACGTTCGGTCAACGGTTCGCCGTTAATGACCGACCGTTTGATGGCGTATGCGGTGCCGACGTTTTGCATCAATATGCCGATAGAGGCTGAATGCTTGCCGAAAGGCACTTCTTTGCCGGTCAGGATCTTGGTTAACTGTTTGGCACCGCCGGAGGGGTATTTCGTGGGGATCACCCGCATCTGGATACGCGGATAATCCACTAATGCGTAACGCAGCGCCGCGATGGCTTCCGGTTTATTGTCTTCAATGCCCAGCAGGATACGTTGCGGTTGCAGCAGATGGTCAAGGATGTCGATGCCTTGCGTGATCTCCTGCGCACACTCCTGCATCAGGCGATCGTCAGCGGTGATGTAGGGTTCGCACTCGGCGGCGTTGATAATCAGGGTGTCGATACCGCGCAAACCGCCTTGCAGTTTGGCGGCCGTCGGGAAGCCTGCACCACCCAGCCCGGCGATACCGGCCTGATGGAGATGCTCAACCAGCTCGGACGGCGTTGCCTGACGGTAATCGGTGATGGGGCGGCGTTCGCACCAGCGGTCCTGACCGTCGGGAATGATGATGATGCTAAGCTCGGTCAGCCCAGAGGGGTGATTACTCATATGCTGGCGGATGGCGTGCACCGTCCCAGAGGTCGGCGCGTGCACCGGCAGCATCCGGCCAGTACCGCGTGTCAGTGGCTGCCCTCGTAGCACCGGGTCGCCGACGTTGACGCACAAGTCACCTTCTGGCCCGAGATGTTGCTTGAGCGGGATGATCAAATAGTCAGGCATAGGGGCTTGCCGCAGCGGTATCTGACTGGACTGGGTTTTCATTTCCGGGGGATGAATTCCGCCTGAGAAATCCCAGATTCTGTCTTTTCGGAAGGCGGCGAACAGCTTAAACATGATTTTCGATCACACGGTTTTCTGACTGAATGACGCGCACCGGAATGGCGTCGAGATTCCATTTCCAGTTGGCGGTTGTCGGTGCTAACGGTCTTAATTCAATACAATCTGTCGGGCAGGGCGGCACGCACAGGTTACAGCCGGTACACAGATCGCGGATGACGGTATGGACCGCACGAGTTGTGCCGACAATGGCGTCTACCGGGCAAGCCTGGATACATTTGGTGCAACCGATGCAGTTGTTCTCATCCACCCAGGCGACCAGCGGTTCCGGTTTTTGTGGGGTTTCGGCACCCAGCGGTTGCGGTTCGACGTTGAGTCGCTCCGCGAGCTTTAGCATGAGCGGTTCACCACCCGGCACACATTTGTTGATGTGTTCGTTATTGAGTGCGATGGCCTCGGCGTAGGGGCGGCAGCCGGGATAACCACACTGACCACACTGGCTTTGCGGCAGCATGGCCTCCAGTTGCTCCACTACCGGGTCTTCTTCCACCTGAAAACGGCGCGAGGCAAAGCCCAGGACTAACCCGAACACCAGCGCCAGCGCACTGAGCGCCGCTATCGCTATCCAGACGGTGGTCATCACAGTTTCACCAGCCCGGTAAAGCCCATAAAGGCCAACGACATCAGGCCCGCTGTCACCAGTGCGATCGACGAGCCGCGAAACGGTGCAGGCACATCGGCGACGGCAAGGCGCTCACGCAGCGCGGCGAACAGCACTAATACCAGTGAAAAGCCGACGGCAGCGCTAAAACCATAAACGGTTGATTGCAGAAAGTTGTACGATTGATTCACGCTAAGCAGCGCGACACCGAGAACGGCACAGTTGGTGGTGATCAGCGGCAGAAAGATACCCAGTAAGCGGTAGAGCACCGGGCTGGTTTTCCGTACCGCCAGTTCGGTGAATTGCACCACAACGGCAAAAACCAGGATAAAGGCCAGCGTGCGCAGGTAGAGCAGGTTTAACGGCAGCAACACATAGGTGTTGACCAGCCACGAGAACACCGACCCTATCGTCATCACAAATGTGGTGGCAAACCCCATGCCGATGGCGGCTTCCAGTTTTTTGGATACGCCCATGAACGGGCATAAGCCCAGGAATTTCACCAGTACGAAGTTGTTGACCAAAATCGTGCCAACAAACAGCAAGACATATTCGCTCATTACAGTGCCTACAAAATAAAACCGGCGTATTATCGGGCATTGTCCGGCATTCGGCAACTTACCCTCTGTGGGGTTATTAGGCAATCGCACTTATCGGTGCCATATCAGGATGAGGAAGGAAAGACGAAGAAAGAGGGAACGGGGGAAGAGCGTGCAGCAGTGGCACGCGCATCCATGCTGTATCGTCAGACGATCTGTCGCATCAAGCGGTGTGTCTCATCAAACCACAAAATGCCAGACAGATTTCGGCACTTGCCCGACGTCAAACAGTTTTCCGCCTGCGGCTAATTCGGCACGGCGATGATCGGCAGCCCGATACATATTGATAATGTCGTGATTGTCAGTCAGAGAATAATTCAAATGATCAAATAGCTTCTCAAGACTTTCCAATGTGTTCACTTTTCTGAACTTCAATAAATATTCGTAGACACTCATTTGCGTAAAATAATCAAATAGAGTTTAAAGGGAGTTCAGTATATTCACCTCGGGCATTCTGTCCAGTGTTGAATCTAAAAGCGCAGCGTGTAATAGGTCAGTGTAATAAAAAAACATATACCCGTCATACTTCAAGTCGCAGGTGCGTTGGCCTTATGAGGCCGAAAATCATAGCGTTGCTAAAGGGTCAACGCCTCGCGTTGTTCAAAACGCTAAATGTTTTGTCCAGCAACTCGAATTATTTAGGGTATAGAGGTTAACAGTTTATTCATCTTGTGATGTTTTTTGCGCACGTCATCCGATCTGTGTCACATTTTTAAGCTGCGCTATTATTTCCTTTCGTGGCTATAGAAATCTTTTGTTGCATTTAAATAGAGAGAAGCTCAGGCATTAATAATACCGGTTTTTATTTTATTCTCAGAAATATCCCATCTTGCCTGATGGGATGTGCAGATACGAATGCGGTACAGATATGAATGTAATAACCGAAATGGTTACCTGTCGGCACGAGGCGGCCGACAGGTAGGGTTGCAGTGCGCTGACGGATTGCCGGTATATTACGCCCGGTGTCCACACAGCTTGTAGTACAACTCGTTCCAGCGTAGTCCGTCTCTGAAGGCCGACAGGGTGGTGTCTTGATCAATCACCGTCAACTCGATGTTGTGCAGGTCGGCGTACAGTCGCAGATAGTCGAGATCGAGTGATTGGGTAAATACGGTATGGTGAGCGCCGCCCGCCAGAATCCAGGCTTCGGCCGCCGTTTCCAGCGATGGCTGCGCCTGCCAGAGCGCGCGGGCCACCGGCAGCTTCGGTAGAGGATGCGGCTGGGCGATGGCATCCACCTGATTAACCAGCAGGCGGAAACGATCGCCGAGATCGATCACGCTGACGTTCAGCGCCGATCCGGCTGGCGCAGAGAAGATCAAACGCACCGGATCCGCCTTGCCGCCGATCCCGAGGTATTGCGCATCCAGCAGCGGTTTTTCCTCGCTGGCGATGCTGGGGCACACTTCCAGCATATGAGCACCGAGCACCAGATTGTTGCCAGGCGCGAAGTGGTAGGTGTAGTCCTCCATGAAGGAGGTGCCACCAGGTAATCCCTGCGACATGACCTTCATTACGCGCAGCAGTGCAGCGGTTTTCCAGTCACCTTCGGCACCAAAGCCGTATCCCTGCTGCATCAGACGCTGTACCGCCACGCCAGGAAGCTGCTTGAGGCCGTAGAGGTTTTCGAAATTGGTGGTGAACGCTTTAAAGCCGCCCTGATCGAGAAAACGTTTCAGGCCGATCTCGATACGGGCCGCATCCAGCAGATTTTGCCGTTTCTCACCATGCAACCTGAGTGCTTCGCTGAGGGTGTAGCTGGCTTCATACTCTTCAATCAGTGAATTCACATCACCTGAGCTGACATCGTCCACCACGCCGACCAGATCACCCAGCCCCCAGGCGCTAACCGCGTAGCCAAACTGGATTTGCGCCCCGACTTTATCTCCTTCGGTGACCGCCACTTCCCGCATGTTATCGCCAAAGCGGGCTACCTTGAGCTGACGGCTTTCCTGTAGCGCTGCCGCGACCCGCATCCACTTGGCGATGCGTTCATGGGCGTGACGATCCTGCCAATGGCCGACCACCACCTGATGAGACTGACGCATACGCGCACCGATAAAACCGAACTCGCGCCCGCCGTGGGCGGTCTGGTTCAGGTTCATGAAATCCATGTCCATGGTGTCCCAGGGAATATCGGCGTTGAACTGGGTATGGAACTGTAACAGCGGCTTATTAAGGATACTCAGGCCACCAATCCACATTTTGGCGGGCGAGAAGGTATGCAGCCAGGCCAGTAGCCCGATACAGTTATCCTGATAGTTAGCATCGCGACAGAGTGCGGTGATTTCATCCGGAGTTTTGACTAACGGTTTGAGTACCAGCCGCACCGGCAGATTGGCGTCGCGGTTAAGGCCATTCACCACTTTTTCAGCGTTCTCTTTCACCTGACGCAGCGCTTCCGGGCCGTACAGATGCTGACTGCCAATCACAAACCAGACTTCGAGCGGCTTAAATTGTTCCATGATGACTCCTGTTTGGGTTCCCAAAGGGATGTAAAAGTGATGTTCGGCAAACGCTCAATGGTCTGCCCCGGTCTGGGGGCTGTAGGCGGGCTCCGCCAGCCGACACCACTGCTGATAACGTTCGTAAAGCTGTTGATAACGAGCGACCCGTTTCGGGTCGGGCGTGAGGGTGCGCTCAATGCCACAAGCCATGTGCTGCTGGGCGCTGGGAATATCCGGGTGAACCCCGGCTGCCACCGCAGCGAAGATGGCGGCACCCAGGGCGCAACATTGATCCGAGGCGACGATCTGCATCGGGCGGTTCATGACGTCGGTGCAGACTTGCATGATGGTGGTGGACTTTCGGGCGATGCCGCCCAGTGCCAGCAGGTTTTCCACCGGGATCTGCTGAGATTCGAAACAGGCCATGATAGCGCGGGCACCAAACGCGGTGGCGGCGATCAGTCCGCCGAACAGCGCCGGTGCATCGGTGCCAAGATTCAGGTCGGTGATGACGCCTTTGAGCCGTTGGTTGGCAAACGGCGTGCGGCGGCCATTAAACCAGTCGAGCACCACCGGAAGATGATCAAGCGACGGGTCGTTAGCCCAGGCTTGGGTCAGTTGCGCCAGCAGGCTGGATTGCAGCTGTTCCAGTTGCGGCTGCCAGTCTGGGTGTTCGCGTGCGGCCAGTTGCAACGGCCAGCCCAGCACGCGGCCAAACCAGGCGTACATGTCGCCAAAGGCGGATTGACCAGCTTCCAACCCGATGAAGCCGGGCACCACGCTGCCGTCCACCTGACCGCAGATCCCGGCGATCGTGTTGTTGCCCACACGATCCGCGTCGGCGATCAGAATGTCGCAGGTTGAGGTGCCGATCACTTTGACCAGCGTGTAGGGCTGCGCCCCGGCACCGACAGCGCCCATATGACAATCAAAAGCACCGCCGGATATCACGACGTTTTCCGACAGCCCTAACCGGCGAGCCCATTCCGATGTCAATGTGCCGACCGGATGATCGGCGGTCCAGGTGTCGGTAAACAGCGGGTACTGCAACGTCTCCGTCAGGCAAGGATCGAGCGCCTGCAGAAAGTCTTTTGGCGGCAGGCCACCCCAGTCGGGATGCCACAGCGATTTATGCCCCGCGCTGCAACGGCCGCGACGAATGGCATTTGGGGCTGTGGTGCCGGAGAGCAGGGCGGGCACCCAGTCACATAACTCGATCCAGGAAACCGCTGTCTGACGTACCGACGGGTCTTCACGGGTGATATGGAGAATTTTTGCCCAGAACCATTCTGATGAGTACACCCCGCCGATGTAACGGGTGTAATCCGGGAACTGGCCACTGCGGCACAGCTGGTTAATGGCTTCTGCTTCGTCAATCGCGGTGTGGTCTTTCCACAGCACAAACATGGCGTTAGGGTTGTCCGCGAATTCCGGACGCAATGCCAGCACGTTGCCCTGTTCGTCGATCGGCGCTGGGGTAGACCCGGTAGAGTCAACACCAATGCCGACTATTTGCTGACGCTGTTCAGGAGTGAGCCGCGCCACGACCGCACGAATCGCCAGCTCCAGCGACTCAATGTAGTCCAGCGGGTGGTGGCGGAACTGATTGCTGGCAGGATGACAATATTGTCCCTGACGCCAGCGCGGATAGTAGACCACTTCTGTTTCCAGCTCCTGCCCGCTGCGGCAGTCCACCGCCAGCACACGGACAGAATCGCTGCCAAAATCAAGACCAAGAGTAATGGCACCCGCACTCATCGTTGCTGCTCCTGTTAAACGTAGGGATCACGCTGTTTACGATAGACAGGCCATGCCGGTGCAGTGAGGAGCGGTTGGCTGGAAGTATGCATTTTTCTGTCGCGGGCAGGCGTTTTGTGATGGCGGTCATAAGTTAATGGCAGGTTAAATTCGCTGAATCTATGTACGAATCAGCTGTAGTTTCTGAATGTGATAACGCTCTCTCTTCGTGATGAAAATAACAGCTACAAATTACGCGTCTGAAGGAAATCGGAAGATGAAATTACAATAACTCTTTGTTTTTTTCATTGTTCCAAAAAGGAATGTCTCGCCGGGAGCGTTTACACCCGTGAGGGCACCCCCGGTTGCCAGCATGTTAAAGATAACAATGAGCGGAGAAGACCATGCATAAATTCACTAAGGTTCTGGCAGCAATTGGCCTG
The DNA here is from genome assembly GCF_000784735.1 of Dickeya undicola. Lineage (GTDB taxonomy): Bacteria > Pseudomonadota > Gammaproteobacteria > Enterobacterales > Enterobacteriaceae > Dickeya > Dickeya undicola. The sequence continues at coordinate 49,035 of NZ_JSYG01000015.1, forward strand.
GCCGCGGTTATGTCACAATCGGCTATCGCGGAAAACATGAAGCTGGGCTTTCTGGTGAAACAGCCGGAAGAGCCCTGGTTCCAGACCGAATGGCGGTTTGCTGACAAGGCCGGTAAAGACCTGGGATTTGACGTTATCAAGATCGCCGTACCGGATGGCGAAAAAACCCTCAATGCTATCGACAGCCTGGCGGCCAGCGGTGCCAAAGGGTTTGTCATCTGCACCCCAGACCCGAAACTGGGCGCGGCCATCGTTGCCAAAGCGCGCAGCTATAACCTGAAAGTGATCGCCGTCGACGACCAGTTCGTCAACGCCAAAGGACAGCCGATGGACACCGTACCGCTGGTGATGATGGCTGCTACCAAGATTGGTGAGCGTCAGGGGCAGGAGCTGTGGAAAGAGATGCAGAAACGCGGCTGGAAATTGCAGGACACCGCAGTGATGGCGATCACGGCGAATGAACTGGATACCGCCCGTCGCCGTACCAGTGGTTCGATGGACGCGCTGAAAGCCGCCGGATTCCCGGAAAAACAGATCTACCAGGTTCCGACCAAATCCAACGATATCCCCGGCGCGTTTGACGCCGCCAACTCGATGCTGGTGCAGCATCCGAACGTGAAAAACTGGCTGGTGGTTGGCATGAACGACAACACCGTGTTGGGCGGCGTGCGTGCGACAGAAGGCCAGGGGTTCAAGGCAGGTAACGTGATCGGTATCGGTATCAACGGGGTGGATGCGGTCAGTGAGCTGTCCAAATCGCAGCCGACCGGTTTCTACGGTTCGTTGCTGCCAAGCCCGGACGTGCACGGTTACAAGAGTATCCAGATGCTGCATGACTGGGTGACCAAAGGCGTCGAACCGCAGAAATTCACCGAAGTGACCGATGTGGTGTTGATCACTCGCGATAACTTCAAAACTGAACTGCAGAAGAAAGGCCTGATGTAATGACCCTTGTCCACGTTCGCCATCGTCGGCGGACGTGGACGCTGGCCGCGCCGTCATATGTCATAAATGACGGCGCAGACCATTGAGGATGCTGAAATGACCGTACAGTCACCTTATTTATCCTTTAGCGGGATTGGCAAAGTGTTTCCCGGCGTTAAAGCGCTGGATGACATCAGTTTCGACTGCCATGCCGGGCAAATCCATGCATTGATGGGGGAAAACGGCGCAGGGAAATCCACGTTGCTAAAAATTTTGAGCGGCAATTACACGCCGTCACAGGGAGATATTCATATTAAAGGGCAGCCGGTGCGCTTCGCTAATACGATGGATGCGCTGAACGCCGGTGTGGCGATCATCTATCAGGAGCTGCATCTGGTGCCGGAAATGACGGTGGCAGAGAACATCTATCTGGGGCAGTTGCCGCACAAAGGCGGGGTGGTGAACCGTAGCTTGCTACGTTATGAATCGCGCCTGCAACTGGAACATCTGGGGTTGGATATCGACCCGGATACCCCGCTGAAATACCTGTCCATCGGCCAGTGGCAGATGGTGGAAATCGCCAAGGCGCTGGCGCGCAACGCCAAGATTATCGCTTTTGATGAGCCAACCAGTTCGCTGTCCGCACGGGAAATCGAACAGCTGTTCCGGGTGATCCGCGAATTACGCAGCGAAGGGCGGGTCATTCTGTATGTGTCGCACCGTATGGAGGAAATCTTTGCGCTTAGTGATGCCATCACCGTGTTCAAAGACGGGCGTTATGTCAAAACCTTCGCCGACATGCAGCTGGTCGACCATGAACAACTGGTGCAGGCGATGGTAGGCCGCAATCTGGGGGATATCTATGGTTATCAGCCGCGCCCGCATGGTGAGCCGCGGCTGGAATTACATGAGGTGAAAGCGGTCGGGGTGAAGTCACCGATTTCGTTGTCAGTGCGCAGCGGCGAAATTGTCGGCCTGTTCGGACTGGTGGGCGCGGGTCGCAGTGAATTGATGAAAGCACTGTTCGGGGCCACCGGTATTACCCGTGGCGAAGTGCGGCTGGATGGGCAGCCACTTCACGCCCGTTCGCCTGGTGATGCCATCCGCAATGGGTTGATGTTATGCCCGGAAGACCGCAAAGCCGACGGCATTATTCCGGTGCACTCGGTGCGGGATAACATCAATATCAGCGCCCGCCGCAAGCATATCAAAAACGGTTTCATCATCAATGAAGCCTGGGAGGAAGAAAACGCCGACCACCATATTCAGGCGCTGAATATCAAAACGCCATCGCCAATGCAGTTGATCATGAACCTGTCCGGCGGCAACCAACAGAAAGCGATTCTCGGTCGTTGGCTGTCGGAGGAGATGAAAGTGATCATGCTGGACGAACCGACGCGTGGTATTGACGTCGGTGCCAAGCACGAGATTTACCATGTGATTTATGAACTGGCCCGTCAGGGCATTGCGGTGCTGTTTGCGTCCAGCGACCTGCCTGAAGTGCTGGGGTTGGCGGACCGCATCGTAGTGATGCGCGAGGGCACCATCTCCGGTGAGCTGTCGCACGATGAGGCCAGCGAACAGAAGGTCCTGAGTCTGGCGATGTTGAAAACGACTGCCACTGAACCCGCGGTTGCCTGACCGCCAAGGAGTTGATAAATGTCTACGGTAAGTTCCTCTTCCCACGCCAGCAAGTCTCAAGGCCTCAGTTTTTCCCGCATCTGGGATAACTACGGCATGTTGGTGGTGTTTGCTGCGCTGTTTCTGGCTTGCATGTTATTCGTGCCGAATTTCGCTACCTTCGTCAACATGAAAGGCTTGGGTTTGGCGATATCCATGTCGGGTATGGTGGCTTGCGGTATGTTGTTCTGCCTGGCTTCCGGTGATTTCGACCTGTCGGTCGCCTCGGTGATTGCCTGTGCTGGTGTTACCACCGCGGTGGTAATCAACGTCAGCGAAAGCCTGTGGTTGGGTGTGGCTGCCGGGTTAGTGCTGGGGGTGGCGTTCGGCCTGCTCAACGGGTTTGTTATCGCCAAATTAAAAATCAATGCCTTGATCACCACGTTAGCCACCATGCAGATTGTGCGCGGTCTGGCGTACATCATTTCTGATGGTAAAGCGGTCGGCATTGAAGATGAGCGTTTTTTCACGCTGGGATACGCAAACTGGCTGGGACTACCGGCACCGATCTGGCTGACGGTTTTCTGCATGGTGTTATTCGGCTTGTTGTTGAACAAGACCACCTTTGGACGCAACACGCTGGCGATCGGCGGTAATGAAGAAGCCGCACGGCTGGCTGGGGTGCCGGTGGTGCGGACCAAAATCATTATCTTCGGTTTGTCCGGGCTGGTTTCCGCAGCGGCGGGTATCATCCTGGCGTCGCGCATGACCAGTGGCCAGCCGATGACGTCGATTGGTTATGAACTGATCGTGATTTCAGCTTGCGTACTGGGCGGTGTGTCACTGAAAGGCGGTATCGGCAAGATATCCTATGTGGTCGCCGGGGTGCTGATTCTGGGGACGGTGGAAAACGCCATGAACCTGCTGAATATCTCGCCTTTTGCTCAGTATGTGGTGCGTGGCCTGATTCTGCTGGCGGCGGTGATCTTTGACCGCTACAAACAACTGGCGAAGAAAACGGTTTGATAGCCGGTAAGCGTCAGCCTGGGCTGGCGCTACCTATCACAGACGAGGATGCCTTTTCAGGAGGCCGTATGTATCACCGCATGGCGCATGAGTCCCAGCCCAACCCGTTGCTGCCCGGTTATGCGTTTAACGCCTATCTGGTCGCCGGGCTAACGCCGATTCTGGCGGGCGGGCCGCTGGATTTCTTTATCGACAGGCCGGATGGTATGAAGGGGTACATCATTAACCTGACCATCAAGGGGCAAGGCAAGGTGCTGGATGGCGATGACACCTTTTTTTGCAATCCCGGCGACCTGCTGCTGTTTCCGCCCCGGTCGCGCCACTATTACGGCCGAGCGCCCGGTAGCGACAGCTGGTATCACCGTTGGGTCTATTTCCGGCCTCGTGCTTACTGGGCTGACTGGCTGGAATGGCACAGCAAGGGGTGCGACGTCGGTCGGTTGACGTTATCCAGCACCGATTTATTGCAGGAGTTCGATAAGCTGTTCGCCAATATTGAGCAGACCCACCGTTCCGGCCGACGTTTTGCCGAAGAGCTGGCGATGAATTTGCTGGAGCGCCTGTTGCTGCGCGCGATGGAAGAAGACCCGCAAAGCCCACAACGCATTATGGATCCGCGGGTCATTGAAGCGTGCCAGTTCATTACCGGTAATCTGGCTGGGGAACTGCGCATCGATGAAGTGGCGCGTCACGTGTGTCTGTCACCGTCGCGGCTGGCGCATCTGTTCCGTGATCAAGTGGGGGTGAATATTCTGCGCTGGCGGGAAGACCAGCGGGTGATCCGCGCCAAACTGTTGCTGCAAACCACGCAGGAATCAATCGCCGCCGTCGGGCGGGTGGTCGGCTACGATGACCAGCTCTATTTTTCCCGCGTATTTCGCAAACGCGTAGGGGTTAGCCCCAGCGATTTTCGCCGTCGCAACAGCGAAATCCATCATCCGGCGTTGGAAAAAAACGCGGATACGACCCTCTGGCGGGGAGAGGCAAGCGCGCCGCACCCGTGGGTGGTCACGCCGTAACGGTCTGACGCTATTCTATCTAATGTCATTGTATCATCGGGCATGACTGCCGACGGGGGGTCATGCCGGTTTGGATAACGGAACCGTCCGATAACCATCTGTTTCCCCGGTGCTATACTAGGCGGTGCACTGCAATACAGCATAAAACGTGATTGTGGTGCACGGCCGTATTTCATGAGGATCACGGGTCTGAACACCAGAGCCGCCAATGAGGGGAAATATATGACGGATACTATCCGTGTTGGTCTGCTGGGCTATGGCTATGCCAGTAAGACATTTCATGCACCGTTGATCGCCGCTACATCAGGAATGAAACTGGCGGCGGTGTCCAGCAGTGATGCTGGGAAGGTTCAGGCTGACTGGCCCTCGATGCGGGTCGTGCGCGAACCGCAGGAGCTGTTCAACGATCCAGATATCGATCTTGTTGTGATACCCACCCCGAATGACACCCATTTCCCGTTGGCCCGTCAGGCGTTACTCGCCGGTAAGCATGTGGTCGTCGATAAACCGTTCACTGTGACGTTGTCACAAGCGCGAGAGCTACATCAGCAGGCGGAACATGCGGGTAAGCTGCTTTCTGTGTTTCATAACCGACGCTGGGACAGCGACTTTTTGACGTTGCAGCAATTGCTGAAAACCGGCGTGCTGGGCGATGTGGTGTACATGGAGTCGCATTTTGACCGTTATCGCCCGCAAGTGCGTCAGCGCTGGCGTGAAGATGGTAGTGAAGGTAGCGGTATTTGGTTTGATTTAGCGCCGCATCTGATTGATCAGGTGTTGCAGTTATTCGGTTTGCCAGTAGCGATTCAGGCTGACCTGGCGCAACTGCGGCCGGGCAGCAAAGCTACGGATTACTTCCATGCGACATTGATTTACCCTCAGCGACGCGTGGTCGTACACAGCAGTATGCTGGCGGCGGCGGAAAGTGCGCGGTATATCGTCCACGGCACCCAGGGCAGCTATGTGAAATTTGGTCTTGATCCGCAGGAAGCTCGGCTGAAAGAAGGCGAGAAGCCGCAAGCCCATAACGATTGGGGGCAGGACAGCCGCGATGGCATGTTGACGTTACATCAAGATGGCGTGCTGGTGGAACAGACGGTGCCGACCATTCCCGGACATTATCAATCCTATTACGCCGAGATTCGTGATGCGCTGCTGGGGCGTGGCGACAACCCGGTGCCGGTTGAGCAGGCCATCAAAGTGATGGAACTGATAGAGCTGGGGCTGACTTCTCATGAGCAGAAAAAGGCAATGACCCTGAAAAATAGCTAACCGGGATTCGTCATGATTTGTGACGTAAAACCTTGACTGTGGGGCAAGCTTCAGCCTTGCATTATGGGTGTTTATTGCCGATAGTAGGGCCTTGTTTAATACAGGCGATCTTAGGATCGCCTGTATTTTTTATGTCTGAGGATGCAAACACGTTATGGCATGGTTACAACGCTTAAAAATTGACAAGTTTTTGCTGGTGTTGATCGCGGTGGTGATCACCGCATCGATTTTCCCGTGTGAAGGCGCGGCCAAGGTTTTCTTTGAGAATTTGACCAATGCAGCCATCGCTCTGCTGTTCTTCATGCATGGTGCTAAGCTGTCCCGTAATGCCATCACCACCGGTATGGGCCATTGGCGTTTGCATCTGGTGGTGTTTGCCAGCACCTTCATTCTGTTCCCGCTACTGGGAATAGGTATGGCGTTTCTGTCGCCGCAGGTATTAACGCCGGGGTTGTATCTCGGTTTCCTGTATCTGTGCGCGCTGCCTGCAACTGTGCAGTCTGCCATTGCTTTTACTTCTATGGCGCGCGGCAACGTGGCTGCTGCCATTTGCAGTGCCTCGGCATCCAGTATTCTTGGGGTCTTTCTGTCGCCGGTACTGGTCGGCTTGCTGATGCATACGCAGGGCGGACAGACGGATACGCTGCACGCGATTGGCGCGATTATCATGCAACTGATGGTGCCGTTTGTCATTGGTCACCTGTCCCGTCCGCTGATTGCCGGTTGGGTTGATCGTCATCGTAAACTGATCAATATCACTGACCGGTCATCTATTCTGCTGGTGGTATATGTGGCGTTCAGTGAGGCGGTGGTGCAGGGGATCTGGCATCAAATTAATGGCTGGTCGCTGCTAGCGGTCGTCGCTTGTTCGCTGGTGCTGCTGGGCATTGTGCTGGTCTGTACTACGCTGGCGGCTCGCAAGCTGGGATTCAGTACAGAAGATGAAATCACTATCGTGTTCTGTGGTTCGAAAAAGAGCCTGGCTAACGGTATTCCGATGGCGAATGTGCTGTTTCCTGCGGCAGCAGTAGGCGCGATGGTGCTGCCGTTGATGATATTCCACCAGATCCAGCTGATGGTGTGCGCGACACTGGCACAGCGTTATGCCAAAAGAGCAGCATCAAGCGACAAGGTGACAGAGAAATAACTGGTAAGACAAGCAGTTAGGTGTAATTTTTTCATCGGTAGAGACTATCGCTAATATAGTTTCAAATTGTTATAGTCAACAAGATAAAGCTTTATTATAGTGCTTATCTGTGATGCTTCTGATGGCTCACAGAGACAAGCGCAGATACATGGAGTATCTGAATTAATCACTATTTATGAGGGACATAATGAATAAGAAAGCGTTGTTATTGCTGAGCCTGCTCAGTGCAGCCGCCACTTCTCAGGCTTATGCTGCCAACACCGAAACGTGCGTCAAAACCGATGAAAAAACCATCGCTAGCTTGTTCGACCGTTGGAACCAGTCATTGCAGACTGGCGATGCCAAAAAAGTGAACGCCAATTATGCCTCTGATGCGGTATTGTTGCCGACACTGTCTGGAAAAATACGCACGACAGACGCCGAGCGTATTGATTACTTTGAACATTTCCTGCCGAAAAAACCGGTTGGTAGCATCGATAAGCGTGTCATCAAGATCGGCTGTAATGAAGCGCTGGATACCGGGAACTACACCTTTACCTTCAGCGATAAATCGCAGGCTAAGGCCCGTTATACCTACACTTATGCTTTCAAAGATGGCAAGTGGCTTATCACCAGTCACCACTCGTCCGTCCAGCCACAAGACTGATGTGATATTGCGCTCGGTATGACGGCAACGCCGTCAGCCAGTTGAAATAAAAAAAGCGGATACCCAGGTATCCGCTTTTTACGTATTGTGTCGGGGTTAACCGGACGACATCAGGACGGTTGACGTTGCTGTACTCGCTGGCGCAGCAGTTGTTTTTCCTGTTCGGAGATAAACGCGACACGCAGACCGTTTTCCTGAGCCTGGCGAATATCATCCGGTGATAAACCGGCCTGCGGGGCGGCTATCTCATACTCGTGACGGATATCGATCCCCTGAACTGCCGGGTCATCCGTGTTGATGGTGGCTGGAATACCGTGGTGTAAAAAATGCACCAGTGGGTGCTCATTCATCGCTTTTACTGTGCTGGTTTGCAGATTGGAGGTCAGGCAGGACTCGACACCGATCTGGTGTTCAGCCATGTATTCCATCAACGCGCGATCGACGATAGCGGCTACGCCATGACCGATGCGCTCAGCACCCAGTTGTTTAATCGCCTGCCAAATGCTTTCCGGACCGGCGGCCTCGCCAGCATGGGTGGTCAGATGCCAGCCAGCATCACGGGCGCGGGTAAAATGGCTGGTGAACAGTTCGCCGGGGAAACCAAGCTCATCACCCGCCAGATCGATAGCGACGATATGGTCTTTTTGTGCCAGCAATGCATCCAATTCCTGCTCGCAGGCCTGAGTACCAAAGGTGCGGCTCATGATGCCTATCAGTCGAATCATCACGTCATGGTTATGGTCGCGGCAACCAGCGGCGATGCCGTCAATCACGGCTTCCACTACGCCTTCCAGCGGCAGTTGATGGCTGCGGGCCATGTAGTAGGGGGAAAAACGCAGTTCGGCATAATCCAGTCCGGCACGTATGGCGTCCTCAACATTTTCGTAAGCCACCCGGCGACAGGCATCCAGCGACCCCAGCACCGCCACGCCCCAATCCAGTTTTTGCAGAAAACGGAGCAGGTCGGGTTCGCTGTCGACGATCTGGACATGAGGGCGCAGTGAAGCCAGGTCGTTACCCGGCAGTTCAATAGCAAACTGGCGGCCCAATTCAAGGATGGTCTGAGGACGAATATTACCATCGAGATGGCGATGGATATCCGTCAGCGGAATGTGTGGATTAATCATGTTCTACTCTTTTTTTATTAAAAAAATCCATCAGTCAGGCGGTATTCCTCATGACGTTGACGTTATCGTCACTGCGGCGTGAGGGACAGGGTCTGATAACTCGCTGTGCAGTATAAGAATAAAGCCACTCACTTTGCTATTGATTGATAAAAAGAAATTTGTATGTCACTGCTGGCATAACACAGGTTTAGCATAAATGAGACAGTCTCGCCTGTGCATCGCGGACGGGTGAGCGACATTATGGGCGTTAACGTTGTCTACTCAATAATACGCAAGAAAAGATGGGTAGGTGAGAAACAGGCGCCCTGTTGTAGAGCGCCTGAGAGGGAGTTACGGACTGACGGACGCGTCCGGGGCGTCATCGCCTTCTTCAGGCACGTTCTCTGACGGCAGCGTGATGAACGGGGCGATAAACTCCGCTAATGGAATCTTGCGACCGTTGAAGGTGACGACACCATCGTTGTATTGCAGTGAGCTGGTGATGGCATTGTCTTTGGTCACGGTGACCTGGCTCATCTGGCCGATGTTCGCCATCAGTTGTGTCTGCTGGCGTGCCATCTGTTCCAATTGTTTTTTCTCGTCGTCAGACGAGGCTTTCGGCGCGGTTTGCACCATCAATTCGGTGACCATGTCCAACGGCACGTTAAGACGAGCATCCAGATTTTTCACCGACTGGCGAATGATCGCTTCTTCATCGGACAAATTGCCGGTTGGTGCGGCGCTTTTTTGCAACGGATCGGTCAGGTCGAGTGCCAGTGTGAAGCTACTTTCGCCTTTGGCGTTCTTCCAACTGAACGGCGTGACCTTGACGCTTGGATTGCCTTTCAGCAATTGCGGCAGGTTGTGCAGAACCAGCGCGGCCAACTGTTGGTCATAAACCTCTGGCGTAACCTGGTCGATATGCTGCAACAGCAATTGCAGGTTTTTCTGGTATTCGGTCATGAACTGGCGAGTGCCTTTGCCATCCAGCCCGGAAAAGTTGACGTTCATGTTCAGCGAACCCAGATTTTGATCGCGGAACAGCGCCGAGCCCAGCGTCAGCGTCATCTGTCCTGCCAGGTTAGCGTCATCTTCTGAGGTGTGATTGACCAGTGCGAAATCATTCAGCGCCAGGCTATCGCCCCCTTCAACGTCCAGCGCCAGTTTTTTCAGCGTTAACTTGACGTCACCAATTTCGAGATCGAACTTCCCTTTGTGGGTATCGCTGTTCAGCGCCAGGTCTTGCAACGTTAGCTTTTCATTTGTCCCTTGCAGATTGGGCTTTTCCATCGTCAGACTGGCGACATTGCCAATGACTTTACCGGCTCGCAGGTCACCTGTCAGGTCTACCGACAGGGTGGTGCCACTGAAATTGGCCTTCATGTCCGGGCTTTGAACGTCCAGTGCTTCCAGCGTAACCGCAGAGTGCGTGTCGCCACTGTAGCCGATACGGCTATTGGCGGTGATGAACGGTTTGTTTTTGGTCAGTTCAAACAGTGCTTTCACTGAGTCGGTGTTAGCCAGTTCGCTGTGCACGGCTGCCATCACCGGTTTCAGGCTAAACTGGCTGGCGGTGAGCGGGAAAGGGCCGTGGAAGACGGTGGTGTTAAACACCACTTCGTCGTTCGCAGCCAACAGATGCTGACGGGCATCAGCACCGTCTGACTGTACTACCAGGGCAACCTTGCTCGTAAATATACCGCGCTGATAGTCGCGGAAGGTTACCTTGATGCCCGCCTGTGGGTAGGCGTTTTTTAACCCGTTGTTTAGATTGTCGGCTACTTCGCCCATGTGTTGTTCAATCTGTTTACCGGTAAACCAGGAGGCTCCCCCCCAGGCTGCGGCAAGCGCAATAACGATTCCCGCTGCTACCACTGTTTTTTTGGTCACGCTATATGTTTCCTTGTTGATGTGCGGTGTTGTATCCCTCATCGGGGGAGTAAATAAATCGCTTTATACCACTAAAGGTTGGTTATAGACGCGGGCAATCTGACCCTGGCCCAGAACCTGAACCGGTGATTCGCTGGCGGAAATAAAGCAGGACTCACCTGGCAGCAGCTTGACCTGTTTCGTTCCTTTTTCCAGCACCGCCTGCCCCTCGACGCAAAAGATTATCGCCGCGCTCTGTTGGCTGAGCGTTTGTGGCGCATCCGTAAGATAATGCAGTGAAAAAGCAAAGTCATCGACCGGAATAGGGAAACTCAGCTCATTGGCCGTTTTTATTGGCGAGGTGAGCAAAGAGGCGGCAGGTTTCGATTCGAAGCGGACGTTGGCGAGCAACTCGGGGATATCAATATACTTGGGTGTCAGGCCCGCGCGCAGAACGTTGTCTGAATTGGCCATCACTTCCAGCGCTACGCCCTGTAGGTAAGCATGAGGTGTTTCGGCATACAGGAACATGGCTTCGCCGGGTTTCAGGGTGACGACATTCAGCAAGAGTGGGGAGAACAGGCCACCATCATCAGGGTAAAACTGCGCAATAAAGCGGATGGTATCCCAGGGCTCGCCGTGTTGACTATTCAGCACGCGTTTCAGTTCGGCAATAGCCGATGCTTTCTGGTCGCCGCTCATGCTCAACAGGCTAGAGAACAGCGTGGTCAGGGTCTGGCTATCAGGGTGTTGTAAAAACGCGGTGATCGCGGGATGGGCATCAGCCAGGGGTTGCAGCAGATTGGCAATCTCGGTCAGCTCGCGAAAGCCGTTCATCGCCAGATAGGGCGTAAGCGCGAAAACCAGCTCCGGTTTATGGTTGGCGTCTTTGTAATTGCGTTGAGGAGAATCCAGCGCGATACCGGCGGCATTTTCCCTGGCGAATCCTGCCTCGGCGGCGGATTTATTGGGATGTACCTGAATCGATAGCGGTTGTTCAGCGCACAATACCTTGAACAGGAACGGCAACTCACCAAAGCGCTGAGCGACCGCATTACCCAGAAAACCGGGTTGATCGCTATTGATCAATTCCCGCAAGTTGTGCGCTTGGCCGTGCTCGTCAAGCAGCAAGGAGCTGCTTTTCGGATGTGCGCCCATCCACAGCTCCGCCATTGGACGATCGTCCGGGTTTTCAACCCCATACAGTTCAGTGAGCGCATGTTTACTGCCCCAGGCGTAATTCTGCACACTGTTGCGCATTTTTTGCATAATATTTTCTCGTCATTAAACAGATTGTTAATTTCCATAACGGCGACGGTAGAAACTCCGGTGAAAGGGGGGCACCGTCTTAATGCACGCCATGTTAATGCTTTATATGCCATGATTCCAGAAGGGTAAAAATTCGCACTCATCTGAAAGTGACTTGTTTTACAAAGGAGAAAACCATGTCAGACACGCGCATCGAAAAAGACTCTATGGGGCCGATTGCCGTACCGGCCGCACACCTCTGGGGGGCGCAAACCCAGCGTTCGCTGGAGCATTTTCGTATTTCGGAAGAGAAAATGCCAAGAGCGCTGATCGTGGCGCTGGCGCAAACCAAGCGGGCGGCCGCCCGCGTTAATATGGATCTGGGGCTGTTACCTGCCGATAAGGGTAACGCTATTCTTCAGGCCGCAGATGAGGTGCTGAACGGAGTGCACTCTAGTGAATTCCCGCTGGCTATTTGGCAAACCGGCTCCGGCACCCAGACCAATATGAATATGAATGAAGTGCTGGCGAATCGGGCCAGTGAAATATTGGGCGGTGTGCGGGGTAACGAACGGCTGGTGCACCCAAATGATGATGTCAATAAAAGCCAGAGCTCTAACGATGTTTTCCCCACCGCGATGCATGTGGCGGCGGTCACTGTGGTGCGGGAACACCTGATCCCTGAGCTGAACGTGTTGCAGCAAACGCTGGCGGATAAAGCTGCACAATTCGCCGATATCGTCAAAATCGGCCGCACCCATTTGCAGGATGCCACGCCGTTGACATTGGGGCAGGAAATTTCCGGTTGGGTGGCAATGCTGGCGCACAACCTGCGTCATATTGAAAACAGTATTCCGCACTTGTGCGAACTGGCGTTGGGCGGCACCGCGGTTGGCACCGGATTAAATACGCATCCGGAATACGCGGTGCGGGTGGCGGCGGAACTGGCGTCGCTGACCGGTCACCCGTTTGTTACCGCGCCGAACAAGTTTGAAGCGTTAGCCACCTGCGACGCACTGGTTCACGGGCACGGTGCGTTGAAAGGGCTGGCGGCATCGTTGATGAAGGTCGCTAACGATGTTCGCTGGCTGGCGTCCGGGCCTCGTTGCGGTATCGGTGAAATCGCCATTCCAGAAAACGAGCCGGGCAGCTCCATCATGCCAGGCAAAGTCAATCCGACGCAGTGTGAAGCCATGACTATGCTGTGTTGCCAGGTGATGGGGAATGATGTGGCGGTAAACATGGGCGGCGCGTCCGGTAATTTCGAATTGAACGTGTTCCGGCCGATGGTGATCCACAACTTCCTGCAGTCGGTACGGTTGCTCGCTGACGGCATGGAGAGTTTCAACGAGCATTGTGCGGTGGGGATTGAACCCAATCGCGAGCGCATCAACCAGTTGTTGAATGAGTCGCTGATGCTGGTGACCGCGCTCAATACGCACATCGGTTATGACAAAGCGGCGGAAATCGCCAAAAAAGCCCATAAAGAAGGGCTGACGCTGAAAGCGTCGGCGTTGAAGCTGGGCTACCTGACCGAAGAACAGTTCACCCAGTGGGTACGTCCGGAAGACATGGTTGGCAGTATGAAGTCTTAACGCTCACATACCGTCATCGGTATACAGATGCAGCCGGGGGATCAATAACCGTAAGGGTTTGGCTTTGGGGCGATGCCGGTGCTGAATGTTATCGGCATCGTAGTCATTCAGTTCACCCATCACGGGTATGGTGTCATCGCGGCATAACACCAGTAACGGCGAAGGGCAGGGATACTGCACCTGCTTCTGCTGTTCCTGATACCAGACTCTGGCGATAGGCTGCACTTTTACTGGTCGTTTTATTTTCAGCGACGCCTGCTCCGGCAGGCGTTTTACATCACGAATTTCCTGCTCCAGCAGCGATGCCCATTGTTCCTTGCTGTACGGTGCCTGGCTACGCCCGGCGTGCAGGCTTTTTTCCAGCTTTTCCAGCAACGCATCACGGGTAACATTGTTGATGATGTTCTTATTTGCCCAGCCAAATCGCACCGATGTCGGGTCAACCAACAGGGTAATGCTGCGGTAGGCACTGAGCGTGATCAGTCCTTTTAAGTGCGTATGAACAAAATCGAAGCGCTGCTCTGGCTCCAACCCGGACTCCACCGTAATGATCCGTTCCAGCTCTTTTTTCCTGGTATTGATATCGGTAATTAACTGGTGTGCCTGACGGTATTCAGGCTGATCAACCCGAAAGCACAGTACACCGGGCAGGCGAATCGCCGCTTTGCTGCTGACGGTTTCTGCATGATGATGAATAAACAGGTGACGAAAATGCTGCAAGCCGATGTCGCGTGCGTCATCACCGGTGACCGACGTGACCTGAATCTGTGTGATGGGATCGTGCTCCGTGCCTTTCTCTACCGGTGGAAGGGTAAAGGCATATCCACCAGCAAAGCGAAAGGTCCGAAACAACTGATGCATTTCGGACAATTGTGCTTCAAGGGTGGTGAAGCAATGATTCATTCTCTCAATCAGGTCATAAGCCGCCATTCATTACACTCTTTTTAGTTACAACATACTTATGGATTCTATCCTAAACGCTCAGTTTAGCAACCAGCTTCACGATTGTTTTAACAGCGGGAAAAGCGGAGAGCGACGGTGGGGGACTCACCGGCCTATGTGGTCAGGTCCGGTGAGTTGAAATAATACCATAAGTGCTGAATTACACTGTGTTTTTCAGGGACTTCAGTTTCCATCCGATCCACAGTGCCAGTATCAGCAGGCATGACAGAAACAGCACTAAACCCGTCCAACCGTAGTGATACCAGAAGAAACCGCCGGAGGTGCCAGCCAGGCTCGACCCCAGATAATAACAGAACAGATATTGGGATGATGCCTGGCCTCTGGCCCGCAGCGCCCGCACGCCAATCCAGCTACTGGCGACCGAATGGGAAGCAAAAAAACCGGCGGCAAAGAGCATCATCCCGACGAACATGACCAGCAGCGAGCTGAACAGGGTCAACAACAGTCCGGACAACATCAGGGCAACACTGCCGACCAGCACCGGCCCCCGACCAAAGCGGGCGATCATCGCCCCCGCGCGCGGGGAGGCGTAGCTACCGGTCAGGTAGACTACCGACAACAATCCTACGACAGTCTGACTTAAGTTATAGGGGGCACCCAGCAACCGATAACCAATGTAGTTGAACAGGGTGACAAAAGTCCCCATCAGCAGGAAGCCCTCGGCGAACAGCAACGGCAAGCCTGCGTCACGCCAATGCAGGCGGACATTGATCCACAGTGTTTTAGGCCGCAATGAACCTGCACGAAAATGGCGGGAGTCAGGCAATATCCGCCAAAATGTCAGCGAGGCCAACAGCGCGACAACACCGATGCTGGCAACAGAGACTCGCCAGTTGAAAAAATCGGTAATAACCCCGGTCAGCAGGCGTCCGCTCATGCCGCCAATAGAGTTGCCGCTGATGTATAGCCCCATGGAGAACGCCACCACGCTGGGATGAATCTCCTCGCTCAGATACGTCATTGCCACCGCGGCTACGCCACTGAGTGATAAACCGACCAGCGCTCGCATAGCCAGTAGCCCGGTCCAGTTCGTCATCATCGAACCAATCAGGGTACAGACCGAGGCCAGCAGCAGGGATACCACCATCACATTTTTACGACCGATGGTGTCCGACAGCGGGCCGGTAAATAACAGCCCGACCGCCATGGTAATGGTGGAGACAGAGAGCGACAGGCTACTGGTCGCCGGTGACACACCAAACGCCTGCGACAGTACCGGCAATATCGGTTGTACGCAGTACAGTAAGGCAAACGTTGCCAGACCGGCGGAAAACAGAGCCAGTGTGACGCGAATGAACGTTGGCGTACCTCGGGTGATAAATGGATTTTTACAAACAGGCGCTTGGGTGTCGCGTCGAGATTGGATGTCATCGGTGACAGAAACGGACATTCCTTGTGCAGACAGCGGGGTACTCAAAATCAATCCTTATCCGGAAAAAATACGGCAAAAGCATCAGTGAGCGCATCATAGATTTGGCCTGATTGTTTTGTATAATATATTAATCATTAATAATGATATTTTATAAATATGAATATCGAACTCAGACATTTACGCTACTTTATCGCTGTAGCAGAAGAACTTCATTTTGGGCGAGCGGCTGAAAAGCTGCATATCTCCCAACCGCCGCTCAGTCAGCAGATACAGGCGCTGGAAGAAAAGATTGGTGCTCAACTGCTGGATCGAAATAATCGTAACGTGCGGCTGACCCAGGCAGGCGAGCTGTTTTTGAAGGAAGCCTGGGCCATCATCAATCAGGTTAATCAGGCAGCGGAACGCGCCGCTCGTATCCAACGAGGGGAAATTGGGGAACTCAATATCGGTTTCACCTCATCGGCACCTTTCGTCAAACAGGTGTCGCGCAGTTTGTTGCAGTTTCGTCAGCATTATCCCGAAGTGCATATCCAAATGCTGGAGATCAACACCAAGCAGCAGATTGAGCCGCTACTTGACGGCAAACTGGACCTGGGGGTAATGCGCAACAATCCGTTGCCGGAACCACTACGTCATCAGTTGTTGCTGCATGAGCCGATGGTTGCGGTGGTGCATGAAGAACATCCGCTTGCTGCCGCCCCTGGTGGTCACATCAGTATTCAGCAGTTAGCCAATGAGCCGTTTGTATTTTTCGCCCGAGAAGTCGGGACCGCGTTGTACGACGAAGTGCTAACGTTGCTCAAGAAATACGGCATTACCCCGTACATCACTCAGGAAGTCGGCGAAGCGATGACCATTATCGGGCTGGTGTCTTCCGGCCTGGGGGTGTCTCTGCTACCGGCTTCATTCCGCCGTATTCGGGTGGATGGCGTCAAATATCTGTCGCTGCAAGAGAAAGACGCTATCAGTGAAATGTGGTTAGTTACCCATCAACACCGGCCGTTGAACACCGCAGCTCAAACGCTGATCACACTTATGCTGGGCAGTACCGTCAAAAATATGTGCAGTTAATCACATATCGAATCAAATATTTGACGGCTATTTACAAAAGCTCCACCATAGCCTCAGTTTTTTATTTTACAGCGTAAAAAATACTGATTACGCCTAGTCGCAGGAGCCGTTTCAGAGTGATTGTCAGTGGTCAGCCGGGACACATCGATCAGATTAAACAGATGAATGCAGGTGGCGTTTATCGCCTGATCGATGAACATGGCCCCATCTCCCGCATCGAGTTGTCAAAACAGGCCCAGCTTGCTCCTGCCAGCATTACCAAAATTGTGCGCGAACTGATGGAGGCCCATCTGGTACGGGAAACCGAGTATCAGGAAATGGGCAGCCGCGGGCGACCAGCCATCGGCTTGGTTTTGGATACCGAAGCCTGGCACTACCTGTCGGTACGGATCAGCAACCAGGTCATGACGTTGGCTCTGCGTGATCTCAGCGGTCATCTGGTTGTGGAAGATCAGGTTGATTTACCTAAAGAGCATCCTCAGTCATTGCTTGACCGCATACTGATTGAAATCGACCAGTTTTTTATTCGTCACCAGCGCAAACTGGAACGGCTGACGGCGATTGCCATCACGTCGCCGGGTATGGTGGATTCATCCACTGGCATAATTCATCGGATGCCGTTTTACGACGTGGAAGAGATGGAGATCGGCCCGGCGCTGGAAAAACGTACCGGCGTGCCGGTTTACTTACAGCATGATATCTGCGCCTGGACGATGGCAGAGGCGCTATTCGGCGCATCTCGCGGTTGCCAAAACGTCATCCAGATTGTCATTGACCATAACGTTGGTGCCGGTGTGATTACTGGTGGCCGCATCCTACATGCGGGTAGCCGAACACTGGTGGAAATTGGTCATACCCAGGTCGACCCTTACGGCAAGCGTTGCTATTGCGGTAATCACGGTTGTCTGGAAACTGTCGCTAGCATAGAGAGTATGCTGGAGCTGGCTCAGCAGCGCCTGAAAGGGTCAATGAGTTCGCTACTGCACGGCTCGCCATTAACCGTTGAGTCTTTATGCGACGCGGCGCTGAAGGGGGATCAACTGGCGAAAGATATCATTGTGGATGTCGGCAATAACGTGGGGCGTATTACCGCCATCATGGTTAATTTGTTCAATCCGGAAAAAATTCTGATCGGTTCGCCGCTGAATCAGGCCGCGGATATCCTGTATCCTGCCATTATCGACTGTATTCGCCGTCAGGCATTGCCAGCTTACAGTCACCACCTGCAGGTGACGTCCACCCATTTCTATAATCAGGGAACCGTACCTGGTGCGGCGCTCATCAAGGATGCACTCTATAACGGCTCCTTGCTAATTAAACTGATGCAAGGCTAATCAACTGCTTAATCACGATGTGGTTTCCCGTTGACCGACAAAACATTGCGCTAACGCAAGCCGCTCTGGCGGCCCATCCCCTAGACTTTGGACTCATAGTAAGTGTTTTGAGGTTTATTGTTCAGGTGGGGCCTGCTGGAGTGGTGTTTTCATGTTAAAGCGTATGTTTGTTACAGGAACGGATACTGCCGTGGGGAAAACGGTGGTGTCGAAGGCGTTATTACAGGCGCTGACGAAAACGGGCAAAACCGTCGTGGGTTATAAACCTGTTGCCAAGAGCTGTACGGAAACCGAAGAGGGATTGCGCAACAAAGATGCGCTGGTGTTACAGGAAGCGTCGTCGATCCCATTAACCTACCAGCAGGTCAATCCTGTGTCGTTGCAGGAAGATGAGATCAGTGCCAGCGAGCTGGAGATCAATTACTGCGCGATGACCGAGGGGTTGAACCAACTGAGTGAATTGTCGGATATGGTTATCGTCGAAGGCAGCGGCGGCTGGCGTACCCTGATGAACGATATGCGAACTTATTCGGAGTGGGTCGTTCAGGAGCAATTGCCGGTTGTGCTGGTGGTGGGGATCAAGCTCGGTTGCATTAACCATGCGCTGTTGACGGCGCAAGCCGTTATTAACGATGGGCTGCCGCTGGTGGGTTGGGTGGCGAACCGTATTAATCCGGGGCTGGCCAACTATGCTGAAATCATTCACGCTCTGCGCGAAAAAATCCCCGCGCCTCAATTGGGGGAATTACCGTATCTGCCTCGTGCCGAACAGCGTGACTTGTCCGCTTATATTGACCTTTCCGCGATAAAGCAGTCGTTCTAAATCTGGTCAACATGCCCTGTTTGTTATCTTAAAGAGCAGGGCATGTTTGATAGTTGCATCAGGTTATCCATCAAACCCAGTCAGCGAGGTTTGCCGGTCGGTGCCACAGATTGGGGCAGCACATCGGAGTCATCGGACAGGCGGACATAGACAATTTTTTGCGTATCCTGTTCGCAATGACCAACAACCTGCCCACCATGCTGGCTAACCTGATCATTAGGCACAATATCCAGCTCAAAACCCGACGCAGGTACACCGTTCGCGATAATCTTGCGGGCAATATCATCACGAACGCGCTCGCAGGAGGCTTGCACCATTAGTGGTGTAAACAACAGTAACAGCGTACCGGTGAGCATTACTTTCTTCATCATATCCTCCTGACGATTCGACGGATTTATCCACCCAGTAATAAGCTGATAAATCCGTAGCCGGATGAGGTGAACGATCAGGGCGTTACCGGGCGGCCAGAGCGACGGTCAAGGCAACGTAATGAATTGGGTTCCCAATACGCATTGAAATTAGAGCTGGCTTTACATTTTTCTTCCAGCGCTTCAGCCCTATCCGCCTTGTCGAAATCTCTGTCAGCCTTGTCGACCCGCTTTTCAAGATGCTTGTTGAGTTTATTACGCAAAGTGCGTGTTTCGTTCCAATCTTCACTGCTCTGACGCGCAGCTTCTTTGGATAACGCACTGTTACCGTTATCAATAATGATATGTTGTGCTGCCTGTACAGACTGGCAGAGACTCAGACTAAACAGCGATGAAGTAAGAAGAAAGAGTAAGTTACGTGTTTTTTTCTGCATGTTTCACCCAGACAGGAATTTCTGTAAATACGATCGTTGTCATAACCAAGAATCATAACGGTGACTATAGCATCCGCTGCCATAACCAAACTATAACCGACCCGAAATATTCAAGAAAACGCCCTCGCTGACCCGTACATACTTAGCGGCGCGGGTCTATTCCTGAATAATAACAAACGGGCGAAGAGCCTATCTCAATAGGCGCTAAAGAGGTTGTGATGGTTTTCTCCTTGCGCCCGATGTTGGTGTACGACGTGGCAATCGTTAACCGATGCCGCGCCGAAACGTCAAGAAGGGGATTTACTCGTCGCGAGTCACCTTCAGGCCACCGTAGGTTTGGCTAACAGGCATCATTTCCAGCGTGTTGATGTTGACGTGAGCCGGTAGCGTCGCGACCCAAAATACCGCTTCTGTCACATCTTCCGGCGTCAGCGGGTTGGATTTGTCATACGTCTGGCTGACCCTGGCCTCATCCCCTTTGAAACGAACGGCAGAAAACTCGGTTCCGCCCACCAGACCCGGCTCAATGTTGGTCACCCGCACTTGAGTGCCGGAGAGGTCAGCGCGCAGCCCCAGACTGAACTGGCGCACAAACGCCTTGCTGGCACCGTAGACGTTCCCGCCCTGATAAGGCCAGTTACCCGCAGTGGAGCCGATATTGATGATATGACCGGCATTGCGCTTCACCATTTCCGGCAGCAACGCATGGGTCATGAACACCAGCCCCTTATTGTTGGTATCGATCATGGTTTCCCAGTCACTGACGTTGGCTTTGTGAGCAGGCTCCAGCCCCAATGCCAGACCGGCGTTGTTAACCAGCACATCAATTTTTTGCCATTCAGCAGGCAGAGCGGCGATAGCCTGCTCGATAGCCTGTCGATCGCGCACATCGAGGCGCAATGTGAGAAGCGCGTCACCAAACTCGGCTTTCAGCGCATCAAGGCGATCCTGTCGGCGGCCAGTAGCGATGACTTGATGGCCTTCCTTGATAAACCGCCGGGTAATCGCTTCACCGAATCCCGCCGTTGCACCGGTAACAAAAATAATCATGCGTTTTTCCTCTTTCATTCCTGACTGCAGTGATCCCGAACTAACCTGATGACGTTGTGCTACATATCGAAAAAGTCAGCCCTTCGACCGCGATGACACCATCATAACAATGAGCATACCTTAACCTTGATGCTATCTCTATGTCAGCATTGAGCTTTTCGGTAAGCCTCGCAGATAGTCCCCACATTTGCAGTATGTTACAAACATAACGTCGGGCAGGATTCCAGCCTGGCTAAAACGGGTTTGTCACACGCGTTTTTTCACGGTAGTTTTCTTTATCGGGATAATGGTTTCGTCGAGGCAATTATTGGTCCGGTATTGATAACACAGGTAAGGAATACACATGGAAAGCAGTAAAAGTCACCAGCAGTCTGTTGAGCAACAATTTGGCGAACAGGCCAACGCCTATCTGAACAGTGCCGTTCATGCGCAGGGAGAAGATTTGGCCGAATTGGCTCGCCGTCTACAGGGTAAAAACCATGCCAGCGTGCTGGACTTGGGCTGCGGTGCCGGTCATGTCAGCTTTACCGTTGCCAGCCTGGTCGACAACGTGGTGGCGTGCGATTTGTCGCCGCGTATGCTGGATGTCGTCGCCAGCGCCGCACAGGAAAAAGGCCTGACCAATATCAGCACTCAGCAGGCGGTGGCGGAGTCGTTGCCGTTTGCTGATGACAGCGTTGACGTGGTGGTTAGTCGTTATTCGGCCCATCACTGGCAGGATGTCGGGCAAGCCTTACGGGAAGTAAAAAGGGTGCTGAAACCAGGAGGTGAAGCCATTCTCATGGATGTGGTTTCCCCTGGGCACCCAGTACTGGATGTGTATTTACAAACCGTAGAAATGCTGCGCGACACCTCACACGTGCGCAATTATACGCCGGGTGAGTGGCTGACGATGTTGGGCGAAGCCGGGCTGACAATACGTTCGCTGCAAACTTCACATTTGCATCTGGAGTTCCAGAGTTGGGTGGCACGCATGAGAACCCCTGAACATTTTGTCACCGCCATTCGTGCTTTGCAGCAACAGATGTCCGCTGAGGTCACTCGCCATTACAACATTCGACAGGATGGCTCATTCACCACTGATATTGCCTTTATCGTCGTCAGTAAAGGGTAAAGTTATCGCCCCTTCGGGGGCGATACAATGGTGTTATACGCCGTTCATTTCCTGATTGTCTGCTTCAACGGCGTCGTACAACCGCTCCAGAATATCAGGGAATGCCGACTGAACTCGGTTCCAACTGGGTACAAACGGTTTATCTCCCGGACTTTCGCTGTATGCCTGGCCGGATAGGGTAATGACATCGGCAAACAGCTCCACCGCCGATTCCTCGGTATGCCGGTCAAAATGCAGGCCGTTCATGCGTGCATCGTGTTCAAACGAGTCGATCATATCCAACGCAGTGCGGTAGTAAGTGGCGCGCAGTACCCGGAATGAATCGGTGGTGATGTTGACGCCCTGAATCGCCAGTTTGCGGTACAGCGCTTTGGTGATGTCCATTGCCATACGTTGCAACCCTGAACTGGGGTCGTTTTCCGATATCGGCTGATGTTTGTGGTCATAGTTATCAGCAATATCTACCTGGCAGATACGGCTAGTCGCCGTTCCGCGATGGATTTCCGATAACATGCCGATCTCCAGCCCCCAGTCGCTCGGGATGCGCAAATTACGTAATACATGGCTGCGCATGGCGAACTCACCGGATAACGGGTAGCGGAAACTGCGCATGTAGTCGAGATAATCTGAATTACCGTAAACGCTTTGCAACGATTTCAACAGCGGGAATACCAGTAACCGTCCGACGCGCCCGTTTAATTTCCCCTCGGCTACCCGCGCATAGTAGCCTTTACAAAAGTCGTAGTGAAAATAGGGATTGGCGATCGGGTAGAGCAGGCGAGCCAGCATTGCGCGATCATAAGTGACAATGTCACAATCATGCAGGGCGATACAGGCAGTACGGCGTGATGCCAGGGTATAACCGACGCAAAACCAGACATTTCGCCCCTTTCCCTGTTCCATTGGTGCCAGTTCCTTGTCGGCCAGTTCCTGGCTGAGCCGGGTCAGACGCGGGCCGTCATTCCACAGAATGCGGTGCCGCTGTGGGAGCCGGGAGAAGAATTGACGGGCAAACAGGAACTGATCGCGGTCCGCCCGATCAAGACCGATGACAATCTCAGACAAATAGGGAACCTGGGCTAGCATATCGATAATCTTGCCTAGCGCCGGGCCTTCCAGTTCTGAAAACAGGGAAGGGAGGATCAGCCCCATACTGCTTTGACCAGAAAATACCTGTAGTTCGTATTCCAGTTCCTCTACGCTACGTCGGGTAAGGTTATGAAAGTTGGTAATAATGCCATCCTGATAAAACTCACTCATGTTGTACTTCTCCCTTGTCAATCAAGCCATTCAGCCCATATCGGCTGATAAAATAGCGTAATCCTTCACTCCAGCCAGCCGGTCCGGCGGCCTGAGTACGATAGGATTGACCACGAAAGTTTCGTGACAATGTCACTTTTTCACTGACGCGCCCTTTAATGATGACGGCATAATCAGTTGCCTCCAGCAGAGAAATGTCATTCGGCCCATCACCTAAGCCAACGGTGACAGGCAACGAGTGGGTTCTCGATGCAATATATTGCGTCAACCAGCTCACGGCGGTGCCTTTACTGGTGCCTTCATGCATCACGTGAAAAAAACGGCCGCCTTCGGTTAGTGACAAGTGGTGTTGGGCCAAACACGTCTTAAACATGTCGAGTGATGCGGCATCCCCTTGCCACAGCAAGGGTTCCGAAGCAGTGCGTTGGCGAGCCAGTGCCGCCTGCGGCCGAGTCAGACCGGTGGCAACTGCCACTTCAGCATCGTCCATATCGACAAAACTATGGAAAGAGAATCCATACTGTTCACGTAAGGCCTGCAACTGTCGGCAGATGTCGGAATAAGTCTGTGGGATGGGCGGCGGTGATGTCTGAACCCCTGTTTGCCAGGATGTGGGTAGCAGAATATGTGCGCCGTTTTCCACGATGGCTGGCATGTCGTGCAATGCCAGCGTTTGCTGAATAGGCACAATTTCCGCTGCAGTCTTACTGGTCGTGATAACCACCGGGACCTGGTGAGAACGAAGTTGCCTCAGACACGGACGAGCCTCATCCCAACGATAGGTATCGTGGTCCAATAGCGAGCCATCAAGATCGGTAAAAATAACCACGTTTTTAGTCAATTCGGGCATTTTGTCTCCTATAGGCGCTCGGCAGGTACTGATTATCCAGAGTACAGCAACAAGACAAACTGACATGCGGATCGGGTGGGAAACACTATTTGCCTGATTATTTTGATAAAAATTATTCTGATGCTTTATTAAGCCTATGCCTAGATCACAGTTTTCGCAAATTCAGTACCCAAATGACCCGTGAAGTAAACTGCTGGTGAAAAATCAGGACTAAGCATAAGGTAAAAGCTATTGATGAACTCAATTTGAAGAGCGTACTCATGACGACCGGGATGCAAGGCCTGCGGCTGATCAAAGCCAGCCGAACTGATTACCAATGGATAGGCGAGTTAAGCAGAGTAAATATGATGGATTACTATCAGCGTTATGGTTTGATCTGGAATGAAGCGCGCTACAGTACCTTGCTGAATTCACTCGATGTATCGGTTATCTGTTCTCATCAACAGACAGCCGGGTTTGTCAGTCAGCAGATTAATACTCAGGCTTCGTTTTGCCTGATAAACGATTTGCAGCTTTACCCACAGTGGCAACAAAAAGGTATTGGGACTTGGGTACTGGAACACGTTGAAGAGCAAGCACAGCAACAGGGGCTAAAAAGTCTGCGTATTTGTGCCTTTCGGGATAATCCGGCCAAAGGGCTTTACCTACGTCATGGCTTTAGGCAAGTCAATGAATCGGCGGATATCCTTAGGCTGGAAAAAACCTTAAGGTAAAGCCTGAATACAGGCAGAACAGTACGTCATAACTGCACGAGGATTACCAGCCAAAAATGCCAGAACCTGCCTGATTCCATCTTGGTTCGCATAATGTATATTATGTTAAATAAGGTGTAAGAGGCGCTTCCCCCATACGCTTGTCACATGCTTAGTCAAATCACGACAATCCGCACAAGAACACACCACTGCCCAACCGTGACGCTAACTACTCTGCTGTTAGCGCATCGTAGACATGGCGTAGCCGCGTGCGCAGGTAGAGAACGGCTTTCTGTTTGCGTGATAACAGCGCCTGAACACTGACGCCCGTTTCTTCTGCCAGCTCGTTATAGCTGTAGCCCTGCAACTCGGTCTTGTCGAACACCTCACGTTGTGCGGATGGCAATTCAGATAACGCCGCGTCCAGTTCATCCCACAATAACGCCTTAAGATACTCATCTTCCGGCGTTTGTGGTGTGCCGAATAGCGTTTCTGCCAGTTCATCCTCCGGGGAATCTCCGACATCATCGTCAATGAAATATCCGGACAACGGCAGTTCGCGTTTTTTACGTGCAAGGTCGGTCATCTCGTTACGCGCAGCACGAAACAACCAGGCGGCGATGTTTTCCACCGGCTGTTCCACCGTCATCAACTGATAAGTAACTTCCTGCAAAATATCGTCAGCGTCATCACGCACAGCCTGTCGGCCACGGATAAAAGCAATTAACCGTGGCCGACAGGCTTTGATGGCTGAAACCAGCAACGACTCCCCCGCCATTTCGGCTTTCATCACGTTTACTCAGCTTCCGGTGTTTTAGGGGTTGCGTCGGCCGGGTTGCTATCATGATGACGCCCGTGCCAGTTGCAGCGATCACGATGGTCAAACCCGTCACGACGCTGCCGGATAAATTCGTCACGCTGTTCCGGTGTCATTTGCATCCAACGCTCGTGCATACGGCGATGCTCGCGTTCCTTACCAAACATCCCAGGCCGAAATCCCAATCCGCCAAAAAGAATGCGACTCAGTACCAGCAACCCCAGAGCCTGCCAGAAACCAATACTTTTTACCCCTATAATTGCTGGTAACAACGCATTCCATAACGACATCACCAGTAGCCCCAGTACGACAAACAGCACAAGGGCAATCAATAGCGGTTTTACCATCCGATGCCCATGGAAGCCATAACCTCGACCGTGCCGATTTCTCACCATATTGTTACCTCATCACATTTGCGGATAAATTGCCTATGATGTAGTAGACGAATGAGCGGGAAAAATATTGCTGAAAATTTGAAAAAAATCGAAAAGACGCTTTAGCAGCCACCAGCTTATTCATGATCAGACTGACTCCGTGGTACTGCTCTCAACCGTTTGCCCCTACATTCTGGCGTTTCTCAGTTTTCCGTACCCCGGCGCATAGCAGGGCGGCTAAAATTACACCACTCTTCTTAAGTAAGGAATTTTTTTTATAAAAAATACCGAAACCACGCAACATGCGAAAACAATAATGGACATCAACGGTATGGTAATGATGGAGTAATCGAGCCATCGCCTTGCGGCCAGATAATAAAGAGACTCAACAAAAACTGGATGGATTAAATAAACGCCTAAACTAACATCAGATAAAAACTTCAATTTATCATGGTGAGAGGCATTCAAATGAGTAAATTTCAAAATCTGCATAAAGGAAATAGACATCACTATGACATTGACGCTTAAGTAACTGTAAAAGTAAATGCCTGACTCTTTCCCTGAAAAAGATGAAAGAAAATAGCACCCAGCACAGGTTGCAAAAAGTGAGATTATAAATATAAAAATGTAAAATGAGATTGTCCTGGTGGTGCGGGTTTTAGCGATTAAATGACCGCAGATGAAATACGGAAGATAATAAATAGACTCATTAATAAAAAAGAAATCACGGCTCCCAATAGAAAATCGATGCATGTCACTTAAAGAGCAAAAAGCAAACATCAGTAAAGCAAAAAACAATAGCTGAGATTTATTTGTGTTAGCGACTAAAATCCTAATCAGAGGCGTGAATACATAAAGCCCTATTATCATGTACAAAAACCACAGATGGTAATAAGGCCTTCCGGCAATAATATTTTTTAATATATTACCCTCTCCCTCGCCGTTGAATTTGGTTTTAAATACACCCCATAAAATAAAGAGTAAAGACCAAAAAATCAATGGAACCAGTATCTTGCTCATCCTTTTTTTATAAAAAACAGATAGACTGTCTATTCTTTCAGGGGGAAGTAATAGTGCCCCACTAATCATAATAAAAACAGGAACGCACCAACGGACTGAAGAGTCATACAAATTACCTACCCACCAGGAAAACGAGCCAAGCTCAGCCTGAGTGACAGTGTAAGCAGAGATATGCAAAACGATAACAGCAAAGGTTGACAAAATCCTCGCTATATAAAGCCATTCCATTTTATTATGTTCTCTTTTTATTCTTATGATGAATAATTCAAAGTGAAATTATTTTCTCAGATCACAATCAGAACTGACGCTGGTAATGCTTTGCTATTTGAGTTCGCGCTACCTATTCCCGAACCACAGCGTTTTAGCCTGAGAGAAAACTTCTGCTGCAATAAATAAATGCAATAACTGGTTGAAACGCACAAAGGTGTTGATGATTAAATGGTCAAAAATGGTAATTTGGATAATCCTAATTAGGGAATGGATTAATCATATCACAGTAAAAATAGCATTCCACGCATAAAACACTCGACCATGACCGTTTGCACCATTTTCACATATGAATATGTCACGGTGGTGATTCCATGCCGATGATTACCTTACCTTGATGTGATTGTTTTTTGCCCATTTTTTTAATCTTCCCTGCGCATTGGCATAGGGTGATGATGTGTTAAATGAAATCATGCGACCCATTGTCCATTTGCCATACCATGGTTTTCCATACAGTTCTTCATGAGTGCGCTCATCAATAAGCTTCACTATTTCATCTTTTGCCGACTGGAGGTCATTTATTAATGACTGGTAATTCAATTCTTTGTAATCTCTGTAAAACTTTTGCGCCAGGAGCCCCAGTTGATTCCACTTATAACCGGTTTCCGGGAAGTCGACAGGCTGACCTTTTGCATCACTGGTTATCCATTTTACCACCAGTGTGTGCCATCCCAGCAAATACGCAACAAGATCACTTACGCTCATCACCGTTCCTTTTGCATGGCCTTCCATCGATTTATCCGAAGTGAGTTCAGGGGGAATCGCGTTAAGGTAACTGATTAATTTAATAAAATTTTTATCGATAGCGGAAAGCAGTTCAGACTTTGTTTGTGGCACACCCATCAAGCATTTCCTCTCAATTTTAAAGCAGGAGTATGAAAGCATCCGTGGTGTTTGAAGAAAATCAATTATGTACCACTCATCACGACAGGGGAAGCGCGGTGAAAAAGCATTGCTTAAGGTCTGCGCTGAGGAGTTCATGCGTGTAGTCGCTGTCATTAGTCCCTGAGATTTACTCGGATGAGTCTGGCTCTAAAGGGTTTACGTATTGCGTTGTCCAAAACGTGGCACATTTTATTCTGTAATTCGTATTATTTTGGGTGTTTGTTTAGTAACGTCATGGAAAGAGTTTCTTTATTTATGATGCATGGCTTTTATTGTTTTTTTGGGATTTGTCTCATTCATTGCGGTGTGGATATTTTAAAGTATTAATGAGAAGCAGGACGTGCTTCTTATCTTACATCAATAAATATATGGACGTGGATATGATGAAATTCAAAAAGGCTTTATTGATCTCTTCAGTATTATTACCTCTGGCCCACAGTGCTCAAGCTGCGTGGGAGCTTGGCGATATCTGCTATGGCTATGCGACCGCCACCGGTTCGGGTTATTCCGGTGGGGCTTTATTGTTGGACCCTATCCCCTCTGATATGGAGATAACCGCGTTAAACAGGACACAGCTGGACTATAAAGGTGTGAAAGCGACACTCGCCGGTGCTTATCTCAAGGTTACCGGTCCAAAGGGAAGCACAATCGTATATGTCACTGATTTATATCCTGAAGGTGGTGATTGCGCCCTGGACTTATCATTCAATGCTTTCGAGAAAATTGGTAATTTGCAAGATGGCAAAATTAACATCCAGTGGGAGCTGATAAAAGCGCCGATAAGCGGTAATGTGGTGTACCGGGTTAAAGAGGGTTCGAATCCTTATTGGGCGGCGGTGCAATTCAGAAACGTCAAATACCCAATTATTGAGATGAAGTATCTCCGCGGTAGCCAGTGGGTAAGCGCGCCAAAAACAGATTATAATCATTTTATTCTGGAATTCGTTGGTAAGAATGATATTCCGATCGAATTTACCGATATCAAAGGGAATATATTAAGCGATACACTTCCACCGATGTCAGACAGCACCTCATCTGCCTATTTGATCACTGGGAAAGTACAACTTCCCTAATCTTCATGATGGCAAGATGCCGTTGAGTCGTGAGAGTTATCGGTGTAACCGGTAACTCTCTTTTTTAAGTCCCCTTCACGTCTTTCGCCCCTCTGATAGCCAATGTCATGCCGCTTGCCCGCAACATCCCCTTGACAGCTTTAGAACACCAATGCAAAACTATACCGTACAGTTTAGTTATGGTTTGGCGCAATCCTCCTACATGGGGTTAACCCGGAGTTAGCGCGGTATAGGAAGGTTTTTGCCTTCATCAGGGAAGTGTTACTTCATTCAATAGCAAGTTCTTTATTACAGGATACGTCAAATGAAAGCATTCACTCGGGCCGCCCAGCCCGCTATTGTGACTCTCGCCCTCTTGTTGGCCGGGTGCTCTGGTAGCCAGCAACCTTTACGCTACACCGGTATTGGGTCATCAGCGATGCTGATCCCCAACAGCGGTGATGCATCAGACCGAATTCCCTTCCGGTATGCCGCCCCGGTTGATTGGAAAAAATACGACAGCATTATCATTGAACCTGTCGTGGTTTATTCAGGCAGCGACAATCAGTTTGGCGACATGTCAGCGTCTGACAGGCAACAACTTGCCACCTATATGCAAACAAAGTTCGAAGAGGCGCTGCGCCCGCGTTTCAGCGCAGCGACAGCCTCAGCGCCGGATGTTTTACGTCTGAAACTGACGCTTACCGGCGCAGAAACTACCACACAAGTTGTCGGAACATTCACCAAATTCGACCTTGCCGGTGGGCCTTACAACATTGTGCAGTCTATCCGTGGGAAAGAAGGTATGTTCAGCGGCTCAGTCAGTTACGCTGTCGAAATCTACGACTCTACGTCCCATCGTTTGCTCCACGCCTATGTTGCCAAAGAATACCCGAACGCGATGAATGTCTCTGCCAGTATTGGCTCATTAAGTGCAGCTGAAGTTGGGATTGATAAAGGGGCGGAAGAGCTGGCCGACATCCTGAAAAAATAAGCGATTAGTTAAAAACAACAGATAGCCGAGAGTCGGTTATCTGTTTCATCTTATGGTGTGTATTGGAAGTATCGGAGATAACGTGCGTAACCGACGGTAAACGGGAACATTAATCAGCAGCCGGTGTGGGTGCCGGTTCTAAATCAGTCACGCTACCGGCTTGCGAGTGTCTTACTGGCCCTTCTGAAAAGAGGCTCCATGCAGAAAAAGCGCGACGCCATTTCTCACCATTTCTCTGACTTGCGCCGGAGAACAATCGGGCGGCTCACGTTGCAACAGCATCGCATCCGCTTCCGCTTTGACCAATGCCGTAAACTGTTTGGCCCTTAACGTGGGGTCTGCTTGAGTCAGCTCACATTTTTGCATGGCATCGGCCATGAGATCAGCCAGCCGGGTCATGCTTTCTTTCGTTCCCGAGCCTTGAAATAACTCACCAATGTCAGAATGGCCTGCTTCACCAACCACAATACGATAGATTTGCAGCGCCGGATTTCCACCAGTCAGCACGAGCATCATTTTCTCGCCAAAACGCGTCAGCTTCTCTTCCAGAGAAAGCGGCCCTGCTTCCGGCGTGTCGAGTTCTGCCGCGGCTTCTGTCAGAAAACGTGTACTGTAGGTACGGACGATCGTCTCAAACAATTCTTCCTTTGACGCGAAGTAGTTATAGAGCGTCGCTTTCGATCCCCCGACACGTTTAGCGACTTCACTCATGGATGCTCGCTCGTATCCTGTTTCCTGAAAAAGTTGAGTGGCGGCATCAATAATCGCCTGCCGTTTTTCCTCGGTCAGTGTTCGCATTATTCCTCCTCTGGTGTCTACCCGGTTAGTTCAATCAGCGTTATTTTTAGGTAACCGGACAGTACAGTTTAATTATATCGCAGTATGCCATATTTAGGCTGCCCCCAAAACCACGCTGCATCAACGATCCTCATCCGATATAAGGCGAATTTCGATAGCGGCGTGTTCAGTACTTAAGTTTGTACGTTTGTATTAAAATAGATATTTAAATTTTTACAATTGGTTTTTTATCACATTTAATAGAATTAAGTTCTGATAAAAAATCAATATTAGGTCTTTTGATCTAAAATTCCATTCTGTTTTTTTGAGCAAGACTATCAAATCCACGCTATTCTCTTCTCACTGTCGGCAAGGATACGATGCAGGCCAGATTACGGAACGCCAACCCAGCTTTATCGTGGGCTGGCGTTCCCGCTGATGCCCGGAGAGGAACCATGAGATCGAAAAGCGAAATCACAGCAGAACAACTGATACGCAGCGCGGCGACCATCATTCGGCGTGATGGCCTGCACGCCTGTACACACCGGGCAGTCGCTGAAGAGGCGCAGATGTCGCTGGGTGCCACCACCTACCACTTTAAAACGTTGGATGACCTGCTGGTTGCGGTGATGCATCAGGCGATTGAAGACTTTGAGAGCAGCACCCGGCATTGGCTTTCTCTGCGTGGAACCGACGATCCTGCTGAGATCCTGACTGATTTCGTCTTCTGGACTATTAGCGAGCGCTCAAGGCTAACGCGTGAGTACGAACTGTTCGTCGCCGCAGTATCCCGCCCTCTCCTGCGGCCACACGCTGCCGAGTGGCTCCATGCTCATGAGACGATATTGCGCGAGCATTTCGGTTTCAGCCGCCCGGTATCACAAGCGGCGGTATCGTTCACCGATGCCTGGCTGATGCGCGGCATTCTGAGTGGCGTCGATGACTTGCCGGATGCGAATGTTATTCGGGCAGCGTTTCACGCCATCGTCACCAACCGATCCGCTATCGGCCCTTAAGGCACATCTGTACGGGTCACCGTCACCCGGCACTATTGAAATTGAAACGAAACCTATACCTCCGGGGTGGCTAACTGCCCCGGCAGGCATGGCTTTGCCGGTAATAAACGACCGGTAAAACTGGAGCAGTACCTACACGGGAAAAGTACCTGCATGGGGAAAAGTTCCTACACGTAACCAAGGACTATCGTATGAAGAATGTAAATAACGCGATGAAGGCAGCCGGGCTGATGCTGGCTCTCGCGGGAGGCTCGGCCGCCTTTTCAGGGTATGCCGCCACCACGCCGGAACAGCGCTCGCTGGACCAGATTTACCAGAGCGCACTGAGAGAAGGCGGTGTGCTCACGGTCTATGCTGGTGGTGATACCCCAGGCCAGCAGGATGGCATCAAGCAGGCATTCGAAAAGCGCTTTCCGGGCATGACGTTGAATGTCATCGTGGATTACAGCAAGTTTCATGACGCCCGCATCGACAACCAACTGGCTACCGACAGCCTGATTCCGGACGTTGTACAGTTACAGACGTTGCAGGATTATCCACGCTGGAAAAAAGAAGGCGCACTGCTGAACTATAAACCGGTCGGTTGGGACAAGATCTGGCCAGCATTCAGGGATCAGGACGGTGCCTGGACCGGCGTTTTCGTCGATGCGTTCAGCAACGTGGTCAACACCAAACTGGTCGACCAGAAAGCCTGGCCGCGTGAAGCCAATGACTACCTGCGACCAGATCTGAAAGGGAAAATCGTCGTCACCTACCCGAACGACGATGATGCGGTTCTGTTCTGGTTCAAACAGGTAGTGGATAAATACGGCTGGGACTATGTAGCGAAATTCAGCGAACAAGAGCCGGTTTACGTGCGTGGCACCCAGGCACCGGCTGACGATGTGGAAAGCGGCACGTCCGCGGTAACCTTCTCCACTGACGGCGCGCTGGTTCCTGATGGCAAAGCCAATTCCCGCTTTGTGCTGCCGGTGCAAGACCCGTTTGTCGCCTGGGCGCAGCGCGCGGCTATATTCAAGCAGGCCAAGCACCCGGAATCTGCCAGGCTGTATCTGAGCTGGCTGCTGGACCCGAAAACGCAAACCGATGTTTGGTATATGTGGTCAGTTCGCACCGATGTCACACCGCCGACCGGTTACAAGCACATCTGGGAATACAAGAATGCCAGCCCGGAAGCGTTTGAGCGTTTCATGAGCGACCGGGCGGCCGTTGAACGCTTCAGAGCGCAGATCGGTCTGTATCTGGGCGAAGTTAAAGGCGAACCGTCGCCGGGCTGGCTCGGCCTTCATCCGGAACAGGCGCTGCCGCATTAAGTTATCCGCCACGTAACACGTGCGTGTATGACATACCGCGCAGTTGCCAGGGATTCCGATGTGTCTCGGAATCCCTTTTTTATCTTCGTAGAAAACCACTTCCCATTGGTAAGCCAGGCTTTATCGCGCTTCACGTTACTTTATGTTTTCTGATGTTATCCAGAATTTCCGGCTTCATCACATCCGGGGAGATATAACAGACTACACTATGATTGCACGGCACTTTTCCTGATTATAATCCTTCACTGGGATGTGCATATGACACATACGCAGCAAGAAAAATCACCAGGTTTGTTGGCTATTTCCGCATTGGGCATTGTCTTTGGTGATATCGGAACCAGCCCACTTTATACCTTCAATACCGTGATCCAACTGGCTGGTGATTCGGCCCGGCCGGAAACCATTCTGGGTCTGCTTTCCACATTGTTCTGGACGTTGATCATCGTCACTTCCATCAAGTACGCGTTGTTCGCCATGCGGATTGACAACAAAGGTGAAGGCGGCGTACTGGCATTGATGTCGTTGCTACAAAATAACCAGGTTAAGCGTCAGAAATGGATTATTGCTGCCGGGCTACTGGGGGCGGCCTTTATCTATGGCGACGGCGCGATCACCCCCGCTATTTCGGTGTTGTCGGCGCTGGAGGGGTTGGAACTGGTTTTCCCGGAAACGGCTAATTACATTCTGCCAATGACGCTGGTTCTACTGGTTCTCATCTTTGCCATTCAGCCACTGGGCACGGCTAAAATCAGTCAATTTTTCGCACCGGTGATGCTGCTATGGTTTGCGACGTTGGCTCTGTTGGGGATCAAGAGCATCATTGATTATCCCGCTGTGCTCTTGGCGTTGAACCCGGTTTACGCGTTGACGTTTTTTGCCACCCACGGACATATTGGGCTGCTGATTCTGGGCGGTGTGTTTCTGTGTGTCACTGGGGCGGAAGCGTTGTATGCCGATATGGGGCATTTTGGCCGGAAACCTATCTGGATTGCCTGGTATACGATAGCGCTCCCTTGCCTGCTGCTCAATTATGCCGGTCAGGCGGCATTTATCTTATCCGGTAGCGATGCCAACAATAATATTTTTTACCGCCTGTGCCCTCCCGCGTTGCAAATACCGTTAGTTATTCTCGCCACCCTGGCTACTATTATTGCCAGTCAGGCGATTATCTCCGGGGCGTTCTCCATGACCCGACAGGCGATTCAGCTTGGTTGGTTGCCCAGAATGAAAATCACCCAGACGGCAGAGCAAAGCTATGGGCAAATCTATTTGGGCACCGTCAACTGGTTATTAATGGCGGTCACCCTGAGTCTGGCGATTTTCTTCCAATCTTCAGAGCGGCTGGCCGCCGCTTATGGCATTGCCGTTTCCATTACGATGCTGATGACCACACTGTTGCTGTATATGGCAATGCGTAAGATTTGGCACTGGAACAAGATGCTGAGTTTCAGCATCACCGCTATTTTCATCCTGATTGATGTGGGATTCTGCGTCGCCAATATGCTGAAAGTGTTTGAGGGCGGCTATGTTCCGCTGCTACTGGCGATGCTGATTTTCTGCGTGATGTTTATCTGGCGTCAGGGGGTTACTCGCGTATCGCAGAGTGTGGCGGAGAAAACGCTGTCGGTAGACGAGTTCCTTTCATCACTGCGGGCCGATGGTATTTCTCGCGTGCCGGGCGTCGCCGTATTTTTAACGCGTGTGCAAAATGTCGCACCGCCGGTCATGCGCTGGCATGTCAAACGGAATCAGGCCTTGCATGACAAGATCATCGCCCTGACCATTCAGGTGTTGGATGTGCCGCGTGTCAGAGAAGAGGACAAACTGGTGTTAACCGAAAAACTGCCCGGTTTCTGGCAAGGTGTGGCCTACTACGGGTTTATGGAGAAACCCAATATTCCCGAACTGCTCAAGCAAACGCCGCCGCTGCAAGCCTGTATCGATCATGAATCTGTGACCTATTACATCGGTCATGAGTCGATTGTCGCCAAAGACGGAGCGGATGCTCTGCCGCGCTGGCAATCTTATCTGTTCGGCTGGATGATGCGAAATAGCCTGCATGTCACGGAATACTACCAGCTACCGGGAAATCAGGTGATCGAGATCGGTCGACGCATCGCCATTTGATAGCCAGCTCGTGTCACCCATTTGATAACTGAAAGGCCCCAAGCCTGTGCTTGAGGCCTGCCTGGCACGAATCTAATACCATTAGGTTATTTTTCAGCCAGTGCCTTGTAGCGCCTGGCTACGCTAAAGAACGCTTGCTTCGGCTCCCAGGGCGGCATTTTCCCCGCGTTGGGGTGTGCTGCCGGATAGGTTTTGACAAGGGAAAAGCTCATCATGTCAAAGTCACGCGCCCCTTCGGCATAGGGAAAGGTCGGGAAGGAAAAGACATAAATGAATACCCCATCGATACCGGCATTTGTCAGAAGTTGCAATTGTTCTTCAACGTAGTTGGCCTGCTCATATTCACTGCGGGTAGGTACGATGCCATCCGTAAAGATCCCCGTTCCGTCAGGGTTAACCCCTTCCAGACGCATGAAACCTCCAGCACCCAGTTTACCGGCGCCTTCATAGGCACAAGAGCCGACTTCCATCACCACTAATGGTTTATTCAGCCGGTAAGGATCGAGTGCTTTCGTGTATTCTTCAGCCGACTCGTTGCTTCGGTAATGGTCGATGCCAACCATGTCGAACAAACTCCAGTCAACCGTTTCCCACATCCCGGCAGAGTACGTCACTCGGCCGGTAAATGTTTCGCGTACCCTGGCAACAATCTGAGCCAGCGCGTTATTAAGCCTCTCCATTCTGGCGAGCTCTACGTCGTTATCTCCGGCTTGTTTCGCCGTGCTAAGCGCAATAATCCCCTGCACACGCTGCGCGATAGATGAGCCGTCAAGAATACCCTCATTGAACAGACTCATTTCACAACCAGCAACGAAGATAAGATCAACCCCTTCATTCCTTAATTGCTCCGCTGCGAGCGCCGCCTGCGCAAAATAGGCGGGTAAGTCGGCAACAGGTACATTCATTTTCCATGGGTTGAAAAACACGGTCAGCCCAGCGGCATGTGCCATTCGTGATGCCACCAGCAGACGATCAATCTCTTCTCCTTCGATACGGATGGTATTCGCGTGCATGTGAGTTGCGATAGTCTGTACATCATGCGCCACAAGCTCCGCATCGAAATGCTCAACAGAATAAGGATTATCCGGCGTGAATCTCAGACCAACGTCATAAACAATTCCACGATATATCATATAATTAATCCTTGTCGGTAATGTCATTCCTGCCATCAGACTCAGCGAAGCAATATCCGCCTTTTCCGCCCTGTTCAGCGATAAGCATACCAGTGTTACCGGCGAGAGACAGGGAGTAAAGATAATAGTATGTTGTAACTAAACAGACATTAAGGAAAAAGGGCGGAGAACCCGCCCTCAGCGATCAGCGATTACACAACGAAATCAGCAGTCTGTGATACCTGACCCACAATTTTCACCAGGAATTCTGGCGAGGTATTGTTATCGAGGTTCAGATAAAGATTGCTGACGTTGGCTGACGAATCCCAATTGATCATCATCTCACCGCCGCTGCCACTGAACTGATTAACAAAGTGCAGATTATTGCCGGTGTTCAGCGCAGACAAGTCGATTTTATCGGTGCCAGATTGGAAATCGAGAATCCAGTCAGGTGCTGACACTTTGGAGTCAGATACCGCGGTATACACAAAGGTATCTCGGCCACTGCCGCCATACAGACGATCTGCCCCCCCCCCTCCGTATAAGGTATCGTTACCGGCCCCCCCTTGTAGCACGTTGTCTGCATTGTTACCGATCAGCAAATCATTGCCGGAGCCACCAATGGCGTTTTCAATGGTTACACCGTGCGCGATTGACACGTTACCTTTCAACCCACCAACATCAGACAAGGAGCCTTCGTTCAGGTTGATACGCTGGTTGTTACTGTAACCAGAGAAGTCGAACGTATCGTTACCACCGGCATCCCATACCGAGAAAATCAGCGCTTTGCTGCTGCTGGTCGCGGTGTAGAAATCGCGGTCGGTGTTGGAGTTGAAGCCATACACGCTATCACCGGTACGGGTGGTCATGTTGGCACCGTACAGGCGCTGAATGGCGGCGATATCATCCAGCATCGGACCGGCAGCATAATGACCGTTGAAATCCCCACCGGTATTTTTCTCACTCCAGTAGCTCATGATACTGAACTGGCGGGTATCTTCGGCATAGGTCACATCACTGTAGCTGGGGTTCCCTTCGCCCGCGTTATAGTCGCCCGGATGGTTCAGACCCAGCGCATGGCCGATTTCATGCGTCAGCGTCTGACGGCCGTACTCCATTTTGTCCGGGCTGCGAATGTTGTCCACATTGTAGTTGTACCAGGTGGTGCCAGACGCACTGCCACTGCCCGGCAGATAGGCGTAAGCCTGTGTGCCGTAATCCAGGCGGCCGCTGGAGTCACGGGTATAGTTACCAAAGGTGACGTTGGCCGACTGATTCCCTGTCACTTCCGTGAAGGTGATGTTGGCCAGATCCGACCAGGACTGTAATGCCAGCTTGGCCTGGGCAACCTGTGCCGCATTGAATTTGACAAACCCGGTATCACCATCCGGTGTAGAACGCGCCGACTGTAGAAACTTGAAGGTCAAATTGGCGGATTTGCCAAATACATTCGAGCCATTCCACGTGATGTCATCACGGGTAATTTGCTCACCTGCATCTTCAATGGAATAAGATGGTTTGCCGTTAATCGTTAAGCCATTGCCCCGCTCGTGATAATGCAGCAGATCATAAACAGAATCATAGTTGCTGCTAGCGGATAATGAATGCAACGCGTCATCATCACGTGAAGACAGATTTTTTTCCATAAAACCCTCATTGGTATAAATAATCAGAAAATTTCATAGCCATTAAATTTTAAGAAAAAGACACCTCTGCCAATTCAATGGCATTTTTCAGCATATAAGTTAACAATATAGAATAGAGACAAAAAGCACCGTCACTGGTGCTAATTATTTATATAAGACACTGTAATGTTTTTGTAAAGGATTGTTGGTTATTTTTTCATTTAACGAGTATTTAACGCACGATTTTGCTATTCCGCTAATTGATTAAGGTGAAATAAGTTATTTGAATGATGGAAATAAAAAAGGGAAACGATTGCTTTTTTTCATTAAAATTAAAATCGATGTAAAACCATTTCGTAAATAAACTTTTAGCCATGCGAGATAATTTATTAAACAGGGCAGATAAACTGCCCTGGGCAATATTCTTAGAATATCATTACACAATAATATCGGACTGTGTTGCCTGACCGACAATTCGTACCAGGAAATCTACCGAGCTGTGACCCGCTTCATGCACCCACAGGTTGGTGACGCTGTTGGCCGCATCCCACTGCAACATCACTTCCTGGCCGTTTCCAGTGAACTGGTCCTGAACAAAGCTCAGTTGGCCTTCGCTGCGGAACGCTGACAGGTCGATTTTATCAATACCTTTCTGGAAATCAGCGATCCAGTCATACGCTGCAACGGTGGAGTCCTGACCACTGCCATAAACAAACGTATCACGCCCGGCACCGCCGTACAGCGTATCGGCACCGGCACCACCGTACAGCACGTCGTTACCCGCGCCGCCTTGCAGTATGTTGTCAGCGCTGTTACCCACCAGAAGATCGTTACCGGAACCGCCAATCGCATTTTCAATGGTCACACCGTGGGCGATCGACACATTGCCTTTTAATCCGCCAACATCCGAGAACGAGCCTTCATTCAGGTTGATACGCTGGTTGTTACTGTAGCCAGAGAAGTCGAACGTATCGTTGCCACCCGCATCCCATACCGAGAAAATCAGCGCTTTGCTGCTATCGGTTGCGGTATAAAAATCACGGTCTGTATTAGAGTGGAAGCCATACACGCTATCACCGGTGCGGGTGGTCATGTTGGCACCGTACAAACGCTGAATTGCCGCGATGTCATC
Organism: Dickeya undicola; assembly: GCF_000784735.1. Classification (GTDB taxonomy): domain Bacteria; phylum Pseudomonadota; class Gammaproteobacteria; order Enterobacterales; family Enterobacteriaceae; genus Dickeya; species Dickeya undicola. The sequence goes on from NZ_JSYG01000015.1 coordinate 88,349, forward strand.
AATCATCGGCGCACCGCCATAGTGACCATTGTAGTCAGCGCCGGTTTCGTTCTCGCCCCAGTAACTCATGATGCTGAACTGGTAGCTATCTTCTGCATACACGGCATCGTGATAAGACGGATCGCCTTCGCCAGCGTTGTATTCACCAGGGTGCGCCAGACCGAGTGCATGACCAATTTCGTGGGTGAATGTCTGACGGCCATACTCTTCCGACCCCGGATTGCGGACATTAGACTGGTTATAATTGTACCAGCTACTCCCCGCGCCCTGATAATTACCTGGATAATAGGCATAAGCCTGCGTGCCATAATCCAGATTACCATTCGCATCACGCGTATAGTTACCAAAGGTGATATTGGCTGACTGATTTCCCGTTACTTCAGTGAATGTCAGATTAGCCACATCCGACCAGGATTGCAGCGCCAGTTTCGCCTGCTCAACCTGTTCTGGATTAAATTTTACAAACCCGGTATCACCGGATGGAATGGCATTGACCGACTGCAAAAACTTAAACGTCAGATTGGCTGATTTACCAAAAACGTTGTTGCCATTCCAGCTGACGTTCTCACGGGTAATTTGTGCAGCCGCTTGGTCGACAGAATAAGATGTTTTGCCATTGACGCTCAAACCATCACCACGCTCGTGATAATGCAGAAAGTCATAGACAGAATTATACGCGCTGCTGGTATTCGCAGATGCAGATAATGCGTGTTGAGCGTCATCTTGACGTGAAGACAGATTTTTTCCCATAAAATCCTCTAGAAATAACATAACGAATTACTGTCACTCCTTATTCAGGGCGAACAACACCCTGCCAGAATGACATGATAATAAGATTCCCGTTGAAATCTTATTTAAACAGGGTCGTTAACCCACCCTGTTTAATATTTTCAGTGGTTGATTACACAATAATATCGGATTGCGTAGCCTGGCCAACAATGCGTACCAGAAAATCCACTGAGCTGTGGCCTGCCTCATGCAGCCACAAATTAGTCACGTTGCTGGATGAATCCCATTGCAGCATCACTTCCTGACCCTGACCAGTGAACTGATCCTGTACAAAGTTCAACTGTCCCTGATTGCGGAACGCCGACAGGTCAATCTTATCTATGCCGGTCTGGAAATCGGTAACCCAGTCATACGCTGATGCGGTAGAGTCCTGCCCGTTACCGTAGACGAAGATGTCACGCCCGGCACCGCCGGTCAGTGTATCCGCACCCAGGCTGCCATACAGCACATCATCACCAGCGCCCCCCTGTAATACGTTGTCTGCGCTGTTACCGATAAGCAAATCGTTACCGGACCCACCAATCGCATTTTCGATGGTTACACCGTGTGCGACAGATACGTTGCCTTTCAGCCCACCAACATCCGAGAAAGAACCTTCATTCAAGTTGATGCGCTGGTTATTGCTGTAGCCGGAGAAGTCGAATGTATCGTTGCCACCCGCATCCCATACCGAGAAAACCAGCGCTTTGCTGCTATCGGTTGCGGTATAAAAATCACGATCGGTATTGGAGTGGAAGCCATAAACGGTATCACCGGTGCGGGTGGTCATGTTAGCGCCGTACAATTTCTGGATCGCGGCGATATCATCCATCAGCGGTCCTGCCGAGTAGTGACCTTTGAAGTCACCACCGGTATTTTCCACTTCCCAATAACTCATGATGCTGAACTGACGGGAGTCTTCTGCATAAGCTGCACTGTTTTTGTAACTGATGTCCCCTTCACCAGCATTGTATTCCGCCGGGTGGCTCAACCCCAATGTATGGCCGATTTCATGGGTGAACGAATGACGTCCATACTCATCGGTATCTGGGTTACGAATACTGGATTGGTTGTAGTTAAACCAGGCGCTGCCGGATACCGGATGGGTGCCAGGATAAGCCGCATAGGCCTGAGTATCTGTATTCAGGCTACCGTCGGCATTACGGGTGTAGTTAACAAACGTAATGTTCGCTTTTTGATTAGGGCTGACTTCGGTAAACGTCAGGTTTGCCACATCCGCCCAGGATTGCAATGACAGCTTAGCCTGCTCCATCTGTACCGGTGTAAATTTTACCGGTCCGGTATGGCCGTTCGGCGTCGAGCTAAACGTGTCCAGAAACGAATAAGTCAGATTCGCAGCTTTGCCGAATACGTTATCACCATTCCAGGTGGTATTAGGCCGAGTTAACCCCTCGCTGACCGCCTTATCGGTGGTATACGACGGTTTGCCATTGACAGTCAGGCCGTCGCCACGCTGATGGTAAAACCAAAAATCATACACATCGGCATAGCCGGTATAACTGCCTGCCCTGGCAGCCGCAGCAGAGGTATTTAACGAAGCGCTTTCGTTTTGTTGCATATCACTTCTTCCATAAAGTCTGACGTATTACTGTCAGAATGCCTTGTTTCGCCATTAAATCACTGCCCACTATCACACAGCGAATTAATGACATACCCATCCCTCGCAGCAAGCTGCGAAAGAAATTTCGTGGCAACGACAATCAATTTTGTGGAAACAATAATCAATTTTCGCAGAAACAATCAGTTCCGTAGGAACAATATTTAACGCAAAAGGTTACCGTTAATTCGCTTTATTCCCGGTAGCCGAATTCATTCCATTTTTATTTATTGGATGCGCAGCCTGAAACCATGCCGCCAGTTGCATCATATCCTGCTCATTTAGCGTACCGGCGGTATAACGCAAATTCAGCCATGCCTGTAACCAGCGATATTTGACCTCTGTCAGTTCGCGGCGGGCGTTGTACCACTCTTGTTCCGCCATCAGTACATCCAGATTGATACGTTCACCGCCCGCAACACTTTGCCGCGTAGCCCGGATCGCTTCCTCGGCGGCAGCCACACTCATCTGCCAGGCCTGGATTTTAGCCGCCCCGTTGGTACACAGGTTGAATTGACGACGCAACTCGGCAAAGGTTTGTCGGGTCTGGTTATCCAATTCCGCCTGACTTTGTGCGTATTCCGCCGTCGCCTGACGCATCGAGGCAGAAACAGAACCACCGGAATACAGCGGCACGCGCATCTGCAAACCAACGGTTTGAGTATCATATTTCTGGTTGTAGTTGTATTCAGACTCCGACAGGCTGCTGCGCGTGGACGCCACCAGATCCAATGTTGGCAAATGCCCGGCACGGTTACGTTCGATTTCATAGCGGCTGTAATCGACGTTTTCACGCTGCACCGCCAACTTAGCGTTATGCCGCACCGCCAGTTCACGCCATTGCGACAGCGAACGATTTTCGGTGACGTTGTCCGGCAGCTCGTTCAACGCCAGCGGCGACAGATCCTGAATTTGCAGCGGCGAACCTATCATGTTTTCCAGGTCGGTCATGGCAGCATCCAGCGTATCTTCCTGCTCGATACGTTGCGCCTGAGTGACAGTGTAACGTGCCTCCGTTTCGCGCAGGTCGGTTTGTGTCCCTTCCCCTGCGGCTAACAGGCGACGGTTCAACGCCAGTTGTTCCTGATAAGCACGGCGCTGCGCATCCAGCAGCATCAGTTTTTCCTGTGCCAGTAATGCTTCACTCCAGGACTGATAGAGACGCACCATCAGATCCTGACTGCGATCGCGAAATCGTTGATCGGCCATCAGTTTGCGGGTGACACCCTGCTGGTAACGCGCCCAGGCGGCATAGTCCAGCAGCGGCTGACGCAACGTCAACGTCGAGACGTAGTTATCGTAATCACGTTTCGTCGTGTTATTCACCGTCCGGTCGCGTTGCGTTACCTTGGAATGACTGTAATTAGCGCCATAGCTATATTGCAGCGATGGCAACAATCCCGCACGGCCAATCGCCACTTCCTCCTGTCCGGCATCCCGCTCGAAACCGGCCGCCCGCAGTTGTGCATCATTGCGTAGCGCCAACTCCCACGCATCCAGTAGCCCCATCGCCTGGGCACTTTCCCCGGTCAGCAGGGATAACATGACTGTCAGTAATACAACTTTCCTTCGCATGGCTTCCTTCCGTTACTCTTCCGTCAAGGCCAGATGCATACGATCCATCAGGGGTTTAAACAGATAGTTGATAAACGAGCGTTCTCCGGTGCGGACAAACCCTTGCACCGGCATACCCGGTTTAATTTCCAACCCATGCAACGAACGCTTGCCTTCTTCACTCACCTGAATACGCAAGCTGTAGTACGGCGTGCCATCTTTTTCGTCCACCAGTCGGTCAGCGGAAAGCAGGGTCACCGTTCCCGGCACCCGAGGCGTGGTGCTTTGGCTAAATGCGGTGAATTGCAACTCCACTGGCAGCCCAGACCACACTTTGTCCACCATTTCTACCGGGATACGCCCATCCACCAGCAACGGCTGATCTTCAGGAACAATTTCCATCATGACTTGCCCTGGTGCGATTACCCCGCCTTCGGTGAAGATCTTCATGTCCACCACGGTGCCAGCAACCGGCGCACGCACCTGCACATTAGCCAGATTGAAATCCGCCTTTTCGCGCTGACTGATCACTTCATTCAGCTTGGCCTGCACATCGGACAACTCGCTGTTGACCTCTTTGTCATACTCTTGCTGACGCTGGGCGATACGCAATTTCTGCTGCTGGATATCACGCCGGGTTCGCCCGACTTCGCCGCTGGTCTGGGCCAGTTCACCACTGACCTGCGCAAACAACCGTTCCGTTTCCAGCATTTTATTCCGCGGAACATAGTTATCCGCCGCCAACGGCCGCAACCCCTGCAACTGCTGGCTCAACGTCGCCTGCTCAGACTGCTTGCTGGTCATCACCTTTTGCAACGCCCCAAGCGACATCTCCAGGCCATCAATACTGGCGCGGATCCCTTCGGTTTCAAGCTTTAACGCTTGCTGACGGCTACGCAGCAGATCTTCCTGCAACGCGATGATAGCGGCCATTTCCGGTCGCTGACGCGCCTGAATCAGGCGCGAAGTTGCCACCAGCGATGACTGATTACTCTGCTCCGCCAGCAGACGGGCTTCGCGGGCGATCAGCTGATCATATTGGGAACCCAGTCCTTCGCTGGTGGTACGCGCATCTACCGCATTCAGCGTCAGCAGCACCTGGCCTGCCGCAACGCGATCGCCCTCTTTCACCTGAATCCGGTCGACTATGCCGCCCTGCATGTGCTGGATCACTTTGCGATTGCCGGACACCACAACATTGCCTTGTACCGCGACCCCTTTATCCAGCGGTGCCAACAGCGCCCACAGTAAAAAACCGCCAAAACCGGCGAGCACCAGCCACCATCCTAACCGCAGCGCCCGTGCTTCATCACGGCTGGCACGATCGCGCATTGCCGCTTCGTTCAATTCATCTTGGGGGGTTATATCCATACCTGTCATCGCGAGATCCCTGTCATTGCGGCATTGCGGCCGGGGGCGTCATCCGGGCCTGATTGGCGGCACTACGCTGCTGCAGTTCTGTCAGCACATCTCGCGCCAATCCCATTCGCTGCTGCTGGCCCTCATGGAGAATCAGAATTTTTTGTGCCAGCGTCGTTAATGCCGGGCGATGGGTGATCAGCACCACGGTCGCCCCCCGCTTCTGCAACGCAACAATCGCCTGCATCAACGCCTGATCGCCTTCGCTATCGAGGCTGGCATTCGGTTCATCCAGAATCAGCAAGCAAGGGTCACCGTACATCGCGCGTGCCAGGCCAATGCGCTGCCGTTGACCACCAGACAAACCGCTGCCGCCATCGCCCAATTCGGTGTCATAACCATTGGGCAACGATAAAATCAGCTCATGCACACCCGCCAGCTTCGCGGCAGCCACCACCTTCTCCGGGTCGGCGTCGCCAAAACGGGCAATATTTTCCGCCAATGTGCCCTTGAACAGCTGAACATCCTGCGGCAAATAACCGATGGCTGGCCCAAACGTGTTTTTGTCTACCTGATTTAAATCAGCGCCATCCAAACGCACTTTGCCTTGCGTGGGGGTTTGTGCGCCGACCAGCAAACGCGCCAGCGAGGACTTGCCGGATCCAGATGCGCCCAGAACGACCAACGTTTCACCTGCCTGAAGCGAAAAATGAATGTTCTGCAGTCGGGCTTTGCCCTGTGCCGGGCGCAGCGAAACCTGTTCCACACCGAGATGCCCTTCCGGCGCAGGCAACGCCATTGTCGTCTGACGTGGTGGATAGACGGCAATCAACCGGGTCAGGCGCTGCCAGGCAATGCGCGCGCTGCTCCACTGTTTCCATACCGCAATTAACTGATCGATCGGGCTCAGCACCCGGCCAACCAGAATCGAACCAGCAATCATCATCCCCGGTGTGATCTTACCGTCGATCGCCAGCAACGCCCCCAGCCCCAACATCAGCGACTGCAACGCAATGCGGCTGTACTTGGACGCGCCCCCTACTGCGGCAGCACGCTCGCTGGCCAGATTCTGAAGAGAAATAAAACGATAATGACGCGCCAGCCAGCGCCGACGCAGATTGCCCAGCATTCCCATTGCTTCGATAACATCGGCATTACGTAGCTGGGCGTCCGCCAGGTGGGTCGCTTGTTGTGATTGCTGATTGGCTTCCGCCAGCGGTTGATTGGTCAGGCGCTGGTTCAGCCAGGTCAGCGCCACCAGCACCACGGTGCCACCTAGCGCCAACATCCCCAGCCAGGGGTGCAACAAAAACAGCACCAGCAAGAACAACGGAAACCAGGGCACGTCAAAGAAAGCAAACAGCGCATTACCGGTAATAAACTGGCGTAACAACGTCAGATCGGTCAACGCCAGCCCGGCACGGCTATCGCCAGCTTCCAGATTACGGGCAAACGCCGCATTGAAGACATCCTGATTGAGCGCCAGATCGATCCGGGTGCCCAGTCTCACTACCAACAGACTACGAACCCATTCCAGCGCGCCCATAAAAGCACACAGTCCCGCCATCAATAACGTCAGCATCAGCAGGGTTATACCGTTGCCAGATGCCAGCACCCGGTCATACACCTGAAGCATATACACCGAAGGTGCCAGCATCAGTATATTGATGACGGCGCTGAAAATCCCGACACTCCAGAAACTGCGGCGGAACTGGCGCAGCACGCCGAACAACGAACGATCTCGCTCAGAGGAAGCATTCACGGCAGAGCACTCTCCCTCAGGCTTTCTTTTTCAGGGTGCGAACACTGCCGTCAGCCAGCTTGTGTTCGTAGTGATCACGATTGCGGCTGAAAAACGCCACGGCCGAACCGTCTTGCTGCGTCAGCGTTAAACCGTCGGGTGTGGGCCGCCAACCAACCGGTGCTTCCGGCAGCAATTTTTGCAGACAGGCACTGTCGCCAGCCAACCGCCAGGTCGTGCCGTCAAGCACATCCGTATTCAAGCGGATATCACAATGCTGTTCCGCGCCACTCAATACCCATTGCCCGCTCATTTCCGCCGCGGACGGCAATCTCAAACTGCTCGCCATACATCCTCCACTCAGTGCACTCAATAATGTCGCAATAATAAGTTGTTTCATGATATTTCCATCATTCGGTCATCAGTGAACGCGTTTAATAATTGAAACTATCTTGTTAAATACATGAATAACGGCAGGCGTATCCCAACGCGGGAAAATACCTGCCGGTATTCAATTAATCAGGAAATGAAGACAAGCGAAAAATTGCCTTGGATCTTTTGGTCGCGTACCGGTTGTGACATAGCGGGCAAATCACCGGCCACGCCGCCATTGGGTAAGTGATAGCCGTCTGCCCCACCGGTATAGCCACTGGGTGACGCGGAAGAAAGAACGGTTTTCTTTCCATATAAAGCCATAATATTTCCTCCATGAAATTCGCCTTAAACGCCAAGCAATTCACTTTCTTCTCGTTGAAGATTTTTGTCTTATTGACAGTGAATATTCTCGTAGCGCGTTTATCAAATAAAAATGCGGCCCAGGCTGACAACACAAATAGGTTAGTAAAACAGAAATAAAATGACAAGATTCTGTCAGGAAAATCGACGTTTCATTACCATACGTTCAGGCCACAAAAAAAAACCACACAGAACATCGCAGAAGGGAAAATTGGCAGGATAAAAAGTGGCGCTTCTGTCACCAGACACGCCATCACGCTTAATAACATGAAAACAAATTACAGAGACGCTAACGTCGCGCGGATGACTTCAGCGTAGGGGGTCGTCGGGCGACCCAGCAACCCGGCCAGCACATTTTTGTCGTCAAACAGTCCGCCTTTTTCCGCGCCAGCGTCAGAATCCGCCAACATATCAGCCAGGAAGTCCGGTAATCCCGCGCCTTTCAGCGCGTTGGCAAAGTCCGCCTGGGGCAGGTTGACATATTGCACCGGTTTGCCGCTCTGCTTCGCAACTTCTGCGGTAAACTCCGCCAGCGTGTAACTGTTATCACCGGCCAGCTCATAGACTTTCCCTTCCTGGCCATTCAGTTGCAGTACGATTGCGGCCGCTTGCGCATAATCGCTACGCGCCGCGGAGGCAATCCGCCCTTCGCCAGCCGCCCCGATAAACGCACTGTGCGCCAGCGCTGGTGCGATGCTGGCAGCGTAGTTTTCGGTATACCAGCCATTACGTAAAATAACATGGGGAATGCCAGCGTCACGCAATGCACTTTCGGTCGCCAGATGCTCCACCGCCAACCCCAATGCCGAGGTATCCGCGTGCAGCAGACTGGTGTAAGCAATCAAGCCAACACCGGCTTTTTTCGCCGCGTCGATCACTGCCTTATGCTGAGTTTCACGCTTACCGACTTCACTTGATGAAATCAGAAGCAGCTTGTCTACCCCACTTAACGCGCTGACCAGCGTATCCGGCCGGTCATAATCGCCATGTCTTACATGAATGCCCTGTGCGGCCAACGCGCTGGCTTTGGCCGGATCGCGCACGACCGCAACGATCTGTTCTGCCGGTACTGACTTCACCAGCGAATCAATCACCAGACGGCCCAACTGACCGGTTGCTCCTGTAATCGCAAACATAACGAACTCCTGTTAATGAGAAAACCCTGTGCCCTTCTTCAACCTGAACCGACTCGACGTCATAGCAAGTTGAAGTTCGTGCCAGCAGCATATGACCAAAACTTACTTTTAGTAAGTACTAACACAAATGTTAGTATCAAATAAAAACGACGACACCATCACAGAATGCTCACCATCGGCTTCCTGCAGGTATGCTGCCGGGTAATCTGTAAGATAATCGACCTGCCGGTTTTTTAGTTTCAGTCACATCGCACTTATGCGATATTGCTTTTCAGAGCGCTGATGGGGCAAATATTTGTCATATTTGTCACTTCTTTACGTATTTGATTCGTTATCATCAGAATTATAATCGCAGATATTGAACACGATTTTCTGCCTTGACGGTTTATCACAAAAGGTTTCTTTGGCGTGGCAAAATTATTTTTACGCAGTGGAAATTTAGACGATTTTCTTGCGTTGGGAGAGAACGGCCAGCCCGTTTATGCTTCCGCGTTGCAATTACGGGAGACACTGCGTCTTCGCAAACAGCAGCACATCGCAGACTGTCTGGCTATTCCCCAACCGAATGAGGATGGCGATCGCATCGACTGGTATGCGCCCTTCACCGGGAAAATCACCTCCTGGATGGCGGCCAGCGACGAGCAGCGCGAACAAGCGTTACTCTTACTGGAGGAGTATCTCGGCACCGTTGACGCCATTAGCGAGCGAGCGCGTCAGTCCAACAAACCAGCCCAGAAACTCTTCGGCGTATTGTTGTCGAAAGCCTTTCAGTTTCCGGGCTCCAATCACGTTTATCTGGTGGACGATAAACCGGTCATCACTTTTTGGGGGTTCGTCAGCCTGGGTAAAAAATCCCGCATTGATGTGCTGGAGTGCCTGCGCCCGGTTGAACCGGTCGAGATTCCCGAGCCGGTTGTGGAACCGCTGCCGGAAGTGACCACGCAGGTTGCCGACCCCGAACCAGAACAACCTGCGCTGCCGGTCGAACCAGAACCCGTGGTCATGGCTGAACCCGTCGCCCCACCGCAAGCTACCCCGTCGCCACGACGAGTCTGGACCAGCATCTGGTTGCTGGCACCGGGTGCCGCACTGTTGGCGACACTGGCGTTCCAGATTCGCGGCTGCGTGTCTCAACCCGAAAGCAGCGCCCCTGCGGTGGTAAACACCATTAAGCCGGAAAAACGCGCGCTGAGCGCGACACCAACGGATACGTTCCCTCAGCCAAATCTGCCGCTGGAAGTGGCTACGCTGTTACCACCGCCTGCGGTGGCTGAGCAGAAAAAGCCTGAAGAAAAAGCGCCGGAAGCTCCTGCGCATGTTGAAGTCAGCGCCGCCCCGAAAGGCGCGCTGGTGATGCCTGCCGACGCGGTAAAAATTGGCTCCATCCGTTTTCTGGACGGCAACTGGCAGGCGACGCTCATAGCGAAAAATCCGCTGACCGGCAAACCACCGGTACTCCGCTACCAAATCAAAAACGGCAAAGGCCGGGTACGCTTTACCTACGGCGAGAAAGTCACCTGTCAGGCCGAGGTAGAGGCCGGGTTGCACCAGTCCGGCAATCTGGTGATCAATAGCCGCTATCGGGCGCGCTGCAGCGATGGCTCCCGTTATCCGATGCCGGAAATCGTCTGTACCCGACAGGAATCGAGCGAGGCCGCCGAATGTAAGGGCCGCTACGATGCCGATACTGAGCTACCGATGACGATTAAGCGTGAGAGCAAATAACCATGCTGGCAACCCTGACAGATTACAAACAACACATTACGCTGATTCAGAATAGCGGTATTCAGTTTCTCGATTTTGCGTTAAAGCTCCCGCCAGCCCGGTCAAGCTTTGCCAATCGCTTTGTTCGCAAGAGCGCCAACGGGCCGCTGTTGCGGCTGACGTACAATGAACACAGCGGCAAATACGCGTTGCCGAGCGATATGCAGGTGCTGCCGGAAGCGGTCAACCCCGAATCCAGTTACACGCTGGAACAGTCGCTGCGGCTGCTGAGCAACGTATGGCTACCGTTGCCCTTCTTCCGCTTTAACCCGCCACGTACCTTTATGGGTGGCCCGAACAACTGGGCGCGGGTACAGGTGCTGGAACTGGGCGAGCCGGACGATGACGGCAACACCCACCGCCTCTGTTTAGCCTTCGATACCCGCGTTTATGCGGAAAGTCAGGATCTGGAAGCACTGGCACCCAGCGAGAACGACATCAATGCCGGGCGGTTATTCACGCTGGCCCATCGCAGCGAAGAGCTGGACGATTTTCTCGACCAGACCTGGGTCGATGGCTGGCTGCGGGAAACGTTTTCCCAGCAGGCACTGCAAGTGGAGGGCCGTAAACCCCGCGATATCCGCCAGAATCTGCGTGAATTCGAATATCAGGCACATTACCTGAACCTGCTGGATGTGATGGCGACACTGCTGGATGTGCCGGAAATCCGCCTCACCAGTAGTACCCTGAAAGAACCGGCCATCAATGTGGACCTGATTCTGGATGTCGGCAACTCCCATACCGCCGGGATTCTGGTGGAAGATCACGCTGACGAAAGCAACGGCCTCAAGCAGACCTACGAGCTACAGATCCGTGATTTAGGCCAGCCTCATTACTTGTACAATGAGCTGTTCGACAGCCGGGTAGAATTCGCCCAGGCCCGTTTCGGCAAGCAGAATTTCTCCTTTGAAAGCGGCCGCGACGATGCGTTTGTCTGGCCGTCTATTACCCGTGTCGGGCGTGAAGCCAGCCGTCTGGCGTTGCAGCGTCAGGGGACCGACGGTGCCAGCGGTATTTCCAGCCCACGCCGCTATCTGTGGGACGAAGAGCCGTATGTGCCAGGCTGGCGTTTCAGCCAAACCAACAACCCACGTCAACAGGAGCCGCTGGCGACCGCCATGCCGCTGACCATGCTGGTCAACGATGAAGGCCAGCCGCTGTTCAGCCTGCCGCTGGACGAGCGCCTGCCAGTGTTCGACCCGCACTACAGCCGCAGTTCGGTGATGACGTTCATGCTGTCCGAGCTGCTGGCGCAGGCACTGATGCAGATGAACAGCGCGGCCCAACGCCTGAAGATGATTCACGCCAACGCACCGCGCCAGTTGCGCAATATCATTCTGACCCTGCCCTCGGCCATGCCTAAGCCGGAACGCGAGATCTTCCGCCGCCGCATGATCGAAGCGATCGGGCTGGTATGGAAAGCGATGGGCTGGCACCCGGCCGATGACGATTTCCTGACGTCGGATGACAAGCAACGCAGCAGTGTGCCGGTGCCGGATGTTCAGATGGAGTGGGATGAAGCCACCTGCGGACAGATGGTGTACCTCTACAACGAAGCACAGGTGAATTTCGGCGGCCGGGCGGAGGCGTTCTTCGCCAGCATGGCGCGCCCGGACAAAGAACTGGCAGACGACGAGCAGCCAGGGAAAACCTTGCGTATCGCGTCTATCGATATCGGCGGTGGCACCACCGATTTGGCGATTACCCAATACTGGCTGGACGACGGCGTTGGCAGCAACGTCAAAATCATCCCGCGCCTGCTGTTTCGTGAAGGATTTAAAGTCGCCGGTGACGACATTCTGTTGGACGTGATCCAGTTGTATGTCCTGCCCGCATTGCAGGCCGCGCTGAAACAAGCCGGCGTCACCGGTCCGGACAGCCTGATGACCCGCCTGTTCGGCAGTGAAGGCCGCATGGACGGCCAACTGACATTGCGCCAGCAAGTCACATTGCAGGTGTTCATTCCTATCGGTCAGGCGGTTCTGGAAGCCTACGAACAGTTCGACCCACTCGACCTGAACGCAGAAATTGACACCACGTTCGGTGACATGTTGTCGCAGACACCGACGCGTAAAGTGCTGGAATACCTCAACAGCGAGATCCAGCGTGAACTGCCGGACGAAGAAACCCCGTTCGACATCCTACAAGTGCCGTTCATTCTGCGTCTTGCCAAGCTGCACAGCGAATTTCTGGCTAACCGCATGAGCATTACCCAGCACCTGCGGCTGATGTCGGAAGTGGTGTCGTTGTATGCCTGTGACGTGCTGTTGCTGACTGGTCGGCCGTCCCGTTTCCCCGGCATCCAGGCGTTATTCCGTCATCTGCAACCACTACCGATTAACCGCATGATGTCGCTGGATGGTTACCACACCAGCGACTGGTATCCGTTTAACAAACGCGGGCGGATCGAAAACCCGAAATCCACCGCCGCGGTGGGCGCGATGTTATGCCTGCTGGCGTTGGATCTGCGCCTGCCTGGTTTCTACTTCAAGGCCGGGGATTTCGAACCCTATTCCACCGTGCGCTACCTCGGAATGCTCGACAGCAGCCACACCCTCACCACCGATAACGTCTACTATAACGATATCGATCTGGATGACGCCGATTTCACGCTGGACGATCAATCCGGTTTCGAAGTACGCGGATCGTTATGCCTCGGCTTCCGCCAGTTGGACAACGAACGCTGGCCTGCTTCGCCGCTCTATTCATTGTCGATCGTCGATCCGGAGCTGGCCCGCAAGGTGGCTGGCGACAGCGTTCTGCACGTGCGCCTGAAAGTGGTGCCGGGTGACGATAACCTCACGCCGGAACGCGTTGAGATAGCCGACGCGGTGCTGGGCTCCGGGCTTGCTATTTCACCGCATCAGTTAAGGCTGAAACTCAATACCTTGTCCAGCACGGTTTCCGGCATGGCACATTACTGGATCGATAGCGGGAGCGTCTTCAAGAAATGAAACCATTAACGCCCAAACAGCTGTCGAGCCGTCTCAGCCGCCAGTTAAACGCCGTTTCGCAAGGCGTCGATCAGGCGATAGCCTGGGTGGATGAAACCCGGCGCAACGTTCCGCGCCTGGATATGGAAGCCGATCGGCTTGTCGTTAAGTTGCGGCGATGCCGCAACAAGGCCCGAGGGCTGTCTGATTCGTCACTTAAAGAGATCGCCATGGGCATGTTCGGGTTGGCTCAGGGGGGTAAAACCTATCTGCTGACCTCGCTGGCCGGTGGCGAGAACGGGCGCATTGAAACCTCCGTCGGCGGCGTCACGCTGGATTATCAGAAAAACATCAATCCAGACAACCAACAGCCTGCGTTTGTCACCCGCTTTACCCGGCAGGCTGAAGGCAAAAACACCCCCAATCCGGTACAGGTCCAGTTGCTCAACGAAGCCGACATCGCCCGAATTATGGCCTACGCCTTCGTACTGGAAAACAGCCAGACCCCCGTGCCTGAGCTTGATGAGCAACATATCGCCGAGCACCTGAAAACCCTGACATTGCACCGTCAGCAAGAGGCGGTGCCGGGGCTGGACGGCGATGCCGTGGTCGCGCTGTGGGATTATCTGGTTCGCCATGACGCCCGGCGTCAAAAGCCGCTGGAGCGTAAATTCTGGCCGCTGGCAGTAGAACTGGCACCGCATCTCAGCATCGACGACCGCGCCAGCCTGTTCTCCATTCTGTGGGGCGAGCAATCGGAGTACACCGCGCTCTACCGTCATTTTGCCCACACGCTGGAGCAATTGTCCGGTGCCCACAAGATACTGGCACCGATCAGCCTGCTGGTGGATGAGTCGCTGCAACCTGACAGCGGTATTTTCAACGCCAACCTGTTTGATCGGCTCAATAGCCCTTCCGATCTCAGTACCCAGGTGCGCCCCATCGTTAACGGCCGCGCGGCCAGGAATGTGGAACTGTCACTGGCGGAACTGCTCATGCTGGCAGCCGAAGTGCAAATTCCGTTGTTGTCACCACCGAAAGAAACCTTGTTCGAACAGGTAGACCTGCTTGATTTTCCGGGTTTCAGCCTACAGGACGAGCCGGAATTCGAACCCGATGAGGACAACAACCCGGAGCGGCTGTTGCGCCTCAAACCTCACCCACTATCCCGTGCCTTGATGCGTGCCAAACGCGCCTATCTGCTGGAACGTTATACCGACGATCAGGAAATGAACCTGCTGATGGTCTGTACCGCCGCCGCCTGCAAAGCGGACGTGCGCCACGTTGGCCGGGCGCTGGATTTCTGGGTGCGTCACACCCAGGGTGAAAACCCGCAGGTCCGTAGCCGCCGTAAACCTGGCCTGATCTGGGCGGTGACTCGTCATGACCGCCGTTTCACCCACGGCTACAACAACGATGAAGCGGTGCAGCGTTATGTGGGTAACCCCGGCGATGCCTGGGGCACCATGTTGGCGATGGACAAACGCGGCATCAACCGGATGGCAGCCTGGCTGGACGCCGAAGTCCGCCGTGAAGTCAAACTGGGGCGTATCAACGAACAGCTCAGCGAATTACAGCGCGAGCTGTCTGATAACCTGCTCGGCAGTTGGTATCAACCGGCCGGGGCGGATGACCCTGCGCACAAACAGCATATCGCCGAGTCGATGCTTAAGGCATTGCAAACCCGAACCGGCGTGCATGGCGAACTACTGGAGCGGTTATTGCCTTCCCGCGATGAATTACGTCGGCTGTATCTGCAACAACAGGAGCAGACGCAACGCAACTTCGCCTCCTACCAGGAAACGCAGGATACCGTGGTGCCGCTGGCCAGCTACGAACCCTTTGGTGTCGGGATGGATATCGACCTGTTCAGCGACGACGCGACGCCGGGCGAAGAAAACGAAGCGGTCGTCGCCCCGGTGCCAACCGAAGAAGAGCAAACTGAAAACCACAGCTATGAGTCGGAATTCGCTCGTCATCTGTACCGGTATTGGATCAACCATCTGCGTAACCTGCCGGAAAACATCGCCATCATTGAATTGCTGGGGATTAACCGCCCTACCATCGAAATGCTGGTGGAAGAGCTGATTACCGCCAGCGTGCGGCTCAAGCTTGATGATGAATTGCAAACCATGTTGGTGGATTCCGGGCAACTGGGTATTAACCGGGAAAGCAAGGCCGACCGTCAGGTATCGCGTGCGCTCAATGTCCTTGGCGATTTCGTTGCCTGGCTGGGCTTCCAGCAGGTGCCCGAGGCAGACAGACCAGACAGCCGCGTCAACAAAGGCAACAAGATCTTTGCCAAACCGGAAAAACAGACGGCTAACTTCGGCACCGCTCGCCGGTTAACCAAACTGTCGGTGACGCCAGTCAACAATACCGCCTATTACATTTATGACTGGCTTATCGGCCTGAATGAAATGATTATTCAAAATGCTGGCTATGCGGCCGGACGTGATATCAAACCCAAACAGCGTGAACGTTTGGGGGCGATTCTGAGTCTGATCAAACCCACCGAAGGCTGACTCCTACGGCGGAGCGCACGCTCCGCCTTTTCAGCATAAAAGTTTACACAATCAAACGATTATGCTGTTTTTATTATATCGCACTTCGATAAAATCACGTTATAAATCAGGCTGGTCTTGCAAAAATGCCGCTCTCACGTCATAGTTTTATCCGGGGTATGCACTGCTGTACCAAATGTGTAACGAATGCTTTTATTGCCATGTTTTTTCTTTAATTCGCCCGGTTTAAAACAACACTGTTGTCGCTAAAAAAAGGAACACAGGCTACCCCGTTCTTTTTTCCACCATCATAACGACCACGCTGTTATTCCTGGTAAGGAATAACGGAGCGGCCCTTCTTCCAGGGATATCGGGTTATCGCTATTTATTGGTGCGCGCTGAAACGCACTGACACCCGTATTGATATACCAGACTGCGGTGATGTCGCCTGGTCGGCAATCCCGTCAGAAAACCATTGATATTCCCGTTCCACGACGCCTGATACCCGACTCAGACGCGCGGTTTTCTCTCAGCTGTTCACGACATGGCACAGGTAACGCATCATGAGTAACAGTAGTGAACCCGACACCGTCTTTGACGATTTTATGATCTTATCCGCCCTGCTTACCGGTTTCAGTCAGTTTGAACTGACCGGAACCGGGCTGGCCCGCGACTACTTTACCTGGCTGCAACATAACGCCGCCGGTCCGTTCAAGCACCTGCTAGACGACTTTGCGGCGCAACCACACGATGACGCATTACGACTCAGTTGGCTGGAAGCCACGGTGCTGACATCACTGACGCTCGGCCCCGTCGCCCGCAGCGTGCTGCGTCTGTGGTACACCGGTCAGTGGGTTCCCATCACCCCGGAACCCGATGCTGCCGCCTATTTCCTCAGCGATGCTGCCTGGCGCGAGGCGTTGATCTGGCAGGCTATCCATGCGCATCCACAGGCACTCCGCCAGCAGGAATTCGGTGCCTGGGCCGAGCCACCCAGTGCCGAATGGAGAACGCGCGGATGAATGTCATCACGCCTCATCAGGCCGAGCAAACCGATTACGACGTGGTGATTGTTGGTGGTGGCATTGCCGGTTCACTGATGGCCAAAACCCTGACCCGTGGAGGAAAACGCTGCCTGATACTGGAGGCGGGCAACGGCGATAATCTGCATTACACCGGCTACCGGCAAACGCTACAGCATTATCGACAACACCCGGATAAAAGCCACCGGGTATCCGGGCGGCGTAACGTCAATGCGCCGACGCCGCACGATACCGCCCTACAGCCCCTGATACCTGACGGGTATGACGACCGTGGCTACCTGGTGCAACGCGGCCCATTGCCATTCAGCTCCACCTATTGTCGCCAACTCGGCGGCACCTCGTTACAGTGGCTCGGCAGCGCCATGCGTATGTTGCCTGAAGATTTCGAATTACAAAGCCGCTACGGCATTGGGCTGGACTGGCCGGTGCACTATAACGATCTTGAACCCTGGTATCGGGCGGCAGAATACGAACTGGGCGTCTCGGCCAATGTCGAGGAGCAGGCTTATCTGGGGATTCGATTTCCGCCGGATTATGTGTATCCGATGCACGGTCTACCCCCGACCTGGGGCGATCGGCAACTGGCGCGCCGCCTCAACGGCATGACGGTCATGGAAGACGGGCAAGCTACACCACTGGCCCTACGCAGCACGCCATCCGCGCGCAACGGTGTGCCGCATCCCGCTTATGACCACGGCCACGGCTACCATCCTCACGGTGCGGCGGGTAACCCGCACCTCGGCCTGCGTTGCTCCGGCCATAGCTACTGCACGCCGCTCTGCCCAACGCAGGCACGCTACAATGCACTAAAAACCCTGGAAGACGCCGACCCCGCCTTGCTGGATGTCGTCACCTGTAGCGTGGCACACAAGTTACTCATCGACCCCTCGACCGATGCCATCACCGGCGTTCAGTTTCGCCATTATGTGCATCAGGAAACGGCATTGCATCACCTGCATACCGTCAGCGCCAAACGCTATGTGCTGGCTGGCAATGCCATTGCCAATGCCGTGCTGTTGCTGGCGTCCGACGCCTGCAACGGTAATGATTTGGTAGGACGTCATCTGATGGATCACCCGGTGCTACCGGTCTGGGGCCGGGCAGACGCGCCGTTGTGGCCGATGCGCGGGCCGCTAACCACCTCGGGGATCGAAGCCATGCGGTCCGGCCCAGCCCGCGCCCATCGGGCGGCCTATCGCATCGAGCTGAGTAACGACGGCTGGCGCTGGCCGGTCAACGCCTTATACCATGATGTCGAACAGTTGCTGGCGGAGCCGTTGTGCGGTCCCCGCTTACGCCGTCAAATGCGTGAACGACTGTCACGGCAATTCAGCGCACGCTGCCTGGTGGAACAGTTGCCGGAATACAATAACCGGGTGACCATTCATCCTGACTACCGCGATGCACTGGGTAATTACCGTCCGGTCATCCACTATGACCTGTCGCCGTACACCCGCACGGGCATCGCCCGCGTCAGCACCGCTATGCGGCAGATATGTCGCTATATCGGTATTCGCGATCACAGCCATTACTCATCCGCCGACCCTGGCTACTTCACCTGCCAGGGGCAACCGCTGGCATTTACCGGTGCCGGACATATCGCTGGCACCCACTGTATGGGTAGCTCACCTCACCATTCGGTGGTTGATCGTCAGCAACGTAGCTGGATTCATAAGAATCTCTATCTGGTGGGGGCCGGGAACATGGTGAGCATGGGCACCGCACCGCCGACCCTGACGCTGGCGGCGCTGACACTATGGGCCGCAGACACAATTCTTTCCGAACTGGACAGAATGTGTGCCAGTACACGTTAAACGCGAAAAAAGCGCTACAAAAGATGATGATATTCGGGTTTCATGCTACGAATAAATAGATAAGACTAACTACACACTTCGTCACTGCCGCAACTGACTAAGACGGAAAACATCATGAACTTAAATGAACACGCCGCACACCAAGATGTAGACACGACCTTCAGGGAAAAAGGCTATGTCAAATTAACCAGCCATAAGGATCTGGCGCACGAGTTAGACGATATCCGTGATTTGTTGCAAAAAGCGATGGTGCTGGAACACGCCGTTATTCCTCCTTACCTGACCATGCTTTATACGATGGACGAGGACATCGATCCCCGCGTCCCCGAGGTGATCCATTCCGTCGTGATTGAAGAAATGCTGCATTTCGTGATGGTTGGCAACCTGCTGAATGCAGTGGGCGGCACACCGAATACCAGTGGCCCCGACTTTTTACTCGATTACCCGGCTACGTTACCGTTTGGTATCGAAGATCTGGAAATTCAACTGCACCCATTTTCTCAGCACGCCATCCATCAGGCGATGCAAATCGAACACCCGAAATATGTGCGCCCTGAAGTGGTCGCCAGCCATGTTTGCAGTGACATGTCGATCGGTGAGTATTACGTTTATATCGAATCGCGCCTGCGGGCAGCGGTAGAGTCTTTCGGCGAAAAAGCCGTGTTCTGCGGCGACCCCACGCGCCAGATTGAGCCTGAGCAGTTCTGCCACGGCTCCTACGGTACAGTCATTCCGGTGACCGGCCTGGACAGCGCGGTCGCCAGCCTGCGTCAGATTTGCGATCAGGGCGAAGGGTCACCGCACAATATCTGGCAGGGTGAAGAGAATGACATCCCGCACTATTACCGCTTCAACGAAATCTACTGTGAGCGCATGTACGCCCACGGCGATACCATCGCCAGCGGCCCGACCGGTGAACCCTTGACGATTGAATGGGACAAAGCGGTCAGAACGCACAGCGCGGCTAAAGTCAGCGACTATCCGGAAGGCGAGTTGCACAAGGCGATTGTGCGTTTCAACCGTCGCTACAGCGAGCTGCTGGAAAACTTGCAACTGGCACTGTCCGGTCGACCGTTAAAACTCACCCCGGCGGTGATGGCGATGGGCTCGCTGCGTGAAGATTTCCGGGCGATTGTCTCCCACCCGTTCCCCGGCGACAACGCCTACCACGCTGCGCCGACGTTCGAATATACCCCGCCGCCGCCGCCACGCTTCCAGGCCAAAAGTCAGGCGGTAACCTTCTCCAACAATCAGGCTACGCTGGAGAAACTGAGTCAGGCCTATGCCGATGGCGACCTGCCGATGGCACTAGCCTGCCTGAGCGAACAGCTGGTATGGGACATGACCGGCCCGGTGGACGTGCCTTATACCGGCGTGTTCTACGGCCACGAAGGCTTCTCCCGTTTCTGGTCGCTGATGAGCCAAACGGTAGAGTTCAGTAGCGAAGTGGTGGAAAAAGTCTTCTTCAGCGACAATCAGGCGATGGCTTACGGCAGTCAGCAGGGGATCACCAAATCAACCCGCGTGCCTTACAGCTACGACTGGGCGATACGCTATGAATTCACCGATGACCATCGTATCCGACTGATGCGCAACTACTTCAACCCGATGCGTATTCAAGCCGCGCTGGCCGCGACGCCGCCAAAACCACGATCGTTCATCAATAAGTAACGAGACTGAATTTTCACCCTTCCCGCACCGCCTATCAGGCGGTGCTTTTTTTGGGCCGCGTCACAGGCTAAAAAACGGTTCCACTATCTGTTGCACGTCGGGGATAGCCGTCGCTACATGCATCCCACCGGCGTCATAACTTCCCCGATATTTCACCACCAGCCCGGCTTCCGTGCAGATAACCACCCCAGCAGCGATGTCCCAAATGCTGGTATTTTTCTCCACATAACCGTCGGTAAAACCCAGCGCAGCAAACCCCAGCCCGACCGTAGCACAGCGATAGCGCGCCACCGCCCAGCCTTCGTCGCGCAGGTAGCCATCCAACATTGCCACTTCCGCCGCCGCCCATTTATTGCTTTCTCCCAGTGCCACCAGCCGAACTTCGCTGAACGGCACCTGACGGCGATACGGCATCCCGTTACGCCATACGCCACAACCGATCGCCGCTGACAGTGTCAGGTTCAACATCGGCAATGCGATGGTGCCGACCATCGCCAGCCCATTTTCGACGTATCCGATGGAAATGCCCCACAGCGGCAGACCGCGTAAAAAATTAGTGGTGCCGTCGATCGGGTCGATGGCCCAAAAGCTCTCACCAACCTCACCGCCCATTTCCTCGCCCAGAATGGCGTCCTGCGGGAACGCCTCACGCAGGCGGTCGCGAATCAACTGCTCGACTTGCCGGTCTGCATCCGACACAAAATCATTGGCGGATTTCTGTTCCACCACCACACTGTCACGTCGGGCAAACAGCTGCCTCGCCAGCATCGCAGCTTCCTCCATGACCATGTTGGCAGTCTCAAAGCGTAACTGCAGATCAGACATGACCTCCTCCTGTTATCAATTCACTTTGGTTATCAACCCACATTGGTTATCACCCCAGTAAATCGGGAATATCAGACAAAATCGTCTGCGCGCCATTGTCGAGAAAACGCTGTGCCTGTGCGGCGTCATTGACGATCGCCACCGCGTATTCGATGCCGCTGTCCGCCAGGATGTGCTGGGCATCGTCATCCAGCAAGTCCGACAGGCAGTGCAAAATCTGGCAGTTCGTTTCCTGCAACAGTGCCACTGGTCGCTTGGGCGGCACCACCACGGCAAACGCTCGTGGCACATCCGGCATCAGCCGTGCCGCCGCCTGGATGGCGCGCACGGAAAAACTCGACAGAAACAGGCGGTCACGGTTGGCAGGCCACATCGATTTCAGCACCGTCAACGCCACCTCTGCCGTTTCTACATCGTCACCCGCCGTCGGTTTCAGCTCCAGCTGTAATCCCATATCCAGCTCCAGCACGCACGCGATCAGCTCCTGCAATGTGGGGATAGTCACCCCAGCAAATGCGTCATCAAAATGCGCGCGCGCCTCCAGCCGACGAATGTCCTCCAGCGTCAGGCCAGCGACCCAGCCACGCCCGTTGGTGGTACGGTCCACCCGGTCATCATGGATGATCACCGGCTGGCTATCCCGCGTCAGTTTGACGTCCACCTCCAGCCACTTCGCCCCCCGTTTCGCCGCCTCACGCATGGCGGCCAGCGTATTTTCCGGTGCCAGCGCCGACGCGCCACGGTGGGCGATAAGCGCGTCATTCACTACACGGTGACGACGAAGACGATCAGTTATCGCATCAGTCATAATGGTTTCCCTGGTGTTTCAATACATCGGTGTTGAGTAAGAAAATATGTAGCCTTTAAAATGCGCCTGGCCTTGCCCGTAACGGATACCGGAAAGGGTTTTCGCACGTCGTAACCAGGCCGCGTGATGTCATTTCAGCATCACGTCTTGAATAAACTGCTTTTTGATTTCGTCGCCCAACGGCTTGGCCGCCCAGGCAAAACTGCGTGACCGATCGAGCGAATCCACCGCCTGACCGCCATCGCCTGTCGGTGCTAACAGTGCCGTGCCGAACTGCGAATGGAAGCGCAATTGCGTTTCCGGCAATGTCAGCCAATGGATGAACAGTAACGCCGCCGCCTTGTGTCGGGCGTTCGCCGGAATCGCTACCACATTACCGCCGCCCGGCATACCAAAGTCAGGCAGGTAGAATTTGATATCCGGCGACACTTCGCCTTTGCGTTGCAGCGAAAGCACCAAGTCTTCCCATGACGCAGCGAGCTTAAATTCACCGGCATTCAGCCGGGTAATGCTATCGGCGTTGGAGGCGCTGATTACCATGCTGCTTTTGTAACGGTTGAACCACTGCCAGGACGGCGCAAGCCGTTGCAACACCGCCGGTGACGCGGTGCCGTCGCGGTAGTTCACGTCGGTGACCAAGGTGCGGGTGATGGACTCGATGAACGCCGGACCAGAACCGCCATTCTCTACGTTAAAGGTGAATTCACCGGGGTTTTTCACCAGAAACTGTTCAAACTGAGTCAACGAATGCGGTAGCGAGGCGGCGTCGATACGGGCTGAATTGTAAGCAATCACGGTTTGGTTGCCCCAGAACGCCACCGCGTAGCCCTGCGTATCAACCCCTTCAATCTGATAGGTCAGCTTATCACCGGACGGCAAACGGGATTTGAGCGGCCCCCAGAACAGTTTGGGGCCGTCCAACAAGCCGAACTGACTGCCTCCCACCGAGATCACGTCGATATCGCCTTGCTTACGGTGCTGTTCCGCCAGCAGTTTGTTGATATTGGCCATCACCTCGCCGTCCGGAATGGTGACGCGAATGCCATACTGTTGCTCGAACGCTTTCACCTCGTCGCGCAACCGGTCCTGATAGTACCAATTAAACCAGGTAAGCTGACCTTCCTGACGCGCCTGTGCCTCTATTTCCTGCCAGGACATCGTATTCAGATCGGCCGCCTGCGCCGGGTACAACGGCAGCAACAGTGCCGACAGCGCCACGAGCTTTCGCAGACTGGATAGCTTGGGTCGAGTAAACATGCAGTATTCCCCTGACTGGTTAAGCAGCATCATCGTTATCCCTTATTGACGAACGTAGACGCCGGAATATTTTTGAGACAGCGCTCCATCAACAGCATTAACAGCACGTTGGGGACGACCAGAATCAGCGACACGACTGCCGCGTTGGGCCGAATAAAGTTATACCCCAGGTACGAATACAGAATGGTTGGCACGGTAATAAAGTCGGGCGCGCCCACAATGTAGGAAACGGAAAACTCTTCGATGGACAGAATGAACACCATGATCATCGCCGCCATCGCCCCGGACTGTAGCGCAGGCCAGTAAGCGACCCGGAAGACTTCCCGCCTGGAGGCCCCCAGATTGCGCGCCGCATCCACCAGATCCTGCCGGACCTGACTGAAAGAAACGCTCAAAATGCGGATGGCATACGGCAGAAACAACACCGTATGGCCGAGAAAGATCCCCATGAATCGCGAATACACCCCCAGTTGCGTCAGCAATGAGGAGAAAAAGACGGCAACCACAAACCCCGGTAAGACAATGGGCAGCAGCGTCAGCACCTGAGCCACGCCCTTACCGGGGAACGACAACCGACCAAACGCATAGGCCGTCGGCATCGCCAGTAACAGACAGGTCAGCGTCACCATCGGTGCCAACAGATAGCTGTGTAATAGCGCCTCGGGCAGCGAGGTGTTGCGCCATAACTCCCCCCAGCGCAGTAACGATAATACTGGCGGAAAGACATCCGGATACGCCCACGGGTGAGAGGGATCCACCAATGACCACAGCACCGCCATGGCAAACGGCAGAATCAGCCAAACGGTCCCTAACAGCAGGATTACCGCCACCAGCAGGTAGTTGAGTCGGTCAATCACAGCCTGTTGCATCGTTACCTCCTCATCCCGTTCACGGCTTCACGGGTCGCCACCGCCAGTAACCCGGCCCCCACCAGCGACAACAGCATCAGCATCACCGCCACCACGGCTGCCTGATTCCAGCCTTCCGCGCCGGACTGCTGCACGCGTAGCATCAATTGCGACAGAGAATTGAGGTTGACCGGCCCGGCGACAGACTGAAAGGAGAAATCACCGGCGGCACCGATAAAGATCAGCATCATCGACGTCTGCAACGCCCGTAGCGTCAGCGGCAGTACAATGCGGCGAAAGCGGACCCAGGCACCCGCGCCAAGATTGCGGGCCGCCTCCAACAGCGTTTCGCCGATGGCCTGTACCGAACCACTTAGCAGCAGCAACGCAAACGGCATCTGTTTCCAGACTTGCAACAGAATGACACCGATGCCGCTGGCGTCGTTTTGCATACGAATCGGCCGTTCCGTCAGCCCTAATCGCAGCATCGCCAGATTGAGAAAACCCTGATAAGAGATGAAATTGACGAACAGAAACGCGGCGGTCAGCCCCGGCACCAGCAACGGTGCTTTTAGCAACGCGCGCAGGGTCACCGCCCCCGGAAACGGTTTACGTAGCCAGAGTGCCAATGGGTAGGCCAGCGCCACCGACAGTAATGCACTGAACAGTGCAATGCGCGCCGAATAGAAAAAAGCGCGCCACAGCTGTTCGTCGGTCAACATGGTTTGCCAGAAGCGCAGCGATAACCCGCTATCACCGGCAAAATTGAAGAATCCTAGCGATTGGGAAAGCGCCATCCACAGCACCGCGCCCATTGCCAGTACGATGATACCCAGCCCCGGCAGCAGCATCAGGTAAGCCATCAATGACGACCTCATGCCGCCACCGCTTCACGCAAGAATCGCAACGCGCCGGGTGCCAGTGAGAAATAGTAGGTTTCACCTTCCAACAGTGGCTGATAGCCCAGAAGTTGGATACGGTAATAAACGTTGTCGACATCCTGATAGCAACCTTCGATATCGGTCAGATTGCCGAGAAAGGTCTGGCGCTTAACCCGCAGTGAAAAGATATTCTGCCCCACCGCAGGCAACGACAGCAGGCTGGCGTTTTCCGGCCGCCAACAGAGATAGACCCGAGAGTGCATTGGCGGTTCATCCGATTCCACCATGAACTCGCCCAGTGCAGTAGTGACCCGATACTGCCCTGCGGCCTCATCCCGTACCGTCACCGTCCCCACCATAATGTTGGCGGTGCCGATAAAATCGGCCACAAAGCGGTTAACTGGCCGGTGGTAAATCTCCTGCGGGGTGCCAGACTGAATCACGCTGCCGCCGTGCATCACGACAACCTTATCGGACATCGCCAGCGCCTCCGCCTGATCGTGCGTCACATAAACCGCGGTAAAGCCATGCTTACGTTGCAACGCACGGATCTGCAACCGCAGTTGCTCTCGTAATCGGGCATCCAGATTGGACAACGGTTCGTCGAACAGCATCACATCCGGGCGTACCGCCATAGATCGCGCCAGTGCCACCCGCTGCTGCTGACCGCCCGACAACTGGGTGGGTAATTTATCCAGATGCCCCGCCAGCGCCACGGTTAGCGCGGTTTCAACAACCCGGTGGCTTAACGTCTCCCGCGGTATGTTGCGCTGTTGTAGCCCAAAGGCGATGTTTTCCGATACCGTCAGGTGGGGAAACAGCGCATAAGACTGAAAGCACATCGCCGTATTGCGTTTTTCCGGTTCCAGTCCGTTCATTTCCCGGCCACCGATGCGGATATGCCCGCCATCCAGGGGAACAAAACCGGCAATGGCGCGCAGCAACGTGGTTTTGCCGCACCCGGACGGCCCTAACAACGTAACAAACTCACCCTCATTAACGTTAAACGACACCCCTTTCAGGACAGGAACATCACCGTAAGCCACACTGGCGCGCTCTACTTCCAGCCTACTCATTACACAGTCTCCCGAGAGTCGTAAGGCGTCATATTCAGTCAGGTGAAAACGCTGTGAATTCAACTTATAATGCATTGTGCATAATAATAGTGACAGATATATTGCAGGCGCGCGGATGCAAAGGTGATAATTAATGCACTGATATAAATGTGATTATTTTTTAATTTTCTATGCTATCGATATTGTGGTGATTATTTTCGGGTTGTATCACGGCAATGACCTGATTATCATTCAATACGTTTAATAATTAACACGGCAAGTATTCGTGCTGACGCGCTGTTGGCTCGGATTTAACCGCACGATTTAGCACTATAAAAAGGATCGGCACACCATGAATACTCACACGGGAACCCGCGTCTGATGCGGTCAATACTTCACACCGTCGAAAGCATTACCGTGAATGAACGTATGGTGCTGGATATTGTCCGCCGCCATCGGCCCATCATGCGCTCGGCGGTTTCCCCGCTAACCAACCTCACCCAGCCATCGGTACACCGCATCATCGACAACCTGTTGGAGCGCGGGTTGCTGCGGCTGGGCGAAAGCGTCGTGCATGGTCGCGGCAAACCCAGCCCGTCGCTGGAGCTGGCACCCACCGCGCGCTACAGCATCGGCATTTCAGTCAATACGGATATGTTGGCGTTTTGCCTGTGCGATTTCAGTTGTCAGGTCGTGCATGAAGAAACGCTGGATATCGCGCTGAATGACCGCACGCGGGCGATGTTTACGCTGAAAGAACGGGTACGCCAGGTGCTGCAACACCGCGCTATTCCTGCGTCGGCCGTCATCGGTATCGGGTTTGCCATTGCCGGTTATTTGATGGAAGAAAAGCGGTTGTTCAATACGCCGGAACCGCTGCGTGATTGGTCACTGGTGGATCTCAAAAACGAACTGGAAACCCTGTTTGATCTGGAAGTCTGGACGGAGAACAACGCCACCACCGGTGCCATCGGCGAGTCCGTGCTGGGTGCAGGGTTGCAATACCCCACCTTCGGTTACCTGTCGTTTAATTACGGGTTTGGTGCCGGGCTCATCCTCAATGGGCAGCCTTTTTCCGGCGCGTTCGGTAATGCCGGGGAGATCAGCCGCATTTACACCGAGCAAGAATTCCCCTCCCGCCCGGCACTGGGCGAACTGCTCAAGCGACTTAATGCGCACGGGGTCGATATCCAGCGGGTCAGCGCCTTGCGCCAGCAGTTCGACCCGCAATGGCCGGGTGTAAACGACTGGGTGGCGGAGGTCCGGCCATACCTGAACCGGGCGATTGATGCGTTGCGGGCGGTGATTGACCCAGCCGCCATCGTATTTGGCGGTGAACTGCCGACGGCACTGGGCGACATGCTGCTCAACGTGCCGCCAACCCAACAGCCGCCACGTTACGGCCTCGCCGCGCAGTACCCTCGGTTGTTGCTAAGCCAGATCCAGCACGACCCCTCCGTGGTTGGTGCTGCATTGATGCCGTTCAAAGCGCGTTACTTCGCCTGACGGCCGTTTAGCGTCAATCGCCAGCAGATAAGGGTGACAACGTCACTTTCCAGGCTGAGGTTGCCGCGTCCGTCAGTAATGTCACCAGGGTGGCAACCTCTTCATCACAAGGCTGCTTCTCTTCCTCCACCACCAGATACAACGGTGTGAAACGCCGCCCCCCCTGCGGCAGCGACAGCGGTTTCAGCTCGCCGGAAGCCAGCCAGGGCGCGATACGCTCCTCCGGCATCCAGCCATAACCGACTCCGTGCATGACGGCTTCTATCGCCGCCTCGACCGTGGTGAACGTCCAGTTTTCGGCGCTGGCTGGCTTACGCAGACTGTCTTTTTGCTGTTGCCGGTCGATGATCTCAATCAGCGGATACGCCGCGAGATCCTGAAACGACAATGGCGTGGCAAGCTGGTGCAACGGATGTTCAGCCCGTGCGACGGCCACAAACGCCATTTCCATCAATAATCGTCCCCGGTTAATGCCTTCCCACGGCCGGGAAATCAGCCAGATATCCGCCTGACGATCCGCCAGTTGCGCCCGGCTTTCACTGCGCAGCACTTCCATCAGATGCACCTGCGTATGCGGATGGCGAGACTGAAAGGTGCGCAGCGCGCCAAACAGCGTGGCTTTGGGGAAAATACTGTCCACCACCAGATCGATTCTGGCGCGTCCGCCACGCTGTAGTACTTCCGCTCGCGACTCCAGCGCCTGAAAGGCGTTTAGCAACGGCATCACCTGCGCCAGCAATTGCTGCCCCTGTGCCGTCAACACCGTTCTACGTCCAGAGGGCGCCAGCAGCGCCACCCCCAACCGTTCCTGCATCAACGACAATTGATAACTGACCGACGATTGGCTGCGATTAAACGCCTGCGCCGCCGGGGCAAAGCCCCCCAGCTCCACCACCGCCTGTAGCAGCGTCCATTGTTCCAGTGTGGTTTTCGTCAACATCATGCTTCAGTCTGCCTCTGTGTAACGGGTGTATCGTTCGGCCATCGCCTCAATTCATCTAATTATTGAATTAATTAGCACTAAAAACAGCGTTATTCATCAACTTAATTCGCTTTTATACTCCCGTTAACACCCTATCCCAATAGGCGTCGCCCGTTTGGACACAGACAGCGCGGAGAACCCGGAGCGTACACGGAGTACGTGAGGCGTTCAAACCCGGTCCTGGGCCAACATGGCAAGTAAAAGAACCTATCGGGACAGGTTATCAGTCAACAAAAGGAAAACAGTATGAGTAGCTTCGACAAACAGGATCTCAGCGGTTTTGTGGGAAAACATCTGGTCTACACCTACGACAATGGCTGGAATTACGAGATCTACGTGAAAAATGGCAACACGCTGGATTACCGCATTCACAGCGGCATTGTGGGTAATCGCTGGGTGAAGGATCAGGCGGTGTTTATCGCCCGCGTCGCCCGCGACGTCTACAAGGTGTCCTGGACGGAACCGACCGGCACCGACGTGAGCCTGATCATCAATCTGGGCGATCGGATTTTCCACGGCACCATTTTCTTCCCCCGTTGGGTTATCAATAACCCGGAAAAAACCGTCTGCTTCCAGAACGACCATATTCCGCTGATGGAGTCTTATCGTGCGGCAGGCCCGGCCTACCCGACTGAAGTGATTGACGAATTCGCTACCATTACTTTTGTGCGCGACTGCGGTGAAGACGATAACAACGTGATCAATTGCCCGGCCAGCGACCTGCCGGACAATTTCCCGCAGAATCTGCGTTAAGCCCCACAGACATCGCTAATGCGGGATCGCATTTAGCGTTCAGCGCATCATCCCCAAACACAACGGCAGGCCACCAGGGCCTGCCGTTTTTCTGTGTCATAGCAAATATGTCGGCTCAGAACGTCGTCCAATTATCCGCTGACGAACTGTCTGAACGACCGGCCGGTAACGCGGCAGGACGAACGTTGCGATCCGCTATCTTCGCCTTGTTGTCCGCCATGCGCGGGTGGGTAGCAAGCGCGGGTTCATCCTGTGATGACAGGCGGAATACCGACACCATCCGTGACAGTTTCGCCGCCTCGTCTTCCAGCGAGTTCGCTGCCGCAGACGATTCCTGCACCATTGAAGCATTCTGCTGAATGGTGGTATCCATTTCCGATACCGCTGCACCTATTTGCGCGATGCCGCGGCTCTGTTCATCCGACGCCGAGGCGATTTCGCCCATGATGTCGTGAACCCGTTTGACGGATGCCATAATGTCATCCATCGCACTGCCCGAATCCGACACCAGCACCGTCCCGGTATTCACCCGGCTCACCGATTCTGAGATCAGCCCTTCAATCTCTTTGGCCGCCTGGGAACTGCGTTGCGCCAGATTACGCACTTCCCCGGCCACCACCGCAAAACCACGCCCCTGTTCACCGGCTCGCGCGGCTTCCACCGCCGCGTTCAGCGCCAGGATGTTGGTTTGAAACGCAATGCTGTTGATGACGGAGGTAATATCGGAAATCTTTTTCGAGCTCCCCGAAATATCATCCATCGTCTGGATCACCTTGTGGATGATCTCACCGCCACGATTGGCGTTACCGGAAGCCTGTTCGGAAATCTGGCTGGCATGTCGCGCATTGTCGGCGTTGTTTTTCACCGTGGCGGTCAGCTGTTCCATACTGGCGGCGGTTTCCACGATCGCTGCCGACTGCTGTTCGGTACGTGATGACAAGTCGTTGTTGCCAGCGGCAATCTCTGACGATGCGTTGGCAACGCTGTAAACACTATGGCGGATATCAGCAATCAAATGGCGTAGCTTTTCCGTCATCGACATCATCGCCTGAGTCAATTGCCCCAGCTCATCATGCCGTTCCACCACCACACTGGCCGACAAGTCACCGTCGGCTATCTTCTCTGCCAGTTTCAGATTGGCGATCACCGGTCGGGTAATCTGGCGGGTGACGGACCAGGCAATGAATAACCCCAGCACGACAGCCGCTATGCCGGAAATAACCGTCTGGAGCACCGAGTTATCAATAATATCGTTGTTACGAACGCCGATTTTTTTGAGAATGCCATCGATATCGCTAATCAGCTTGTCCCCGGTCGCCCTGAGCGCGGAGTCAGACGTTCTCAACTGATTGAGCTTGTCGTTATATTTCACACCACTCTGGTTATAGCGCTCAATTCGGTTACCGAGTTCGATGACGCTATTTTTAGCCTCCGCAGGGAGCAATCCATTCAGGTTATCGAAGGCTTTTTTTGCCTGTTCATACCCGCCCTGCATCGACTTAAATGCCGCCTCGCTGCCTTCTTTTTGCAACAAATGCACTTTGTCCACCAGTTGCGTGTAGAGTACGCTGGCCTGATGATACTGCCGTAATACATTGATATCGTTAGAGCTGGTGTACAGTGCATCGCTCAGGGGATCTTTCTGGTCAAGCGCGGCGATCTCTTTCGTGACATCATTCATGCTATCGACACTGTTTTTGACTTGCTCAATATTTTTGGCGTATTCCGTAAAGTCCTGCGCCACATTGCTAAAATCGCCCTGATACGTTGCATCCCAACGTAGTGCGTTGGCTTTTTCATTGAGCTGGCGAGCCTGCGCAAGGTATTTATTCAGATTATTGAGGTTGTCATTATTAAGTGTGTAGGTGAATTTAATACGGGCAATTCGGGTAAGATCAATAAAGTTCCCCATTTCATTCATAACGGAACTTTTAACATACAAGTCCTGAATCATAAAAAAACGAACTGAGCTAAATGCTGAAGCCAGAATAACCAACAGCAGCACAATGCCAAATCCGCCATACATCTTGTGAGCGATCTTTAAATTTCGAACATAATTCCCAAACACACTCATCCTTGCTTCTCCGACAGGTGGAAGACGCCGCGATAAAGGCGACAGATATTTTTATCTTATCGGAACAGAATGATGTTTTTTTAGCAAAATCACGTGACATTAGTCACACTTTATATAATAAAATGCTTTATTTTAATCACGAATGATTAATTTACATCGAGATCTGATGATCAACAAAAAGCCCCTGCCGGAAGGCAAGGGCTAAACAGCGGGACACAGGTGTGACTATTTTGCCGCCAGCAAGCTTTTCCCTATCGCCAGCGTCGCGCTGGCCTGACGCTGCTGCGCTGGCTCAAACATTTTGTTATCCACCAGCGTCACTGGCTGAATTTCAACAATACGGCCTTTCACCACAGCGGAGCACAGTGAATGAACCACCTGGTCATTCAAAATCGTCAACAGGCAACGAAACGTGGGTGAACCGTCAGCAACCAGGTCCTTTTTTTCCGGCCGGATGCGTTGGCGCAACATCTCTTTCTCAGAGCTGGCAACCACGGAATCCAGTTCGCTGTCACCAGCCACTGTCTGCCCGTTAGCCAGGGGTGGCGTATAAATGGTTACCAGCGCCTTACGCTTGGTGACGGTATCCACATACTCCGTCTGTACCGAATGCTCTTTCGCATCCACCTCCACTTTCAACCGCTTTAAACCATCGACGACCGTCGGCAGTGCATCGGCCAGTTGCTGTGAGGTATACCCTGCTATCAGATCCGGATTGCTGTTATCAGCAAAACCATAGAGTGGCATCACCAGTAACAAGCCGTACAGTCCTTTCGTTATCACGCTTTTCGTCATTTTTTCTCTCCAATACGCCTGATTTTTTGATATGAACCATCCCCTGATAACACTATATATATCGAATCGCTTTTTTATCAGCGTGATAGCGTCAATTTTTACCGCAATTCGGTTGTTATGATGTTGGCTGTTTTTCGTTTACCCCTGCCTCACCGGTTTCAGCGCTATCCTTCCTCTATACCCGTCATATTTCACGTTGCAGGTGTATTGGCTTTCCTGAAACCCGAATTATTTTGGGTCTACTATCATTAGATAGTCTACATTATTTTTACTTGTTAATTATTGTAATCCATCGGCTAGCTAGCGGAATAACGGCATGAAAACAACCGGTGTGATCCCTCACACGGAAATACATTTCTTGCTTATTCGACGCATAAGTGGGTGATCGCGATCACCCTCTGACCTGATAGCATCCCTTAGGATGAATTCAGGATTCCCATTAGATTAATTTAAATATAGGGAGTGGGGATATCATGTCATCTTTCCTGAATCGTATCGCAATTCCAGGTTTAAAAAGGAACCGCCCTGCACGTGGGGCCTATCGCTGTGACGCTTTACCTACCTCACTGTCAGCCCTCGGATTACCGTCCAAGCCAGGGCTACTGCTGGTATTTGTGCCACCTGAAGCGCATTTTTCGGAGGTCAATCGCGCCTGGCAACGTTTCTCCGCCCCCCATCGCACCGTCATTACCCTCTCCTCCACCGGCGCATTATGCAGCCAGCGCAATAATTCCACGTATTGCGACATGAACGGCCCTTATGGCAGTTGGTTGTGGATGCCCCAGACGCTGATCGCCAAACACGAAGTGCATCTGGTGGACTTGCACATGCATGATAAACCCAATGCCCGCGTCAGAGTCGATGCGATCAGACGGGAACTAGAGCGCATTGACGTCAGTATGCCGCTCTCCTCGGACAACACGTTCGCACTGATTTATTGCGACGGCCTGGCCGCTTCGGAAGGCTTCCTGATGCAGGCCTGGTATGCCTGCCGCCGTTTCCCCTGCCTCACCATTGGCGGGGCGGCGGGCGGGCGGTTGGACTTCAGCGGAACCTACATTGGTGCGGATAACACCGTGCTACAGGGGAAGGCGGTGATTGTGTTCTGCCAGATGGCACCCGGTAAATCCTTTGCACCGTTTAAGAGCCAGAATTTTAATCCAACACAACAAAGCTGGCTGGTTGCCGAAGCTGACCCGGTCGCCCGCACCGTTAAATCCGTCTTTGACGCTAACGGCCACGAACAGCCCATCATTGAGGCTATCGCCTCATGCTTACGTTGCCCGCCCGATCAGATCAGTCAACATCTGACAGGAAAAACCTTTGCCGTTAAGGTTAATGACGAGTTCTTCGTCCGCTCTGTTGCATCAATTAAAGAAGATCGCATTGCGTTTTTCTGCGACCTGGAATTTGGCGACCGTCTGTATCTTATGCAATCAACGGATTTTATCGCCACGACCGAGCGCGACTGGCAACAATTCATGTCGCAATATGGCAAACCTGATCTTGTTCTGCTCAATGACTGCGTATTGCGCCGGGCGGGCAACACCAACCTGGATCGGGCCCATTTCTTTGAGCACATCCCTGCGGCAGGGTTTTCCAGTTTTGGGGAGATTCTGGGCGTACCGATTAATCAGACACTATCGGCGCTGGCATTCTTCAGTCGAGACGTAAAAGCGATGACGCATTTCCCGGTTGAATACGCTGCCTATGCCGGACACTACGCCCAGCGCGCGTTACGGCGTTGGGAAGCCCTGCACGATATTCAGTCTACCGTCGTCAAGCAGGTCGTCGATTACGAGCAGGCACTGGCTCCTTTGTTAACGGCCATGCCACAGTTGGAACAGGCGACACTACAACAAAGCGAAACACTGGATGTGGCTCAAGCCAGTATTCGCGCAATTAGCGAATCCGCCTCAAAAACTCAGGAAGCGCAATCACGGCTGGAAACCGGCCTCAACGACCTGGAGCGAATCTCAAAAGGCATCAGTCATATCACCAGTGGTATCAATGCTATTGCGGATAAAACCAATCTGCTGGCGCTGAATGCGGCAGTCGAAGCCGCTCGTGCTGGCGAGGCAGGCCGGGGATTCGCCGTGGTAGCCGATGAGGTACGCAAACTGGCTAGCTCCTCCAAAGAGCAGGTGGACGCCACAACGCACAGCATCAACGAAGCCGTTGAAACCATTGCGCATATCCGAGCCATCGCACAGCAGACGGTAACGACAACAACGCAGATGGCGGATAAAAGCATCTCGGCGGCAAATCAAATCGCAGACATGAGCGCTGAAACCGATAAGGATCGGGCCAAGATGAGCGCCAATCTGAATAATTTGAAAGATCTTGCCAGAGGTATGGATGCCATGCAGGATGCCGTCAACCAGTTGACTACCTTGCAAAAACTCGCCTCATCCTAACCGCCTCGATAACCGGAGTCGACAGCCATTCCCCCTCGTCGACTCCGTCATTTTCCTGAAAAAATCATGCAGTTTTTATGTGACAGACGGCGCTATTAAAGCGACAATGCTGCCCACGCTTAAATCAGGTTATCACGTTGTCTTAATTGACCGACGTTTCACAACACGATATTTATGCAGACATTCTTATTTGACACATTACCTACCCCCATTGGGGATTTATTATTAATTGCCGATGAGAATTATCACTTAAGGGCGGTGGAATGGTGTGAATATGAAGAAAAATTATATCAATCGCTCAATAAGCGTTATCGCAATGATCCATTCGTGTTAAAAGCCTGTGGTAATCCTGGTGGATTAACTGATACTCTGCACGCCTATTTTGCTGGCGAGCTGCATAGCATAGAAACGTTGCCAGTTGCCGCCGCCGGGACAGATTTTCAGCGCCAGGTATGGCAGGCTCTTCGCACGATATCCTGTGGTAGTACAATAACTTATGGTGAGCTAGCTGCCAGGCTCGGGCAACCGGGTGCCGCCCGTGCGGTTGGTCTGGCAAATGGTGCCAACCCCATCAGTATCGTGGTTCCCTGCCATCGCGTCATCGGCGCACAAGGTGCGCTCACCGGCTATGCTGGCGGCATTCATCGCAAACAATGGTTATTAACGCATGAAGGGTATTTGCCGCAGCAGAATTTATTCAATACCAGCCATTAAGTTACCGAGGTTAGCGTAGCGCCAGGGTAAAAATCCGAATGTGATGGTAAAAATATTAATAAGCTCACTATTTATTAGTCAGTTCCGGAGATAGCAGAGCTTATCAGACCCAATAAAAGCTGTTAAAATTGACCGATATCAATTATCGCCTGAGTAAAGTCTATGATTCCTGAAAAGCGAATAATCCGACGCATTCAGTCTGGCGGTTGTGCAATCCATTGTCAGGACTGCAGCATCAGCCAACTGTGTATTCCTTTCACGCTGAACGAGCATGAACTTGACCAGCTCGACAACATCATCGAAAGGAAAAAACCCATCCAGAAAGGGCAGGCGTTGTTCAAGGCCGGCGATGAGCTGAAATCGCTGTACGCCATCCGCTCAGGCACCATCAAAAGCTACACCATCACCGAACAGGGTGATGAACAGATCACCGGTTTCCATTTGGCCGGTGACCTGGTTGGATTTGACGCCATCGGCAATGCCCAGCACCCGAGCTTTGCGCAGGCGCTGGAAACGTCGATGGTGTGCGAGATTCCCTTTGAAACGCTGGATGACCTGTCCGGCAAAATGCCCAACCTGCGTCAGCAGATGATGCGGCTGATGAGCGGCGAAATCCGCGGCGATCAGGACATGATCCTGCTGTTATCGAAGAAAAACGCCGAAGAGCGTCTGGCGGCGTTCATCTACAACCTGTCTCGCCGTTTTGCTCAGCGTGGTTTTTCACCTCGTGAATTCCGCCTGACCATGACTCGTGGCGACATCGGCAACTACCTTGGTTTGACGGTGGAAACCATCAGCCGTCTGCTTGGCCGATTCCAGAAAAGCGGGATGCTGGCGGTAAAAGGCAAATACATCACCATCGAGAATATCGAAACGCTGGCTGAGTTAGCCGGTACGTCACGTAGCAAAGCGTAACACCCCCTCTCCCTGACTGGATCAATGATTGCTCTGAATTGTTGATCCGGTCTTCATCACCAGTTGTTCAAAGCGATTTCCTTGCGTTACTCTTAACGGGCAGGCTGCAGAGTGACAGCCAACAGGAGGAGCTATGGCGAAGTATCAGAACTTACTGGTAGCTATTGACCCCAATCAGGATGACCAGCCCGCGTTGCGGCGGGCCGTCTATCTGGTCCAGCGACTTGGTGGCCGTATCAAGGCATTTTTGCCTATCTACGACTTTTCCTACGAAATGACCACCCTGCTCTCTCCGGACGAAAGAACCGAGATGAGACAAGGGGTTATCGCCCAACGAACCGAATGGATTGCGGAGCAGTGTAAATACTATCTTGATGCAGGAATCACTATTGATATCAAGGTGGTCTGGCATAACAAACCTTATGAAGCCATTATTCAGGAGGTGATCGCCGGAAAGCACGACTTATTGCTCAAAATGGCTCATCAGCACGACCGGCTGGAAGCGGTGATTTTTACCCCCACCGATTGGCAGTTGCTACGGAAGTGCCCCTGCCCGGTGTGGATGGTAAAAGATCAGCCGTGGCCGGAAGACAGCCGTGCGCTGGTGGCCGTGAATCTGGCTAGCGAAGACCCGTATCACGATCCACTTAATATCAAACTGGTGTCGGAAGCATTGGACCTGGCCCGTCAGGTCAATCAGACCGAGGTTCATCTGGTCGGTGCCTATCCAGTCACCCCCATCAATATCGCTATCGAGTTACCGGATTTCGATCCCGGCGTTTACAACGGTGCCATTCGTGGTCAGCATCTGCTGGCAATGAAATCTCTGCGACAGAAATTCAACCTGGACGAACGCGTTACCCACGTAGAGAAAGGGCTACCAGAAGAAGTCATCCCCGACCTGGCCGAACATTTGCAGGCTGGCGTAGTGGTGCTGGGGTCACTGGGGCGCACCGGATTGTCTGCTGCCTTTATCGGCAATACGGTGGAACATGTCATTGACCACCTGAAGTGCGACCTGTTGGCTATCAAACCGGACGATTTCGTCTCGCCGGTAACGCTACAGGGAGAGGCCGATAACCCGGATGAAAGCGCCTGACGTCCGGCACGCTTACCATCATCAAATAGCAACGGGGGCCAGACGGCCCCCGTTGTGTTTCTGCAACCGCCGTCTTCTGGCGGGATTCAGGCTTATAGTGCTTTCAGAATCGCTTCGACGCTTTCTTTGGCATCGCCAAACAGCATCTGGGTATTTTCTTTGAAGAACAACGG
The DNA here is from genome assembly GCF_000784735.1 of Dickeya undicola. GTDB lineage: Bacteria > Pseudomonadota > Gammaproteobacteria > Enterobacterales > Enterobacteriaceae > Dickeya > Dickeya undicola. The sequence goes on from NZ_JSYG01000015.1 coordinate 126,091, forward strand.
ATTCTGCACACCAGCGTAGCCGGTATTCATCGAACGCTTGAACACAATCACGTTCTGCGCCTTCCACACTTCCAGCACCGGCATACCCGCAATCGGACTATGTGGATCTTCCTGTGCCGCCGGGTTGACGGTATCGTTGGCACCAATCACCAGCACGGTGTCGGTATCGACGAAATCATCATTGATTTCATCCATTTCCAGCACGATGTCGTAAGGCACCTTGGCTTCCGCCAGTAGAACGTTCATATGTCCTGGCAAACGTCCGGCAACCGGGTGAATACCGAAACGCACGTTGATACCACGAGCACGCAGTTTGGCAGTAATGTCATGCACCGGATACTGTGCTTGTGCCACTGCCATACCGTATCCCGGCGTAATGATCACCGACGTGGAGTTTTTCAGCAGCTCGGCCACCTCTTCCGCGGTGGTTTCGCGATGTTCGCCAACCGCATCATCACTGCCAGTCGAAGAGCCATCTGTACCAAAACCACCGGCAATGACGCTAATGAACGACCGGTTCATCGCCTTACACATAATGTAGGACAGAATGGCACCAGAAGACCCCACTAACGCACCGGTAACGATCAGCAGGTCGTTGCTCAGCATGAAACCCGCCGCCGCCGCGGCCCAACCGGAATAGGAGTTCAGCATGGAAACCACCACCGGCATGTCCGCACCACCAATAGACGCCACCAGATGCCAACCAAACGCCAACGCAATCAGCGTCATCAGCAACAGGGCAAACCCTTGCATCGCCACACTGTTAGTTTTGACGAACACCAGTAACAACAGGAATGACAATACCAAAGCCAGCAGATTCAACTTATGACGGTTAGGCAGCATCAACGGTTTGGATGAGATCAAACCACGCAGCTTACCAAACGCAACGATCGAGCCGGTAAAGGTCACAGCACCGATGAAAATACCCAGAAACACTTCGGTCAGATGGATATTTTCCATGATCGGGTCAGCAATATCGCCTTCGCCGATAAAGCTGTTAAAACCGACCAGCACCGCAGCAAAACCGACAAAACTGTGCAGAATCGCCACCAGCTCCGGCATCTCGGTCATTTCCACCTTACGAGCCAGATGCACGCCGATAGCGCCACCAATCACCATCGCCGCGATAATCCACCCCACGTTGCCTGCGCTCGGCCCCAGAATGGTCGCTAACAATGCAATGGTCATCCCGCTGATGCCGAAAATGTTCCCCTGACGGGACGTCTCGTGTTTGGATAAGCCAGCCAGGCTGAAAATAAACAAAATTGCAGCAACGATGTATGCTGCCGTTACTAATCCTCCAGACATCCGTTACCCCTTAATTCTTGCGGAACATTTTCAGCATACGCTGAGTGACGGTAAATCCGCCGAAAATATTGATGCTGGCGATCAGCACAGCGATGAAGGAGAAAAAGGACACCCATCCACCATGCCCGATCTGCAACAACGCGCCCACCACAATGATGCCGGAAATAGCATTGGTGACCGACATCAACGGCGTATGCAGTGCGTGGCTGACATTCCAGACCACGTAGTACCCCACCACGCAAGACAATGCGAATACGGTGAAGTGCGACAGGAACTCTTTCGGTGCCACATTTGCCAGCCAGCCAAACAGCACGATAGCGATAGCGATGAAAATGAATTTTTTCCAGGGCGACGCGGGTTTAGCGTCCTGCTGTGCGACAGCGGCGGCGGCGGGTTTTGCCTGCTGCGGCTGAGCGGAAACCTGAATCGGCGGTGCCGGCCAGGTAATTTCGCCAGACTTGATGACCGTCACGCCACGGATGACGTTATCGTCGAAATCGATATCGATCTCGCCGTTTTTCTCTTTGCACAGCAGCTTCAACAGGTTCACCAGATTGGTGCCGTACAATTGTGAAGATTGCGTCGACAAGCGACTCGGCAGATCGGTATAACCGATGATTTTCACACCATTTTCCGTCACCGTGACCTGATCCGCGACGGTCAATTCGCAGTTGCCACCGGTCTGGGCCGCCAGGTCGACAATCACACTGCCGGGCTTCATGCTCTGCACCATCTCTTTGGTGATCAAGCGTGGAGCCGGTTTGCCTGGAATCAGTGCCGTGGTGACAATAATGTCCACCTCTTGCGCCTGCGCGGCAAACAACGCCATTTCAGCGTTGATAAAGGCTTCGGACATCACTTTAGCGTAGCCATCGCCGCTGCCAGCCTCTTCTTCGAATTCCAGTTCCAGGAACTCGGCACCCATGCTTTTAACCTGCTCTTTCACTTCCGGGCGGGTATCAAATGCACGCACGATGGCACCCAGGCTGCCTGCCGCACCAATCGCCGCCAGGCCAGCCACACCGGCACCAATAATCAGTACCTTAGCCGGAGGGACTTTACCTGCCGCCGTGATCTGCCCGGTGAAGAAACGACCGAATTCATGCGCGGCTTCAACAATCGCACGATAGCCTGCAATATTCGCCATCGAACTCAGCGCATCCATAGACTGGGCGCGTGAAATACGGGGAACGGAATCCATCGCCAATACCGTTACCTGGCGCGCCGCCAACGTTTCCAGCAGAGCTGGATTCTGGGCTGGCCAGATAAAGCTGATAATCGTACTACCGGCACGGGTCCATTCCACTTCGTCATCCAGCGGGGCGTTAACCTTGAGCAGGATATCGCTCTGCCAGACAGCCGCCGTATCCAGAATCGTCGCGCCAGCTTGCTCGTAAGCCTCATCCTCAAAGCTGGCGAGTTTCCCAGCTCCACGCTCAACGGCGACCTCAAAACCCAATTTCAGCAGTTGCTCCACCGTTTTTGGCGTGGCTGCGACACGGGCTTCATTGGCCAACCTCTCTTTTGGTACACCAATACGCATTGTGAATCCCTTTTCGTTGTCACGAAGGTTTTATATGGTTGTGTCAATCACCTAAAAACTAACTTGTCGCCGTTGCCAGCACCCTCGGCAATAACGATAAGTCCCTTTATAACCTACTTAAAATGGAATTAATGATCCACCGCTAAAACCATTAAGTTCTAAAAGCAGAATTTTGGCAGGTTACGATGCCTATTCATGGTTAAAAATCACAGCTAAAACAGATTTTTCTATCATTATTACCATATCAATGTTTCGAACCATCTCACAAAAAGCCACTGTTAACGCCTTGTTAACCAGGCTAATTCTGATAAATATCATTTATGATAGGAATTAGGTTATTAATAGTGATTATTTCCATTTTTCTTTTCTTCCATTATTAACACCGTGGTTTTACGGGATTTGGCTTAAAATGCAGAGGCATAACGTCAGGTTCCGTGCCATAATCAGCGGCTACAACAGAAAACGGCTTGGTACGTATTTACCGAATTGCGTCAGGCGAAAGGATTTTTTATGAAGCTGAAAACTAGCGTTGTTGCATCCACTCTTTTATCAATAGTAGCGTTTTCGGCGCAGGCTGCGCAGGAACTTACGCCAGAAAAAGCACAATCATTGCAGCCCTTTGAACGCATCACCTTTTTCGGTCGTTATGACGCGATTTACGAAGCAGCGGCCGATGCCTCTAAAAAGGCCGATGAGCGAGGAGCCGCCGCGTTTTATATTCAGGGTAGCTCCGAAGTCAATGGTGGCCGCTGGCAGGTCACCGTCGATTTGTATAAAAAAGACGCCCCAGCCGCAGTTAAAGATACCTCTCACCGCGAATTCAGTGGCGTAAAAGAGTTACCGAAAGATGAAGCGGTGCGTCTGGAACCGTATGACACCGTTACGGTCACCGGTTACTTTGGCAATCAGCCGGAAGTCAATGAAGCCATTGGCAAAGCCGCCAAAGAGAAGAATGCTTATTCCTTCTATATTGTGCGTCAGGTTGATATCAACTCCAGCGGCGCGACACAGTCCATCACTGCGTTCGTCTACAAGAAAGATGCAGCGAAACGCCAGGTGCAAAGCCCAGACGCCATCCCAGCCGACTCAGAAGCCGGTAAAGCGGCAATTGCCGCTGGCGGCGCAGCGGCGTCCAAAGTGGAAATCCCCGGCGTAGCAACCTCTTCCAGCCTGAGTGACAAGGTGGGTAATTTCTTCCAAACGCAGTCCTCCTCTGTTGGGCCACGTTACAGTGTCACCATGCCTGACGGCACCAAAATTCAGGAACTGAATAACGCAACGGCAGCACAGATGGCACCGTTTGACTCCATTACTCTGCGCGGCAGTTTCAGCAGCCCGACCGATATCTCTGAAGAAGTGGCCAAACAGGCAGCGAAGAAAGGTGCCAAGTTCTACCACATCACCAGAGAGTGGCAGGAAAAAGGCGACCACTACACCATCGGTGCCGATTTGTACAAATAACTTTGCTCTGCGCATAAAAAAAACCGCCAATCGGCGGTTTTTTTACGTCTGACGAAAAATCAGTTGCTGGTATCCAGCTCAGGAAAACTTTTCACCAGATCATCAATGGCTTTCATCTGTTGCAGGAACGGCTCCAGTTTATCCAGCGGCAACGCGGAAGGACCGTCACACATGGCGCTGTTCGGCTCCGGATGCGCTTCAATAAACAGCCCGGCAATCCCGACCGCCATACCGGCACGCGCCAGCTCAGCCACCTGAGCACGGCGTCCGCCAGATGCAGCACCAAACGGGTCGCGGCATTGCAGCGCATGGGTAACGTCGAAAATCACCGGCGCGCCATGAGAGGCTTGCTTCATGACATTAAAACCCAGCATATCCACAACCAGGTTGTCGTAACCAAAGTTGCTGCCACGATCGCACAAAATCACCTGTTCATTGCCACCCTCGCGGAATTTATCCACGATGTTGCCCACCTGCCCTGGGCTGATGAACTGCGGTTTTTTGATGTTGATAACCGCGCCGGTTTTCGCCATGGCTTCTACCAGGTCAGTCTGACGCGCGAGGAATGCCGGTAACTGAATCACATCCACCACTTCAGATACTGGTTGTGCCTGCTGCGGCTCATGCACATCGGTAATGATTTTTACACCAAACGTCTGCTTCAGCTCCTGGAAGATCTTCATGCCTTCTTCCAGGCCCGGACCACGGTAAGAGTGGATGGAGGAGCGGTTCGCCTTATCAAAAGACGCCTTGAAAACATAGGGGATACCCAGTTTCTGCGTTACCACGACATAGTGTTCGCAAATCCGCATCGCCAGATCGCGGGATTCGAGCACATTCATACCGCCAAACAGTACAAACGGCAGAGAGTTGGCAACCGGGATATCTCCGATGTTAACCACTTTATTGTTCATAAACTTACCTTATTGTCGGATAAATCAGATGATCGGGGTTCAGGCGCTTTCCCGAACTAGTGCAGCACAATCTGCTTCTGCTCGATGGAGTGAATCTGCACCTTGATCATTTCGCTAACAGGATCTTCCGGGCATTGTTCCACAAAATAGCTCAGATCAGACAAAGCGATATGGTCGCACTCCAGCTGTGCGTAAATCAGGCCACGGTCACGGATTTCATATGGATCTTCCGGGTCAAATTGCAATACAGCTTCACTGGCACGCAACGCCAGCTCCATCTGTTTCTCTTCCATCAGTGCAACTTTGAGCGTATCCAGCAGCTTACGGACAATCATCACGTTTTCCGCTTCATCCAGATCGCTATCCATCAACCTGGTGGAAGGGCCCAGATTACCTTTTAACCACACTTCCAACACATGCTCACTCAGCGTGTCACCGTTCAGCGGGTTAATCAGCCACATTTCATCGTCGAGCCAGTCAGCACGTAGAATCAGCTGAGTGGGGAAAATGACCGGCATCAGCGGCAGCCCTAATTGATTGGCGATATGCAGGAAAATGATTCCCAGCGATACGGGCATTCCCTGTCGGGTCGCCAGCACGTTATCCAACCACAGGACGTCGGATAAATGGTAAACGCCACTGGCACCACCAAAGCCCCAGGTGTGGAAGAAAAGTTCAATGAGTTGCTCCAGCTGTTGATCCTGATCCAGCTCATCGGAAATAGTCGCTCGTGCTTCTTCAACGAGTTGCTGCAGATTTTGTCTCACTTCCTGCGCGGAAAAATCGCGGCGTATTGACTGGGAAACCAACATCACGCCTTCACTTAAGAGTGATTGGTTAAATTCAAAATCAGCAATAGAACTCATAGTTATTCCATCAAGCAAAGATAACGTCAGCTACACGTCTGAAAAAGCAAATTTCTCTCTCAGTTTATGTATGCCTTGCGGGTGCGGAAGCCAGCGGATCAGATAATAATGCCAAACCTGGCGCTCGTCAGCAGGTCTATCCGAAACGGAAAGCGATAATCATGGCTAATCATTGCCAATGTGATCCCGCTCAACTCCCGACGACACAAGCAGAGGTCCCACTCAACACACGCAGGTTGCGCCCTGAGGCCATTGCCCCAACGTCACCCGCTCATTGTCGCCATAATCACGACAGGTTTTCACCTGCACAAATCCATACTGTGTCAGTAATGACCGTACCGCGTCACCCTGCTGCCAGCCATGTTCCAGTAACAACCAGCCATTATCCAGCAAAAATGCCCCCGCCTGCCGGATAATGTGCCGTAAATCAGCCAACCCCGCGTCACCAGCCACCAGTGCGCTGGCTGGTTCGAAGCGCACATCGCCACGCGACAAGTGCGGATCATGCTCATCAATATAGGGGGGGTTACTGACAATCAGAGCAAAACGTTGTCCATCCAGCGGCGAAAACCAGTCTCCCGACAAAAACCGGGCGTTGGCGATCCCCAACTGGCTGGCGTTATGACTGGCTAATGCCACCGCCTCAGGTTGACGATCAATACCCACCACCTGGCAATCCGGCCGCTCATGCGCAATCGCCAGCGCAATCGCCCCGGTGCCGGTGCCCAAATCCAGTACCGATGACGCGTCGGCGGGTAAACGCGCCAACGCCTGCTCAACCAGACACTCGGTATCCGGACGCGGGATCAGCGTCGCGGGTGATACCGCCAGCGGCAATGACCAGAATTCCCGTTGGCCGACCAGGTAGGCAATCGGCTCACCAGTGGCGCGGCGCGCCAGCAAGGCTTCTAACGCCGAAAGCGCTTCGTCGCTCAACTCGGTTTCGCCAAACGCCAGCAGAAACGTACGGCGTTTACCGGTTACATGCTCCAGTAGGATCTCGGCGTCTCGCTTCGGGCTGTCGCTCGCTTGCAGCCGGGCCACCGCCTGTTTCAGCCAATGCTGATAATTCATTGATCCTGCTCGGCCAGCGCCGCCAGTTGATCCGCCTGATATTCCTGCACAATAGGCTGAATCAGCATGTCCAGTTTGCCCTCCATCGCTTCGTCCAGGCGATAGAGCGTCAGGTTGATGCGATGATCGGTCACCCTTCCCTGTGGGAAGTTATAGGTGCGGATACGGTCGGAACGGTCACCGCTGCCCAACAAATTGCGCCGGGTCGAGGCTTCCTCCTGCTGACGTTTTTGCATTTCCGCAGCGCGAATGCGTGCCGCCAGCACCGACAATGCTTTGGCTTTGTTCTTGTGCTGTGAGCGCTCATCCTGACACTCCACCACAATACCGGTCGGCAGATGGGTAATACGGATAGCAGAATCGGTGGTGTTAACGTGCTGCCCACCCGCACCGGAGGAACGGAAGGTATCGATTTTCAGATCGGAAGGGTTGATATCTGGCAGTTCCGCTTCCGGCACTTCCGGCATCACGGCGACGGTACAAGCAGAGGTATGGATACGCCCTTGCGACTCAGTCGCGGGTACGCGCTGCACCCGATGACCGCCAGATTCAAATTTCAACTGACCGTAAGCGCCGTCGCCCACTACCTTGGCAATCATCTCTTTATAGCCGCCGTGTTCACCGTCGTTTGCACTCATGATTTCAACTTTCCAGCGACGGGATTCGGCATAACGGCTGTACATACGGAACAAATCGCCAGCAAACAATGCTGCTTCATCGCCACCGGTGCCAGCGCGAATTTCGAGGAAACAACCGCGTTCATCATCCGGGTCCTTCGGCAACAGCAACACTTGCAGTTGCTGTTCCAGCTCTTCGGTAGCCGCTTTGGCTGCTTTCAGTTCGTCCTGCGCCAGGTCACGCATTTCGGGATCATCCAGCATCAGCTCGGCCGTGGCGAGATCATCCTGCGTCTGCTGCCAGCGCTGAAAGCAAAGGGTAATGTCGGTAAGTTGCGCGTACTCGCGGGACAATGCCCGGAAACGGTCCATATCGGCAATCACGCTGGGTTCTCCCAGCAGCGCCTGCACTTCTTCATGGCGCTCTTGTAACGCTTCCAGTTTGGCAACAATAGAAGACTTCATGCGGGCGGTTCAATCCTGTGTTGAATCATTATGGGGGAAGAAGAATGCTAGTTCAGACCGAGGCTGTCACGCAAAATCTGCAAACGCTCCAGATCGCCATCGCGGGCGGCCTGTTGCAATGACCGGGTGGGAGCATGAATCAGGCGGTTGGTTAACCGGTGCGCCAGTTCCTGTACGATGGCATCCACATCGCCACCATTCTGTATCGCCGCCAGCGCCTTGGCGGTCATGTCTTCACGCAGGCGATCGGCTTGAGAACGATAGTCGCGGATGGTGTCCACCGCTGCCTGTGCGCGCAGCCAGGACATAAACTCCGAACATTCCTGCTGCACGATGGATTCAGCCTGAATCGCCGCCGCTTTGCGCTGCGCCAAATTATGCTGAATGATAGCCTGCAAGTCATCGACGCTATACAGGTAAATGTTTGGCAACCGTCCGACTTCGGGTTCGATATCGCGCGGTACGGCAATATCCACCATCAACATTGGCTGGTTACGGCGGGCTTTCATGGTGCGCTCCATCATCCCTTTACCGATGATGGGCAACGTACTGGCGGTAGAACTGATGACAATGTCCGCCTGCGGCAAATAGGCGTCCAGTTCCGCCAGTGTTATCACGTCGGCACCCACTTCCTCTGCCAGCGCCTGAGCGCGCTCACGCGTCCGGTTGGCAATTACCATCCGCTTCACGCGGTGCTCGCGTAAATGACGAGACACCAGTTCGATGGTTTCACCCGCGCCCACCAGCAACACACTGACATCGGCCAACGATTCGAAGATCTGCCGAGCCAGCGTACAAGCGGCAAACGCCACCGACACCGCGCTGGCACCAATATCAGTTTCGGTACGCACCCGTTTGGCGACGGTAAACGATTTCTGGAACATGCGCTCCAGATCGCCCGACAGCGAGCGTTCACGCTGAGAATCAGCAAACGCTTTCTTGACCTGCCCCAGAATCTGGGGCTCGCCCAGCACCAACGAATCCAACCCGCTGGCGACACGCATCAAGTGGCTGACAGCGGCATTACCTTCATGCCAGTAGAGATTTTTGCGGATTTCATCAGGATTAAGCCGGTGATACTCACACAGCCAGGCAATCAGTTGTTCGTGCCGGTTTTCCTGCTCTTCATCCACACTGAGATAGAGTTCGGTACGGTTGCAGGTGGAAAGTAACACCCCACCCTGAACTAACGGTTGCTGTAACAGACTGTGCAGCGCCTGCCCCTGTCTGTCCGGCGAAAACGCGACGCGCTCCCGCAGAGAGACTGGTGCTGTTTTATGATTGATGCCAAGCGCAAGCAGGGTCATGGTTTACAGAGTAATCCCGTTGTTAGTATGGGTTTCATCTAAGCGGCATTCTACTTGAAGCCTGCGGGCAAGAAAAGTGACCCAGAACAACCGCGCTCACGTTGTCGCCAGCACACTGAGCAGCATCACAGGCATTGACGCTGCCAGCCAACCCGGCTAGCGTGACGCCTTGTTGTGAACCCATGATGCTTGTAACAGGACCTTTTCGACATGCTAAATAATCCCGTTCGCGCCTTACGGTTACTGCCTTTGGCGAGCGTGTTACTGACCGCCTGTACCCTGACTCAGCCCACCCTACCGGGTAAAAAGCCGACCTCTCCCGAGTGGCGCGAGCATGAGCAAAAAGTACAGAATCTGACCAACTATCAGACCCGTGGCTCATTCGCCTATATTTCCGATAGGAAAAAGCTGTACGCCCGTTTCTTTTGGCAGCAATTCTCGCCGCAGCGTTACCGCCTGTTACTCAGCAACCCACTTGGTGGCACTGAACTGGAGCTGCAATCGAGTCCCGACCTGGTACAAATTACCGACAATCAGGGCAAGCGCTACATGGGCAAAAACGCGCAGTACATGGTTCAGCAGTTAACCGGCATGGCGATTCCACTCGATAATTTGCGCCAGTGGATGCTCGGTCTGCCAGGTGATGCGCAAGACTTCACACTGGATGATCACGCTCTGCTGCGCAGCGTCAACTATCAACAAGGCGACCAACACTGGAGCGTGTCCTATCAATCCTATACCGATGGCCCGCTGCCGTTGCCGCATAATTTAGAACTCACACAGGGCGAGCAACGCATCAAACTGAAAATGGATAACTGGACGACGCAATAAATCATGGCGACCACATGCAATCGCTGGCCTTCCCCAGCCAAGCTGAATCTGTTTTTGTACATCACCGGCCGTCGCCCGGATGGTTACCATAATCTACAAACGCTGTTTCAGTTTCTGGATTACGGCGACACGCTGACCATCACCCCACGGCAGGATCAGCAAATTGTACTGCTGACACCCTTGCCCGGCGTTCCCGATGAGCACAATCTGGCTGTACGTGCTGCCCGTCAGTTACAGGCCTATTGTCAGCAGGCCGGGTTGCCGTTTGCCGGTGCCGACATCGCTGTCGACAAGCATCTGCCGATGGGCGGCGGCCTGGGCGGCGGTTCGTCAAATGCCGCCACTGTGCTGGTGGCGCTGAACCAGTTATGGCGTAGCCAGATACCGGTCGACACGCTGGCGGCGTTGGGCCTGAAACTGGGGGCCGATGTCCCGGTATTTGTGCACGGGCACGCGGCCTTCGCCGAAGGCGTCGGTGAGCAGCTAACCCCGGTGTCACCACCGGAAAAGTGGTATCTGGTGGTTCATCCTGGCGTCAGCATTCCCACCCCGGTTATCTTTGCCGATCCGGACCTGACGCGAGATACGCCAGTACGCCCACTGTCACAATTACTGACACAAACTTTCAGCAACGATTGTGAAGCCGTCGCAAGAAAACGTTTTCGTGAGGTTGAAGAGCGACTTTTATGGCTGTTAGAATACGCACCGTCGCGCCTGACTGGCACCGGCGCTTGCGTGTTTGCCGAATTCGACACCGAGTCCGCCGCTCGTCAGGTGCTAAACCGGGCCCCGGAAGGGTTTTTGCATGGTTTTGTTGCGCGTGGTGTTAACGTTTCCCCACTGCAGCAACGGCTTTCCGGGCAATCCAAGGATTGCTAAAACACCACCGCCGACCGTGATGTTCTAGCGATCTTTTCCATACACCCGTATGTATATCCTGCTTGCGGTACGACACACGGCCTTCCGCAGGCGGATATTTCTCTGGACGCAAGCTTGAGGTTCTTCTCGTGCCTGATATGAAGCTTTTTGCTGGTAACGCCACACCGGAACTAGCACAACGTATTGCCAACCGTTTGTACACCAGTCTGGGCGACGCTGCTGTTGGTCGTTTTAGCGACGGCGAAGTCAGCGTACAAATCAACGAAAATGTACGCGGTGGTGATATTTTCATCATCCAGTCAACCTGTGCTCCCACCAATGACAATCTGATGGAGCTGGTCGTAATGGTTGATGCCCTGCGCCGCGCTTCCGCAGGACGTATTACCGCTGTTATCCCCTACTTCGGCTATGCCCGTCAGGATCGCCGTGTGCGTTCCGCTCGCGTGCCGATTACCGCGAAAGTAGTGGCTGACTTCCTCTCCAGCGTCGGCGTTGACCGCGTTCTGACGGTGGATCTCCACGCCGAGCAGATTCAAGGATTCTTCGACGTACCGGTAGACAACGTGTTCGGCAGCCCAATCCTGCTGGAAGACATGTTGCAACAGAATCTGGACAACCCGATCGTCGTTTCTCCGGATATTGGTGGTGTGGTTCGCGCCCGCGCTATCGCCAAGCTGCTGAACGACACCGATATGGCCATCATCGACAAGCGCCGCCCACGTGCCAACGTCTCTCAGGTGATGCACATCATCGGTGACGTAGCCGGTCGTGATTGCGTGCTGGTCGACGACATGATCGACACCGGTGGCACCCTGTGCAAAGCAGCGGAAGCACTGAAAGAACGTGGTGCTAAACGCGTCTTCGCCTACGCCACCCATCCGATCTTCTCTGGCAACGCTTACGAGAACATCAAGAACTCTGTTATTGATGAAGTGATTGTCTGCGACACCATTCCGCTGTCAGAAAATATCAAATCTCTGCCGAATGTACGCACGTTGACCTTGTCAGGCATGTTGGCCGAAGCCATCCGCCGTATCAGCAACGAAGAATCTATTTCTGCGATGTTCGAGCATTAATATTCGGTTGTGTAAGTTGAAGTAATAACGCCATCGGTGATATCACCGGTGGCGTTTTTTTGGTATTCAATTATTCTGCCGGTATTATACCGTCATACTTCAAGCTGCCGGTGTGTTGGCTGCGTTACTCGGCTCATTAGAGCCTTGTCCTAACGGGCCAACGCGTTGCGTTGTTCAACTCGCATTATTTAGGATATAGACTCGCCTTTTTCCACTTATAGATGCCGTTCGCGGCGACAGCGCTTATCAAAGTGCTTCAGCCACCAATAGCGATCCGTCACATTTTCCCGTCCACCAATACGGGCACCGGCTAGCCACAAAATAGCACCGGCAAAAATAGCCAGCAGCTCTATATAATAGAGCGAACCCGGCAAATGCAATTCAGGCAGCTGATTGGCAATCGAATAAGCTATTCCGGCAACCATAAGCAACAGACCTAATCCCATAAATGCGTTGCCTACCATCACAGCATTTCTACGTTTCATATTTCGCCTCCAGAAATATCCAGTGGAAATAATCAGAATCTTGCTGCGTGTCTCTCTGATTTGCTCATAGTATAAGCAGCACTTCTCAATCGGGTTGCGCGAAGGATCACATGTTGGTGATCAACTTCCCCTGAGTTAAACTAACGACTTTGTCAATTATCTAACAGGCGCGCTACCTCCGGTTTCCTCAATTCGGAAACGTATCGCGTGAGTCATATCGAATGATGAGTGGTATTAAACTGTGAGTGGCATCAAATTGATTGTCGGTCTGGCCAACCCCGGTGCCGAATACGCTGCGACCCGTCATAACGCCGGTGCCTGGTACGTTGACCGCCTGGCAGAAACCTACCGGCAGTCGCTGAAAGAAGAGAGCAAGTTTTTCGGCTATACCGCACGCCTGACGCTCGGTGGCAACGATGTACGCCTGTTGGTGCCCACCACGTTCATGAACCTGAGCGGCAAAGCGGTGGCGGCGATGGCGACCTTTTACCGTATCGCGCCAGATGAAATTCTGGTGGCGCATGATGAACTGGATCTGCCGCCCGGCGTCGCCAAACTGAAGCTCGGCGGCGGTCACGGCGGCCACAATGGGCTGAAGGATATCGTCAGCAAACTCGGCAACAACCCCAATTTTCACCGGTTGCGCATCGGCATCGGCCATCCGGGCGATAAAAACAAGGTGGTGGGATTTGTGCTGGGTAAACCGCCCACTAGCGAACAGGCGCTGATCGATCAGGCAATTGATGAATCATTGCGCTGCACCGATATCCTGATGAAAGAAGATATGATCAAAGCGATGAACCGTCTGCACGCGTTCAAAGCGTCATGATGGTCGTTCGGGCGGATCGAGTTCATGCCGCATTATGTGTATAATTGGCATCAAGACTGACTTTTTCCATTCTGACAGGCTTTTTGCAACGAAAGCCTGATGATTAGTGATTTTTAAGGTGACATAAACATGGGATTCAAATGCGGTATCGTTGGGCTGCCTAACGTGGGTAAATCCACTCTGTTCAACGCGCTGACCAAAGCCGGCATCGAAGCGGCCAACTTTCCGTTTTGTACTATCGAGCCTAACACCGGCGTAGTGCCGATGCCGGACCTGCGCCTCGACCAGTTGGCCGAGATTGTCAAACCACAGCGTACCGTCCCCACCACCATGGAATTTGTGGATATCGCCGGTCTGGTAAAAGGCGCGTCCAAAGGCGAAGGTCTGGGCAACCAGTTCCTGACCAACATCCGTGAAACCGAAGCCATCGGTCACGTGGTGCGCTGCTTTGAAAATGAGAACATCATTCACGTATCGGGCAAGGTTAACCCAGCGGAAGATATCGATATCATCAACACCGAACTGGCATTGGCAGACCTCGACACCTGCGAACGCGCCATTCATCGCGTGCAGAAAAAAGCCAAGGGCGGCGATAAAGACGCCAAGACCGAATTGGCGGCGCTGGAAAAATGCCTGCCGCAGTTGGAAAACGCCGGTATGCTGCGCGCACTGGATCTGAGCGCGGAAGAAAAAGCCGCTATCCGCTACCTGAGCTTCCTGACGCTGAAACCGACCATGTACATTGCCAACGTCAATGAAGACGGTTTCGAAAACAACCCGTATCTGGATCAGGTACGTGAGATTGCCGACAAAGAAGGTTCTGTCGTCGTTGCGGTGTGTGCCGCGGTGGAATCGGACATTGCTGAGCTGGACGATGCTGAGCGCGACGAATTCATGGCCGAACTGGGTCTGGAAGAGCCGGGCCTGAACCGCGTGATTCGCGCGGGTTACAAGCTGCTGAACCTGCAGACCTACTTCACCGCCGGGGTGAAAGAAGTCCGCGCCTGGACTATCCCGGTCGGCGCTACTGCCCCGCAGGCGGCCGGTAAAATCCACACCGACTTCGAAAAAGGTTTTATCCGCGCCCAGACTATCGCCTTTGATGATTTCATCACCTACAAAGGTGAACAAGGTGCTAAAGAAGCCGGCAAAATGCGTTCAGAAGGGAAAGAATATATCGTTAAGGATGGCGATATTATGAACTTCTTGTTTAACGTCTAATTCACTTCTGTTGTCTCATGCGATTTCACCGAATCGCATGAAGACTAACAAAATTCATAAAATCCACGCAGTTGCGTGGATTTTTTTCAGAATATCTCAGGTACATAAGACGCAACAGCCAGAACCCCAGATATCATCAGCACGCCGAGCGTCGTCAGCACGTGGGGGATTTATTGTTATTACTTCAGCAATCGGACTTTCACCGCTTTGCCTTTAATTTTCCCCTGCTGCAACTGCTTCCACGCATGGCGTGCTACCGACTGCTTCACCGCCACGTAGGCATGGGTCGGGTGAATGGCAATCTTTCCGATATCGGCACCCTCCAGCCCCATGTCGCCGGTTAACGCCCCCAGAATATCACCGGGACGCATTTTGGCTTTCTTGCCGCCATCGATGCACAGCGTCGCCATCGTCGCTTCCAGCGGGGTGATGCGCAGCCCGGTCGGCAGCGGGTGCCAGTTGAGTTTCATATTGAGCATTTCTTCGAGCGCATTGGCTCGCTGGGCTTCTTCCGGCGCACAGAGGCTGACAGCCAACCCGCTCTCACCGGCGCGGGCGGTACGACCAATACGGTGAACATGCACTTCGGGATCCCACGACAGCTCGTAGTTAACCACCATCTCCAGCGCTTTGATATCCAGCCCGCGCGCGGCAACGTCGGTTGCCACCAGCACACGGCTGCTGCCGTTAGCAAAACGTACCAACGTCTGATCGCGGTCACGCTGCTCCATGTCGCCATGCAGCGCCAGCACGCTCTGGTTACTGGCGGTCAGCGCGTCGTATACCGCCTGACAGTCTTTTTTGGTATTGCAGAACACCACGCAGGACGCGGGTTGTTCACGGCTCAGCAATTTTTGCAGCAGATCGAGTTTGCCACTGCGGGCAACTTCATAGAACTGCTGTTCAACCGCAGGAAGCTCGTCCACCGTGCCGATCTCAATGACCAGCGGATCGCGCTGAATACGATGGCTGATAGCAGCAATGGCATCCGGCCAGGTGGCGGAAAACAGCAGTGTCTGACGCGCAGTGGGGGCGTGGGTGATCACCTCATCGATGGCGTCGGCAAAGCCCATATCGAGCATCCGGTCCGCTTCATCCAGCACCAACGTCTGTAGGGCATCGAGATTTACGGTCGCCTTGTTCAGGTGATCCAGCAGTCGGCCCGGCGTGGCGACAATGATGTGGGGAGCGTGGATCAACGAGTCGCGCTGGATGCCGAACGGTACACCGCCGCAGAGCGTCAGCACCTTGATGTTCGGCATGTAGCGTGCCAGACGACGCAGCTCGTTGGCGACTTGATCGGCGAGTTCACGGGTCGGACACAGCACCAGCGACTGGGTGTTGAATTGCCCGGCATCAAGATGCTGTAACAGGCCCAGGCCAAATGCTGCGGTTTTGCCGCTGCCGGTTTTCGCCTGCGCGCGGACGTCTTTCCCTGCCAGGATAGCCGGTAACGCCGCCGCCTGAATCGGCGTCATGGTCTGATAGCCCAGCTCATTAAGGGTGGCAAGTTGTTCCGCAGGAAGCGCGTTCAGTTCAGCAAATGAGGTCAATGAAGTCACAGTGAAAATTCCAGATGAAAGAAGCCGACAATGATACCACCCCTTTCCTGCCACGCCGTGAGGAGTTTTCACCTCGATATCAGATTGAAGTCCGGTTCACTGTGTTCCCAATAGAAATAATCGGTAAATCGAAATAATCGGTGAATAGAAATGGCAGGTAATGCGTTTACCCCTTGCTTACCCCACGACATTCACCTGGAGTCAATACAATGAACCCTGCTTCTTTTTCCCCATGTTCCATCGCTCGCCGTCTGGCTATCCCAGTACTGCTATTTTCTTTGCATGTCCCGCAGGTCTTTGCGGCGGGCGACGACGACACCAACAGTAAAACACCGGATTGCCCAGCCGGACAGGTTTATAGCAGCGCAACCAGGCAGTGTGTCCCTGAAAAAACCAGCAGCCTGAGCGACCAGGATAAGACAAACTACGCTTATCACCTGGCTAAAAAAGGTGAGTATCAGGCAGCGCTGAACTTGCTGGATACCCTGAAAAATGGCAATACCGCCGAAGCCTGGAACTACCGGGGTTACGCCACACGAAAACTCGGGCGTACCGACGAAGGCATCGGCTATTATCAACGCTCGCTGGCGCTCAACCCGAATTATGCCAAAGTACGCGAATATCTTGGTGAAGCGTGGCTGGTGAAAGGCCGCCCCGATCTGGCGCGGGAGCAACTGAAAACGATCGCCAGCCTGTGCGGCCAAAGCTGCGAAGCGTACCGAGACTTACAAGCCGCGATTAACGGGCATCCTGAATCCTGAGTTTTACCGCGAGGACAAAAAAATCACTACCAGTGACGTTCGCCAGCAGCTTGCCGCGCATCTGACACGCCTGTGGCGTTACGGTCTGGTGCTGTCGCGCAACCACGATGTTGCTGAAGAATTAGTACAGTCCACCTGCGTTCGCGCGCTTGAAAAGAGCGCGCAATTCACGCCGGGAACCCGCATCGACAGATGGTTATTTTCCATTCTTCACTCCATCTGGATTTCCGATCTCCGCGCCAACCGTGTACGGATGGGGCAAGGATTTATCGACAGCGACGAATTACTGGCACCGGATACCCACGCGCTGAATGATGACCGTCGGCATTACCAGAAAATCATGCAACGGGTGAGCGCCCTTCCTGAAGCACAACGCAACGCGCTATTTTTAGTTTATGTCGAAGGATTTACCTATCAGGAAGCGGCAGACACGCTATTAGTACCGATCGGCACGATCATGAGCCGACTGGCTGCGGCACGAACCACGTTGGCTAAATCGGTTGACGAATCCGCCGCCGCGAAGGAAAAACGGTTATGAAAACCACGAATTTTACGCCCCCCTACAGCGACGAGGCTATCGTCGCCTGGCTTGATGGCGAGATGAATGACACCGACGCACAGCGCTTCGAGCAGTTACTCAAGCATGACGAGCAGCTGGCTGCACGCATCGCCAGGCTGCAAGACAGCAATCTGCCGTTTAAAGACGCCTTCGCACCGTTGCTGGACGACGCGCCGCAGGCCCGGATGCAAAATCGGCTTGAGCAACTGCTGGCGGCGACACCTGCCGCAGGAGAAAATCCCCCCCGCATCGGGGTTAGCCGCCGTTCGCTGATTGCCGCGTCGCTCAGTTTTCTGGTGATAGGATCAGGGTTGGGCTATCTGTCGCGACCGACCCAACTTATCCGTAGCGATAGCGAGAAAATTCGCGACCTTGAAGCCCAATACATGTCACTGTACAGCGCAGAAACGCTGCTCGATACCGACAGCACATCGTCTGCGCTGGCACGGGGACTGGCGCGTACCGCGCAGGACATCGGTATCCGTCTGAGCGAACCGCAGTTATCTCTTCAAGGTGCGGAGCTGAAAATGGTACGTATGCTGCGCTACGACAGCACCGCCATCGCCCAGATTGCCTGGCTCCATGCGGAGTATGGGCCGATGGCATTGTGCATCTCCCCTGAGCAACAGCGAAGCGCAACGGCGATCAACAATGAACAACGGCATGGAATGCACCTTGCCTGGTGGCATACCCAAGGCTATCAATTCGTATTGATCGGCCGTAATCCGGCGTCACAACTGACGGACAGCGCGCGCCGGTTGCAAACATCGCTGACATAACAGACCTAAGCCCCTTCCCTCCATGCGGCAACAGCCAGAGCACGCCGGGAGGGCTGCCATCAGGAAAGACGATCATAAGGCGCGTCGGACTTGTGCCTGAAGGTCAATATTGATCGCCACCTTGTCATCCACCAGTGCCGTAAACCGGTCCATATTAAAAGCCGAACGTGAAATCGCGGTTGTCGCATGGAGAAACAACGTCCCCCCCGCGGGTGATGCACTGCCATATTGCTCCAGCGTCGCCTCCAGAATGACTGGGCGCTGAACGTCTTTGACGGACAACGAGCCAAACACACGAAAGTGACCATGCCCTTGCGCCACCACGCGGCTGCTGGTGAAAACAATCCAGGGGTAGTGTGTGGCATCAAAAAACAGACCGCTTTTCAGCTGGTAAGTCAGCAGGCTGTTAGAGGCTTCGAGCGTCGCAACCGGGATTTTCACTTCAATACGGTCATCGATTTCTTTGGCGGAATCCAGCATAACCTCCCCGGTGACACCATCCAGAGACGCCTGCGACGTGTCGCCAAATGCGCGCCATGAAAGCTTGATAACGGTTTTATTGGTTGAAATCGTATAGTTAAGTGGTGTGGCGTGGAGCATGGGGCTTGCCAGCAGCCCAATAGCCACAACGGGAATGATGCGCCTCATAACGGGAACCTCCTCAAAGCAGACAACGCGTAAACGCTTCAAGAAGCCAATCTATTCATTCCCTCACGATAACTACGATGTTGGGATGGCGACAGGTTACCGCATCACGCCTGTCGCCTTAAAAACAGTCACGGATTATTCTGCCGGTCACCCCACCAGACCGCTCACCCGCAACACCCGCCGACCGACCGCTTGCGCCAGCACCGTACTGTGTTCCCCCACACAGCCGAGGCTAAACGCATTTTTGGCGCGGGTAATGCCGGTGTACACCAGTTCACGGGTCAGGATCGGGCTTAACGCATCCGGTAGCAGCAAGGCGGTGTGGGCGAATTCCGACCCTTGCGACTTGTGCACCGTCATGGCAAACACCGTTTCCACCGCGGGTAATCGCCCTGGCAGCACCCAACGGATGTCCGATGAACCGTCACCCGCGGGGAAAGCCACCCGGATACCCCATGCCGATGAGCCATCAGGCTGGCGCACCGGGACATGTAGCGTGATACCGATATCGCCGTTCATCAGTCGTTGACTGTAGTCGTTACGGGTCACCATCACCGGTCGCCCCGGATACCAACCTTGCCAGGCTGCCAGCAAACCGTCCCGATACAGCAGATGGGCGATGCGCTCGTTCATACTGTCAACGCCCCAGGGTCCGTTACGCAACGCACACAACAGTTGGAACTGGCCGAAGGCGTTCAAGATCTGCGCTGCCCAGCGGTCGAACTCACTTTGCGGTGCCGTCAGCGCGGGCCGCGTGTCAGCCATCTGTCGCAGGTAGTTACCGTAGCCCACCGGCGCAGCCGTAGGAGGCGGTGCGCCGAACCGGCCGACGGCACCGTCGATAACCCATTCACGCAACGTGCGATTATCGTTCGCCGTTAGCGTCAGGTATGCCAGGTCGGCATACCCCTGCTGCCAGATCGACGCCAGCGCCGCCACATCACCGGCATTGACCGCTCCCGCCAGTTGTCCGATACCACTGTGGGCCCCAAACCGATAGCTGTGGCGCAGCATGACGATGGATTGATCCAGCGCGCTGCCTTGTGGGTCAAGCAGCGAATCGTCCGGAGCCTCCCCCGCGACCTGCCGTAGCCAGTCGCGGGTCTGCGGCAAGTAATGCCCCTGCGCGGCGCGTTGACAGAGTTCCCCCATCAACGCCCCCGCTTCCACCGACGCCAGTTGGTCCTTGTCGCCCAGCAGAATCAGGCGGGAACGGACCGGCATCGCCGCCAGCAACGCGGCCATCATTTCCAGGTCCACCATCGATGCTTCGTCCACCACCAGCACATCCAGCATCAGCGGGTTATCGGCGTGGTGGCGGAAATGCCGGGTATCTGGCCGACTGCCCAGCAGACGGTGCAGGGTCACCACCTCGCTGTTGATCTGCCCCCGGATAACCTCGCCCTGCGCCAGGCCATCCAACGACAGCCCGGCAACGGCCCCGGCAATCGACTCGTTCAGCCGAGCCGCCGCCTTGCCGGTGGGTGCCGCCAGCCGGATACGCAACGGTTTGCCGTGCTGTTCCAGCGCCAGCGACTGCAATAGCGCCAGCAGTTTCACCACGGTGGTGGTTTTTCCGGTGCCCGGCCCACCGGTGATAATGCTAAAAGCGCTGCCCGCCGCCAGCGTACAGGCCAATTTCTGCCAGTTGATCGTGCCGTCCGCAGCAGCAGGAAACAGCGCATCCAGCCGCTGGCGCAGCGCCGCAGGCGCTATCGCTGCTCGCAACGCATCGTTTTGTCGCAATTGCTGTGATATGGCGTGCCGCACATCCTGTTCATACCGCCAGTAGCGGCGCAGATAAAGACGTGTGCCAACCAGCACCAGTGGTGTGCTGCCTTCCCCCGACGATACCAGTTGTGGCTGGTGCAACGCTGCCTGCCAGGCCGACAGGGTTACACCCGCCAGCACCTCCGCCGGACGCGTTACCTGACGATTGTCGCTACGATCGCCTTCCGGCGGCAACGCCAGCGAAAACCCGCTATCGGCCAGCGTAGCATCCAGGTCGAGGCACACATGCCCACGCCCAAGCTGATAGCTGACCAACGCCGCCCCCAGCAGTAACAAGGGCGAGGCATCAGGGCATTCCTGATGCAGGAAGCGTACCAGCGCCCGGTCCAGCTCCCGCAACCAGCCGCAGTCAACCCACTGGTCCAGCAACCGGGTTAATTCGTCATGACGGGTGATGTTCATGCCGTCGCCTCCGTTTCGCCGCTAAACAGGCTCTCCAGCGCGTCAATCAGCGCCTTGTCCGGCCGCAGGGCGCAGACCCCGCCGCCCGGTGCCTGGCTACCACGCAAAAACAGGTATAACGCGCCGCCGACGTGACGGTCGTAGTCGTAATCCGGCAGGCGAGACTTCAGCAAGCGGTGCAACGCAAACAGATACAGCGCCAGTTGCAGATCGTAACGGTGATCCAGCATGGCGCGCGCCATACGCGGTGGGTCATAGTCGGCAGCCTCCGCCCCCAACCAGTTGGATTTGTAGTCCAGCACGTAGTAGCGCCCCTGATGTTCAAACACCAAATCGATGAACCCTTTCAACATACCGTTAAGCTGTTCACGCATCAGCGCCGCACGCGGCTCCCCCGCCAATGTGGCGATGCTGACCTGTTGATCCAATTCGTGCGTGTTGACCTGATTGAGTGCAAACCAAAACTCCATTTCCACCTGGTACTGCGTCAATCCCGCCAGCGAAACGGCGCTACCAGGTAGGGTCGGCAACGCCAGTGGCTGATTGAGAACGGCCATCAGCCAGTCGGTCAGCACCGGTATCCACTGCGTCCAGCCTTGCCGGTTACAGCGCCGCGCGACCTGATCCTCCACCCGAGGCCGGTCTGCCGCCAACGCAGCAAAGCCCTCTTTTCCGGCCCACTCCAGCAAGCCGTGCAGAAAGCTGCCCGGTGCCGCCCCGCGAGGAAAGCTGTACATATCAAGTCCGGTCGGCAACGGCGGCAGGCGCTCCGCCGACGCTTGGGGTTCGCTAAAGGTTTCCTGTTTCGCGCTCTGCACTTCGGGCACGTCGCCCGTAGCAGGCTCAGCGTATTCGCGGTAATGCCCTTCCGGTGCCAGTTGCAGCCCGGAATAGCTGGTAATGCGCCAGCGATGGCTGCGCATATCCGGCAACGGCGGCTCCTGCCCCAGCGTGGTGGTATCCTGTTCCGCGCGATACATCCCCTCGTCCGTTTCCGGTAACGGCGCTATCTGGCTGTACGCGCCGCCCCAGGCCGACAACGCTTGCGCCAGTTGCATCGGGTCTAACGGCTCACCGGCACCCAGCAGGTAACCGGGCGCGCTTTTTTCCAGCTCTTTCAACGGTGCCATGCCCAGCCACATGGCATAACGGGCACGGGTTAACGCCACATAAAATTTACGCAGGTCCTCACCCAGCCGCTCATGGTCGGCGCGGCGCACCGCCTCGTCGCTGGCGGTCAGTTCAAGGCGCAACTGCCCGTCATCATCATGAAATTTCAGCGGCACATCCCGCTGGCTGACAGCACGAAACGCGCAGGCAAACGGCAGAAACACCAACGGATACTCCAGCCCTTTGGACTTGTGGACGGTCACCACCTTCACCAGATCGGCATCGCTTTCCAGCCGCAGTTTCAGGGTATCGCCACCGGGATTATCCGCCTGGCACTGCTCGGCCAGATAGCGGATCAGCGCGTGCTCGCCGTCCAGATGCACACTGGCTTGTTGCAACAACTCCGACAGGTGCAGCACATCGGTCAGCGCACGGGCGTTGTCAGCAGCCAGCAAGCGGCGCGGCACATCGAATTCCCACATCAGCCGCCGCAGCATCGGCAACACGCCTTGCTGTCGCCAGCAGCTCTGGTAGCGAACAAACTGCATGACCCGGCGTTCCCACTCCTGCTCGTCGTGGTTAAGGCGGTCAAGCGCCTGCCAGCTTAGCCCCAGCGCGGGGGTCGCCAGCGCGGCGCGCAGTAGCCGATCGTTCTCCGGGTCGGCGCAGGCCGCCAGCCAGCAGTGCAATTCACCGGCCTGCGGGCTGTCGAAGACCGACTCCCGGTCCGACAGATACACGCTGCGCACGCCACGGGCGGACAACTGCGCCCGCACCGCCATCGCCTCACGCCCGGTATTAACCAACACCGCCATGTCCCCCGGCCTGACCGGGCGCAACGGCTGCCCCGGTGCGGCAAAACCGGCCCGACCCTGCCCACCGAGTTGCAGCAATCGCACCATTTCGCGGGCGCAACCGGCAGCCATACGCTGGCGGTATTCCGCCGACGACAACGGTGCGCCGTCGGTCGGCAGCGTCCAGCAGGTCAGCGCGGCGGCGTCAGCGCCTTCCAGCACCCAGGCCTCGTCGCGCCCGTTGGTCTGCACCGGCAAAAACGGCACCGGATTACTGCCGTCCGTGTGTCGAAACAGAAACGCGCCCGCGCCGTCGGCACGGTTTTCCGCCTGCATAAACACCTGATTGACGGCACCGACCATCGCCTGCGTCGAGCGGAAATTGGTGCCCAGCGTGTAATGCCGCCCATCGGTATCGCGGCGAGCGCGCAAATAGGTGTAGATATCAGCACCGCGAAACGCGTAAATCGCCTGTTTCGGGTCGCCGATCAGGATTAACCCTTGCTGCGGGTCGTTGTCCGCCACCCGGTACAAGATATCGAAAATACGGTATTGCAGCGGGTCGGTGTCCTGAAATTCGTCGATCATCGCCACCGGGAACTGACGGCGAATACGCTGCGCCAACCGCTCGCCGTTGTCACCGCGCAACGCAGCATCGAGCCGGGTCAGCAGATCCTGAAACCCCATTTGCGCCCGGCTCGCCTGCTCGTGCTGGAAGCGCTGACTTATCCAGCGACAGGCGTGTCGCAGTAACTGGCTACGCGGTTCCGGCAGCGCGTCTAACTGCTGTTGCAACGTCTCCATCGCGGTCAATGCCGGGTGTTGCGGTGCCTCATCGGGAGTTTTCCACGCCTCCCGCAGCCCTTGCGGGGTGAGCCGCGTCCAACCCGTGCCGATATCCAACGTTGTCTCGTCGCTGGTGGCCCAGTGTTGTAACTTATCCAGCCACGGCTCGAAATAACGGGCTTGCAGCTTGTGTCCGTTGACCTGCTTCTGTGCCACCGCTGCATTCAGCAGGTCGCGCAATTCGCCGCACCACTGCGGCCAGGGCGCTTTTAGCGCCGCCAGCTGGCGTATTTTCTCTTCGCGGACCGCGCTGAAAATCTGTGCGGGCAGGTCATCAATGCCGATCTCGTCGGCATATTCCAGCAACGGCGTCACACTGTGATAAAAGCGTTCCGGCGACGGCCAGCTATCGCGCAGTTCCAGCACATCGCGGGCATCGAGCGGGAAAAAGAACGTCCGCCAGTAATCACGCACCACCTCCAGCAGCAAGTCGCTCTGGTCGGTTTCCAGCGTCTGGTTAAACAGGCTGCCGCTGTCAAAAGCGTGTTCGCCCAGCATCCGATTACACCAACCGTGGATGGTGGATACCGCCGCTTCATCCATCCATTCGGCGGCCAGTTGCAATTTGCGCGCGCAGTCCGGCCAGTGTTCCGGCGGGTAGTCGGCGCGCAGTTCCTGCAACAGCGGATCGACCGCCTCATCCTTGCCATCCGGCTGAAAGTAAGCCGCCGCCTGCGCCAGCCGGGCGCGAATACGGTCGCGCAGCTCGCGGGTGGCGGCATCGGTAAAGGTCACCACCAGAATGTCCGGCGGGTTGAGCGGGCGGGAAAACGCTTGTTCGTCACCGTGCCCCAGCACCAGCCGCACATACAGCATGGCGATGGTGAAGGTCTTTCCGGTGCCAGCACTGGCTTCGATCAGGCGGCTGCCGGAAAGCGGAAAACGCAGCACATCCAGCACCGAGGGTAACGCTTGCGCCGTCATGACTGGCCTCCTGTTTTTTTATTTTTCGCCGACGCCGCTTTCAGCGTCTGGTACAGCGGCGCCAGCAATAGCTGCGTCCAGCGGGCGAATTCGCCGTTGGCCCACAGCGCGCCAAAGGTGGGATAAGCACGATTCAAATAAAGATTGTCCACAGACTCGGCGAATTTTTTATTTTTCGGGTCATGTTCTTCATAACACTGGCGCGCCGCCTTGCCCGCCTCGCTGTCCACGGGTTGTTCCGGTTCACCACCCGCCTCCAGCCAGCGAAATCCGCTCTTCACCGCCAGTGGCAGCGGGTAACACATTCCCTCCTGCCAGGCGTCTATCAGCGTCTGCCAGTAGGCTTTCGCCTGCTCAGGCGACAGTGGCGGCAGGTGCACGGTGCCATTCTTGCTGACCAGCGTGCTGTGCAACGGTTTCCCGTCAAGATGCCCAGCCAGATGCACCACCCAGAACGGCACCAGCTTGTCGAAGCGGTAGCTACGCTGTGTGGAATTCAGTAGCCCGCCGCTTTCCAGCACCAGCCGACAACGGTTGCCCTGCTCATCGGTGCGCAGCTCGTTCAGCCAGTCTTCCAGCGGGACATCCGGCAGCGACAGCGCTTCGTCCGCCACCGATAGCGGCCATTTTTCCCGTTCCTGCTCATAGCGGGTGAACAGGTCCGCCATCGGCTCCGCCAAGTCCTGCTCCAGCACGGCGGTAAAGCCGCCCGGTGCCAGTTCACCGCGCCGGGCGATGCGCGCCAGTTGCTCCGCCAGCGCTTGCTCACGGGGAATATGCTGACGCAACGCCGCTTTCTGCACCTGGATCAACTCATGTTGCAGCCGCCAGTTTTCCAGCGCATCAATGGCAAACGGTTCCTGATCCTGACTGGTGGCGTCTTCCTGCTCGAACCAGACGTTAAGGCGCAGACGAAAGAAACTGCGCACCGGGTCACGGACGAAATCCGCCAACTGACGCAGTGTCAGTACACCATCCTGCTGATACGCATCCAGCGCAGCATTCTGCGCGAGGACGTTTTGTGGCAACAGACCGGCGCGCCATTCGCGGGCATAGCTGAACAACGGGCTACCGGCGGTAAAATAGTCCGGGCTGAATGGCTGCAACCGGTGTTCCACCGTCAGCGCCGACAGCACCGCTTGCCCGTCGGTGGTTTGCCAACCGTTGCTCAGATGATCGCGCAATTGCGCCACCAATACCGAGGGTGGCCGTTCGCTGTTGTCGTGGATACTGCGCCCGACCCAACTGATGTACAGCCGCTCACGCGCCGACAGCAGCGCCTCCAGAAACAGATAGCGGTCGTCTTCGCGTCGGGAACGGTCGCCGGGGCGGTAATCCTGCCCCATCAGGTCGAAGTCCAGCGGCACCCGGTTACGGGGGTAGTCGCCATCGTTCATACCCAGCAGGCAGACGTGACGAAACGGGATGGCGCGCATCGGCATCAGCGTGGCGAAGGTGACGGCACCGGCAAAAAACGGCTGGGTCAGGCTCGACTGTTCAAACAACCCCAGCCAGTGTTCCCGCACCACCGACAACGGCAATGCCTGTTCCAGCGCCACCGATTCGCACGCCTCCAGCCAATTCTGCAACCCTTCATCCAGTTGCAGCAGCATGAAGCCATCTTCGCCCTCATCCGCCGCAAAAAACGTACTCAGCAGCGTGCGTAACCGCTCGCCCCACTGCGCAGGTGTCGCGGGCTGGCAGAGCTGCTGCCAACTGTGGTCCAGCCGGTCGAGCAGTAACGCTAGTTGACCGGCCAGCACCGCATCCAGCCCGCCGATTTCATCCAACGGTTCAATATCCCGCCAGGCCTCACCCGTCCCCACCGCGTACCCCAGCAGCATACGCCGCAGGCCGAAAAACCAGCTGTTTTGCTCCGGCGCGTCCGGCAAGTCGAGGCTCTGTCGCTGGCGGGCATGTAGCCCCCAGCGCACGTTGGCGGCCCGAATCCAGCGTTGTAACAGCGGTAACTGCGCTTCGGTGATGGCAAAACGCTGGCGTACCGCGGGCACCTCCAGCAAATCCAGCACGTCGCTCACCGCCACGCGCGACTGCGGCAAATGCAACAACCGCTCCAGCGCCGCCAGCAGCAGGTTGTTCTGGCGCGGTCCCCGGTCTGCTACGCTGAACGGGATATAGCGCGAATCCTGCCGGTCGGTCAGCCCAAATACCGCCTGAATATGCGGCGCATAGCCGTTGATGTCCGGCACCATCACAATCACATCGCGCGGGCGCAACGTCGGGTCGGCGGCAAACGCCGCCAGCAGTTGATCGTGCAGTACTTCGACTTCGCGCTGTGCGCTGTGCGCGACATGAAAGCGGATCGACGCATCCTGATGCGGATCGAAGGTCGGCCAGCGCGCCCGGCTTTCCGCCAGCGGACGCAAATCTCGGATATCGTCCTGTAACTGATTGAGCAAACACCCTTCGCCGTTGCTGTCGAACAGGTCGATGCGTGAAATGACGGGTTGCAATAGCGGTTCGTACTGCTCACGCTGGTCATACTCGTCCAGCAAGCCGATGTAATCCCGCCCCTGTTTACCCCAGGCCGCCAGCAGCGGATGGGCATGTTGGTGCAGTTCCTCCAGCGCGATCGTCTCCGGCATACCGGGTTTACGTTGCTGGCGGGCGCGTTCGGCGCGCAGCAAATCCTTGTCGGCGATGATGTTGCCCCAATAGTGCTCGCACGGGTTGTGCACGCACATGAAGATCTGGGTCCAGCGGCCGATGGCCGCCAGCAGCTCCAGCGCTTGTTGCGGTAACGATGAAATGCCAAACACCATCACCCGTGACGGCAGCCCCGCCGGACGGTCGGCGTCGCCCCGCCGCTGAACCTCGTCCAGAAAACGCCGATGCAGTGCCGCACGGCTGGTGCCGGATAACACCTCGCCGGTATCCTGTAGCAGTGCCCGCCACAGCAGCGGCTGCCAGCGCTGGTCGTCCGGCAACGGTTCTACGCCGCGCCGACTGGTCACCAGCACATCCTGCCCGGCAGCCCAGGCTGCCAGCCAATCGGCGCGATACACCTGATACTGGTCAAACAGGTCGGCCAGCCGCTCCGCCAACTGATAGCGCTTACGCAAGTCGGCGTCCTGTTGCAGAAAACGCGCCAACGCGGCAAATTCGGATTGTTCAAGCAGATCCGGCAGCAGCCGTACCAGCCGCCACACCAGCAGAGATTTATCGAACGGCGAGGTTTCCGGCACCTGATCGTGGCCCAGCACCGCCCGGTAGACTTGCCAGAAAAAGCGCGACGGCAACTGCACATCCAGCGCGGCGGCGATGCCGCATCCGCCCTCGCGGGGATCGCGCGCCAGCGCCAGTTTCAGCCACTGTCCGATGCCGTTGCTCTGTACCAGAATCAGCTCGTTTTCAAGCCCAGCCAATGGATGGGCCGCCATCCACGACACCAGCACGTTGCGCAGGGCTTCAGGATGGTTGCTGTGAATCGCCATCAAACCGGGTTGTAGCCTGTTTTTGCTCATCGCTCTCTCTGCTCGTTGCCACACCGGTGTACCGAATAACGGTACAATCAGTAAATATCTTAGCATTCATGAGATTGGCTGGGATACCGTGAAGCAAATCAGGGAGAAACCGGTCAGGCTCAGGCTGCCTGACCGGTGTGATGCTCCTGATACGAAGGTATCAGGGCGTGTGTTGTCGGCAGTGAGGTCAGGCAGCGTTAACCTGTGCCAGCGTCTGCTCAATAAATATGCGGGTGTCTTCAACCTGCCGGATATAGCCGTTCAGCAACGCGCTGAAGCCAGACTCATCCAGCTTGTCGAGCGGATATTGACTGCACAGGCGCAAATTGTCGTACTCATCCAGCGCCAGCCAGCAGCCGCGCATCGCCGCCATCTCGAAATTGAGCAGCAGCATCAGACGGTAGACGGCTGATTTATCTTCACCTTTCAGGCTAATCAGGTGGCAGTGCAGCAGCAGACTGTCGCTTTGCGCTGGCACTTCAATCACCGCCGCCTCCCGGCCGTCCGCACCGTTCAGGACACAAATACCGTTATTCAACGTCAAACGCTGCCGGTTAAACTGGCTAAAATGTTGCAGCAACCGCGCCGCCTGTTGCTGTGCCTGGGTTTGCTGTGATGTGGTCTGTTGTGATGAGGTGTATTGTGCTGATGTCATCGCTTTACTCCTGTGATATTTCGTTCCATTGCCGCATTACTGTTTCACCAGCGTGATGCCCTGCTGGTGCATATGATTGACCGCCTGAGAGACTTCCGGGTTGGCTTTGGCGATAGCGCCTTCCAGACTGAAGCTGCTCGGGCTGTTCTGGTTTTGACCGTAGCTGAAATTGATCTTGCCCAGCAGTTTGGTCATGCTGACATCCGCACTACTACCGGCACTGACGATCGGCAGCGGGAATGCCAATCCTTCCTTGTTTTTCACCGTCTGGGTGAAATCGATGGATTTGATGCGCAGGTTATTGCTGTCGCGGAAGATCGCCGCGATGTCGTCCTTACCCAGCGTATTGTTCTGAATGCCTTTTTCGACTTTGTTTTTCACCTCGTCTTTCAGCTCCAGGCTGACACCTGCGGTGGCGTTGGTCAGCGACTGCATCTTCTGCACCACCGCTTTCAGCGCCGGGTTTTCCTCCATGAAGCCGTGAATACGCTCGGCGTTGGTCGGCGGCAGGTTATCGCTGACCAGCTTACGCAGCGCATGGAAAACACCGTTGCTGTCAAGCTTCGACAGGTTGGCGTAAGTCGTGCTGTAGCTGGCGCTGTCCAGCGTCGCCCCCTGTTTTTCCGCCGCCTCATGTTGCCGGGTTTTGGACTGCAACCCTTGAATGGCACCGTACTGCGCATCGCCCACCGGGGTTTTGGCCTCAAAATGCTTATTGAGGATCGCCAGTTTTTCGCCGGTGTCCGTCAGGTCTTTCACCCCTTTCAGTACCTGCTGTGTTTCCGGATCGGTGAAGTTTTTCTCCAGTGAGGAAGTCAGGCTGTCCATGTCCTTACCCTCTAACGGCTGGGCCGGTTTCATCTGCATACTGATGCTGTGGTTGGTTTTGGTATCCACCGTCATGGTCACCGACGCGCTGTTTGATAACGGCGCCGTCCACGTGCCGCTCGGTGTTGGGTTGGTGATACCCGCAAACGCCGTGGCATTGGCGCTCACGTTAGCCTGGTTCATAAAGCGGGCCCGGTTATTGGTGGTGGCCTTCTGCTCGGTAAATTCACCCCGAACCGTACTGTGCTCATGACTGGCTGACATCAGGTTGGCCCCAGCACCCACCCCAACAGAAAGTCGGCCTGCTGACGTCGGTACTTTGCCTTTTTGTGCCGCACTGGGTTTATCCGCCAGGTTGACCTCGGCGCGCGCATCAGCGGTCAACGCCGCATCCAGGTCAAACTTAATCGAGAAGCCTTCTTTCACCCGATGGTCGTTGCCCTTGGTGACCAGATCCAGTGGATTAATCTTGCCCTCTATCAGGTTGTCGATAAAACCGGGCAGCTCTTTTTCACTCAGGGTAAATTTCAGGCCGTTTTGTTGTACGGTCCCCACCCCGGCGTTGACACTGCCGCCAAAGCGGACATCCAGCGCCAGCGCGTGTTTTTTATCATCAAAATCAAAACCTTTTTTGGCATCATTCGGCGACTGACCGGTCGCCACCCCGACTTTGGCGTTCAACCCGCCGTTGCGCCCGAAGTTAACGTCAATGCCGTTTTCACCGCGGCTGAAACTGAGACTGTAAGCGCGGTCGCCGGTAACACCACCGCTGGGAATAATCGGGAACGCAGTCGCGTTGAGCATCACTTTGGCTTTGGTCGGTACATAAGCGGTGCTGGCCCCGGCGTTATAGCTACGGTTCAGCGCTAAACTTTCACCGTTATCCAGCGACAAAATGGTGTCTTTCAGCTTGCCCGCCAACCCCTCCTTATCGCCTGCTTCCAGCGTGGTGCGAGCCGTCAGGTTCACCGCACTCTTGTCATTGCCAAACGCCTGGGTAAAGGTTTTCACCGCATCGTAATCGGCTTCCAGCGCGCCAAAACGGGTGAAGCCCATATCGGTGACCTTTTTCACATCGTTGCCGCCGTACTGCTGGTCACGCAGCTCACCGAGCGCGGCCTGAATCGGTTTCAGGTCAGCCGCGGTCGGCTGTTTACCAGACAACGCCTCCAGCTTGTCGACCACGCGGTGCAGATCGCTGGCGGTCATCACATCCAGCGCCAGGCGGGATTTGGTCAGCGCCATGTCATCGTTCAGATCGCGACGCAGCCCGGTCGCCACCCTGTCGCTCTGGTAACTCATGTCGACTTTCTTATCCACAAAAGCGTTCAGCAATTCCCCCGCCTTGCTGTCTTTGGACAGCGGGGCCGCGTTCATTACCGTCGACAACGCCACGCTCAAATCTTTACCAGAACGGAACGGGTTCATGGACTGCACCAGCGGCTTGAAGGGAGACGGTTTAAACTTGTCATCCACCTCACAGCTGCTCTTCAGCACCCCCTGGTGTTTACCCAGTAGAGCCGCAGATTTGGCAGCACTCATTTCCAGATCGTTCTGGAACGATTTCAGCTCCGCCAACAGCGGCTTGCCTGCATCGCCTAAATCGAGCTTGTCGAGTCGGCTTTGCAGATCCTCACGCTTGGCGCTCCAGGTATGCGATGACACCGCCTGCTCCAGCTTTTTGAACATGCTCGCCTGTGTGTCATACACCGACGATAATCCTTCATACCCTTTAAGATAGTGTTGGCGGCTGTCGACCGTGCTTTTCACCATCTCTTTTACCGTCTCTTTACCGTAGGCACTCAGGAAGTCACCAAAGTTGCTGTTAAGCTTATGGTTTTCCATGCCGGAGCGCCCCAGAACCTGCGCTTCCACTTTTCCGGTGAGATTCGTCAACGGAATACGGGCCGCATGGGTGCCTCCCGACAACCGGTCATAGGTGGTTTCAGCCGCACGTGGCTGACTGCCAGAGGTATGCGCCTCTGGCACCGTAGTTTTCCAGCCGCCCGCGGTCAGTTGGTGCTGCTGATGACCATCTTCAGAGATCGTCGGTTCATGATTTTTGGTGGTGGACAGGTGCTCGGCTTTAACATTGTCAGGCAGCGTCACCGGTTGCCACTGGGCGTTGGCGCGCGCCTCGGCGTTACCCTGTAACGCCTGTTTATCCAGTTTGAATAACTGTCCGTCTTTATTCAGGGCAAACAGGTTCTGATCCTTGTCCAGCGCCAGGTCTTTCACCTCGCCGCTCAAACCGGCGGTCGGCAGCGGCTGAGGCGGCACCGCTGCGCGTTGCAAACCGGGCTTGTTGAGGTGCAACTGCAACTCACCCTGATCATTAGCGGTGACAAATTTATTGCCGTCCACCACCGCCAGTGCAGTGGCACCACTCTTTTTCTCTAACCCCGTCAGTGGGTCACCCGCCGACGGCGAATTGCGCCCCTGCGTCACGGCAAACACGTTGTTATCGCCGTGGGTAACGCTGTCCGCCTTCTGGTTGATGGACAGCTTCTTCACCTGCCCGTCATCCAGCACATACGCCTGATTATCCAGCCCACGTTTTAACTGGCTGGCACCAACATCGGTTTTGGTCCAGTTCTGGGTGGTGCTGTCCAGATAGTGGACTTTACCGTCATGCAGCGCCATGGTGCCAAGCCGTCCCATATCCATGACATCGTGGGGTTGCGGTCGCGCGGGGTTCAATCCTGACTTGTTATCCACCACCAGCGCATCGCTCAGGTTCCAGCCGGGTTTGAAGCCTTCGGTTTCACCCGGCTTACTGCCGTCCGCCAGCGGTGCCAAATGCTTCTGACCCGCCGCGTCGTTGACCAGCGCATGTATCGTGCCGTGCTCGCCAGCCACAAACCCTTGTACCTTGTGGTTATCGCCAAATGCGGCTTGCAGCTCTGGGCTATGGTACGGTTCCAGTTTGACGGTATTGCCGCCATCCTGCGGCAGTTTGCCAGCGAAAACCTTACCTTCATCATCGGCGACAAACAGTCTATTACCGTCCAGCCCAACCGCTTTGGCGTTCACCTGCTCGCTGCCGCGCGCCAGCGCCACCTGACCATCCAATTTCAGGTCCAGCGTTTTGTGCTCTGCCGCAGGCGCATCCGCTTTAGGCAGCAAGTGAAGCTGCGCGGTGCTGTCGTCTTTTTCCGTCAGTACCGCCACATTGCCTTGCGCGTTGGCTGAGAACGATTTGATTTTGTCGGCAAACGGTGCCGAGTCATGCCCTGCCGACAGGTTAGCCAGCGTCTTGTCATCTTTAACGGCATACAGCTTGCCATCCGCCTGCCCGGCAAGCTGGCTGTGTGGGGTGTCGTTTTTCTTCTCCCACACCTGATCGGCGTTCAGGCTGTAAAGCCCCTTGTCATGTAGTTGCAGCTTCTCATTACCGTGCGCCGGGTCGGTATGTACCCCGGTCAACTGCGACAACGCGGCCTGACCGGGCTGCGGCAGGTTGATGGTGTTGACGCCACTGTGATTGACGATAGAGGCACGCACGTGGGTGTCATCCATCCCCAGGGTGTAGCTGGCTTTATTCTTGCCCGACAACGCCTCACCGGCTTTACCGGCTTGCGTCGGCGTGCTGGTGTGCAACGCAACCAAACCGTCACCGGACTGTTGCAGGCTGAACAGACGGCCGCTTTTGTCCATCAGCACATGCTGGCTGCCATCTTCCGCCGCCTGATGCGCCACAAACGGCTGGCTGTTTTTACCTATGGTCTGCGACAGCAGCGTTTTCAGGTGATCGGACACCCCATCACCGAGCGTAAGCTGGCCCTTTTTATCCAGCGACACCAGGTCTTTCGCTGGTGCAGCAGCTGACGACGCGCCACCCGATGCCGACGACAGCGCGCGATCGATAGCCGACTTCATGTCCTTCAGATTGGGAGAGCGGCCAACCTGCGCGCCTTCGTTTTTGGGCAACGACGCTTGCTGGCTCACCTGCGCCATATCGGCGCGCATACCTTCCCGCTGTAATGATCCCGAGGCGGACCGCCCGGACACCGATGGACTGCCTTGCGTCAACGCAGGGGTTGCATGAGTGGCGGCGGGCTGTATGTCCGTCACCGACAGCTGACGCTGAATATGATTGATATTGCCCAACATTGGCCTTCTCCCGTGTGCTGGATAAATAGGGTAGTGACTGCTGAGTGGTATGCCGCCGCGGCCAGTTCCCATCTGCTACGGAATTTCTTTCCAGCATCTCCGCTAACGGTGCGGAACCGCCGCCGCACTTTTCTTACTCAGCAAACAGCGGGCATTTGCCGTGCTGACACGCGCGCGTTTTCCATAAACGGGCGTCTACATCCAGATGAAAAGAGGCGAACTATGGCTGATATCAATATCACGCTCAGTATTCCCAGTGCTGGCCAGAATGGCGGGCTGGGAGGCATTGGCGGTGCAGACAATCTCAATAGCGGTTTGGGCAATAACGGGCTTTCCGGCAAGAAATCAACCTCGCAGGAAAACCAACTGCTGGAAGCGCTGGCGGTGGTCCTGACCGCCCTGCTACCCAGTTTGTTGAACAATAACGGTGGTCAGGGTGGCGGTGACAATCCGCTCGGCCGCACCAGTGATGCACTGGGTGGTGGTGGCGGTGCGGGCAATGCGCTCGGTGGCGGTCAAGGACTCGGTGGTGGTCAAGGCAATGGTCTGGGCGGCGGGCTGGATAATGGGCTGGGAAGTGGTTCGGGCGGGCTGGCCGATGGGCCTGGTGCCAGTGGTGGTCAGGGTCAAAACGGCCTGACCGACATCCTGACTAAACTGCTCGACCTGCTGATGCCCAAAGACGGGTCGCAAGGTGGTCAGGGCAATGGTCTGGGCGGCGGATTGGGCGGCGCAGGTGGCAGTGGCGGGGCTTCCGGCGCGCAAGGTACAGGCGGTACTGGTGGTGCGGGTGGTGCGCAAGGCGCGGGTGGGCTGGAAGATCTCAGTAAATCGCTGTTGCAGGATACCGGTGAAAGTAGCCTCGGCAATGGCATTTCACCAACGCAAGACGGCGGCGGTCAGATCAGCGACAACCCGTTGTTGAAAATCCTGCTGGCGCTGGTGGCGCTGCTGATGGAAAGCCAGAAAAACCAGTTCGGCCAGCCACAAGGCGGTTCGGGCGGTGGCAATGGTTCTGGCGGCGCAGCACCGGTTTCCGGTGGTGGTGTCGGCGGCGGTTCCACGCCTGGCGTTGGTAACGCGACTGGTGCCGCTCCCGCCGTTGGCGGTGGTGCCGCACCTATCCTCAATGGTGCAGCCCCTGAAACCGGTGGTATCGCCGCTGCAGGTGCCAGCAATAACGCCAGCGAGCTGGGTGACGGTAAAGGGCAACCTGGCCTGACGCCCACACCGGATGCAGTAGGTGCAGATACTGGGAAAACCACGGTTTAACCGTCTCGTGCGCCTGATCGTTATCCACACCGTGGAACTCATCAGGCGCTTTTCTCACTTATCTGATGGCAGGCAGAGGTCTGCCTGTTTCGGGAACGGCATCTCATCTTTGGGTAAAGAGGCACATTATGGCTGACATCAGTATCACTCTCAGTATCCCCAACTCAGGTCTGCAAGGCGGGCTGGGCGGTTTGGGCGGTGCGGACCGCACCAGCAACAGCGGGCTGGGCAATAACGGAGTTTCCGGCAATAAATCCTCCTCGCAGGACACGAAGCTACTGGAAGCACTGGCGATCGTTCTGGCTGCTCTGCTGAGCAATAACGGTGGTGCGCAAGGAAGTGGCAATAATCCGCTGGAACGCAGCAACGACGCGCTTGGCGGAAACAATCCACTCGGTAATAACAGTGGAACAGGCGGCGCGGGCGGTGCGCAGAACGGTGGTCTGGGCAACAGCCAGGGGCTGGGCGGCGGGCAACAGGGTCAGAATGGCCTGGGTGATCTGCTGACTAAGTTACTGGATATATTAATGCCGAAAAACGGCACACAGGGCGGCCAGGGGCAACAAGGCAACGGTCTGACCGGCGGCGCAAGCGGTAACGGCGGGCTTTCCGGGGCACCAGGTGCGGGCGGCGCACAGGGAGCCGGTGGCGCGCAAGGCACGGGTGGTTCATCCGGCCTTGAGGGACTGGGCAAATCGCTGCTGCAGGATACCGGTGAGAGTGCGCTCAGCAATGGTATCTCCCCTACCCAGGATGGCGGCGGCCAGATCAGCGATAACCCGCTGCTGAAAATTCTGCTGGCATTGATCGCTATGCTGATGGAAAACCAGAAAAATCAGTTTGGCCAGCCGCAGGATGACGCTGGTGGTAATGGCGGCGGTGCTGCTCCGGCATCAGGTGCCGGTGGCGGCGCAGCACCGTCTGTAGGCGGGGGTGCCGGTGGCGGCGCAGCGCCGTCTGTTGGTGGTGGTAATGCTACTGGCGCAACCGGTGATGCCAGCAATTCCGCATCCACAGGTAGCGCAGGTAAGGCAGGCCCGGTTTCCTTCCCTACCGCTGATAATGCTAACGCCATCGTAGTTAATGAGCCGATTAAGGTTGGCCCAGGCGAAGTCTTTGACGGGAAAGGCAAAACCTACGTTGCCAGTTCAGCATTAGGCACGGGTGACCAGAAAGAGGGGCAGAAACCACTGTTTGAAGTGGCTGACGGCGGTTCCGTTAAGAACGTAATTTTCGGTAACAACGCGGCTGACGGTATCCACCTGCACGGCGACGCCAAAATCGACAACGTTCATTGGACCAACGTCGGTGAAGACGCCTTGACGGTGAAGACCAACACCGGTAAACCGGCTAACGTTTCGATCACCAACAGCAGCGCCCAAGGTGCCTCTGACAAAATCTTCCAGTTGAATGCCGATGCCAACTTCAGCGTTGATAACTTCAAGGCCAAAGACTTCGGGACCTTCGTCCGTACCAACGGTGGTCAGCAAGGTAACTGGAACCTCAACCTGAGTAACATCGATGCGCAGAACGGCAAGTTCTCGTTTGTGAAAAGCGACAGTGAAGGGCTGAACGTGAAGGTTAACAACGCCAATCTGGATAACGTTAACAATCACTATAAAGTCCCCAAATCCACCAATCTGCAAGTAAGCTGATAGGGAGCCCACTATGACCGAGCATGATATTGACACCCCTACCCGCTGGACCGAATTGGTCGACCGGGGTGGGTATATCACGCCAGCACAGCGTCAGGCGTTTGAACAGGCGATTCAGATGGTCACCCGGCGTCTTAATCTGGTGTTGAGCCAGAAAGAGCTGCCGCGTAGCGGCCAGTTCGATTTCGACACCTTTGTCGATTCACTGGAGACGGATTTTCTGAAAAGCGTGGATACCTCGCTGGACCCGGAAATGAACAGCGACGTGGGGCAGACAGCGTTCTGGGTCATTCGCCAGATAGCGGACCACCTAATCGCTCTGCAACAGCAGCGGCAGGCGTTGTAACGGACTGCCAATATCCCCCTCACAAGCCAGCGCCATGCTGGCTTTTTTATGCCGCGCACTCAGCACCCCGTTTCAACTTGTGACGCCACCTCGGCACCGCGTACAATTATTTATATCATTTCGTATATTTATTCATCAGTTCAGGCAGGAATTCGGGCGATTTTATCCGATAAAAATCAGACCACTCAGGAGATGACAGAGTATGGATTCAGGACAACGCGCACTGATTATCGGTGCATCTCGCGGGCTGGGGCTCGGCATCGCTACCGCGTTGCATCAGCAGGGCTGGGCCGTCACCGCCACCCGACGTACCCCTTCCGCCACCACCGACAACCTGCCGGTGCACTGGTTGATGTTAGATATCAATGACGCCTCGCAGCGCACCGCCTTTTGCCAGACGCTGGCGCAGGCGCGTTTTGATCTGGTGCTGATTAATGCCGGTGTCTACGGACCGGCGCAGCAAGAGCTGACCGCTCTCGACCCCGAGCAGTTGATTCCCTTATTTCTGACCAATACGCTGGCACCGATTGCACTGGCATCGGCACTGCTACCACATCTGGCGGAGCACGCCACGCTGGCGTTCATGACCTCACGGTTGGGTAGCCTGACGGAAAACCCCCACGCGGAGCTTCCCTTCTATTCCGCCAGCAAGGCGGCATTGAACATGCTAACGCGAGGCCTGAGTGACGCGGTATCCGGCCGTCAGGTTACGCTGCTGTCATTACACCCTGGTTGGGTACAAACCGATCTTGGCGGTAGCCGCGCACCACTGACAGTGGAGAGTAGCGTCGACGGTCTGTTGCAACAAATAGCACGTTATCAGGGCAAGGGAGGCCACCATTTTGTCGATTATGCTGGCAACCAACTGTCATGGTAATACCGCGCGCCAGCGCCCAATAACCGGGGCCGACGCGCAGTAAAAGCAACGGAGGGGATGAAACCGCTCAGCGCGGTTTGGGAATGTTGAACTGTGTCAGTGTCGGGTTAACGGTGTTGGCAAAATCCGCCCGGCGGTGTTTAAGCTTGCTCTTCGCCTTGAAGAAATTAACCAGTTCGGCAATCCCCATCCCGATACTCAGCGCGCCGCTCACCGCCCAGCCAACCGGCCCAGCGGCGGCCCCCACCGCCGATGCCGCCGCCGCGCCTGCGGCTTCCCCCGCTACCGCGCCAACCACCTTACCGGCTACCGCCGCACCCACCCGACCCGCCAGGCCGATTGCGGTCCTGCTGCCCGCGGTCTTGCTCAGGTCGGTGATATGCAACGACGATTTAGCGGCATCCATCAGGTGACGCCCCATCTGCCCGCTCAGTTGCGCATCGCCGGGTGCGTGACGTCCAGCCG
This sequence comes from Dickeya undicola, assembly GCF_000784735.1. GTDB lineage: Bacteria > Pseudomonadota > Gammaproteobacteria > Enterobacterales > Enterobacteriaceae > Dickeya > Dickeya undicola. The sequence goes on from NZ_JSYG01000015.1 coordinate 164,839, forward strand.
CGCCTTGGGTGACGCCATTTGCCCCCAGTCCGGTGGTGGTGTTTGGGGTCAGTGAGCCACCGTCACCACGGCGCGCTAACATCGCCAGTTGCGGATCAGACATCTGTAGCCGTAGCGCGTCGGCAGGCACCGCCTGCTCGAAATGCTGCACCACATCGGTGTCCTGTTGCAATTGGCCGATTCGTTCATTCAACGCCCGCTCAGTTTCGTCGGTCTTGCGATACTGTCGGCCCGCTTCCACCTGTTCCAGTGTCTGTTGCAGCTTGACCAGCGTGGCTGCTTTTTGCGCACCGCTATAGTGGTCAGGATGTGCAAATACGTCATCATTCAGGCGGCTGATATCCGTTTTACTCGCCAGCCCCAGCGCAGCGGCATCGTGAAACAGTGCCGTTGCCTGCTCATCATTCGCGGGTGCCTGATCGGCTATCCAGCTTCTGATATCGCCCGCCGACAGCTTGCCGTCATGGGGCACTCGCGCCAGCTTTTCCCCTTTCACATCCGCATGTTCCAACAGGCTAAACAACCCTGGATGTGACCAGAGTCGGGCCGCATTTTGCAATTCTGGTGACAACAGCGGATTACCGTTAGCCAGCGCGGTCAAATCGGTCTGACGGGAGAGTGACGAGACATCCTGTGGTGCGGCATTGGCCGCAGAATGGCTAGGGTCGGCCGCGCGCAACAAAGGCTCATTAGCCAGCAGCAACGCCGAGCTTTCCACCATCCGTAACGAGCGCGCATCCGCCTGTGGGTGCGCCTGTTGATAGTCATCAAGACTGCGTTGCGCGTTCCCGGCGCTGCGCGTCATGTTTTTAATAAACGCACCAATATCCCGACGGGAAATGTAGCCATCGGCTTTACCACCGTCTTTGCCGGTATCCAGTGCCGTCATCACCGCTGGATTTGCCTTCAGGTAGATCATCGCGACATCTGCTTCCGCCCCGCCCGCTTTCAGCATATTGGCGGCGGCAATCGGTCGGTTAAGCGCTTTAGCCGCCGACGCCCGTTCCTGCTCGGGTAACGACCCCACCAGCGGCATCCATTTTTCCAGTGCCTTGGCATCGCTGTAACTCGACCGATCCAGCATTGCTGTCGCCTGTTCCGCCGCCAGCGTTGTTGCCGGTGGCGCGCCACGAGGCTTGCCTGCTGCTGCCGTGACCGGTGCAGCCGCCACTGTCGCTAAAGACGGTGCTGTACCGCCGAATTCCACCGCTTGTCCGCTGGTGGCAGGCAAGCGCGGCGGGCTCAGTTCAGGCGTGGTCAATGGTTGTGAAGCCGGTCCGGTGCCGGGCCAAAGGCCGACGCGGTTATCAATACGACTCATGGTGTCGATTCCCCTCAGATTTTGGTCAATAACGTCCCCTTCTCTGAGTGGATCACAACCTTACCCGGTTCCCTGTCGAGTCTGGCGCGATAACTCGATGACAAAAGTTTGCAAAGCGAGACAGCAGCAAATCACTTCAGTAATCTGACTCCCCTGCTTTAACAGGCTCCAGGACATAAACCGACAGACAAACATGAAAAAGAGAAAACGCCTGCGCACCATTCTGCTTATTGTGCTTCTGCTGCTGATCTACGCCAATCGCGAGTCACTCAATCCGTTTAAACCGGACTGCTCCGTTCAGGTCGCGAAGTCTGAATTACCGGACGTCTGCAAAAAACCGGTGAAGGAAGTCGCCCCCGGCTTCGAACTCTGAACGCTCTGCCGCCTGGCGTCCTCACGCCAAAAACAGTGGGGATGCGGCGCAGGCGTTCATCCCCACACATCATTTCAGGCGTATTTGCCGCAGGTTCTGTGACTCATTTTTTCATTTATTATGTTTAGCTAATAATAAATTTACACTTCCCTTACTCTTCGGGTTATTTATTTCAATCTGTGAATAGCCTGCTATTTTTCTTTCTCGTTCCTTACGCAAATTGCATTCATTTTTTGTTTATCCGTTTAAATAACAAATAACTCACCGCCTTTTCATTCGATTGATTTTTTGAGCGTTATTGACCAACCCCACCCCAGAATCACCCCGGATAGAAAAACGCCTGCAATTACTCTATATACCTATTTGGCGTCGTGTTTTTTATATTTTTGACGCTCACACGTAAGACAACAGTTAATTTTCTGGCGAATATTACAAGGAGAAATACCATGGTGATGTCCATTTCCTCCAACTATTCTGGGTTATACAATTCCGTCTGGCAGGTGTCTGGCGTCAGTTCCGCGTCATCCTCCACATCTTCTGCCGTCACGGCGATCCCTTACCGTAAATCGAACGATGATCAGGAGGGCGGGTTATTTGCGGCACTGACCAGTGCGTTGTCCTCCATTGGTATCACTCTGAGCACCAGCAGTACCTCAGAAACCAGTGCGACCAGTTCCACCACATCCTCGACAGACAGCACGTCGGACACCACGTCTTCCAGCGCGAAAGAAGCCGTGGCGACCTTCCTGCATACGTTGATGGACACCTTGCACAGCATCGGCGCGTCGTCCAATTCGTCGTCCTTGTCCGACAACCCGATGAAGAACGATCTGTCTTCGCTGATCAGCGCGCTCTCTTCCGACTCGTCTTCCAGCAGCAGTTCGGTTTCCAGCAGCCAGTTGAGCGAATTGCAGAGTGCGTTCAGTTCAATGATCAGCGCACTGGGCGGCGACAGCAGCAACGCTTCGCTGTCGTCTTTCCTGCAAAGCTTCTCATCCTCGCTGTCCTCGTTCTCGTCACAGGGCAATCTGGTTAATACCGCCGCCTGATAGCGCTACTCCGCCCTGCCTGGCAGGGCGTTTTCATATCACAGTCGGTTGTCTGTGATCCGCCTCTGCTTTTGCCATAATCAGACCATTACATTACCCAACAGCAAATTATTAGAAAAAATAAACCATTCTATTATTCCAGCCTCGTCAGAACCTCATTTAACACCAGTAAATCCGCCTTATTCAGAACAAGCTATCCTTATTAATCATTCAAGGTTTTTAACTATATTATTCACTTTTTCTTCCTGTTCGTTTTTATGCAATCCGATACACTCGATTTCAATTCCCTGACGGAGAAAGGGGAAATTAGCCTCAGACGGGAGAGCTCACCATGAAGGTCTATGCGCGTTCTATATCGGTAACCGGCAAGTCAGCGCGGCTTGCTTTATGGCACCGCCATGCGCCAGCCCATACTGTTTCTTTCCCCGTGATCTCCCGCTTCGCCAGACAGACCTTTTCATTCGTTATCAGCTCTCCGCCGTAATTTCCCCCTGATTCTGGCTCTGGCGATCTCGCATCGCCGGGTCAGTCCGGCGTGTTATTCGTTGGTGATTCGCCGGTCACGCCGCGACCGTCGTTCGGCACCTGCTTACTACACCGTGTACGTCGGCCCGGATTTTTATCCTAAATAAAGGAAACCACTATGCAATACACTGGGAAGTACCTGAAGAAAACCGCATTGATGCTGACCATGATGGCCGGTCTCAGCGCCTGGCAAAGTCAGGCCGCGGTCGCGCCGGACACCCGTTCGCTGGATGAAATCTATCAGAGCGCATTAAAGGAAGGCGGCACGGTCACCGTTTATGCCGGCGGCGATGTACAGTCACAGCAAACAGGCTTCAAGCAGGCTTTTGAGAACCGGTTTCCCGGCATCAAACTGAACGTGATCGTCGATTACAGCAAATACCATGACGCGCGTATCGATAACCAGCTGGCGACCGACACCCTGATTCCGGATGTGGTTCAGTTACAAACCGTGCAGAATTTCCCTCGTTGGAAAAAACAGGGAGTGCTGCTGAACTACAAACCCGTAGGCTGGGACAATGTTTACCCGGAATTTCGTGATGCAGACGGTGCCTGGATCGGTGCGTATGTCATCGCTTTCAGCAACCTGGTTAACACCCAACTGCTGGATGAAAAATCCTGGCCACGAGAAGCCAATGACTATCTGCGCCCCGACCTGAAAGGCAACCTGATTCTGGCTTACCCCAACGACGATGATGCCGTGTTGTTCTGGTACAAGCAGATTGTGGATAAATACGGCTGGGAATTTGTGGAAAAACTGCAAGAGCAGGACCCGGTCTATGTGCGCGGCACCAACGTTCCAGGTGCACAGATTACCACCGGGAAATACAGCGCCACCTTCACCAGTTCCGGCGCGCTGGTTCCAGCCGCAGGGTCAGTCACCCGCTTTGTGCTGCCGAAGTCCGATCCGTTTGTCTCCTGGGCGCAACGTGCTGCCATCTTCAAACAGGCCAAACACCCGGAAAGCGCCAAACTGTACCTGAGCTGGCTGCTAGACCCGCAAACGCAAACCCAGGTCGCACGCATGTGGTCGGTACGCACCGATGTCGCACCACCGGCTGGTTACAAACACATCTGGGAATACCGCAATACCCGCCCACAGGCTTTTGCCGATTTCATGTCTGACCGCGGTGCCGTAGAACGCTTTCGCGCACAGTTGAATCTGTACGTGGGCGAAGTCAACGGCGACCCGACCCCAGGCTGGCTTGGCCTGCACCCGGAAGCACCGCTGGCAAACTAAGATTTAGCAAAACGCAGGTTGACCGTATTCAAGGGATCCGATTGGGTCCCTTTTTAGCGGTAGTACTTGTCACTGTCTCGAAGGGCTGAGCATTGAACCCTTTGACCCGGACGCCGCCACGAACTGGATCAGGCATTACCCCGGCGGCCTGAAGTTTGCCGAGTAATCACCTCACCCCCGGTCATACCGGGGGTTTTTGTTTTAACCGAGGGGTGTCGGGGCATGGCCCTGACCGGGTGGTTTTGGGGGCACGGCCAACCGGCGGTGGCCGCAAAACATTTCCTGTCCGGTTACTGAAGCTTTTTCGGGCAACTCTGCCACAACCCACCCTCAAGGGACGCTGGCTGGAAGACCTCGGCTTTAACACCGGCCAGCCGGTTATCGTCACCGTCGAGCGCGGGCGGCTGGTGATTGAGGCGGAGCTTAGGATCTGAACGGTAAAAATGACGATCCCGGCGCAAAGGCCGGGATTCAGGAGGGTGTAATTAAAATTG
>NZ_JSYG01000016.1 GCF_000784735.1 Dickeya undicola
CGGCAGAGGTGAACCATCGGACTGCGTTGCGCTCAACGTTAACGTGTCGCCGGTATCCGGGTCGGTAAAGGTGCCAGCCGGTACGGTAAAACTGAAACTGCCGTTTTGCGCGACGCTCTGGTCAGCCACCGGTACGGAAACGACCGGCGGAAGATTGCTGTTGTTCACCGTCAGCCCGAAGGTGGTGCTGACCGAAGCATTGCTGCTGTCGGTCGCGGTGACCCGAATGGTCAGGTTGCCGACATCGCCACTGCCCGGCGTGCCCGAAAACGTGCGGGTCGACGGGTTGAAAGCCAGCCAGCTCGGCAGCGGTGAACCATCGGACTGCGTTGCGCTCAGCGTCAGCGTGTCACCGCTGTCTACATCCACAAACGTGCCGCCTGGCACCGTGAAGCTGAACGCTGCATCTTTCGTCGCGCTTTGACCACCGACAGTGCTGCCCACAGTGGGTGCATCATTGACACTACTCACCGTCAGCGAGGCCTGCGCACTGTTGGTGGAGAACGCGCTGCTACCGCCGGTTGTCGAGGTATCCGCCAATCCTTTGGTTGCACCACTTGTTGCCGTTCCGCTGGTCTGATCCCAGGCTCTGAAACTGAAGGTAGCGGTTTCGCCGTTAGCGCTGTCTGGCATGTAGCGAATTTGTGCCGTCGCACTGAGCAGCAGCGCCGACGAGCTGGATACCGTGCCAACGCTAAACCAGTTGGCCCCGCTGTCCGTCGAGTACTGCCACGTCCCGTTGCCGGTCAGTGCCGTCAGCGCAATACCGCTCACAGCACCACTGTCCACATCGGCGTAACCGGCAGAACTCAGCAACGACGACACCGCCGTGGACGACGACGCAACGTCTTCCGTCGTGGTGGTCAACGTCACCGTCGTGCCACTGGATAAGGTCGGCGCATCGTTCACACTACTCACCGTCAGCGAGGCCTGTGCACTGTTGGTGGAGAACGCGCTGCTGCCGCCAGTCGTCGAGGTATCCGCCAGCCCTTTGGTTGCACCGTTTGTTGCCGTACCGCTGGTCTGATCCCAGGCTCTGAAACTGAAGGTGGCGGTTTCGCTATTGGCGCTGTCTGGCATGTAGCGAATTTGTGCCGTCGCACTGAGCAACAGCGCCGACGAGCTGGATACCGTGCCGACGTTAAACCAGTTGGCCCCGCTGTCCGTCGAGTATTGCCACGTTCCGTTGCCGGTCAGCGCCGTCAGCGCAATACCGCTCACAGCACCACTGTCCACATCCGCGTAACCGGCAGAACTCAGCAACGACGACACCGCCGTGGACGATGACGCGACATCTTCCGTCGTGGTGGTCAACGTCACCGTCGAGCCACTGGATAAGGTCGGCGCATCGTTGACGTCGCTCACCGCCAGTGACGCTTGCGCACTGTTGGTGGAGAACGCGCTGCTGCCGCCAGTCGTCGAGGTATCCGCCAGCCCTTTGGTTGCACCGCTGGTTGCCGTTCCGCTGGTCTGATCCCAGGCTCTGAAACTGAAGGTAGCGGTTTCGCCGTTAGCGCTGTCCGGCACGTAGCGGACTCGTGCCGTCGAACTGAGCAGCAACGCCGACGAGCTGGATACCGTGCCGACGCTAAACCAGTTAGCCCCGCTGTCCGTCGAGTATTGCCACGTTCCGTTGCCGGTCAGCGCCGTCAGCGCAATACCGCTCACAGCACCACTGTCCACATCCGCGTAACCAGCAGAACTCAGCAACGACGACACCGTGGTGGCAGAAGATGTGACATCTTCCGTCGTGGAGGTCAGCGTAACCGTGGCACCGCTGGACAAGGTTGGCGCATCGTTGACCGGCGTAATGGAAAGCACCGCCTGATTAGTGCCAGCACTATTTAACGAACCGTCGTTAAACGTCCAGCTCAGGGTGACACTGCTCGGCGGGCTGTCGGAACTGTTGGTATAGGTGATGGACTGCAAGACAGCATCGACGATGGCCGAGGTGGCGTTACTGTTGAACGTCAGCGCCAGCGTACCGCTCGAATTGGTGGTGACGCTGCCCACCGTCGTACCGTTGTAGGTGAAGTTTTGCCCTTGCGTCAGTGTTCCCAGTAGCCCGCTATTACCAAAAACATCGTTACTGCTGGCCCCACCGTTGCGGGCGATGGTTATCGACGCGCCGTTATAGTTACCAAGCCCGCTATTCAACGCATCCAGCTCGGTATCCGCAACAGTAACATTGCTGTCTATCACCACCGCGCTGCCGTTTTCGGTGTAGGTGGCTCCGCCGTTCAGGTTGCTGAATACCGGTGCGGTGTTGGAGGTCGAGGTGAGCGACGAACTGTTGACCGCCGTCAGGCTACCTGACGTGGCGCGCAGCGCCAGCGTATTGGTACTGCCGCTGTTGGTGTACTGGATGATAAGACCGGTGTAGGTGGCAATGCCGCCGGACGGTGTTAGCGTCACCGTAGTACTGCTGGCGTCCTGATCACCGGAGGTGACCGACAGGCTGTTGACGGTGCCATCAACCGTCCCATCATTAGGATCGGTGACCGACAATACAATATTGGTGGTGTAATCCTGGTCCACCATGCCGTTGGCATCGACCGCCTGCACTACCGGTACAGTGCTGAAACCAGTACTTTGCCCATCCTGAATAGTGACAGGCACCGGCTGGGTGGAAAACACCAACGTCGTCGCCACCACATCGGGATTGATCGATGCTGAAGTCGCACTAACCAGACTGCCGGACGCCGCCGTCAGCGTAAAATTGGCGTCGGCGTCGCTGGCTGAGGTGTACCTCACGCCGCTGAAGGTGGCAGTACCGTTCGAGGCGGTCACTGAGGTTGTTCCGGTCAACGAGCCGCTGCCATTTTCGCTCAGGGTAACGGTGCCGCTGAAATCGGTATCGATATTGCCACTATCGTCAACGGCAATCAGCACTGGCTGGGTGGTGAAGTTAATGCCACTGACCACTGAAGTGGACGGCGATTGGCTATAAATCAGTTTGGTTGCAGCCACATCAATGCTGGCACCGCTGCCGTTGGTGACACTGGACTGCCCGCTAGTAAAGGTGGAACTACCCGACCCGGTGGTCACATTACTGGCATTGATGGACAGTATCACCGTGTGGTGATCAGTAATGTCGTTACTGCTGGTGTTATCGCTGTAATACGCCTTAATGGTGTAAGTTTCATTGCCACCGTCAGCAATCGATAAGCTTAGCCCGGAAAAGGTAACTCTGCCCGTACTACTGTCGTATGTACCAACGACGTTGGTGGCATCCGGGCCACTAAGCAGGAAGGTCATCTTACTCAATTCTGATGATGTCGCCGTACCACTGACGTTCGCGTATAACGAGCTGACGGTAGTGGCGACGCCATCCGATGCCCCCGTATCCGTAATCGTGAAATCCATCAGCGACGTCGCGCTGCCCGCTGATGTAGCGGTGGTAGAAAATGTGGTCGCCTCACTGGCAGCACCAGCGGTTAGCGTAGAGGTAGTGTCTTTTGACGTGATGGCCCGGACATCATTGATCACCAGATCCTGCATTCCGAACGAAGGAATCGATGAACCATTGTTGGTTTTAATCGTCACAGAAATGACATCGTTAATCGCGGTTTGACCATTACTGAATGAGAAACTTGAAATGGTCTGCTCACCATCTTGTGTAGCAAGAAACGATGCTGTAGCCGTCGAATTATCTGCATACGTCACGGTGATCGTAACGGTAGGTGCGCTTTCACCGCCCGACTGCGAATCAGCATAATATTTGAACGAATTAATATCGAATGTATAGCCTGTCGCAGAGATCGTAATCTTCGTCTGATTATTGGCACTATCAGAGCTATAAAGGTAGTCAGTACCAGAAAATGTCGCGTTACCAAAGGGGTCGACAGAAGTAAAAGTGATCGTCGCACCGCTCACCTGGCGCGTGAATACAGCCGATGTATAACTAAATTCACTTTCATGACCTGTATCACCAAAGGTCAGCGTATCCAGCAAATAATCATAATTGCTGAACGACAAACCATGGCTATCGATGATGCCATCTTTGTTAACAGCCTCTAGCGTCCAGTTACCGCCAAGCGTTGATGCCCCAGTCGCATCCGTCGACGCAGCCACATCGGCACCCGTTAAGTCGGCTACTTCAGTAAGAAACGCCGCGCCCGTATTGCTTGCCACATCACACCCGTACAGCAACAGATCCCCGTCCTCCGTCAGTGCCGAGCCCAATACAGCCAAATCAGCAGCTCGTGACGCCGCCGTCGTCGCGTTTAACGTCAACGTTCCCAGCGAAACCTGCCCTTCACTGCCATGGCTAATGATATGGATCGCATCATAGCCGCTGTGTGTTTGCGCCCATTCCGCCATCTGTGTCAGGCCGTCTTTACTGCTGTCCAGCAAGACCACTTCTGTTCCGGCAGGCACCTGATTGACCAACGTTTGGTAATCAGCCACTGACGTGTCAACAAACACCACTTCTTTATGGGTAGTTTCACCGACGACCGCCACAGCCTCGCTGCTATCAGAGGTTGTGCTCTGTGTACTGGTCCCTGAGGACGACGAATCGGTGTGGTCGGTAGTACCATCGGCATGGCTACCGTCAGTCTGAGTGGCCGTTTCGGCCGAAGCTGTTTGCGTGGTCGTGGCTTGAGTTTCTGCGGTTTGATCGACCGTGGCGGCAATCGCCCCATCAAACAACATGCGGGCTTCCAGCGCATACCCCAACGGTATCTCGGAAACCGATGCAACAGAGCAGGCAGGATGGTTGCCTTTCTTACGGAACAGATGACGCCATAACATAGAAGTACCCCGAAACCTCAAATTGCTGTCCACAAAGATGCAATTAAGCGACCTAACCGTTTGAAAAAAATGAATAATGGTTTTTTATTATGAGCAACTATTTCAAATTACAAGCAAGGTTGAATTTATGTCATTATTTTGTAAATTTACAGTTATTTTTACATTTTGTGCTGTTTTCTGTGTTGTGATATCAACACGTTTTTGCCTGCCCTGAAGGGAGGCATAACGCCCCCTTTCATTGAGCATCGCGTCAAGGACGAGGCGGGTAATACCCTTTTACTGCAATACAGGCGGTCATCACTAACGACGGGTCGCGCACCGGTACTGATACCGCTACTGGCACCGTTACCGGAGCAGGAGCCGTTACATTCGCCCCCACCGTGATCGCACCCGTTACCGGCAGGCTGATAGTGCCCGATGCCGTTCCTGACAACTGGCCGCCGCTCGCAGTACCACTCACCGTGCCGCTCGCCGTGCCAGTCACGCTACCGTCCGACCCTACCTGACGATCGTTAGTGCCGGAAGGCGCGTAAATCTGGGCGGAAGGCCCGCCGACGGAGGTCAACAGCGCTTTATCCGTGAGGCTCACGCTTCTGCCGGTGGTGGTGGACGAACCAATTTTGGCGATACCCGTGACACCCAGGCTGGCTACCGCACTGAAAGGCAGGTTGGTAATACTGCCGGACAGCGATGTCAGGGAAACCGCGCCGCTGGCCACCGGCGTCGTACCCGAGACGCCGTTCAGCGTTAAGGTTGCGGGGTGAGTATGCGGTGGAACCTGTGAGGCGGTGAGCGTCACCGAGCCGGTGCCGACAACGTTTGAGACTTCCTGCCCAATCTTCTGACCCGGATTAGTGTTATACGTCGGGGAAGAGCCATTCAGCGGGCCCGCGCCTATCGCCGTCCTCCCCCGCAAATCGGGCAGAACAAAGGTAGTGCCCGGCGTACCACCATAGAGGTTGCCAATCACCGCATAGAGTGCCTGATACTGAGAGACGTTCAGCGTTTGACCGTATGCAGGCAAATAATCATTAGCGGGGCAGTATGTCCCTGCCATATAACACACGCTGCCAATGTAATCGCCGTCAGCGGAACAGGCAGCAGCGGTCTGTGGTAGCAATACCCCAGCGCTTAGCGCAATAGCGATGGCTGATTTAACGAACAGATGTTGGACACGCTTCATACATCCCTCTCCTAAGACTGATGCCGCTTCACCGCGCGATAGAAGGCACCAGATAGTTGTCATCATGCTGTGTGACCCCAAAGGTAGGGGCTCTCAGATTTTTATGAGATAGAACGAAACAGAGCGGAAACACATTGAATCACAGTCAAAACATAGCCCAGCCAGGGCAAACGCGCCGTGTTAATTCAGAAATATTTATTAATATTATGACGGTGGATATATAAATATTTTTACTTAATTATGCAGCGTCTTACAAAGGCATCACCTCGCAAGGTCTGCATCGGATTACGCTTGTTTTGCTCCGCTCCCACCGTCATACCCTCAACCCAATGCCGGATATTGGCCTGTTGGGCGACAAGGTTCCCCTCGCCGCCCTTGTACTCACAGCCGCCTCAAGGACGGGTCGGATAAATACCCTGCACAGCAATACAGGCGGTCATCACTAACGACGGGTCGCGCACCGGTACTGATACCGCTACTGGCACCGTTACCGGAGCAGGAGCCGTTACATTCGCCCCCACCGTGACCGCCCCCGTTACCGGCAGGCTGATAGTGCCCGACGCCGTTCCTGACAACTGGCCGCCGCTCGCAGTACCACTCACCGTGCCGCTCGCCGTGCCAGTCACGCTACCGTCCGGCCCTACCTGACGATCGTTAGTGCCGGAAGGCGCGTAAATCTGGGCAGAAGGCCCGCCGACGGAGGTCAACAGCGCTTTATCCGTGAGGCTCACGCTTCTGCCGGTGGTGGTGGACGAACCAATTTTGGCGATACCCGTGACACCCAGGCTGGCTACCGCACTGAAAGGCAGGTTGGTAATACTACCGGACAGCGATGTCAGGGAAACCGCGCCGCTGGCCACCGGCGTCGTACCCGAGACGCCGTTCAGCGTTAAGGTTGCGGGGTGAGTATGCGGTGGAACCTGTGAGGCGGTGAGCGTCACCGAGCCGGTGCCGACAACGTTTGAGACTTCCTGCCCAATCTTCTGACCCGGAATAGGGTTATACGTCGGGGAAGAACCATTAAGCGGGCCCGCGCCTATCGCCGTCCTCCCCCGCAAATCGGGCAACATAAAGTTGGTGGACGCATTACCCCCATAAAGGGTGCCAATCACCGCATAAAGCGCCTGATACTGGGATATGTTCAGTGTTCGGCCATCTGCGGGCAAATAATAATCTGCCGGGCAATAAGTACCGGCCATATAACAAATGCCGCCGATATATGGGCTGTCGGCAGAACACCCCGCCACCGCTTGCGGCAGAAATACGCCGCCACTCAATACGACGGCAATCGCGGATTTGACGAGCACACGCTGGACACGCTTCATATTTCTCTCCTTAGACCGATACTGCTTCACCGCGAGATGAAGAGCATCAGATTGTTGTCATCATGCTGTGTGACCCCAGAGGATGGGGCATATCAGGCTGTCATGAGATAAAAACGAGGTAGAGTGGAAACACATTGAAACATAGTAAAAACATAGTCCAGCGAGGGAAATTTGCGCACTTATTAAAAAATACTTCTTGATATTATCGAGAGAAACAGATGAGTGAAATTTATGCAGCACATGCGTTTATTCATGTCGATGCGCTCCCCGTCAAAACCCGCTTTCCCGAATGCCCAGCGCCGCGACCCGACGCCATACCGCGCCGAGGATGGACTCTTTCTCTCCTTCAAGAATCACGCTGCCTCGTAGCGGCTGTTGCGGCGGCAAAAAATGTGCATCTTGCACCATGAACCGGACGCCGTACTGCGCTTGTACTGGTTGAGGATTATGATCCCTGTCCCGGCGCACGGCGATGGGGCCGTGGCGGTCGGACGCCAGCATCTCTTGCTGTAACCAGGCTACGCCAGTCGGTGCGATGTCTTTCAACTGCACCGCCAGATGGGGATAAGCCGGGTCATCGGCGATAAAATCACCGGTCATGCCCACCTGTGCCCGCTTCAGTGTGTCTTCGGGTAAATACCCCTGCACTTTTCCACGCCCTTGCTCGACAACGCGTAACAACGGCATGTCGGTAGTCAGCCAGCGGCCTGCGGTCATGTCCCGCGCGATATCTCTGACAGCTCCCGCTTGCGGTGCCGTGATCGACAACCGCTGGCGCTGCGCATCCAGCCCACGATAACGCGCCAGCGATTCGGCCAATTGCCTGTCAAGCACCTGGGTTTCGCTGGCGGTTTCCTGACGCCCGGCCCCCCGCTGCCGTTTTTGCTGCAACACCGCAATCTGTTGGCGTTCGATATTGATGCGGTAGTCCAGATCGGATGAGGTCAATTCCAGCAATACCTCACCGGCTTTCACCGGCTGACCGTCCGTGACATGTAAGGCTTTTACCTGTGCGGCAATAGGCGCGTAAAGCACACTGACGTTTTCAGCCTCCAATACCGCCGGAATACGAACGCTGCCGCGCCAGGGGAACAGCAGAAACAACAGTACAGCCGCTAAAATCAGCCCCGAACGCCACAGGCTGACAGGATGAGCAGTTTTACGCATGGACCACCAGATATGTGCTTCCTTAACGATGGGAAGCGCGATAAACCAACCAATTTCCACCAGCATCAGGGCGATGCCGACCACCTTGATAAAAAAGTGATACACCACCAGGGCGATGCCGAAAAACAGGAAGAAGCGCCAGACCCACGAGGCGTATCCCCACATCAAGAGTTTGCGTTGCATCGCGGGTGACCAGGTACTGGGTGCCGGGCTGCCGTAGCCAAACAACGCCTCGCGCAGCCGCCAGCGGCACAGAGCATAGGCGCGTTCTTGCAGGTTCTCCACCCGCCAAAAATCGCTTAACAGAAAGTACCCGTCAAAACGCATCAACGGGTTAAGGTTAACCGCCAGCGTGGTTACCCAGGTTACGCTGGACAGCATAAAAGCGGCGGTACGTATCGGGCCATCAGGCAGTAGCGACCACGCCAGCAGAGCGACGCAGGCCAGCATCAACTCCGCCAGAATACCACCTGCGCTTATCAGTAACCGGGCGCGGTGATCCCGGAGCTTCCAGGCATCACTCACATCGGTATAGAACAGCGGAAACAGCACGATAAACGCCACCCCCATGGTTTGCACCCGGCAGCCAGCACGTTTGGCCATAAAGGCGTGCCCCAGTTCATGGATGAACTTGGCCCCCACCAACGCCACACCAAAGGCAGCCATCCCTTGCAGGCTAAACAGGTGAGGAAACGCGTGGATATACCGCACCCAGTCTCGGCTGACTAAAAATCCGCCCAGCAGCATGAGCGGCAACACAATCCGCACAAACGGCTGGCCGTAACGTTGTAGCCAGGGCCAGCAACGACTCAGTAGCGGGTCTGGACGCCATAATGGAATACGGAAAAACAGATATTGATGCAGCAGGGTTTTCCACACACTGATACGCCGTGCCGCAGCCTTAATGGCATAACCTTGCCGTTGCTGCGGGTCACTGGCGGCAATCAAGTCGTGATTACGCAGAAACCGCAACAGTTGTTCCAGTTCTTTCTCCTGCAAGGGTAAACCAGGCTCGCGGTTGGCCGCCTCAAGCACCCAGCGAGGGTGGCGCAGCGACCAGTGCCGTAACAGACGGATAGCCGACGGTGTCAGCTTGAAGTAGCGCCCGGTGACCGGGTCGGCCAGCACCCACTGCGGTGCGCCGTCCAAACCGGTGGCGGACTCCACCAGTTGCAGGTCGGTTCTCAGTTCGGGCAGAAAATCACTCATAGTCCTACCGACTGACGTAACGCGGCGAGCGGTCGCCGGAACAGATACACCGCCAGCGGCACATACTCGCCGGAAACTTTGGCGGTGCCGCGTAGCCCGATGCGCGGCGGCTCGCCGGTAAAACGCGCATCCAGCCGGTAGGCCAGATTGCCCGCCGGGGTCTGTTCCGACTCGTAAGCGATGCGATCCAGCAATGCGCCGTGCGGCGTCACCGGATCACTATCGAGAAACAGGGTGATCGGCGCATCCGGCGACAGCCGAATGACATCACCGACATCCAGTTCGATGCGCAGCGATACCGATGCCGGATCGGCTAATTCCATCAGGCGTTCCCCGGTGCGAACCGGCTTACCGGTCCAGCGTTCGGCATCCGCAAACACCGCAACGCCATCGCGCTCGGCTCGGATTTCAGCGCGGCCCAGCAAGGCATTGGCATAGTCACGCTCAGCGCGCTTTTGTGCCACCTGTGCGGCCAGAAAATCCAGCTTCGCCTTGGAGTCGGCATCCTGAAAAGCCCGCTGTGAATTGGCCCGGTACTCAGCCTCCGCCACATTCAATGCCCGTTCCGCCACATCCGCCTGCGCTTTCAGGGTGGTATCGTCAAAGCGCACCAACAGGTCACCTTTGTGCACACTCTGGTTCGGTTGAACAGCAAACGACTGAATCACGCCATCCAATGGTGCGGCCACCACGCGCCCATTGAACGGGATAACCTCTGCCGGAGCCAACACCGACTGGCGCACCGGGATGAACAAACACCCGACGATCAACAAGCAGGGAATAGCCAGTTTCCACCGCCAGCGGGTACGCCGCCAGATAGGTTGCGGCTCCAGCGCCAGCCAGGCATGGCTAAACGCATGAGCCAGTTGTTCCGCCAGCAATTGCTCGGCATTCTGCCAGGCCTGCTCGCGGGCATACCAGATGCCGCCGAACGTGCTCCCCTGACGATCTTTTAGCGGCACCCACAGCACTTCGGGTGCCGATAACGTCAGCCAGTCATTACGACTTTGTTGATCCAGTGACGCGGCGGCCACCACCGCACACTGCTCATGCTGCTGAGCCTTCTGCAACTGCGCGCTGGCTCGTTCGATAAACGCGACAAAGGGCGCATGTGGCGAAGGCTGTGTGACGCCAGTCACCGCCCGAACTGTACCGTTGATCACCAGCGCCGCATGGCGAAACCCAAACAACGCCTGACTGTCGTTGACGATGCAATAAGCCAGCGCTTCGGTCGTGTTCGCCGAGCGCGCCTGACGTTCAATGTCCAAAAAGCGGGCGAAGATACGCTCGCCAGAAACAGGGGGCGTATTACTCACGGTTTCTCCGAAAAATGCGCTGTGCCGCTCATTCCTGCCATCAACGCCGTGTCTTTGGTTTCAATGGTGCCCGTCAGGCTAAGGGTCTGGCTGCTTTCATCGATACGCGCCCCCAGTCTGGATACGCGGGCCTGCAACGGCGTACCGGTTTCATCGGGTGTAAACGTAAAGGCCAACCCTGGTTTCAACATCGACAACCAGCGGGATGGCACCAGCAGACTAATCTCCAGATGACGATTATTGACGATATCCAGCAGCGGCGCGCCCGGCGCGATGCTTTCATACGCCTGAGCACGTCGTTTAACCACCTGACCGTCGAACGGGGCCAGAATACGGCAACGATTTACCTGAATCTGGTAAACCTGGCTTTCTGCTTGCGATTGCGCCAGACGCGCAGCAGACAAGGATACCGCGTGCTTTCCTACCGACTTCAGTTGCGCCAGTTGCTGGTTCTGGTTCAGTTCTGCTTCCGCCGCCCGCATCGCCGCTTGAGATGCCGCCAGTTGCGCCTGATAGATGGCACAGTCAAACCGCGCCAGCAGGTCGCCTTTTTTGAATGACTCCCCTTCCCTGAACGGCATTTCCACAATGCGCCCGGCCAGATCACTGGAAATCGTCGCCTGATCCACCGCTACCAGCATCCCACGCGCCTGATTGTCTGCCGAAGCGACCGTCGCAGGGGGGGAGGGGTTAATCAATAACGGGTCATCAGCCTGCGCGTGAGAAACCGAGACGCAAAACGCCATCAGTCCCAAGGTCCGACGAAAAATGGGGCGATTGAAGTTGTTCACACTAACCTGCCTTGATTCCGCGAAGGTGTGTGCCAATCAGAAGGCATCAAGAGCAAGCTCCTGAATTTTCACCGATTAGCCATAGTTATTCTGGCAAGTATAGTCAATCAGCAGAAACGAGAATGCGATGAGAGGTAGAACCCGGTGATGAATTTGCTGAGAGGATCAACAACGACCTAATAGCCAGACGACAGGGCACAAGCAATATGATTAGCGAGCACCAAACAGCAGAAACAAAAAAACCACCTTTCGGTGGCTTTTTCATCATGCAGATATTCATCTGCACAACAGAATTTGGAGCGGGAAACGAGACTCGAACTCGCGACCCCGACCTTGGCAAGGTCGTGCTCTACCAACTGAGCTATTCCCGCTTGGGTGAGTCATAACGCGGCATGGTGTGCTGTCGTTACGTGGGGCGCATTATACGAAAAACGTTTTTTCCCGCAACCCCCTTGACGAAAAATGTCGTTCAAGTGCCGACAAAATCACCAACAGGTTGAAAATGCCCACAGAGCCGGGCGATTTTCCTGGTTTCCTCGTGGAGGATACCGTTACAACTGGATAAAGTGCTCGCGGTAGTAAGCCAGTTCCGCTACCGACTCGCGGATATCATCCAGCGCCTGATGGGTGTTACGCTTTTTGAATCCGGCCAGCATCTCCGGCTTCCAGCGGCGTGCCAGTTCCTTGAGCGTGCTGACGTCCAGATAGCGATAGTGGAAGTAAGCTTCCAGTTCCGGCATGTAACGGAACAGAAAACGGCGATCCTGCCCGATGCTGTTGCCACAAATCGGCGATTTGCCCGCGGGCACCCACTGTTGCAGGAATGCGATGGTTTCCCGCTCTGCGGCACCTTCGTCGAAGGCGCTGGCTTTGACCCGATCCACCAGCCCGCTGCCGGTGTGGGTACGCACGTTCCAGTCATCCATCAATGCCAGTTGGCTGTCCGGCTGATGCACCGCCAGCGTCGGGCCTTCCGCCAGTACGTTCAGGTTGGCATCGGTCACCAGTGTTGCGATCTCGATGATCCGGTCCCGCTCAGGATCCAGCCCCGTCATTTCCAAATCGATCCAGATCAGGTTGTTTTCATTTACCATCGTCGCCTTTCCCGTGTCACCGTTGCTATGAACGTTTCACCGACAGCAAGCCCGCTGGCGGCGGTTAATTAAAATAAAATAGCGTGTATTATAGTCGCTTCCATCGCCACCGGCGATAAGCACCGAAACAAGAGAGACTGCGTGAGTAAAAAGAAACTGTCAAAAGGTCAGCAACGGCGGGTCAGCGCCAACCATCAGCGCCGCCTGAAACATGCCGACAGCAAGGTCGAGTGGGATGACAGCCAACTGAGCGAACCGCAGGAAGGTGTCATTATCAGTCGTTTCGGTATGCACGCCGATGTGGAAGCACCGAATGGCGAACTGCACCGCTGTAACATTCGCCGCACCATCCACTCGCTGGTTACTGGCGATCGGGTCGTGTGGCGCGCCGGTAACGAAACGCTGGCGGGCATCAGTGGTATTGTCGAAGCGGTGCATCCACGCCAGTCGGTATTGACCCGACCGGATTACTATGACGGTCTAAAACCTATCGCTGCCAACATCGATCAGATTGTGATTGTCTCCGCCATTTTGCCGGAGTTGTCGCTCAATATTATCGATCGTTATCTGGTGGCTTGCGAAACGCTGGAAATCGAGCCGCTGATCGTGCTCAACAAAATCGACCTGCTGGATGACGAAGGCCGGGCGTTTGTAGAAGAGGTGATGGATATCTATCGCGCGCTGCACTACCGGGTACTGATGATGTCCAGCCACACCCAGCAGGGCGTCGCCGAGCTGGAAGCCGCACTGACCGGCCGCATCAGTATCTTTGCCGGGCAGTCGGGTGTCGGCAAATCGAGCCTGCTCAACGCGCTGCTCTACCCTGACGAGGCCCAAATTCTGGTCAATGACGTATCCGACGCTTCCGGGCTGGGCCAGCACACCACCACCGCCGCTCGTCTGTACCACTTCCCGCACGGCGGCGATGTCATTGACTCGCCAGGTGTGCGCGAATTCGGGTTGTGGCATCTGGAGCCGGAACAGGTGACACGCGGTTTTATCGAATTCCGCGAATACCTGGGCAGTTGCAAATTCCGCGATTGTAAACACGATACCGACCCCGGCTGCGCCATCCGCGCCGCGCTGGAACGCGGGGAAATAGCACCGGAGCGTTTCGATAATTATCACCGTATCCTTGAGAGCATGGCGCAGGTAAAAACGCGTAAATCCTTTTCTGCTCCAGACAACTGACATTTATCGTATCCACCGCTACAATGCGCCCCTTTTTACGGCGTACCCTTAAAAAAACGACGAGGCTCACTGTGCTGGACAGAATCAAGATTGCTCTACAACATCTGCTCCCGAAGGTCTGGCTGACGCAACTGGCCGGTTGGGGAGCCGACCGTCAGGCGGGTCTGCTCACCAAACTGGTGATTGACCTGTTTGCCCGCATCTACAAAGTCAACATGCAGGAAGCGCAGCAACCGGATACCGCATCCTACCGCTCGTTCAACGACTTCTTTGTGCGCCCGCTGAAACCCGGCATCCGCCCGGTGGACCCGCTGCCAAACCGGTTAGTGTTTCCTGCCGATGGTGCTATTTCTCAGCTAGGCACCATTGATGATCTTCAGGTCTTGCAAGCCAAACAGCACAACTATTCGCTGGAAGCGCTGCTGGCCGGTAACGTCATTCTCGCCGACCTGTTTCGTGACGGTCTGTTTGTCACCACTTACCTTTCTCCGCGCGATTATCACCGCGTCCATATGCCGTGCGACGGTATTTTACGCGATATGATTTACGTGCCGGGCGACCTGTTTTCGGTCAATCCGCTGACCGCTGCCAACGTGCCCAATCTGTTTGCTCGCAACGAACGCGTAATCTGCCTGTTCGATACGCCGTTCGGTCCGATGGTGCAAATTCTGGTCGGCGCGACCATCGTCGGCAGCATCGAAACCGTCTGGGCCGGGGTAGTGACGCCGCCGCGCGAAGGCATCATCAAACGCTGGGCTTACCCGACGGAAGGCGAAGGCGCGGTCATTCTGGAAAAAGGTGACGAGATGGGCCGTTTCAAGCTGGGCTCCACGGTGATTAACCTGTTTGCGAAAGATCGGGTGCAATTGCTGCCCGGACTGGCCAGCCAGAGTGTCACCCGCATGGGTGAAGCCATGGCCGAAGCGCTGAATGAGGATACATTGGTGCGCATGAACGCCGCCAACGACAGCGACACCCCCTGACCCCATCAACCCGCCCGAGGAGGCCAGCCGTGCGTCTGATCCTGATTGTTCTGTTGGGATGCCTGTTATCAACCACGTCGCTGGCCGCTCAGTTGCCTGACGAAACGCAACTGAAGCAGGACCTGCAACAGGCCGAAGCCAATAAAAACACCCCGGCGCAGGCCGATATCGTCAAAGAGTTACAGTCGGCGTTGCGTCTGCTGGACGAACGCCGGGACACCCGCCAGCGTGCCGACCAGTACCAGCGTGCGATTGACGACTTCCCCAAACTGACCCGCGAACTGCGACAGCAGTTGGATGCCGAAAACGCCAAACCCGCCGCACCGCCGAAAGCGACATCGGTCAACGAGCTGGAACAACAGATTGTCCAGTTCAGCAGCCAATTGCTGGAACAAAGCCGCCAGTTGCAGCAGGAGCAGGACCGCCAGCGGGAAATCAGCGATTCGCTGGCCCAATTGCCGCAACAGCAAACCGAAGCCAACCGAGCACTGAGCGATGTCGAACGGCGTCTACAGGCGCTGGGCAACCCGACGACTGCGCTCGGGCAAGCTCAGTTAGCGGCATTGCAGGCCGAAGCGGCGCTACGCAAAAGCCGGGTAGAGGAACTGGAGCTGGCACAGCTTTCCGCCAGCAACCGTCAGGAACTGTCGCGCCTGCAAGCGGATGTCTACAAAAAGCGGCGCGACCGGCTGGACAATCAGTTACAGCTGTTGCGCAGCACACTGAACACCTTGCGTCAGCGTGAAGCGGAGCAGGCGCTGGAGCGCACCGAGCAACTGGCGGAACAGGAAGGCCAATTGCCCACAGCGGTCGCCAGCTTGTTGCAGACTAACCGCGAACTCTCCATGGCACTCAACCAGCAGGCGCAGCGCATGGACCAGATTGCCGCTCGTCAGCGCCAGACTGCCGCCCAAACGCTCCAGGTACGTCAGGCACTCAGCACGCTGCGTGAACAGGCGCAGTGGCTCGGCTCGTCGCCAGCGCTGGGGGAAACCCTGCGTGCACAGGTAGCGCGCCTACCGGAAATGCCCAAGCCGCAACAACTGGACGGCGACATGGCGCAACTGCGCGCCCAGCGTCTACATTATGAAGACCTGCTCAACAAACTGTCGGCAGCCAGTGAACCCGCCCGGCAGGACGACGGCACTCCACTCACCACCGCCCAGCAAAAGATCGTCACCGATCAGCAACGAACCCAGCGTGATCTACTGGGGTCGTTAATTTCCGGCTGTGATACCCAGATTCTGGAGTTAACCAAGTTGAAAGTCGCCAGCAGTCAGCTGGAGGACGCACTGACCGAGATCCGCGACGCGGCGCATCGCTATCTGTTCTGGGTTGCGGATGTTGACCCGATCGGTTTCGCCTACCCGCTCAATCTACTGCGCGACCTGTCACGCCTGTTGTCGTTGGATACCTTTACCCAACTTAGCGGCGCGATGCTGATGATGGCGACCAGCCAGAGCACGCTGCTGCCGCTGCTGGGCGCGTTGCTACTGGTCGGGCTCAGCATCAGCTCGCGTCGTCATTATCATGCGTTTCTGGAGCGCGCCAGCAGCCGGGTGGGTAAAGTCACCCTCGACTATTTTATGCTGACACTGCGTACCGTGTTCTGGTCGGTGATGGTGGCGATGCCGCTACCGGTGCTGTGGGCCGCGCTTGGTTATGGCCTGCAAAACGCCTGGCCTTACCCGGTAGCGGTAGCGATCGGCGACAGCGTGACCGCCACGGTGCCGCTGATGTGGGTAGTGATGGTCTGCGCCGCGTTTTCCCACCGTCAGGGGCTGTTCATCGTGCATTTCGGCTGGTCGCCGAAACAGGTGGCGCGCGCCATGCGCTATTACCGTCTGTCCATTGGTTTTATCGTGCCGCTGGTAATGGCGCTGATCACCTTTGATAATCTCAACGACCGGGAGTTTTCCAGCACGCTGGGGCGGTTGTGCTTTATTTTGCTGTGTATGGCGCTCAGTCTGGTGACCACCAGCCTGAAACGCGCCGGTATTCCGTTGTATCTGGATAAGGAAGGTTCTGGCGAAAATCCGGTAAACCGCGCGATGTGGAATCTGATGATTTGCATCCCACTGATTGCCGCGCTGACATCCTGTCTGGGCTACCTCACCACCTCGCAGGCGTTGCTGGCGCGGCTGGAAACCTCGGTCGCCATCTGGTTTTTCCTGCTGGTGATTTATCACATCATCCGCCGCTGGATGTGGATTCAGCGCCGCCGCATCGCCTTTGACCGCGCCAGACAGCGCCGGGCGGACATGCTGGCGCAACGCGCCCGCGGCGAAGAAGACACCACCCCGTCGTCGCACGAAGCTGGCGTCGATGTGGTGGAAGAACCGGTGGTGGATCTGGACGCCATCAGCGCCCGCTCGCTGAAACTGGTGCGCTCCATCCTGACGCTGATTGCGTTGGTGTCGGTGATTGCATTGTGGTCGGAAATCCATTCCGCTTTCGCCTTTATGGAGAATATCAGCCTGTGGGACGTTACCAGCACGGTGAAAGGCGTGGAGAGCGTGCAGCCGATCACCCTCGGGTCGGTGCTGATAGCCCTGCTGGTGTTTGTCATCACCGCACAACTGGTACGCAACCTGCCCGCGTTACTGGAGCTGGCGGTGCTACAGCATATCGAGCTGTCACCCGGCACTGGCTACGCCATTATCACCGTCAGCAAATACCTGCTGATGCTGGTGGGTGGGCTGATGGGGTTCTCACTGATCGGTATCGAATGGTCAAAATTGCAGTGGCTGGTGGCGGCACTCGGCGTGGGGCTGGGGTTCGGCTTACAGGAGATCTTCGCCAACTTCATCTCTGGCCTGATCATTCTGTTCGAAAAACCGATCCGCATCGGTGATACCGTCACCATCCGCGATCTGACTGGCAGCGTGATGCGCATCAATACCCGCGCTACCACGATTTCCGACTGGGATCGCAAAGAGATCATCGTGCCCAACAAGGCGTTTATCACCGAGCAGTTCATCAACTGGTCGCTGTCCGACTCGGTCACCCGCGTGGTGCTGACCATCCCGGCACCCGCCGACGCCAGTACGCAGGAGGTCACCACACTGCTGCTGGACGCGGTGAAGCGCTGCTCGCTGGTGCTGGATAACCCGCCGCCGGAAGTGTTTCTGGTGGATCTGCGTCAAGGCATCCAGATTTTTGAACTGCGTATCTTCGCCGCGGAAATGGGCCACCGGATGCCGCTGCGCCACGAACTGCACCAACTGATTCTGGAAAGCTACCGCGAACACCATCTGGTGATGCCGTTCCCGCCGTTCCAGGTACAAATGGATTCAGTGCAAATCGTCGGGCGCAACGCCGCCACCTCAACCCGCACCGCTGGCGGACTGTAGCCCCTCTGCAAAAAATAAAACCACGGTAAGCGATGGCTTCCGTGGTTTTCAGTCAGACAAATAATAAAGGAAAAGCAGCCTCAGGCGCGATCCACCGTAAACGCCATCACCTCGCCGATAGACTCGGCATTCAGCGCCATCATCACCAGACGATCAACACCCAGCGCCACGCCGGAACACGGTGGGATACCCGCCGCCAAAGCTGCCAGCAGGTTTTCATCAATCGGTTGTACCGGCAACCCACGCGCGGCGCGCTTGCGGTTATCCTGCTCGAAGCGTTGACGCTGCTCTTTGCTGTCGGTCAGCTCGCAAAAACCGTTAGCCAGTTCGATGCCTTTGTAATAGACCTCGAAACGCTCCGCCACCCGGTGATCCTCGGTGCTGATTTCAGCCAGCGCTGCCTGCGTTGCCGGGAAATGGTAGACAAACGCCGGTTTGTCGCGGCCGATTTGCGGTTCCACACCAAACGCGAACAACAGTTGCAACAGGGTGTCGCGGTCTTCTTCCCGGTTGGCGACATCCCCCAC
Organism: Dickeya undicola; assembly: GCF_000784735.1. Taxonomy (GTDB): domain Bacteria; phylum Pseudomonadota; class Gammaproteobacteria; order Enterobacterales; family Enterobacteriaceae; genus Dickeya; species Dickeya undicola. The sequence goes on from NZ_JSYG01000016.1 coordinate 18,895, forward strand.
ACCGATTTTTTCCGCCGCTTCACGTAGCTGCGCCTTGTCTGCCGACAACGGGTCCACTTCCAGATGACGCTGGAACGCCTGCTGATAGGACAGCATCTCCGCGCTATCGCACTCCAGCACCTGTTGCAGCAGGTCGTCCATTTCGTTCATCAACCGGTACATATCATAGTGCGGGCGATACCACTCCAGCATGGTGAACTCGGGGTTATGGTGACGGCCAGACTCTTCGTTGCGGAAACTGCGGCATAATTGATAAATCGGCCCACTCCCCGCCGCCAGCAGGCGTTTCATGTGGTATTCCGGACTGGTCATCAGATACAGCGTCATGCCATCGGCGGCACCGGGGCCGACAAAGTGGGTCTGGAACGGGAACAAATGTACATCCGTCACCGTTGCCTGGCTCATGGCTGGCGTTTCCACTTCCAGCACGCCACGGTCCGAGAAGAAACGCCGGATTTCTTTCATTATCGACGCCCGCTTCAACAGATTGGCGACAGGGGCACTGGGTTGCCAACTGGCCGTTTCGCTCATGATTTCCACTCCACACTCAAACTGGAGGTGCAGTCTACCCGCATCACCACAGCCAGACAAATTTATCCCGCTAAGGGTTTCCCTCTATTCGCTGACCTGTTGGCTTACCTGAACCCATAATTATCAAACATCGCCTAATTCCAATGCCCGGAGATTCACTCCTTACTCGCTCCACGCATCACAATTATTGCCGGTATGAAAGGACTCCTGGCGGTTAAATCACATTTACTAAAATATGTATATACCCTAAATAATTCGAGCTGCGGGACAAAACGTATTGCGTTTTGAACAACGCGAAGCGTTGGCCCTTCAGGGCAAGGTTCATTTAAGCCTTGTAACGCGGCAATCGAGTGACAAATTCGTCGGGAACGAATTTGACCAGCCAACGGCTGGCCTCTGGTGAGAGACAGGATATCTCTCATTTCATCCCCAGGAGCTTACATAAGTAAGTGACTGGGGTGAACGAGGACAGCCAACATACCTGCAATTGAAGTATGACGGGTATAATTATTAAAAAACTGCAAAATGCTGGATCACATCAAATTTCAGTCATCTACAAATCGCTATAATCATTTCCATACAAAAAAGAGTGATTTAATCTCTCTGTATAGGTTGGCCGGATATTTTTTCACTCGATTTAATATGTTGGAAATTAAAACGGGAAATAAGTGATTAAGTTGGACTTCATATTATTTTCTTAATTTAATTTATTTAACTTAAGTAATTGGAGGCATACAGTGCAAACCTTTAATGCCGATTTGGCTATTATCGGGGCCGGGGGAGCTGGTTTACGGGCAGCGATTGCCGCTGCAGAAGCAAATCCCCAACTCAAGATTGCGCTGATTTCCAAAGTCTACCCGATGCGTAGCCACACCGTGGCTGCTGAAGGGGGATCGGCGGCGGTCACACAAGATCACGATAGCTTTGACTTTCACTTCCACGACACCGTGGCTGGGGGAGACTGGTTATGTGAACAGGACGTAGTGGATCATTTCGTGCAGCATTGCCCGCGTGAAATGACCCAGCTTGAACAGTGGGGCTGCCCGTGGAGCCGTAAGCCGGATGGCTCGGTCAACGTGCGTCGTTTCGGTGGGATGAAGATCGAACGCACCTGGTTCGCCGCAGATAAAACCGGCTTCCACATGTTGCACACCTTATTCCAAACCTCTCTGAAATACCCACAGATTCAGCGTTTCGACGAGCATTTCGTATTAGATATACTGGTGGATGACGGACATGCCCGTGGGGTCGTTGCCATCAACATGATGGAAGGGTCGCTGATTCAGATTCGCGCCAACGCTATCGTGATGGCTACCGGCGGAGCCGGGCGCGTCTATCGCTACAACACCAACGGCGGTATCGTGACCGGCGACGGCATGGGTATGGCCTTCCGTCACGGCGTACCGCTGCGTGACATGGAATTCGTACAGTACCACCCTACCGGTCTGCCAGGCTCCGGTATTCTGATGACCGAAGGCTGCCGTGGCGAAGGCGGCATCATGGTCAACAAAGACGGTTACCGCTACCTGCAAGATTATGGCCTCGGGCCGGAAACGCCGCTGGGCGAGCCGAAAAACAAATACATGGAGTTGGGTCCGCGCGACAAAGTTTCGCAGGCCTTCTGGCACGAATGGCGCGCCGGACGCACCGTATCCACCCCGCTGGGCGACGTGGTCTACCTCGACCTGCGTCATCTGGGCGAGAAGAAACTGAAAGAGCGCCTGCCGTTCATTTGCGAACTGGCGAAAGCTTACGTCGGCGTCGACCCGGTGAAAGAGCCAATTCCGATTCGCCCCACCGCACACTACACCATGGGCGGCATCGAAACCGACCAGCAGTGTGAAACCCGTATTCAGGGTCTGTTCGCCGTCGGCGAATGTTCGTCCGTCGGTCTGCACGGCGCCAACCGCCTCGGCTCCAACTCACTGGCGGAACTGGTGGTATTCGGCCGCGTCGCCGGTGAAAAAGCGGTGGAACGCTCACAAGCAGCAGCACCGGCTAACGCCAGCGCGCTGGATGCACAAGCCAAAGACGTGGAACAGCGCCTGCACGCGTTGATGAAGCAGGAAGGCACCGAGAGCTGGGCTAAAATCCGCGACGAAATGGGGCTGTCGATGGAAGAAGGCTGCGGCATCTACCGCACCACCGACCTGATGCAGAAAACCGTCGACAAGCTGGCGGAACTGAAAGAACGCTTCAAACGCGTGAAAATCACCGACCATTCCAGCGTGTTCAACACCGACCTGCTCTACACCATCGAACTGGGCCACAGCCTGGACGTTGCCGAGTGTATGGCGCATTCCGCCATCAACCGTAAAGAGTCTCGCGGCGCGCACCAACGCCTGGATGAAGGCTGCACCGAACGTGACGATGTTAACTTCCTGAAGCATACACTGGCGTTTTATAACCCGGAAGGCGCGCCTCGCCTGGAATACAGCGATGTGAAGATCACCAAGCTGCCACCGGCGAAACGCGTTTACGGTGCCGAAGCGGAAGCTCAGGAGAAAAACAAGAAGGAGCAAGCGAATGGCTGATATGCAAACCCTGAAAATGGAAGTCATGCGCTATAACCCGGAGCAGGATAACGCCCCGCACTTCGAGACTTATGAAGTGCCGTATACCCGCGAAACCTCGCTGTTGGACGCGCTGGGCTACATCAAAGATAACCTGGCACCGGACCTGTCCTACCGCTGGTCCTGCCGTATGGCGATTTGCGGCTCCTGCGGCATGATGGTTAACAACGTACCGAAGCTGGCCTGTAAAACCTTCCTGCGTGAGTACACCGATGGCATGAAGGTCGAAGCACTGGGTAACTTCCCGATCGAACGCGATCTGGTGGTGGACATGACCCACTTCATCGAAAGTCTGGAAGCGATCAAGCCGTACATTATCGGCAACAACCGCACACCGGATCAGGGGCCGAACAAGCAGACACCGGCTCAGATGGCGAAATACCACCAGTTCTCCGGCTGCATCAACTGTGGGCTGTGCTACGCCGCCTGTCCGCAGTTCGGCCTGAATCCGGAGTTCATCGGTCCCGCTGCCATCACGCTGGCGCATCGCTATAACCTGGACAATCGTGACCACGGTAAGAAAGAGCGTATGGCGCAACTGAACAGCGACAACGGCGTCTGGTCCTGTACTTTCGTGGGTTACTGCTCCGAAGTGTGTCCGAAGCACGTCGATCCAGCGGCAGCTATCCAGCAAGGCAAAGTGGAAAGCGCCAAAGACTTCATGATCGCCATGCTTAGACCACAATAAGGGAGGCAATAAATGATCACCAAACGTAAAGCGTATGTCCGTGGCATGACGCCCACCTGGTGGCAGAAGCTCGGTTTCTACCGTTTCTATATGCTGCGTGAAGGCACGGCAGTCCCCGCTGTCTGGTTCAGCATTGTGCTGCTGCACGGTGTATTTTCGCTCAAAGCGGGCCCGGAAGGCTGGAGTCAGTTTGTCAGCTTCCTGCAAAACCCATTGGTACTGTTGCTCAATATCATCGCCTTGCTGGCGGCGGTGTTGCACACCAAGACCTGGTTTGACCTGGCACCGAAGGCAAGCATCATCATCGTGAAAGATGAAAAGATGGGGCCGGAGCCGCTAATCAAAGGGCTGTGGGCCGCCACTGTGGTCGTCACGCTGGCAGTGCTGGGCATCGCCTTGCTGTTCTGAACAGGAGAAATCTCGTGATTAATCAACAACCCAAACGTTCCGATGAACCGCCGTTCTGGGGCCTGTTCGGCGCAGGCGGTATGTGGAGCGCCATCTTCGCGCCGGTTATTATCTTGCTGGTGGGTGTGCTGTTGCCACTCGGCCTGTTCCCGCAGGCGCTGACCTACGATCGTATCGCTGCGTTCAGCCACAGCCTGATTGGCCGTGCATTCCTGCTGCTGATGATCGTGCTGCCACTGTGGCTCAGCCTGCACCGTATTCATCACGCCATGCATGACCTGAAAATCCACGTACCGGCGGGTAAATGGGTGTTCTACGGTCTGGCTGCGATCCTGTCGGTCGTCACGCTTATTGGTGTAGTGACGCTGTAAAATCGCTACGTCCCGCTGTATCACGGCCTGCACTTGCAGGCCGTTTTTTATTGCATCTTCACTGCCCGCTTCCTACCTTTAACCCGAGATAAACCAACACAGGAAGCCGCAAATGAAGCATTGGCGCGTATTGCTAACCTCATTGTTCACCCTGTTCACGACGGCCTGCAGCACCACTCCGCCGCAGGGCATTCAGGTTGTGGATAATTTTGAACCTTCCCGTTATATGGGAACCTGGTATGAAATCGCCCGACTGGACAACCGTTTCGAACGTGGTCTGGAGCAGGTTACCGCAACCTACAGCCCACGAGAGGACGGCGGCATTACGGTGATTAACCGTGGCTTCGACCCGGTTAAACGGGTCTGGCGCGAAAGCATCGGCAAGGGTTACTTCACCGGTTCGCCGCAACGCGCTGCACTGAAAGTATCGTTCTTCGGCCCGTTTTATGGTGGCTATAATGTCATAGCACTGGATAACGACTATCGCTATGCCTTGGTATGCGGTCCAAACCGCGGTTATCTGTGGATTTTGTCCCGCACGCCTGACATCCATCCGCTCGTCCGGCAAGCGCTGTTGGCAACTGCACAACGTAATGGATTCCAAACGGATCATTTAGTCTGGGCGACCCCATTGACTCAGCCAGGGAAATAATCAGGCTGACTACAACAATGTATGAAATAACTACAACAACGCATGGAATAAATAAAACAGCGTTTTGATATTGTTATTTTCTGCAATAAAAGCCGACTCGCCTGGCTTATTTCAGCCAATAAGCGTGTCGGCTATTTTTACACAAAATCGTCACACGATAGGTCAGCCCATAATTTTATCGCGGAACATAAAGAATACCGCACCCAGCAGACACAGCCCGGCCCAAATATAATCGGTACGGAATGGCTCTTTGAGAATAACTATCGAAAAGGGAATAAAGACAGACAGGCTGATCACTTCCTGCAAAATTTTCAGTTGCCCGGCAGACGCCACCTGATAACCGATACGGTTGGCAGGCACCTGCAACAGGTATTCAAACAATGCGATCCCCCAACTGACCAGCGCCGCCACCATCCAGGTACGCCCGCTAAAATAGCGAAGATGTCCATACCAGGCAAAGGTCATGAATACATTGCTGAGGGTCAGCATGAAAACCGTAATAATCAATGGGGACATAGCACTCTCCTTAACCAAGACGCGGCATTATTACGTCAGGCAGCACAAAATACCATCAGGCAGCGTTCGGCGTGTGTGAGAGAATTTTTCAGGCGGGATATCAAAAGCAAAGCAACGCGTAAACCACCCAATGGGCAGTTTACGCGCCGGGAAGATTACTTCACGCGGGAGACGTATTCGCCGGAGCGAGTGTCAACCTTGATCACTTCACCAATCTGTACGAACAACGGTACTTTTACCACAGCACCGGTGGACAGCGTAGCCGGTTTACCACCCGTACCAGCGGTATCGCCTTTCAGGCCCGGATCGGTTTCGGTGATTTCAGCTTCGATAAAGTTCGGTGGCTGAACAGCGATCGGCCGACCGTCCCACAGGGTAACGATACATTCGGCGTTATCCTGCAACCACTTAGCAGAATCACCCACAGTTTTTGCTTCAACCTGATGCTGTTCAAAGGTTTCAGGGTGCATGAAATGGAAGAACTCACCGTCGTTGTACAGGTAGTTCATGTTGGTATCCATTACATCCGCGCCTTCAGCCGAGTCGGTAGACTTGAAGGTTTTCTCAACGCGGGAACCCGTCAACAGACGGCGCATTTTGACGCGAGCAAAAGCCTGGCCTTTACCCGGTTTCACAAATTCACTGGATTCGATGGCATACGGCTCGCCCTCGAACATGATTTTAAGACCGGAGCGGAAATCGTTGCTAAAATAAGTCGCCATAATGGCCCTCTACATTAATACTGGTACTTAGCCAAAAAAATGGCACACATTGTAACCCTAAATATACCTTCCCGAGAAGATTGGTTGCAGCAACTCACCGACGTTATTACTGATCCTGATGAATTGCTGCGACTTCTGGCACTGGATAACCATCCACAGCTGACTGCCGGGCGCGATGCCCGCAAACTGTTCCCACTGCGCGTGCCGCGTGCATTTGCCGCACGAATGCGGCCCGGTGACGCGTGCGACCCGCTGTTATTGCAGGTGTTGACCGCGCAGGAGGAGTTCATCTCCACCCCCGGATTCAGCCACGACCCGTTGGACGAACAGCACAGCGTCGTTCCGGGATTACTGCATAAATACCACAACCGTGCCCTGCTGCTGGTGAAAGGTGGGTGTGCGGTCAACTGCCGCTACTGTTTCCGTCGCCATTTCCCCTACCAGGATAATCAGGGCAATAAGGCCAACTGGCGTCAGGCGCTGGAATATATTCGCCAGCACCCGCAACTGGACGAAATCATCTTTTCCGGCGGCGACCCGCTGATGGCCAAGGATCACGAGCTGGACTGGCTGCTGACGGAGCTGGAACAGATTCCCCACCTGAAACGGTTGCGCATCCACACCCGCCTGCCGGTGGTGATTCCGGCGCGCATCACCCACGAACTCTGCCAGCGGCTGGCGCGCTCGTCGCTACGCGTGGTACTGGTGACCCACATCAACCACGCCAACGAAATCGACGCGGAATTCACTGACAGTATGGCATGTCTGCGTCGTGCTGGCGTAACGCTGCTCAACCAAAGCGTACTGCTGCGCGGTGTCAACGATAGCGCCAGCACGCTGGCGGCGCTCAGCAACGCGTTGTTCGACGCCGGTATTCTGCCTTATTACCTGCACGTGCTGGACAAAGTGCAGGGCGCGGCGCACTTTTTGGTGCCGGATGACGAAGCGCGAACCTTGATCAGGGAATTGATGACGCGGGTATCAGGCTATCTGGTGCCAAGCCTGACACGGGAAATTGGCGGCGAAGCCAGTAAGACGCTACTGGATATCGGTATGCCGCAGCAACAGGAAAATCAGGACTGAAACGCCGCCAGCGTCACGCGATGCTGGCGGCTTTCAACATCAAGGGCACTTATAAACCTGACCCTGCATCTTGCTGTCCAGCGGCGCAAAGCTGGACAGGAACGTCTGGCTCGGCGTCGTTGCGCCGTAAATCACGTTGCCCCCCATCTCTGCTGCCTTATTACGCAGGTCGTTCGCGGCACCACGCATGGAGCTGCCTTCATTGCCGCCGCCCGACAACCAGGTAGATTGCGTGCCAGTAATGTTGCCCAACAGCTGGCATTGCGCCGCCGGTTTACTGTCAGTAAAACGCACCGCCTGACCGGCAGCACTGAGTTCGTTGGTGGTGCTGCATCCCGCCAGCAAGGCGACAGCAGCCAATCCCATCAGAATACGAGTCCGCATGCTTCTCTCCGTGATAGTCGATACACTGGCCGAAGCCGGGCTACCCCGACCCGACAATCAAAAATTTATGCCAAAACAGGCTCATGTTACCACCATCGGGGTGGCAATTACCGGATAAACGACAGCAATTTCTGTCGTCATGACTGCGATCACGCCCTCACAAACTAACAGGCCCCTGAATCGGGGCCTGGGTTATCACTCGATGGTTATCGCGCAACCGCCATGACGCACTGGCGTCGTCATTATGCACGCCACTGTTTGAAGCGATTAATCAGCCCGTTGGTAGAGCTGTCGTGGCTGCTGACGGCGCTGTCATCTTGCAGTTCCGGCAGGATACGGTTAGCCAGCTGTTTGCCCAGCTCCACACCCCACTGGTCGAAAGTGAAGATGTTCAGGACTGCACCCTGGGTGAAGATCTTGTGCTCGTAAAGCGCAATCAGCGCCCCCAGGCTGAACGGGGTGATTTCCCGCAGCAGGATGGAGTTGGTCGGACGATTGCCTTCAAACACTTTGAACGGTGCCACGTGTTCGACGTCTTTGGCAGATTTACCGGCCGCCGCAAACTCCGCTTCCACCACCTCGCGGGATTTGCCGAACGCCAACGCTTCGGTCTGAGCGAAGAAGTTCGACAACAGCTTGTTGTGGTGGTCACTCAGTGCGTTATGGGTGAGCGCTGGCGCGATGAAATCGCACGGAACCAGCTTGGTGCCCTGATGGATCAACTGGTAGAACGCGTGCTGACCGTTGGTGCCCGGCTCACCCCAGATGATCGGCCCGGTCTGGTAATCCACCGCATTGCCGTTGCGATCAACGTACTTGCCGTTGGACTCCATGTTGCCCTGCTGGAAGTAGGCCGCAAAGCGATGCATGTACTGATCGTAAGGCAGAATCGCTTCAGTTTCCGCACCAAAAAAGTTGTTGTACCAGATGCCGATCAGCGCCAGCAGTACCGGCAGGTTTTTCTCGGCCGGGGTGGTGGCGAAATGCTGGTCCATCGCGTGCGCGCCGCTCAACAGCTGTTCGAAGTTGTCGAAGCCGATCGACAGCACAATCGACAAACCGATAGCGGACCACAGCGAGTAACGGCCGCCAACCCAGTCCCAGAATTCGAACATGTTGTCGGTGTCGATACCGAATTCGCCGACGGCGTTGGCGTTGGTGGACAGCGCCGCGAAGTGCCTGGCGACATGTTTTACATCACCGGCCGCCTTCAGGAACCAGTCACGCGCGCTGTGGGCGTTGGTCATGGTTTCCTGCGTGGTGAACGTCTTGGAGGCCACCAGGAACAGCGTGGTTTCTGGGTTAAGGCATTTGAGCGTTTCGGCGATGTGGGTGCCGTCGACGTTGGAAACGAAGTGCATATTGAGGTGATTTTTATACGGGCGCAACGCCTCGGTCACCATGAACGGCCCCAGGTCAGACCCGCCGATACCGATGTTCACCACATCAGTAATCGCCTTGCCGGTATAGCCTTTCCACTCACCGCCAATGACCCGCTCGCTGAACTGCTTCATCTTTTGCAGCACAGCGTTCACTTCTGGCATCACATCCTTCCCGTCAACCACGATCGGCGTATTGCTGCGGTTGCGCAACGCGACATGCAATACGGCGCGCGCTTCGGTGCGGTTGATCTTCTCGCCGGAAAACATCGACTTGATGGCAGCAGACAGCTCGGTTTCACGCGCCAGCGCTTGCAGTTTTTCCAGTGTCTCAGCGGTGATGCGGTTCTTGGAGTAATCCACCAGCATCAGGTCGCCGAACGTGGCGGAAAAGTGAGAGAAACGCTCGGGATCCTGCGCGAACAGATCGCTAATCTGCACCGTTTTCATCGCAGCAAAATGCTGCTGCAATGCCTGCCAGGCGGCAGTCTGCGTCGGGTTGATATTTTTCATCACACTACTCTTCGGTTTGAGAACAAGTCGGTTTAAAAACAAGTCGGTCGCCGGGCGGGAAATCCTGCCCGCTTTTTCCCGATTGTATCCCTTAACGCCGTGCGGGGAAGCCCTTTTCTTGCGAAATGCCGAGCCCCGGTCCAATGTTGATTGACAGCCGCCGCGTTACCCGCTATTTGTAAAAGCCTACTTGCGCACCCGTTGCGCAAGCCAGAAGAGGAGCGCCGCCCAGGCAAGGTATCGGAGGAACCGTATCCGATGAAGATACCAGAGGGGGAGCGGTGCCGAGGCAGACGTAACCTACGGTGTTTACGCTGTCGACCGCAGGGGCTGAATCCCCTGGGTTGTCACCCGCATCGCTCCGCAAGGCGGAACGATAAGCAAGGTGGAGCGCTTCTGGGTGTGCCGTAGCCAGTTCCTACGCTTGCCCCCTGCTTACCGCTCTTCCCTTGTGCCAAGGCTTAACGATGGAATGCTGTTGTCGAGACGACAATGACGCCCCTGACACGAGGTTTTTTGAATGTCTGCTAACACTGATAACTCACTGATTATCGCCAAATTTGGCGGCACCAGCGTCGCTGATTTCGACGCCATGAACCGCAGCGCCGATGTCGTGCTGTCTGACGCACAGGTCCGGGTGGTGGTGCTGTCCGCTTCCGCCGGGGTCACCAATCTGCTGGTAGCTCTGGCAGAAGGGTTACCTCCGGAGGCACGCGCGGCGCAACTAGAAAAACTGCGCCAGATTCAATACGCCATCCTCAACCGTCTCAACCAACCTGCCGTCATCCGGGAAGAAATCGACCGCATGTTGGATAACGTCACCCGCCTGTCGGAAGCGGCAGCACTGGCAACCTCCAACGCGCTGACCGACGAACTGGTCAGCCACGGTGAGCTGATGTCCACGTTGTTGTTTGTGGAGATTCTGCGCGAACGCAACATCGCCGCCGAATGGTTCGACGTGCGTAAAATCATGCGTACCAACGACCGTTTCGGCCGCGCCGAACCGGACTGCGACGCACTGGGCGAACTGACCCGCAGCCAGCTTGCACCACGTCTGGCGCAAGGTCTGGTCATCACCCAGGGCTTCATCGGCAGCGAAGCCAAAGGCCGCACCACCACGCTGGGCCGCGGCGGCAGCGACTACACCGCGGCACTGCTGGGTGAAGCGCTGAATGTCAGCCGTATCGACATCTGGACCGATGTTCCCGGCATTTATACCACCGACCCACGTGTGGTGCCGTCCGCACAGCGCATCGACCAGATTACCTTTGAAGAAGCCGCCGAAATGGCGACCTTCGGGGCCAAGGTGCTGCACCCGGCTACTTTGTTGCCTGCTGTACGCAGCGATATTCCGGTGTTCGTTGGCTCCAGCAAAGACCCAGCAGCCGGTGGCACGTTAGTGTGCAACAAAACCGACAATCCGCCGCTGTTTCGTGCGCTGGCGCTGCGCCGCAAACAAACGTTGCTGACCTTACACAGCCTCAACATGCTGCACGCACGCGGTTTCCTGGCCGAGGTGTTTAGTATTCTGGCCCGCCACAATATCTCGGTAGACCTGATCACCACCTCTGAAGTTAACGTGGCGCTGACGCTGGACACCACCGGCTCGACCTCCACCGGCGACAGCCTGCTGTCCAGCGCATTGCTGACGGAACTGTCCTCACTGTGTCGGGTTGAAGTGGAAGAAAACATGTCGCTGGTGGCGTTGATCGGCAACAAGCTGTCGCAAGCCTGCGGCGTCGGCAAAGAGGTGTTCGGGGTGCTGGAACCCTTCAACATCCGCCTCATCTGCTACGGTGCCAGCAGCCATAACTTGTGCTTCCTGGTCCCTTCCAGCGATGCCGAACAGGTCGTCCAGACGCTGCACCACAATCTGTTTGAATAAGCACTCAGCATCATCGCAACAAAAAAACCGAAATCCGTTTAGGGTTTCGGTTTTTTTATCTCAGTCGCCATATCACTGTATTACGCCGACGCAGAGGATTCTTCCCGCCCTTCGTCCTCTTCTTCCGTCACCATCAAGACGTTATAGGCGACCGCACAAAACAACGAATTCAGCCGGTTCATATCCCCCAGCAACCCAAGGTGCAGTGAACTGGTTTCCAGACTTTGCACATTTTGCTGATGCAGCCTGTCAACATGCGCATGGGAGTAACGCCGGTTCAGAATACGGAAGCGGTGCTTGGCACGGCGCAGACGCTTGGCGCTGGTCACATCTGACGACAGGAATACTGACATTCCCAGCCGCAGGTTACTCATCAATAGTTCATAGAGCGTATTGAGTTCATCCCGGCCAGCGGTCGAAAAACCACGCAGCCCATCGGGTGCATACGCGTCCAAATCGCAAATCACTCGCTCGATAATATCCCCAGCCTGCTCCAGGCTGAGCGCCATCTCAATGACCTCGGCCCAGCGCTGGGAATCACGCTCATGCAACCCGGCCTTTTCAATCCGCGCCAGATAGAGCTTGATAGCGTTGTAGAGCACGTCCACATCATCATCCAGTTTACGAATCTCTCGCACCTGCTGACGTTCACCCTGTAACGAGTCCTGAAACATTTTCAGCATCTGTTCAATGACGTCACCAATACGCAGCGTTTCACGCGCGGCGTTAGCCAGCGCCAGCGTTGGTGTATCCAGCGCACTGGCATCCAGATGCCGGGGTCGTAACCGTGGATCGAGTTCGGGTTCAACCCGCACCAAATTACCGCACAACTCCGCCATCCGTCCGGCAAATGGCAACAGCAGCAGACAACGCACCAGGTTATAAAACAGGTGGAAATAAATCACCCGTTCCTCATCTGGCAACGGCACCGCCTCCATCCACGTCGTCAGGTAACCGATCGCAGGCAACGCCGGTAAACAGCCAATCAGTTTAAAGAACATACTTCCCAGCGCCACCTGCCGTGCGGCCGGGCCTTGCGGGCTGGCATTCGCCAGTGCCAGGATACCGCTGCCCAGATTGGCGCCAACCACCAGACACAACGCCACATCCAGAGAAATCACATGGCTGGCAGTCAGGGTAGCGGTCAGCAGCACCGCCGCCAGGCTGGAATAGCTCACAATGGCGAAGACCGCGCCAACCAACGCATCCAGCATCACGTCGCCCGTCAGAGAGGAAAACAACACCTTGACCCCAGCAGTCTGGGTGATCGGCGTCGCCGACTCTACAATCAACTCCAGCGCCAGCAGAACCAGCCCCAGACCAATGGCTATCCGCCCATGTTGTCCGGCGCGGGTTTGCTTGCAACTGAGGAAAAAGATAACCCCGAGGAAAATCAGTAATGGAGACAACCAGGAGAGGTCAAACGTCAACAACCGCACCATCAGCGCGGTGCCGACGTCCGCACCCAGAATAATCACCAGAGCCGGGGTCAGTGCAATCAACCCCTGCGAGACAAAAGAGATCGTGAGCAACGTGGTGGCATTACTGCTCTGTACCAGCGCGGTCACGCCAATACCGGCAAGAAAGGCCAGCGGTTTGCGGCTCACGCTATCGCTGATCGTTCGCCGCAGACGGGTGCCATACACCCGCATAATTCCAGTACGAACAATATGCGTCCCCCAGACCAGTAGCGCGATGGCGGACAATAAATGCAGCAACGTCAACACGGAACTGGACCTCCCTTTAATCAAAACTCAAACAATCAAAAAATAGCTTTGTAAATAAATAGTTATTCAAAAAATAGTTGGGGAAAAAGTACCACTCCCGCTCACAAAACGGGTGTGAGCCTCATTTGCGCCCGGCCTTAACCCTGACATCTTATCCGTTCTTGAGCCGGGCAGCGGATGTAAATGAGCGTAATTTTTCTAAAATCACGGCCTAAATCAATAACCAGGTGTATTTACCCCCACGCGTCACATTTCTGGCGCTATGCTTCTTCCATCAGCCGCCTCGCCTGATACCAGCGATGGCATCCTCTTCAGACCTAAGCTTAAGGATAGACGGATGAAGACTAAAACCGCATATGGCCTGAACTGGCTGGCACTACTCATCATAATGATTGTAGCTGCCTTTTTCTGGCAATTGACGCCCCCTGCTGGGCTAAAACCCGCCGCCTGGCATTCCGCCGTACTGTTTGTTGCCACGATTATCAGCATTGTGGCAAACGTGCTGCCGATCGGTGCCATCGGTATCATCAGCATCACGCTGTTCGCGCTGACTTACGCCGCCGGAGACACCAGCGCCAGCGCCTCCATCCAGACCGCGCTGAGCGACCTTAACAGTTCGCTGATCTGGTTGATCGTCGTAGCATTCATGATTGCCCGCGGTTTTATCAAAACCGGGTTGGGCCGTCGCATCGCTTTGCAAATGATCCGTCTGCTGGGTAAACGGACGCTAGGGCTGGCTTACGGTCTGGCGTTCGCCGACCTGGTGCTGTCGCCCGCCATGCCCAGCAACACCGCTCGTTGCGGTGGGGTGATTTACCCGATTGCCGATTCGCTCGCGCGCAGCTTCGACTCCAAACCGGAAGACGCTTCCCGCAGCAAGATCGGCACCTTTCTGGTGACCTGTATCGGTAACGTCAATGACGTCACCGCCGCGCTGTTCATGACCGGCTACACCGGTAACCTGTTGGCGGTAAAACTGGCCTCCAACGCCGGTATTACCATCACCTGGGGCAGTTGGTTTGTCGCCGCGGTCGTGCCTTGTGTGATTTCTTTGCTGCTGGTGCCGCTGTGCGTTTATGTGCTGGCGAAACCAGAAATCCGTCATACGCCGGACGCGCCAAAGCTGGCGGTCACCGAACTGGAAAAAATGGGGCGCATGTCGCGTGGCGAGTGGTTGATGGCAGCCACCGTAGTCATTCTGCTGGTGTTGTGGATTTTCGGTGATCTGCTGGGCGTCGATGCTACCACCGCCTCTTTTGTCGGCCTCTCCTTCCTGCTGCTGACCGGTGTATTAAGCTGGGAAGATATCAAGAGCGAGAAAGGCGCATGGGATACGCTGATCTGGTTCGCCGCGCTGCTCATGATGGCTAACCAGTTGAAGAAACTGGGCTTCACGACCTGGTTTGGCGACCTGATCGGCAGCAGCATCGGTCACCTGATGCAGGACACCAGTTGGGTGCTGGTGTTGCTGTTGCTCAACGCCGCCTACTTCTACACCCACTACTTCTTTGCCAGTGGTAATGCCCAAATCGCGGCGTTGTACGCGGTGTTCCTCGGCGTGGGTATTAACCTGCATATCCCGGCAGCACCGATGGCGATGATGCTGGCGTTCACCAGCAGCCTGTACTGCTCACTGACTCAGTACACTCATGCCCGCGGTCCGATTCTGTTCGGTGCCGGTTACGTCCCCACCGCGGTCTGGTGGCGCACCGGCTTTGTCATCAGCCTGATCAATCAGGCGATATTCATGACCGTTGGTCTGTTGTGGTGGAAGGTGATCGGGCTTTACTAAGAAGCCTATTGAGCATCAAAAAACACAGGCCGGGGTAACCCGGCCTGTGTTTTCTTGTCGAACCGACTTAATCAATCCGCATCATACCCCAGATTTGGTGCCAGCCAGCGCTCCACCTCGTCGATCGGCAACGATTTACGAGCGGCGTAGTCTTCCACCTGATCACGCTGAATTTGCGCCACGGCGAAATACTTGCTGTCCGGGTGGCTGAAGTACCAGCCGGACACCGACGCGCCCGGCCACATGGCGTAGGACTCGGTGAGTTTCATGCCAACGGTATTGTCCACGTCCAGCAGTTGCCAGATGGTCGCTTTTTCGGTGTGGTCCGGACAGGCTGGGTAACCCGGTGCCGGGCGAATGCCCTGATAGTTCTCGCGGATCAGCTCGTCATTGCCGAGGTTCTCGTTCGGCGCATAGCCCCAGTGGACCTTGCGCACCCGCTCGTGCAGGTATTCGGCGAAGGCTTCCGCCAGCCGGTCCGCCAGCGCTTTGAGCATGATCTTGTTGTAGTCGTCGTGCTGCGCTTCCCACTGTGCCGCCAGCTCGTCTTCCTCCAGCCCGCCGGTCACCGCGAACGCGCCGAAATAATCCGGCTTGCCGCTGGTTTTCGGCGCGACAAAATCCGCCAGACAGTAGTTGGGAAAATCGGTCTTTTCGGTTTGCTGACGCAGATGATGGCTGACGGTCAGCACCTCGGTACGACGTTCGTCGGTATAGATTTCGATGTCATCGCCCACCCGGTTGGCCGGGAACAGCCCCACCACCCCGCGCGGGTTCAAGGTGCCGCTGGCCGACAGGGTATCCAGCATGGCGTTGGCGTCGGCAAACAGGCGTTTGGCTTCCTCGCCCACCACCTCGTCTTCCAGAATGTTGGGGTATTTGCCCGCCAGCGACCAGGTCATAAAGAACGGCGTCCAGTCGATGTAGTGACGCAATGTCTCGATGCTGGCGGAAACCGGTTGTACGCCGAGGCGATGCGCCACCGGCGGCGTATAGCTATCCCAGTCGATCGGCATGGCGTTGTCGCGCGCCACGCCCAGCGCCACCGGCGGCGTGCGTGGTTTTTTGCGACCATGCTGGATGCGCACCGTTTCGTATTCTTTGCGGATACGCGCCACAAAGTCACCGCGCTGGCTGTCCGACAATAGCGCCGACACCACGCCCACCGAGCGTGACGCATTCTGTACGTAGACCGTTGGGCCGCTGTAGTTCTGTTCGATCTTCACCGCGGTGTGCGCCTTGGACGTGGTGGCACCGCCGATCAGCAACGGCAGCGTAAAGCCCTGGCGCTCCATCTCTTTGGCGACGTTGACCATTTCATCCAGCGACGGGGTAATCAGCCCCGACAGGCCGATGATATCGACGTTCTCCTCGCGCGCAGTCTTGAGGATTTTATCGGTCGGCACCATCACGCCTAAATCGATAATTTCGTAGTTGTTGCACTGCAACACCACACCGACGATGTTCTTGCCGATGTCGTGTACGTCGCCTTTTACCGTCGCCAGCAAGATCTTACCGGCGCTGGAACCCTGTTCTTTGCTGGCCTGAATGAACGGTTCCAGATAGGCCACCGCCTGCTTCATCACTCGCGCCGACTTCACCACCTGCGGCAGGAACATTTTGCCAGCGCCGAACAGATCACCGACCACGTTCATGCCGTCCATCAACGGCCCTTCGATCACTTCGATAGGGCGAGTCGACTGCGCCCGCGCTTCTTCGGTGTCTTGCTCGATAAACTCGGTGATGCCTTTGACCAGCGCGTATTCCAGCCGTTTTCTCACCGGCCAGCCACGCCACTCGGCCTCACTTTTGTTGCTGTCGTCATCAGATTTGCTGCCGCGGTATTTCTCGGCAATTGCCAGCAGCCGTTCGGTGCCGTCGTCGCGCCGGTTGAGAACCACGTCTTCTACTGCGTCACGCAGCTCAGCGGGTAGATCATCGTAAATAGCCAACTGACCGGCGTTGACGATGCCCATGTCCATGCCGTTGCGGATGGCGTAATACAGAAACACGGCGTGAATTGCCTCGCGCACCGGCTCGTTGCCGCGAAACGAGAACGACACGTTGGACACGCCGCCGGAAATCAGCGCGTGCGGCAGTTGGGCTTTGATATCGGCGCACGCCTCGATAAAGTCCACCGCATAGTTGTTGTGCTCATCAATGCCAGTAGCGACGGCAAAAATGTTCGGGTCGAAAATGATATCTTCCGGCGGGAAACCGACTTCTTCGGTCAGGATCTGGTAGGCGCGGCGGCAAATCTCAATCTTACGTGCACGGGTATCCGCCTGCCCCACTTCGTCAAACGCCATCACCACCACAGCAGCACCGTAACGGCGCACCAGCCGGGCGTGATGTACAAAGGCCTCCACACCTTCTTTCATCGAAATCGAGTTGACGATGCCTTTGCCCTGAATGCACTTCAACCCAGCTTCCACCACGTCCCACTTGGAGGAGTCGATCATGATCGGCACCCTGGCGATATCCGGCTCACCGGCGATCAGGTTGAGGAAACGCACCATCGCCGCCTCGGCATTGAGCATCCCTTCATCCATGTTGATGTCGATGACCTGTGCGCCGCTTTCCACCTGCTGGCGTGCCACGTCCAGTGCTTCGTTGTACTTCTCTTCTTTGATCAGACGCTTGAATTTAGCGGAGCCGGTGACGTTAGTACGCTCGCCGACGTTAACAAACAGCGTGTCGTCGCCAATGTTCAACGGCTCCAGCCCAGACAGGCGGCAGGCTACCGGTAGCGTTGGCAGTGCACGCGGCGCTACGCCGTCAACGGCCTTCACCATCGCAGCGATATGCTCAGGCGTGGTGCCACAGCACCCGCCGATGATATTCAGGAAACCAGACTGCGCCCACTCGCCAATCTGGCGCGCCATTTCATCCGCATCCAGATCGTATTCACCAAAGGCGTTCGGCAGCCCGGCGTTGGGGTGCGCGGTGACATAACATTCAGCAATGCGAGACAGCTCTGCTACATACTGGCGCAGTTCGTCCGGCCCTAATGCACAGTTAAGACCGAACGACAGCGGTCTGGCGTGGCGCAGCGAGTTGTAAAACGCTTCGGTAGTCTGGCCGGACAGAGTTCGGCCGGAGGCATCGGTAATGGTGCCGGAGAGCATCACCGGCAGCGTGATACCCAGCGCCTCGAATTCAGTTTCCACCGCAAAAATGGCGGCCTTGGCGTTCAGGGTATCGAAAATGGTTTCGATCAGGATGATATCAACGCCGCCCTCCACCAGCGCGCGGGTCGATTCACGATACGCTTCCACCAGTTGGTCAAAGCTGACATTACGGTACGCCGGGTCGTTGACGTCCGGTGAGATCGACGCGGTGCGGTTGGTCGGCCCCAGCACCCCGGCGACATAGCGTGGGCGCTCCGGTGTACGAGCAGTCCACTCGTCGGCGCAGGCGCGCGCCAGGCGTGCAGCAACGGTATTGATTTCCGCCGACAGCGCTTCCATCTCGTAGTCAGCCATGGCAATGCGGGTAGCGTTAAAGGTGTTGGTTTCCAGAATATCCGCGCCCGCTGCCAGATAGTCATGATGAATAGCGGTGATAACATCCGGTTTACTCAGCACCAGCAGGTCGTTATTGCCTTTCAGGTCGCACTGCCAGTCAGCAAAACGTTCGCCACGATAATCTTCTTCCTGCAAGCGGTAACTCTGGATCATGGTTCCCATCCCGCCGTCCAGAATCATAATGCGTTGCGCCAGTTGCTGCTGTAATGCCTGTAACCGATTTGCCATCATTTTATTCTCGTTATCACCCTCATCTGTCGAACTCTTATCCTAGCACAACCACCTGCCGTGCCAGCGCAGTACGCGGTTGATAAAACCGCCTGACAAGACGGTTGCATTCTGCGCTAAAAAAACGAAAATCGATTCCATGATATGAAAAAGGAAATCGACGATGACGCCACCCGAACCTGCCAAACGCGGCAAAAAACCTCGCGCTGCCTCTGCCAGCCCCGCTCAACCAGCCGGACAGGTGCAATCGTTGACCCGCGGGCTGACACTGCTGGGATACATCGCCAAGGCTAACGGTAGCATCGCGCTGACCGATCTGGCCCAACAGGTGGGTCTGCCCAACTCAACAACCCATCGGTTGTTGACCACCATGCAACAACAAGGGTTTGTGCGCCAGGTTGGCGATTTGGGGCTGTGGACCATCGGCACCCAGGCGTTTATCGTCGGCAGCAGTTTTCTGCAAAGCCGCAATTTGCTCACGCTGGTCCATCCAATGCTGCGACAATTGATGGAAGATTCCGGAGAGACGGTGAACCTGGCGGTGTTGGATCAGAGTGACTATCAGGCCATTATTATCGACCAGGTGCAGTGTACCGCGCTGATGCGCATGTCCGCGCCGATCGGCGGCAAACTGCCGATGCACGCATCCGGTGCTGGCAAGGCGTTCCTCGCCATGTTGCCGGACGATAAAATCACCCAGTTGCTGCACCGCAAAGGGTTACACAGCTACACCCCGCACACCCTCAGCGCCCAGACCCTGAAGGAAAACCTGACCAACATTCGTCGGCAAGGCTACGCACTGGACGATGAGGAACACGCGCTGGGCCTGCGCTGCGTCGCCGCCTGCATTCTCGATGAACACCACGAGGCATTTGCCGCTATCTCCATTTCCGGGCCAATATCCCGCATCACTGATGATCGCATCACCGAACTGGGTGCACTGGTGATCAAGGCGGCGAAAGACATCACCTATCAGTACGGCGGCGCGCGCTGACCGGCGTTATAACGTCAGCGCGTCCGCTGACGTTACCGGGTCGGCATAACGTAAGCTGAAGCGTTTTCTGCGCCGGTAAGCGTAGACATCTTCGATATGACCGTCACGAATCCGCTGTTGCAACGCTCGCCAGTATTCCGCCCGAAACAGATCGCCGTGCAGTTCTTCAAACAGCGGCAGCAAGCGGCGGTCGCTGCACAGAAACTGGCGAAACTCCTCTGGGAACACATCATTCGGCCCGACGCTGTACCAGGGTTCGGCCGCCAATTCGTCCGCCGGATCGCGAGGCGGTGGAATATCGCGGAAATTCACCTCGGTCATGTAGCAGATTTCGTCGTAGTCATAAAACACTACCCGGCCGTGGCGGGTGACGCCGAAGTTCTTGAACAGCATATCGCCGGGAAAGATATTGGCCGCCGCCAGTTGCCGAATGGCATTACCATATTCCTCAATCACATCGCGCAGCGCCTGACCGTTGACCTGTTCCAGGTAGAGATTCAGCGGCGTCATGCGGCGCTCCATGTACAGATGGCTAATCACCAGCCGGTCGCCCAGGTCTTCCAGCTTGTCCGGTACATCGCGCCATAACTCCGCCAGCAATTCCGGGCTGATGCGCGCTTTCTCCAGCACAAAATTTTCATACTCCTGGGTGTCTGCCATGCGTCCGACGCGGTCGTGTTCCTTCACCAACCGGTAGCACTCCCGCACCCGCGCTTCGCTGACCTCTTTTTGCGGCGCAAACCGGTCTTTAATCACCTTGAACACCCGGTCGAAAGTCGGCAGCGTGAACACCAGCATTACCATGCCCTTGACCCCCGGAGCGGTAATGAACGGCTCTTGCGTATTGGCGATGAAATCGAGGTACTCCCGGTAATACTCGGTCTTGCTGTGTTTCTGGCAGCCGATCGCCAGATACAACTCTGCGGTGGTTTTACCCGGCAAGATCTCCCGCAGCCAGGCTACCAGCGCCGACGGCAGCGGCGCGTAAACCATGAAGTAGGAACGGGCGAAGCCAAACACAATACTGGCGTCCGCATGGCGGGTCAGGCAGGTATCGAGAAACAACGCGCCGCGTTCGTTGTGGTGAATCGGCAACAAAAACGGGAACACACCACCCGGTAAACGCAGTTTCCCCACCAGCCAGGCCGCTTTGTTGCGGTAAAACAGCTCGTTCGCCACCTGTAGCGACGCGTTCGCCAACGATGCCGCCGGGAAAGCTTCTCGCAGCGACTGCACCACATAACCGATATCTCGCGTCAGGTCTTCCCACGGCAACCGCAGCGGCAAAGCGGTCAGCACCGCTTCCAGCATCGCAGGCCAGCCGTTATCGGGCTGGTAAGTTCGGGCCAGCGGACGCGGAATTTCCTGAAAACGTCGCGCCGGTTGCGAACTGAACACGAACAGTTTGTCCGGCGTCAGTTCACGGTGATGAAACAGCCGACAATACACGGAGTTGAAGAAGCTCTCCGCAATTTCGAAGCGCGGATAGTCCGGCAACAACGCGGTATAAATCTGTTTGACCCGCGCGACGAAGGCCGCGTTGTAACACTGCCGGTCGGTGATGCAGCCTAACTGCTCCACCACCAGACCGACGTGATGGTCAT
The DNA here is from genome assembly GCF_000784735.1 of Dickeya undicola. Taxonomy (GTDB): domain Bacteria; phylum Pseudomonadota; class Gammaproteobacteria; order Enterobacterales; family Enterobacteriaceae; genus Dickeya; species Dickeya undicola. Next base: position 40,472 of record NZ_JSYG01000016.1, read on the forward strand.
AGAGCTGGATACGCTGCTTCATCGCCTGCTGCACTGAATGCCAGTCCGCTTGCTCAAAGCGCTGCTGCGCCCCTGCCGTAATTTCCAAAAACCGACCATACTGCGCATCAAACCCTTGCAAAATGGTCTGCGCCACCAGTTTTTCCCGACCCCGACTCATCCACCTCTCCTTTGACGCCATCAATGTAACGACAGGCGGCCAGCATCTGGCTGGCCGCGATGGTGCGATATTTCGGTTTAGAACTGTTGTTCTTCCGTCGAACCGGTCAACGCCGTGACGGAGGACGCACCGCCCTGAATCAGGGTGGTTACCTTGTCGAAGTAACCGGTGCCTACTTCCTGTTGGTGAGACGAGAAGGTGTACCCTTCTTTGATGGCTGCAAATTCCGGTTGCTGCACTTTTTCCACATAGTGCTTCATCCCTTCACCCTGGGCGTAGGCATGTGCCAGGTCAAACATGTTGAACCACATACTGTGGATACCCGCCAGGGTGATGAATTGGTATTTGTAGCCCATCTCCGACAGTTCATCCTGAAAACGAGCGATGGTGCGATCGTCCAGATTCTTCTTCCAGTTGAACGACGGCGAACAGTTGTAGGCCAACAGTTTGCCGGGGAAGCGGGCATGAATCGCCTCGGCGAAGCGCCGCGCCAACGTCAGATCCGGTGTTGAGGTTTCGCACCACACCAGGTCGGCGTAGGGGGCATACGCCAGCCCACGGCTGATCGCTTGCTCCACCCCGGCGCGGGTGCGGTAAAACCCCTCCATCGTGCGTTCACCGGTAATGAAGTCCCGGTCGTAGTCATCACAATCCGAAGTCAGCAAATCGGCCGCGTCAGCATCCGTACGCGCCACCAGCAATGTCGGCACGCCCAGCACATCCGCCGCCAGCCGCGCGGCGACCAGCTTCTGCACCGCTTCCTGCGTCGGCACCAACACCTTGCCCCCCATATGGCCGCACTTTTTCACCGACGCCAGTTGGTCTTCAAAGTGAACGGCAGCGGCTCCGGCTTCAATCATCGACTTCATCAGTTCAAACGCGTTCAATACCCCGCCGAAACCCGCTTCCGCATCGGCGACAATCGGCAAAAAGTAGTCGGTATAACGCGGGTCATCCTGCCCGATGCCGTTGGACCACTGGATTTGATCCGCACGTCGGAAGGTGTTGTTGATACGCTGTACCACCGACGGCACCGAGTTGGACGGGTAGAGCGACTGGTCTGGGTACATGCTGGCAGCAAGGTTGGCATCCGCTGCTACCTGCCAGCCGGACAGATATATCGCCTCCAGCCCGGCCTTTGCCTGCTGCAATGCCTGCCCGCCGGTCAACGCGCCGAGGCAGTTGACGTAGCCTTTACGCGACTTGCCGTTCAACAGCTTCCACAGTTTTTCCGCGCCCAGTTGCGCCAGCGTACAGGCGGGGTTCACCGACCCACGCAGATTCACCACGTCTTCAGCACGGTACGGGCGGGTAATGCCTTCCCAGCGCGGCGTGTTCCACTCTTGTTCCAGTTGCTCGATTTGTTGGGTACGAGAGGTGCTCATAGCGATTCCTTTTTTAAACAGGATTAATCAAGTAAGTCGTAACCGGGTAAGGTGAGAAAATCGATTAACGCGTCCTGCGTGGTGATGCGTTCCATTAGGCGAGCGGCATCATCAAAACGGCCACCGTCGAAACGGGCTTCGCCCAGTTCACCGCGGATAACCTGCATCTCCTCTACCAGCATCTGGCGAAACAATGCCTTGGTCACCACCCGGCCATCACTGAGCGTTTTGCCGTGGTGAATCCACTGCCAGATGGAGGTACGGGAGATCTCGGCGGTAGCAGCATCCTCCATCAATCCATAAATCGGCACACAGCCGTTACCGGAAATCCAGGCTTCGATGTATTGCACCGCGACGCGGATATTGGCGCGCATACCGGCCTCGGTACGCTCCCCTGGGCAAGGTGCCAGCAGCTCCTCGGCACTGATCGGTGCATCGTCTTCACGCAACATATCCAGTTGGTTAGGACGATCACCCAGCAGGCGGTCAAATACCGGCATCACCGTATCAGCCAGACCGGGGTGAGCAATCCAGGTTCCGTCATGACCATTTCGGGCTTCCAGTTCTTTATCCTGCCTGACTTTCTCCTGCACCCAGGCATTACGCTCTGCGTCTTTGCTGGGAATAAATGCCGCCATCCCACCCATCGCGAACGCACCACGCCGGTGACAGGTTTTGATCAGTAAACGCGAGTAAGCATTCAGGAAAGGTTTATCCATCGTTACCGACTGCCGATCTGGCAACACTCGGTCCGGATGATTTTTCAATGTTTTGATATAGCTGAAAATGTAGTCCCAGCGGCCACAGTTCAGCCCGACGATATGGTCACGCAGGTGATAGAGAATCTCGTCCATCTGGAATACAGCAGGCAGCGTCTCAATCAAGATGGTGGCTTTGATGGTGCCGCGTGCCAGACCAAAACGCTCTTCGGTATAGCTGAATACCTCGCTCCACCAGGCGGCTTCCTTCCAGGACTGGGTTTTCGGCAGGTAGAAATAGGGACCACTACCTTTTTCCAGCAATTGGCGGTAGTTATGGAAAAAATAGAGTGCAAAATCGAACAAACTGCCGGGGATAGCCTCATCATTCCATAGCACATGTTTTTCCGGCAGATGCAAACCTCGCACCCGGCAGATCAGCACCGCCGGGTTAGGCTTCAGCTGATAGATCTTTCCTGCCTCGCTGGTGTAACTGATGGTGCCACGCACCGCATCCCGCAAATTGATTTGCCCCTCAACCACTTTCGACCAACCGGGTGCCAGTGAATCTTCAAAGTCCGCCATAAAAACTTTCACATTGGCGTTCAGGGCATTAATCACCATTTTGCGTTCCACCGGGCCAGTAATCTCCACCCGACGATCCTGCAAATCAGCAGGAATACCACGAATCTTCCAGTCTGAATTTTTTATGGAATTCATTTCCGAAATAAAATCAGGCAATTCGCCGTTATCAATTCTTGCCTGCACCGCCTGACGCTCCGCCAGTAAGCGATTGCGCTGCGGTGTAAATCTGCTGACCAATGCAGTGAGAAAATCCACCGTCTCTGCCGTCAGAACCTGCCGCTCAGCCTCACCAAATGCGGTAGTGAAGACTAATTCTCGGCTTATCGTCTGTTGTATCATGTCGTTGTTCCTATTCCGTTGTACTCGCCGTATTCAGCTGTTCAATCTGCGAACTTAATCCGAACGTTTTTCAGCCAACAGAACTAAGCCTAATCCAATAAAATTTAAAATCAAAAACAATTTCCATTTTTAATGTAAAACAATCTTAAGCACATGATTAAATTAAAATTAAAGTTACTCTAAATAGAGAAACCAATTCCATGATAAGTAAGCCGAGAAAATCGGAGAGATACCCGCTTCGCTAAGCAGGAAAAAGAAAAGGCACCGCAAGGTGCCTGATGAGAAGGGATAAAAGAGGAAAATCAATCCAGCGTAGGATTCATATGACGCAAATCAAACGGCGTAATCTGGTAAACGTAGTAATTCAGCCAGTTAGAAAACAGCAAATGTCCGTGGCTACGCCAGGTCGCTCCAGGCGTTTTCTCAGGGTTATCATCCGGGAAATAGTTCACCGGGATCACAGGATCAAGGCCAGCATCACGGTCACGGAAATACTCGCTCGATAACGTCAGCGCGTCATACTCCGGGTGCCCCGTCACAAACGCCAATCGCTTATCCTTACTGGCAAACAAGTAAGCACCGGCTTCCTCAGACTCCACCAGAATATCCAGATCCGTATGCTCACGAATAATATCGGAAGGAAAGTCCGCATAGCGGGAGTGTGGAGCCAGAAAGGTTTCATCAAAACCACGAGTTAATAAGGCATGTGGTTGCAACGTATGGTGTGAATACACGCCGGATAATTTCACGTCACGGGTCAACTTGGGGATACCATACAGCACATTCAACGCCGCCTGAACAGCCCAACACACAAACAATGTAGAAGTGACATGTTCTTTGGCCCAGTTAACCACCCGCTCAATCTGCGGCCAGTACACCACGTCACAAAAATCCACCAACCCCAGCGGCGCACCGGTCACGATCAAACCATCAAAATTCTCGTGCTCAATATCTTCAAAGTCGCAGTAGAAGTTGTTGAGGTGCTCTGTAGGGGTATTCTTCGATTCCCGACTATCGATACGCAGCAACTGAATATCTACCTGCAGTGGCGAGTTCGACAGGAGCCGCAGGAACTGATTCTCCGTTTCGATTTTCTTTGGCATTAGGTTAAGAACCAGCACCTTCAACGGACGAATTTCCTGCGTTCTAGCTCGTGAAGACGGCATTACAAAGACGTTTTCATTGCGCAAGAAACTGACAGCTGGCAACTCATCAGGAACCCGGATTGGCATAACCTTACACCTCACTACATACGTTTATACGTTTATACGTTTAGCCTTCTAGGCTGCCGAAGATAGCGACTTTCCAGAGTAATGTCGAGCACATAACCAGCTGGTTGAAAATCTTTCATCAGAAATTAGATTTATATATCCATTTTTAGCATAAGAATTACATTGTATGGCGCAGAGCAAATCGGCTTTTCAGCCAATACAACGTAGTCAGTGCCATGGAGAAGAAGAGATAAAGAGAAGGTATTAGAAAGCTAGGCATAGTCTAACTGATTCTGGGGGATTATTGCGGGAAGTTTTCTCTGCCGACGGGTGCGCGCCCGACGGACACCACCCCAAAAGCAAAAAACCCCCGGCATAAACCGGGGGTTCCTTATGTGATGCCTGGCAGTTCCCTACTCTCGCATGGGGAGACCCCACACTACCATCGGCGCTACGGCGTTTCACTTCTGAGTTCGGCATGGGGTCAGGTGGGACCACCGCGCTCTCGCCGCCAGGCAAATTCTTTTCATTCCAACCGTCATGCTCACACTTCACGTGCACAACCATCAGAACC
>NZ_JSYG01000017.1 GCF_000784735.1 Dickeya undicola
TCGGCAGAGAAAACTTCCCGTAATACGCACTCAGTCTCCGGTTATATCCGTTCTCCTTCGCAGCCAGTCGCGGATAAACGCGGCGATCTGCACGGGCTGGTTGAGATCGAGACAGGGCAGGGCGAGCGTTAATGCGGAATCACAGGCCACGGCCAGCGTGTCGGCATCGAGCAGCGCGTTGATATCACGCCCAGACTCGTGGCGGTAAAGCAGGATTTTATCGATCGGTTCGTGTTTGAAGCCTTCTACCAGAATCAAATCCAGCTTTGAGCTGTCCATCCTGCTGGCCAGGAAGTGTAGGTCGGGTTCCTGCTGCTCCGGTGTTTCGGTCATCAATGCCCAGCGAGTATTGCTGGCAACCAGCGTTTGGTCAGCACCGGCCTTACGCAGTTCATAACTGTCCTTACCTGGTTTATCGACGTCCATATCGTGGTGCGTATGTTTGATGATACCCACCCGAATCTTCATCGTGTTCAGCAATGGAATGAGTTGCTTCAGTAAGGTGGTTTTGCCTGTACCACTGTAAGCTGCAATAGCCAGAAGCGGTATATCAGTCATGGGACGGTTCCTGCCAGCAAGCCAGATCCTCTGGCGTATTAAGATTTCGAAATGATAACGGTTGATCAGCAAAAGAGACGGCTTTTGCCTCTATTTGCTGCAAAAATAGCATCAATTTTCGATCTCCGTTATGTAGATAAGCTTCTAGCTTTCCAGCCTGTGAAGTGTGGATCGCCAATAATGTCGGATGCTCGCGAGAGCCATCGGTGGCATAGGTGGCAAGGTGATGATTACTGAACCGTAGCAATCGGGAAACCAGGTCAAGGGGTAATGCGGGCACATCACAGGGAGCAAACACGACCCAGTCTGTTTTGGCGATGGTCAACCCGGTGAAAATACCAGCCAGCGGACCAGAAAAGTTACGGTTAATATCACCGATCACCGGATAACCGCTTTGCTGATAACGTTCCTGATGGCGGTTGGCGTTGATAAGCAGGGTATCTACTTGTGGCTTCAGACGCTCAAGAACGTGCTGATAGAGCGGCTTGCCCTCCAGTTCAATCAACCCTTTATCGTTTCCGCCCATGCGGGACGACTGACCGCCAGCCAGAATCACTCCTGTTATCATCGTATTGGCTCCCGTAATGACTTGATGTGTTATTGTCGGAAAAGTATGGCGCAAGGCCAAGCTCTTTCCCCATACTAGATGAACAGTTATTAATGTTTGAGGTAGTGATAATGAAATGCCATCGTGTAAATGAATTAATTGAACTGTTGCACCCGGCCTGGCAAAAAGAGCCGGATTTGAATTTGGTGCAATTTTTACAAAAACTTGCACAGGAAGCCGGGTTCGAGGGGGCGCTTAGTGATTTGACTGATGATATCCTTATTTATCATTTAAAATTGCGTGACGCAGATAGCGCACAGCCGATTCCAGGCTTGCAGAAAGATTATGAAGAAGATTTCAAAACAGCGTTACTCCGCGCCCGAGGCGTTATCAAGGATTAATCGCGCTATCTATAGTCCGATATTACGGAGTGATGACTGTCATGCATGATTCCGTATTCAATTTTCATACTCTGTCGCCGGACGTCATCATGGATGCGCTCTGGTCTGTGGATATCCGTGTCGATTCCGGCCTGACAGCGCTTAATAGCTATGAAAATCGGGTTTATCAGTTTAGTGATGAAGACCGTAAACGTTATGTGGTGAAGTTTTATCGGCCGCAACGTTGGAATGCTGCTCAGATTAGCGAAGAGCATCATTTTGCGGCCGAGTTGTTCGCTGATGAGGTGCCGGTGGTGGCACCGCTGGCCTTACAGGGCAACACGTTGCATGAGCATGATGGCTTCTGGTTTGCCGTGTTTCCCAGCGTTGGTGGGCGTCAGTATGAAATGGACAATGACGACCAACTGGAAGAGGTTGGGCGTTATTTGGGGAGAATTCATCAGACCGGTAACCGAAATCTGTTTTCAACTCGCCCTACTGTCGGGTTACAGGAATATCTTGATGACCCCTTGGTCACGTTAACTGACAGTTCCCTGATTTCTGACGCGCAAAAAGTGCCGTTTTTAACGGCGACAGCCCAGCTGATTGATGCCGTGAAACTGCGCTGGAATACGAATTGGCAAGCCCGACGGCTGCACGGCGACTGTCATCCCGGTAATATTCTTTGGCGTGATGGCCCCTTATTTGTTGATCTGGACGATGCGCGTAATGGCCCTGCGGTACAGGATCTCTGGATGCTGTTGCATGGAGATCGTCAGGAACAGCGCATCCAGCTGGATATTTTGCTGGATGCCTATAGTGAGTTCGCCTCTTTTGATGAGGCGGAGCTGGCATTAATTGAACCGCTACGTGCCATGCGTATGGTTCACTATCTGGCCTGGGTAGCCCGTCGTTGGCATGACCCTGCTTTTCCTCGTAGTTTTCCATGGATGCAGGAAGCCGATTTCTGGGCAAAGCAGGCCACCATTTTTAATGAACAGGTAAGGCTGTTGCAGGAACCACCGTTGCAACTGGCACCGATGTACTGACACTTATGGAGATAACGTTGATATGAAGAAAATATGGCTTGCGCTGGCTGGCATGGTGTTGGCGTTCAGTGCGTCAGCAGCTGATTTTTCCGATGGCAAACAGTATGCCACGCTGGATAAACCGGTTTCTCAATCCCCTCAGGTGCTGGAATTCTTCTCATTTTATTGCCCGCATTGTTACCAGTTTGCTCAGGTTTACCACATTCCTGACGCCATTCAGAAAGCGCTGCCAGCCGATGCTAAGTTAACCAAATATCATGTCGATTTCTTGGGGCCGTTAGGCAAAGATCTGACTCAAGCTTGGGCGGTGGCAATCGCTCTGGGTGTGGAAGATAAAGTCAGCCCACTCATGTTTGATGCCGTGCAGAAAACCCAGACAGTGAAAACACCGGAAGATATTCGCCAGGTGTTTGTAGCCGCAGGTGTGAAAGCGGAAGACTATGACAGCGCGCTGAACAGCTTTGTGGTGAAGTCTCTGGTTGCCCAACAGGAAAAAGCCGCAGCGGACCTGCAACTCCGTGGTGTACCAGCGGTATTTGTGAATGGTAAATACATGATCAAGAGCGATGGGCTGGATACCAGCTCTATGGACAACTACGTCAAACAATATGCTGATGTAGTGAAATTCCTGCTCTCTCAGAAATAAGCTTTCTGTTTTTTCTATGCGCCACATGCTTTACCGCGTGTGGCGTTTTTTTTGCTTCGGTGTTACTGATCATGTCTGGACAATTTGGCTGGTCGGTAAACATTTTGATTTCATATATATCCACACCAATAGCATCACCTTGATATAACTAGTCTATCAAGGTTTTTTATGTAATCCATTGATTTAAAATAAATCAAGATTATGTCTCACTCTTTTTTATATCTCTGTTAACTATCTTTTAATTTCTATGCACAAAGTTATCCACAGATTTTTTGCGAGGCGTTGTGCAAAAAGCATAATGAGTGCGCGTTAATATTCGTCTCTCACTGCCAGCTATGGCATCCTTAACTTCATGTCAGAAAACAACGATCGCGAAATATCATGGTTCAAATAGCAGATAATCCCCTCATTCTGGTTGACGGTTCCTCGTACCTTTACCGCGCCTATCATGCCTTTCCTCCGTTGACCAATAGCCTCGGAGAGCCGACCGGCGCGATGTATGGTGTGCTCAACATGCTGCGTAGTCTGTTGCAGCAATACCATCCCAGCCATGTCGCGGTGGTGTTTGACGCGAAGGGTAAGACATTTCGTGATGACTTGTTTGAACACTACAAATCTCACCGGCCACCGATGCCGGATGACCTACGTGCTCAGATTGAACCGTTACATCGCATGGTAAAAGCAATGGGATTGCCGCTGCTCGCGGTTTCCGGCGTTGAGGCTGACGATGTGATTGGAACACTGGCCCAGCAAGCGGAACGTGCGGGTAAACCGGTTCTGATCAGCACCGGCGATAAGGATATGGCGCAGCTGGTGACGCCGAATATCACGCTGATCAACACCATGAATAACACTATTCTGGGGCCGGATGAGGTGTGTGCCAAATACGGTATTCCTCCCTCTCTGATTATCGATTTTCTTGCTCTGATGGGAGACTCCTCCGACAACATTCCTGGTGTACCGGGTGTGGGTGAAAAAACCGCACAGGCGTTACTACAGGGATTAGGTGGGCTCGATACCCTGTACGCCAATCTGGATAAGATTGCCGGTCTGACTTTTCGTGGTGCCAAGACGATGGCGGCCAAGCTGGAACAGAGCAAAGAGGTGGCTTACCTCTCTTATCAATTGGCTACGATTAAAACTGATGTTGAGCTGGAACAAGAGTGTGAGCAGCTCACTGTTAATACGCCGGATGTAGCGGAGCTGTGTGAATTATTCGCCCGCTATGAATTCAAACGCTGGCTAGCAGACGTGGAAGAGGGTAAGTGGTTGCAAGGTGGCAGGAAGAGTCCGGCTGCTGTGCCATTTGTTAAGACCGAAGCTGAAGATGAGCCTAAAGATTCATCCAGCGTATTACCCCAGGATGGTTATGTCACCATTCTGGATGAACAGACATTCCAGGACTGGCTTGCACGAATCAACGCTGCTGGTTTGTTCTCATTCGATACCGAAACAGATGGTCTTGATACCCTCACCGCTAACCTGGTCGGGATTTCATTAGCAATCAAGCCAGGCGAAGCCGCTTATCTGCCATTGGGTCACGACTATCTCGACGCGCCGACACAGTTAAGTCTTGATTGGGTACTGACTCAGCTAAAACCGCTGTTGGAAGATGATGGTATTCGCAAGATCGGGCAAAACCTGAAATTCGATAAAGGCGTGATGGCTCGTTACGGCATTGATCTGCGCGGGATTGTGTTTGATACCATGCTGGAGTCCTACGTTCTTGACAGTGTGGCTGGCCGTCATGACATGGACAGCCTGTCAGAGCGCTATTTGCAGCATAAGACCATTACCTTTGAAGAGATCGCCGGTAAAGGCAAAAACCAGCTGACGTTTAACCAAATCCCGCTGGAACAGGCGGCGGTTTATGCGGCGGAAGATGCCGATGTCACGTTGCGCTTGCATGAAACGTTATGGGCGAAGCTGGAACCGCAGCAGGAACTGCGCAAGGTGTTCCAGAATATCGATATGCCGCTGGTGCCGGTGTTATCGCGCATGGAGCGCACTGGGGTGCTGATTGATACCACTATTCTGGCGGAGCATTCGCGAGAGCTGACGCAACGTCTGACGGAGTTGGAAGCGCAGGCGCATGAACTGGCAGGAGAAGTCTTTAATCTGTCTTCCACCAAACAGTTAGGGGCTATTCTGTACGAAAAACAGCAATTGCCGGTTATCAAGAAAACCCCGAAAGGCGCACCTTCCACTAATGAAGAGGTGTTGGCCGAACTGGCGCTGAATTATCCACTGCCGAAGTTGATTTTGGAGTATCGCGGACTGGCGAAACTGAAATCTACTTACACGGATAAACTGCCACAGATGATCAATCCGCTGACCAAACGGGTGCACACTTCTTACCACCAGGCGGTAACGGCAACTGGGCGTCTTTCTTCCAGTGATCCCAACCTGCAAAATATTCCGGTGCGTAATGAAGAAGGGCGACGTATCCGTCAGGCGTTTATTGCACAGGAAGGATACTGCATCCTGGCGGCGGATTACTCGCAGATTGAATTACGCATCATGGCGCATTTGTCACGGGATGCCGGATTGCTGGGGGCGTTTTCCCAGGGGCTGGATATTCACCGCGCCACGGCTGCCGAGGTATTCAGTCTGCCGCTCGACAAGGTGACCACCGAACAGCGTCGCAGTGCCAAAGCCATCAACTTTGGTTTGATCTATGGCATGAGCGCATTTGGCCTGTCCCGTCAGTTAGCTATTCCTCGTAATGAAGCGCAAAAATATATGAACCTCTACTTTGAGCGTTATCCAGGGGTGTTGGAGTATATGGAGCGCACGCGTCAGCAGGCGGCAGATCAGGGATATGTGTCTACGCTGGATGGTCGCCGTCTTTATTTGCCGGATATTCATTCCCGCAACGCCAATAGCCGTAAGGCGGCGGAGCGGGCAGCCATTAACGCGCCGATGCAGGGCACCGCAGCGGATATCATCAAAAAAGCGATGATCGCCATTGATGCCTGGCTGCAACAGGAAAAACCGTTGGTGACGATGCTAATGCAGGTACACGATGAATTGGTATTTGAAGTGCATAAATCCGTTTTGGACGAAGTCAGTGCGAAGATTCGCAATCTGATGGAAGGCTGTATGCAACTTGACGTGCCCTTGCAGGTGGATATCGGCACTGGCAGTAACTGGGATCAGGCCCATTAAGCTGTTTGCTGAAAGAGGCGGGTCAGAATGGTTCTGGGTGTTATGCGGGTTTTTGTCATGAATGCCATAAGAAATATCGCCTTTCTTTTTTCTGTTGGTTTTTTCAGCTGAATCCTAATCAATCCTGTAATTAAACTACAGGATTGTGTGACCCGGTTTGAGTTTGTTTAATCCATCACCGCTTTTTATGAAATTAAACAACAAAAAAATCTTTTTTCCAGAAAGGAAATGGGGTAGAGTTAAACACGTAGGGTACAGAGGTAAGATGTTCTATCTTTCAGACCTTTTACTTCACGTAATCGGATTTGGCTGAATGTTAGCCGCCCCGGTCGGGTTTCTGACCGGGGCGTTTTTTATTGTCTGAATGTTGATAAATCAGATAATGAAAACCTATGTTACCGGCGAGTGCTCAGCCGGTAGCCATTGGGATAGTCATGTTGTTGGAAAGGTTTTGGTTGGTGTATTACTGGTCTGATTCTGGCTGAGATTGCAACTCTGCTGATGGTAACGTACTGAACCAGCTATCTAATTTTTGGCGTAATTTATCTACACCGGTTTTTTTCAGCGAAGAAAACGCTTCAACCTGAATATCCCCCATGAGCGGCAGCACCGCTTCCCGCACCATATTCAACTGGGATTTGCGGGCACCCTGAGCCAGTTTGTCGGCTTTAGTCAGCAGCACCAGCACCGGTAAGCCGACATCAACGGCCCACTCCAGCATCTGCTGGTCCAGATCCTTAAGCGGGTGGCGGATATCCATGAGTACCACCAGCCCTTTCAGGCTGTTGCGTTTTTGCAGGTATTCACCAAGCGCACGTTGCCATTTGCGTTTCATCTCTTCTGGCACTTCGGCGTAACCATAACCAGGCAAGTCAACCAGGCGAACACCATCGGCTACTTCAAACAGGTTGATAAGCTGGGTCCGGCCCGGTGTCTTACTGGTGCGAGCCAAGCTTTTCTGGTTGGTCAGCGTATTGAGCGCGCTGGATTTGCCTGCGTTGGAGCGGCCGGCAAAAGCGACTTCAATACCGCTGTCGGCAGGAAGATGACGAATGTCCGGCGCGCTGGTGACGAAATGGGTCACATGGTAGTTGTATTGTTGGGTCACAGTTTGCGTCTCTGTCTGGATCACGGTTTTATGTGGTTGATTATACCTGCAACCGATAAGAAAGGCGGCGTTTATCTGTTTTTGTCACGGTGTTACCGTCTTAACAGACTGAAAAAAATAAAACCAGCACACAGCTCTTGGAGCACTTTTTTATTGGTATGCTTTCTGCTAGATTCCGCCGCAATTCTCCTTATATCTGCTCATCTGAACCCGAGATTGACGCTATGAAACAACCATCCAAAGGGGCGGGACACAAAGCCGCCACACCGAAGATCAAAAGAAAAAGCCGTGAGCAGTTGGATCTGGAAGCTCGCGAGCGCAAACGCCAGAAAAAGCACCGTGGTCATGTTGCGGGCAGCCGCACCAAGCCGTCTGGTGATCGCCAGCAAAACTCCGCTTCCGACAAGCTGAAAGACCCGCGTATTGGCAGCAAAAAACCAGTGTCGTTGTTGCCGGAAGGCGCAAGCGTAGCGGTAAAAGCAGCGGCAGTGGCGAAAGAGAAACCCGCTCGCCTTTTACCGCAGGAAGAGCTGGAAATGCTGGAGAATGATCCGCGCCTTGATGAGTTGCTGGACAGACTAGAGAAAGGTGAAACGCTGTCGGCCAAAGAACAGTCCTGGCTGGATGAGACGCTGGATCGTATCGATATTCTGATGGAGCAATTAGGCATCAGTCTGGACGATGACGAGGAAGACGAAGAGCAGGAAGAGGATATGCTGCAACTGCTCCGCCGCAATAATCCAAAAGACGGCTATTGATGCTGAAAGCGCTGTTTCTGCTCATAACCTTATTGGTTCTGTGTTTTTTGGGCGGTCTGTTGGTTAAACTGTGGTGCCTGTCGAAACGGAAAGACAGATTACAGCGTGCCGTATCGTCGGGGCAGCGTCGGCTGCCTCCGCGCCGAGCGGCGAGGACCGGTTACCGGAAGGAGTGAGCAGCATGTCCGAACAATCCATTGACTGGGATTTATCCCTGATCCAGAAATACAATTATTCGGGGCCGCGCTACACTTCCTATCCTACCGCGCTGGAATTCAGCGACAGTTACGACAACGCCGCGTTTGCTCAGGCTGTAGCCCGCTACCCTAACCGGCCGCTGTCGCTGTATCTGCATATCCCGTTTTGCCACCGTTTGTGCTACTTCTGCGGCTGCAATAAGCTGGTGACTCGTCAGTTGCACAAGGCGGATGAGTATCTTGACCGGCTGGCGCTGGAAATCCGTCAGCGTGCGCCTTTGTTTGCCGACCGCGTTGTTACTCAGATGCATTGGGGCGGTGGAACGCCGACTTTCCTGAACAAAACGCAGATTAGCCGCCTGATGGGGCTGCTGCGCCAGCATTTTCACTTTGCTGAGCAGGCAGAGATGTCGCTGGAAGTAGACCCGCGTGAAATCGAACTGGATGTGCTCGATCATTTGCGCGCTGAAGGGTTCAATCGCCTCAGTATGGGGGTGCAGGACTTCAATAAAGAGGTGCAGCGCCTGGTCAATCGCGAGCAGGATGAAGCCTTTATTTTTGCGCTGATAGAGCGGGCTAAAGCGCTGGGGTTCGCCTCCACCAATATCGACCTGATTTACGGTTTGCCAAAACAGACGCCAGACAGCTTTGCCTTTACCCTACAGCGGGTGGCGGAGCTGCGTCCGGACCGCCTCAGCGTATTCAACTATGCACATTTACCCAGTCTGTTTGCCGCCCAGCGTAAGATCAAAGAGGCTGACCTACCGGATGCAGAACAAAAGCTGGCGATCTTGCAGCAGACCATTCAAAGCCTGACCACGGCGGGCTACCAGTTTATCGGGATGGATCACTTTGCCCGGCCGGATGACGAGCTGGCGGTGGCGCAACGTGAAGGAAAACTGCATCGCAATTTCCAGGGGTACACTACCCAGGGCGATACCGATTTACTGGGGCTGGGGGTATCCGCCATCAGCATGATTGGCGACAGCTACGCCCAGAACCAGAAAGAACTGAAGCTGTACTATGCTGACGTTGAACAGCATGGTCACGCATTGTGGCGTGGTTTGGCCCTGACTCGTGATGATTGTCTACGCCGTGACGTAATCAAGGCGTTGATCTGTCATTTTCAGTTGGAATTTGCCGCGATTGAGCAGGCGTATGGTTTGTCGTTTGGCGAGTATTTCCGCGAAGACCTGGCGTTGCTGGCACCAATGGCGCAAGACGGTTTGGTGGATATTCTGTCAGATCGTATTCAGGTAACGCCCAAAGGACGTCTGTTGATCCGCAATATCTGCATGTGTTTCGACGTGTATCTGCGTAGCAAGATGCGCGAACGTCAGTTCTCTCGGGTCATCTAATCGGGAAGGATGAAAGAAAACAGCCAGTCGATATGACTGGCTGTTTTCGTTTTTCTGTCAGCGTAGTTCTAGCTGAAGAAACTGATAAATGCAGCGCACAGCACGGCCGCAATCGCAGTTTGCGATGAGTGACCCACCGCACTGCTGATTTCAGCGCCGTGCGTCACGGCAGAAAAAATGGATTCCAGCATGGTTACCCTCTCCAGTCAGCGACATGATCATACTGCTGGCGCGGCGCAAGTAAAGTATAAAATAGCGGCAAATTTGTACGTTACATCGTACTTTTTATCACCGCTACAAGGTAATGATTGATGGTGGATAACACGATAAATTCGCGTTATTCCATGCCCAATTCTTTCAGTTTACGTGTCAGGGTATTTCGCCCCCAGCCGAGTAGCCTTGCGGCCTCCTGTTTGTGCCCTTGTGTATGGCGTAACGCCGTTGTCAGCAGCGTGCGTTCCATTTCTGGTTGCGCTTCAGCCAGCAGGTTTTGATGACCGGATCGCAGCGCCCGATCGGCCCACTGTGCCAGCAGCGTCGCCCAGCTGTCGGGCATGACATGCACGGTGGCGTCCGGCGCGGTGGTTTCAAACAGTTCCGGCGGCAGATCCTGAATCAAGACTTCCTGTCCAGCGGCCATTACGGTCAGCCAGCGGCAGGTATTTTCCAACTGACGCACGTTGCCCGGCCAGGGCAGACGGGTGAGCGCCGCTTCGGTTTCCGGATGCAGGTTTTTCGGTTCGACACCCAGTTCTTTAGCCGTTGCCTGCAAGAAATAACGCGCCAGACGCGGAATATCTTCCCGACGCTCACGCAGTGGCGGCAAATGGACTCGAATTACGTTCAGACGGTGGAACAGGTCTTCGCGGAATTTACCTTCCTGAACCCGTAATTCCAGATTCTGGTGGGTGGCGGCGATAATACGCACGTCCACCTTCACTGCGGCATAGCCGCCGACGCGATAGAACTGACCATCGGCCAGTACGCGCAGCAGGCGGGTTTGCACATCCAGCGGCATGTCGCCGATTTCATCAAGAAACAGCGTGCCGCCGTCAGCCTGTTCAAAACGGCCTTGTCGAATCTGATTAGCACCGGTAAATGCGCCTTTCTCATGACCAAACAGTTCCGATTCAATCAGATCTTTGGGAATAGCCGCCATATTCAGCGCGATAAATGGCGCTTTGGCCCGCGGGCTATGGCGGTGCAGCGCATGGGCGACCAGTTCTTTACCGGTGCCGGATTCGCCATTGATCAGCACGCTGATCGACGAACGGGAAAGCCGCCCGATAATCCTGAACACGTCCTGCATGGCTGGCGCTTCGCCGATAATGTCGGTAGTCGGCCCGCTAATCGGCTGACTGCGCACCGGTTGTTGCTGTTCCATATAATGACTGATGGCGCGTTCAACCAGCGCCACGGCTTCGTCGATATCAAACGGTTTGGGCAGGTAATCGAACGCCCCTTGCTGATAGGCGCTGACTGCTGCGTCCAGGTCGGAATGGGCTGTCATAATGATGACTGGCAGCATCGGGTGGCGCTGTTTAATCTGCTGTAACAACGCCAATCCGTCCATACCGGGCATCCGGATATCGGACAGCAGGACATCCGGTGTTTGGGTGGTCAGCGCATTTAATGCCTGAGTGCCGTTGTCAAAGGTTGCGCAGGTTAAGCCCGCCCCGGTAAGCGCACGTTCAAGCACCCAACGGATGGAGCTATCGTCATCGACAATCCAGACTATCCCTCGTTGCATCGTGAACCTCACTGGCGAATAGGCAGATAAACCGAGAATTCGGTATGACCTGGCCAACTGTTAAATTCAATTTTTCCGGAATGTTGATCGATAAGGTTACGGGCAATCGACAAACCCAGCCCGGTGCCACCTTCGCGGCCGCTCACCATCGGATAGAACAGCGTATCTTGCAGATGAGCAGGCACGCCGGGACCATCGTCTTCAATATCGATACGGGCGACCAGACGGTAACGCACGCCATGCAGCGTCAACTGAAATGCCGTGCGGGTACGAATGGTGATGGTGCCGCCTTCTTCACCCAGCGCCTGCATGGCATTACGGGTGATGTTCAGCAGCACTTGTTCTATCTGGTCTGGGTCGTGCATCAGTTCCGGCAGGCTGGGGTCGTAGTCACGCACCAGCGTCACGTTGTCCGCTTTTTCCATCGACACCAACTGGAATACACGTTCGGCTACTTGATGAATACTTTGCGTGACGTGCAGGCCGGGCTGTTGCGGGCCAAGTAGACGGTCAACCAGGTTACGCAAGCGATCAGCCTGTTCGATAATGACCTTGGTGTATTCCATCAGCGCCGGGTCCGGCAATGCTTTGGACAGTAACTGTGCTGCACCGCGCAAGCCGCCGAGCGGGTTCTTGATTTCATGCGCCAGACCGCGTACCAGATCGCGTGCTGCCTGTTGTTGAGCGTGTTGCAGTTGTTCCTGGCTGAGGCGGCGTTGGTTGTCCATCGGTGCCATTTCCAGCAGGATAAAATCATGCTGGATGCGCTGTGCTGTCAGCGACATGATATGCGCCCGGCCATCCACCACGATGGTGACTTCGTTATCGGTGAAGCCTTGTCCTGAGTCGAGGCTTTCCCGCATCAGGTCGAGATTCAGTGAAAAGTAACCGAGCAGCTCCGGCAGTGGCGTTCCAGAGAGCTTGCGTGAGCTTTGGGCCAGAAGTTGTTGCGCCGCTGGGTTGGAATAGTGAATAGCTAGATCTTTATCTAGCAATAAGATGCTGTTTATTAAAGAATTAAGGATCTGCCCAGCATCGGGCAGCGTGCCTGTTGCCATAACGCAGACTCCCGCACCATTTTAGTGCACACTATTCTGGATTGTAGTTTAAGTAGCAACTGTAAGATGTATTGTGGAGAAAAAAGCCCATCCGAAGATGGGCTGAAAAGTTTCCACGGCAACAAAAATAAACATAAAAAGAAAACAGTTATCGGACGGCAAGGTGAACATCATTTTCTTGGTCCTGCCGTCCAAGCGCAGGGATTACACGCTGTAGTACAGTTCGAACTCAACCGGGTGCGGCGTCATGCGAACACGGTCGTTTTCAGCGATACGCAGTTCGATGTAAGCATCGATCGCGTCGTCGGTGAATACGCCGCCGCGGGTCAGGAATTCGCGGTCTGCATTCAGGGCGTTCAGCGCTTCTTCCAGAGAGCCTGCTACGGTCGGGATCTCTTTCGCTTCTTCTGGCGGCAAATCGTACAGGTTCTTGTCCATCGCATCGCCTGGGTGGATCTTGTTGATGATGCCATCGAGGCCAGCCATCAGCAGTGCAGCGAAGCACAGGTACGGGTTAGCAGCCGGGTCCGGGAAGCGCACTTCGATACGGCGTGCTTTCGGGCTGGATACCACCGGAATACGGATAGAGGCAGAACGGTTACGGGCAGAGTAAGCCAGCATGACCGGTGCTTCGTAACCCGGAACCAGACGTTTGTAGGAGTTGGTGGTCGGGTTGGACAGCGCGTTGATAGCTTTAGCGTGCTTGATCACACCGCCGATGTAGTACAGCGCGGTTTCAGACAGGCCGCCGTATTTGTCGCCGGAGAACAGGTTGGCACCGTCTTTAGCCAGAGACATGTGGCAGTGCATACCGGAACCGTTATCACCGAACATCGGTTTCGGCATGAAGGTTGCGGTTTTGCCGAAGGCGTGCGCCACGTTGTGCACGACATATTTGTAGATCTGGATTTCGTCGGCTTTCTTGGTCATGGTGTTGAAGCGGGTAGCCACTTCGTTCTGACCGGCGGTTGCCACTTCGTGGTGGTGAGCTTCAACTACCAGGCCCATCTGCTCCATGGTCAGACACATGGCGGAACGCAGATCCTGCGCAGAGTCTACCGGCGGAACCGGGAAGTAACCGCCTTTTACTGCCGGACGGTGGCCTTTGTTGCCGCCTTCGTATTTGGTGCTGGAGTTCCAGGCACCTTCGATGTCGTCGATAGCAACATGAGAACCGGAGATGTTGCTGCCAAAACGAACGTCGTCGAACAGGAAGAATTCTGGCTCAGGCCCGAACAGTACGGTGTCGGCGATGCCAGAAGAACGCAGGAAGTCTTCTGCGCGCTTGGCGATGGAACGCGGGTCGCGGTCGTAGCCCTGCATGGTGCCCGGTTCCAGGATGTCACAACGGATGATCAGGGTCGATTCTTCGAAGAACGGATCCAGAACCGCAGTAGTCGCGTCCGGCATTAACACCATGTCGGATTCGTTGATACCTTTCCAGCCGCCAATCGAGGAACCATCAAACATTTTGCCGTCTTCGAAGAAGTCAGCATTAACCTGGTGGGCCGGAATAGTGACGTGCTGCTCTTTACCTTTGGTGTCCGTGAAGCGAAGGTCAACAAACTTCACCTCATGTTCATTCAGCATCGTCAAAACGTGTTCTACTGACATACTTGGTTCTCCCGATTGTGTCATTTATCGTCGTGGAACGAATATCGTTGTGGAATGATGTTGTTACCGTACAAAGGTTATAGCTAAAACTGTGCCAACTTTTATGAATGGTTCTAACAGGCATTCCTGCTGGTTTTTTGTGTCCTTCTCCACTGCACCAAGATAGTTAAACGCACTAATGTGGTGCACCATTTTGGTGTGATTGCACTCAATTGGTGCTCTCTCGTTTAAGGAGTGCTGCTTTATTGCACCGTGAAAGGGATCACAGACCCGTAATTCGCAGGTTGTTTGTGGAAGATGATTGTGATCTTGTTCAGTCGCTCGATTAATACGTGTACAATAGCGCGCTATTTCTAAAATGCCTGAGGCAAAGCTGTGATCGAAAATTTGCGTAACATCGCTATTATTGCGCACGTTGACCATGGAAAAACAACCCTGGTTGACAAGCTGCTGCAACAGTCCGGTACGTTGGGTGAGCGTAACGAAGCCACCGAACGTGTTATGGACTCCAATGATTTGGAAAAAGAGCGCGGAATTACCATCCTCGCCAAAAACACCGCCATCAACTGGAACGACTACCGCATCAACATCGTGGATACCCCAGGACACGCCGACTTCGGCGGCGAGGTAGAGCGAGTGATGTCCATGGTGGACTCTGTACTGCTGCTGGTCGACGCGATGGACGGCCCGATGCCGCAGACGCGTTTCGTGACCCAGAAAGCTTTTGCCTATGGCCTGAAGCCGATCGTTGTCATTAATAAGGTTGACCGCCCCGGCGCGCGTCCTGACTGGGTTGTCGATCAGGTTTTCGACCTGTTTGTGAACCTGGGTGCCACCGATGAGCAACTGGACTTCCCGATCGTTTATGCGTCCGCACTGAACGGTATCGCCGGTCTGGATCATAACGACATGGCGGAAGACATGACGCCGCTGTTCGAAGCCATCGTGAAGCACGTTGAAGCGCCGAACGTTGACCTTAACGGCCCGTTCCAGATGCAGATCTCCCAGCTGGATTACAACAACTATGTTGGCGTTATCGGCATTGGCCGCATTAAACGCGGCGTGGTGAAACCGAACCAACAGGTCAGCATCATCGACAGCGAAGGTAAGGTACGTAACGGTAAAGTTAACCAGGTGCTGGGCCATCTGGGTCTGCAGCGTATCGAAAGCTCACTGGCTGAAGCTGGCGACATCATCGCCATCACCGGTCTGGGCGAGCTGAACATTTCCGACACTATCTGCGAAACATCTTGTGTGGAAGCGTTACCGGCACTGTCGGTGGATGAACCGACCGTTACCATGTATTTCTGCGTTAACACCTCGCCGTTCTGCGGCAAGGAAGGCAAATACGTCACGTCTCGTCAGATTCTGGACCGCCTGCGCAAAGAACTGGTGCACAACGTGGCGCTGCGTGTGGAAGAAACGGAAGACCCGGACGCGTTCCGTGTATCCGGCCGTGGTGAATTGCACCTGTCTGTACTGATCGAGAACATGCGTCGTGAAGGTTTCGAACTGGCGGTATCTCGCCCGAAAGTTATCTTCCGTACCATTGATGGTCGTCGTCAGGAGCCGTTCGAGCAGGTGACCGTGGATATCGAAGAGCAACATCAAGGCTCGGTGATGGAAGCGTTGGGTCTGCGCAAAGGCGAAATGCGTGACATGATTCCGGACGGCAAAGGTCGCGTGCGTCTGGATTACGTGATCCCAAGCCGTGGTCTGATCGGCTTCCGTACCGAATTCATGACCATGACCTCCGGGACCGGTCTGCTGTACTCCACCTTCAGTCACTACGATGACATCCGTCCGGGTGAAATCGGTCAGCGTCAGAACGGCGTACTGATCTCCAACGGTCAGGGTAAAGCGGTTGCCTATGCTCTGTTCAGCTTGCAGGACCGCGGTAAGCTGTTCCTGGGCCACGGTGCTGAAGTGTATGAAGGCCAGATCATCGGTATTCATACCCGTTCCAACGACCTGACGGTTAACTGCCTGACCGGTAAGAAGCTGACCAACATGCGTGCTTCCGGTACTGACGAAGCGACCGTGCTGGTGCCAGCGGTGAAAATGTCACTGGAGCAGGCACTGGAGTTCATCGATGACGATGAACTGGTTGAAGTGACGCCGACCTCTATCCGTCTGCGTAAACGTCACCTGACGGAAAACGATCGTCGTCGCGCCAGCCGCAGCGCAAAAGAAGAGTAATTCACTGTTTTTGAGTGATTTATACTCAAATAAATTGAGTTGCCTTGCGATAAGGCCCCATTTTGGGGCCTTTATTTTTTTCTGCGCGTCTGGTATCCGGTCTGGACCGCATCTGCACCATTTTTGACCTTATTATGATCCGGCTTATCCTCCCTGTTCAGTACGAATTTTTCTCGCTACAGTGAAAACCTTGCAGGCCAATCTGGAGGACACATGCTGTACATTTTTGATTTGGGTAATGTGGTTATAGATATTGATTTCAATCGTGTTTTAGGGGTATGGAGCACGCTGAGCGGCGCACCGCTGGCGACTCTGCGTGAGCGCTTTGTTATGGGGCATACCTTTGAACAGCATGAACGCGGTGAAATCAGCGACGAGGAGTTTGCGTCGCGTTTGAGCCATGAGCTGGGTATGACGCTCAGTTTTGAACAGTTCTCGACCGGTTGGCAGGCCATTTTCATTGGTGTACGCAAAGATGTGATCGATATCATGCATCGTTTGCGGCAGGAAGGGCATCGCGTGGTAATACTCTCCAATACCAATCGCTTGCACTGTCAATTCTGGCCGGACGAATATCCGGAAGTTCAGCAAGCTGTAGACCGGCTTTATCTGTCCCAGGATATCGGCCAGCGTAAACCGGAGACGACAATTTACCAGCATGTTCTGCGTGAAGAAGGCGTTGATGCCCATGACGCACTCTTTTTTGACGACAATGCTGCCAATGTGGACGCGGCGAACGCATTAGGTATCCGCTCGATTTTGGTTAGCGATCGGCAGGTCGTGCCGGATTTTTTTGCCAGCCAGGTTTTTAAGCAGGAGTCGTAAGGTTGTTATGATCGCATTAATTCAGCGGGTATCCAGCGCAAGTGTGGCGGTAGAGGGTTCGGTAATCGGGGAAATTGATCACGGATTGCTGGTATTGCTGGGCGTTGAGCAAGGTGATGACGAACAGAAAGCGGTTCGTTTGTGTGAAAAGGTGATCGGCTATCGGATTTTCAGCGATGACAACGGCAAGATGAATCTGAACGTTCAGCAAGTCGGCGGTAGTCTGCTGGTGGTGTCGCAGTTTACGCTGGCGGCAGATACACAAAAGGGTATGCGCCCCAGTTTTTCCCGCGGCGCGGCACCTGCCGAAGCGGATCGGTTGTATCAGTATTTTGTCGGCCAGTGCCAGGAGCACGGGTTAACGACGGAAACCGGTCGTTTTGCTGCTGACATGAAAGTATCTCTGGTAAATGATGGGCCTGTAACGTTCTGGTTGCAGGTCTAGCTTGCATTAATAATGCGTGAGAGGGGCGGTTATGTATTACCTGAGAGTGCCTGAAAGCGCCGAAGAGCTGGATGCCTATTACCAGTTCCGCTGGGAAATGTTGCGTAAACCACTGCATCAGCCGCTTGGTTCCGAACGGGATGCCTATGATGCGCTGGCGCATCATCAAACCATTGTTGACGGGCACGGCAAGCTGGTCGCGGTGGGGCGCCTCTCTATTAATGCCGAGAATGAAGCGTCGATCCGATTTTTGGCGGTGCATCCTGATACACAGCGTAAAGGCCTGGGAACGCTAATGGCGATGGCGCTGGAGTCGGTGGCGCGCCAGGAAGGCGTGAAACGGGTGGTGTGCAGTGCTCGCGAGGATGCGATGGCGTTCTTCTCCCGCCTTGGCTTTGTCAATCAGGGGGAAATCACCACACCGATGACCACGCCGGTACGCCACTTTTTGATGATTAAACCAGTGGCGACGCTGGATGACATTCTGCATCGCCCGGACTGGTGTGGTCAGTTACAGCAGGCGTGGTACAACCATATTCCTCTCAGCGAAAAAATGGGTGTGCGCATCAGTCAGTACACCGGACAAAAATTTATTACCACCATGCCGGAAGCGGGAAATCAGAACCCGCACCATACGCTGTTCGCCGGTAGTATGTTTTCGCTAGCGACGCTTACCGGGTGGGGGTTGATCTGGCTACTGCTGCGAGAGCGGCAACTGGGTGGCACGATAATTCTGGCTGATGCGCATATTCGCTACAGCACACCGGTGACCGGTCGCCCCAGTGCGGTGGCGGACCTGGGGTCGCTGAGCGGTGATCTGGACCGGCTGGCCCGCGGGCGCAAAGCGCGGGTGCAGTTGCAGGTGGAACTGTTTGGCAACGATAAAAAAGGCGCGGTATTTGAGGGCGTTTACATTGTACTGCCGCCGGATCCAGATGAATTACTGGAGCAGGGTGGCTCAGCTATTCGCTAGCCCATGCATTAGATATACAACAGCCACCATAACGGTGGCTGTTTGTTTTATGTCGTTTATTCTGTGTTTAAGGCTGTGTGGCTGGCTCGGGTGCAGCCGGTGGCGTCGACATGACGGGGGCACTGTCTGCTACCGTTCCCTGATGCATTGCCTGGCTGATGGTGTGCCCGGCGCTGTCAATGCCTTGCAACGTACCGCTGAGGGTAGGTTTCAGTGGGCTTGCTGCGTCCAGTCGGCCGTTCAGGTGTAACTGCAAGTTAGTGTTGCCTGTGGGCGTAGTGGCCGGGGCGGGCCAACCCCAGCGGGTCAAAGCATCAAACGCTACGGCTTTGCCAGTCAGATCCAGTGTAAAAGTTCGGGCTGGCTGTTGCGCAATCACCGCTTTGGCTTCCAGCAAACCACTTTGGGTAAAGGCGCTCAGGTCCGTCAGTGTGATTTGGTTGTCATTGGCGTTCAACGCCAGCGACGGACGGCGAACATCCACCTTATTGAAGGTAGCGTCACTGGCGTTCAGGTTTAACGAACCTTGCCATACGCCCCACTGGTGGTTGCGCGCGAGTAACAGATTGTTGCCGAAGCCATCCAGCGCGGTAAGCTGGAAGGGAAACGCCGGATTGATATCGATCAGCAGGTTGTGGTTGGCGCTGAATTTTCGAACCTCCACTTCCGCCAGCCAGTTGGGTAACGTTTGCTGCCAGCGCTGACGCCAGTCCGTCGGCAGCGTATATTCCATACCGGCCACCACTAACTCATCCAGCGTCAGCCGCTGATTGCTGCGTAGCCAGTTGCCGTTGGTGCGTAGCAGTCCACCTTCCCAACGGGTCGAGAACTGTTTGATGTTCACGCCCTGCTTTGACAAATCCAGACTGACGATCGGGTCGACCAGATGCATGTTGCCATTGACGATATCGGTGGCATTGAATGACAGCGAGCCATCGTCGCTTTGCCAGTCATTCTGTCGAAAAGTCACGTTTTGCAGGGTGACGTCCAGATCGGTGAATGCCCAGTTTTGCCCTTCGATACGAGCATCGATCAGGTCAAAGCGATTGACGGTTACCGCTGGCAGGCGGGTTATCGGTTGCCAAAAATCCGCCATCGACTGCTGGGTTTGCAACCGGACATTGCTCAACCGCAGGTTCTTAACGAGCCAGCTGCCATCCTCCGCACGGGAAGCATTGCCTGTCAGTTCGCCTCGTGCCACATCGGCACCGAAGTTTTCCAGCGTCAGTTGCTGGTCGTTAAACTGCCCTTGCACCAGAACCTTGCTGGCAGGCAGGTCGTTGAGGAGTAGAGAATGCACGCTGAGCTGGAATGCGGCCTTCTTACCCAGCAAATAGCCGGGTTCCGGCTGCCACGGGGTAATACCGCCGGTCACCTGCTCGCCTCGTAAGCGCCAGTCGCCATCTTGTGCATGTAACGCCATGGCTTTCAGTTGCAGAACATCGGCTTCAATCGGCAGTGTAAAACCGGTCTGGCCCATGTTGAGCGTGCCGCCCTCCAGCATCAGGCTGGAAAAATGACGCGGATTGGTAATCTGACGCACACTGAATCCCACCGATACGCTTTGTGCGACCAGGGTAACCGGTTGGTTTTTATGGCCGAAACGAACGTCCAGCAATTGAATGCGTCCAGGGGAGGACCAGTCATGCGCCATCTTTCTGAATGACACCTGGTATTCGGTACGTTGATTAACCCACTGACTGATATGTCTGGCACCCCATTCCGTCTGAGCCAGTACATACAGCACCACCACAGCCAGTAGCGCCAATAACAGCAGTGTGAGAAGAAGTTTCCCAATAAATTTCATTGCTTAAGTCCGCGCCATTCGCAAGGGATGATCGTGTTATGCCGTAATTATCCAGCCATCTCAACAGGTAACTTATTACAGACAATAAATAAGGGCCGATGTTATACCCGTTATACTTCAAGTTGCAGGTGCGTTGGCTGCGCTCAGTCACCCGAATCACTTACCTGAGTAAGCTCATCGGGACTCCTTCCCTTGCCACCTGCCTGAAACTCGAATTATTTAGGGTATACCGCCATCGGCCCTTATTATCACGTAAGACGAAAAATTTCTGGAAGCGCGGCTTACTCTTTTTCGTGAGGAAAGACCAGATTCAACACGATTGCTGTGATACCGCCCGCAGCAATGCCTGACGACAGCAGCGTTTTCAGCCATTCCGGCGCGAATTGCAAAATCAGCGGCTGCTGGGAAACGCCCAGACCGACGGCCAGCGACAGCGCGATGATCATGATGGCGCGGCGATTAAGCGGCTCGCGGGACACAATACGCACCCCGGATGCAGCGATGGTGCCGAACATCACGATGGTCGCACCGCCCAGCACCGGTTCAGGGATGTGCTGTACAAAACCGCTCACCGCCGGGAACAAGCCCAGCACAATCAGCATCAGCGCTACCACGAAACCGACATAGCGGCTGGCGACACCGGTCAGCTGAATCACGCCGTTGTTCTGACCAAAGCAGGAGTTGGGGAAGGTATTGAACACCGCGGACAGACAGGAATTCAGGCCATTAGCCAGCACGCCGCCTTTCAGACGTTTCATGTACAGTGGGCCGCTGACCGGCTGTTCAGACACATCGGAGGTAGCGGTGATGTCGCCGATGGTTTCCAGTGAGGTCACCATGAACACCAGCATCAGTGGGATTAGCAGATTCCAGTCAAAGCCAAGACCGTAGTACAACGGCGTCGGCACGTTAATCAGCGACTGGGTGGGCGCACCAGCGCTCTCCGGCAGCATACCCATCAGCCAGGCTGCCAGATAACCAACGGCCATCGCGATTACCAGCGATGCTACGCGCAGGTAAGGGTTGCGCTGACGATTGAGCAGAATGATCACCACCAGCACGACGGCTGCCAGCAGCAGGTTCTTCGGCGCACCAAAGGTGTGGTTGCTCATAGCGGCAAAACCGCCGCCGATCGAGGTCAGGCCGACCTGAATCAGCGACAGGCCGATGATCATGACGACGATGCCGGAAACCAACGGTGTGATGATGCGACGAGCCAGATGCAGCACGCGCGACAGCAGGATTTCCGTGCAGGAAGCGACCATCAGGGTGCCAAATAGCGCCGCCATCATTGTCGGCACATCTGCCCCACCGTTTTTCAGCGCCATACCGCCCATGATTAACGGGGTAACGAAGTTAAAGCTGGTGCCCTGAATGGACAGTAATCCGGAACCCACCGGCCCCCAGGTCTTGATTTGCAGAATAGAAGCCAGGCCGGAAGCGAACAGCGACATGCTGATGATGTGCTGGGTATCCTGCGCGGGTAAGCCCAGCGCCTGACAGATTAGCAGCGCCGGGGTAATCACCGCGACAAACATCGCTAACAGGTGCTGGCAGGCGGCAAACAGGGTTTGCGGTAAAGGAGGCCGGTCCTCCAGACGGTAAATCAGCTCACTGTTCGCCGGGGTGGCGGCATCGGCCTGAGGTAGCTCAGTGGTGGAAAGACTCATGATAGGGCGGCGCTCCTGAACGGCAAAAGCGCATTTTAATCATCTTCTCTGTAAAAGCAATCGATTGCGGAATGCGGTTTTCTTATCGCCGGAATACGACGGGCCATAATACCTTGTTAACTATGGGGATAAATGCAAGCCCGAAACGAGGCGGCGGGAACCACGATGCTGGAGTCGTCCTCAGGCGTTGGTATAACGGGTGCGTTCCGGCAGCCAGCGGTCGATCAACGCTCTGGCGTGTTCCGGATAGTGTTCATGAATATGACGAGATACCCGCTGAACTTGCGGAATCAATGCCTGATCCCGCAATAAATCCGCTACCCTGAAGGCGGCGTTGCCGGTCTGACGGGTTCCCAGCAGTTCGCCCGGCCCGCGAATTTCCAGATCACGCTGGGCGATCACGAAGCCGTCATTGCTGTCACGCAAGACCTGTAACCGTATCTGAGCCGTTTTACTCAATGGCGTTTTGTACAGCAGTACACAGTGGGAGGCGACCGCACCGCGGCCGACGCGACCGCGCAACTGGTGCAACTGTGCCAGACCGAGTCGCTCCGGGTTTTCGATGATCATCAGGCTGGCATTCGGTACATCTACCCCGACTTCAATCACCGTGGTGGCGACCAGCAGATGCAGTTGGTTGGTTTTGAACGCCTCCATGACGGCCTGCTTTTCCTGTGCTTTCATCCGGCCGTGCACCAACCCGATAGTCAGGTCGGGCAACGCTGCTTTTAATTCCTGACAGGTGGCTTCGGCCGCTTGCGCTTCCAGCAGCTCGGACTCTTCGATCAGGGTGCAGACCCAGTACGCCTGGCGTCCCTCTTGCAGGCAGGCGTTACGCACCCGCTGGATGATGTCATCACGCCGGGTATCCGGAATGGCGACGGTGGTAACCGGTGTGCGGCCCGGCGGCAGTTCATCGATTACCGAGGTATCCAGATCGGCATAGGCTGTCATCGCCAGCGTGCGGGGAATCGGTGTGGCGGTCATGATCAACTGGTGGGGATGGAATCCCTGCTCTTCACCTTTTTCCCATAGCGCCAGTCGCTGATGCACACCGAAGCGATGTTGCTCATCAATGATCACCAGTGCCAGGCCGTTGAATTGTACCTGTTGTTGAAAAATGGCATGAGTGCCAATCACCATGGATACCAGACCGCTGGCGATAGCCTCTTGCTGGGCCTGCCGCGCCTTGCCTTTTTGTTTGCCCGCCAGCCAGCCGACTTCGATACCCAGCGGTTCAAACCAGCGGCGGAAGTTGGCGGCGTGCTGTTCAGCCAGCAATTCTGTCGGTGCCATCAGCGCCACCTGTTTGCCGTGAGCGATGGCTCGCAGCGCTGTCAGCGCCGCCACCAGCGTTTTGCCAGAACCCACATCGCCCTGCACCAGACGCATCATCGGGAAAGGCTTGTTCATATCCTGTTCGATTTCCGCCACCACGCGCTGCTGCGCACCGGTGGGGCTGAACGGCAGCGCGGCCAGCAACTGCTGTTTCAGGTTATCTTTGGAGGCAAGCGCCAGTGCATGATGACGTTGCGCACCAGCTCGCACCGCCAACATGCTCAGGTGGTGCGCCAGCAGTTCCTCCATGACCAGCCGTTGCTGAGCCGGATGTTTGCCTTGCTCCAGTTCGGCCAGCTGTACATCTGGCGGTGGGCGGTGCAAGGTGCGCAATGCATCCGGCAGGCTGATTAACCCGTGGCGCATCTCCTGAGGCAGCAGTTCGTCAATCGGGTGGGTATTCAGCAGCTCCAGCGCCTGATCGGTCAGTTTGCGCAGCGTCGCCTGCCGTATGCCTTCGGTGGTGGGGTATACCGGTGTCAGTGTTTCTTGCAGTTCAACGGTGGTGCTTTCACCTTGCACCCGGTATTCCGGATGGATCATTTCACCGCCCAGCTTACCGCGTTTTACTTCACCATACGCCAGTACACGTTGGCCCGGCGACAGGCTGTTTTTCATGGCCGCATTAAAGTTAAAGAAGCGCAGTGTCAGCATACCGCTACCGTCGCTGATCTGGCAGGTCAACATCCGGCGGCGACCGAAGCTGATATCGCTGCGCAAGACTTCGCCTTCTACGGTGGCGTACATGCCTGGCAGCAAATCGTTAATCAGATAAAGGTGGGTGCGGTCTTCGTAACGCAGCGGCAGGTGCAACAGCAAATCCTGCACGGTTTCCAGACCGAGGCGGGCCAGTTTTTCCGCCTGGCTGGCCCCGACGCCGGCAAGGGTGCTCAACGGCTGGGTATGCAGCAGGCGGCTGTCCATTATTGCTCCGTGGATTGCATCGCTGCCCACCAGGGCGCGTCGGCAATCACCTGGCCGGTGTTGTCGATGAACGGGCGCGACAACCCTTTGCGTCTGGCGACGCGGGCCAGTACCGGGTAGCCGCCTTCAAACAGCAGTCGCTGCTGTTCTTCCTCATCCAGCGGACTGTGTTCGCGCTGGTACATACCGGCCAACTGACGTTGACGCTGCGCTTCATACAGAATCAAGGCGGATGCCACCGAGACATTCAGGGATTGCACCATACCGATCATCGGAATGATGATGTCCTGATCAGCGAGCGCTAGCGCATCGGGGGAGATGCCGGTTTTTTCCTGCCCGAGCAGGATGCAGGTAGGACGTGTGTAATCCACTTCGCGGAAGTCGACCGCGCTGGCGGATAGATTGGTCGCCAGAATTTGCATCCCCTGCGTTTTCAGATGGCTGACCGCATCTTGAATAGTCCGGTGGGTTTTGACCTGCACCCAACTATTGCTACCCGCCGCGGTAGATACCAACGTTCTCATGCGGTTAGTGGGCCACACAGCGTGCACCTGATGTACACCCACTGCATCGGCGGTACGAATAACGGCGGATACGTTGTGAGGTTTGTGCACCTGCTCCATGCACAGGGTCAGGTCGGGCTGACGGTTATTAAGCATTTCACAGATGCGTGTATAACGTTCTGGGGTCATAACAGGCTAATTTCGGTTACGGTTGACTTTAATCACGTCCGGCATCACGCGGATCTTGCGCATAATATTTGCAAGATGAATACGGTCGCGCGTCGTAAGGCGGATAAAGGCGCTGTATACCCGGCCATCCCGTTCTTCAGTATTGATACTTTGAATATTGGAGTTTGACGAGCTTATCGCCGCTGTCAGGTTGGCTAGCGCCCCCTGATGGTTGAACATGTCGACCTTGATTTCCGTCATGAACTCCTGCTCGGTCACCTCATCCCACTCTACCGCCATGAATTTCTCTGGCTCTTTCTGGTAGCCACGGATGTTGCGGCAGGACTCGTGGTGAATCACCAGCCCTTTACCGGGGCTGACGTGAGCGATGATCGGGTCACCGGGAATCGGGCGGCAGCACTTGGCGAAAGTGATCAGCACACCATCAGCGCCCTTGATAGGGAGTTTGCGGATACCGGCGGCACCGTTTTCGGTATGTTCTTCCAGCAGATTACGCGCCACTACCACGCTCATGGCGTTGCCCAGACCGATTTCCGCCAGCAGGTCGTCCAGCGAGGCGAGCTTCATGCGCTCCAGCTCCCGCTGAATATTCTGCTCCGGAATGTCGGACAGTTTACGGCCGCTGCCCAGTGCGTGATTAATCAGACGACGCCCCAGACTGACGGAATCGTCACGTTTGAGGTTTTTTAGCATCTGACGGATTTTGGCGCGGGCTTTGGAACTGACCACAAAGTTGAGCCAGGCGGCGTTCGGGCGGGCACCCGGCGCGGTGATGATTTCTATCGTCTGCCCACTGGATAACGCCTGAGACAGTGGGTACGGCTGACGATCGACGCGGGCACCCACGCAGGCATGGCCGATGTCGGTGTGTACCGCATAGGCGAAGTCCACCGGCGTTGCGCCGGCGGGCAGTTCGACGATGCGGCCTTCCGGCGTGAAGACGTAAATTTCGTCCGGAAACAGATCGGATTTGACGCTTTCGATGAATTCGAACGAGCTACCGGCACTCTGTTGCAGTTCCAGCAGGCTTTGCATCCAACGCTGGGCACGTACCTGCGCCGTAGTACTGCTGCTTTCGCCTTCTTTGTAAGCCCAGTGTGCAGCGACCCCCATTTCCGCCATCTGGTCCATATCCTCGGTGCGGATCTGGACTTCAACCGGCACGCCATGCGGCCCGATAAGGGAAGTATGGAGCGACTGATAGCCGTTGGCCTTGGGAATAGCGATGTAGTCTTTCACCCGACCGGGGCGCGGCTTGTACAGGCTGTGCACCTGACCCAACACGCGATAACAGGTATCCACTTCCCGGACGATCACCCGAAAGGCATAGATATCCATGATCGAGTGAAAGCGCTGCTCTTTCAGGTGCATCTTGCAGTAAATAGAGTACAGATGCTTTTCGCGACCGCTGACGCGACAGCTGATGCCCGCTTCCTTCAGACGCCCTTCAATCTCGGAAAGGATCTTCTGAATCATCTCTTTGCGGTTACCGCGGGCGGCTTTTACCACCTCTTTGATGACGCGGTAGCGGTTGGGGTAGAGCGCTTCAAACCCCAGCTCTTCCAGTTCGGTTTTCAGATGATGAATACCGAGACGATGCGCGAGCGGGCTGTAGATTTCCAGCGTTTCACGAGCGATGCGCCGACGTTTGTCCGGACGCAGCGATCCCAGTGTACGCATGTTGTGGGTGCGGTCGGCCAGTTTGATCAGAATGACGCGGATGTCCTGCACCATCGCCATGATCATTTTGCGGAAGTTTTCCGCCTGCGCCTCTTTCTTGTCGCGGAATTTCAGCTTATCCAGCTTGGATACGCCTTCCACCAGTTCGGCTACGCTTTTACCGAACAGCTGTTCCATATCCTGATAGGTGGCGGGCGTATCTTCGATGACATCATGCAGCAGGGCGGCCATCAGCGTTTCGTAGTCGAGACGCATTTCGGCCAGAATGCAGGCCACCGCTACGGGATGGGTGATATAAGGCTCACCGCTGGAGCGTGTCTGACCCTCGTGAGCATCACGTGCAACAAGATAAGCCTGCTTGAGACGCTTTATCTGGTCTTCCGGCAGATAACGCTGAATCAGCAGATTGAGGCTTTCAAACAGATACAAGGGCGACTCGCGACCGAATTCGAATTAACGACGACCTTCAGCGATAGCAGTAACTGCCTGAATTTCCGCTGCTTCCTGTTCCTGCTGTTCCTGGCGTTCACGGGTATCCAGAATCTGGCCGTTGATCAGACCTTCTTCGATCTCGCGCAGAGCGATAACGGTGTACTTATCGTTTTCTTCCGGAACCAGCGGATCTTTGCCACCCACCTGGATCTGACGAGCGCGACGAGCTGCGACCAGCACCAGGTCAAAACGGTTACCAATTTTTTCTACAGCGTCCTGAACAGTTACGCGTGCCATAGTGTGTACTCCAGTGGGGAAATAAAATGACTGGGCATCATACTGAAAGTGCCGTCAGTCTGCCAATAGTTTGGTGATTAAAGCGTCATGTCGAACTTTCTGGCGGCTCAGACGCAGGCGTTCGGCGCGAATGATGGTTTTCAGATCAAGCAGCGCCAGATCGAAATCATCATTCACAATCAGATAATCGTATTCGGCGTAATGACTCATTTCCGCCACCGCCTGTTTCATCCGGCGGGCGATGACCTCTTCACTATCCTGACCACGACCGCGCAGGCGTCGCTCCAGTTCTTCCTGTGAAGGCGGCAGAATAAAGATGCTGCGGGCTTGCGGCATACGCTCACGGATCTGGCGGGCACCCTGCCAGTCGATATCCAGAAAGACATCGACGCCGGTGGATAATACCTGCTCGATGGCCGCGCGGGACGTTCCGTAATAATTGCCGAAAACTTCGGCATATTCCAGAAAATCATCCTCCCCAATCATTCGCTTGAATTCATCTACTGGCACAAAAAAGTAGTGTTCACCGTGGACTTCGCCGGGCCGTATCGCACGGGTGGTGTGCGAAATGGAAACCTGGGTGTCATACAACGGCTGCGTTTTCAGCAACGCCTGGATCAAACTGGATTTCCCCGCACCGCTGGGGGCGGAAACAATGTATAACGTGCCTTGAGCCATAGTGAATTCTGTGTCTGATAAAGATGAAAGGAGAGATGCGCCCAGTCGCGCATTTTCTCGCATTATACACGCCGCTGTGTGAACCGTCGCGTGGTGAAATACAGCCTGAATCTCTGCCCGCCTTATGTCACCCCGTCTCTTTTCGTTTTGTGGCCTGCTTTCCTGCTTTTATATCGGTTGCAGCAACTCGCGTGATGTCGTGCGGGATGCTTCGCATTCCCTTATTTTCGCACTCGTATTCCCGGACCGCCTGCGCATTAATGTCCTGGTTTTCGCTCAGGGAGGAAAAGCGATGCGATATCAACACATGTTGGCAGCGGTGCTGTTTGTTGTGAGCGGGATGACTGAAGCGGCGTCTTGTCCGGCGTGGTCATCGGTGCGGGCTGAACAGGAGATCACGCAACTTGGGCAGCAACTGACGCAGTGGGACAACGCGTATTATGAACAGGGCCAAAGCCCGGTGGACGATCAGGTTTACGATCAACTGCGTCAAACGCTGGCGACCTGGCAAGTCTGTTTTCAGACGGATGCCGGGCGTTTTGCGATTGCGCTGCCTGGCACTGGCAAACGGCAGCATCCGGTGGCGCACACTGGCCTGAAAAAACTGTCAGAACCGGCCGAACTGAAGCAGTGGTTCGCGCAACATCATGATTTGTGGGTGCAGCCCAAGATCGATGGTGTGGCGGTGACGCTGGTATACGAACACGGGAAGCTGGTGACCGCCATCAGTCGCGGTAATGGCCGCCAGGGCGAGGACTGGACCGACAAGGTGAACCAGATGAATACGGTGCCACAGCATCTTCCCGGTGTATCTGGCCGTCAGGTTTTCCAGGGTGAATTGTATTTGCAGGTGACGGACCATCGTCAGCAGCAGGTCGGTGGTATCAATGCACGAGCGCAGGTGGCGGGTGAAATGCGGCGAAAACAGCCTTCGCCGCTGCTGTCACGCATTGGAGTATTTATCTGGGCCTGGCCGGACGGCCCGGCGGATATGCCGACGAGGCTGGCTAAATTACGGGAGTTGGGGTTTGGGCTGACGGCGGATTACACGCAGCCGATTTCTTCGCTGGAGACGGCGGCGCAGTGGCGTGAGCGCTGGTATCGTGCGCCGTTGCCGTTTGTGACGGATGGCGTAGTGGTGCGTCAGGCGCAGGAACCCGCCGGACGTTACTGGCAAGACACCCCGGCGGAGTGGGCGGTAGCCTGGAAATATCCGTTGGTGAACCGGGTGACGGAGGTCACCGGTGTCGATATTGACGTGGGACGTACCGGCAGAATGACTGTGGTGTTGCAGCTGCAACCGGTGGTACTGGATGACAAAACCGTTAGCCGGGTCAATCTCGGTTCGGTATCCCGTTGGCGAAAATGGGATGTGCTGCCGGGGGATAGGGTCAGCATTAGTCTGGCGGGATTGGGAATTCCCCGGTTGGATGCTGTGGTATGGCGCGGCGCGGTACGTGAAGCGATAGCTGTCCCGCCGGTGTCGCCCTTTGATGTGTTCAGTTGTTTGCAATGGAGCCGGGAATGCCAGCCACAATTTCTGGCTCGGCTGGTATGGCTGGGCGGGCGGAACGGGTTGTCGCTTGGTGGCATCAGCGAAGCCACCTGGCAACGACTGACACAGCGCGGTGCGCTGGTCGATGTGGTGTCCTGGCTGGCGTTTGAACCGGCTCAGCTGGCAGCGGCGGGTGATTTCGGCGAACAGCAGGCAGAGCGGATTCACCGCCAGTTTCAGCAAGCGCGCCGCCAGCCGTTACGAAATTGGTTACTGGCGCTAGGGCTCCCGGTGCCATCCCCTGCTCGACACGCACTGGATGGCGCATCCTTTGAGCAATTGCAGCAGCGCTCTATCGACGAATGGCAGCAATTTTCCGGTATTGGCGTCCGGCGGGCGCAACGCATTCGCGACTTTCTGCACCACCCCGATATCGTCCGGCAATTGGCATGGCTCAAGGAGCAAGGCGTTAAATCATGACGGAATAATCGGCCTGATATGAAATAACGGTACGCTTCAGATAATAACCAGCGTGATGAATTGAACGGGGAAAATAGTCAACGCGGCAAAAAAGAAAATAGGAATAACACAGGAAACCAGCGCGACGATCTTTAAAATAAATAAGCGTATCTAATAAGGGTTTTTACTTTTTCTTTTAGGGGGCACTTATTAGCTGAAGGGGTAATCAGATTGCTTAAAGGATACTGAACGGTTTGTGTAAAGTTTTCTCGGTTATCTGGAGATGATGGCATAAGAAAAAACGGAATGTGCTGATAGCGCCTGAACTTTCAAACATCCCATAGGTCTGTTTACAGGATGTTTTTACCTCTGGAGTATGGTTTGGAATGAAATCCCTGCTGGCGTTGTCACAATCTAAATTGTCCTGGTTATTGGCAATTTATATTGGCTTTTTTTTGAATCTTCCGGTTTTTTACCGGCGTGTAGATGCATTCCCGTTTTTTACCGAAAATCCAGTCGCCAAATATATTCCCCTGCTGGTGGAATCGATGGCTTGTGTTCTGTTTACCTTTTTCCTGATGCGATTGCTGTCGCTTGGCGGACGTCGATTTTTTCGTGTGGTTGCGTCATTGCTGGTATTGATTTCAGTGGCCGCCAGCTACTACATGACTTTTTTTAATGTTGTGATTGGTTATGGCATTATCGCCGCGGTAATGACCACGGATATTGATTTATCCAAAGAGGTGATCGGGCTGTTTTTTGTGTTGTGGGTGGTGTCGCTCAGTATTCCGCCTTTGATTGTTATCTGGAAAAACCGCCTGCAACAAACACTGATTGAACAATTACGTACCCAGGGGCATCGACGTGTCGCGGTATTGGGTCTGGTGGTGTCCGCCGCACTGGTGTGGTTACCGTTACGCTATCTGGATCGGATGAATACGTCGGCGGAGAAACTGTCCAATCAGGATTTGCCAAGTTACGGCGGGGTGGTGGCTCATTCTTATCTTCCGGCCAACTGGTTGTCGGCCTTCGGCTTGTTTGCCTATGCCCGTTATGATGAAAATCAGGATGACGATGAGCTGATTGATCCCAGCAAGCAGTTCACTTATCAGGCACCGGCAGGAATCGATGACACTTACGTCGTCTTTATCATCGGTGAAACCACTCGCTGGGACCATCTGGGGCTGCTGGGCTACGAGCGCGATACTACGCCGCAACTGGCGAAGGAAAAGAATTTGCTGGCGTTTCGCGGTCAGTCCTGCGACACCTCTACCAAACTGTCGATGCGTTGCATGTTCGTGCGGGAAGGCGGCACTTCCGATAATCCGCAACGTACATTGCGGGAAAAAAATATCTTTGCCGTCATGAAGTCGCTGGGGTTCACGTCCGAGCTGTTCGCGATGCAAAGTGAAGTCTGGTTCTATAACAACATACAGGCCGACAATTACGCCTTTCGTGAAATGATTGCCTCAGAAAAGCGTAATGAAGGTAAAGCGGTAGACGACATGCTGCTGGTTGATGAAATGTCACAGTCGCTGATGCGCTACCCTAACGGCAAGCATCTGGTGGTGCTGCACACCAAAGGCTCCCACTATCTGTATTCAATGCGCTATCCGCGCAGCTATGCCCGTTATCAGCCGGAATGTATGGGCGTGGATGCCTCCTGCTCCAGGGAGCAGTTAATCAATGCCTTTGATAACAGCGTGTTGTATACCGATGCCTTCATCAAACGGGTCATTGACCAGTTGCGCGATAAGAAGGCGCTGCTGGTGTATTCCTCTGATCACGGTGAATCGATCGATGATAACTACCATTTGCATGGTACGCCGCGCCAGCTGGCACCGCCGGAGCAGTTCCGTTCGCCGGTTATGTTATGGGCCTCGGACCAGTATCTGGCACAGCCGCGTAATCAGCAGGCGTTTGAGCAACTGCGGGCGCAACAGCAACAAGGAAAGGTGCTGCGTCATGAGGAGATTTTCGACTCCATGCTGGGGTGCCTGGGCTATACCTCGCCGGATGGCGGCATTCAGGAAAAAAATAACTGGTGCAATGCGTCAGGGCGTGAGTAACGCCGTTGTCAGCGGTGCGGGACAACACCGGTTCAGGCAGTAAAAACGATGTTGTTCTACCCTGCCGGATACTTTGTCGCCAACCTGTTGGCTTTTATGAAAAAGGGATTGACGCTATAGTAGGGGCGCAGTAATATGCGCCCCGCACTCGGTGAGTGGCGCAGCCTGGTAGCGCACTTCGTTCGGGACGAAGGGGTCGGAGGTTCGAATCCTCTCTCACCGACCAAATTTTACAACGATAAAACCCGGTTATCGTTAACATGAAACTCGCATCCACTGGATAGCGAGTTTTTTTGTTTTTGTTGTTCAGTGTGGCTGTTTTTTCACCGCTTTCCGCGTTTTTTAGGCATAGTCATGCCACGTCCTGCTTCAGCCCTGGTTTCTCTGATGTTTTATCTTGTCAGGATGCGGGTTTATTGTGAGCACTTTTCCCCGTCTGATTCACTAATATTTTGTTTAATATTACCTTTTTATCAATGATAAGTGATTTCTCTACTCTTTTACTCTTTTTTACATATTGATGGGCTGGTGATCAGTTTCATTACGAAAATATTAGGGGTTTTAATCAGAGAGCGACGATAAAAGGTGAAAAAAACAACATGGATAGGCAGTGGATTCCCGCCATGTTGAGGACCTGCTTATGGCGGGGAGGGGGCTATTAGTGTTTCAGTTGTGCCAGTGCTTTTTCTGCTTCCACATGGCGGCCCAGATCGGCGATTTCACGTCCTGAGCGGGGGGAGGCATTCAGTGCGGTGGTCAGATATTGTCTGGCTTCGTTTTTGCGTCCTGCTTTCAGCAAAAAATCGCCATAGAAGAAGTTTGCATCAATGTTGGCAGGATTTATTTTCAACGCAATTTTCAGGTACTTCTCCGCTTTTTTGTCATCACCAAACCCCAGCGGCCAACCTGGCACCTGATAGTAGAGCACGCCAAGGATGGTGTAAGCCGCGCCATTCAGTGCATTGGGGTCAAGGGCGATGGCTTTTTCCAGCGTACTTTTGGCTTGCCCGGCCAGATTGAGTGCATCCATACCGTCTTTGACGCCAGCCCAACTGCTGTCGACCATTGCCGACCAGATCAGATAATCCGCGCGGTCAGGGTGGTTTTCCACCTGTTCCTGCGCCTGCTGGCTCAAGGCAGCAAAACACTCGTCTTTACGGGATGGCAACGTCTTGTACTGGCAAACAGACCATTGCCGGTGGATATCCATCGACATCGCGCTGGCATAGCCCATGTGTATCGCCAACAGCCCACCGAGCAATAGCATTGTTGCCTGGAGGAGCCTTGGTGATCGAATGCGTGGTGATCGAGTCATAGTAAGTGGGTGCATAGCCATGTGTACCCGGAAGACCATGTTTGATTTCCCTATTTTTTCTGCGTCTTTGCATAATGCTGAATAGCGGCAAGCTGGCGACGGATGGCCCTATCCACCACGGCAGGCACCAGCGCATTAAGCCGCACGAACAATTTTTCTGGCCAACCCAGCCAACGGCGTACCGTTTCCTGCTCCAATGCGTTGACGACCTGTTCCGCCACCCAGGCTGGTTTGTCGCTGTGATAACCCAGCGCGTGAACCAGGGCATTGGTCTTCGGGGCGTCGCGTCCGGTATGGATGGATCTGGGAGCCAGATGCAGTACTTTAATCCCTTTAGATGACAATTCGCGGTGCAGTGCTTCACTGAATCCGCGCAGGGCAAATTTACTGGCGCAATAGGCACTGTATCCAGGATAGCCGATCCCATCCAGGGTGGAGCCGATATTCATGATGATGCCGGGTGTGCTAATGCAGCCGAGCAAGGCGTGGGTCAGTAATATCGGTGCTTCGGTATTAAGGGCGAGCTGCCGACGAATGGCATCCTGACTCTGTTCTTCAAACAGGCCGAAGGTCGATGTATCCGTGTTGTTAATCAGCACGTCCAGTCTGACATTATCCGGAAAACACTCCGCCAGCGCGTCGCGATCCTGTTCATCACTCAGGTCCGCCAGCAAAATATTGTGATGGCTGGGGTCAGGTAACCGATTCTGTAATGCCAGTAGCACCTTTTCATTACGGCCGACCAGATATAGCCTGGCACCTCTGGCCGCCAGTGACAATGCCAGTTCCTGGCCGGTACTGCTACTGGCACCCGTCAGAAGAATACGTTTATTTTTTAGCTTCATGGTATTAGTGCTCCGTGAGGCTGTGCAGCATATCGCCGTACAGCTGGTAAACCACGTGAGCGGCATGGATGATCGCGGTCTGGTCGGCCGAGTCACTGATGTTGTCCATCAGTTCAGCGAAGACGTTCGGGTCTGTTTTATCCGCCGGGTCTTGTGTTTGCAAGCTAACAGACCAACGTTGTTGGACTTCTGGCTGTTCGACCATATCGGGCGCGATATGGGCCTGGATACCTTCCAGCACGTGTATCAGGCCGAAGATGCTCATCGGGTTGTCACGCTGGATTTGGTCATAGAGGTACGCCGCCATCAGTTCAATCCACTGAGTGGAGGCGTTCTGGTTCAGGGTTTCCGTTTTGCCACCGCAGGCACGAATCCTGTGGCGAATCGAGGCCTTGTGGTCGTACTCGGCGTCAATGTATTCCTCAATGGCCTCACGTACCCACGCCTGATGCCGGGGAAGACGGCCACTCGCGGCCATCAGCAGCGGTACGGTATAACTGACATGGTGATAAATCTGCGTCAGAAAGGCGATGTACATCTCCCTGGTGAGGGTGCCCTGACGGCAGGCGTCAATGACCGGAGCAGACATCATCAGTTGTTGCGATGTTGAGGTTGCAGATTGCAGTTGCTGGTAAAAGCTCATGTCTTACTCCTGAATGGCACAGGGATTCTCGGGGTCGCCTCTGGATGTGATGGTGTCATGCTAACGGGGGAGCATTAAGAGAGACTTAAGACGGTTGAAAAATCATTCAAATATCGCAGTGATGGTTTAGTTTTTTGATAAATAAAGAAATTTACTCTCATCGCTTTGTGGTGATAATGCCTATTGGCGTTGGTTTCAGCACCGGAATCCGGTATAGGTAAAATTCGGTAATTAGGTGACAGTAGTTCACCAGATAAATCACGAAAGGACGGAGAAACGGCATGTCGACATCGCGCCGCGCGCATCAACTGGCGATTGTGGTAGTAATGACCAGCGCCTCGTTGGTGGGCTTGGTTCAGGGGTATTCTATCCCGCTGGTCACGCTGAAATTGACCGCGCTGGGATACGGCTCTGCGCTGACAGGCATGATGTCCGCCTTACCGGCGATAGGTGTCTTCGTCTCTTCCTGGGTCGCGGCACCGGTGGCGATGCGTTTGCCGGTGGGTCGCCTGCTGGCGCTGTCGACATGGGGCATGGGCGTCAGCCTGGCGCTGTCGTTCTATCTCGACAGCGTTGTGCTGCTGGCTGTGCCGCGTTTTCTGATGGGATTTTGCTGTGGGCTGATTATCGTCATCGGCGAGTCCTGGGTCAGCGGTCATACCGCCGAGCACCGCCGGGGTGTGCTGGTGGGATTGTACGCCACCGCGTTTACCGGCCTGCAACTGCTGGGGCCGCTGCTGATTTCCCTCACCGGTTTGGACGACCCGACCGGGTTATTGCTGATTCTGGCGCTGCATGGCGTATGCCTGCTGATGGTGCCAGGCTCCTCTTTTTCCGGACTGGCGCTGAGCGCCCATCGACAACATAACCTGTTTTCGCTGCTGTTGGCCGCGCCAGCGTTGGCGGCGGCAGTGTTTGCCTTCGCCTTTTTCGACGGCGCGGTGCTGTCGATGTTGCCGCTGTACGGCATGGCGCACGGTTACGAGGAGTCGCTGGCGGTGCTGCTGGTGACGGTACTGTTTATCGGCGATGCGTTGTTGCAGGTGCCGCTGGGCTGGGTTTCTGACAAGCTGGGTACGCTGCGGGTGCATTTGGCCTGCGGGGTGCTGTTTGTGCTGATGCTAGCCGGTCTGCCGTTCAGCTACGGCGCCGGCTGGGTGTGGGTTAACGTCTTCCTGTTGGGCGCGGTGGCAGGCAGTATTTACACCCTGTCGCTGGTGCGGGCGGGCAAGCAGTTCAGCGGCGTCGATTTGGTGGCGATCAACGCCTTGTTCGGCGTGCTGTGGGGCGTCGGCAGTTTCAGCGGTCCACTGGTGAGCGGTTCGCTGATGCAGTGGTACGGCCGTGATGGACTCATCGCTATTTTGGGGTTGCTGGGGTTGTTGTTTCTGGCCGCTAACGCGCTTCCATCTGCGCCGCAGGATGCCGCCAGCTCGGCAAGCCCGGAAGTGGTCGAGTAGCACAACAGGTTTTTGCTATGGCGGCCGCCAGCTTTCCCGACAGTGGCGCAGCAGATTGTGCCGGTAGCGGCGATGGTGGCTGCCTGTCGCCGGTGATCACGGGCAGGGTTCGCCCGTGATGGGTATCGTGATTACAGCGTATAGCGCACCGGCAGCAGCGCGGTGCGATCCACCGCGCCGTTGAGGCGTTTCATCACGGCATCGTACGGACACAGGGTGCCGACATCGGTTTTCTGGCAGCCGTTCATCGAGAATTCGCTGCGCAGCGGCGGATGGTCGTTATCCAATGCGGTCAGCCCGCGGATCTGGTCCAGCGATTGTGCCTGGAAGTAGATACGCACGAAGCGTTGGCCGGACTGCGGATTGCGCCAGCGTTCGAAGATCAGGCTGCCTGCGGGCGGGATATTGCCGCGCGGGTAGTCGCCCATTTGCCAGGTGAAGCCCAGCATGGCGCGCAGTTTGGCGATGTTGGTGTCGTGCGCGACGTACAGCAGCCATTTGGCGTCGGGTGGGGCGTCGGCCTGGTGCTCCGGGTTGAGCGCCAGAGCTATCTGATTCATCAGTATCGAACCGCCGCGCCGTGCCACGTAAGGCAAGTCGTTGGTGAAATCGTAGTTGGCGGTCAGCAGCGGCATTAACGCGCCGACCGCAGCGGCGGTTCTGGCGTTGCCGAATGCCACCTGACCGAGCGGGTTGTTGTTGCTATAGGCCAGCCGGATGGTTTCCGCCATGTTGGCCAGCGCTTCCGGCCCATGCAGCGAGATATTCCCTTTTTTGCTCTCTTTCACGTCCCATGTGGTGCTGAACGCCGGGCAGGGTTTATCCGGCAGGCAGACTGCCTGTTTCAGGCGATCGATCGCCGGTTGCCATTCCGCCTGAATCTGTCCGGCGCTTTTGCCCTGCATCGCTTTTTGCAGATCGGCCTTCACCTGCTCCTGGTCCACGGGCACGCCAGCGGTTTCGGCATGGAACAGCGGGTCGTTGTCTTCACTCTCCGGGCCGCGAATGACCACGCCACAACCGGGGAATACGCCATCCATCAGCGCCATTGCGGTTTCCTGCGTGCGTTGCAGTGGGCTGGCCCAAACAAACACGTCGTCGGACGCCGGGCAGTTTTGGGTCAGCAGCCCGTGCTGGCGTAGGTACTGCCCTTCGTACTGCCCTTTCAGTACCGCCGCCGCATAACCGTGACCGGTCAGCTCACCGTAATGGGTCAGCCAGGTAGGCCAGTTGCGCCCGGTGCCGTCCTGAATGGTTTTGACGTTGCCTTCCGTCGGCGGGCGTACACCGTGGCGGCTGATTTCCACCACTTTTTCCAGCGTCCAGCCTGACGGCGTGGTTTCCGCCTGTGCGCTCAGCCAGGGTAACGCCGACAACAACAGCCCGGCGACGGTTTTGCGTGTGAATAACATAATTGATCCTCGGATACATGCCTTTTGGCTACCGCAAGGCTAAGCGATGGTGGTAGCGGGAAGAATATTTTTTCTATGTCAAAATCGTGGGTTTTTTTTCAGCCTGTAAATAAGTTTATTGAAGAGAAAATATCTTCTTGGGCCGGGGAATGCTGTGAACGGCATCACTTTCATTTTGGATAGCGTGAAGTGAAAAAAGAAAGTCCACATCATGAAACTGTCTTTTTTTTGCCGGTCTGTTGTCACAGAGCGCTTTTAGGCTTAGCGGTTTAACACCAGCGTGTAATTACGGAGAGGTCATGAAAGCCAGGAAAATACCGGCGCTATTTAACCTAGGTGGGTTTGGTGGCTCAGGGTTTATTTGCGTTGGGTTTATTGCCCCGCTGCTGATCCCGTTATTGCTATTCTGGGTGATTCCTTTTTTTTGCAGCCTCTATATCAGCCTTAC
Organism: Dickeya undicola; assembly: GCF_000784735.1. Classification (GTDB taxonomy): domain Bacteria; phylum Pseudomonadota; class Gammaproteobacteria; order Enterobacterales; family Enterobacteriaceae; genus Dickeya; species Dickeya undicola. The sequence goes on from NZ_JSYG01000017.1 coordinate 38,298, forward strand.
CGACTGGGATTATATTTCGCCGGATTATCATCTCGTCGGTGTGGATAATTATCGCGACCTGCTGCAGAGCGATGATTTTTCCGGCGCGCTGGTGAATACGCTGGTGTTCGCCATCGCGGTGGTGATGCCGGTGGTGGTACTGGGGCTGGGATTCGCGCTGCTACTGCACCGCCGATGTCGCGGGCAACGCTGTTATCAGGCGATGATCTTTTCTCCGTGGATTACCCCGACAGTCGCGGTTTCCGTGGTGTGGTCATGGGTGTTCGACTCTCGCGCCGGGCTGGCGAACCAACTGCTCGGGCTGTTCGGCGTAGCGGGTGTCCCCTGGCTGGAGCGGCCGGGCAGCGCCATGCTGGCGGTGGTGGCGGTCACGGTATGGCAGGGCATCGGCTGGACGATGATGTTCTTCATCAGCGCGCTCAACCGCATTCCCGCCGAGCTATACGAGGCTGCGCGGCTGGACGGCGGCAGCCGTGCCACACGCCTGTTAACCATCACCTTGCCGCTGATTTCCCCCACCACCTTTTTCCTGTTGATCGTCAATCTGGTGAATGCCGTTCAGGCATTCGATCAATTTCAAATGTTGACGCAGGGCGGCCCCGGCAATAGCACCCGCACGCTGATGTACCTGTTTTACCAGCAGGCGTTCCAGCAGTTCAGCATGGGACCGGCAGCAGCCACCGCGGTGATGATCCTGCTGTTGGCGGGGTCATTGTCGTTGGTCAACACCCTGATTGCCCGCCGCTGGGTCTATTTCTAAGGAGCCTGGGTATGGTGTCATCGCTGATCACACTGGCCGAGCCGGTGATGTCCACTACCGCCCGTCGCCCGGTTTTTCGCGGACGGGGGGTGTTGAAACATCTGCTACTGGTGATGGCCGGTCTGTTGATGGTATTCCCGTTTGTGTGGATGTTGTCCGGCGCGCTGAAAACCAATGACGAGATTTTCCGCCATCCGCTGCAACTATTGCCGTCGCATCCCGACTTTTCCTCATTCGCCGCGGTATGGCGCGAGACGCATTTCGGGCTGTTTATGTACAACAGCCTGACGGTGGCGTTGCTGACGTCGCTGCTGGTGGTGGTCAACAGCCTGCTGTTTGCCTACGCCGTGGTTCAGTGGCGCGGTAAAACCAGCCGTTTGCTGTATGGCGTGGTGATGGCCTGTTATATGTTGCCTGGTGCGGTGACCTATATTCCCTGTTACATCATTCTGGCTAAATTGCATTTGCTGGATACCCATCTCGGCCTGATTTTTTCCAACGCGGTCAGTGCAATGGGGGTGTTTTATTTACATCAGGCACTGAAAAAGATTCATCCGTCATTAATGGAAGCGGCGCGTATTGACGGTGCCGGTGAATGGATGTTGCTGCGCACCATTGTGTTGCCGCAAATGAAACCGGTGCTGGCTACGTTATTCCTGCTCATTTTCATCACCAATTACAACAGCTACATGTGGCCCAGTCTGGTGATTACGTCACCGTCGCTGAATTTAATTTCCATTGGCATTCGGCAGTATTTTATTTCCGGAGGCGACTACGGATTTAACTGGTCGAATATTATGGCGGCCAGCGCCATTGTGGTGATGCCGATGTTGTTTTTATTCCTGTTGTGCCAACGAATTATCCTGTCCGGCTTTTCCGATAATGGAGTGAAAGAATAATGATGACCGTATGTAAAGGGTGGCGATATGTAAGCGGCGCGTTGTGCGCGCTGCTGCTGACCGCGCAGGCGCAGGCTGCAACTGAAGTGAGCTTCTGGTATTCCGGCGGCACCAAGCCACAAAAGATGATGCTGACGTTGATCGACGAATTTAACCGCAGTCAGGATCAATTTGTGGTGAAAGGCGCGTTGCAGGGTAATTACGATGAAACCTGGCAAAAACTACAGGCAGGCATGGCGGCGAAAAACGCCCCGGCGTTCGCGCTGTTGAACGCCTCGCAGGGAACGGCGCTGGCGGAGCGCAAGTTGCTGCGTGATCTCCGTCCATACATGGATGACAGCTTCCATTTCACCGATTTTATCGGCGCATTCCGCCGTCAGGTTACCCAGCCGGACGGTAGCGTTTACGGCCTGCCCGCTTATGGCACCACCCAGGTGCTTTACTACAACAAGGCGGTGCTGGCGCAGCACGGTTTTACGCCGGATGACCTGAAAACCTGGCAGGGGCTGGCGAAAGTAGCGACGGCGGTCACCCAAAAAGAGGCTGACGGCAATACCCGTTATTACGGCTGGGAGCCGATGTGGGGGCCGGGTAACCTGATTGACGCGGCGCTGTCCAACGGTGGGCGCATTCTCAGCGACGACGGTAAAAAGGTGTTGATCGACTCCCCGGCGTGGGTAGAGGTGTGGGACAGCTTCCGCCGGTGGATTCATGAAGAGCACATCATGCGCATTTATCACGGTGGTCAGGGCTGGGAATACTGGTACAAAACCATTGATGACGTGATGAAAGACCGGGCGCTGGGGTATACCGGTTCGTCCGGCGACCAGGGCGATCTCGACTTCCAGCGGCTGGCGGCGTTGCCCCAACCGGGCTGGGGGAGCCATCCGTCTGCACCGCAGGCAGGCGCGCTGATTTTCGTGATGCCTGTCGGCACGCCGGACGCGGCGGCGAAGGGGGCTTTTGCCTTTATGCGTTTTTACACCAGTGCGGTCAATACCGCCCGCTGGTCGATGTTCACCGGGTATATTCCGGTGCGCGAAAGCGTATTGCAGGACGCGGACTACCAGAAATACGTCGCCGCTAACCCGCAGGCGGCGGTGCCAGTGCAGCAGGCGAAATCCGCCAGTATGGATTTCATCGACCCGACCAAAGGCAAAATTCTGGATGCGCTGACCGTGGCTGCCGATCAGGTGGAAATCGAAAACAAACCAGCACAGCAGGTATTGACCGAGGCGGCCCGTAAAGCGCAAAAAGCGCTGGACCGCCTCCATGAATAAGCCGGAGCTGACCCTTGCTGGTTGCCTGACGACAGGGCGCGGGCATGTGGAGTTTACCGTGCCGGAGGGGGTCGGCTGCCTGACGCTGACCGCGCATAACCGCAACAAAAGCTACCTGTATGCGTTTGTCTACGACGCCCGCCAGCAATTGCGTGCCAACCTGCTGATTGAGCCGACCGTTAAGTCGGTGGCTATCGATGCTCAGCGTGCGTTGCCGTTGGGCGGCATACCGGGACCATTGCTGCCGGGGGCGTGGCGGCTGGTGCTGTGCAGCATTCCGGCTCAGGCAAGTCATCCGACGCAGGCGGATTACCAGATCACGGTGGCGTTCAATCCGCCGTTGCCGCCGCCAGATGAAACGCTGCTGACGGTGGCGCTGCGCGGCGACCATCAGGTGTGCTTTGACTATTCCGCCTGTTTCGAACCGGCGTCCCGCTGGTATCGCGGCGATTTGCACGCCCACACCCGGCTGTCTGATGGGCATAACAGCCTGGCGGCGGCGGTGACGCTGGCGCAAGAGCATCGGCTCGATTTTTTGTTCCTGACCGAGCATAACCTCTGCCATCCGGCACTGCCGACGGGAGGCCGTACCCTGTTTCTGCCTGCGCTGGAGGTGACCACCGATATCGGTCATTTCAATGTGCATGGTCCACGGCGGGTACTGACGCCGGATGACGGGGATATGGCACCGGAAACGCTGATCCGTCAGGGGCTGTCGCTGAATGTGACGGGCGACGGCAACATCAGCATCAACCATCCGATGATGCCGCCGTGGCACTGGCAGTATGCGGCGATGCCGCTGGCGCGCATCAACACGCTGGAAGTGTGTTGCGACCCGACCTGGCCGACATCGGCCGCCGCCACCGAACGGGCGTTGCAGGTTCTGAGCACGTTGTGGAACGGCGGCTGGCGCATTGCCGCCGTCGGCGGCAGCGATTGTCATCTGCGCCCGGACGAACGTTATGACGGCGCAACCCAGCCTTCGGTGTACGGCGACCCAACGACGCTGGTGTTTGCCCACGGCCTGAGCGGCGACGCCATTCTGCACGGATTACGGCAAGGCCGGGTGTACATCGACCGGCAGTGCGGCCTGCGCTTCCGGTTTGACGACGGCGATGTGTTGCCGGGGCAGAATGTCGGGGCGCGCACGGTTCAGGCGACCCTCGTCATCGAAAACGATCGGCCGGGCTATGTGGCGGAATGCGTAGCGGGCGGAACGGTGATTGCGCGCCATGAACTGGGGCGTGACGAGGTGAGCTTTGCGCTGCCGCTGGCGAGCTGGCCGTGGTGCCGCATTGATATCCGGGGGCCGGACGGCGGCTTTGCCGGGCTTATCAACCCGCTGTATAACGGCACTCACCCGATTTTCTCCTGCCAGACCTTCACCACCTGGGGCGAGATGGTGGCGCGCCTGCCGAAGTAACGCGGGATGGCGCTCCGTCGGCGCCACTGCCGCTACACTGGACAGCTTTCAGGCCAGCCTGTCTGAAAAAGCCCAGGCGGCCGGTGCTAAATCATTCCGCATCACCTCCGCTACCTCCGGTGAAAACCAGGTGCGCGGCGTGGCTGAACTGTACAACTAATCCCATCGATATTCGCTAACACCAGTATCACGCAACGCAATGGCCGCCTTCGGGCGGCTTTGTTATTTGAGCCGTCGTTCGCTATTTTTCTTTGTAGCCAATAGGTGGCCTGCAACTTGAAGTGTGACGGGTATATTTCTGGTTGAAGACAAATTCCCGGTTAAAGACAATAATGAACAACTCACCGGTGTGAGGCTCTTATTTTCTACAGGATTTAATATGCATACAGCAAATAATCACATATGGATAATGGTTATTTTTTCCGTATTTTTCTGGGGTAGTAACTTTAATGTGATTGCGGAGCTGGACGCCAATTTGCCGCCGATCATCTCGTCTATGATTCGATTTGTTATTGCATCAGTTATTTTTTCACTGACCTTTTTCTTTTTTAGAGGAAAGAATATTGCGCTGACAATAAAGGATATGCTGTCGTTCGCAGTGTTGGGTTTTCTCGGGGTTTTTTGTTTTAACTATACAATATTTGTGGGAATGAAATCGACATCAGCGATTAATGGGGCGCTAATTATGGCAAATATGCCGTTAGCGAGTATTCTTTTTTCCCGGCTATTGCTAAATGTTAAAGTCACATTACTTCAATATATCGGATTGATGCTTGGGTTGTTCGGTGTATTTTTGGTTATCGCCAAAGGGAATGTGGCTGCTCTGCGGTATAACAGCGGGGATATCTGGTTGGCTGTGTCTTGCGTCTGTGGTGGGTTATACGCCGTGCTGACGAAAAAGTTGATTGCACATGTTCCACCCGTGCAGGCAACCCGTTGGACAATTTTATTCGGCACCGCGTTTATGTTGGTGTCGGCGGCGCTGACGCAGGATATCAATTACGATTACCTGTCGATATCCCGGCTTTCCTATACGTTGTTGGCTTATATGGCTATTGCTGGAACGGTGCTGGCCTATTATTTCTGGGTGAAAGGATGCCAGCAACTGGGGCCGGAAAAAGCTTCGGTGACGACCAACCTGATGCCGGTTTTCACACTGGTCATCAGCTTTATGATGGGGAAATCCATTGAGTCAGTGCAAATAACGGGGATGGTGGTGATCATCATCGGGGTACTCATGGGCACCGGTTATATTGGGACTATCCGGTCTGTTTCATCCGGGAAAGCGGTAGCTCAGCCGAAGGTGTCCGAGTGAGTAATGGCCGCCTTCGGGCGGCTTTGTTGTTTTTAGCATTGGTGAAGCGCCAGCGCGGCCGCACCGAAGGCGGCGCTGTTTTGTGTCGGTAGCGTCGAGAGGCGCAGTGGTGGGAGCGTCAGTGGTGCGTCGTCGTCCTGCGTCGGTGTCTGAGCCATGACGGCGGCCTGCAATCCGGCCATGAACGGTGCAGGCAGTGTGCCGCCGAGGTAGAGGCTGGGCGGGTCGAGCAGGGCGGTGACGGTATAGAGCAGCCGGTACAGTTCGCCTGCGGCGCGTTGAATCCACCGCTCTGCGGCGGGTGAGGTCACCAGTGTCTGCCAGTTCGCATCGGCGGCGGTGGCGGGCAGCGGCTCACCTGCCGCTTGCAGGCAGGCGTGTAGATCGTCAAACGACGGGCGTGATTGCGCGCGGGTACGCAGCGCGCCAATCTCCCCAGCGTTGCCTTGCCTGCCCCGATGCAGTTCGCCATTGAGGATCAACGCACCGCCAATGCCCTTGCCGATATACAGGTAAAAAAAGCTGTCGTCCGGGGTGGCGGACCCAAAATGCAGCTCGCCGATGGCGGCGCAGTTGGCGTCGTTTTCCACCAGCACCGGGCAGCCGAGCCGGTCGCTGAGTTGTCGGGCGATATCCACCCCGCGCCAGGCCGCCAGACCGGGGGCGATCCACACTGGCATGGCACCGCCGTCGAAGCGGGCGGGTAACGCCAGGCTGACGGCCAGCAGCCGCTCGCGTGCCTGCGGTTGAGTGCTAAGCAGGGTGTGGATGGCGTCGGTCAGCGTATCCGCCACGGAATCGACAACCCGGAAATCGCCGCGCAGCGTGGTTTCCGCCACGCACCGCCCGGCGTAATCCATCAGGATCAGGCAAATCAGGTCATATTCCGCGTACACCCCCAGCACATAACCCGCGTGCGCCGCTGGTCGCAGGTTGATTTGCGGCGGACCGCGCCGCCCCTGCGCCCGGTCGCTCTCTTCCAACAAACCTACGTTGAGCATATCCCGCGTCATCATGCTGACGGCGGCGGTGGTCAGGCCGCTGGCGGCGGCCAGCGCGCTGCGCGACAAGCTGCCCGAACGGCGCAGCAATCCCAGCAGTTTGCGGTGGGTGGCAGTGAGTTCTCGCTTTTCCATCGGTATCCGTTGTCCCGGTTCTGTCCGGTTTCCTTCACACGTCTGCAATATAATTAAGTTACTTAATTAATTCGTCAACCTCAATAACAGGACGGTGCCCGTGCGTAAACTTCTTTCGTTATCCCTGTCGGCGTTACTGGTGAGCGGGCTGATAGCCCACGCGGCGGTGGCGGATGTCATCAAACTCAAGCTTTGGACCCTGAATGACCGCAATGCGCCGATGCGCATCGTCAACATTGAGGAGGCGGCTGGGGTGCTCAACCAGCAGTTCGCCGCAGCGGGGGTCGATCGCAAAATCGTTATCGATACCCATGCCAGCGCGGTGCAGGGCTGGGACGATTTGGCGCTGGATACGCTGAAAGCCTTTGGCGTTAATCAGGGGCCGGACATTGTGTTGCTGCCGCACGAGTGGATCGGCGAATTTGCCCGCAACGGTTACGCCATGCCGATGGACGGGCAGATCAAGGCGAATCCGTGGGTGTACGCCGATATCCTGCCGATGTTGTGGGAGGCGATGAAGTATCAGGGCAAGGTGTACGGCGTGCCGCAGGATGCCGAAATCCGCATGTTTTTCTATAACAAGGACATGCTGCGCAAGATTGGCAAAGACGAAACGTTTATCGATAGCCTGCCCGCCCGCGTGGACAGTGGCGAGTTCACTATGGATGACCTGACGGCGCTGGCGAAAGAGGTGGTAGACCATCACGTTGCGCCTATTGGTATGCTGCATCGCCCGAATGTCGGCATCGATTATCTGATGGTGTTCGCCGCCTGTGGCGCGAAGTTCATGGATGAGAAAACCGGCAAGTTGTTGTTTGCGAAGAAAGAAGTTGAGGCCGCGCTGAGCTGGTACGCCCGCAATGTGGCGGCGGGGGTGACGCCGACCGATAACACCGCCATGAGCTGGGACAGCATCCAGACCGCGTTCAAGCAGGAAAAAGCCTTCCTGTTCCATCAGGGCATTTGGGCAATGGCCTGGCAGGTTAACGATAGCTTTGGCCCGGCGTGGCCTGCTGATAAAGCGGGGTACACCCACAAAATCGGCTGGATAGCGGCACCGGCTTTGGTGAAAGGCGGCAAGCCCGCCAACCTGTCACACCCTATCGCCTACGTGGTCAGCAACAAGAGTCAGTACAAGGATCTGGCCGCACAGTTGGTGGCTATCGCCAGCCTGCCGTACTACAACAACCGCCACGCTGTCAGTTCCTACCATACCGCTATCAGTCATGCCCAGGCTGCAATGCCGCAATACACCGACAATTGGGCGTTAAGCGAGGCCGGTAAAATGATGAAAAACATTACTTTTGTGCCGAATCACGCCCGCTTTGGCGACTATAACCGGGTGCTGTTCAAAGGCTTGCAGGCGGTGGAAACCAAGCGCATGACCCCAGCACAGGCGGTGGACTTTATCGCCGACGAGCTGGAAACCCAATTGGGCAAGGACGTGGAAATCGTGGATAGCCTGCAATGAGACACGGCCGGAGCCTGTGTCTCCGGCGCTGACGAACGAGGTCGCGTATGTCTGTGACGTTCCCGAATCGCCCGACTGGCGTGCACCCTGCGCGCTGGCTGGCGCCTGCTATCTCGGTGCTGGCGGTGTTTTTTGTCGCGCCGATGCTGCTCAATCTGGTGATTGCCTTTAGCGATATGGGCAGCAATGTGCAGATCAGCACCTTGAGTACTGACAACCTGATGCGGTTGCTGGTGTCGGATAAGCGCCTGCCCGCTATCTTGCTGACCACGCTGGTGTACGTCGCCAGTACGCTGCTGCTGTTCAACCTCGGGTTAGGCATCGTGCTGGCGATTGCCACCACCGCGGTGCCGACCGCATTAGGGGTGTTGTTTCGCGGCATCTGGTTTTTGCCACGGATTTCACCGTCGGTACTGTACGCGCTGTTGTGGATCTGGGCGGCAGACTCGTCACCCCATAGCCTGATCAATCAGGTGGTGGTCGGCGTGTTCGGGTTGCCGCCGCTCAATCTGCGTAACGACCATCCCATGATACTGATTGTGGTGGCGAACGGCCTGGTGGGGGCATCGTTTGCGATGGTGATTCTCGCTTCTACCATTCGTGCCATTCCTGCCCACCTGTGGTACGCCGCGCGGGTGGACGGTGCTGGGGAGTGGTCGGTGATTCGTCATGTGGTGCTACCGGCGCTGAAAAGCCCTGTGTGCTTCATTGCGTTGTATCAGGCACTGTCGCTGCTGGTGACCTACGAGTACATCCTGCTGATTACCGGTGGCGGCCCGGTGTACGACACCACCACCTACGCGCTCTACATTTACCGGCGCGCCTTCGAGTCCGGTGCTTATGGCTACGGTGCCATGCTGGCGCTGGGGCTGATGGTGTTCGGCGTGGCGCTGACGCTGTTGCAGTGGCGGATGATGAACATGCGCGCACAGTTTACCCCTCCGCGAATTGAGGTGATGCGATGACGACGATGATTGCAGTTGACTGGGCGCGTCAGGCAGCGCGCTCGCGCTGGAACCGGGTGGGTTTTCTGGTGAGCGTGGTGCTGTTTCTGACGCTGGTATCGATACCGATAGTGACCCCGTATCTGTGGCTGCTGGCTATTTCGTTTACCCATCGGGATGGCAGCGAGTATCCGGTGTTGTGGCGGTTGCTGACGATCGCGGCGCTGGCGTATGGATTGCTGCTCGCCGTCGCCTGGCGGGTGCGTACCGAACCGCGCGCCCGACGTTTACGGTGGTTGGTCGGGCTGGCGGCGTTGCTGGTGTTCGGCTTGTGGGTTGCGCCATTGCTCACCTGGCACAACTACCGTTTTCTGTGGAACCCGGATGTGCAGTCCACCGGTATGCAGAACGGTATGTTGCCGTCTGTCTGGACCGCGCTTGGCAACTCGCTGTTGTTCGCCGCTGGTCACACGCTACTGGTGACGTTGCTGGCGGTGCCTGCGGCTTATGCCTTGTCCCGGCTCGGTTTCCGACGGCGCGAAGGGGTGCTGAAGGTACTGCTGCTGTTGCACGCCTTTCCGGTGATGGCGCTGACGGTGGCGATCTTTATCCAGCTCTATTGGATGGGGCTGCTCAACAGCCTGTGGGGCGTAATGTTGGTGATGTGCGCGCTTGAGCTGCCGTTCGCCATCTTCGTAATGAAAAATTTTTTCGACGGCGTGTCGTGGGATATCGAAATGAGCGCGATTACCGACGGGGCCAGTCGCTTTCAGGCCTTCCGACTGGTGGTGCTGCCGCAGGTGACCGGCGGCATTATCGCCATCGCCACCTTTGCCTTTCTGCGCGGCTGGGAGGAGTACATTTTTGTGCGCACCCTGCTGATAGATAGCGGCAGGATGACCATGAGCCTGTACCTGTTCTGGGCATCGCAAGACAGCATGGGCGCGGATTCCGGGCTGATTGCCGCCGTGGGCGTCATCTACATCCTTCCGGTGCTGGCGCTGTACCTGTTAACCCAAAAATACCTGACGCAAATGAGCGTCGGTGGAATCAAAGGCTGAGATTATGGCGGAAATTGTGCTTGATGGCGTCACCAAAGCCTGGGGCGATACACCAGTGCTGCACCCGGTTAACCTGACGCTGGCTGACGGCGAATTTGTGGCGATCCTCGGGCCGTCTGGCTGCGGCAAATCTACCACGCTGTTTCTACTGGCTGGGCTGTATGCGCCGACGCAAGGGCATATCTTGTTCGACGGCCAGCGGGTGAACGGCGTGGATGCGCGCGACCGCAACGTTGGTGTGGTGTTCCAGTCTTACGCGCTGTACCCGCACCTGAACGTGTACGACAACATCGCGTTTCCGCTGCGTTTCAAGCCTGCTGAACGCGACGAGCGCGACCAGCGGGTACGGGACGCAGCAGCGCTGGTGCAGGTAACGGAATTGCTGGATCGCAAACCGGCGGCGCTGTCCGGCGGCCAGCAGCAGCGGGTGGCGCTGGCGCGAGCGTTGGTGAAGCGGCCGTCGCTGTTGCTGCTGGACGAGCCGTTGTCCAACCTTGACGCCACCTTGCGCATGACGATGCGCACCGAGCTAAAAGCGATTCACGCCCGCTCGCGCGCCACCACGCTGATGGTGACGCACGATCAGCTGGAAGCCATGACGCTTGCCAACCGCATTATTTGTATGAATCGGGGGCGGGTGGAGCAGATTGGCACCCCGCAACAGCTCTACCGCCAGCCCGCCAATACCTTTGTCGCCAGCTTTATCGGTTCGCCGCCTATCTGCCTGCTGCCGGGGCAGGCCAACGGCTATCAATTGACGGTGGGTGAGGCACGCTGGGGGCTGTCATCGACGTATCACGGCGCGCTGACGCTCGGCATCCGGCCGGAAGACGTCACCCTGACACCACCCGGCATCGGCCTGCTGCCTGGGCGCATCGAACACGTCGAGCCGATGGGGCGGGAAATCCTGTACCGCCTGTACACACCGCTCGGCCCGTTGCAGGCGCTGGTAGCCGGTTCAACAGCGCAGTACGACGCGGGAATGTCAGTTGGGGTGTCGCTGTCGGTGGATACCCTGCTGTTGTTTGACGCCGACGGCAACCGACTGCCCGATGCAAGCGTCGTGCTGCCAGCCAATACGGTTTTCGCCTGCCGGACGGCAGGTTAACGTCCACTTACCAACAGGTTGCCTTATGCACATTGTCAGCTACAACATTCAGTACGGTCTTGGCCGCGATGGTCGCTACGATTTGGCTCGCATCGCGGATGAAGTGCGCGGTGCGGATATCATCTGTATGCAGGAAGTGGAACGCTTCTGGCAACGTTCCGGCATGACGGATCAACCAGCGGAGCTGGCAGCGCTACTGGGAGAATACCATTGGGTTTACGGTGCGAATCTGGACATGGATGCCAGCACCGTGGCGGCGGATGGCCGGGTCGTCAATCGTCGTCGCCAGTTCGGCACCCTCACGCTATCCCGCTGGACGATTCTCTCCAGCCGCAATTTTCCGCTGCCGAAATTCGGCACCCTGACTCAACACTCTATTCAGCAAGGCGTGCTGGAAACGGTTGTCGACACCGGTGCCGGGGCGATCCGTGTCTATAACACCCACCTGAGTCACCTGTGCGCCGATACCCGGTTGCCGCAGGTGGAGGCGATGCTGGCATTGTTCGCCCGCGCTCCGGACGAAGGCGGTGCCTGGTGCGGCGGTCATCCTGACCCGGCTGCGGGCTGGACCGAGGGCCGGATGCCGTTGATGCCGCAGGAGATGATCCTGATGGGTGACTTGAACTGCTTGCCAGACAGCGAGGAGTACAGCCGTCTGGTTGGGCCGGTGTCGCCGCATCACGGGCGGTTGGTGCGTCACCGTGGGTTGATGGATGCCTGGGTTGCCGCCGGTCAACCGGAGAGTAGCGGTTCCACCCACCCGAATGTCGGCGGCCGTATCGATCACTGCCTGCTGACGCCATCTCTGGGGTTGAGGGTACGCCGTTGCTGGGCGGATACCGAAAATCAGGGTTCCGATCACCACCCGCTGTGGGTCGAACTGCAATAACCGGCGCGTCTGTCACCCGCGGCGAGGTCTGCGGGTGACAGGCAATTGATGATTATTTTTTATTCATATTTTTTGAAAGATATCTGCAAATAAACCCGATTTTAACGTCGCGGCAACAGGTCTATTATCACTTCCATCGAAAGCGAAGACGCTTTCACTAAAGAAACTAACCGAATTCAACGTGAAGGATATTGACCATGAAAGCTATCAAAAATATTGTTGCAGTTATCGCTCTGGCTACCGTTTCTTTCGGCACTTTTGCAGCAACTGAAGTACAGCAGTCCGCCAGCCTGTCCGTCGGCTCTGTCAGCGCCACTGCCGCTACGTTGGATGGTCTGCAAGCCAGCCTGTCTGAAAAAGCTCAGGCAGCCGGTGCCAAATCATTCCGCATCATCTCCGCCACTTCCGGTGAAAACCAGATGCGCGGCGTAGCTGAACTGTACAACTGATAACCGGTTTGCCGTTATCATCAGCAACAATTATCTCTGTGTTCAATGGCCGCTTTCGGGCGGCTTTGTTTTTTTGAGGAAGATGGACGGATGAAAGGAGCCGGTTGCTATGTTGACGTCCGTCGTTACCCCAACGCCTGCGCGCACGCCCAGGCGGAGCTCCAGGCCCACTGGAAGTTGTAACCGCCGAGCCAGCCGGTAACGTCCACCACTTCGCCAATGAAGTACAACCCTGGTATGTTGCTGGCTTCCATCGTTTTTGACGACAACTCGCGGGTATCGACGCCGCCGATCGTCACTTCCGCCGTGCGATAGCCTTCGGTGCCGTTAGGCTGTACCCGCCACTGTTGCAGCGTGGTTTCTACCTCGACCTGCTGCGGTTTGTTGAGCTGTTTTAACGTGACGTCCGGTAACTGTCCCAGCGCCTGTAGGCATTCCACCAGCCGTTTCGGCAACCATTGCGCCAGTGTGTTTTTCAGGCTCTGATTCGGGTGCGCCAGACGTTCGCTGTTAAGGCTTTCGGTTACATCAAGGTTGGGCAACAGATTGATGGTGACAAATTCCCCCGGCTGCCAGTAGCTGGACAGTTGCAAAATAGCCGGGCCGGACAGGCCGCGGTGAGTAAACAGAATATTTTCGCGGAAGGTGGTGCCGTTTTCGGCCGTGACCACCGCCGGTACGGATACGCCGGAGAGCGTTTGTAATTGCTCCAGCAGCGGTTTGTGCAGGGTAAACGGCACCAGTGCGGCGCGGGTCGGCAGTACGTTGAGGCCGAATTGCGCCGCCAATTGGTAGCCGAACGGTGTGGCACCCAGCCCCGGCATCGACAGCCCGCCGGTGGCGACAACCAGCGCCGCCGCTTGAACCAAACCGGTATTGAGCTTCACCAGGAATCGCTCGGTTTTTTCCACCGACAGCACCTCACTGCGCAGGCGCAGTGTCACCTTACCGGCTTCGCACTCTTTCATCAGCATATCGACAATCTGTTGGGCGGAATCGTCGCAGAACAGTTGGCCGAGGGTTTTTTCGTGGTACGCGATGCCGTGGCGGTTTACCAGGCTGATGAAATCCCATTGGGTATAGCGGGCGAGGGCGGATTTACAAAAGTGCGGGTTGTTCGACAGGTAGGCCGCCGGTTCGGCGTACATATTGGTGAAGTTGCAGCGTCCGCCGCCGGACATCAGAATCTTGCGTCCCGGTTTTTTGCCGTTATCCACCAGCAGCACCCGCAGCCCTTTCTGGCCAGCCTGTGCCGCGCAGAACAGCCCGGCCGCGCCCGCGCCAATGATGATTACGTCAAACTGTTCCACATTGCTCTCCCGTTGTTCCGCCATGTCATCGCCCCACAGGGCGGCCGATTATAGGCGATGTCCCGACGCCGGTCATCGCCTGGGTGCGCCTTGACCCTTGTGTCATGCCGTGCCGCCGCTGTTTTGCAGGTAACAAAGTATGTAGAGGGATGAAAACAATAATGCCTTGATTTTAATTAACTAAATCATTGCCACCGGCAAGAATGGCGTAAATTAAGTCAAAATAATGTCATATTTTGCTTTTCCCGTTTCCGCTTGTCGCCGATAATGCGCCGCGTTCATGACCACTACATGGCCTAACACTTATGCTACATTTATTTGCCGGGCTTGATTTCCACACCGGTCTGATGCTGGTTCTCGCCCTGCTGTTCGTTCTGTTCTACGAAGCTATCAACGGCTTTCACGATACCGCCAACGCGGTAGCCACTGTTATCTATACCCGAGCGATGCGTGCCCAACTGGCGGTTGTCATGGCCGGGGTTTTCAACTTTCTCGGGGTATTGCTGGGCGGGCTGAGCGTTGCATACGCCATTGTTCACCTGTTGCCGACCGATTTGCTGCTAAATGTGAGTTCCACTCACGGGCTGGCGATGGTGTTTTCCATGCTGCTGGCGGCGATCATCTGGAACCTGGGCACCTGGTATTTCGGGCTGCCGGCTTCCAGTTCGCATACGCTGATTGGTTCCATCATTGGTATCGGTCTGACCAATGCGTTGGTGACCCATACGTCGGTGGTGGATGCGCTCAATATTCCCAAAATGGTCAGTATTTTCCTGTCGCTGCTGGTTTCACCGGTGGTCGGCATGATCATCGCCGGGTTGATGGTGTATCTGCTGCGTCGTTACTGGAGCGGTAATAAGAAGCGCCAGCGTGTTCACCTGACGCCAGCCGAGCGCGAAAAACAGGATGGTAAGCGCAAGCCGCCGTTCTGGACGCGTACCGCGCTGATCTTGTCTGCGGTGGGCGTGAGCTTCTCGCATGGCGCGAATGACGGTCAGAAAGGCATCGGCCTGATTATGCTGGTGTTAATTGGCGTGGCACCGGCTGGGTTTATGCTGAACATGAATGCTTCGGGTTACGATATCAGCCGCACCCGTGACGCGGTGGTGAACTTGCAGACGTACTATCAGTCTCATGGCGCGGCGCTGGAGCATGTGATCGACCTGTCGCACCCGGTGATTCCCGCACCGGAAAATGTGATTCCGTCCACCGGCAACAAACCTGATTTTCACTGTGATACCTCCCGCGCGATGATCGCCATCGACCGCGTGCAGGTGCTGTTGAATAACGTCAAAAGCTACGATGAACTGGCTGCGGACGACCGCGCCCGCGCTCGTCGCTTGTTGATGTGCATTGCCGATACGATGGATCGCGTCGTCAAGCTGCCGGAAACCTCGTCCGACGACAAACGTCTGCTCAACAACCTGCGTAGCGACCTGCTGTACACGGTGGAATATGCGCCGCTGTGGATTATCGTGGCGGTAGCGCTGGCGTTGTCACTCGGCACCATGGTGGGTTGGAAACGCGTAGCGGTGACCATCGGCGAGAAGATTGGCCGAAAAGGCATGACCTATGCGCAGGGCGTGTCGGCGCAGGTGACGGCGGCGATGTCCATCGGTATCGCCAGCTATACCGGTATGCCGGTGTCCACGACTCACGTCCTTTCGTCCGCCGTGGCGGGGACCATGATTGTGGACGGCGGCGGTGTGCAGGGGAAAACCGTGAAAAGCATTCTGCTGGCCTGGGTGTTTACCCTGCCAGTCTCAATGGTGTTGTCCGGTGTGCTGTACTGGCTGTCGCTGAAGTTGATCTGAATCAGCGCGGTGATAACACCGTAGCGAGTGCGAGTATAAGAAAGGCGGCCATCGGGCCGCCTTTTTGCTGTCAGTGCATGAGTAGTGGAGTGGATAGAAACACGACCGGTTTATGCCGCCGGGCCGCTTTAGTGCCAGATGATCAAGCCAATAAGACTGACTACAACCAGCCCGCACAAGGCGGAAGTCAGCAGGAACTGACCTCGTACCCGCGCACATCGACGGATGAACTCAGGGTCGTGATGATCAAGATAACGTTGTGCGTAGATGTAGCGAACCAACCGCAGCTGTTTACTGGGTTGACCGTGGGAGGTAAAAAAACCGCCTCCATCCACATACTGGTACAGCAGCGGATCACAGTCTCTCAATATCAGCAGCAGCACTCGTAACGAAGAATAATATCGCGCCATATTGATGACACAGACGACACATAAAGCCCAGAAAAGCGCAAATGTACTAATCATCATGCTCCCCTCCCGGATTATGACCCATCAGATGCTGTTGTGTGTCGAGTCCTGCCGACATCACATCTGTGGGTATGTATGCCACACGTTATTCACGCGATGTTATGGGGCAGCCAGACCATGGCGAGTTGCCCAGATGTTCTTCTTCACCGCTGTATCCTTGCCAGGAGAGGATCCTACAGGGTTCCTCTCAATTTCATTGTAGAAGAGCCTTGCGTTTTTTTTCCATATCTGACGTAAGGTTCCTGAGCACAAAAAACATCACGACTTCTTTTGATCTGACACCGGCTTTCCGCCCCGGTGTTGTGGACTTTTCAACTACACTGTAGCGATAACGGGATGTTCCACCGATATATACCCAAGATATTCGCGTTGCGGGACAACACGCGAGCGTGTTGAACAACGCACCTGCAACTTGAAGTATGACGGGTATGAATCTTATCGGCGCAGATGGCGGTTGCTTCAGGGTAAGTGGTTAATTCGCATCCGTAGGGCCATTACAAAATATGTAGCGTTGTGATCTGTTGAACATAACCTTGAATTAGCGGGGTGCTATGCTCATTACAGCCATCGGTTATCAGACTGGCAGGAGAAATATCTGCTGACCCATCAGTTAGTGATTACGGAAGGAGCTTATCATGGCTTACAAACACATCCTTATCGCGGTCGACCTGTCACCGGAAAGTAAGGTGTTAGTGGAAAAAGCGGTTTCCATGGCGCGACCGTATGATGCCAAAGTCTCTTTGATCCATGTTGACGTGAATTACTCCGATCTCTACACCGGGCTGATCGATGTCAATCTGGGCGACATGCAGCAACGTATTTCTGAAGAAACCCAGAATGCCCTGAGAGAACTGGCGGAGAATGCTGGCTATCCCATTTCGGAAACATTGAGTGGTAGCGGTGATCTGGGCCAGGTACTGGTTGACGCCATCCGCAAATATGATGTCGACCTGGTGCTGTGTGGTCATCATCAGGATTTCTGGAGCAAATTGATGTCGTCCGCGCGCCAGCTGATCAATACCGTGCACATCGACATGCTGATTGTGCCGCTGCGTGACGAAGAGGAATAAGCCGCCCGACAGTTCTGATAAGGGGCGGTGAGCAGGTGGATAAGGGCATAGCCAATGGCTATGCCCTTTTGCATGGTATCGACCCGTGAATAGGGAACACGTGCACCCAGTAGTGCCTGCTACTGCGCTGGCCTTCTCCAGAGAGGGCGGCTTTCTGTTCCAGCGCGGCGTTTTGCTGGCTTCGCCCGACGAAATCGCGCTAGCATACAGAGAGTTGAACTCATTACTGGGGAAATTCATGGCGATAAAACTGATTGCGATTGATATGGATGGCACGCTACTGACGCCGGAAAATCAAATCTCGCCAGCGGTGCAGCAGGCGATTGCCGCTGCACGTGAAAAAGGGGTTTATGTCGCGCTGGCTACGGGGCGTCCGTTTATCGGTGTCGAGCGCTATCTGAAACAGCTGGGCCTGCAACAGGATGGGCATTACTGCATCACCAATAATGGCGCGTTGGTGCAACGCACAGCGACAGGCGAATGCGTGGCACAGACGACGCTAAGCTTTGAGGATTACCGCCATTTCGAGGCGTTGTCACGTGAGCTGGGTGTGCACTTCCATGCGCTTGATTTCAATTATGTTTACACCGCCAACAAAGACATCAGCGCTTACACGGTGCATGAGTCCCATCTGACCAGTATGCCGCTGAAATACCGGGCGGTAGAAGAAATGGACCCCAGTCTGCGATTCCCGAAAGTGATGATGATTGACGAACCCGAGGTGCTGGATGCCGCTATCGCCCGCATTCCGCGCGAAGATTTCACGCGTTACACCATCATGAAAAGCGCCGCTTTCTACCTGGAGATTCTGGACAAGCGCGTTAACAAGGGCGAAGGGGTGAAAATGCTGGCGCAGCACCTTGGCCTGGAGCGTGATGAGGTAATGGCGCTGGGCGAT
The DNA here is from genome assembly GCF_000784735.1 of Dickeya undicola. Lineage (GTDB taxonomy): Bacteria > Pseudomonadota > Gammaproteobacteria > Enterobacterales > Enterobacteriaceae > Dickeya > Dickeya undicola. The sequence goes on from NZ_JSYG01000017.1 coordinate 56,592, forward strand.
CAGGAAAACGACCTGGCGATGATTGAGTTCGCCGGGCTGGGAGTGGCGATGGGTAATGCCATCGACACCGTCAAAGCGGCAAGCCAGTTTGTCACCAAATCTAACAGTGAAGACGGCGTAGCTTACGCTATCGAGAAGTTTGTGTTGAATGTCTGACCCGTGCGGGCCAGACATGCAGGGGAGTGTGCGGGTCAGTCGTTAAAAAACGTCTGTTTGATCGCCAGTTCGACGCCGCGCACTTCCGCCAGCCCTTTTAACCGCCCGATGGCGGAATAGCCGGGGTTGGTTTTTTTCTTCAGGTCATCCAGCATCTGGTGGCCGTGGTCAGGGCGCATCGGAATAGCGCGCATATTGCCCTGCTGACGGCGGTGGTGTTCTTCCGCCAGAATCGCTTTTACCACTTTCACCATGTCCACATCGCCATGCAGGTGCGCGGCTTCGTGGAAGCTTTTCGGGTTGTCTTCGCGGCAGGTCGCGCGCAAATGGGTGAAGTGGATGCGGTCGGCGAAGGTTTCGATCATCTTCACCAGATCGTTGTCCGCCCGCACGCCGTAAGACCCGGTGCACATAGTGAAACCGTTATGGATGCTGTCCACGGTGTCTTTCAGCCACTGCATGTCCTCAATGGTGGACACGATGCGCGGCAGGCCGAGAATCGGGCGCGGTGGATCGTCCGGGTGGACTGCTAGCACGATACCGGCTTCTTCTGCCACTGGCACAATCGCTCGCAGGAACTCGGCCATGTGCTCACGCAGTTTCGCTTTGTCGATACCGTCGTACTGTGCCAATTGGGCGCGGAACTGTTCCAGCGTATACCCTTCTTCAGCACCCGGCAGACCGGCAATGATATTGCGGGTCAGCTTGTTTTTGTCGGCGTCGGTCATGGCGGCGAAATAGGCAGCGGCCTGGCGTTGCTCGTCGTCGGTGTAGTCGGCGGCAGCGCCTGGGCGCTGGAGCAGGTGTAGTTCGAAAGCGGCGAAGGCGGTGTGGTCAAAACGCAACGCCCGGGAACCGTCCGGCAGCGGGTATTCCAGGTCGGTACGGGTCCAGTCCAGTACCGGCATAAAGTTGTAGCACACGGTATCAATACCGCAGGCACCCAGATTACGCAGTGACTGCTGATAGTTGGCGATGTAGCGGCGATAGTCGCCGGTCTGGGTTTTGATGGCTTCGTGCACCGGCACGCTTTCCACCACCGACCAGGTGAGCCCTTTTTCCGCCAGTATCGCCTGGCGCTTCTTGATCTCTTCAACGCTCCACACTTCGCCATTCGGGATGTGATGCAGGGCGGTGACGATGCCGGTCGCGCCCGCCTGGCGGGCATCATCCAGCGACACCGGATCGTTGGGGCCGTACCAGCGCCAGGTGTGTTCCATAAAGTTGCTCCTTAAAGTTATCGACTTGAGTAATCATCGGGATCGGATAATAATCGGTCTGGTGGTCAGGCCACCAGACCGATTCACTATTCACCACCTGCGGCCAATTTTCTGTGATGTAGATCACGTTAGTGCCAGGCGACAGCCCGGTTGGCGGCGTTGACGTGGCGCTGTTGTCTGTGGGCGATATGCGAAGGATAGCGCCGTATTTAGTTTTCTGGCGTTTTAGTGGCTATGGTAAGCTGCGGGCTATTCGTTAACAGGACAGGCGTTGACAGGGCTCAGGTTGGCAGGACACGGCTGACGGGGGATCCGGAGGGGATATGGTGCTACCCACACTAAAAGTTGAGCGGCTTTACCGGCAGATATCCAATTTGCTGATTAACTGCATTCGAGGCGGCCAGTTTGCGGCCGGACAGTTACTGCCCTCGGAGCGTGAGCTGGCAAAACAGCTGGGCGTGAGTCGCTCATCCATCCGCGAAGCATTGATTGCGTTGGAAATCACGGGGTGGGTAGAGATTCGCACCGGGAATGGGGTGTACGTTAACGATCCGCTGCCGGAGGCACCGACCGCCGCACAGCCGGAAGACGAATTTAGCCTGCGGGCATTTATTCAGGCGCGCCAGGTCTACGAAGCGATGATGGCGGAACTGGCGGCGGTTCATGCCAGCGACGATCAGCGCGCCGCGCTACAGGACATCACCCGCGATCTGTCACACCTGCACGTCAACGACGCGCAGTTTCTGCACGAAGACAAACGCTTCCACCTGTTGATCAGTGAAATGTCCGGTAATGAAGTGCTGCAGGACATGATGGAGTACCTGTGGAACAAACGCCAGAGCAGCCGGTTTGTGCGGCTGGAAACGCTCTACGCCGACCCCGATTTTCCCCGCACCATGAATCAGGACCACGCCGATATTGCTGACGCCATCGTCGCGCGTGACCCGGCCCAGGCGCGCGCCAGCATGGAGCGCCATCTCCAGCATGTGTACGATCATCTGTTCAGCGGGGATAAGTAGGCGTGAATTTCGCCAGAAATGAAAAAACCCCGGGGGGGACACAGGCACCGGGGTTGAGGGGTAATGATGAATACGAGGGTGATGATTATTTGTAGATCACCGCGTTGCCGCGCAGGACATTGTCACCACCAGCATAGGTGATGGTGTAAGCGGAAGCACCGGCAGACTCAGCCTGATGCGCCAGTTTAGCTTGCAGCGAGCTCAAATCGTTGGCGGTGGCGGAAACGGAACCGATTTTTTCCAGTTGCTGGGCCTGCTCATAGTTGACGCTCTGGGCGGCGAAAGAACCAAAAGATACGGTGGCAAGGGCTGCGGCGATAGCGATGGTTTTGATGTTTTTCATGTCTCTTTCCTTTTTCGATAACCTGATAATTGTGTTGAAAGGCGTATGTCCTTTCGATAACGGAAAGGTTACGCCCTGTTAGCCTTCGTGGAAAACGGAGGTTGTTGAAGATATCTTTCTATTTTTTTGATGGGAAATACAGTCAGGAATAGAAAACAACACAATGATTTATAATAATTTTGTTGTTTTTTGAACGATTTTTTAGGATATGCCAAGTTACGTCAAGAAGGCGAAAAATCTGTGAAGAATGAAGACAGTCAAATAACACGTAATGCTTTTTCACATCAGTTGACCAATATAAATGTCTGGTCATGTGATGGCAAATGGTTGATTTATGACGTTCGGCCGCATGGATCTTCATTCACAGGATTGACCATTGAACGCGTCAACGTGGAAACCCGTCAGTGCGAGGTGCTTTATCGTGCCGGGCAAGGCGCGCATGTTGGCGTGGCAACCGGTAGCCCGGTGATGCCGCAACGTTATGTGTTTATCCACGGCCCGGAGCACCCGGATGAGCACTGGCAGTACGATTTCCATCACCGCCGTGGCGTGGTGATAGCGGATGACGACCGCCAGCAGGCCACAACGCTGGATGCCTGCGTGTTGACGGCACCCTATCTGGCCGGTGCGTTGCGCGGCGGTTCCCATGTGCATGTGTTCAGCCCGGACGGCAGTCGGCTGAGCTTCACCTACAACGATCATGTGCTGCACGAGCGTGACCCGGCACGGGATCTGCGCAATGTCGGGGTAGCGGTGCCACTGCATCCGGTGGTCGCACCGCACCATCATCCGCGTGAGCATGACGGCAGCCATTTTTGCGTGCTGGTCAGCGACACCACGCCGCAACCGCGCCCCGGCAGCGATGACATCAACCGCGCTTACGAAGAAGGCTGGGTGGGGGCGGCAGGTTATCTGCGCCCGGACGGCGCGCGTCAGCGTTGGGCGCTGGCGTTTATCGGCGATACGCTGTCCACTGGCGGTGAGAAGGTGTCGGAAGTGTTTATCGTTGATCTACCTGAACGGCTGGAGGATTACGCCCGCCCCGGTGAGCGGCCATTGGGTGGCACCGATGAGCGCTTGCCTGCTCCACCTGTCGGCGTGCGCCAGCGGCGTCTCACCTTCACTGCCGACAGGCTACATCCCGGTGTGGTCAATCAACCGCGTCACTGGCTGCGCAGTTCGCCGGACGGCAACCAAATCGCGTTTCTGATGAAAGATGATCGCGGTGTGGCGCAGTTGTGGACGGTATCGCCGAATGGCGGTGAGCCCCGTCAGGTGACGCAGAGTGACTGGCCGGTGCAGTCGGCGTTCAGCTGGCATCCGGACGGTAAATACCTGGCGTTCATTGGCGACAACAGCGTGATGCTGTGTGAGGTAGCAACCGGTCGGTTGATTCGCCAGACCGTGCGCAGCGACACGCCGCCGGTGGCGGATGCGGTGGTGTTTTCGCCGAAGGGTGATCGCATCGCCTACCTGCGGAATATTGATGGCTACAACCAGATTTTTGTGGTGACGGTCATGTACTAACGTCGACGTTTTTTCTGACGGGCGGCGCACCCAGATTGGCTCGCCGCCTGTGGCTTCCCCCCCTTTTCCACCGTTCTCTGGTGGTGTCCAGCGATCCGCGACTTTGATTACCTAATAAAACTGTTTCCTTTCAAACGATTACTTTTTATTCACCGATCCGCCTCACAGTTTGCAGCAAAAAACATTGTCACCGGTTCTGTGCTTCAAATACATTGCTAACTCGACTTAGCAAAGAGATTTCAGCATGAAAAGCGATTGCTTCATCGGTGTGGATGTCGGGTCGGCCAGCGTCAGGGCCGGGGTGTTTGACGGCAATGGTCAGCGCCTGGCGTTTGCGGTGCGGCCCATCGAACAGTTTCATCCTCGCACGCACGTGGTAGAGCAATCGTCGGCGGATATCTGGCAGGCGGTCGGCGCTTGCATACGTGAAGTGCTGGGCATGGCAGCGGTAGCGGTAGCGCCTGCGCAGGTGCGTGCCATCGGTTTTGACGCCACCTGCTCGCTGGTGGCGGTCGGGTCGCAGGGGCAGCCGATATCGGTGGCTGAACAGAACGACCCACAGCGGGACATCATCATGTGGATGGATCACCGCGCCGCCGCCGAAACCACCGACATCAACGCCACCGGCGACGACGCGCTGCGCTATGTGGGCGGCGAGGTCAGCATCGAGATGGAGCTGCCCAAGATCCTGTGGTTAAAGCGCCATTTCCCGGCACGTTATCAACAGGTGTGGCGATTTTTCGACCTTGCTGATTATCTGGTGTGGCGCGCCACCGGTACGGACGCCGCCAGCGTCTGTACCCTGACCTGCAAGTGGAACTATCTGGCGCATGAAAACCGCTTTAGCGACCGCCTGTTGCAGACGGTTGGGCTGGCTGATTTGCCGCAGAAAATCCCGCCGCGCATCCTGCAATTGGGCGAGGCAGCCGGAACGCTGGCCGTTGATGTGGCGCGTGACTGGGGATTGCCAGAAAACGTGGTGGTCGCCGGTGGCATCATCGACGCGCACGCCGGTGGGTTGGCGCTGGTGGGCAGCGAACCACAGGGCCGCCTCGCCATCATTAGCGGTACGTCTAACTGCCATATGCTGGTCAGTCGTCAGCCGGTCGAGGTGCCCGGCGTGTGGGGGCCGTACTGGGGGGCGATGTTGCCGCAGTGGTGGCTCAACGAAGGCGGACAGAGTGCGGCAGGCGCACTGGTGGAATGGACACTACGCCAGCACGTGCAGTGGCCGGAACTGCTCGCGCAGGCGGAACAACAGCGCTGTAGCCCGTATGCGCTGCTGAATGAGTGGGTGGCGTTGCTGGAACAGCGCGAGCCGCTGCCGACTCGTCATTTGCATGTGCTGGCGGATCACCACGGCAACCGCTCGCCGCGTGCCAATCCGAATGCGCGCGGCATGGTGATGGGGCTGACTCTGGAACAAGGGCCGGACGCGCTGGCGCGGCTGTATCTGGCAACGCTACAGGCGATTGCCTATGGCACCCGCCACATTATCGAGGCGTTGAATCAGGCCGGTCATCATATTACCCGGCTAACGATGTGCGGCGGTGCCACCAAAAACCCGCTGTGGCTGCGGGAATACGCCGCCATCACCGGCTGCGATATTCAGCTGGCGAGCGAAGAAGACGCCGTTACGCTCGGCGCGGCGTTGCTGGGGGCGGTGGCCTGCGGCGCGTATCCCTCACTGCCGCACGCGGCACAGGCGCTGGTGCAGCCCGGCCCGCTTATTCGCGCCGACTGGGGCAATCAGTCGTTTCACGACGCCAAATACCAGATTTATTTACAGATGTATGACTACCAGCAGACCGCCCAACAACAGATGCGCCGTCACTGATAGCCGAATTTTCTTCCGGCACCGTCCGGAGAGGACACCAGGAGTACATTATGTTGACACTGACTCTTCCCGTTTCACCCCGTCGGCTTTCCGTCGGCGAACGTGAGGTTGTGCTGGTTACCAACGCGGATCTGCGGGAATCCGCCAACCTGACCTGCTGGCCGACCCAGCAACAGTTTGAAAGCCGCCTACAGAGCGCGCTGGAACAACTGGGATACCGCATGACGCGTGCTCATGCGGTGGATAGCGCTCGCGGGCACGGTTTCATCAGCAGCCAGCGGGAAGGCAGCGATGTGTTCGCCGCGCTCGACCCCGACGCGCCGGTGATCGTGCTGTTGACCGCCTGGCAGTATTCCCATCATATCGCGCCGTCGCTGGTGCATCACCGCGGCCCGGTATTGCTGCTGGCTAATTTCGACGGCACCTGGCCGGGGCTGGTGGGCATGTTGTGCATGGCGGGCTGCCTGACCAGCCTGGGGCGCTCGTATTCCCGGCTGTGGTCGGAAACCTTTGCGGATGACGCGTTCCGGCAGGGGCTGGCGACCTGGTTGCGCGACGGCGCAGTCAGCCACAAGACTGACTACCTGCGCCCGATAGCCGCGTCTCACCCGGTGCTGGCGACGCTTGCTGGTCAGGTTGGCCGTCAGGTGGGGGAATATATTCTGCGGCATAAGGCGATTATCGGGCTGTTCGATACCTTCTGCATGGGGATGATCAATGGCGTGTTCCCACAGCAGGCGATGGTGAACATCGGTATGCCGATCGAGTCGTTGTCCCAGTCGGCGTTGCTGGTGGAGATGGCGAAGGTGTCGCCCGCCCTGCGGGAAAACTGCCTGGCGTGGTATGAGCAGCGTGGTATGCGCTTTGAGTTCGGCGATGACGGCAGCCGCCAGCTTACGCGGGCTCAGGTGCTGGAGCAGTGCGCGATGATGATTGCGATGGCGCGCGTCGTGCAGCGCTTCGGGCTGGCGGCGGTCGGGGTGCAATATCAGCAGGGGTTGAAAGATAGCTGCGCCGCGTCCGATTTCGCCGAAGGGGCGATCGGCAACGCAGAGCGCTTCCCGCTGCCGGATGAGCAGGGCGAGCCGATTCGCCCCGATATCGCTATCCCTTGTATCAATGAAGTGGACATGGGCAGCGCCATTCCGCAGGTGATGCTGTGGCACCTGTTGCACGGGCTGGGGTTACCGGCGGAAACCACACTGCACGATATTCGCTGGGGAAGTGAGTATCAGGGCGTCTTCTACTGGGATTTGGAAATTTCCGGCGCGGTGCCGTTTGCTCACCTCAAAGGCGGTATCGCGGGTGCCACCGGCTATCGCCAGCCGCCGATGTTCTTCCCGTACGGCGGTTCCACCATCGCCGGGCAGGGCAAAGCGGGGCGGTTTGTCTGGGCGCGGGCGCATTACGAAGGCACGCAGGTGATAATGCATATCGGCACCGGCACGGCGGTGGAATTGCCAACGGATGAGTTTGAACGCCGCCGCCGCGCCACCAACTACGAGTGGCCGCTGCTCAACGCGGTGCTGGATGGCGTTACCCGCGACGACCTGATGGCGGGTCACCAGAGCAACCACCTGACGGTGGCGTATGTGGACGAGGATAAGCTTGCCGAGGTGCTGAAAGCTTTGGTCGCTCAGGCACTGACGCAGCATATCCAGGTATGGACGGCGGGCGATGCTCACCGGTTGCTGGCGGAGTAAATCATGACTGACGACAACTCATCCTTCAGCGATGAAAACCAATACACCGGCATCTGGCCGGTGATGCTCACCCCGTTCGATGCGCGTGGCGAAATCGACTACGCCTCGCTGGCGCGGCTGGTGGAGTGGTATCTGGATGCCGGGGTGCACGGGCTGTTCGCTGCCTGTCAGTCCAGCGAGATGTTTTTCTTAAGCGATGCGGAAACCCGCGAACTGGTGCGCTTTATCGTGGCGCAGGTGGATGGCCGGGTGCCGGTAGTGGCCTCGGGCCACACCGCCTGCGCGTTCAGCCAGCAGGTGGATCAGCTAAATGGCGTGGCGGAAACCGGCGTGGACGGCGTGATCCTGATCAGTAACCGACTGGCGCTGGCAGGCGAGCCGGACGGACAGGCGCTGGCTCGGTTGCAGGCATTGACGGCGCAACTGCCCGCACAGGTGGATTTGGGCATCTATGAGTGCCCTTATCCCTACAAGCGGCTGCTGTCTGACGAGACGGTCGCCTGGTGCGCGCGCAGCGGGCGCTACACCTTCATCAAAGACACCTGCTGTGATTTGCCGACCATTCGCCGCCGTCTGCAATTGGCGCAGGGCACGCGCCTGCATCTGGCCAATGCCAACAGCCAGACGTTGCTGGCGTCGTTGCAGGCTGGTTGTCAGGCTTACAGCGGGGTGATGGCCAACTTCCATCCGCAGCTGTACGTATGGCTGTTCGAGCACTGGCGAACGCACCCGCAGGCGGCGCAGCAACTGGCGGATTATCTCGGTACGGCGGCGCTGGCGGAGTTTCTTGATTATCCGGCCTGCGCCAAGTTCTATCAGCAGCAATGTGGTAATTTCTCGACCCACGTTTGCCGGGTGCGTAACAGCACCGCCTACGGTGAGAGTTTTTTCCCGCAGGCGATTGAGAGCATGATCCGGCTGGGCCAGACGCTGGAGACTCAGCTCCCGGCACTGCACCGCTAACCCCAAGGACACCCTGATGACGCTGACAATGACAACACAGCAATTCATCCTGCCTGAAGAGCATGACTATTTCGGCAACTGCCACGCGTCGACCGTGGTGGCCTTGCCGGATGGGCGGCTGCGGGTGGCCTGGTTTGGTGGCGAAAAGGAAGGCAGCGGTGACACCGCAATCTGGCTGGCCTGCGCCGAGCAAGGGCGCTGGTTGCCACCGGTGCGGATAGCGTGGGAAGACGGGCTGGCGCACTGGAATCCGGTGCTGCATTGGCAGGCGGGTACGCTGTGGTTGTTCTATAAAGTGGGCGCGGATGTGCACCACTGGCAGACCCGGATGAGGGTATCGACGGATGACGGCGCGAACTGGTCTGCACCGCGTGCGTTGGTGCCCGGCGACAGCGCGCCGCGCGGGCCGGTGAAGAACAAGCTGTTGGTGATGTCCAACGGCGAGTGGCTGGCTCCTGCGTCTGTCGAGGACGACCGCCACTGGGATGCCTTCGTGGATCTCAGCAGCGATCAGGGACAGCGCTGGCAGGCCGTGCCCATCCCCCTGACTCATCACTCCGCCGGTGATGGCGGTGACGGAGCGTTGTGGCAAGGGCTGGAGCAGGCGGCGCTGTGGGAAAATGACCTGACGCGGGTGTTCCAGTGGGATGGCGTGATTCAGCCGACGGCCTGGGAGTCAGCACCGGGGCGGGTGCACGTACTGATGCGCAGCACACGCGGCGCGCTGTACCGCAGCGATTCGGACGACTATGGTCGCCACTGGTGCGAGGCTTATGCCATCGACCTGCCGAACAACAACAGTGGTGTCGATCTGGCGCATTTGGGGGCGGGCCGTCTGGTGCTGGTCTACAACCCGGTGACCGGCAACTGGTGTCACCGCTATCCGCTGACGGTGGTCTGTTCCGTCGATAACGGCGAACACTGGGAAAATCATATCGACCTTGAGCAGGAGCCCGGCGAGTTTTCTTATCCCGCCATTATTGCTGATGGCGACACGTTACATGTGACCTACACCTGGAATCGAAAAAATATCGTTTATTGCACGCTGATATTCAGCGGGTAGTCGTTGTAGCACTCAAAAAAACCTGTACCCTACACCCCCCGCCGACCTCCGGGTTCGGCGGCGTCCGGATGGTTTTGCCTGAAGGGCGATAAAAACATAAAGCGAGGAACATCATGTCGATTTCCGTGGAATTATCCCAACACCAGGCGATGCACAATAAATCCAATATCCGCCGCGTGGTGATCTCCAGTTGGATTGGCAACACCATCGAGTTTTACGATTTCCTGCTCTACGGACTGGCGAGCGCGCTGGTGTTTGGCAAACTGTTCTTTCCCACCGTCAGCCCGCTCACGGCAATGTTGGCGTCGTTCGCCACCTTTGGCGTAGGGTTTATTGCTCGCCCACTGGGCGGTATCTTCTTCGGCCACATGGGCGACACCCTGGGGCGTAAACTGACGCTGCTGATTACCCTTGGCGGTATGGGGTTATCGACCTTTCTGATCGGCTGCCTGCCCACGTATCACCAGATTGGCGTTTGGGCACCGGTGTTGCTGGTGGTGCTGCGTTTCGTGCAGGGCTTTCTGGTGGGCGGCGAGTGGGGCGGCGCGATGCTGATGGTGGTGGAAAGTGCGCCTGCGAACCGTCGCGGCCTACTTGGCTCCATCCCGCAGACCGGTGGTTTTTCCGGACAACTGCTGGCGACGGCCATATTCGCCATTGTGTCAACGCTGCCGGAAGACCAATTGATGTCGTGGGGCTGGCGTGTGCCGTTCATGCTGAGCGTGGCGCTGGTGCTGGTGGGGTTGTATATGCGCCGCAAGGTGGATGAAACGCCGGTATTCCAGCAGGTTCAGCAACAGCAGGCGCGTGAGAGCGCGTCGGTGCGTCGTCAAAGTCCGGTGGTGGAAGTGCTGCGTAAACAGTGGCGCAGCGTCTGCCTGATTATGGTGCTGCGTTTTGCAGAAAGCGTGCCGTTCTTCCTGGCGACGGTGTTCGCCGTGTCCTACGCTACGGTACAACTGGGTGTGCCCAAGCAGACCATGCTTAACGTGATCATGGCGACCTGCGTGCTGGCGTTCCCGATGCACGCGTTGTTTGGCGCGTTGTCTGACCGGGTGGGCCGCCGTCCGATCTATATCTTTGGCGCGTTGTGTGCAGCAGCCATGGCATTCCCGTTCTTCTATCTGCTGGAAAGCGGCTCCTTTGGGCTGATGGTGCTGGGGTACATCCTGCTGATCAACATCGCCCATAACTCCATCAACTCGGTGCAACCGGCGTTCTTTACCGAACTGTTCGGCCCGAAAGTGCGTTATAGCGGCGCGTCCATTGGCGCTCAGTTGGGGGCGATTGTCGCAGGTGGTTTCACCCCGTTTATCGCCAAGGGGCTGACGTCGCTGGATAACGAATCCTGGACGCTGGTGGCGACTTACGTCACGGTAGCGGCGCTGGTGGCGGCGTTCGCTGCCTGGAAAGCACCGGAAACATCGCGTCGGGATATGACCAAAGAGGTGTGATTTATTGATCGCGGCCAGGGTCGGCCGCGCTTTAGCTGCGTCGAGTTAGTTATTCCGTTACACTGGCTCTTTTCAGTTCTCACAGGGATATTCTGTTTCATGGCGAAAACAGTTGAGCAGATTGCCAGTGCCTTGAAGTTGTCCGTGACCACGGTACGTTTGGTGCTGAATGGAAAAGCGGAACAGTATCGGATTAGCGCCAAAACCCAGCAACGCATCCACCAGTACGTGACCGAGTACGGTTACACCGTCAATCACGTCGCCCGCAGCCTGAAGCTGAACAAAACCGACACGCTGGGGCTGATCGTGCCCCGCCTCTCCAACCTATTCTTTTCAACGCTGGCTGAAAAGCTCGAAACCCGCTGCCGTGAGGTGGGCTATCAACTGATGATCAGCTGTTCTTACAGTGACCCGCAGTATGAAAACCGACTGGTAGAGGCACTGTTGCAACGTAATGTCGACGGGTTATTCGTGGTGCCGTCGTCGCTACAGTCGGCTCAGCATCACGCGAAGGTGGTAAAAAAGCCGCTGGTGCTGCTGGACCGTGACTTCGACATCGAGCAACTGCCGCTGGTAATGAGTGACAACCTACAGGGCGGAGTGGCGCTGACGGAAGCGATGCTGGCCGCTCAGCCTGCTGCGCCACTGTTTTTTATGGCTGGCGACGTGCAACAACCAGCGATTCGTGACCGTCTGCGCGGGTATCACCAGTCGGTACAGCAGGCCGGGCTGACCCCGGCGGTGCTGGAGGCCAGTCATAACCGCCGTGAAGACGGTATGCTGATGATGGAGCAGTTCTTACGCCAGCATGATGCGCCACCACCGGCGTTCATTGCGTCGTCATTGCCAGTGCTGGAAGGGATGCTGAGCGTGGTGCGCGAGCGCTATGGCTATATTCCGGCACACATTCATATCGGCACCTTTGATGAACACGCGATGTTGGGATTTTTACCGAATACGCTCTGGTCGATGCGTCAAAACGAGGACGCCTGGACGGAACAGGCGTTTGCCGCGATGCAGCAGGCGTTGAACGGCGATGCACAGCCACATAAAGCGGTGATCCCCATGACCCTCATCCACCGTCGTCAGGCGGACAGTCACTGACGGGCGTTATTGGCCGAGACGGGGATCATCATCGGTGGTGGTTCGTCAGCCTGTTTACGGCGTTCGTATTCTTCCAGACGGTCACGGGCTGAGGTGTTGTGGTGGTCGCTGTGGACGCGGTAATAGTCATAGGGCAACAGCAGCGTATCCAGCATGGCGGAAAAGGGCACATCCAGTGCGACCATCGGCATCATCGCCCAACTGGTGTCCTCGTCTTTTAGTGTCGTCATGCTGGATTTGGTGCCGGAATAGTACCCCTGCTCGCCGCCTGAGTGCGTCATTACGCTGGAACAGCCACTGCATGTCACCAGTATCCCGCCTGACAGTACGAACGACAATGAGGCATTTTTCAGTATGGTCATCATGCTACCCTGAGGAGAGTGTTCCCGGTTACGTGGTTGAGGGTGTGTGCATCGTCCTGCATATGGGTTACGGCCTTCAGATATTTTAGCAAATTGTGCTTGCTGTCCAGTGTATGTGATTACACCCGAACCTGGGAAAGAATAAGAGAATTTTCCTTCGCCGTGTTGAAAAGCGGAGGTGGGTCACCATATTGATATCAGACAGGATGGAAATACGCCGACAGGGTTTTTCCTCCGTACCTGACGCCTGTCCGAATGGAAGGCGGTTATCTTTCGACCTCGCTGCATGTTAGGAGGCAGTTTATGCGTAACCCCGATTTTTCCCCGCTGTATCGCTCCGCTATTGGTTTTGATCGTCTGTTTAATCTGCTGGAAGCAGGTCAGAGCCAGGGAAATGGTGGATATCCCCCGTATAACGTTGAATTAGTTGACGAAAACCAGTACCGCATTGCGATTGCCGTGGCCGGTTTCGCTGAAAGCGAACTGGAGATCACCGCGCACGACAACATGCTGATTGTCAAAGGATCGCACAGCGGCGACGCCACCCCGCGCAATTACCTTTATCAGGGCATTGCCGAGCGCAATTTCGAACGCAAATTCCAGCTGGCGGAACACATTCAGATTAACGGTGCCAACCTGGAAAACGGTTTGTTGTTCATCGACCTGCAACGGGTAATCCCGGAAACGCTGAAACCGCGTCGTATCGAAATCAAATAAGCGTGATGCCGTTGGCGTGTGACGCCGCGGCAATGCGTGAACCGATCTCAGAGGTTTCTCTGAGTGACTGCATCTGTTCGTCCGCCGAATGGGGACGATCCGGCTACTGCCGGAAACCGTTATCTCGCTTCACAGAAGGAGTTATGAGTATGCGCAACTACGATTTATCCCCCCTGCTGCGTCAGTGGATTGGCTTTGACAAACTTGCCAGCACCATGGGCACTCAGGAAGCGGTGGAATTCCCGCCGTACAACATCGAAAAAGTCGATGACAACCATTACCGTATTACGCTGGCGCTGGCTGGATTTCGTCAGTCAGAGCTGGATATTGAAGTGGAAGGGCAGCGCCTGACCGTGAAAGGTTCGCTGACGCTGCCGGAGAAAAAGGCGCAGTACCTGCATCAGGGGCTGGTGTTCAAGCCGTTCTCGCTGAGTTTCACGCTGGCTGAACACCTGCATGTGTCTGACGCACAGTTTCAGCACGGGCTGCTGCACATTGACCTGATTCGTGACGTGCCGCAGGCGCTGCAACCACAGCGAATCGCCATTGGCCGCCGTGCGCCTGCGCTTCACGAGAAGGCGCAGGATGAGCAGGCTTAACCGGCCATCATCGACCGCCCGCGAGAGACTCGCGGGCATTTTTTTAACATCTTGTCCCGCTTTTCTCAGCCAGTCACCGGCTGCTGGCGATGGTTTACATGAGTTTCTAATGACTATTTCCCGCATTTAACGGGAAAATACCGAAAAACACTTCAGAATTATTTTATTTCCTGCCCGAATAGAATCAAATTAACCAATAAATAACGGTGATGAAAACAGTATTCATTAATGGATTGTTATTAACATCATCGTTAATTTCATGTTTTAAATTTGTTATCTCACGACGAAATTATTTATTTTTGAAATGGCGTTTTTATTTTAAAGGGTAAATTATTAAACCTGTTTAGTAATTAAAATAACAGTGGATTATTCCACTTTTATAATACTATTTTCCCCGTTGATCACTTCACTTGATTTTGATGGGACGAGAAAAGCACCCTGTTCTTTTCGTTTTCTCGTCTTTTTTTTGCTGATGCTGTACCCGTTGTGTTTGTCAGGCTGTATCCCGCCATGAAAGATGGTGATGGCGCGCCGGAAAACTCGCTATCCGCATAGTCGGACGGCGAAATAAGGGTGATGAAGAAATAAAACAACTCCTCCACTCGTAACACGGGACTTCCGGTAAAAGCGGCTGATTTCGTTTTAATCTTGAGTGGTGTTAGTATGTCTGCAAATAACAGCAGGTTAGTTAAGCTTCTTATTATCCTCGGCATAGCCGTTATATTTTGGTTTGTTCCCGTTCCTGAAGGCGTTAATCCTACCGCCTGGCACCTGTTGGCAATATTTATTGCTACGGTTATCGGTTTGATTCTCTCCCCTTACCCCCTTGGGGCCATTGCTATTTTTAGCATCACCGCCGTCTCGGCGCTCGGCTTGCTGTCGGTTAAGGATGTACTGGTTGGGTTTAGCGACCCCACCATCTGGATGATTGCCTGCGCCTTTTTCATCTCGCGCAGCTTCATTAAAACCGGTTTCGGCCGCCGCATCGGGTTTCTGTTCATCAGCAAGCTCGGCAACAGCAGCCTGGGGTTAGCGTATGGTCTGGTGTTTACCGACCTGTTGTTTTCTCCGGCGATGCCGTCAACCTCCGCACGCTGTGGTGGCATTATCACCCCGCTGTTCCGCTCTATCGCCGAAGCTTACGGTTCAACGCCGGAGCAGGGCACCCAACGGCGTATCGGCTCGTTTCTGGTACAGACCATTTTCCAGTGTAACGCCATCACCTCGGCGATGTTCATGACGTCGATGGCTGGTAACCCGCTGATCAGCAAACTGGCGACCCAGTTCGGTGTTCACCTGACCTGGACTGAATGGGCGGCGGCAACGCTGGTGCCGGGGCTGCTGTCGTTGATCGTCATCCCGCTGGTGCTCTACCGTTTTTACCCGCCGGAACTGAAGAAAACCCCGGAAATGCGTGAGATGGCTAAGACTCGCCTGCACGAAATGGGGCCGATGAGTCGCAACGAATGGATCGTGTTGTGCGTGTTCCTGGGGCTGGTGGTGTTCTGGGTGTTGGGGTCAACGCTGAATATCGACGCGACTCTGACCGCCTTGGGCGGCCTGAGCGTGTTGCTGTTGACCCGCGCGTTGAGCTGGGAAGACGTAACCGGTGAGAAAGAGGCCTGGCACACCGTGGTGTGGTTCGCCGTGCTGATGATGCTGGCGACCCAACTGAACAAGATGGGGCTGATCGCCTGGCTGGGTGGCATCGCTGGTCACGCTGTCGCCGGGATGCACTGGCTGCCGATGGTGGGCCTGCTGCTGCTGGTGTACTACTACAGCCACTATTTCATGGCTAGCGCGGTAGCACATATCAGTGCTATGTATGCCATTTTCGTGTCGATCGCCATTGCAGCGGGTGCGCCGCCGGTACTGACGGTGCTGGCGTTTGCCGCGTTCAGCAACCTGTTTATGGCGACCACACACTACTCCGGCGGCCCGGCTCCTATCATGTTCGGTTGCGGTTACCTGTCGCTGGGTTCCTGGTGGAAGATTGGTTTCCTGACTGGCCTGGTGGTCATTCCCATCTGGCTGGGCATCGGCAGCCTGTGGTGGAAGGTTTTGGGGATGTGGTAATAAGTGCTGGGGATGTGGTGATCGTCTTTTGCCTATCTGTTTGATTCGCCGCCGCCGGATATGGGCGGCGGTTTTGTTCTCTGTGTGGAAATGGCGCAGAAATAGTGCGAACAGGTTAAGATAGTGGGATCGATGATGCGAATTCCGGAGCGAGAGATGAGTAAAAAAAAGACACCGCTGAAACTAGGCACGTCGATCATTCTGATGGTGTCGGCGGTGATTGGCTCGGTGCTGCTGGTGGTTTATGCACTGCTGTTTTTCCGCATTACCGAACTGACCGAAACTCACCTCAAAGATAAAGCCTTCGCCATTGCCCGCACCGTGGCTAATTCGCCGATCGTGGTGGATGACCTGAAAGGTATTGGCAATCCGATGCTGGTACAGCGTTTCTCCGAGGACGTGAAAAGCCGTAACCACCTGTTATTCGTCATCGTTACCGACATGGACGGTATCCGTCATTCCCACCCTGAACCTGAGCAGATTGGTCGCCATTTTATCGGTGATGACCTCTATCCGGCGCTGCTGGGGCTGGAGAATACGGCGGTGAACCGCGGGGTGCTGGACCCGGCGCTGCGTGTATTCACGCCGGTGTTTGACGAAAATAACCAGCAGCTCGGGGTCGTGGCGGTGGGGATTTCGCTCTCCAGCGTGCAGTCGGTGATTAACGAAAACCGCTGGATCATTCCCTGGACCATCCTGTTCGGGGCGCTGGTTGGCCTGCTCGGCACCTATTTTCTGGTGAAAACCCTCAAACGCATCATGCTGGGTTTCGAACCGTTCGAAATTTCCAATCTGTTCGAGCAACGCAACGCGATGCTCAAGCAAATCAAAGAAGGGGTGATCGCGGTGGATACCGACCTGCGTGTCACCATCATCAACGACGAAGCCAAGCGGTTGTTTAGCCAGCATGGGTCTGGCGAAACGCTGGCGATCGGCAGCACCATCAGCCGTTGGCCAGCGCTGATGAATCTGGAAAAGGTGCTGGAAACCGGTGCACCGCGACAGGATGAGGAAATCAATTTCAACGGCAATCTGTTGCTGATCAACACTGTGCCGGTGGTGGTGAAGGGCGATATTATCGGTGCCATCGCCACTTTCCGCGATAAAACGGAAGTCAGCCAGCTGTTGCAGCGCCTGACCGGGATGTCGTATTACGCCGACGCCCTGCGCGCCCAGTCACACGAGTTTATGAACAAGCTGCATGTGATTCTCGGGATGTTACATTTAAAATATTACCCGCAACTGGAAGAATATATTTTAAAAACCGCCAATAATTATCAGGCGGAAATCGGTTCGATTATCCGAAAAGTTAAATCTCCGGTGATTGCCGGGTTCCTGTTGGGTAAAATCAATCGGGCGCGGGATTTGGGTGTTACGCTGTCCATCAGCGAAGACAGTCTGTTGCCGGATACTGACGATTCTCAGGCCACCAATGAGCTGATCACCGTGCTGGGCAATCTGATCGAAAACGCGATGGATGCCTTGTCCGGTCTGGAAAACCGCGAGATCGCCGTGACCTTCCATCATCAGGATGGGCAGTTACACTGTACGGTGAGTGACGATGGTCCGGGTATTGCGCTGGATATTCAGCAGCGTATTTATCAGGAGGGATTTTCCACCAAAGGCACCGGACGCGGTATCGGCCTGTACCTCACTCGGCAGAGTCTGGAAAAAATCGGTGGAACCATCGATTTTGAATCCGAACCGGACGTTTACACCCAGTTTTTTGTGAATATCCCTTATCAAGCAAGGCAGTTTGACCATGATTAAGGCAGTTTGACCATGATAAATGTACTGATCGTCGATGACGACGCCATGGTGGCGGAGTTGAATAAGTGTTATCTGAATCAGATTTCCGGGTTTAGCTGCTACGCGACGGTGCCGACGTTGCAGCAGGCGCGAAATCTGCTGATGCAACCTGACTGCGAGATCGATCTGGTGCTGCTGGATATCTATATGCAGCAGGATAACGGTTTGGATTTGCTGCCCACGATTCGTGAATTCAGCGAACACACGGACGTGATCATCATTTCATCGGCCAGCGACGTGTATACCATCAAGAAAGCGCTGCATTACGGTGTGGTGGATTATCTGATCAAGCCATTCCAGTTCGCCCGCTTCGAACAGGCGCTGACCGCCTATCGGGAAGAGGCTAACCTGCTCAAACACCGTGAGTTTGTCGCGCAGTCGGACATCGATAACCTGATTCGTCGCACCAGCGGCACCCCGACGGTGGAGCGCAAGAAGCTGCCGAAAGGGCTGACCAGCCTGACGCTGCGCACCGTTTGCGAATGGGTTGAGGGCAATCAGGGGGCGGAGTTTTCCACCGAAATGCTGGCTAACGCCATTGGTATTTCCCGCGTATCCTGCCGTAAATACCTGATCTATCTTGCGGATACCGGCATTCTCGACACCAACATTCTCTACGGTTCCACCGGCCGCCCGGTCTACCTTTACCGGTTGCTGCCAGAAAAGCAGGACGCGTTGCGACAGTACTGCGAATAACGCTAAAACGAAAAAGGCCACGGTATCCGTGGCCTTTTTCGTATGAACCGCTTGGCGTATTACACCAACCAACCGAGCAGCAGGGTGGCGGCGATCACGGTGGAGGCACCGCCGATACGGGTGGCGATTTGTGCGAACGGCATCAGCGACATACGGTTGGATGCGGACAGGATCGCCACGTCGCCGGTGCCACCCAGACCACTGTGGCAACTGGTCACGATGGAGGCTTCAACCGGGTACATCTTCAGGTACGGCGCGATGAAGAAGCTGATCAACGCCATTGAGAGCACCACGGAACCGCACACCACCACGTAGCCGACGGAGAACACCGCTACCACGCTTTCCAGCGGCACGTACAACATGCCCAGGCCGATCATCAACGGCCACACCAGCGAACTGGATACAAACTTGTAGAAGCTGTTGGCACCGGTTTCCATGCTGGACGGGATAACACGGCCGTATTTGCACAGCACCGCGATCAGAATCATCAGTACCGGGCCGGGGATATGCAGCACTTTTTCAAACAACCCGCCAACGATGAAGAAGGTACAGATCAGCAGCAGACCACCCCCCATCAGATGGAAATCTACCGTTTTCGGCGTGTCTTTCACCGCAAACAGCGCGTTATCGGTTTCGTTACGCACCAGATTACCGTTACCGTTCAGGTCACTGCGCCATACGCCGATGCGCGCCAGTACACCCGCGCAGACGATGGCAAAAATGTTACCGACAACGGCAGCAGGCACTAACTGGGCGACGTACACGTCTGGAGCCTGACCGAGGATGGCGGAATAGGCCAGTGACAGCGGCAGAATGCCTTCGCCGATGCCGCCGCCGATAATCGGCACGATGATGAAGAAGAAGGTGTGATAGAAGCTGTAGCCAAACAGTTTACCCACCAGCAGGCCGGTCACCACCGCGGTGGCGGTGCCTACCACCAGCGGAATGAACATGCGGATCATGCCCTGAATCAGGATGACGCGGTTCATACCGAGGATGCTGCCCACCACCAGACTGGCGATGACGAAGTAGAGGAAATTGGCGTCTTTCATCAACAGCTTGACGGTATCCAGCGTGTTGGCGTTAAACAGATGAAAATACACCAGAATGGACGGCACCATCAGGCAGAGAATCGCCGGGCCGCCGATTTCTTTCAATACTGGAATACGCTGGCCGATATGCGCCAGCAGGAATCCCATGGTCATAATAACGGCGAATCCGCCGATCATGTTTTTAGGCAAAAAACTGGCATAGGCCGCAATAAATACGACAGTGGAAATGACCAGAAAAAGAATAAAGGGCACGGCACCAATGCGAGTTTTATTTAAGCTTTCCAGTAAGCTTGATGGTGAGGCGGTGGCGAGTGTGTTATCACTCATGATTTCAGTTTCAATGTTTTTCATTATATTCACCCTGTTGTAGCGGCATAGGACAGAGATAAGAAGCTTGCTCTGCAAGACGTGGAAAATTGTGTTATGAGCGCAAAGCGCAACAGCCATGCGACACACCATCAAAGGGAAAAGGCGATGTTATTTTTATTCCAGCATGTTCTTTAGGTAATCTAGCATGAGGAAATGTTAAAAATAATAGCCATTCACTACAAATATGGGGGAATTGTGAAGCCCACTGCAATTCGCTTTTAAATAACTTAATTCGAAGTTTTGTAATTAAAATTAATTTGTGAGTGTTGTGGTGAGATTATTTAGATAGGCGGGTTAGTTTTAGCTGTGTAATTGGTTTTAGTCATGTGAAATTACCACGGCAGGGATAAATAAAAAATAAAATTTAAAAAGTTATATAAATAAAATTCCAGGGAGATGTAATGATTGAAACTGGGATTATGTCGGCGAGATCGTTGCTATCCGGCAGCATCGCCATTTTCTGCCATACTGTGAGCGGCGGGGAAGAAACCAGCGAGCGCGGTACGACGGTCATCCGACCGATGTGCTCGGTGCTTTTGCTGCGGTGGTATAAAGTTTTTTTATAGTGCGCAAATAGTTACAGAACGGGTAACACGGATGATAGGAATACATCATCCCTATCAGGGTTTTGTCAGTATTTTCACCTGATTTTAACCTTTTTAACACGCTTTATTGTGCAGTAATTCACCATTCGAGAGGATTTTCCTATGAGTTCTTATGTGGTGATAATTATTACATGATGGTGTTCTTGTGGTGTTACCTGTTGCTTTATTGTCATTTTTCGGACTTTATCACCAATAAAGTGGCGATTTAAGCTAATTTTATACCATGATGATTTTGTGGTTTCTGTTTGTAAATCCTAACAGGTTATATTGACGCGATTGTGATCTGTTGACACATTGTGGGCGTCACAAGGAGGAGGGCAGCAGAGTACCTGGAATCATTATGGTTGATCTGACAGGGCTAGTGGGGGTTTTCCTGCTTGTCCCGCACTGTTGTCTCTCCCTGTTTACTATTACATCAGTCTCTGGACACGTTCCTCGGGCTGAAACAAAAAAAGTACAGACCACCGCGATAAAAACCATCGCGATAACCCCAATCGCGATAGCCATGTTGCAATGACAACCGTCATGACGACGACAATCGCGATGACAACAACAGGTCTGACTGACACACAACATCCACAATGGAGTTCATGTAATGGCTAAATCCCTGATGAAATCAAGGGTGCTGAAACTCAGCCTTGGTTTGCTGGCGCTGTCTATTGCTGCCGGTGTACAGGCAAAAACCCTGGTGTATTGCTCAGAAGGTTCCCCGGAAGGTTTTAACCCACAGCTGTTCACATCCGGCACGACTTTTGACGCCAGCTCCATTCCTATTTACAACCGTCTGGTCGAATTCAAGAACGGTACTACCGAAATCGAGCCGGGTCTGGCCGAAAAATGGGATATCAGCGCCGACGGTAAAACCTATACCTTCCATCTGCGTAAAGGTGTGAAGTGGCAGGACAGTAAAGAATTCAAACCGAGCCGTACCTTCAACGCTGACGACGTGCTGTTCTCCTTCCAGCGTCAGTTGGATGCCAACCACCCGTTCCACAAAGTTTCCGGCGGCAGCTACGAATACTTTGAAGGCATGGGGATGAATGACCTGATCAGCAAAATCGAGAAAGTGGATGACTATACCGTCCGCTTCCAACTGACCCACGCTGAAGCGCCGTTCCTGGCCGACCTGGCGATGGACTTTGCCTCCATCATGTCCGCCGAGTACGGCGACAAAATGTTGAAAGCCGGTACGCCGGAGAAAATCGACCTGGATCCGATCGGCACCGGTCCGTTCCAGTTGCAGCAGTATCAGAAAGATTCCCGCATTCTCTATAAGCGTTTTGACAGCTTCTGGGGCACCAAGCCGGGTATCGACCGTTTGGTCTTCTCCATTACCCCGGATGCTTCCGTGCGTTATGCCAAGTTGCAGAAAGACGAATGTCAGGTGATGCCGTACCCGAACCCGGCGGACCTGGCCAGCATGAAGCAGGACAAAAACATCGAACTGTTGCAGAAGCCGGGCCTGAACGTGGGTTACCTGTCGTTCAACGTCGAGAAGAAACCGCTGGATAACGTGAAAGTGCGTCAGGCGCTGACTTACGCGGTGAACAAGCAGGCGATCATCGACGCGGTTTATCAGGGTGCCGGTCAGGCTGCGAAAAACCTGATTCCGCCGACCATGTGGGGCTATAACGACGACGTTAAGGATTACGCTTACGATCCGGCCAAAGCCAAGGCGTTGCTGAAGGAAGCGGGTCTGGAAAACGGTTTTGAAATCGACCTGTGGGCGATGCCGGTACAGCGTCCGTACAACCCGAATGCCCGCCGCATGGCGGAGATGATTCAGGCTGACTGGGCGAAAGTGGGCGTGAAAGCCAAGATCGTCACCTACGAGTGGGGTGAGTATCTCAAACGCGCCAAAGCCGGTGAACACCAGACCGTGCTGATGGGCTGGACCGGCGACAATGGGGATCCGGATAACTTCCTGGCGACGTTGTTCAGCTGCGACGCGGCGAAGAAAGGCTCCAACTACTCCAAGTGGTGCTACAAGCCGTTTGAAGACCTGATTCAACCGGCCCGTGCGGTGTCCGATCAAGCTAAACGTATTGAACTGTACAAACAGGCTCAGGTGGTGATGCACGATCAGGCTCCGGCATTGATCGTGGCGCATTCCACCGTGTATGAGCCGATTCGTAAAAACGTCAAAGGCTACGTTATCGAGCCACGCGGCGTGCACAGCTTCAATCACGTATCAGTAGATTAATTACTTATCACGTCACCTTTATGGGCGATGGCAGCGCTATCGCCCCTGTTGTTTCTTCTGTAGGAGAACGGCAGGGGAGCGCTTCAACGCCCGTTTTAACGCAGTGAGCAATGTCAGGTTCGATGGCGAGCACCATCGGGCCCTTTATCTCTAATAAGAGAAAGCACAGAGAGTTCGGGATATGTTGCAGTTCATACTCCGTCGTTTGGGGCTGGTTATCCCAACGTTTATCGGTATTACCCTACTGACTTTCGCTTTCGTGCACCTGATCCCCGGCGACCCGGTGATGATCATGGCAGGAGAGCGCGGTATTTCTCCGGAGCGCCACGCGCAACTGATGGCGGAACTGGGGCTGGACAAGCCTCTCTGGGAGCAATACTTCCACTACATCAACGGTGTGCTGCATGGCGATCTGGGCATGTCCCTGAAGAGCCGCATACCGGTCTGGGATGAGTTTGTGCCGCGGTTCAAAGCCACGCTGGAACTGGGCGTCTGCGCGATGATTTTCGCGGTGATCGTCGGTATTCCTGTCGGGGTGCTGGCGGCGGTCAAGCGCGGTTCCATGTTCGACCATACCGCAGTCAGCGTGGCGCTGACCGGCTACTCCATGCCGATTTTCTGGTGGGGCATGATGCTGATCATGCTGGTATCGGTGCAGTTGAACCTGACGCCGGTATCTGGCCGGGTGGGCGACACCTTATTTCTGGATGATTCCCTGCCGTTAACCGGCTTTATGTTGGTAGACACCTTAATCTGGGGTGCGGAAGGCGACTTCAAAGATGCCGTGATGCACATGGTACTTCCGGCGATTGTGCTCGGCACCATTCCGCTGGCGGTGATTGTGCGTATGACGCGCTCGGCGATGCTGGAAGTGCTGGGCGAGGACTATATCCGTACCGCGCGCGCCAAGGGGCTGAGTCGCCTGCGGGTGATTGTGGTTCATGCGTTACGCAACGCCATGCTGCCAGTGGTGACGGTGATCGGTTTACAGGTGGGCACCATGCTGGCCGGGGCGATCCTGACCGAAACCATTTTCTCCTGGCCGGGGCTGGGCCGCTGGCTGATCGATGCGTTGCAGCGCCGTGACTATCCGGTGGTGCAGAGCGGGGTATTGCTGGTCGCTACCATGATTATTCTGGTGAACCTGCTGGTAGATGTGCTCTACGGCGTGGTGAATCCGCGTATCCGGCATAAGAAATAAGGGGAAGCGGAGATGACTCACGTTACCGAATCCGCAGCGACGACTGCGCCAAAGCCGATGACCCCGTTGCAGGAGTTCTGGCACTATTTCAAACGTAACAAAGGGGCCGTGGTCGGCCTGGTTTACATCATTCTGATGCTGGTGGTGGCGGTTGGTGCCAGCGTGCTGGCACCGCATTCACCGGCTGAGCAGTTCCGCGATGCACTGCTGAAACCGCCGGTCTGGCAGGAAGGCGGCAGCTGGCAGTACATTCTGGGAACTGACGATGTGGGCCGCGATGTGCTGTCGCGCCTGATGTACGGCGCACGTCTGTCGCTGCTGGTGGGTTGCCTGGTGGTGGTGATGTCGCTGGTTCTCGGCGTCGTCTTCGGTCTGGTTGCCGGTTACTTCGGCGGTGCGGTCGATGCTGCCATCATGCGTCTGGTGGATATCATGCTGGCGCTGCCGAGCCTGCTGCTGGCGCTGGTGCTGGTGGCGATTTTCGGGCCGTCCATCGTCAATGCGTCGCTGGCGTTGACCTTCGTGTCACTGCCGCACTATGTGCGCCTGACTCGCGCCGCAGTACTGGTGGAAGTCAACCGCGACTACGTCACCGCTTCGCGCGTGGCGGGCGCCGGTCCGCTGCGCCAGATGTTCGTCAACATTTTCCCTAACTGTCTGGCGCCGTTGATCGTCCAGGCATCGATGGGTTTTTCCAACGCCATTCTCGACATGGCCGCGCTTGGGTTCCTCGGCATGGGCGCACAGCCGCCCACACCGGAATGGGGCACCATGCTCTCCGACGTGCTGCAGTTTGCGCAGAGCGCCTGGTGGGTGGTGACGTTCCCCGGTCTGGCGATTCTGCTGACGGTATTGGCATTTAACCTGATGGGGGACGGCCTGCGTGATGCTCTCGACCCCAAACTCAAGCAGTGACAGAGCAAGCAGTGATAGAGGTAAAGAGATGGCGTTACTCAACGTAGAAAAACTGTCGGTGCACTTTGGCGACGAGGGGCTGCCGTTTCGCGCGGTAGACCGCATCAGCTATCAGGTGGAGCAAGGGCAGGTGGTCGGCATCGTCGGCGAGTCCGGCTCCGGCAAATCCGTCAGTTCGCTGGCGATCATGGGGTTGATTGATTTCCCCGGCAAGGTGATGGCCGACCGGCTGGAGTTCAACCAGCGCGACCTGCAGACGCTGTCCGACAAGGAACGGCGTCAACTGGTGGGGGCGGAAGTGGCGATGATCTTCCAGGACCCGATGACCAGCCTCAACCCCTGCTACACCGTGGGTTTCCAGATTATGGAAGCCATCAAGGTGCATCAGGGCGGTAACCGTAAAACCCGTCGTCAGCGGGCGATCGACCTGTTGAATCAGGTGGGGATTCCTGACCCGGAATCGCGGCTGGATGTGTATCCGCACCAACTGTCGGGTGGGATGAGCCAGCGCGTGATGATCGCGATGGCGATTGCCTGCCGACCGAAGCTGTTGATCGCCGACGAACCGACGACGGCGCTGGACGTGACCATTCAGGCGCAAATCATCGAACTGCTGCTGGAGTTGCAGCAGAAAGAGAACATGGCGCTGATCCTGATTACCCACGATCTGGCGCTGGTGGCGGAAGCGGCGCACCACATCATCGTGATGTACGCCGGGCAGGTGGTGGAATCTGGCAAAGCGGCGGACATTTTCCGCGCTCCACGTCACCCCTATACCCAGGCGCTGCTGCGTGCGCTGCCGGAATTCGCGGTGGACAAGTCCCGCCTGGCGTCGCTGCCTGGCGTGGTGCCGGGCAAGTATGACCGGCCGAACGGTTGTTTGCTCAATCCGCGCTGCCCGTACGCCAGCGATCGTTGCCGTCAGGAAGAGCCTGAGATGCGGGATATCCCCGGTCGTCAGGTGAAATGTCATACACCGCTGGATGATGCGGGGAGGCCAACCGTATGAGCCAGACCATGAATGCCGCCGGGCAGCCGTACCTGCTCGAAGCGATTGATTTGAAAAAACACTACCCGGTGAAAAAAGGGCTGTTCGCACCGGAGCGACTGGTGAAAGCGCTGGACGGCGTGTCCTTTACGCTGGAGCGCGGCAAGACGCTGGCGGTGGTGGGCGAGTCCGGTTGCGGCAAGTCGACGCTGGGCCGCCTGCTGACCATGATTGAAACCCCGTCGCACGGCGAGCTGTACTATCAAGGGCAGGACCTGCTCAAGCCGGACCCGGCGGCGCAGAAGCTGCGTCGGCAGAAAATTCAGATCGTGTTCCAGAACCCCTACGCGTCGCTCAACCCGCGCAAGAAGGTAGGTCAGATTCTGGAAGAACCGCTGGTGATCAACACCGATCTCACCAAGGCGGAACGCCGTGAAAAAGCGCTGGCGATGATGGCGAAAGTGGGCCTGAAAACCGAGCACTACGACCGCTATCCACACATGTTTTCCGGCGGCCAGCGCCAGCGTATCGCCATCGCCCGCGGTCTGATGCTGGACCCGGACGTGGTGATCGCCGACGAACCGGTGTCCGCGCTGGACGTGTCGGTACGCGCGCAGGTACTGAACCTGATGATGGATTTGCAGCAGGATTTGGGGCTGTCTTACGTATTCATCTCCCACGATCTGTCGGTGGTGGAGCACATTGCTGATGAAGTGATGGTGATGTATCTGGGCCGCTGCGTGGAGAAAGGCAGCAAAGACGCCATTTTCAGCAACCCGCGCCACCCGTATACCCAGGCGCTGTTGTCCGCCACGCCGCGCCTGAACCCGGATGCCCGCCGCGAACGCATCAAGCTGACCGGCGAGCTGCCAAGCCCGCTCAGTCCGCCGCCGGGCTGCGCCTTCAACGCCCGCTGCCAGCACCGTTTCGGCACCTGCACCCAGTTGCAGCCGCAACTGAAACCGCACGGCGAGCAACTGGTCGCCTGCTTTGCGGTGGAACAGGAAGACAGTCAGGTAAGCTGACGCTGGTGGTGAAATAAAAACAGCCCCGGCTAAAATCGGGGCTGTTTTTTTATACGCAGCATCGGCTGAGTGTTTTTAGCCGTTATCCGTTATTTTTGGTAAACATCTCGTCCAGATCCGTCACCGAGCGCAGTTTCCAGGCTCCATTTCCCTGTACATAGCAACCTTTGCCGCATTACGCCTCTGACTTGCTCTCCCGCACCCAACGCGCCAGCAGTTGAATAGCCTCGTGTACCTCTTCATTCCAGCCGAAACCAGCGTTGAGCCGCAGGCAGTGGTCGTAACGCCGGTCGGTGGCGAAAATGTGCCCCGGCGCGATGCCGATGCCCTGCTGCCGGGCGCGGGAAAACAGATCGCGCGATGAGCAGCAGCCCGGCGGCAGCGTGACCCAGATGGCGTAGCCGCCTTCCGGTTGCGAGACTTGAGTGCCTGCCGGGAAGTCATGCAGCACCGCCTGACGCAGCCGGGCAACCTGGCGCGCCAGTTCGCGGCGTAGTTTGCGCAAGTGAGCGTCGTAACCGCCGTTGCGCAACAGTTCGGCCAGCGCCACCTGCGGTGTCAGCGACGTGCCCATGGTGGAGGTGAATTTGAGGGCGGCGAGTTTGCGCTGCCAGTGTGCGCTGCTGACCCAGCCGATGCGGATGCCAGGGCCGACCGTCTTGGAGAAGCCGTTGCACAGCAGCACATTGGGGCTGAACGCGCGTAATGGAAACGGCCGTTGTTCGCCGAAAGCGGTATCGGCGAAGGTATCGTCTTCAATCAACGCGATGCCGTGCCGGTCCGCTGCGTCGGCGATACGGCGCTTGTAGGTATCCGGCAAGCTGGTGCCGAGCGGATTGTTGATGTTGGTCAGCGAGATGAACGCGCTCACCTGACGCTGGCTGAACAGCGACTCCAGTTGGTCCACATCCATATGCCCGCTGGTGTCTTGCCCGACTTCCACTACCCGTAACCCCAGATTGCGCAACATCTGCAACAGCACGAAATAGCAGGGCGACTGCACCGCCACCGCGTCGCCGCTACGGGTCACCGCCCGCAATGACAGCGACAGCGCCTCGATACAACCGTTGGTGATCAAAATATCGTCGGGATGCAGATGGCAACCGTAATCCAACGCCCGCCGGGCGATCTCTTCTTTTAGCGGCAAATAGCCGCTGCCTTTGACGTCGTTGCCCAGCATCATCGGATTGGTGTAACTGGCCTGACGGATGAGCTGCCCCATCTTTTTCAGCGGATAGAGCGCGTTATCACCGTTAGCCAAATCGAGCCGCACCCGGCATTCGGTGCCGACCAGCGACAGGTGCAATTCGGTTTGTTCGTCGAGCACCGGCAGCGCGACCGGCTGTGGGACCGCCGTCATGGCGTTGCTGCGGCGCGTGTCGGCGACAAAAAAGCCAGATTTGGGCCGTGCGAGGGCGAAATGCTCATTTTCCAGCGTGCGCAGCACTTTCATCGCCGTGGTGGCGCTGGTGCCATGCTGCTGCGCCAGCGCCCGCACCGACGGGAGCCGGTGATGGGCAGGCAGGGTGCCGCTCTGGATGGCCCGAATGAAGTGATCGGCAATCTGGCGGTAGCGGGGGGTGTCTGACATCGGGAAGCCCTGAATTCAGCAGTGATGCCGACAGGTTACGTTGAAGCGTAGGCGACAGGCAATCTGTCGTACACCGTTTGTGCGGAGATAAGGAAGGGGCAGGCGTGATGTCTCTCTTAAACCGGATGTGGCGGTTGTAACCGGATATCGTGATGAAACCGGATATCGTGATTGTACACCGGCGCTCTGTATTACCTGTTATTGCGCGCAACTGTGTCTGTCGGCAGTACCGATTTACCAGTAGGTTAATCAGTAGGTGTGGTTCTTAACGACAGGGTAAAAAATGACAATAAAAGATCGGTTGCTGGCGTTGTGCGTGGTGGTGGTGTGGGGCATTAATTTTGTGGTGATGAAAATCGGCCTGCATGACATGCCGCCGTTTCTACTGGCCGGGCTGCGCTTTTTGCTGGTGGCGCTGCCCGCTATCCTGCTGGTGCCGCGCCCCGCGTTGCCGCTGCGCTGGCTGGCGGCATACGGCATGACCATCAGTTTCGGGCAGTTCGCCTTTCTGTTCTGTGCCATCAAAATGGGGATGCCGGTGGGCGTGGCGTCGCTGGTACTCCAGGCGCAGGCATTCTTTACCCTGATGCTGGGTGCCTGGTGGTTGAGCGAACGGTTGCAGTGGAATCAATGGCTGGGCGTGCTGGTCGCGGCGTTGGGTATGGTGGTGCTGGCGCAGAGTAATACAGCGAACGCCTCGTCGCCGGGTATGACGCTGACCACGTTGTTGCTGACGCTGGCGGCGGCGGCCTCCTGGGCCTGTGGCAACATCTGCAACAAGCAGATTATGCGCCACCACCCGGTGAACGCCATGTCGCTGGTGGTGTGGAGTGCGCTGATTCCGGTTGGCCCGTTCCTGCTCTGTTCCTGGCTGTTCGAAGGTGGTGACACCATCGTCGCCAGCCTGACGTCTATTCGCTTATCTACTGTGCTGGCGCTGATGTATCTGTCGTTTATTTCCACGCTGATTGGGTACGCCATCTGGGGTAACCTGCTGTCGCGTTATGAAACCTGGCGGGTGGCACCGCTGTCGCTGCTGGTGCCGGTGGTCGGTATCCTTAGTGCAGCGTTGTTGCTGGGCGAAAGTCTATCGACCGGGCAGCTATTGGGCGCGTTGCTGGTCATGCTGGGGCTGTTGGTTAATGTCTTTGGCGCGCGGTTATGGTCGTTGCGATTGGCTCGTCAGCTCTGACGTGGCGGGATAAGACTGTGAAACCGGCCTTATCCCATTGCCAAGGCACAAATGTCGGCCCGGGCGGGATGCTGGTAAAAACAAGGGCAGATACGCAGGAGGAGTCAGAGAAGCTCGAACAATTAATTTATTTTAACAATTTGGTGAATATTTAATCATGGATTTCAGGCGTACACTGCGCTATCTTCACGCCGCTCTATTTATCATCCGATGCCATCCATTAATTTCTGCTGTTATTGCCCGCTGGTTAACTATCTATATAGTGAAATTTCAGCCGGGTGAATGATGTTTTTTCAGATAGTTAGAGATGAAAGGGTTTACTTATGGATGGTTTGTTTATTTTCCCAGAGTAATTTACCTTCGTCACAAATATCGGTATAAGACTAATCCGAAAAGATTGTTTTTTGCGCTGTTGCCCAGCGCCATATTTGCCGTCACCCTTTTCCAGGGAAATGTAAGTTAGATGAAAAGTTATGATGATATGCAGCGCTTTAAGGACAAAGCCCAGATAAAAGATATTGATTTCAGGGACATGTCCGGACAGGTATTGCAATCTGAGACTGTAGTCTGGCCCATTATGAAACAGCTGTTGCGCAATCAGGCTGGCGACGACACGTTATTTGCTGCTCAGCCAGTGAGTATCGCGCAGCCTGTGCCGGTGAGCCAACATGCTTTATCCGCGGCTACGTCGTCTTCGGCGGTGCCTCGTCACGCCGTGCCATTATCCGGCGTGAACGCTAACCCTTCCGGGAGCCATCAGCATTCCCTGTTTAATGCTGTTGCCGCCTCGCTGCCGACAGCTGAAGCTGCCCCGGTTCCGATGCCGCAATCGGCCGTGTTGACACCATCATCGGCATTGACACCATCATCGGCATTGACACCACCATCGGCCCCAACGCTGCAACCGGCGAACCAGACTATAGATGCGGTGCCGCCTGACGCGGTGCGCTCGCATTCGCTGAGGTTTGCGGCGGCGAGCGAGGCGGACGTTGCCTCCGACGCTGGTCGGTTCCGCCAGCTATTCAGACACCACCGTCATGATGAAATTCATTCGGGATCCAAGACTATGTTGTTGAAACCCTTGTTGGAGAAGATTGCGTTATGCCGTTAGTTTGTGTGTGTTCTCCGAAAGGTGGCGTCGGCAAAACCACCATGGCGGCTAATCTGGCCTATGCGCTGGCCCGCGGTGGCAGCAAGGTGCTGGCGATTGATTTCGATGTGCAGAATGCGTTGCGCTTGCATTTTGGCGTACCGCTTGGTGATGAGCGCGGTTATGTCGCCAGGTCCGACGAAACGGCAGACTGGAGCCAGTCCATTCTGACCACTGACGATAATATTTTCGTGCTGCCTTACGGCAACGTCACCGAAGAACAACGGTTGGCGTTTGAGCATAATCTGGTCAGCGATCCGCAGTTTCTCAAACGCGGCCTCAGCTCGGTGATGAACTATCCGGGGTTGGTGATCGTGGCGGATTTTCCACCTGGACCGAGTCCGGCGCTGAAAGCCATGACGGAGTTGGCTGACCTGCATCTGGTGGTGATGATGGCAGATACGGCATCGTTGTCGCTGATGCCGCATATCGAAGACAACAAACTGACCGGTCAGCGACTGAACCGGAAAAAAGGTTACTACCTGCTGCTGAACCAGACGGATAACCGTCGTGCTATCAGCAGCCAGGTTTCGTCGTTTGTTCAGCAGCGTATGCCGGACAAACTGATTGGCAGCGTACACCGGGATGAGAGTGTCGCTGAAGCCAATGCCTCCCAACGCTCCATTTTTGATTTCAGCCCGGTTTCTGCCGCTGCGTTTGATATTGAGCTTATCGGAAAACGCGTTGCGGCTTTGCTGGATATCAGAATTGGCAACGGAGAAGTTCACGCCGATTTTCCAGCTTATCAGGCTGTTCCGGCCACTTAAGTGGCTGGTCAGTCTCAGCCTGTACCACATTGACATTCTTTGGCTGTTTTTTTCAGCGTGAGTCATGCTCGCGCGGACGTTTCCTATCCATTAAATATCAGGATAATCGATGAAAAAAATCCTGTTTTTAACGTTGTTGTTGTTATTACTACCGGTTGCGGCGGTGATTGTTATCACGCCGATGGACAGTGAAAAACAATACATATTTGGTCTAATCAGCATAGCGCTGATGTTTTTACTGGGGCTGAATAAGCGCCGGGAAATTACGGTCGTGCTGGTGGTGATGTCGATATTGACCTCGACACGCTATATATACTGGCGCGCAACGGAAACCCTGCATTTCAATTCTGAAATTGAAGCTATTCTTGGCATCGGGTTATTTATCGCCGAGTTCTATGTCTGGGTGATTCTGTTATTGGGCTTTCTCCAGACGGTCTGGCCGCTGGAGCGCGTGATTGAGCCGATGCCGGAAGACACCCAGCTATGGCCGACGGTGGATATCTATATCCCGACCTATAACGAAAGCCTGGATGTGGTGCGGGATACGGTACTGGCGGCGCAGTGTATCGACTATCCGCGCGACAAAATGAAGGTTTATCTGCTGGATGACGGCAGGCGCAGCGAGTTTGCCGTTTTCGCCTCGCAGGTTGGCATTGGCTACATTACCCGCGATAACAACGCGCACGCCAAGGCCGGTAACCTCAACCACGCGCTAAAACTGACGCAGGGTGAATTAATCTGCGTATTTGACTGCGACCACGTTGCCAAGCGCATTTTCTTGCAAGCCACGGTTGGCCCGTTCCTGTCGGACCCGAAGCTGGCGCTGTTGCAGACACCGCACTACTTCTATTCGCCGGACCCGTTCGAACGCAACCTGCGTGCGGCGCGTGATATGCCAAATGAAGGTGCGCTGTTTTACGGGCCGGTGCAGCAAGGTAATGACCTGTGGAACGCGGCCTTTTTTTGCGGCTCCTGCGCGGTGATTCGTCGTACTGCACTGGATGAGATCGGTGGTTTTGCGGTGGAAACCGTGACGGAAGACGCGCATACCGCCATCAAGATGCAGCGAAAAGGCTGGAAATCCGCGTTTCTGTCGATTCCGCTGGCGGCGGGGCTGGCGACCGAGCGGCTGGTATTGCACGTGATCCAGCGTATCCGCTGGGCACGAGGCATGACGCAGATTTTCCGGGTCGATAATCCGCTGTTGGGGCGCGGGCTGAGCTGGCCGCAGCGCTTGTGTTACCTCAATGCCATGCTGCATTTCCAGTTTGGTCTGCCGCGAGTGGTGTTTCTGACCGCGCCGCTGGCCTACCTGCTGTTCAACCTCAATATCATTCATGCCTCTGCCGCGATGATCTTTGCCTATGCGCTGCCGCATCTGATGATATCGATGTACCTCAACTCGCGTATGAACGGGCGTTTCCGGTACAGCTTCTGGGGCGAGATTTACGAAACGGTGATGGCGTTCCATCTGGTATTCCCGACGCTGATTACCTTGTTTTCGCCGAAGCGCGGCAAGTTCAATGTGACCGATAAAGGCGGCCTGCTTGATGAAGGTTTCTTTGATTTCCGCATTGTGCGGCCGCACATCGTTGCTGCTGTTTTGTTGGGGGCTGGCGTTCTGGCCGGTATTACCCGTATCGCAGCGCATGATTATTTCAACGTTGACCCCTATGTGATCGTGCTGAACGTGGTGTGGGCATTGTTCAGTTTGCTAACCCTGCTGGCGGCGATTGCGGTGGCACGGGAAACTAAACAAGTACGTAAAACCATCCGCATTGATGTGGATGTCCCCGCCATTATCCATTACGCCAGTGGTATTGCGTCCCGCACGACCACCGTCAACCTGTCGATGGGTGGGGTGCAGCTTAAAGCGCCGGATCAGCGTCATAAAACCGATGAAATCGAAGCCGTTGAACTGTTGCTGCAATCCAGCGAAATTTGCCTGTCAGTGCAGTTGGTGGCGGCGGATGACGACAACATTCGTCTGCAGTTCGTCGATATTCCATTAGCCCAGCGTCGGGCACTGGTGCGAGTCGTGTTGTCGCGTGCGGATGCCTGGATGAATAACCCCTGGCCGCAGGATCGCCCTTTGCGTTCGCTGTGGGCTGTGGTTCGTACAGTCTGTGCGTTCTTCTGGATGAGTTTGCGAGGTCGCGGTAGAAAAGCGAACCTGAAGAAGGAGGACGTCGCAGCATGATGACGCCACGTTTTATGAAAGCGCTGCTGTCCCTGTGTGTGGGTAGCGTGTTAGCGCTGGGCGGCGCCGGGGCGTTTGCTGCGGGTGATGCGGCGGATGAACCGCTGCCTGCCATGCTTAGCCCTGGTGGCGGCAACCCACAACCAGTGACGAGCGAAGCCGCACCGGTCACGGACTCTGCGGCGGCCCCGAGCACGGCGTTGCCGCCGATGCCACCGATAACGTCGCCAGTGATACCGCCGATGGCGACGCCTGCCGCGGTGCCGTCGGCCCCTGATGTTGCTGTGTCACCGTTGCAGACCACGCCTTCGATGCTGCTACCGGCACCTGCTGGCGAGCCGATGGCGGGTTACCAGCCGCTGGCTAGCAGCGTCTCCGTGGCACAGATGGGGCAAACGCATGGGATCACGCTGGCAGGCGGTCAGGCACAGGCTGGGGTGATTTTCACCCTGCCGGGCGATCAGGTGGTGACCAACGCGCGTCTGGATCTGGCACTACGGGTGTCGCCTGAACTGGCGGCATTGAATACCTCGATGCAACTGATGTTGAACGGTCAGCCGCTCGGCACCGTGCCGCTCAACGCTGCCACTGGCGACAGCACCCTGTTTCAGCTGGATATTCCCGCCGCGATGGTGGTATCCAGCAACAACCTGAGTTTTCGCATCAATGACGCCGATCGCCTGCTGTGCGAACGCGATAGCGCGACCCGTTACAACCTGACGATTCTGCCGACCACCACCCTGAATCTGGAAGGTCAGCAACTGGATATCGGCACCCGGCTGGAGAATTTCCCGCGTCCGTTTATCGACCCGTTGCAGATGACGCCCGCCACCGTGCCGATGGTATTCCCGGCCGACGTCACCCCTGAGCAGGTCAGTGCGGCATCGCTGGTGGCCTCCTGGCTGGGGATG
This sequence comes from Dickeya undicola, assembly GCF_000784735.1. Classification (GTDB taxonomy): domain Bacteria; phylum Pseudomonadota; class Gammaproteobacteria; order Enterobacterales; family Enterobacteriaceae; genus Dickeya; species Dickeya undicola. The sequence goes on from NZ_JSYG01000017.1 coordinate 91,409, forward strand.
CGCATGGATGGCTACGGCGTGACTTTCCCGGTGATACGCGACGCATTACCCGAGAAGAGCGGCATGGTGTTTGGCCGTCCTGGGGACAAAGTGGGCACGCTAACGCTGCCGGAGGTGACCGGCCCCACGCTGCAACTGATTGATAACCCGGTAAACCCGGTTTACAAGCTGATGCTGGTTATAGGCAAGGATGACGAGCAGTTGCGACAGGCGGCGTACCGTCTGGTCAGCCAGCCACTCACTGGCGATGCGTCAACCCTTGCGGTGGCGCAGCAGACCATACCGTTCCGCCGCGCCTACGACGCGCCGCGCTGGATCAACACCGACCGGCCGGTGCGGTTAAGCGAACTGTTGCGCGCCGATCAAAGCATGACAGTCAGCGGGCTGTGGCATGAGGCGTTGCGCATCAACTTCCGCGCTGCGCCGGACTTGTTCCTGTGGGACGGCGACACCATTCCGGTGAAAGTCGACTACCGTTTTCCGTCGGAAAGCTGGATTGACGAAAGCCGCTCATACCTGAACGTGATGCTCAACGGCACCTTTCTGCGCAACCTGACGGTGAACAAAATCGGCGTGTTGCAGCAACTGTGGCGTGAAATGGGCGGCGATACCCGTCAGGAAAGCTATACGCTGAAGGTCGAGCCGTACCTGATTTATGGCTATAACCAGTTCCAGCTCTATTTCAATATTCGTGCGAAAGACGACGCGCCGTGCAGTGTGTTGCTCAACAACAACATCAAGAGCCAGATTGCCGACAGCACGTCTATCGATCTGAGCCGCACGCGCCATTTCACCCTGCTGCCAAATCTGTCCTATTTCGTTGGTGCAGCGTTTCCGTTTACCCGTCAGGCGGATTATGCCCAGACGGTGATGCTGCTGCCGGAAAAGCCCAGCGATGCTGAAATCGGCTTGTTGCTGGATCTGGCCGGACGCGCCAGCGATGCCACCGGTGTGAGTCTCAATCACAACCGCGTGATGTTCGGCTTGCCGACCAACGCGGCGGATCGCCAGAAGCTTGAGAATAGCGACGTATTGGCGGTGACCACGCAGCCGCAGACCGCGTTCAATCAGAACCTGCTGTCTGGCTCGCCCTACACGGTGAACAGCCACACCTTCGGCGTGAAAGCGCCGGGTACATGGGAACGTGCTCGCACCCTGTTGACCGGTGATTGGGACCGCGCACCGCGGGATGCGGACCGCTATTTTTCATCCAACGAGGCCTGGCGCGGTTTCCTCAGCTACCGATCGCCGTGGAACCCCGCGCGTGTGGTGGTGGTTGCCACCGGCAGTGGTGATGAACAGTTATTGCGGTTGTATGGCGATCTGAACTCGCCGAACATCAACGCCGCGGTGCGGGGCGATACCGCCATCATCACCGATGAAAACGGTGTGCGCAGTTTCCGGGTCGGTCCGCAGTTCCCCAGCGGCGAAATGCCCTGGTACATGATGATTGTCTGGTACGCCAATCAGCACTCGGTGTTGCTGGCGCTGGCGGCGTTGCTGCTGGCGGCGGCCGTAGGGCTTAGTCTGGCGTCAATTCTCCGACGGTTGGCGGAGAAACGGCTGTCAACCCGACGCGATGCGGGTGTGGATAAAAAATAAGCGAACCACCAATGAAGATGACAACATTAACAGCCCGCATCCGTCAGTCACTGTCTCTCACCGGGGTAGTGGTCGGCGGCGTGCTATCCGCTTCTGCGCTGGCGGCGCAGACAAATCCGGCGCTTCAGGCGCTGTTTGAACAGGCAGATTACTGGCATCAGCGCTCTCACGACGACCTGGCGCGTGATGCATTGCAGAAAATCCTGCTGGTGGATGCCAACAACCCGCGCGCGCTTTATCTGATGGCGCTGTATGCCCAGAACAGCGGCGACAGTGCCGACGCGGCCAAATGGCGCGAACGCCTGAGCAAGGCATCGCCGCAGGACCCACTGTTGCAGGCGCTGGACAACGCCCGTCAGGCCGCGACCATTCCGCAGGCGCAACTGGCGCTGGCGCGTCAGCAGGCGCGCAGTGGCAATATCAGCGCCTCGCTGCAAACCTGGCGCAATCTGTTCAGTGGCACCCAGCCGCCCGCCAGCATTGCTGCGGAATATTATTTGACGATGGCGGGCGACCGCACGCTGTTGCCGCAGGCGATTGACCACCTGCGTGAATTTGCAGCGGCGCACCCGCAGGACACCAATGCCGCCGTGGCGCTCGGTAAGGCGCTGACCTATCAGGAGCCGACCCGTCGCGAAGGGGTGCAAATCCTCAGTGGGCTGGCGTCTGGCAGCGCCGATGCCGATCAGGGGATGCGGCAGGCGTTGCTGTGGCTGGGGCCGAAAGCAGACGATGCGCCGCTCTATCAGCTCTACCAGCAGCGGCACCCGCAGGACACGACGGTGATGGACTATTACCGCAAGAACGTGGGCGGCAGCGAGAAAGACAAAGGCTTTACCGCGCTCAACAGCGGTGACCTTTCCAGCGCACAGACCGCTTTCAGCCAGGTGTTGAAGGCGAACCCGGAAGACGCGGATGCCCTGGCGGGGATGGGGTACGCTGCCCAGCGGCGCGGTGATTTTTCCGCTGCGGCATCTTATCTGGAGCGGGCGGCGCGGCAAGGCGGCGAGAACAGTACGCAGCGTCAGCAGCAGGCGGAAGACGCGCGTTTCTACGCTCAGTTGGCGAATGCCCAGCAGGCGATGAAAAATGGCGATACGTCGCAGGCGCTGACCCTGAGCGAGCCGCTGGCGCAGGCCGGTGGCGACAAAGGACTGACGGCGAAACTGTTCCGGGCCGATGTGTTGCGCCGCACCAACAATTTCTCACAAGCGGAACGCTTGTACCGCGACATTCTGCAAACGGATGCCGACAACCGCAGCGCCAAAGAAGGGCTGTTTTACGTGCTGCGCGAGCAGAACCGCACTGCCGAGGCCAATACGCTGTTCGCGGCCTTGCCGGAGATCGTGCGGCGTAGCATGGCACCGCGCCCGGTTGCGACCAGCTCGCCGGTGCGCAGTGAAGCCAAACAGGCACTGGCGGCGGGCGATACCGTCCGCGCCATCGGTCTGTTGCAGCAAGGCATGGCGCGTTTCCCGAACGATGGTTGGCTGAAGCTTGATCTGGCCCGGATTTACCAGCAGCAGGGTAATACGGCTGCCGCTACCTCGGTCATGCAACCGTTGTTCCGTGCGGGTGCCAGTGCGGATGACCTGTACGCCGCGGCATTGTTCGCCAGCGAAAATAATGCCTGGCAGCAGGCCAGCACGTTGCTGTCACGCATTCCGCCGCATAACCAGAATGAAGACACCCGGAGCCTGGCGCAGCGGGTCAATTTCAATCTGCAAATGGCGACCGCACAAGTGTATTTGTCGCGGGGCGAGAACGCCGCCGCGGCCAACACCCTGCGGGCATTGTCGGTGGCACCGCCGGAAAACCCGGCTGATGCAGGCAAACTGGCTCAGTCGCTGGCGGCGGCTGGCGAAACCGCCGCTGCGGTAGCGGTGGTGCGTAACAGTATGCAACGTGGCGTGCAGGGCAGCGCGGGCGATTACGCTGACCAGATTGGGGTACTGAATCAGGCCGGGCTGAGCGATGAAGCGCAGTCGTGGTTGAGCCGCCCGGAGCTGGTGGCGCGCAGTAGTGCGACGCAGCTGGATGGCTTGCGTACCGGTTTCGTGGTGCGCGAGGCCGACCGTCTGCGCGAAAACCAGCAGTATGCGCAGGCTTACGACAAGCTGGCCCGTGCGTTGCAGCGCGATCCGAAAAATACCGATCTGATGTTCGCCATGGCCCGGCTATACCAGTCCGGCAAGATGAACAAAGAAGCGGCAGACGTTTACGACTACCTATTGTTGCACGATACCCCGACGCAGGACGCGCGTGTCGGTGCCATTAATGTGGCGCTGGAACGCCATGACACGGCAAAGGCACATGCGCTGTCTACCGGTTTGCAGGGTGAGCAGACGCCGGAGCGCTTGTTGCTGCTGGCCCGGATCGCGGACGCCGAGGGGAATCGCGATCAGGCGCTGGCTTACCTGAGAGCCGCCCGCTCAAAAGCAGTGGGGATGGCGGGGGTTGCACCAGGAAGCACGCCGACGATTGGCGGACTGGCGATGACGGACAACCCGTTCATCGATCGTTCGACGTCGGCGGTTACTCGCGTTGCTGGCAGCCCTTCCTCCTATGGCAGTGTGATGCCGTGGCAGCAGCGTAACGGCGTTGCCAGTGGCGACACCACGGTGGCAACAGGCGCTTCCGCCTCACAGCAACAGGCCGCTACGCTGACACAGATTAACGGCATGATGGCCGATCTGGAGCGGGATACCGGCGGTTGGGTGCAGGCTGGGGTACAGATTCGCGCCCGCGATGGCGATTCGGGGTTGAGCCGATTTACCGAAGCGAAAGCGCCACTAACCTGGTCGAGCGGCCTGTTTGGCAGCTCGCGCATCAATTTCGGTGTCACCCCCGTTACCATGAATGCCGGTTCTGTGGATGGCAACGGCCTGAAGACTTTTGGCGTTCAGTCGTTATTCCAGTCTCAAAATCCGGAAGCTCAGGCTGCATTAGGGTTGTCTGGTCCTAATGGTGCTAGTGCTATCAAGCAGCAGCGGATGTCCGGTGCAGAACTGAATCTGGCGTTGATCGGCAAGAATTATAAGGTTGACCTTGGCAGTACGCCGTTGGGTCAGGAGCTGAATACGCTGGTGGGTGGTGCACAATGGTCACCTAAGTTGACCGATTTCCTGACGCTGATAGTGACCGGTGAACGCCGTGCGGTGACAGATAGCCTGCTGTCTTACGTTGGTAGTCGTGACCAACTGACCGGCAAGCGCTGGGGGCAAGTCACCAAGAACGGCGGCAACGTGATGTTGAGCTATGATAATGGCGATATCGGTCTTTATGGCGGTGGCGGCCTGTACAGTTATCTTGGCGAAAATGTGAAGAACAACACCGGCGCGATGGCGAATACGGGGGTTTATGTTCGTCCAATCCACAGTAACGATCGTGAACTGAAAGTCGGTGTAAACCTGGGCTGGATGAACTTCTCTCAGGACCTCAGTTATTACAGCTACGGTCAGGGCGGCTATTTTAGCCCGCAGAACTATGTGTCGTTGTCGTTGCCGGTTGAGTGGAGCCAGAAATACGACGACCTGAGCGTCAAGGCGGGTGTGACGGTGGGGTATCAATCCTACTCGCGTGACGGCAGTGCGTATTTCCCGAATGACCCGAATCTGCAAACACTGCTGGAAAATGCGGTGGCGCGAGGTGGGTCAACAGAATCCCGCTACGCAGGCGACAGCAAGAGCGGCATTGGCTATAACGTGCATGTCGGCGCGGATTATCGCGTCACCAAAGACGTGACCGTTGGCGGACAGATGGGCTATGACACTTTTGGCAACTATAACGAAACCACGGCCCAGCTCTATTTCCGCTACGGGCTCGGAGGCAAATAAGCATGAGTGACTTGCAACAGCAAGCATTGAATTATTATCGCCAGCAGCAATTGTCACCCGGTTGGGTGGATCTGTTCGGGGTGATCGTCAACGGGATGATGGATAACGCCGGTGAACAGGAAGGGTTGGCATTTTTACGCCACATGGGCGGGCAACTGGCCGAGCGCTATCCGTTGTCAGAGGCGGTAACGGTGATGGATCTGGAACAGGAGATCAACCGGGTGCTGTCGCAGTTTCATTGGGGATGCGTGGACCTGCGCCCGTATGAAGATCGACTGGAGATTTATCATCTGGCGTTGCCCGTTGCCGTGAATACGCCGGGCAGCGTCAGATGGCGTATGGCGATGGCGGCGGTGTTGCAAGGGCTGTATAGCCGCTGGCTGCGTGAGCAGGGCGGCGTCGAGTCGGTGCCGTTGTCCTGCGAAGAAACCGGCAATGAATCCACCCTGTTGTTCCGTTACCAACACTAAGCCGGAGGCGTAATGGTCAAGCCAATGTGGCGTTGTTGGGCATTGATGCTGATAGTACTGTTCAGTGCATCGGCAACGGCGGCAAACGGCTGGGAAATCTACAAAAGCCGTTTCATGACCGCAGATGGCCGTATTCAGGATACCGGCAACAAGAATGTCAGCCATACCGAAGGCCAGGGATTCGCCATGCTGATGGCGGTGTATTACGGTGATCGGCGTGCGTTCGATAGCCTGTGGAACTGGACGCAAAGCCACTTGCAGAACACGACCAGCGGTTTGTTCTACTGGCGTTACGACCCGTCGGCGGCCAACCCGGTAGTGGATAAAAACAACGCCTCGGATGGTGATGTGCTGATCGCCTGGGCGTTGTTAAAAGCAGGAAATAAATGGCAGGACAACCGATACCTGCAGGCGTCGGACAGTATCCAGAAAGCCATTATCGCCAACGATATCATTCAGTTTGCGGACCGCACCGTGATGTTGCCTGGGGCCTATGGCTTCAACAAGAACAGTTATGTTGTCCTTAACCCGTCATATTTCCTGTTCCCGGCCTGGCGCGACTTTGCTAACCGCAGCCATCTTCAGGTGTGGCGGAAGCTGATTGACGATAGCCTGTCACTGGTCGGAGAAATGCGTTTCGGTCAGGTCGGATTACCGACGGACTGGGTAGCGCTGAACGCAGACGGGTCAATGGCACCGGCAACGGCCTGGCCATCGCGTTTCAGTTACGATGCTATCCGTATTCCGCTGTACCTGTATTGGTACGATGCCAAAACGACGGCGCTGGTGCCGTTCCAACTGTACTGGCGTAACTATTCCCGTCTGACGACACCGGCCTGGATCGATGTACTAAGCAATAACACCGCACCCTACAATATGCAGGGCGGCTTGCTGGCGGTGCGTGACCTGACGATGGGCAACGCAGACGGACTCAGCGACCTGCCTGGCGCATCGGAGGATTACTACTCGTCCAGCCTGCGGTTGCTGGCCACTCTGGCACGCGGTAAATAACCGCATCCTGCGGTACATACACATGGCGAGGGCATCGTCCTCGCCATTTCCCCTATTTTTACCCATCAGACATAGTGTGTTTTACGCTTTGTTAACCAGATTGTTACTCGTGATCTCATTCACAAAAAATTCTTATGAATCAGCGCAGAATAGAGGAATGGCGCGGCTTGTTGAGAGGTTTGAAGCGCGTCATTCATGCGTGATGTTATCGATAAATTAATGCAATGTTTTTTGGGAAGAATCTGTTGAAGCGATTCAGCTCTTGTTTTTAACCGGATGTTCACAAACTAAAGTTATAAAAGTATTCACTCTGTTATCAGGGTGTTATTTTCCGGCGCAAGCACAGGCGGCAACTTTATCGTTCTTTGTCCCCCGTGTGTTTTCCCATCAAAGGACGTCACACTATGAAAAAATCAATATTTAAAAGTCTCTACTTTCAGGTACTTGTAGCCATTACCATCGGGATATTACTGGGGCATTTCTACCCTGCATTGGGTGAGCAGATGAAACCCCTGGGCGACGGATTTGTGAAATTAATCAAAATGGTGATCGCGCCTGTGATCTTTTGTACTGTCGTCACCGGGATCGCCGGGATGGAGAGTATGAAAGCCGTCGGGCGTACCGGTGCGGTAGCACTGCTCTATTTTGAGATTGTCAGTACGCTGGCGTTGATCATCGGTCTGGTGGTGGTGAACGTGCTGCAACCTGGCGCGGGTATGAACGTGGATCCGGCGTCGCTGAACGCGGCGGCAGTGGCAAATTACGCGACTGAAGCTGGTAAGCAAGGCGTGGTGCCGTTCTTGATGGATGTGATTCCTTCCAGCGTGATTGGTGCTTTCGCCAGCGGTAACATCCTGCAGGTGCTGTTGTTTGCGGTGATGTTCGGTTTTGCGCTGCACCGTCTGGGTGACAAGGGCGTGCTGATTTTCGATGTGATCGAAAGTTTCTCCCAAGTGATTTTCGGCATCATCAACATGATCATGCGTCTGGCACCGTTGGGGGCATTTGGTGCGATGGCCTTCACCATCGGTAAGTATGGTGTCGGCTCACTGGTGCAATTGGGGCAGTTGATTATCTGCTTCTACATTACCTGTATCCTGTTTGTGGTGCTGGTACTGGGATCTATCGCCAGAGCTACTGGTTTCAGCATCTTCAAGTTTGTTCGCTACATTCGTGAAGAACTGCTAATCGTTCTGGGGACGTCCTCTTCCGAGTCCGCGCTGCCGCGTATGCTTGAGAAGATGGAAAAACTGGGTTGTAAGAAATCGGTGGTGGGTCTGGTGATTCCGACCGGCTACTCCTTCAACCTGGATGGCACCTCGATTTACCTGACTATGGCAGCGGTATTTATCGCTCAGGCGACCAACAGCCACATGGATATCTGGCATCAGATCACCCTGCTGGTGGTACTGTTGCTGTCGTCCAAAGGGGCGGCGGGCGTGACCGGTAGCGGCTTTATCGTGCTGGCAGCCACCATTTCCGCTGTAGGACACCTGCCGCTTGCTGGTCTGGCGCTGATTCTGGGCATCGACCGCTTTATGTCCGAAGCTCGTGCGCTGACTAACCTAGTTGGTAACGGCGTAGCGACAGTCGTAGTGGCCAAGCTGTGTAAAGAGCTTGATAGCAAGAAGATGAACGATGTGCTGTCCGGTCGTAATGACGGCCCGGCGGCGGAGTCTCGTCCGTCCTGATAACGCATTCCCTCCTGCTTGTTACCCACAGTTCGCTTCGCGGGCTGTGGGTAATTCTTATCCATTCTGTGCTAGATTTTAGGCGTCTTTAACTTTTTTATTCTTTATTTCACGTTGTTCAGTGACATAGACAAAAGCACGCTGTCTAACGGGATGGTACACTTCGCTTCTCTTTTTTTGTGAGGCGAATATAACCGCCATACTTCAGTTGCAGGTGCGTTGGCTGCCCTCACTTACCCGGTTGCCGCGTTACAAGGCGCGTAGGCGTCTTATCCTTGAAGGACAATACGTTGCTTAAAGCGTGAGTGTCTTATCCTGCAGCTTGAATTATTTGGGGTATAACACGTAAGGCGGCAGGATGATGCCGCCTGAATCCACAAAAACATACTGTATTGGTTCGTGATTAAAGTAGGGGTTCACATGCAAGGCACCAAATTTGGCCTTTTTGTTGGTGGAGTGTTGCTGGCGGCTGCCGTCGGTAACGTGCAGGCTGAAGCACTACAACCCGATCCCGCCTGGCAACAGGGCAAGCTGGATAACGGCTTTAGCTGGCAGCTTCTTGCTACACCCCAGCGTCCCAGCGACCGGATTGAACTACGGCTGATGATTAACACCGGTTCATTGACGGAAAATGCGCAACAGACGGGGTTTTCCCATTTTATTCCGCGCCTGGCATTGTTGCCGCGCGACACCTTTTCCGCCGGGCAGCTACCCTCGCTGTGGCAACAGTCTGAGAGCGAAACACGACCATTGCCTCCGGCTACCACATCGTATGACTTTACCTCTTACAATCTGAGCTTGCCGAATAACCGGCCTGACTTGTTGAAAGATGCACTGAGCTGGCTGGCGGACACCGCAGGCCAGTTGCAGATTGATGATAAACGCATCGCGGCGGCGACGAAGATGCTTGACCCGGTAGCTAACGCGCCCACCAATCCGCAAGAGGCAGGGTGGCGTTACCGCCTGAAAGGGTCGTCACTGCTGTCGTATGCGCCGGGGCAATCGCTTAAAGCCTCAGTGAATGCCGAACAGCTGAGCAAATACTACAAAACCTGGTACACACCGGATGCCATGACGCTGTATGTGGTGGGTAACGTTGACAGTCGCGCTATCGCCGAGCAAATCGACCGCGTGTTCTCGCCATTGCAGGGTAAGCGGGTGACGCCTTCTCCGTTGCCGGTATTGTCCGCCATGCCGTCGACGCCAGTCAGTTTGATGGACAGCAGCGTAAAGCAGGACATCCTGTCGCTGGTGTGGGACATGCCGTGGCAGCCTATCCGCGACTCTCAGGCGCTGGCTCGTTACTGGCATAGCGATTTAGCGCGTGAAGCGCTGTTCTGGCATATGCAGCAGGTGCTGACCAAAAGCCCGCTGAAAGACACCAATGTGCGTTTTGATTGTAATGTGGTGTATGGCCGCGCCCAGTGTGCTATCCATCTGGATAATGTTACCAGCGAATCGGCGCAGGTCGGCATAACGTTTCTGAGCAAGGAGCTGAGGACGTTGCGGGATAAAGGGTTGTCTCAGGCAGAATTTGACACGCTGATGGCGCGTAAAACGGAAGAACTGAGCAAGCTGTTTGCCACGTATGCCCGCGCCAGTACCGATATTCTGATGGATCAGCGACTGCGTTCGCAGAAAAACGGGGTAGTGGACATTGCGCCGGAACAGTATCAGAAACTGCGCCAGAACTACCTGTCTTCTGTCACGCTGGAGATGCTGAATCAGGAACTGCATCAGCAGTTGTCTCAGGAAGCAACGTTGGTGATGCTACAGCCGCAGGGCGAGCCGGAAACCAGTGTGGAAGCGTTGCGGGAAACGTACATGAGTATCATGCAGCCGGATAACGGCGCCGCTGCCGTCGCACCGGACGCCGCCAAAGCGTCGCAGGACGAAACTTCGGCGGTGCGTTAACGCCAGCTTGCCGTGTGCCTGCGGGCACGGTGCGTTGAGACGGCGATATCGATCGCACCGACAAAAACAACAACGCCGGTTCAGCATGACAGACTGAACCGGCGTTTTTTATTGCGTCAGCTATGGCGCTGTTTAGGCAGGCATGGCTTCCAGCGGAATAATCGCGCCGCGATACTGAATCACGGTGCTGGCGGTAAGGTGACCGCGTTTGGCAGCATCCTCGGCACTACCGCCGTTCAGGCGCACAGACAGGTAACCGGCGCTAAATGAGTCACCTGCGGCAGTGGTATCGACGACTTTTTCTTTAGGCAGCCTTACCGCCGGGACTTCCAGCAGCGGTTCGCCCTGGATCGACACCAGGCAGGCGTCCGCGCCGCGTTTGATGACCACTTCCGTCACCCCAGCACCATGAGTGCGTTTCAGCACCTCGTCTACCGGCAGTTCGCCCCACAGCATATCTTCGTCGTCCAACGTCAGGAACGCGATATCCGTGCAGGCCAGCATATCGCTGTACGATTGACGGGTTTCTTCTTTGCTTTGCCACAAGCGCGGGCGATAGTTGTTGTCGAAAATCACCTTGCCGCCGTTAGCGCGGCAGGCACGCAGCACTGTCAGCAGGCGCTCACGGCTGTTTTGATTCAGAATCGCCAGACTGATGCCGCTCAGGTAGATGTAATCGAACTGCGCCAGTTGTTGGCCGATGGTTTCGGCATCTGGGCTTTCCAGCCAGTAACGGGCCGCGGCGTCATTACGCCAGTAATAGAAGGTACGCTCGCCGGTGGCATCGGTTTCGATGAAATACAGCCCCGGCAGTTTGTTGTCCAGACGTTGGATCAGGTCGGTTTTGACCCCTTCCTTTTGCCAGGCAGCCATCATTTCACTACTGAAGGAATCAGTACCCAGTGCGGTGACATAATGCACACCAAGCGCATCCGGTTTTACCTGACGGGAGATGTAGACGGCAGTGTTGAGGGTATCGCCACCAAAACCGCGGTTAAGATCCGCGCCTTTCTGTGACAGTTCAATCATGCACTCGCCAATAATTGCAATGTTCTTCGTCGTCATGACAGCTGACCTGTAAAAAGAGAAGGTGAACCAAAGGAAACTAGCGCCAGTCTCAACATTACACGGCATGGAGTCAATAGTGATGAAACGATGTTTTATTTTTTCATGATGTGGATCGGGAAAACCAGTTGTAATCCCGATCCTTAGGGGACAGTTGCTGATTGATACGTTGTGTTTCCGGTTATGAAGCCTGCTGGCGGCGTTCGGTCACGCTCTGTCCACCAATGCCCCAGTTGTCGGTTTCCACTTCATCAATGATGACCACAGTAGTGGCCGGATTTTTTCCCAACGTATCCACCAGCAGCTGGGTTACGCCAGCAATCAACTGCTTTTTTTGTTCAGCGGTGGCACCGTCTTTAGTGATACGAATGTTGACGAAAGGCATGGTTGCTCCTGTTGATAGGCTGTAAGTGTCAGGCACCGGACAGCGGCGTCTGCGTGTTGAGAACTGCTTTTGGGTCCGCCGTGGCGATCCAGGCGGCACAGAATAGCGTCAGGCGGGCAAAGAAATAGAAAAACGTCATCAAGCCGATCACGGAGCCAAATGCGGCCCCGGAAGGTGAGGTTGCCAGTTGAGGCAGTGCCACGGTCATGGCGAATTTCAGTACCTCGAAGCCGATAGCCGCCATCAGCGTGCCGCGCAACAGCGGTCCACGCCGAGGGTTATGGCGTGGCAGTACCCACAATATCCACAAAAACAGCAGATAGTTGGCGAAGATGGAGATAGACAACGCAATCAGCGTCATCACCGGGCGCAGCCAATCAATGCCGCCGAGCCCCAGAGCACGCACGATTGTCGCCTGCGCGCTACCGGCCACTGAGGTGAGAAACAGCGTGATCACCAACGCCAGCAGCAGCCCGATCAGTGACAGAAAATCCCACAGGTAGCGCAGATAGATTTTCTCTTCCTCGTGTGGCTGGCGTTCCCACACATCACGCGACTGGGCATGAATCGCCTCCCGCAGGTTGCCTATCCAGTTTACGCCGGAATAGAGCGCGATCAGCAGACCCGTCAGCCCGACGGTAGTACGCTGTCGCACTGCGGTATTCACGGTGTTCTTCAGGGTGAGGGCGAGACTCGGGTCGCTGATGCTGTTGACGATACGGTTGATGAGGCCGGTCAGCAGGTCAGGGTTGGAGGCCAGCACAAACCCTGCCGTGGCGAACGATACCATCAGGATCGGAATCAGTGACAGAAACGAAAAGTAGGTGATAGCGGCACCAAACTGATTGCCCATCCGGTCGTTAAAACGATCTCCCGCGCGGATAAAGTGGGCAACAACGGGCATTGACCTGATACGGTGCAGCCAGCCTGCTAAATGCCTGAACCGTTGATGGGAAGCGCCGGATGGCGTGCCCTGTTCGGTTGACGGGCGTGGCGGGTTGGGCTTCACAGGCATACAGTCTCTCCTGAACGACGTATCCTGCTGAGTATAACGCAGATACCGCCTTGTTATATAAGCGTAAAGGTGTAGCGGCTAACGCCGGATGATGGCGCTCGATAATTGGTGCTGAAAGACGCAAGTGTCTTGTTTATACTCAGAATCTCAACATGTCCGCCGCGTTCGCCCGTCGACGCGACCCGTAAGCGAGCCGATTTCTCCATGCCAGCTGCCACACCGCCTGTATCTACACCGCCTAAGCCTTCTCCCGGCGGCTTACGTCTAAACCTGCGCATCATGTCTGTTGTGATGTTTAACTTTGCCAGCTATCTGAACATTGGGTTGCCGTTGGCGGTGTTGCCGGGCTATGTGCATGAACAGCTTGGTTTTAGTGCCTTTTGGGCCGGTTTGGTGATCAGCCTGCAGTACTTTTCTACTCTACTCAGCCGCCCGCGAGCCGGTCGCCACGCGGATGAGAAAGGGCCGAAGCAGGTGGTGGTGTTCGGGCTGTCTGGTGTGCTGCTGAGCGGCGTATTTTATGCGCTGGCGGCCTGGAATGACGGTTCGCCGGTGTTGGCGTTGGCGCTGTTGTGCGTCGGCCGTCTGGTGCTGGGTGTTGGGCAGAGCTTCGCTGGCACCGGCGCAACTTTATGGGGCGTCGGCGTCGTTGGGTCGCTGCATATTGGCCGGGTGATTTCGTGGAACGGCGTGGCGACCTACGGTGCGATGGCGATTGGCGCGCCGCTGGGGGTATGGATTTATCATCTGGGTGGGCTGTGGTTGCTGGCCGGCGTGATCGTGCTGGTGGCTGGCTCGGCGATTCTGCTGGCGTTGCCTCGTCCGGCGGTAACGGTGACGCCAGGTAAGAAGCTGCCGTTCCGCGAAGTGCTCGGCAAAGTCTGGCTGTACGGCGTGATTTTGTCGCTGGCGTCCGCCGGGTTCGGCGTGATCTCGACATTTATCACCCTGTTTTACGCCAGTCGTCAGTGGGAGGGGGCCGCGTTGACTCTGAGCCTGTTCAGTTGTGCCTTTGTCGGCACCCGGTTGTTGTTCCCGAATGTCATTAACCGCTTTGGCGGCCTGCGAGTTGCGCTGGTGTGCTTTCTTGTCGAAGGTGCCGGTCTGCTGTTGGTATGGCTGGCATCGCATCCGCTGATGGCGGAAGCGGGCGCGTTTTTCGCCGGTGCCGGATTTTCGCTGGTGTTCCCGGCGCTGGGTGTGGTGGCAGTCAAGGCGGTGTCGGCACAGAATCAGGGTAGCGCACTGGCGACGTACACCATCTTTCTTGACTTGTCGCTAGGCGTAGTGGGGCCGACGGCTGGTGTCATGATGGCTTATACCGATATTGATGCCATTTATCTGGCGGCGGCGGCTCTGGCGCTGGTTGGGCTGTTGCTGACGGCGCGGCTATATCAGCGTGGACTGCGCGGTGTAAGCGCGGTGTGAGCAGAATCCCGCCGACAGCCGGTGTCGGCGCGGCGGGGGGAAGCGGTGCGGTGATTCAGTTCAGCTTCAGTGTGCTGATTACCTTACCCGCGTCGGCTTGCGCTTGTTGCAGGTTATCCGCAGGCAGCGTGATTTGCAGTGTCAGCAGTCGATTGTCTGTTTTGGCCAGCACGATGGATGAAAACGCTTTCTGCCCATTGCTGGTCAGAACGCTGTCCAGTTGTTGAATCTGATGGCCGTTGATCTCGGCCGTTTTGTTACCCAACACCTGAAGGCTGGCATCACGCCCGCGTTGCTGCTCTTCAAGACGTTGCCCCAGTGCCGGTAGGTCTAACGGCGTGTCATCACCGACAATCACGATGATGGCTTTCTGGCCGCTCTGATCCGCATAGACGTGCATGTTGTTGTTCTGATTACCCAGTTTACCGCTCTGATCACTCAGGCCGTTTGGCAGGGTAAAGGTCAGTTTGCCGGAGAGCAGAGACACGTTCTGCTCTGTGGTTTTTTCCGCCGCGGGGCTGGCGGCCGACGCGTTGGTTTTTTTATCGCTGTTGCCGTCGCAGGCGGCCAGCGTGGCGGCCAGCAGACCAATACCGATATATTTCGCTAAATTTGGCATGGGTATCCTTTCTTTATCACGAACAAAAACAGATGTGGCGCTATGGCACCTGATTCGGGGCGTAAAAACAAGCGTTTTGTTATTACAGTCCCTGTCTTGCTCCCGAATCAGGTAGAGGAAGGCAATTTTTCCGGTTATTCCGACGTCCTGCTTATGAGCGGAAACGACGCATCAGGCGGTCTGATCCTGGTACGGCGCGTTGCTCCCCGGCTGGCTCAGACGGCGCAGCAACATGTTAAGCAGTACGCCGTACATCGGCAGGAAGAAAATCAGGTTGATGGCGATCTTGAAGAAATAATCCACCGTAGCGATTTCCGTCCAGTGTGTAGCCATAAACGGATCTGAACTGCGATAGAAGGCGATGAAGAAGAACGCTACCGTATCGCTAAGGTTGCCCAGCACCGCAGAAGCAGCAGGTGCCGCCCACCAGGCTTTGAGTTGACGAAGACGGTTGAAGACGTGCACGTCGAGAATCTGGCCCAGCAAATAGGCCATCAGGCTGGCGGCAGCGATACGCGCGACCATGGGATTGACCTGGCTCAGCACGCCAAATCCCTGCCATTCACCCTTGTAGAATAGGGATGAAACCAGATATGACGCGATCAACGCTGGCACCATGACCGTCAGAATAATGCGACGTGCCAGCGGGGCACCGAAGATTCGGACGGTCAGGTCGGAAGCCAGGAAAATGAATGGGAAAGTAAATGCGCCCCAGGTGGTATGAAAGCCGAAAAGCGTAATTGGCAGCTGAACCAGATAGTTGCTGGAGATAATCACCAGAATATGAAAGAGGGATAGCCAGCACAGCGCTGTCAGCCGCTGTTGTGCGGAAAACTGAAACATAATGTGACCTTTTTTTGGTTATTGGGGTGAGGGAACCCAGACAAATTGCCCCGTCATACCCGCCATTCTTCCCGTTGCTGCTGTGTTGGCCGCACTGTCTTATCCCGGTCATTTACTGAGGCCATCAGTGACTGGGAATTCATACGGTTGCTGTCATGCTGTAACGGGAATTATTTAGGGTATATGCGTCTTTTTAACGCTAACGTGTCGGCATCATACCGCGTTGTTGTGGCTTTGCAATCGTTAGGCGATGCCCCGGTTATCCGTGTTATTCGCAAAGGCTTAACTGACCACAACGAAAGAGGAGAGTGATGCCTATCGTAGGGCGATAAACCAGCCTGATAGCCTGGAGTTTACCTTGATATTCACTGCCTGTGCGCGTGATGAGCCGTTTATTATGACTGGCCAAACCGCACGGCTTGCCCCCCTTTGCGGGAAGCGTAAACTAAGCCGCAAGTGTTCGAAATTGTAATGAGATGCTGAATGACCGATATTTTCGCTAATCCGGACCGCACTCTGGATGCTCAGGGGTTACGCTGCCCGGAACCGGTAATGATGGTGCGCAAGGCGGTGCGCCAAATGGAGGCAGGGCAAACCCTGCTGATTATCGCCGATGATCCGGCAACTACCCGCGATATTCCCGGCTTTTGCCGTTACATGGAACATGAGCTGCTGGCGCAGGTGACCGAGCAATTGCCTTATCGTTACCTGCTGCGCAAAGGCGCGTGACCACCGGCTGACGGCCCTCCGGTCAACCTGGAAGGCCATCGTGGCTAGATATAAAGCGAACGCACTATCAGGAAGTGACCGCCAAAGTAGCAGATAGCAACCAGCGCCTGATGAGCACGGACGTTCACGCGAAAGTGGTTTACCAGCCAGATGGCATGACCGGCAAATAACAGCAGTGCACCCGCAAGTAGCGAGAAGTTGGATTCGTTTCCCAGTGCGAAGTAGTGTTCTCCCGCTACCCACGTCATGATGGCGGTCACCAGCACCAACGCGGTGACTGTCAGGCGTTCCGCTTCCAGCCGCGACCACAGCAGTGCCAGTAGCAACGCTGATAGAATCATCAGTGCCAGCGGTAGTGGCCAGAAAAACCCCAGTGATGGCCGGGAGGCGAAAAAGCTGATGGTGTAGAGCAGGTGCGATGCCAGATAGGCCGACAGCGCAAAGCGCAGTCGATCGCCGGAGAGCTGCATCAGCGCATCGCCGACCAGCGTCGCCGCCAGCCCCAACACGACCAGATAACCGGGAATGCCGAGCATTGGCGTTTGCCAGACCATCAGCATCATCAGCAGCAGGGTGACGGGTTTAAACAGCCAACGCTGCCAGGCTGGACCACGGTAACTGGCATCGACATACAGCCAGCCGGAAAAAAATACGGCAATAAAAGACCAAAGCATACAGCATCCTTAATTGGGGTGAATCGGGTGCAGCCAGCCTAAGTATAGTCGGCGGTTCCTGGGGAGAACGGGTGCGGAGCCGTTCTGGCCATCTTTCTCTGCCTGCGTGGAGCTGCGGGTAGCCAGGCTTCATGCTATGTTAGCGGCCAGTTTTTGTGACGGAATAATACTACCCGGCGTTTGTCGGAGGAGACGAATCTTTAATGAGCAATGAACCCGTACTTTACCGCATTCAGTTCATGAATAACGGCAAGAACTATCAGTTGTATGTGCGTGAGCTGGTGCAGAGCAATCTGTTCGGATTTATTGAAATCGCCGACTTTGTTTTCGACAACCCATCCGCCGTGCTGGTTGACCCGACCACAGAAAAACTGAAAACGGAGTTTGCCGGTGTTGACCGCAGCTATATTCCGTTGCAGGCGGTCATTCGTATTGATGCTGTGACCGGGCGTGAACGCGATAGCGCACGTATTTCAGAACTGGGCGACAACGTGACCCATTTCCCTTCCCTACTGGGTAAAAAGCCCTGACCTGCCCGGCGGCGCTGTGCGGTATCGCGCCGCCGCTTTCCTGGATTACGTAGGTGCCGCTTAACGCCGCCTGCGCGGTGGCGTCGGTTGTTTACGCTGCCAGTCCAGCAATTCAAATACCCCAAATAGAAAGATGCGCAATTGCAGCAGCCCGCTGAGCGGCGGTGCGTCTTTAGGCTGGCTCGCTTTGAGCAGCAGGAACTGCACGCCATGCATCAGTAGCATGAATCCCATCGCCAGGATCATGAAAATATTCAGCGGGCGGGGAAACGGATGAATGAGGTTCATAACCAAAAATCCCCATACCCCCAACATCAATAGTCGGCCAAGGTTAATCCAGATGCTCATCGCTGCCTCCTGGCGTAGCGTCGGGTGCGTGACGGATATAAAGGCGGTAGGAAACCTGCCCTGCGGTTTTTTCCCGATGTAATGTCCAGGTGGATGGGATGGCTAGCGTGCGGTTTTCCGCTTCGGTTTCAATATAGATCCAGGTTTCTTCTGCCAGCCAGCCGCCGGTTTCCAGCAACCGCAGCGTGTCATCCAACAGACCGCGGCGAAACGGCGGGTCGAGAAATATCACGTCGTAAGGCTGTGCCGGAGCCGGTTTAGCCAGCCATTGCAGCGTATCGGCATTCACCACCTCGGCGTTGTCGGCGCGCAACAGCGACAGGTTTTGTGTCAACTGACGCGCCACGTTGCGTTCGGCTTCCAGCAGTGTGGCGTGAGCGGCATAACGTGACAGTGCTTCCAGCCCCAGCGCGCCGCTGCCAGCAAAACAGTCCAGACAGCGAGATTGCGCAATCACCGGTGCCAGCCAGTTAAACAAGGTTTCGCGTACGCGGTCGGTGGTGGGGCGCA
Source organism: Dickeya undicola (assembly GCF_000784735.1). Taxonomy (GTDB): domain Bacteria; phylum Pseudomonadota; class Gammaproteobacteria; order Enterobacterales; family Enterobacteriaceae; genus Dickeya; species Dickeya undicola. The sequence goes on from NZ_JSYG01000017.1 coordinate 110,079, forward strand.
AACCGGGGCTGTCCGGAACGGGGAGTTTTCTGCCGCGCCACTGACCGCCAATGATGCGGATTTGGCCGGGAGCGGATGTCGCTTGATGTTTTGCCATAGCCTGTATTTTACTGAAATGAAGTACCGGCGGTGGCCCGCCGGATTTGATGAAGCGTTATTCTAACGGTGCCGACCCGTGTAGCAAATGTAAAGATGCCGCTAATGGGAGACGGCGCGGAAAAATCGCTCAAATCACTGGATATAGCCTGGGTTTGACACACCTGGTTACGGAGATTGTCGCTCTCGCGGGTGGTCCGGCGCGTGTTGCTGGCGGCGGGAAAGTGTTAAACTCGTTGTTTTATTGACTTCTATTGGTTACTGATTAGCCGCACTGGGTGGCAGGAGCGCAATTACACGATGGCGAAAGAGAAAAAGCGCGGATTTTTTTCCTGGCTGGGTTTAGGACGCCAGGACGAGGATAAAACCGAACAACCGCAACCGTCACCGGAAACAACGTCGCAGGCGGATGATGCAACGTCCGTTGCCCCGGAATTGGTGCCGCACTCGCACGGTGACGTGCCGGAACAGCCGGTGCCGCATAATACGTTGGCTGAAACTGCGCAGGCTGAAACCGAGGAAGCGTTGTTGCCAGCGGCGCAGCCGATTATTGAAGACACGGCAGAGATCTCACCGACGCCGATTGAACAGCCGGAAACTGTAGTGGAGCCTGTTATTCCTGCTATTGACGAGCAGGCAAACACGGAAGCGGAAGCCGATGTTGAGCCCGAGCCGGAGCCTGAAGCAGTGGTTACCCCGGTTGCTGCGGTGGTGTCGCAGGAGCAGGAACGTCCAACCAAAGAGGGCTTTTTCGCCCGGTTGAAGCGCAGTTTGGTGAAAACCCGCCAGAATCTGGGGTCGGGATTTGTCGGGCTGTTTCGCGGCAAGAAAATTGACGACGAACTGTTTGACGAGCTGGAAGAGCAACTGCTTATCGCCGACGTCGGGGTGGAAACTACCCGTAAAATTATCGACCGGCTGACCGAACATGCCAGCCGTAAGCAACTGAAAGACGCCGAGGCGTTGATCGCGTTGCTGAAAACGGAAATGAGCGACATTTTGGCGAAAGTGGATGCGCCGCTGGATATAGAGAGCAAGACGCCGTTCGTCATTTTGATGGTGGGCGTCAACGGCGTGGGTAAAACCACTACCATCGGCAAGCTGGCGCGGCAGTATCAGGCGCAGGGCAAGTCGGTGATGCTGGCTGCGGGCGATACCTTCCGTGCAGCGGCGGTGGAGCAGTTGCAGGTGTGGGGCCAGCGCAATAATGTGCCGGTGGTGGCGCAGCATACCGGTGCGGACTCCGCCTCGGTGATTTTCGATGCGTTACAGGCTGCTAAAGCGCGTGGCGTCGACGTACTGATCGCCGATACCGCCGGGCGTTTGCAGAATAAATCGCACCTGATGGAAGAACTGAAGAAGATCGTGCGCGTGATGAAGAAGTTGGACGAAAATGCGCCACACGAAGTAATGCTGACGCTGGACGCCAGCACCGGTCAGAACGCCGTCAGTCAGGCCAAACTGTTTAATGAAGCGGTTGGGCTGAGCGGCATTACGCTGACCAAACTGGACGGCACCGCCAAAGGCGGGGTGATCTTCGCCATCGCCGATCAGTTTGGTATCCCCATCCGTTACATCGGGGTGGGGGAAAGTATCGATGACTTAAGGCCGTTCAAGGCGGATGATTTTATTGAAGCCCTGTTTGCCCGTGAGGATTAAAACGGATGATTCGGTTTGAGCAGGTCAGTAAGGCGTATCTCGGCGGCCGCCAGGCGTTACAAGGGGTGGACTTTCATATCCGCCCGGCCGAGATGGTATTTCTGACCGGTCACTCTGGCGCGGGGAAAAGTACCCTGCTGAAACTGATTTGCGGGATTGAGCGCCCAAGTGCGGGCCACATCCTGTTCGGCGGTCACGACATCAGCCGTCTGAAAAAGAGTGAGGTGCCGTTTTTGCGTCGGCAGATCGGCATGATCTTTCAGGATCATCATTTGCTGATGGATCGCACGGTGTATGAAAACGTCGCTATGCCGCTGATTATTGCCGGTGCCAGCGTCGAAGATATCCGTCGTAGGGTGTCGGCGGCGCTGGATAAAGTCGGGCTGCTCGACAAAGCACGCAGTTACCCGATTCAGCTTTCCGGCGGTGAGCAGCAGCGTGTAGGCATCGCTCGGGCGGTGGTGAACAAACCGGCGGTGCTGCTGGCGGACGAGCCGACCGGTAACCTGGATGATGCACTGTCCGAGGGTATTTTGCGCCTGTTTGAAGAGTTTAATCGCGTGGGTGTCACAGTGTTGATGGCCACGCACGATACCGGGCTTATCGCCCGCCGCCATTACCGGGTGCTGACATTGTCGCAAGGGCGCATGTTGGGAGGTCACGATGGCGAATAATTCTCGTGCACAGCGAGCCGGAAGCAAAACCCGTTCTCTGCAAGGTGGCTGGCAGGAGCAGTGGCGCTATGCCTGGGCTAATACGCTGCGTGATATGCTGCGTCAGCCATTGGCGACGCTATTGACTATCATGGTGATCGCCATTTCGCTCACGCTGCCCAGCATCTGTTATCTGGTGTGGAAAAACGTCAGTCAGGCGGCGTCGCAGTGGTATCCCACCCCGCAATTGACGGTCTATCTGGACAAGTCGTTGGACGACAACGCCGCCGAGGCGGTGATTGGCAAGATCAAGGCGGAAGAAGGCGTAGACAAGGTTAATTACCTGTCCCGCAACGAGGCGATGGGCGAGTTCCGCAACTGGTCTGGCTTTGGCGGCGCGCTGGATATGCTGGAGGAGAATCCGCTACCTGCGGTGGCGGTCGTCTCGCCCAAACTGAGTTTTCAGAACAACCAGACGCTCAACACCCTGCGCGATCGCATCGCTGCCGTTCAGGGCGTGGCTGAAGTCCGCATGGACGACAGCTGGTTCTCTCGTCTGGTCGCGTTGACCGGGCTGGTGGGCCAGATAGCGGCTACCATTGGGATTCTGATGGTCGCGGCGGTATTTCTGGTGATCGGTAACAGCGTGCGGTTAAGTATTTTCAGCCGCCGCGAAACCATCAATGTGATGAAACTGATCGGTGCTACTGATGGCTTCATTCTGCGACCGTTCCTGCATGGTGGCGCGCTGCTGGGGTTTTGCGGCGCTATCTTGTCGCTGATTTTGTCGCAAGCGCTGGTGTGGAAACTGTCCGGCGCGGTGACGCAGGTAGCAGCAGTATTTGGCACCACGTTTACGGTACGCGGTCTGGGCTGGGATGAGACGTTACTGCTGATTCTCATCGCCGTGATGATTGGCTGGCTGGCCGCCTGGCTGGCGACAGTACAACATTTACGCCGTTTTACACCGGAATAATCTGCATTGCCGTCCGGGCTGGATGTTTTCTGGTATACTCTTCCCTCGGTGGTGTGGTGCACTGGCGAGGGAAGCGTAATGCATCGGTAATACAGGGATTTTCATATTACTGCTGTTTTATATTGATGTTCTTGCAACATGCCTTCCTTGCTTGATTTCCTTTAGCCAGCCCGTATGCCACAACATCCCCATCTTGATATGTAAAATAAGATGGATAAAAATGGTGGAACTTGTGCAGTCAATCACACTCTAACCCGTATTGAACCGGTTTTTAGATACAGGTGTCGATGACGGCACAGAAAGTGCAGCAATTATCGGTATGCTGTTTGATGATGCGTAACGATTTGAATGATCTATGAGAGGGGTGGAATGACCAAAGATATGCAAACTTTCGCCTTAGTTCCCCAGGGCAGTCTGGAAGGGTACATCCGTGCCGCCAATGCCTATCCGATGCTGACGGCAGAGGAAGAGCGGGCGCTGGCAGAACGGCTGCATTATCACGGGGATCTGGATGCCGCTAAGCAGCTGATTCTTTCACACCTGCGTTTTGTGATTCATGTTGCCCGTAACTATTCTGGATATGGCCTGCCGCAGGCTGACCTGATTCAGGAAGGTAACATCGGTCTGATGAAAGCGGTGCGCCGTTTTAATCCGGATGTTGGTGTTCGTCTGGTATCGTTCGCTGTGCACTGGATCAAGGCCGAAATTCACGAATACGTGTTGCGTAACTGGCGTATTGTCAAGGTGGCGACCACCAAGGCGCAGCGTAAGCTGTTCTTCAACCTGCGTAAAACCAAGCAGCGTCTGGGCTGGTTTAATCAGGACGAAGTGGAATTGGTGGCGCGTGAACTGGGTGTGACCAGCAAGGATGTCCGTGAAATGGAATCCCGCATGGCCGCGCAGGACATGACGTTTGATCCAACGCCGGAAGACGACGCACAGCCAAACCAGCCGATGGCGCCGATGTTGTACCTGCAGGATAAATCTTCCGACTTTGCTGATGGCATTGAAGAGGACAACTGGGAAACCCATGCGGCGGACAAGTTGACCTATGCGCTGGAAGGGTTGGACGAACGCAGCCAGCATATCATCCGTGCTCGCTGGCTGGATGATGACAATAAGTCTACGTTGCAGGAATTGGCTGATCATTACGGCGTGTCCGCTGAACGCGTGCGTCAGTTGGAAAAGAACGCCATGAAGAAATTGCGCGCGGCCATTGAAGCGTAACGCTGCATAGCTACTAACGCATTATTCACCGTAAACGACCGGGACAGCCGCAAGCCGCCCGGTCGTTTTGTTTTTACCGTCAGATGACGTACTGCTTGCCACTATTTTTCTTCGTTACTTTTCACCACATATTCCCAGCCGCCGGATACTGGATAGAATCCGCAGGACTGCATGAAGGTGTCCATCACCGCTTCGCTGACTAGCGCATGGTCGGCGGCGTCTAGCCACCACTCCTTAACGTCGGGGCAGGCACGTAGCACTTCTTCTACCAGATACTTGCCGACACCATGCCGCCGGGTGGAGGTTCTGACCTGCAGGTCGGTCAGTTCCGCGCTGTCGCTGTTACTGTCGATTTCAACAATAACGCCCGCCAGCAAACGGTCGTTAAAACGGGCGGCGAACAGACGATGTTCATGGTTCAGGTCGCGTTCCAGCGCGTCGAAATTCTGGTGTGGCCAGATATAGGCCAAATCATGCCTGTCCTGTTCGCTGATTTTTGTGAGGCGTTCGACCGAGAGTCTCATACGCGGGTGCTCCTGTTGATTCTTAAGAATATTGTAGTGAGCCTGTAGAAAAAGGGTTGTGGAAATTTTTCTACACGGTTATCAGGGAAAAAGGTTTCTCCGGCATTAATTTTTCGAGTAATCAATTATCCACTAATGGAAAAACCAGCATAACTGACTATTTTTGAAACAAAATACGGTTTTTAAGAGCGGTGTTTTATGCTGTTTGCACCGTGTTTTACTGAGAATCCCAGTTGCTTTACAGCATAAAACTCCTGTTTAATATCATGAATAATAAAGTCTTATTACAAACTATTGCTTATAATAGAACCTAACTCGTTATTACTTATGGAAAAGTGTGAGTAATGACGGTTAATGACAATAATTATAGCAATATCCAAAAATGACAGATGGGGTAAAACGGATGAAATTAAGCAAAGGTAACGCGCTGCTGGTGGGATGCCTGGCGGCGGCGATGAGCCATGCGGTGAACGCTGCGGATATCAAAGTTGCGATCGTTGGAGCCATGTCTGGCCCGGTAGCGCAGTACGGCGATATGGAGTTTACCGGTGCCCGTCAGGCGATTGCCGACATCAATGCCAAAGGGGGCGTCAACGGCAACAAACTGGTGGGTGTGGAATATGATGATGCCTGCGACCCGAAACAGGCGGTTGCTGTCGCCAACAAGGTGATCAACGACGGTATCCACTACGTGATTGGTCATCTGTGCTCGTCGTCCACGCAGCCAGCATCCGACATTTACGAGGATGAAGGCGTGATCATGATTACGCCAGCGGCCACTGCGCCTGACCTGACTACCCGTGGTTACAAGCTGATTCTGCGTACTACCGGCCTGGATTCCGATCAGGGTCCGACGGCGGCAAAATACATTCTGGAACACGTGAAACCGCAGCGTATCGCCGTGGTACACGACAAACAGCAGTACGGCGAGGGTCTGGCTCGTGCGGTGCAGGATAGCCTGAAAAAAGCCAACGCCAATGTGGTGCTGTTCGAAGGGGTGACCGCCGGGGATAAAGACTTCTCTACGCTGGTGGCGCGCCTGAAGAAAGATAACGTCGACTTCGTTTACTTCGGTGGTTACTACCCGGAAATGGGGCAGATTTTGCGTCAGGCACGTGCTGCTGGCCTGACCACCAAATTCATGGGGCCGGAAGGCGTGGGTAACTCGTCACTGTCCAACATTGCGGGCGCGGCGTCCGAAGGCATGTTGGTGACGCTGCCGAAGCGTTATGACCAGGTGCCAGCCAACCAGCCGATTGTTGATGCGCTGAAAGCCAAGAAACTGGATCCGACAGGCCCGTTCGTGTGGACCACGTATGCTGCGTTGCAGTCGCTGACGACAGCGATGCAACGTACCAGCAGCACCGAGCCGGCCAAGCTGGCGGCCGACCTGAAAGCCAAGTCTGTGGACACGGTGATGGGCCCGCTGAGCTGGGATGAAAAAGGCGACCTGAAAGGGTTTGAATTTGGCGTATTCGAGTGGCACGCAGACGGTACTTCCTCTCCCGTGAAGTAATTGACCGAACCCGTAATACTCCCAATACCGATGCCCCCTCAGCCGTCAGGCTGCGGGGGCAATGTCTAAGGTTAAGGTATGTCCGAGCAGTTCCTCTATTTCCTTCAGCAGATGTTCAACGGCGTGACGTTGGGCAGCACCTATGCGCTGATCGCCATTGGCTACACCATGGTTTACGGCATTATCGGCATGATTAACTTCGCTCACGGCGAGGTCTACATGATCGGTAGTTATGTTTCTTTTATCGTGATCGCCGCCCTGATGATGATGGGCATTGACGCTGGCTGGTTGCTGATTAGCGTTGCGTTCATCGCGGCGGTGGTGATTTCCAGTGCCTATGGCTGGAGCATCGAGCGTGTGGCCTACAAGCCGGTGCGCAATTCCAAGCGGCTGATCGCGCTGATTTCCGCCATCGGCATGTCGATTTTCCTGCAGAACTACGTCAGCCTGACGCAAGGCTCGCGCGATGTGGCGCTGCCGAGCTTGATCCAAGGCCAGTGGGTACTGGGCGAAAGCAACGGTTTTGCCGCTACGCTTTCCTCCATGCAGCTCACCATCTGGATTGTCACTTTCCTGGCGATGCTGGCGTTGACGCTGTTCATTCGCTATTCCCGCATGGGGCGCGCCTGCCGTGCCTGTGCGGAAGACCTGAAAATGGCGAGCCTGTTGGGTATCAGCACCGACCGTGTGATTTCGCTGACTTTTGTTATCGGTGCCGCGATGGCGGCGGTGGCTGGGGTGTTGCTGGGCCAATTCTATGGCGTGATTAACCCCTATATCGGCTTCATGGCCGGGATGAAAGCGTTTACCGCCGCTGTGCTGGGAGGGATCGGCAGTATTCCGGGCGCGATGATCGGCGGTTTGGTGCTGGGTATCGCTGAAGCGTTGACTTCCGCTTACCTCAGCACCGAATACAAGGACGTGGTGTCCTTCGCACTGCTGATCGTGGTGTTGCTGGTGATGCCTACCGGGATTCTGGGCCGTCCGGAGGTGGAAAAAGTATGAAACTGCACACTCTGGTTAATGCTGTGCTATCGGCATTGGTGCTGCTGGTCCTCGCTACGTTCGTGATGGGGATGCAACTGAGCCTGGATGGGACGCAACTGGTGGTACACGGCGCGGAAAAAGTGCGTTGGATGTGGATTATCGCTGCCTGTGCGCTGGTGTTTCTGTTTCAACTGCTGCGCCCTGCGCTAGCTCAGGGAATGAAGAAGGTATCCGGCCCTGGTTTTGTGTTGCCGAGCTTTGACGGTAGTACACCACGGCAGAAATGGCTGGCGCTGGCGTTGCTTATCGCCGCGGTTGCCTGGCCGTTCGTGGTATCGCGTGGCACGGTGGATATCGCCACACTGACCATGATTTACATCATTCTGGGGCTTGGCCTGAACGTCGTCGTGGGGCTATCCGGTCTGTTGGTGCTGGGGTACGGCGGTTTCTACGCTATCGGCGCTTACACCTACGCGTTGCTGAGTCACTACTACGGTCTTGGCTTCTGGCAGTGCCTGCCGCTGGCGGGGCTGACAGCGGCGCTGTCTGGTTTCCTGCTAGGGTTCCCGGTGCTGCGGCTGCGCGGCGACTATCTGGCGATCGTCACGCTGGGATTTGGCGAGATCGTGCGCATCCTGCTGCTCAACAACACCGGTTTCACCGGCGGGCCGAATGGCATCAGCCAGATTCCGAAGCCGACCTTCTTCGGTCTGGAATTCAGCCGTTCGCCGCGCGAAGGCGGCTGGGACACCTTCCATCACTTCTTTGGCCTGACCTACGACCCCAGCGACCGCATCATCTTCCTGTATATGGTGGCGCTGCTGCTGGTATTGCTGACACTGTTTGTCATCAACCGTTTGCTGCGTATGCCGCTGGGTCGCGCCTGGGAAGCGCTGCGTGAAGATGAAATTGCCTGCCGTTCGCTGGGCCTGAGCCCGACCAAAATCAAGCTGACCGCGTTTACCATCAGTGCGGCGTTTGCCGGTTTCGCCGGGACGCTGTTCGCCGCCCGTCAGGGTTTCGTCAGCCCGGAATCCTTCACCTTCGTCGAGTCAGCCTTCGTGCTAGCGATCGTGGTATTGGGCGGGATGGGGTCGCAGTTTGCGGTGATTCTGGCCGCCATTCTGTTGGTGGTGTCTCGTGAGCTGATGCGTGATCTGAACGAATACAGCATGTTATTGCTGGGGGCGCTGATGGTGCTGATGATGATTTGGCGTCCGCAAGGGCTGTTGCCAATGAAACGCCCGCAGATGAAGTTGCAGATTGAGAAGAAGGAAGGGCAGGCATGAGTACGCAGCCATTATTGTCGGTCCGAGGCCTGATGATGCGCTTCGGCGGCCTGCTGGCGGTCAACAACGTCGAGCTGGATTTGCATCAGGGCGAAATCGTGTCGCTGATCGGCCCTAACGGTGCCGGTAAAACCACGGTGTTTAACTGCCTGACCGGTTTTTACCGCCCCACTGGCGGCACCATTTTGTTGCGTGACCAGCATCTCGAAGGCTTGGCGGGTCAGCAGATTGCCCGCATGGGCGTGGTGCGCACCTTCCAGCACGTGCGTCTGTTCCGTGAAATGACGGTGATTGAAAACCTGCTGGTGGCGCAGCATCAGCACCTCAAGAGCGGCGTGTTTGCCGGTCTTCTGAAGACCCCGGCGTTCCGCCGCGCCGAAGCCGACGCCCAGCAGCGTGCGGCCGTCTGGCTGGAGCGGGTAGGTTTGCTTGAGCTGGCGAACCGTCAGGCGGGGAACCTGGCTTACGGTCAGCAGCGTCGGCTGGAGATCGCCCGCTGTATGGTAACCCGTCCGGAATTGCTGATGCTGGATGAACCGGCCGCAGGCCTGAACCCGAAAGAGACGGAAGAGCTTAACGAGTTGATTATCGACCTGCGCGGCAACCACCAGGTTTCTGTTTTGCTGATCGAGCATGACATGAAGCTGGTGATGGGCATTTCCGACCGGATTTACGTGGTGAATCAGGGGACGCCGCTGGCGAATGGCACCCCGGCTGAAATTCGTAACAACCCGGATGTGATCCGTGCGTATCTGGGTGAAGGATAAAACGTATGTTGTCATTGAATCAGGTTTCTGCGCACTACGGCAAAATTCAGGCACTGCATCAGGTGAGCCTGCATATCAATCAGGGCGAGATCGTGACGCTGATTGGTGCCAACGGCGCGGGAAAAACCACCCTGCTGGGAACGCTGTGCGGTGAGCCGCGCGCCTCGGAAGGGTCGATCGTTTTCGACGGCAAGGACATTACCGACTGGCAGACGGCGCGCATCATGCGTGAAGCTATCGCCATCGTGCCGGAAGGCCGTCGGGTATTCTCCCGCATGACGGTGGAAGAGAACCTGGCGATGGGCGGGTTCTTCGCCAATCGCGAACAGTATCAACAGCGCATTGCACGCGTGTACGACCTGTTCCCGCGGCTGTATGAACGTCGCGTCCAGCGTGCTGGCACCATGTCCGGCGGCGAGCAGCAGATGCTGGCTATCGGTCGTGCGTTGATGAGCCAGCCGCGTTTGCTGCTGCTGGACGAGCCATCGCTGGGGTTGGCACCGATCATCATTTTGCAGATTTTCGACACCATCCAACAGTTGCGCGAAGAAGGCATGACCATCTTTCTGGTGGAGCAGAACGCTAACCAGGCGTTGCGTCTGGCGGACCGTGGCTACGTGCTGGAGAACGGCCACGTGGTGTTGGAAGACACCGGCGATGCTTTGTTAGCTAACGAAGCCGTGCGTTCTGCCTACCTTGGCGGTTAAACTGCTCATGTGCGACACCTTTATCGGGCCGGTTTCCTCCGGCCCGTTGTTCTATCATAATTTTTTCAAAAAATAAGTGAGACTCAACATGTCAACGGATGGGTTACTGGCGCAGCGTATGGCACGCCTGAAAAGCTCCGCGATTCGTGAATTGCTCAAACACAGCAAAATGGACGGCGTGATTTCGTTGGCGGGCGGCATTCCTTCTGATGCGTTGTTTGATTTCCAGGGACTGAATGAAGCGACCCAACTGGCGATTACTGAACAGCCGAAATCGGCCTTTCAGTATGGCCTGACCGAAGGCAGCCCGCTGCTGCGTGAGCGTATCGCTGAGCTGTGCGCGCTGCGTGGCGTGCGCACGCAGGCGCAGGACATCGTGGTGACAGCAGGTTCTCAGCAGGCGCTGGATCTGGTGATGCGCGCCACCACCAACCCGCAGGATATCTTTGTGGTGGAGCGCCCGACTTATCTGGCAGCGCTGCAAACGCTGGAACTGGCGGAAGCGCAGGTGATGTCGGTGTCGTCCGACGAAAACGGCATGGTGGTGGACGAACTGGCCGCTCTGCTGGAAACCACGCGTATCAAGGGTGTTTATCTGGTGCCGAATTTCGGCAACCCCAGCGGCGTCACCCTGAGCGACGCGCGTCGCCGTCAACTGGTGGCGCTGGCCGCCCGTCACGATTTCCTGATCGTGGAAGATGACCCGTATGGCGAACTGCGTTTCACCGAAGAACGCCACGCCACCCTTTATCAACTGGCGCAGGAAGCCGGACACGCCGATCGCGTGGTGTATACCTCGTCGTTCTCCAAGATTCTGGCACCGGGGCTGCGTCTGGGCTGGGCGATTCTGCCTGATTGGCTGCTGCACAAAGTGGCGATCATCAAACAGGCCGCCGACCTGCACGCTAGTTCGTTGTCTCAGACTATCGTGGAATACTATCTGGGAACCGGGCGTCTACCGGCGCAGATTGACAAGATTCGTGAAGCTTACCGCCAGAAAGGCGAACTGCTGTCCGAACTGATGACCAGTGAACTGGGTGATGTGATCAGCTTCAACCAGCCGAAAGGCGGCATGTTCTTGTGGGCGCGTTTCCGTCAGCCGTTTGATACCACCGCCTGGTTGCAGAAAACGCTGGCGCAGGGGGTGGTGTTCGTGCCCGGTGAGTTCTTCTTCGCCGATCGACCGGACCAGTCAACACTACGTCTGTCGTTCGCCACCGCGACCGAAGAGCAGATGTACGAGGCGGTCGCCCGCCTGCGTCGCGCGCTGTGATTGATCGTTGTAATCGAACGTGATAACCGACCGGTGTAACCGATGACGATGATGACCGCTGCCGTTCCGGCAGCGGTTGTTCAGACGGCGCAAGATACTGGACGGGGCGCATGGCTACCGTCGGCAGGCTGCGGCGTCGCGATGCGATTAACCAGCCGACCAATCCCGCTGATTTCCACCTCCACCACATCGCCTTCCCGCATAAACAGCGGCGGCGTGCGCTTTTTCCCGACTCCGCCGGGCGAGCCGGTAATGATGACATCGCCGGGCGACAGTGGTGTGAAGCGTGAAATGTATTCGATCAGTTCGGCGACGGAGCGCACCATATTACCGGTGTGGTCATGCTGTACCCGGTTACCGTTCAGATAGGTGCTGATGCTGAGCTGCTGCGGGTCGCCAATCTCGTCGGCGGTGACCAGCCAGGGGCCGAAACCGCCGGTGCGGCGCCAGTTTTTGCCGGAGGTAAACCAGCTGTACTGCATATCCCGCACCGAACCATCCATAAAGCAGCTGTAACCCGCCACGACATCCAGCGCCTTGTCGCGGCTGACGTTGTCGGCGTGTTTGCCGATGATCACCGCGAGTTCGCCTTCATAGTCAAACTCGTTGGTGGAGGCCGGCTTGAGCAACGGCTGCTGATGGCCGCACAGGGTATCGGCAAAACGGATGAACAGCGTCGGCGCGTCGGTCGTCTGTTCAAATTCGATACGCTTTTCCATGTAGTTCATGCCGACGCACAGGATTTTCGCGGGTCGTTCGATGACCGGCAGAAACGTCACCTCATCGAGATGAAAATCTGCGGTGGCGCCGTGTTGCGGCAGGGTCGTCAGCGCATCGGCCCGCAGCAGCGCAGCCAGATCGGTAACGCGACCGGACAGGTGGCGGCCCAAATCGATCAGGCCCCCTTCGTTCACCAGACCGACGCTTTTCGCGCCGGTTTGCGGATTGATAAAACTCGCCAGTTTCATAGATGTGTTCCGTTGCTGAACACCGGGGCGACGCGCTGGGCCGGTAGCTCATCGCGTGTCGCTCAACCGGTGTGGGACGTTATTTGATAAAGCGAATCTGCTCGTTGATGTCGGCGATAATCGGCACCTTGCGTTCGTTGTAGGTCAGCTTGTTTTTCTCGAACAGGTTATTGCCGTGCGTGTCGATGGAGATGATCAGCGGACCGAATTCCTTCACCCGGTTGACCCACAGGGTTTCCGGCATCCCCAAATCGCGCCATTGCGCGTCTTCGATTTTCTCCACGCAGGTGGCGGCCAGCACCGCGCAACCGCCGGGGAACACCGCGTGTACCGCCTTGAATTGCTGGCAGCCCGCCTCGGTGTTCGGCCCCATGCCCCCTTTGCCGACAATCAGTTTCACACCGGTCTGCTCAATAAATTCTTTTTCGAATTTTTCCATGCGCATGCTGGTGGTTGGGCCGATGGAGATCATGTCGAAGGTGCCGTCGTCCTTTTCCACCACGATGGGGCCGGCGTGCAGAATAGCGCCGCCGCGCAGGTCAACCGGCAGTTCGCGTCCCAGCTCAATCAACCGGCGATGCGCCACATCGCGGCAGGTCACCAGCGTGCCGGTCAGGTAAACCACATCGCCGATATTCAGCTCAGCCAGGTCTTCGTCTTTGATGGGAGTGGTCAGAATCTTTTTCATAATACGGCACCTTCGTGAGACAGGATTTCATAGGACAGATCGGCGGAGAAACGGATGGTGCCGCGGCGATGCGCCCAGCAGCCGGTGGATACCGCGACCCCGATGGTGGAAGGGTGACGGGCGGAGGACTCGATGTTGACGCCCATCACCGATGATGCGCCGCCCAGCCCCTGCGGCCCCAGTCCAACCTGATTCAGCCCGTCTTCGAGCAGTTTTTCCATTTTGGCGGCGTCGGCGTTCGGGTGTGAGGAATCGACCGGTCGCAGAATGGCTTTCTTGGATAAGCGGGCGGCGGTTTCCACCGAGGTGGAGACGCCCACGCCCACCAGCAGCGGCGGGCAGGCATTCACGCCGTAGGAGGTAATCACATCAAAGACGAACTGGTTGACGCCTTCGTAGCCCTGCCCCGGCATCAGCACCTTGGCCGCGCCGGGCAGCGAGCAGCCGCCGCCGGCCATATAGACTTCAATGGTGCAGTGGTCGTCGTCGGGGATGATTTCCCAGTCCAGCCAGGGCACGCGTGAACCGGTATTGGTGCCGGTATTTTTTTCAATGAAGGTTTCCACCGCATTGTGGCGCAGCGGCGCTTTTTGGGTGGCTTCCAGCGTGGCCTGCTGTAACACGTGTTCCAAATCGCCGATAAACGGGAAGCGGGCGCCGACGGTAATAAAATATTGAATGACGCCGGTGTCCTGACAGCAGGGGTGGTCCAGTTCATCCGCCCGTTTCTGGTTTTCGAACATAGAGTCGTAGACCACTTTGGCCAGCGGGCTATCTTCCTTGGCTCGTAATTCTTCCAGCTTTTTAATGACGTCGGTGGGCAGCCGTTTGCCGACATAGCCGGTAAAACGGGTCATGACATCAATTAATTCCGATACGGATTCAGTATTCACAATAACCTCCGGGTGTAAGAGCCTAATGGGGCAGGCATCTAAAAATGCGTTAATGGCGCGATTCATCAGGCCATCGACGTTTTCATGACCTTACGTTTACGGCTGACTTCAATGAGCAGCGTTAACAGGGCGGACAATAAAAGCAGCGCCGCAATGGCGTAGAGCGCGAGGGAAAAATCGCCGGTTTTTTCTTTTAACCAGCCGATAATCGCCGGGCCGAAGAAACCGCCCAGATTGCCGATGGAGTTGATGGCGGCCAGTCCCGCGGCGGCGGCCGGGCCGGATAAAAACAGTGACGGAATGCTCCACAATGGCGGTTTGCAGGAATAAATACCGATGCTGGCCAGCACCAGCGCCAGCATGGCGAAACCGAGGGAATGAACGGAGCCGGCCAGCACAAAGCCGAGGCTGGCGAGAATACAGGCGCTGACCACATGCCAGGTGCGCTCGCGGGTGGCGTCCGAATGTCTGGCCCAGAAAATCATCGCACCCACGGCAATTGCCGCCGGAATGGCGTTGATAAAGCCAATCTGCAGCGTGCTCAAACCGAAGGATTTAATAAACTGCGGCGACCAGATATTTAACGAATACAAACCGGCGGAGGTGCCGAAATACACCAGCGCCAGCGTTAATACGCGAATATCCGTCAATCCTTTCAGCGCGCTGGTTTTGGTTTCACTGCTTCTGGCGGCCTTTTCCTCTTGCAGCGTTTTCACCAGCCATTGCGTTTCCTCCTCATTCAGCCAGGTATTTTTTTCCGGCTTATCATTCAGATAAAAGAAGGTGAATCCACCCAGCAGGATGGCGGCGACGGCGTCGAGCAGAAACATGAATTGCCAGCCGGTCATCCCCATCACGCCATGAAAACTCAGAATGGTACCGGCCAGCGGCGAACCTAGCATGGATGAAATGGGCGCCGCCGCCATAAAAAACGCGATCACCTGAGCGCGGCGTTTGACCGGAAACCAGGTGCTGAGATAAAGAATAATGCCGGAAAAGAACCCCGCTTCCGCCACGCCGAGGAAAAAACGCAGAATATAAAAACCGGTAACGGTTTTTACCGATATCATGCAGGCGGCCACAATTCCCCAGCTAATCATAATGCGCGCCAGCCAGATACGTGGGCCGACTTTCTGCAAAATAATATTGGAGGGAACATCCGTGAAGAAATAGCCGATAAAAAACATGCCGGCGCCGATGCCAAATACCGTCGAGGAAAAACCCAAATCCTGATTCATGGTTAATGCGGCGAAACCGATATTGATACGATCAAAAAAAGCGATGAAATACGCGAACATGACAAAGGGCACTATTCGCCAGGTTATTTTTTTGAGTGCCGCACCTTCAAGGTCTTTTTTCATGATGCATTCCAGATTGATAAAAATAGGGTAATAAAAATGACGCCAGACAAGGCGATAAGGGTCATGGAAATAAGCGAGGTGACTATGCACTGGCGTGGAATTCCGATCATCCATCAGCGTTTATATAAATAATTCGTATAATTCGGTGTGGTACGTGGGTGGGGGGGGTAATAGAATGACTTCGATCAATGTTTCACGTATTTTATGCCTGATGATGACCGTATTTTTACGGTTGATTAAAAATAACATAACAGAATGAGCGTGAATCAATTTTCCATTCTGTGATAAAGATCAGCTATGACGCAAAGAACTATTCCCCAGCGGTTGTACAGAAAAAAAACAGCGTTATTATTCAAATATTTCACATAATCGCCTGAGGAAGAGAATGGAGCTTAACCAGCTGCGCTGTTTTATTGCCGTTGCTGAAACCCTGCATTTCGGCCATGCGGCTCAGCGGCTGGATATGCTGCCTTCCGCGCTGGGGCGGCATATTCGTTTACTGGAGGAATGCCTGGGCACCCGGCTGTTTATTCGCTCGACACGTAACGTGGCGCTGACGCCGGACGGGCAAACCCTGCTGGGAGAAAGCCGCAAACTGCTGGCTGACGCCGATGCGCTGGCGACCCGCTTTCGCTGTCAGGGAAGGGTGAACGCTAGCGTTCTGCGCATGGGGGCGATCGATAGCGCCGCCATCGGCCTGATTCCGCATCTGCTGCACTTTTTTCGTCAGGCGTATCCCGACGTTAATGTACAGATTCACGAAGATAAAACCTCCCGCCTGTTGCCCAGGTTGAAATCCGGTCGTCTGGATCTGATTTTTATCCGCCCTCCGGAGCGTCGGGCACCCTGGTTAACCACGCGCTTTCTGCTGTATGAAAATGTGGTGCTGGCAATTGCGGAACACCATGAACTGGCGGGACATCAGGACGTCGGGATTCAGGATCTTGCCGCTCTGCCGTTGATTGTGCCTGACCGGCGCGCGCGGCCGCACAGCCATGATTTGACCATGAACCTGTTTAGCGACGCGGGGCTGAAGCCGAACGTGGTGCAAAAAGCGGATGAAAAACAGACCATTATCAATATGGTTGCGGCGGAGGTCGGCGGCGCGATCATGCCGCGCTGGGTATCCCGCATGTCGGTGCCGAATGTTCGGTTTATTCCCATTCGGCGTCAGGACGCCTCGTCATGCAAAGGGCTGCCGCTGGCGGCCGCCTGGATGAGCGTCGGCAGCGATCCCGTGCGCGACAGCATGATTGCGATTCTGGAACGCGAACTGCCGCAGATAGCGTGTCAGTTTTGACGGGGGGAGCCTGTCTTGCCTGTGTCCGGGGTTATTTCCGATGGCCGTCGCGATTTAACCACCACGCGTGTGGCGCTAAATCGCGGCGGGATTTACAACGCCGTTAATGCATGACGGCCTGATGATGGTTGGCTTCAAGGCCAACCTGTTGATCTTGCGTGGCCATATCGAGTCGTTGACGGGAAATCACATCATTGACCACGAACACTTTAATCAGATCAACCAGATGTGTGGCTTGACTGCTCAGACTGTCTGTCGCTGTGGCTGATTCCTGTACCAGAGCGGCATTTTGATGCGTGACTTGATCAAGCTGAGCCACTGCGGTGTTGATTTGCGAAATCCCCAGTTGCTGTTCGCTGATCGAAATGCTGATTTCATTAATCAACTGAGCAACCTGGTGGGTCTGTTCCAGAATGTCTCCCATCGTGCTACCGGCATGAGTGACAAGCTCAGCGCCTGATGCGATTTTTTGTACACTCTCAGTAATCAGGGTTTTTATGTCGTGGGCGGCACTGGCGGAGTGCTGTGCCAGAGATCGTACTTCGCTGGCGACGACCGCGAAACCTTTACCTTCTTCACCTGCACGGGCGGCTTCCACACCGGCGTTTAACGCCAGAATATTGGTTTGAAAAGCAATGCTGTTAATGAGTTGAATGATATCGACAATTTTCTGCGAGCTGTTGCTGATATCGTTCATCATCGTGATGACCTGACTGAACGTCTCATTGCCGGTTTGTGCTGTTTGATTAGCGGTAGTCGCCAGTGCGGTGACGTGTTTAACGATCTCCACATTGTGGTTAACCGCATTACTGATTTGCTCCATCGAGGCGGCGGTTTGTTGCAGGCTGGCGGCCTGTTCCTCGGTACGCTGGCTGAGGTCACCCGTGCCGCTGGCAATCTCGCCTGAGCCCAGCGCGATGGATTGACTGCTTTGACGGACCTGCTCGACGATATGACACAGATTCTGTCGCATTGCTTCGATGGCAGACAGGACGCTGGTGGTGTCGTTAGCTTTAAGCTCAATGTTGACAGCCAGATTACCTTGTGCGATTTGATGTGCAATATACGCCGCCTCGGCCGGTTCGCCGCCGAGTTTGCCTTTCACCTGCCGGGTAATGAACCAGGCGATCAGGCTGCCCAATACCAGCGCCACAATGGTCAAGGTAAACATGATGCTGCCGGAATCACTGGCTAGTTTTACCGATGTGGCTGACAACTCATTGGCACTATTTTTTTGGTAGGTGATGATGTCGTCGAGTGCCTGCATCAGCTTAGTCTGTGCCGGTTTAAATTCGTTGATAATCACGTTCCTGGCCTCGTCATCACGGTTGACCAGGCCAAGTTCAATCACTTTTTTCAGGGCGGTAATGGCTTCAGGCCGTGTATCTTCCAGGGCTTTTAACAGTGCTTTGGCTGCTGGTGAGACAGTCAACTCGTTGTAGCGTTGCAGCAGGGCTGTACTTTTGGCAACCGCTTCATCAATCCGTTGTTTTTCCGCTTGTATATGGGCGGCATCAGAGGACAACACCAAATCACGCACCGCGTTAGATACCGTCATGATGTTGCTTTGATAAGACTGCATCATAATCAGCTTAGGTACGCGATTATCTGATAAATCCTGAATATTGCTGCTTAATTGCCAGAGCTGTATACGGCCGAACCCAGCGACGATAAAGCCAATAAGAATAACGATGGCGAAGCTGGAGCCGAGCATGGTGCTCAATTTCATATTATTGAGTGTGTTCATAACATCCCCTGCCTGTGCGATGCGACGGTCATGAGCCAGAATAAAAGGTGTATGGCGGTCGCCCTGTTTTTACAGGTGCCGATATACCCGTTAACGTCCACCGTGCTTTTTCATATTGGCATCGTTCGGATGCCGACTATTTTCAGCGAGAACACCCCCGGAACCACACTCTATGGGATGGCTCAGCGTGTCGGGAATAGCGTATTGCTCGTGATAAAAACACGGCTACATAGCTTGCTGTCACGCTTATTGAATAAGCGTTTGCACTGGTGTTGAGCCATCACATACGCAACAACGCGCCGGAGGGCAGAAAGTGTGGGGATCAGCGTAAGGTGTCATCCTGATGGATGCCGTTGGGCTGGGTTTCCTTCCATGATGGTCGTTTCTTCAGCTGATGTTTAACTATGTGTGGAGAGTGGTGATTTGTCTAATCGCAAATTTTTGTATGGTCAGGGGAGGGATATCAGCCCAGATTATCAGCCAGTACCTCTGCACTATCTGGGAGCGGGCAGCGTAATGCCGTTTGCCTGACCGTATGATGTTGCCTGCTTACCGGCGGTGTTTGGCTCACCGTGAATGCACATGCTCTAAAGCCGGGCGATATAGTGCCGTTATGTTTCAATATGTATCAGAAAAAATTTTGTCTGGTGATGCGTAATGACACCCATGCTTAATTTTTACTGATGGATCATGACAGGCACAGCATAGGATTCCCGATGACATCTCCCATCTCTTTCAACCGTTCTGCCGCGGGTACATCGGCACAAAACGCCAGGACGGATACTGACGCCAGTAGTACGACGCGTGTCGGTGCGCAAGCGGATGCTTCCCAGGAACAACCGTCGGTCACCTCCGTGCTAGTGCAATTCAGTGACGAGGTTCGTAAACGGATTGATGCCACGATGCGGGCCAGTATGAGCAAAATGAACAGCATTGATCAGGATCTGGCGCGTGGGCGCATCGAACAAATCAAACGGCGCATCCAGATGTTGAAGATGATGATGCTGTCGCTGGTTGGTCAGTCGGTTCCTCCTGGAGTACTGCGCGAAATTCGCCAACTGGCCGCAGAGTTGGGCCAGGCGGCGAAAACACTGAATGAAGGCGGGGGGAGCGGTGTGGCTAATACCGGAACGGTGGGCGTGGTGGGCGGCGAAAATCAATCCGGCGCTGTGGCTGACGGCAGTGGTGATGCTTCCAGTGGTGATACTTCCGCTTCCGCGCTTTCCGGGGCGATGACGGCATCCGTTGCGGGTGAGCGCGCACCTGTCGAATCTGATGGCGTGGGAGAGGCGGGTGACCAGGCAGCTGGGGCGTCAGCGGCGGAAAAAAGCGATGGGGAGGCATCTGCGCAGGAGGCGGAGCAATTGCAGAGCGTGGCAGCCGCGATTACCGAACGGGGAGCCGGATCGCAGCAGCGCAGGGCGGATGCGAAGTCGGTGCAGGATGCCGTCCGCGAGCTGAAATCGCTGCTCGCGATGGTGAAAAATGCCAGCAAAAAAGACGACAAAGAAGCCCAGAAGCAGATTCAGGCTATAAATCAATATATTGCCGACACAGAGAAGACGGTCCAGTCGATGAACATGGCGGGAGGCGGGGTCGATCTGTCTGTCGGCCCTGCGGGTAACGTCTCGATTGATGTACAGGTCTGACGGTCAGGCGCGCAGCGAGGCTGCGCGCAATAATTAGGGGAGTCGGCGTTCTTCCTTCTCCCCGGTAGGCGGTTTGCGTAGTGGGTTAGCGTGACGCTAGCGCCAGACGCAAGTCAGCGTGGGAAGGGTGCACGGCGTGTGCGTCTTGTCGGTGATTTTCCGCAACCATAAACACATTCATCAACTGCACCAGATGACGGGCCTGATCGCTCAGGCTGTCGGCGGCGCTGGCAGACTGTTCCACCAGAGCAGCATTCTGCTGAGTGACCTGATCGAGCTGGTTGACTGCCTGATTAATCTGGCTGATGCCGGATTCCTGCTCGGTGGTCGTGGAGCCGATTTCCCGGATCAGGTCGGCGACATGGCGCGCCTGCGTCACGATATCATCCATGGTGGTGCCAGCGTGGCTGACCAGCTGCGAGCCACTTTCCACTTTTTCCATGCTCTCGGTGATCAGCTCCTTGATTTCACGGGCGGCGGAGGCCGAGCGCTGTGCCAGCGAGCGCACCTCGCCAGCCACCACCGCGAAGCCGCGGCCTTGCTCACCCGCGCGGGCGGCTTCTACCGCCGCGTTGAGTGCCAGAATATTGGTCTGGAAAGCGATGCTGTCGATAACGCTGATAATGTCGCCGATTTTGCGTGAGCTGGCGGTAATGTCGTCCATAGTGCGGATGACATTACCCACGACTTCACTGCCTTTGACGGCGGTATCACTGGCGGTGGTGGCGAGCTGGGCGGCTTCACGCACGGTTTCACCGTTCTGGCGGATGGTCTGGCTGATTTGCTCCATCGAGGCGGCGGTTTGTTGCAGGCTGGCGGCCTGCTCTTCGGTGCGCTGGCTGAGGTCGGCATTGCCCATGGCTATCTGCTGCGAACCGGTGGCGATGGATTCACTGCTCTGGCGTACCTGACCGACGATATTGCTAAGGCTGTCGCGCATTGCACGCATGGCTGCCAGCAGGCTGTGATGGTCGCTTTCTTTCAGCATCACATCGACGGACAGGTCGCCCTGCGCCACTTGCTGAGCAATATGCGAGGCATAAGCGGGTTCGCCGCCCAGTTGCCCCTTGATGCGGCGGGTAATCAGCCAGGCTACCAGACTACCGGCGACGGCAATCAACGCTGCCAGCGATAGCATCAATATACCGGCGCTGGCGGCTTGTGATTCCGAGTTGTCCGCCGCCGTAGAGGTCGCCTTTTTCTGGTAAGTCAGCATGGTTTCTATCACTTTAAACAGGGCGTCCTGTGCGTTTCGCACGTCGCTCAGAATCAAGTTTCTTGCCTTATCAGGCTGGCTTGATAGTCCCAGTTCGATAGCTTTTTTGGCTGCTTCCAGATAAGCCGGACGTTTCTGTTCAAGTTGGTCGAGCAACGCGTTTTGTTCCGCCGTTCCCGATGTTTTTCGCAATATAGCGATGATCTCGCTATTTCTTGGCGTAATGGTGTCAATGCGCTGTTTTTCCGTCGCCATTTGTTGTTGATCGGAAAGTAACGCGATATTCCTGATGACCCGTGCAGCGACATTCAGATTATCTTTGTACTCCTGGATTAAGAGCAGATTAGTGAGCTGTTCTTTTGATAATGTCTGGATATTTGTACTGAGTTGACGTAACTGAATTTGACCGTAAATCGCTACCAGAAAACCGATAACGATTACCAGGGCAAACCCTGAGCCTAACATGGAGCCTAACTTCATTTCTTTTAGAAAACGCATAACGTCACCTTTTTTATATGAGATTTATTTCTATCCTTGATATATCCGTCATACTTCACGTTGCAGACACCTGGCTGTGTTAGCCGCCGATTCGTGGCTCTGTGTCTATACCCGTCATACTTCACGTTGCAGGTGCGTTGGCTGCGTTACTCGGCCCATTTCATGGGCCTCGCCCCTTCGGGGCCGCTGCAAGCCGCGTTCAAATCGGCTTACGCCAATTTGTCATTCACTTGTCGCGTTACAAGGCTCAAATGAGCCTTGCCCTGAAGGGCCAACGTTTCGCGTTGTTCAAAACGCAATACGTTTTGTCCTGCAACTCGAATTATTTGGGGTATACAGGGCTGCGATACACCGCGTTCAACGCTGCCTTTTCCTGCACGCGAATAATTCTGGATATAGTATTGGCTTCCGTAGCGTGTTTCAGGCAATAACAAGACCGCTGGCGAAAAAGCTTCGTCAGGGAAAGGCTGGCCTGCAGGTGTGTATTAACCGTTAATTCACTAATTGATTATACCCGTCATACTTCAAGTTGCAGGTGTGTTGGCTGCGCTCGTTCACCCGAATCACTTACCTGAGTAAGCTCATCGGGATTCACTCACTTGCCGCGTTACAAGGCTCAAATGAGCCTTGCCCTGAAGGGTCAACGCTTCGCGTTGTTCAAAACGCAATACGTTTTGTCCTGCAACTCGAATTATTTTGGGTATAAAATTTCTAATCAAGAAAAAATGTATAAAATTTATCTTCAGGCATTTCTAATACCTGAAATGGATGCTCTTCCTGAACAGTTGGCAGTATGGAGGTTTTTTATGCGCTTGTCGATAAACTGTAATAAAAGTTTTTTATTACTTAATGTTTTTTTATTAACGAAAATAGAATTAATTTATCAATAGAGGTTACAAAAAATATATTCCAAATTAAATTCCTTCATTTTTGGATGAAGTAAGCATAATCGAGGGTAAATACCTCGACTTTTTTTGAAATTCATCAACGATATTTACTCGTGATGATTAATTCCTGCTTTTTTGTATGGTCTTTTGCATGGCCTGGTGTTCAGAATGCTTCCCAGCCACTGTTATTCGCCGTTGCCAATGATGTTGCTGGCTTTTGCCGTGCAGGACGGTTGATTGTGTGCTGCGGCATTGCGACGTCGTTGCTGCGGATAGCAAATACCTGTACCAGCTCCACCAGATGACGGGCCTGATCGCTCAGGCTGTCGGCGGCGCTGGCAGACTGTTCCACCAGAGCAGCATTCTGCTGAGTGACCTGATCGAGCTGGTTGACTGCCTGATTAATCTGGCTGATGCCGGATTCCTGCTCGGTGGTCGTGGAGCCGATTTCCCGGATCAGGTCGGCGACATGGCGCGCCTGCGTCACGATATCATCCATGGTGGTGCCAGCGTGGCTGACCAGCTGCGAGCCACTTTCCACTTTTTCCATGCTCTCGGTGATCAGCTCCTTGATTTCACGGGCGGCGGAGGCCGAGCGCTGTGCCAGCGAGCGCACCTCGCCAGCCACCACCGCGAAGCCACGGCCTTGCTCACCCGCGCGGGCGGCTTCTACCGCCGCGTTGAGTGCCAGAATATTGGTCTGGAAAGCGATGCTGTCGATAACGCTGATAATGTCGCCGATTTTGCGTGAGCTGGCGGTAATGTCGTCCATAGTGCGGATGACGTTACCCACGACTTCACTGCCTTTGGCGGCGGTATCACTGGAGGTGGTGGCGAGCTGGGCGGCTTCACGCACGGTTTCACCGTTCTGGCGGATGGTCTGGCTGATTTGCTCCATCGAGGCGGCGGTTTGTTGCAGGCTGGCGGCCTGCTCTTCGGTGCGCTGGCTGAGGTCGGCATTGCCCATGGCTATCTGCTGCGAACCGGTGGCGATGGATTCACTGCTCTGGCGTACCTGACCGACAATGTGGCCGAGACTGTTACACATGGCGTGCATCGATGCCAACAGGCTCTGCTGGTCGTGGCGGGCGAGGTCTACGCTAACGGCCAGATTTCCTTGTGCGACTTCCTGGGCGATGTGGGTAGCATACTGGGGTTCACCGCCTAGTTGGCGCAAGATGTAGCGGCTCAAATACCAGGCGGTGGTGCCGCCGATAACACAGCCCGCCAACGCCAGTGCCAGCATCAACCACCCGGTTTGATTAGCCTGTTGCTCGGCGTCGTTAGTCATCGACAAGGTTAACGAAGATTGGTCGTCGATCATTTTATCCAGCGTGCTAAACATCCCTTCCTGCGCTTTTTGCAGGTCAGCGACAATAATATTGCGCGCTTGCACCGGATGCCCTGCCATACCCGCTTCTACGGCGTTGTTCATCGCCTGGCTATAGGCGGGTCGAAACTGATCGAGCTGTTGCAGCCCTCGCTGCATATCAGGGGTGTCAGCGGCCTGTACGATGTGCTCGACCAGTTTTGTCATGTTGGCGTTGGTTTCATCCAGGCGCTGTTTTTCCTGCTCTCGCTGCGTTTTGTCATTCAGGAGCGCAATGTTGCGTACCCGGCGCGCCGCATCGTTAAGGTGGTCTTTCATTCTTTCTAACTGCAACAGCGTTACCATGTGTGATTTCGACAATAACTGCATGTCGGTGCTCAGCTTGCGTAATTGAAACTGACCAAATAGCGCGATAAGAAAGCCGATGATAATCACCCACGCGAAACCCGAGTTAAGGCGAGTGGAAAGCCGAATGTTTTTGAAGCGGGTATTGCTGAAACTGGTTTGGCTGAATGTAGTCATGCGCCCCCCTGAATGATTGAGATAACAGCGCCAGTAGCATGGCGGCTCAATGCATAGCAAAAAACAATAAGACATTGATATTGTTATGTACCGCGACGACGCTTCGTGAAACCTGAAGGCTATTGGCAACGGTGTTGCGTTGTCGTTGGCAAGGTCAGGATATAAATAACCAAAATGGCACAGGTTGAGTAATAGATATTCGCTATACCCACCTTCTTTTATGCTGGCGTGAGCCGGTCACTTATTAATTTTTGCGTGCAGATTCCAGCCGTCAGGGCTACATCGTAAGAAACCGCCACCATGATGGCGGCGGTCAGAGGATGGGATTACTCAGAACTGTTCCCAGTTGCTGTTGCTGGCGTTGGTTGCCAGTGCCAGTTTGGGTTGTGCGGGTTTTTTCAGTCCGGTTTCCGGTTTTTGCAACAACGCGCTCTGGTTGTTAAGGTTATTCTGAATAGTAAATATACTCATCAGCTCCACCAGCCGCGCGGCTTGATCGCTCAGGCTGTCGGCGGCACTGGCTGACTCTTCCACCAGCGAGGCGTTCTGCTGGGTGACCTGATCGAGCTGGTTAACCGCATCATTAATCTGCGAAATGCCAGACTCCTGCTCGTGAGTGGTCACGCCGATCTCACCAATCAAATCCGCGACGTGGCGTGCCTGCTTCACCAGTTCGTCGATGGTGGAGCCCGCTTCGCCCACCAATGCTGAACCGGCTTCCACCGTTTCGACGCTGGCGGTGATCAGTTCCTTGATTTCTTTGGCGGCGGAAGCGGAGCGTTGGGCCAGATTTCTCACCTCGCCTGCCACCACGGCAAAACCGCGGCCCTGCTCACCGGCACGAGCGGCTTCCACCGCGGCGTTGAGCGCCAGAATATTGGTCTGGAAGGCGATGCCATCAATGACGCTAATAATGTCACCGATTTTGTGCGAACTGTGGGATATCTCTTCCATGGTGCGGACGATGTTGTTGACGGCCTCACCCCCTTTCGCGGCGGTTGAACTGGCCGACTGCGCCAGCGTGGTGGCGGTGCGCACGGTATCGCCATTCTGGCGGATGGTCTGGCTCATCTGCTCCATAGACGCGGCGGTCTGCTGTAGGCTGGCGGCCTGTTCTTCGGTGCGTTGACTCAGGTCGGTACTACCGGCGGCGATTTCGCTGGCACCGGTAGCGATGGATTCACTGCTCTGACGCACCTGAGTGACGATCTGCCCCAGTTTTTCCCGCATGTCGTTCATGGCTGCCAGCACACTGTGATTGTCGCCTGCACGCAGTTCGACATTAAAGGCCAGATTGCCGTCGGCAATGTGTTGAGCAACCGTTGCGGCGTAAACCGGTTCGCCACCTAACTGACCTTTCACGGTGCGGGTGATAAGCCAGGCTGTTAGCGCGCCGAGTACCGCAGCGGCCAGTGCCAGCACCAGCATTACCGAGCCATCTGAACGGGCGTTTTGCATGGAGTCCGTCACCACGTTCATGGTGACTTTTTTCTGGAAGTCGAGCATGTTGTCCAGTGCCCGGAAAACACCGTTTTGGGCGGTCTGCATGTCGTTGAGGATTAGGTCACGGGCCTGTTCGCGCTGATCTGACTGACCGGAAATGCCCAATTGAACCGCGTTATTGAATGCCTGCAAGTAAGCGGGTCGAGCCAGCGTCAGCTGGTTAAGCTGATCGCGGGTTTCCGGCGTATCAAGCCGTTCCGACAACTGTTTGAGCACCTCGGTGTTGCGGGCGATTTGCCGGTCGATCAGCTGTTTCTCACGAGCGATGCGTGCCGGATCGTTACTGAGCGCAATATTACGAACCAGACGGGAATTAGTATCGAAGCCGGTTTTGGCTTCCTGAATCAGCATCATGTTGGTGAGCGTGGTGGAGGAGAGGTGGTCGATGTCGTCCCCCAGTCCTACCAGTTGAGTCCGGCCAAATACCGCTACCAGCAGACCAATCACGATGACTAAAGCGAATCCGGCACTTAACATGGTGCCCAATTTTATTTTTTTCAGCGCGTTCATAGATATCCTTACGTCGTGTATTCCATGCGTTTATTCGGGACCTCGTCCGGGAGGTAAAATGAAAATAGCTCTATATGTGTATAATTTGGGTTAGTTCTATTTCATGTGAATAATTTTTGTGGGCCAGCCGACAGATCTCCTGTTTATTACGATTGCTTTTTAAATAGATAGAGAGGTAATGATCTTATAAAAACCGATAACAAGAATCTCTAACTCCAATAATTAAGATAAGAAAATAATTGGAATTGAAATTACATTGAATCTCATGGGGTAATAAGAGTAAGGAATATAAATTGGTTTGTCGAATGCAATATATAAACTTTTCAAATAAAGCATCAAAAGAATAATTTTCAGTAGTATTTCTGCAATTTCGATCGCGTTCTTACAGCAAGGATGCGCTGATGGTTACAGAGATAGGCCAACCCGTAGAGGGTCTATACCCGTCATACTTCCAGTTGCAGGTGCGTTGGCTGTATTTTTGTGAGCATTGTTGCTTGCCGCCGGTGCAATCGTCTTTCTTGGTTAATAAATCTATGATTTATATTTAAAAATATACTATCTGCCGTATCGGTTTTCCGCTGGTTTTTCTCCCCGCTGCAATCGTATGCACTTGTCATCCGGTTGTCATGATGCAGTTATTTTTCTGTCATCCGGGCGTGTCATGTTACCTGCCGAACATAAAACGCGCTTTTTCGCTCATGGTGCTCACAATGATCAGTATCTGCAATGATCAGCACCCACATGATCTCAGGAGACAGCATGTTTCAGCACGCTATCCGTAAAACCGCCGCCGTTGTCATTATGGCATTCGCCGCCAGCGCACAAGCGCAGGCTGTTACCGAAATTCCGTTCTGGCATTCGATGGAAGGAGAACTGGGTAAAACCGTTAATTCTCTGGCTGACCGTTTTAACCAGACGCACAGCGACGTCAAAATCGTTCCGGTGTACAAGGGCAACTACGAGCAGAGCCTGGCGGCCGGTATCGCTGCATTCCGCAGCGGCAATGCGCCAGCGATTCTGCAAGTATACGAAGTGGGCACCGCCACGATGATGGCCAGCAAGGCGATCAAACCGGTATATCAGGTGTTCAAAGAGGCGGGCGTGCCTTACGACGAGACAATCTTCGTGCCGACCGTCTCCGGTTATTACTCTGATGCCAAAACCGGGCACCTGCTGTCTCAGCCGTTCAACAGTTCCACTCCAGTGCTGTACTACAACAAAGACGCTTTCAAAAAAGCGGGTCTGGACCCGGAACAGCCGCCAAAAACCTGGCAGCAGATGGCCGAGTACACCGCTAAACTGCGTGCGTCCGGCATGAAATGCGGCTACGCCAGCGGCTGGCAGGGCTGGATTCAGATTGAAAACTTCAGCGCCTGGCACGGCCTGCCGATCGCCACCAAAAACAACGGCTTCGATGGCCTTGATGCGGTGCTGGAGTTCAATAAACCGGTTCAGGTCAAGCACATCCAGATGCTGGAAGACATGAATAAGAAAGGGGACTTCACCTACTACGGCCGTAAAGACGAACCGACCGAGAAGTTCTACAACGGCGATTGCGCCATGACCACCGCGTCGTCCGGTTCGCTGGCCAATATTCGTCAGTACGCCAAATTCAACTATGGCGTAGCGATGATGCCGTATGACGCCGACGTGAAAGGCGCGCCGCAGAACGCCATTATCGGTGGGGCCAGCCTGTGGGTGATGAACGGTAAAGACGCCGCCACCTACAAAGGCGTGGCTGAATTCATGCAGTTCCTGTCAACGCCGGAAATCGCCGCCGAGTGGCACCAGAAAACCGGTTATCTGCCGATCACTACCGCCGCTTACGAGCTGACCAAGCAGCAGGGTTTTTATGACAAGAACCCCGGTGCCGACATCGCTACTCGTCAGATGCTGAACAAGGCACCACTGCCGTTCACCAAGGGGCTGCGTCTGGGCAATATGCCGCAGATTCGCACCATCGTGGACGAAGAGCTGGAAAGCGTCTGGACCGGCAAGAAAACCCCGCAGCAGGCGCTGGATGCGGCTGTAGAACGCGGCAACGTACTGTTGCGTCGCTTCGAACAAGCAAACAAGTAACCGTATTCCGGGCCGAAGGGATTCGGCCACCCTTTTCTGAGAACCTTGCTTTCTGAGAGCCTTGTGCATGACTGCTTCCCGTCCTGTTTTTGGCCGCAGCCTGCTGCCTTACCTGCTGGTGCTGCCGCAGCTGGCCATCACGGTGATCTTTTTCCTCTGGCCTGCCGGGCAGGCGCTCTGGTATTCGGTGCAGAGTGTCGACCCGTTCGGCCTCTCCAGTCAGTTTGTCGGGCTGGAGAACTTCACCAACCTGCTTTATGACAGCTATTACCTTGGCTCCTTTTACACCACGTTGCTGTTCAGTTTTCTGGTGGCATCGTCCGGGCTTCTCGTGTCGCTGTTTCTGGCCGCGCTGGTGGATTACACCCTGCGTTTTAGCCGCCTGTACCAGACGCTGCTGATTCTGCCTTATGCGGTGGCCCCTGCGGTGGCGGCGGTGCTGTGGATGTTTCTGTTCAACCCCGGTCTGGGGCTGATTACCTGGCTGCTGCACCAGTGGGGCTATGACTGGAACCACGCCCAGTACAGCGGCCAGGCGATGTTTCTGGTGGTGCTGGCCTCGGTGTGGAAGCAGATTAGCTATAACTTCCTGTTTTTCCTGGCGGCGTTGCAGTCCATTCCCCGTTCACTGATTGAGGCGGCGGCGATTGACGGCGCTGGGCCGGTGCGCCGTTTCTTCAATCTGGTGCTGCCGCTGATTTCGCCGGTGAGTTTCTTCCTGCTGGTGATCAACCTGAATTACGCCTTCTTCGATACCTTCCCGGTGATCGATGCCGCTACCGGCGGTGGGCCGGTGCAGGCAACCACCACGTTGATCTACAAGATTTATCGTGAAGGATTCGCCGGTCTTGACCTCTCCAGTTCGGCGGCGCAGTCGGTGGTGCTGATGTTGGTGGTGAGCGTGTTGACGGTGATTCAGTTCCGCTTTGTCGAGCGTAAGGTGAACTATCAATGAGCCGCTTTACCATGACAGGAAGCCGGATGATTGAGAATCGTCGCGGGCTGGATGTCTTTAGTCACGCCATGCTGGTGATCGCGATTCTGGTGGTGCTGTTCCCGTTGTACGTGGCGTTGGTCGCCGCGAGCCAGAGCCAGGAGCAGATGTCCCATGTGCCGATGTCGCTGCTGCCTGGCGGCCACTTGTGGGAAAACCTGACAGACATCTGGCAACACGGGGTAGGCGACAACAACAGCGCGCCGTTCGGCCTGATGCTGTTTAACAGCTTTGTGATGGCGCTGGCGATCACCCTCGGCAAAATCAGTGTCTCGATGCTGTCGGCTTTCGCCATCGTCTATTTCCGTTTTCCGTGCCGCAACCTGTTCTTCTGGATGATTTTTTCCACGCTGATGTTGCCGGTAGAAGTGCGTATCTTCCCGACAGTTGAGGTGATTTCTCATCTCAATATGACCAACAGCTATGTCGGGTTGACGCTACCGGTGATGGCGTCCGCCACTGCTACGTTTCTGTTCCGCCAGTTTTTTATGACGTTGCCGGACGAGTTGCTGGAAGCGGCGCGTATCGATGGTGCCAGCCCGATGCGCTTTTTCTTCGACATGGTGCTGCCGTTATCTAAAACCAATCTGGCGGCGCTGTTTGTCATCACCTTTATCTACGGCTGGAACCAGTATCTGTGGCCGCTGCTGATCGTCAATGACCCCCATTTGGGTACGGCGGTCGCCGGGATCCAGAGCATGATCGCCACCGGCGACACCGCTACGCCCTGGCATCAGGTGATGGCGGCGATGCTGATAACTCTGCTGCCGCCGTTGTTGATTGTGTTGCTGATGCAGCGCTGGTTTGTTCGCGGTCTGGTTGATAGTGAGAAATAGAATCTTATGGCATGTTTAAAACTTCAGGCCGTCACCAAATCCTATGACGGCAAAACTCAGGTGATTCAGCCGATCGATCTCGATGTGGCGGACGGCGAATTTGTGGTGATGGTCGGCCCGTCCGGCTGCGGCAAATCCACGCTGCTGCGGATGGTAGCCGGTCTGGAACAGACCTCCAGCGGCGATATTTACATCGGTGAGGAACGTGTTACCGACAAAGAGCCGAAAGATCGCGGTATTGCGATGGTGTTCCAGAATTACGCGCTCTATCCGCATATGAGCGTTTACGACAACATGGCCTATGGCCTGAAAATTCGTGGTTTCGGCAAAGCACAGATTCGCCAGCGGGTGGAAGAGGCGGCGCGCATCCTGGAACTGCAACCGCTGCTCAACCGCAAGCCGCGCGAGCTGTCTGGCGGTCAGCGCCAGCGCGTGGCGATGGGGCGTGCCATCGTGCGCGAGCCCTCCGTATTCTTGTTCGACGAGCCGTTGTCTAACCTTGACGCTAAGCTGCGGGTGCAGATGCGTCTTGAATTGCAGCAACTGCACAAACGACTGCAAACCACCAGCCTGTACGTCACCCATGACCAGGTGGAAGCGATGACGCTGGCCCACCGGGTGATCGTGATGAACAAAGGCGTGGCGGAGCAAATTGGCGCCCCTGCCGAGATTTACCGCAAACCGGCGTCGTTGTTTGTCGCCAGCTTCATCGGCTCGCCCGCCATGAATCTGTGGGCCGGACAGGTGAGTGCTGACGGCAGCCGGGTCGAGCTGTCGGCAGATTTCTCGTTGCCGCTGCCGGTGACGAAGCCAGAGTGGCAGGGGCGCAGCGTGACACTGGGTATGCGTCCGGAGCACATATTGCAGTCCACCGCCGACGCGGGCGGCGTGCCGCTGGTGGTCGAGACGCTGGAATTGCTGGGCGCGGATAATCTGGCGCACGGCAAATGGGCGGGGCAGAATATCGTGGTGCGCCTGTCGCACGAGCATTGTCCGGCGGTGGGGGAAACCCTGTGGCTCAATCTGCCGACCGCATCCTGGCATATATTTGATTCGCAAAGCGGATTACGGATGGAAGCATGACCCCGAACTGGCCTTATCCTGCTATCGTCGCCCACCGTGGCGGTGGCGCTTTGGCACCAGAAAACACACTGGCGGCGATCGACGTCGGTGCGCATCACGGCCATAAAATGATTGAGTTTGACGCCAAGCTGTCGCAGGACGGGCAGATTTTCCTGTTGCACGACGACACGCTTGAACGCACCAGCAACGGCTGGGGCGTGGCGGGCGAGCTGCCGTGGGACAAGCTGGTAGGGCTGGACGTCGGCAGTTGGTTCAGCCGCCAGTTCAGCGGCGAACGCCTGCCGCTGTTGTCGGAAGTGGCGAAGCGTTGCGCGCAGTACGGTTTGGCGGCCAATATCGAGATCAAACCGACCACCGGCTGCGAGGCGCAGACCGGTCGCGTGGTGGCGCTGGCTGCACGCGAGCTGTGGCAGAACCATCCGGTCGCGCCGCTGCTGTCGTCGTTTTCGGTTGCAGCATTGGAAGCGGCACAACAGGCGGCACCGGAGCTGCCGCGTGGACTGTTGCTGGACGAGTGGGACGATGATTGGCGCACGCTGACCGAACGGCTGGGTTGCGTGTCGATTCACCTTAATCACCAGTTATTGGATGAGGCGCGTGTCAGGCTGCTGAAAGATGCCGGGCTGCGCATTCTGGTGTACACCGTCAATCAACCGGATCGCGCGCGTATCCTGCTACAGTGGGGCGTTGACTGCATCTGTACCGACCGGATAGATTTGATTGGACCACAATTTAATTAATGCCGGTTGAATATCGTCTGTTCCGACAGACGTCACGCCGGTCAATAAACCGGCGTGTTTCGCCAGGCGTTTCCTGTATGACCTTGGGCCACTCGGCCCGTCCCTCCGGTGAGGCTGCTGCTGCGCCGTCGTGATAAGCCATCAGCCTTCGCCTGGGTGAGCCGCGCGTTTTTTAAGGAAGGGCGATGCCCACGTTTATTCTTTCTCTCTGGCACCAGATTTTTCTTTCGCTGCCGCTATTTGTACTGATTGCGCTGGGGTATGGCCTGATTCGTTTCGGTCGCTGGCCGTCAACCGTCACTGATGCACTGACCAAATTCGTCTTTTCCGTGGCGCTGCCTGCCATGCTGTTCCGCATGATGTGCGATTTCTCCAAACGACCGGCGGTCGACGCCCGGCTGCTGATCGCCTTCTTTGGCAGCTGTCTCATCGTGTTTGTGCTGGGCCGGATTGTCGCCAGCCGGGTGTTTCGGCTGGATGGTGTGTCCGGCTCGGTGTTTTCGCTCAGCGGGATTTTCTCCAACAACGTGATGCTCGGTTTGCCGATCGCCACCCTGATGCTTGGCCCGCAGGCGGTTCCGTCCGTGGCGTTGGTGCTGGTGTTCAACGGCCTGATTCTGTGGACGCTGGTGACCGTCTCGGTGGAATGGGCGCGCAACGGTTCGCTGTCGATGCAGGGGTTTAGCAAAACCGCGATCGGCGTGCTGAAAAACCCGCTGATCATCGGCATTCTGTCCGGGACGTTCTACAGCCTCACTGGCTTGCCGCTGCCGGACGTGATTGATAAGCCTATCGGCATGTTGGGGCAAATTGCCGTTCCGCTGTCGCTGATAGCGCTGGGAATGGGGCTGGCGGAATACCGTATTCGTGACGGCTGGCAAATCAGCGTCGCGATTTGTCTCATCAAGCTGGTGGTGCAACCGCTGGTGGTGTGGGTATTGGCGGTGGCGTTGGGTCTGCCGGAGATGGAAACGCGGGTAGTGGTGCTGCTGGGGTCGATGGCGGTGGGTGTCAATATCTACCTAATGTCGCGCCAGTTCAATGTGTTGGGCGGCCCGGTCGCCGCCAGCCTGTTGATGTCGACCGCGCTGGCTGGCATTACTACACCGCTGATTCTGACGCTAATGGGTGTGAGGGTATAACCGCATCTGTAACCCGCCGACCATCATGGAGGTGAGCGGCGGGCTGGTTGGAGACGTCAGTATCGATTGAGCGTCAGTACCGGTTGGTATTACCCGGAGCGGATTGCTGGATGCGCTGGCGATTCTGCTCCAGTTGCTGTTGTAACTGGCGCTGTTGTTCACGGCTGCGCTGCTGGATGTCGCTATTCAGTTGCTGTTGCTGCAACGCCTGATTTTGCTGCATCTCTTGCAGCAGCCGCTTCTGGCTGCTGATACCGTTTTCAAATTGCTGCTGCTGGGGCGATATCTGTTGCGTGGCAGCCTGCGCCAGCAACGGCAGGCACAGGAGCAGCATCAGGGGAGATATTATTTTCATGATTCCTCCGGGGAAACGGCTGTCGGATACCGCTTTATTCTAGCTGCTAATCGGAGCGTCGTCTCAGCCTTCCGTGGCATGATTCAGGTATGCCACGATTCAGGTATGCCACTTCGGACGATTCGTGGTCCCAGCCCCGGCTGGGGCGTGAGCGTGGAATAAGCTATACTGGTGCCCACCTTTTTTTGTCTCTGATTTCATCATGTTTCATATCGCGCTCTATGAGCCACAGATTGCGCCCAACACCGGCAATATTATCCGTCTGGCGGCCAACAATGGCTGTTCGTTGCACCTGATCGAACCGTTGGGCTTCGATTTCGAGGAAAAAAAGCTGCGCCGCGCCGGGCTGGATTATCACGACCTGGCGAATGTCAG
Organism: Dickeya undicola; assembly: GCF_000784735.1. GTDB lineage: Bacteria > Pseudomonadota > Gammaproteobacteria > Enterobacterales > Enterobacteriaceae > Dickeya > Dickeya undicola. The sequence continues at coordinate 144,429 of NZ_JSYG01000017.1, forward strand.
CCGCCATCGCAACTATCAGGACTTTTTGCTGGCGGTGGCGGGGCAGCGGATTTTCGCCTGCACCACCAAAGGCAGCCGCCCTTACGACGAACCCGACTACCAGCCGGGCGATGTGCTGCTGTTCGGCTCTGAAACTGCCGGTTTGCCGGATGATATCCGCAACGGCTTCACACCGGAATGCCGTATCCGCATCCCGATGGAGCCGAACTGCCGCAGTTTGAATCTGTCCAACTCGGTGGCGATCATCAGCTACGAAGCCTGGCGGCAGAATGGCTTTGGCGGCCGACGCTGACGTATAGCGGGGCAATGGCTGGCAACATTTGTACCGTGGCAGAGGAGATGTAGGTTAACGCCGTTGCAAAATGGGAGTGCGACGTGCTGGGGTCGGATTGAGCAAAAACACCACTTCTCCGCGGTAAAACGGCGATGCTGCCAGCCGCCGCTGCCACTGTTCATCCCACTTGCCGTGTTGCACCAGCCCGAGCCGGAACGGCAGTTTCAGGTTCATCAGTGTTGGCAGATAGGCGGCGTAATTCTCCACCGTGCGCCGTCCCTGATAGGTTTGCACCACCAATTCATCCACCACGCCGTTCAGCCGGTTGAGTTGCCGGATATCGCCGGTTTTGGCCCAGTCCAGCAGCCCGGTGACGCTCAGACGACAGTCGGGCGGCAACTGCTGGCGGAGGGTTTGCAGAAAAGCGGCATAGTGCGACAGGTGGTAGCTTTGGGCGTCGAAATCGATCTGAATACCATCGACCCGGTTGCCTGAGGCGACCCAACGCTGTCGCAGTTGCAACAGACGCCGCACTTCCGGTGCGCCAAGGCGCAGTTCGGAAACCCGAAACGACAGCCAAAGATGCCTGACCGGTAGGGCGCTGGCCGGAATTCCCTGACGCAGGAATACGGTTTTGCCGTTCCGGCGGGCGATTTCCCCCTGATGCAGATAGAGCGTGTCTGCCTGAGACAACACCGGTTGCGGCTGCACCGCCGCCCACAGCCAAAAGGCGTGATAATGGGCGGCGTTAACCGTGGCGCTGTACGCTGTGGAACTCAGGCACAGCAGGGCTGTCAGCACAACAAGATGGCGGGCTACCAGTAGTATTTGAGCTGCCGTGCCCATTGACTGCCTTTAAAGTCCGTTTTTAATTGCCGGAACCACGCCTTGCGGGTTTCCTTGCTGATATCCTGCGAACCGCAGTCGTTGTAACCGCTTGGTGCATAGCAGTAGATAGCGCGGTAGAGTGCGTAACTCTTGTCTTCTGGCGGCGCTTTTGCGTCGGCTATCACCTGTATGTAGTTGTCCAGACGGTTGGATTCCTTGCCTGGATACTGGGCGACGGCATCTGTCAGGCCATTAAGCATGTTGCTTTCACCCCAGTCGAATCCGACGTCGTTACCCGTGCGTAGGAAGAACTCACCCAGACAGTTCAGCGCATGGGCGTCATTAGCGTTTTGGCTCAGGGTGGTAACCGTTTCCTGTAGCGTCGGGCATTCATACCCCTCTTCGGTATCGGTGCCGTCCCAGCCGAATGCGGTCAGATCTTCCTCGTTCCAGCTCATGTTTTCGGTGCTTTGCAGGGGTGCGATGGTTTTCAACATCGCGCTGTCTTTCAGAAAACCGGCGTAGTCGCGGTGTGTCAATTGTTTGGTCAATAGCGTGTGCAGGGCGATAGCGCGCTCTTCATGCGTCTGCTGAGGGCCGGTCTGGCGGTGTAACAACTCGGCATCGGCGCTGACCTTCAGGATAGCGGAGCGAAAACGCAGATTTTTGACCGGGCTTTCCGGTGCGAAGACCCGCTCTGGATGGCCACTATCTACCAGCGTTTGTGCCAGTGTCAGCTGCAAAAATTGCTGCTGGGTGTAGGTGGTTTTCAGCATCAACAGGTGACGCCAGTGTGCTTCCGCCTCGTCCCACTGTTTTTGCTGTTGCATCGCCAGCCCGCGCAGCACCTGGCTGCTGAAGGCGGTGACGTCGGTGATATCTTTCGCGGTGGTCACTGGCAGGGTTTTCAACACGGCGGCGTAGTCCCGTTGCAGGTAGTACTGAAACGCCGCCTGCAAATAGCGGAATGCATCCTGCATTCCTGCTTTTTCAAACAGCGGCTGCTGGCGGGTAATTTCTTCCTGTGTCAGCGCGGGCAGCGTCATCCAACCGTCGGGGCTGCGCAGACGTTTGATGTCTTGCACCAGCATCAGGATTGGCGTATCGGCCGAGGTCACAAACTGGTTGTCTTCCAGCAGTTTATTGTCGATTTCGTTACCGATGGCCTGCAACTGATCCACGCTTTTGGCGGACGCCAGCACCTGGCTGAAACGACCGGCCAGCGCAACGGTGTCGCCGCTGATCCACTCGGCCCGGCGGTACAGGCCTTTGGCTGAATCGACGTATTCTCCTTTCGGATACTGTTTCAGGTACTCATCGATACGCTGAACCGCCTGCTTCCCGGCATTCTTGTCCATCTTGCGAGGGTCGAACATGTTGTATTCGTCCTGCGCGTCTTTCATCGCCTGATTAATCGATACCCGAATCAGCATATAACGGGCCGTTTCCGCCACCCACGGCTGGCTGGCTGACAACAACTGCTGGAAGCCTGCATCCGCCTGATCCAACTGGCCTTCATAAAACTCCACCGCACTGGTGAGGTAGCGGCGTAACTCACCCGCATGGCCGCCGTCCGGTACGCTACTCAGATCGGTCGTGGCGTCGTTGACGCCGTAATCGCTGGACAGCATTTTCATTCGCACTAATGCTAACGGGGTGCGCTGGGCGTCGTTCAGTGCTTTGTCCGCCAGCAGCAGATCGAAAAAGTTCTCCAGTGTGGTGGCGTCGTTGGAAATCCAACGACCATCCAGATCAACCGGCGTCAGGTCGCGCAGTTTATTCAGTTCGGTATCCGGAAAATGCAGCTGGGTGGCTTTTTGCAGCAGCGAGGCGTTCTCTTCGTTGGCTTTGTCGTCCGAGGGCGCGCTGGGGTCGGCCGACGCGTCGGTGTTCGCACTGGTGCTGTTGTCTTCGGTGGCGGCTAGCCCCATCACGCGGTAAGCGGTGAACGGGTCGACGCGGGAGCGGGTTTGGTCCGGTTCTGGCTGAGGTATCGGTAGCGGGATATGATTACGGCTACTTTGCAGGAGTACCAGATTGGTGCGGGTGTCGTTATCCGGCAGAAGATAGGGAAGCGCGGGCATACCGCAATCGGCATCGGAAAAACCGCATACACCATCGACGGAAGCGTATGTCGGCATCTGTACCAGCGTGGCGATAAGTCCAGCCAGTAAGGCTAATCCTTTCATGTTCTTTTTCCTGTGCAGGGTGTCAGGCAACATCAAGAACTTATTCCATCAGGCATGTGCAGCTTCATGCATGACTGAAGGGATAATTTCTTTTGCCTGCGGGATGGTGCGGGCGATTTCTCGCGGTTATTCGCCCGGCGGCACAGGTTCACACTCTACCCGAGCAGGGAAAAAACTCAATCGGTTGACGGCATGGATGTGATGTCGGGCGCGGGTGTCCGCGCCCGAAAAGGCAGGTTATCAACGTTGATAGAGCGGTAGCCAGAGCGTGAGCTGCAAACCGCCCAGCGGGCTTTCATCGGCTTTGGCCCAGCCACGATGCTGAGAAATCGCGGTTTCGACGATCGCCAGCCCCAGACCGGTGCCACCAGATTCGCGATCGCGGGCTTCATCCGTGCGGTAGAACGGCCGGAAAATCTGTTCCCGATCCTCCGGGCTGACGCCGGGACCGTCGTCGCCGACGACAATGGTGACACCCTGATTATCGACCGAAAACGACACAACGATGCGGCTATACGAATACCGCAGCGCGTTACGAACAATGTTTTCCAGCGCACTATCCAGCGCGGTCGGGTTGCCGAATAGTGGCCAGGGACCCGGAGGTGATAATACCTCCAGCGTTTTACCCATTTGCTCGGCCTCAAAGCGGGCGTCGTCCAGCACGTCGTTCCACAGTTCATCCGCCTGTAGCTCTTCCCGCGACAGTTCATGCTTGTGCTGGTTGCGCGACAGCACCAGCAGGTCGTTGATCATGCCGTCGAGCCGCTGGGTTTCGGTTTCAATGCGGTTCAATTCGTTGCCTTCACCCTGACGGCGGCGTAATAACGCGGTCGCCAGTTGCAGACGCGTCAATGGCGTGCGCAGCTCATGGGAAATGTCGGACAACAGACGTTGCTGCGCGGTCACCATCCGCTCCAGCGCACTCACCATCTGGTTAAAGCTGGCACCGGTCGCCCGGAATTCCTGTGCGCCCGATTCCAGTTCCGGATGCTGCTTCAGGTTACCGCGTGCCACTTCGTCGGCGGCGTTTTTCAGCTTGCGTGCCGGTTTCGCCAGACTCCAGGCCAGCCATAGCAACAGCGGTGAGCTGGTCAGCATGGTGACGATCAGCAGTAACAGCGGGCGGTCGAACAGCAGGTTGATAAAATCGGACTGCGGGCTGCTGGCGGGGCGCAGCATGTACATCAGGTAGCTGTCCTCGCCGTCGCGCACGGAAAACGGCCCCAGCAATTCCAGACGGCCGTATTTTTTTTTCTGTGGGAAATCAGCGCTGTCGGACTGACCGATAAAGTTGCGCACCATCTGCATTTCATTGCGCTGGGCACCAATCACACGCCCTTCGCTGGTGACCAGCAGCAGGCGTTGACCAGGCGGTGCCCATTTTTCGATCACGCGAAACAGGCGTCGCCACCATAGCAAATCATTAGCCGGGTCACTCGCCAGCTCGGCCTCAATGTGCTGCTCCAGCATCAACCCCTGCCTCTGCTCGTTCTCCAGCAGGGGAGTGAGTTGCCGGGAGTCCAGCTTGGGCAGCATCAGCACCAGCATCAACACCAGAGCCAGCGTCAGCCAGAAAATAGCGAAGATACGAGCGGTAAGACTGTTGATCATACAGCAGCAATCCGAATCATGCGGTGGACACCATCAGATAACCTCTGCCGCGCAGGGTTTTAAACCAGGGCAGCCCATCCTTGCGCTCAGGTAATTTGCGCCGCAGGTTGGAGATATGCATGTCGATGGCGCGATCAAACGGTGTGAGACGCTTGCCCAGCACTTCCTGACTGAGATGTTCGCGCGACACCACCTGGCCCAGGCGCTGCGCCAGCAGGTAGAGCAGTGTGAATTCGGTGCCGGTCAGATCCAGCACGTCGTCGTCGAAGCTGGCTTCCTGACGGCCCGGATTAAGCCGTAGCGCATCGACCTCGATGGTCGGCGCACTGGCTTCGCCCACTTGTTGTTGGTCAGTCCAACTGGAGCGGCGCAGAATAGCGCGGATGCGGGCAACCAGCTCGCGATCGTTGAAGGGTTTAGGCAGATAGTCGTCTGCTCCCAACTCCAGGCCGAGCACGCGGTCCAGCTCGCTGCCGCGGGCGGTAAGCATGATCACTGGCGTCTGATAGCGTTGACGCACTTCCTTAAGTGTATCGATGCCGTTTTTCTTCGGCATCATGATATCCAGCAACAACAGGTCAATCGAGTCATCCAGCACGCTTAACGCCTGTTCGCCGTCATGGGCGACAACGACATTAAAGCCTTCCATTTCGAGCAATTCCCGCAACAGGGATGTCAGCTCGCGATCGTCATCAACCAACAGGATTTTATTCATGATTTACCTACCTCCACGGGCAAAATACGTCATAGATCGCCGCTATTCCATGACTTTACGTAGTTTTACATCGTCTGACGCATGTTTGCAGCAAGGCAATTAGACTACGTTCATCGATTCGCCAAACAGTACACGTCACACCATACGTAAACACAAGCCGTACGTGAATACAGAGGAGTCATTGATGCGGGGCACCATCATCACGTTATCTTTTACTTCACTGCTGATGCTGGTCACCGGCACTGTGATGGCGACTGAAAACGATGCTCCCAGAGTGGGGAACTGTTATCGCGATGACTCTGCCATGAAACGCGAAGAGAGTCAGCAAGGCATGTTTGACGGTGTGAAGTTGACGGAACATCAGCGCCAGCAAATGCGTGACCTGATGCGGCAAGTCCGCCATGAACAGCCGGTTTATGACGCGAACGATGTGGAAATAATGCATCAGTTGGTGACGGCGGAAAAATTCGACGCACCGGCGGTGCAGGCGCAAGTCGCCAGAATGGTTCAGGCGCAGATTGCGCGCCAGGTGGAGATAGCCCGGGTGAGCAACCAGATGTACAACATGTTGACGCCGGAGCAGAAATCGCTTCTGAACCAGAAACATGAACAGATAATGCAGAGCGTGCGGCAGCAAATGTCCGCACCTGGAGCAAGCAGCCAGAATTTGGAGCTGTCCCGTCAGGGGCAGGATGAGAGTACCGAGTAATGCGTGTTTTTCCGAGTAGTGAGAGTAGTGCTGAGAGTAGTGTGTAGAGAAGTAACCTGTTTTCCTTGCCATAGACACCATCCCTGTCTTTTAGCCCTCCTTGATGGAGGGCTTTTTTTTGCCTGTATTCTGTACCTCCTTTTCCCGGCGCTGTTGTGCCATGGCTGTGCCAACCCCCATGCCGCGTGTTTTTGCTGGCTTGTCAGCATACTGTCCTTCACTGCCACAACGGGTCGAAATCGCTTGAGAAAGCGTGTATCAACGGGCGTGGCGGTATTGGTTCCATACCCTGAATGGGTTCCTTCTATCGCTAATACTGATGAGACACGTTATGAGCACAAAATATATCGCTCTGCTTACCGAAGTTGGCGCAGCCAGACTGGCGAATGCGATTGCGTTGGGAAAACAGCTGGAGATTACCCAAATGGGGGTGGGAGACGGTGGTGGTACGCTGCCGACACCCGATGCAACCCAGACTAAACTGATTAACGAAAAGCGACGTGCCTCGCTGAATTCATTGAATATCGATCCGGCCAATCCCAATCAAATTATTGCCGAGCAGGTAATTCCAGAAAATGAAGGTGGCTTCTGGTTACGTGAAATCGGCCTGTATGACGGCGATGGCAATCTGGTGGCGGTAGCCAACTGCCCTGAAACCTATAAACCGCAGATGCAGGAAGGCTCTGGCCGCGTGCAGACGGTACGTATGATTTTGGCGGTTAGTCAGGCTGATGCGGTGTCGTTGAATATTGATCCTGCGGTGGTGCTGGCAAGCCGGAAGTATGTGGATGACAAGGTATTATCTTCGCTGACATATACCAACACAAACGTGATCGAAGTTAAGTCGTATACCGACAACTCGCTGGCGGAACATATTGCTGCAACTCATCCACACAAGCAGTATGCACCGATTGATAGCCCGGTATTTGTTGGTAATCCTACTGCGCCGACACCACCTCTATTTGATGCGGATACCAGCATTGCGACCACGGCGTTTGTACATGCAGCGATCGGTAATCTTTCTGGTGTGCGGCAAGTCTTGTCCGCGGGGAATATTGTTGCAAATGATGCTGGGCGGTTAGTGGTGTTAGATGGTACGCCAGGCACGGTGTTTTTACCGAGTGCTCCTGCGGTCCCGGCAGGAACGATGTTACATCTCTCGTCAAGACAATCGGGATGGGTTATCAGTTCGTCAGGCGGGGAGCCCATTGATACGACTTATTCGCTTATCACGTCGTTTCGAATGGGTCAGGCTGAAAATGTAGTTCTGGTATCGAACGGTGTAAACAGCTGGACGATGACTGGGGGCATTGTACAGATGCGGTATGCCGAATCATTCCGGTGCTTGTCTGCAACGAATGGTTATCAGGTTTTGCCATCTGGCGTGATTTTCCAGTGGGGAATGTTAGCTATGTCACCCAGTGTTGCCAATGTTTATAAAACGCAGTCGTTTTCATTCCCGATTGCATTCCCCAACGCACTCTTTTCAATATCCGGGGCAATCAAGACGGGAATTTCCGCTGAATCGTTTGTTAATACGTCGTTTGAGGGAGCATCCAAGGCGGGGGCAACCTGGTATTACTCCTCCGGCGTGCCAGTCTCTGGTTGTATAATAAGTTATATTGCCGTGGGATTCTAATTGTACGTTATTTTTTCCTTCACTAGTTCAGTGAGAATATCGGCTGGTACGAAAGTATTGAGAAAGTGAAGTCTAATTGCAGTAATTGAGATATAGCAATGCTCTATTTATCTCGCCGCTTATCGCTAGCTCTAAATTGATATTTTTACATCATATTATCTGGTAATTACCTGGATGTGTTTTATTTCACGGTGCGGCTGTGGTAGGTCAGGGTTATTATTCAACAATTGGTTTTTAAGGAGACACTATGGCATACCTTTTTTCTCCCCAGGAAATGGGCTTTTATTCAGTGAGCATTCATGGTGCTAACATTCCCGGTGATGCTATTGAAATAAGTGATGACGACTATCAACACTTATTGAGTGAACAGGCTCTGGGTAATACCATTATTTTTGATGAATTGACGAAGAAACCTGTTGCCGTTACCCCGGCACCGGTATCAGAAACACAGTTGGCTGAGGCGGCGCGGCGGCAGCGAGACAATTTACTGCTTGCCAGCGACTGGACCCAGGCGTCGGATGCACCGGTTGATCAGCAAACCTGGCGTTCTTATCGTGAAATATTGCGTCAGGTTCCGGAACAAGCTGGCTTTCCTCATAATGTAGAATGGCCGGTGTTGCCTGAAAAATAAATAAAAGCACGATTTACTCACTTTATTCCCTTTGTTTTATTTCTACCCGCCTTTATGGCGGGTTTATTTTTACCTGTATGTTGTGCCATGGCTGACACAACGTCAGTCAGACGATTTAAAGCTGACTCCTTTGCATAATGTTGTCTGAAGCAACAACAAAGCGGAAGGCGTTGCAAACACTGGCGACTATTTTTTCAGGAGTGCTTGCAATGCTGCATAATACTTTTGGCAACATGGAGGAACATAGGTCATGGCAGTGAAATACATGGCATTACTTACTCAGGTGGGAATAGCAAAACTGGCGAATGCCACTGCGCAGGGAAAAACGCTGAATATCACCCAGATGGGGGTTGGTGATGGAAGTGGAAATCCGACAATGCCTGATCCTGCCCAGACTGCATTGATTAATGAAAAGCGTCGTGCCCCGCTGAATTCTCTGAGTGTTGATCCGGCTAATCCCAACCAGATCATTGCCGAACAGGTTATTCCGGAAAATGAAGGTGGGTTCTGGTTGCGTGAAATCGGTTTGTATGATGTGGATGGTGATTTAATTGCGGTAGCCAACTGCCCGGAAACGTACAAGCCACAGTTGCAGGAAGGCTCCGGTCGCATACAGACCGTGCGTATGATTTTAGTTGTCAGTAACACTAGCGCCGTTACCCTGAAAATAGACCCGGCGGTTGTGTTGGCTACCCGCAAGTATGTTGATGATAACGCGGTTGAGGTTAAAAATTATGCCAATACGCTGATGACCAGCCATATTGCTGATACTAATCCGCACAAGCAGTATGCGCCGATTGCCAGCCCGGTATTTACCGGTAACCCTGCCGCACCGACCGCGGCGGCGGGAACCAATACGATGCAACTTGCCACCACCGCGTTTGTTGCAGGCGCTATTGATTTGCAGTCGAGTAAAACGGACAGCAGCATCAAACTAAAACTGGATATTAACGACATTGTTGGTATTCCGTTGCCGTGGCCGCAAGCTACAGCGCCAGCAGGTTGGCTCAAATGTAATGGTCAGACGTTTGATAAAAATTTGTACCCACGGTTGGCGCAGGTTTATCCATCTGGCGTGCTGCCGGATTTGCGTGGTGAGTTTATTCGTGGTTGGGATGATGGGCGTGGGGTTGATAACTCAAGAACCTTGCTGTCATTACAGACTGATGCCATCCGAAATATCGTAGGTCAAACAGGTCTTATTCTGACTTCAAGGATTACAGTCGGGGCTGGGGCTATAACTGAATTAAGTCGAAACTATTATCCAGTTTATAACGGTACACCTATAGGTAGCGTTAATGACAATGGAAGTACGGAAACTGTATATCGTGAAATGGTTGCCGCCTTTGATGCATCTAAAGTTGTACCTACTGCCAGTGAAAACCGCCCCCGAAATATCGCCTTTAACTACATCGTTAGAGCCGCGTGAAATCTATAAATATGGTGCACTACCATTGACGTTTACCGGTCATCATATCGATAAAGCATAAAAATATATTGAGTCTACCTGGAATAACACTTTTCTGTTATTCCGGGTGGATTGTTTTATTCATAAATAATGATGTTTTTTGCTCGTCAATATATCTACCCGGTTGCTGTCGATTCATCAATTTCTGACCAACTATTAATCGGCGTTGTTGTGTCATCACGGCCACAACGGCATACACGGGTAATATTATTGTTACGTCTAGATAATGGTTGTGAGAAAGCTGAGCGAACACATGGTGCTGGTATGACGACAATATTTTTTTGCTGACGCTATTTTTAACCAATATAGACGAGGGGAATGATGGGAACTAAATACTTTACGCTGCTCACCCGTATCGGTGAGACTAAATTGGCCGAGGCCATCTCAACAGGAAAACCATTAGAAATCGCTCAAATGGGAGTGGGGGATGACGGTGGGGTGTTACAGACACCGGACCCGATGCAGACCAAACTCGTCAATGAAAAGCGCCGGGCGGTGATTAATTCATTGAGTGTTGATCCGGCTAATCCCAACCAGATCATTGCCGAACAGGTTATTCCGGAAAATGAAGGTGGGTTCTGGCTGCGTGAAATCGGTTTGTATGACGCGGCCGGTAACCTGATTGCGGTAGCGAACTGCCCGGAAACCTATAAACCAGAGTTGAAAGAAGGCTCCGGCCGGGTACAGACCGTGCGCATGATTCTGATTGTTAGCCGTACCGATGCGGTAACGCTGACGTTTGACCCGACGGTAGCACTGGCAACCAGGCGCTATGCTGACACACTGTTGTCCGGGCATCTTGCCGATACCAACCCTCATTCACAGTATTTGTTGATCAGTGAATTTGTCGGCATTCCACAGCCGTGGCCGCAAGCGACCGCCCCGGCGGGCTGGCTGAAATGTAACGGCCAGGCGTTTGATAAAAGCGTTTATCCCCGACTGGCGCAGGTCTACCCGTCAGGTGTGCTGCCGGATTTGCGTGGCGAATTTATTCGTGGCTGGGATGATGGGAGAGGGGCTGACAATGCGCGAGAGCTGCTTTCATTGCAAGGCGACGCAATCAGGAACCTCATAGGTGAGCAGTCGCTTGTTGTAGCGTATAACGGTAAATCTAACGGGGTATTTTACAACAATGGTAAAAACTCTAACGAAGGCGTGTATGAAGACAATTCGAACATTGTGAATGCCCCCCCAGTTGGAAGTGCATCCGCATCTTCACAGGGTGAGAGGATTTACTTCGACGCCTCGCGCGTTGTACCAACGGCTAACGAAAACCGTCCACGCAACATCGCCTTTAACTACATCGTGAGGGCGGCGTAATGACGATATCGACGCAGGACGTGCGCGCAGTGCTGGCGGCAGACGGGCTGGCTACTCAGGCAGGCTGGTTGCGGGTGTACCACGTGGATGTGCTCACCCGTGAGTATGATGGTTACAGCGAGGAATACCTGATGCCGGGGACCGGTATTCCCGCCCACAGCTATGCCGATGAACCGCCACAGTCAGAATCGGAAGGGCACGCGCTACGCCGTTCGTCCGATGGTCTGCACTGGGAATGGGTGCCGGATTGGCGCGGGCAGACCGCTTACGACACGAAAACCCGTCAATCACAGGTGGTGGGTGATCTGGGGCCGTTACCCACCAATTGGACCCTGTTGCCACCTGCCAGCGAGTTTGACCGCTGGGATGGGTCACAATGGGTCACGGATTCGGCGGCACATCAGGCCAGTCTGGTGCAGGCAGCCCGACGGGAGTGTGATGTGCGTCGTCAGACGGCGCATGACCGTATCCGCGAGCTGACCTATGCGCAGGAACTGGAGATGGCTACCGAGCAGGAAACCCAGTCGCTCAAAGACTGGAAAACCTATCTGGTGCAATTAAGTCGGGTCGACCTGGCTTATGCGCCTGGCATCGACTGGCCGACCCCACCATCACTCTGATGAGACTCGATACCCGTTCGGAATAACCTCGGCAGGTTATTCCGAACGGGTTGTTTTCATTGGTCTACTCGGGACCGGTTGTTGCGATACCTTCCCCCACGCCTTAGCGATTCCTCCCCTGACAACGGTGATTCAGTAACCTTGTTGTGCCATTACCACCACGCCCGTATGAACGGGCGATTTGATGGGCTATCAGCATAATGGTTGTCAGGCGGCAGACAGGACGATGAGTACTTGCCGTGCTCTGATTTTGCCCCGTTGTTGCCGGACCTTTTCCTTTACCTTCATGCTGATGAGAGATCTAATGGGGACTAAATATTTCACCTTACTCACCCAGGTGGGTGAGAAAAAACTGGCGGCGGCGATAGCCGCAGGAAAACCACTGGAGCTGGTGCAAATGGGCGTGGGGGATGGCAACGGTGTGCTCCCTACCCCAGATTCGGTTCAGACCAGACTGGTGAATGAAAGACGGCGCGGGGTTATCAATTCGCTAACCGTTGACCCGAACAACCCCAGCCAAATGATTGCCGAGCAGGTGATCCCGGAAAATGAAGGGGGATTCTGGCTGCGTGAAATCGGTCTGTACGACGTGGATGGTGACTTGATTGCGCTCGGTAACTGCCCGGAAACCTATAAACCGGAACTGAAGGAAGGATCGGGCCGGGTGCAGACGGTGCGCATGATCCTGATTGTCAGCCATACCGATGCGATAACGCTGAAGTTTGACCCGACGGTGGCGCTGGCGACACGGCGCTATGCCGATACCTTGCTGGCTGATCATGTCGCTGCTGTTAACCCGCATAAGCAGTATGCCCCGATTGAAAGCCCGACATTTACCGGTACACCTGCGGCACCGACCGCCGTAGCAGGAACGAGTACGACACAACTGGCAACCACGGCGTTTGTTGCTGATGCTGTTGCTCACGCGGTTGGCCTGCTATCCGATAAAACCGACAGCAACTTCAAACTCAAACTGGATATTAATGACATCGTGGGTATCCCCCAGCCCTGGGCACAAGCCACCGCTCCGGCTGGCTGGCTCAAATGTAACGGTCAGGCGTTTGATAAAAGCCTGTATCCACGGTTGGCGCAGGTTTATCCGTCGGGGGTTCTGCCAGATCTGCGCGGCGAATTTATTCGTGGCTGGGATGATGGGCGTGGGGTAGATGGTGTCTCAGACAGGCAACTATTGTCGCGTGAGCCAGCGACACTAGTGTGTACTGCGATCGGTCCCGATGCGTTACATCAAGTGGTTATAGAAGGCTCGGTATCAAACAGTGCAACAATTGCAGATTTTAACGCTGGATTGGGTGCTGATTTTGTCAGCGACACAGATTATGCGAGCACGCTTCGCGGCGTATCTGCATCATCAGCCGATCTGTCTTACATAGGCAACTCGGCGGGAGTGAGGTCTGGGGTGTCGATGAATAGGCCTCTAAACTCAAATAATAGTGCCATTTTTGGGGGCATGCGCCCCCGTAATATCGCTTTTAACTACATCGTAAGGGCCGCATGACGATGTCTATACAGAAAAGGCGTAACTTCAGGGCAGAAAAACCGAATCCCCGTCGTTAAGACGTATCAACTGGCCGACTCCCCCCGCGGCGTAACCGGAAACGCGTTGCCCGGCCACAGCATCTCCACTAACTGCTCCGGGTAGAAGGTATCCGGCGTGGCGAGCAGTTCATCGCGGCTCCACCAGTGGTGGTCCCGCATCACTTTCTGTTCATGCGCTGTCCATGCGTCAGTGTGGATGGCGCTGTCGGTGACGCGAATGACAAAAAAACGCTCATCGGCTATCACGGTGTCGCCGTTGGGCATCGCCATGCTAAAACGTTGGGTGGCGATGCAGGGGCCGGGGTCTTGACGGCGGATGCCGGTTTCTTCCCACAGTTCCCGCAGCGCCGCTTGCTCAAAGCTTTCTCCGCTTTCTACTGCCCCGCCCGGCGTGGCCCAATAACGCTTCCCGGCAAGGGCATCACGCGTATGGTGAAACAAGAATAACAACACCCGCTGTTCAGGATTGAGGATCAGCAGGCGTGAGGCAGGTCGGCGTTTCATTCGTTTTCCTGGCGTATATCTGGTCGCCAGTATTCTCCTCGTCATCGGAAATGATGTCCATGTCGGCAGGCAAAATCCGCATGACAGCGCGGTTGCTGGGGGATGTCGGGCAACTGTCGGGTTGCTGTCCGGTTACTGTCGTGGTGTATTGCAGGAGGCTGGCGCAGGCTGTTAGCGAGGTTTAATTCAACAGGAGTACATCATGAACACGATCAAATCACAGCGCCTCGCCCGCGCCTGGTCCCAGGAACAACTGGCTGAACTGTCTGCGTTGAGCGTCAGAACCATCCAGCGGATCGAAAATGGGGAACGCGCCAGTCTGGAAACGCTTAGCGCCATTGCCGCCGCGTTTGGCGTTAACGTGACGGTGCTGATGGAGGAAGACAGCGAGCAGGCGGTGAGCGGCGAATCGCTGGCGCAGCGTATTGAGCAGGCCAGAACGCAGGTCGGGCAGGAGAGCCGTTTCTGGCGTAGCCTGCTGCTGTTTGTGCCGGTGAATGCGCTGCTGTTTGCCATCAATCTGTTGGTCAACCCGCAAACGCACTGGTTCTTGTGGCCGTTGCTGATTTGGGGCGCGGTACTGGCGTTGCGGGCCATGCGGGTTTTCTGGCTGCGCGATCGCTGGTCACGCTGGGAACAGGAACGGTTGCAGAAATTTCTGCGCAAACCATAAGCCGGTCCTTATTGCACACCGTGCCTGGGCCAGAAAACCGGAACTTATCGGGAAACCGGAAATAAAGTGTCACGGTTTTCCAGCGTCAGAATTCGGTATACTGGCTCCCTCACTTGAATGGAATGGTGTATGAATTCTCATTACGCACGCCTGGTAACGACAGCCGCTTTTCTGGCTACCGCCACGGCATTATCTCTGTTTGGCATGAAAGTGTACGCCTGGTGGTACACGGGGTCAGTCAGTTTGCTGGCGTCGTTGGTCGACTCGCTGGTGGATATCGCGGCCTCGCTGGTCAATCTGCTGGTAGTGCGTTACTCACTGCAACCGGCCGATACGGAACATACGTTCGGGCATGGCAAAGCCGAGTCGCTGGCCGCGCTGGCGCAAAGCATGTTCATTTCCGGGTCGGCGCTGTTTCTATTGTTGACCGGCGCGCAGCATCTGATCACCCCGCAGCCGCTGAAAGGGCCGGAGCTGGGGATGTGGATTACCATTATTGCGTTGGTGGTGACGGGGGTGCTGGTGGCATTCCAGCGCTGGGTGATCCGCAAAACCCATAGTCAGGCGGTGCGGGCGGATATGCTGCATTATCAGTCGGACGTGCTGATGAATGGCGCGATTTTGCTGTCGCTGGTGTTGAGCTGGAAAGGCGTTAATTGGGCCGATGCCGTGTTCGCGCTGGGGATCGGCGTCTATATTTTAGGCAGTGCGTTGCGAATGGCGTATGAGGCAATTCAGGTGTTGCTGGACCGGGCCTTGCCGGACGAGGAGCGACTGGAAATCATCAATATCGTGTCCTCATGGCCGGGCGTCAGCGGCGCGCACCAGTTGCGGACCCGCCGTTCAGGCCCGACGCGTTTTATCCAACTGCATCTCGAAATGGCGGATAACTTGCCGCTGGTGGAATCACATCAGATTGCAGATGATCTGGAGCAGGCATTGCTCAAGCGTTTCCCCGGTTCTGACGTTATTATTCATCAGGATCCCGTCTCGGTAGTGCCGCAGGAACAGCGTGGTCGTTGGGTGCTTTAGGTCCATTGCAATACGATTGCGGCGTTACGTCTTTCCGGGCGAGTGAAAAGGGCGGGAGCACACCGCCGATATCATAACGTGTTGTAAAAATGTGATACGCGGTAGATTTTTATGGGGCATTCGGCCTGACCTGAATCAATTCAGCTAGGTGTATTTGTTATACTATGTTGATAAACGGTCAGGCTCTGTCCTATGACCCTTAAGATTAAGATAGAAGAATCTGCGAATTTACATCTACAAACCCAGAGGTTGTCATGATTAAAAAAATCGGAGTACTGACGAGCGGTGGCGATGCGCCGGGCATGAATGCGGCCATTCGTGGCGTGGTGCGGGCAGGGTTAGCGGAAGGCCTGGATGTATACGGCATCTATGATGGTTATCTGGGTTTGTACGAAGACCGCATGGTGCAGTTGGACCGCTATAGCGTGTCGGATGTGATCAACCGCGGCGGCACGTTCCTCGGGTCTGCCCGTTTTCCGGCGTTCCGTGAAGAAGCGGTGCGTCAGGTTTGCGTAGAAAACATGAAAAGACGCGGCCTGGACGCGCTGGTAGTAATCGGCGGCGACGGTTCCTACATGGGGGCTAAACGCCTGACGGAAATGGGTTTCCCCTGCATCGGTTTACCGGGCACCATCGATAACGATGTGGCAGGCACCGACTACACCATCGGTTACTTCACCGCGCTGGAAACCGTGGTCGAAGCGATTGACCGCCTGCGTGATACCTCGTCTTCGCATCAGCGTATCTCCATCGTGGAAGTGATGGGACGTCACTGTGGCGACCTGACGCTGGCGGCGGCGATTGCCGGGGGATGTGAATTTATCGTGCTGCCGGAAGTCGACTTCAAAAAAGAAGACCTGGTAGAAGAGATCAAAGCCGGTATCGCCAAAGGGAAGAAGCACGCCATCGTCGCGATTACCGAACTGGTGTGCGATGTGGATGAGCTGGCGCACTATATCGAGCAGGAAACCGAACGTGAAACCCGCGCCACCGTACTGGGCCACATTCAGCGTGGCGGCTCACCGGTGGCCTACGACCGTATCCTCGCCTCCCGCATGGGCGCGTACTCTATCGAACTGCTGCAACAGGGCTACGGCGGCCGTTGCGTCGGGATCCAGAATGAAAAATTGGTTCACCATGATATTATTGACGCCATTGAGAACATGAAGCGTCCGTTCAAAGGCGACTGGCTGAACACCGCCAAGAAGCTATTCTGATGTATGCCCGGTGACAACTGGGCCGAAAAAGCAAATCCCGCTCTTTAGGCGGGATTTCTTATTACCACGCCGCTGGCGGCGCGGGCAATGAGCACCTATACAGAAATTATTGAGGTTTTCGCATGACAAAAGTTACCGTTGCTGCCACTCAGATGGCTTGCACCTGGGATTTGCCAAAAAATATCGCCAATGCTGAAAGGCTGGTGCGCCAGGCACATGCTCAAGGGGCACAAATCATTCTGATTCAGGAACTGTTTGCCGCGCCTTATTTCTGCATCGACCAGAGCCCGGAACATTATGCGCTGGCGCAGGAGCTGGCAACCAGCCCGCTGATTAAACACTTCTCCGCGCTGGCGGCCGAGCTGGCAGTGGTGCTGCCGCTGAGTTTCTTCGAGCGCGCCAATAACGCTTACTACAACTCGCTGGTGATGATCGATGCCGACGGCAGCGTGCTGGATGTGTATCGCAAAACCCATATTCCGAACGGCCCGGCCTATCAGGAAAAACAGTTCTTTATTCCAGGCGATACCGGTTTCAAAGTGTGGCAGACCCGCTATGCCAAAGTGGGCGTGGGCATCTGCTGGGACCAATGGTTCCCGGAAACGGCTCGTTGCCTGGCGCTCAGCGGTGCGGAGTTGATTTTCTACCCGACCGCCATCGGTTCCGAACCGGCGTACCCGGAAATCGACAGCCAGCCGCACTGGACTCGCGTACAGCAAGGCCATGCCGCTGCCAACCTGGTTCCGGTGATCGCTTCCAACCGCATCGGCACCGAAGCCAGCAAATACATCGACGGTCTGGAAATGACCTTCTACGGTTCGTCGTTCATCGCCGACCAAACCGGCGCGCTGGTAGCGCAAGCCAACAAGACGGATGAAACGGTGCTGGTGCACGAATTCGACCTGGATGCTATCGCCGCACAGCGTGCGTCCTGGGGTTTGTTCCGCGACCGTCGCCCGGACATGTACGGTGTAATCGGTACGTCTGACGGCAAGACCTGGAGATAAGTGATGTCTGAACTGACCACGCCGTTGCAGGACGGTTTCTCCATGCCAGCGGAATGGGCACCGCACGACGCCGTGTGGATGCTGTGGCCGTATCGCCGTGACAACTGGCGCTCACAAGGGGATGTCATTCCCGCTCAGCACACCTTTGCTGCCGTTGCTGCCGCTATTGCGCAAACCACGCCGGTTATCATGGGCGTGCCACGCGACCAGATGGCACTTGCCAAAAGCGTGATGTCGGCTGACGTTACACTGGTGGAGATGGAAAGCGACGACGCCTGGATGCGCGACACCGGGCCGACCGTGGTGCTGAACGACGCAGGCGAACGCCGTGGCGTCGACTGGCAGTTCAACGCCTGGGGCGGTGCGCTGGGCGGGTTGTATCAAGACTGGCACCGTGACGAAAAGGTTGCCGCGCAGGTGCTGGCGTATCACGGCGATGCGCGTTATGCCGCGCCACTGATTCTGGAAGGCGGCTCTATTCATACCGACGGTGAAGGCACGCTGCTGACCACCGCCGAGTGCCTGCTGAACCCAAACCGTAATCCGCACCTGAACCAGGCGCAGATTGAACAACTGCTGCGAGATTATCTCGGCGTCACCGCCTTTATCTGGCTGGAAGACGGTGTGTATAACGACGAAACCGACGGCCACATCGACAACATGTGCTGTTTTGTGCGCCCCGGCGAAGTAGCGCTGCACTGGACCGACGATGAAGCCGACCCGCAGTACGCTCGCTCTCAGGCAGCGTATCAGGTGCTGTCGCAGGCAAAGGACGCGCAGGGCCGGTCGCTGAAAATCTGGAAACTGCCCGCACCAGGTCCGCTGTACGCCACGCCGGAAGAAGCGGCAGGCGTGACCGACGGCAATGCCATCGAACGTAACGCCGGGTCGCGGCTGGCGGGGTCGTACGTCAATTTCCTGATCAGCAATAAGCAGGTGATTTACCCGTTGCTGGATGAACGTACCGACGACGAGGCGCATTTGCTGTTGCAACAGATGTTCCCTGACTATCTGGTCAGCGGCGTGCCAGCCCGTGAGATTCTGCTGGGTGGCGGCAATATCCACTGCATTACCCAGCAAATTCCGGCGGCGAAATCGGTGTAGTTATTTAATTAGTTGTTATTTATCAGATAAAAGGCAGGTTTCGCACCTGCCTTTTTCATTATTTCGGATCGATGGTTACGCAGTAGGATGCCGGGATTATTTCAGCCCCATCGCATTTTTCATGGTGTAGAACAGGTCGGTCTGGTCGGTCAGTCCTACCACGTTGGCAGCGTGCGGGCCATAGGCGGCGATGCGCAGCTGGGTGCCGGTGTGCCCCTGCGATTCCTCTTCTGAGTTACCGTAGCTGATGGTCATCACGGCGTTATCTTTGGTGTTCAGTGCCTGCGTCAGGCCCGGCGCTTTGGTGCCGTTTTCGACGATCTGGCTGGAGTGGGCGTGGTCGGCGGTGACGATCACCAGCGTGTTGCCGTCACGACGGGCGAATTCCAGTGCTTTCTGCACTGCTTCGTCCAGGTCCACCGTTTCACCGAACTGGCCGCACGGGTTGGCGGCGTGGTCTTGCTTGTCGATGGAAGCCCCTTCGACCTGCAGGAAGAAACCGTTTTTGTTCTTACTCAACAGCTGAATGGCCTTATCGGTCATTTGTGCCAGTGTCGGCACGCTGGCACCACGCTGGGCGTTGGGTTCACAGGTTACTACCGGTTTATCGAGGTTACCGTGGTAGCTGGCTTTCGGCCCCTGCCAGCGCACCGGCATGTTGCCGTCGGCGAACAGGCCCAGTACCGGCTTGTTCTGGCTGGCGGCGGTAACGGCATTCATGCCGTCCAGATCAGTGACAAGGTGGTAGCCCAGCGCTTGCGCCTGCTCTTTCAGGCTCTTACCCTGATATTTCCCAGCTTTAGCGACTTCTTTGAAGGTGGCTGCGCCGCCGCCCAGCGTGACGTCAGCGCGGGTAACCAACAGTTGTTCGGCGATAGAGCCGCGACCACCGTTTTCCAGCGCGTTAGTCGGGCATTGCTGGCTGGTTTTTTCCGGGCCGTAGCACTTGCGGGACGTAACGTGCGACACCATGGCGGCCGGTGTGGCGTCTTCCAGTTCGGCGGTGGAGACGTTGCCGGTGGCTTTGCCCGCCGCTTTGGCGATTTCAATCAGCGTCTTATGGTCTTTACCGTCGACGTCCACGCCCAACGCACCGTTGTAGGTTTTAACACCGCTGGACCAGGCAGTAGCCGATGCAGCGGAATCGGTAACGTAATCCGGCTTATGGGTTTTCTTGTCCAGTGAGTAGTGGGTGTATTGGCCGGTCAGCGGCAGTGCGTCGATGCCTTTGAAGAAACCGCCTGCACCCAGCGCGTAGTTGCGTGCCGAGGTGATCTCAGAGTCGCCCATGCCGTCACCAATCAGCAGAATCACGTTTTTGGCGGTTTTCGCGTTGAGAGAAGCTTTTAACATCTCGGTTTGATCGGCACTGAGGCGGCGAGCGCCGCCGGGCTGGGTGATGTCGCCCTGCGCCTGGCGGTTGTAATCGGTGCCGGCGGCCAGTGCGCTGCCAGCGATAAGCGTCATCATCAGGGAAGAGAGCAGGGTTTTACTGATCAAGGTTTTGTTGATCAAGGTTTTGCGGATCAAAGCCTTACGGGTCATGGTCATTCACTCGCAGTTAAATTAAGTAACAAATAAACATGTGCGGTAAAACCTAGACAGAAAAAATGACAGAATGATGAACGTGGTCGGTATGGGTGGAAAAAAGCATAAAAAAACGGCCCCGAAGCGGAGCCGTTGTGCGATAGCAGCGGGGCTAATCAGGCCTGATTTTTGGCTTCAGCGGCAGCTTTGACAATGACCGCGAAGGCGTCGGCTTTCAGCGAAGCGCCACCAACCAGCGCGCCGTCGATGTCCGGCTGGGTGAAGAGTTCAGCAGCGTTGGCGGCGTTGACCGAGCCACCGTACTGAATGATGACCTGCTCAGCTACTGCGGCATCCTGTTTAGCGATGTGGTCGCGGATGAATTTGTGCACCGCCTGTGCCTGTGCCGGAGTGGCGGATTTGCCGGTGCCGATAGCCCAGACTGGCTCATAGGCAATGACGGTGTTTTCGAACGCTTTTGCGCCCAGCGTGTTCAGCACGGCGTCCAGTTGGCGCGCACATACGGCTTCGGTCTGACCCGCTTCGTTTTCGGCTTCGGTTTCACCGATGCACAGTACCGGAATCAGGCCGGTTTCTTTCAGTACGGCGAATTTTTTCGCGATGAATTCGTCGCTTTCGTGATGATAGGTACGGCGTTCGGAGTGGCCGATGATGATGTATTGGGCACCGATGTCTTTCAGCATGGCGGCGGAGGTTTCACCGGTGAAGGCACCAGCAAGGTTGACGTCCACGTTCTGGGCACCCAGAGCAATACGGCTGCCTGCCAGCAAGTGTTTAGCCTGATCCAGATAAAGAGCCGGTGGCGCGATGGCTACGCCGCAACCTGTTACGGCGCTCAGTTCTTTCCGCAGGCCAGCGATCAGTTCGTGAACCATGCTGGTGCTGCCGTTCAGCTTCCAGTTGCCCATGACTAAGGGATGTCGCATCTTGTTTCCTCCAGGCGAGTTGCCAGTTAATCAATACATGGCTGCGTCAGGCAGCCAATCTGACGATGATACAAAACTGACGATAGTATAGAGTCGAAATGGCACGGTGGCTCTGTTTTTCGTGCCTAATTCTCGATGTGATCACGAATCAGATAGCGCCAGCTTAATCGGTTCAACAGCAAAAGTTAGCCCCTTTTCGCCATGATCCGCCACGACATAGCGCAATGCTCCTTCCGTTTGCTGGTAAAAGCGCTGCCCTTTGCCTTTTTCCAGCAAGGTTTCGATCTTCTTCAGGCTTTGCTCGTTGGTCAGCGACGGCATAAAGGTGCGCACCAGCGCTGCCATGTAGCCGATAGCCTGTTTGCGCCGCCCGCTCTGGTCGGTGTCTTTCGGTTTGGGCAGCCAGGTAATCTGCATGGTTTTGATCTTGCCGGTGCCTTTTTCCAGCGCGGTGGAAGAATACAGCCGATCGTTGATGCGGCTGGCGGCACGCGTCAGATTGGGCGAGTCATCACCGGTATCGACCACCCGGTATTCACTCATCGGCAACGAGGGGTTGCTCAGGTTATAGCGGGTGCGAAACTGGACGATAGTCATGTCGAACGTAGGAGAACCAGACAGCAAATAAGGCGCGGCGGTCGGGGGTTTTTGCTGGAACAAGCCGTCACTCCTGGCAAACGGGGTGCAGAGTAGGCCAGCAGACAGGCAACAAACAATCAACAGGGCATTTTTCATCATCAATTCATCAGCATCGTCACGTACCGTTGGTATGCTGTGTGATTAAAACGGGATTCGGGTTCAATTGTCAAAACGCGCGATAAAAAATGCCGTCTGACTTAAGGTAAACTCGCGTTTGTAGAACCGCTTCGGGGATGGAAAGTGATGACGATACAACAATGGTGTTTTTCGTTTCGTGGCCGTGTTGGCCGCCGGGATTTTTGGTTAGGGATGGTGATGGTGTTGGCGCTAATGGTCGGGTTGTTCATGTTGGCTGGTACGGGCTGGCTGGAAACCCAGAAAGCGGCGTTCGCGCTGGTGGTGTTGATGTGGCCGCTGGCAGCGATACTGGTCAAACGGCTGCATGACCGTAACAAAAATGGCTGGTGGGCGCTCTTGCTGGTGGTTGCCTGGATGTTGGGTAACGGCAACTGGTCGATGTTGCCTCCGCTCGGTCAGTGGGGTGTAGGACGGTTCTTGCCGGTACTGATTGCCGTGATGATGCTGCTGGATTGCGGTGCGTTTGTCGGTACAACTGGTACAAACCGTTTTGGACCCGCTGCGGAGCCGTTACGACTCCGCGCTTCCTGAATGTCGACTGTCATTACCAGTAGTGTTCGCTGGTCATATGACCAGGGCGACGGCGCAGGTGTTTGCTCATCTGCCGTGTGTCTTTGAGCAACTGCTGGGTATCCCGCACCATTTGCGGGTTGCCGCACAGCATCACGTGGCTGGTCGCCGCGTCCATCGGCAGGCCGACCGCTGCTTCCAGTGCGCCGTTTTCAATCAGCGTCGGCACACGGCCGGTGAGTGCACCGGGTTGCTCTTCGCGGCTGACGACGGTCTGGATGCGCAGCTTGCCGTTATAGTGCTGTTCCAGCTGTTGCATCAGTGGTAGGTAGCTGAGATCGCGCGCGAAACGGGCGGCGTGCACCAGTACGATATGTTTGAACCGTTCCAGACCACGCCCTTCCTGCAAAATCGACAAATACGGGCCGATGGCGGTGCCTGTCGCCAGCATCCACAGCGTATCGCAGTCCGGAATCTCGTCGAGCACGAAAAAACCGGCGGCTTCTTGCGTCACCAGTACCTCGTCACCTGGTTGGCAGCGGTGCAAATGCGGGCTGAGCTTGCCGTCTGGCACGTTGACCAGGTAAAACTCCAGTAGATTATCGCTGGGGGCGTTGACGTAGGAGTAGGCGCGCTGCACCCGCTCGCCGTCCCGTTCCAGCGCCAGCTTGGCGAACTGCCCGGCGGTAAACGGTGCCACCGGCGCTTCCAGCCGCAGACTGAATAAGTTTTCCGTCCAGTGTTCAACCTGAATAACCTTGCCGGTCACCCACTCTGCCATGGTTCTATGCTCCTGTTTTGATCGCGTTGGTGTCGCAGGACTGCGCGTAGCCAGACCTTACGATACGCGATCTGTTAACAACAGTGAAACAATTCGTGCCTTGCTGTGGTTACAGCAAAAAGGCGTGCAGTGCCTGATCTTTGCGGTCCAGATAATGGGTAGAACTGATGCGGCGGATGGTGCGCGACTTGCCGCGGATCAGCAGGGTTTCGGTGGTGGCGATGTTGCCGCGGCGGGAAATACCGTCAAGTAAATCACCTTTGGTAATGCCGGTGGCGGAAAATATCACGTTGTCGTTGCGTGCCATATCGCCGAGCATCAGCACCTTGCCAGCTTCGATGCCCATTTCACGACAACGCGCCAGTTCCTGTTCGCCCAGCCGACGATTCTCTTCGTTGTCTTCCTTCACCTGATGACGAGCCAGCAGACGCCCTTGCATGTCGCCGTCTAGTGCGCGGATCACCGCCGCAGAAATAACACCTTCCGGCGCACCGCCGATGCCATAGAGCACATCGACTTCGCTTTCCGGCATACAAGTCAGAATAGAGGCGGCTACGTCGCCATCAGGTATGGCAAAGACTTTCACACCAAGCTGTTGCATGTCGGTGATAACCTGGTCATGGCGTGGCTTGGCCAGCGTGATCACGGTGAGCTCGCTAAGGGGTTTGCCCAATCGTTCTGCAACCCGTTTCAGGTTGTCTTCCAGAGGCAGGTCAAGGTCGATAACGCCTTTGGCCTGCGGGCCGACAATCAGCTTTTCCATATACATGTCGGGTGCGTGCAGGAATGCCCCTTGCTCACCCACTGCCAGTACTGCTAGTGCGTTAGCCTGCCCCATTGCCGTCATGCGGGTGCCTTCGATCGGGTCGACGGCGATGTCTACCGCGTCGCCGAGTCCCGTGCCTACCTGCTCGCCGATATAGAGCATCGGCGCTTCATCGATTTCACCTTCGCCGATCACGATTCGACCATTGATGTCGACCTGATTAAGCATGATACGCATTGCCTGTACCGCGGCGTTGTCGGCGGCGTTCTTATCGCCACGGCCCAGCCATTTGTAACCGGCCAGCGCGGCGGCTTCGGTAACGCGAGAGAATTCGATGGCTAATTCACGTTTCATGAGTACCTGTCTTGAACGGGGAGTAAAGGGAATTGTCGGGGAGTTATGGTAGCACAGGCTGGGGGACGGGCGGGTGGGGGCGCGAATGGAAAAAAGGGCGCGGTAACCGCGCCCGATCAAGGATTATGAGGATTTTACTCGTCATGATCTTCCCACGCGCGGGCGCGTTCTACCGCTTTTTGCCAGCCGCGATAACGGAAGTTGCGCTCCACGGTTTCAATGCTGGGACGGAACTCCCGCTCGATAGCCGTTTTGCTCTTCACTTCGTCCAGATCATTCCAGAAACCGGTTGCCAGACCGGCCAGGAATGCCGCGCCCAGCGCGGTGGATTCACGCACCAGCGGGCGTTCGACGCGGGTGCCCAGAATATCGGACTGGAACTGCATCAGGAAGTTGTTAGCGACTGCGCCGCCGTCTACCCGCAGCGATTGCAAGCGAGTATCAGCGTCGGCCTGCATCGCGTCCAGCACGTCGCGGGTCTGATAGGCGATGGATTCCAGCGTGGCGCGGATGATGTGATTGGCATTAACGCCGCGGGTCAGGCCGAAAATTGCACCGCGGGCATACGGGTCCCAGTAGGGAGCACCCAGACCGGTGAACGCGGGCACCACATAGACGCCATTGCTGTCTTTCACCTTGGTGGCGAAGTATTCGGAATCCATCGCGTCACCAATCAATTTCAGCTCGTCGCGCAGCCACTGGATCGACGCACCACCGATAAATACCGCACCTTCCAGCGCGTAGTTCACTTCACCGCGTGGGCCACACGCAATGGTGGTTAACAAGCCATGCTTGGAGCGCACCGCCTCGGTGCCGGTGTTCATCAACAGGAAACAACCGGTGCCGTAGGTGTTTTTCGCCATGCCCGGCTGTACACACAATTGGCCGTACAGCGCCGCTTGCTGGTCACCGGCGATACCGGCGATGGGAATACGGGTGCCGCCTTTGCCGCCGATGTTGGTCTGGCCGTAGATTTCGGAGGATGGGCGCACCTGCGGCAGCATGGCGCGTGGGATGTCCAGCACGTCCAGCATACGCTCGTCCCAGTCCAGCTTATGGATGTTGAACAGCATGGTGCGTGAGGCATTGGTGTAATCGGTGACGTGGACGCGGCCTTGCGTCATCTTCCAGATGAGCCAGGTGTCGATGGTGCCGAACAGCAGCTCGCCGCGGCGGGCGCGTTCACGGGAACCTTCCACATGATCGAGGATCCACTTGACCTTGGTGCCGGAGAAGTACGGGTCAACCACCAGGCCGGTGTTGCTGCGGATGTACTCTTCCAGCCCGTCTTTTTTCAGTTTCTCACAGATATCGGCGGAACGGCGGCATTGCCACACAATGGCGTTATAAATGGGTTTGCCGGTTTCTTTTTCCCATACCACGGCGGTTTCACGCTGGTTGGTGATACCGATACCGGCCACTTCATCGCTACTGATACCGGCTTTTGCCAGCGCTTCTACCAGCGTGGAGCTTTGAGAGGCCCAGATCTCCATCGGGTCATGTTCCACCCAGCCTGCTTTGGGGTAGATTTGGGTGAATTCCCGCTGGGATACGCTGATGATGTTGGCATCATGATCCAGCACGACGGCTCGTGAGCTGGTGGTTCCCTGGTCGAGCGCGACAATGTATTTTTTTTCCTGGTTCATAAACGTAATCCTGTTCGGGAGAGGGTTAGACCTTACGGGTTTGAGCGGAAGCCGTTGTGTCGGTATCTGTGTCTGCGGCACAGACATCGCAAGGCAGGTTACGGCCAATTAGGGTGCGATAGCCAAATGCGCCCAGACACGCGCCGACGATCGGGCCGAAAATCGGTATCAGTATATAAGGGATGTCTCGCCCGCCTGTCAGTGCGATCTTGCCCCAGCCTGCGAAATAGGCAAACAGCTTCGGACCGGCATCACGCGCCGGGTTCATGGCAAATCCGGTCAATGGTCCCATGGATGCGCCGATCACCGCGATCAGAATACCGATCAGCAACGGTGCCAGCGGTCCGCGTGGAATGCCGTTGCCGTCATCGGTCAGCGCCAGAATCAGGCACATCAGAATCGCGGTGATGACCATTTCCACCAGGAAAGCCTGCAATACCGAAATATGCGGGTTAGGGTAGGTGGAGAAGATTCCTGCCAGGTCGAGGCTTTCCACACTGCCGCGCACCATATTGTGTGTCTGCTCGATATTGTCGAACAGATTATGGTAGAGGCCGTAGACCAGTGCGGCTGAGCAAAATGCGCCAGCGACTTGCGAGAGGATATAGGGCATCACTTTGCGGCCGTCGAAGCAGGCGAACAGCCATAAGGCAATGGTTACCGCCGGATTGAGGTGTGCGCCGGAAATCGCGGCGGTCAGGTAGATCGCCATGGCGACACCCAATCCCCAGATAATGCTGATTTCCCATAGCCCCAGGCTGGCACCCGCCAGTTTCAGAGCCGCTACACAGCCAACGCCAAAGAAGATCAACAGGCCAGTACCGAGAAACTCGGCAACGCACTGGCCTTTAAGGGTAGAAAGTTCAGATTGACTCATAATGCTTGTTCCTGCTTGTAGGCTACAGCATGGTGGTTGACGCAGGCCCTATGGGTCTGCGCGTTTCAGGCCTGTCCCGTTCGTCTTGGGTGATTCGCGGTCAGGCTCTTTTTGTATTTCGGATGTGAATTTATCGTTAATGTTCGAAAACGAGAAATATCGAAATCAAAATGTGTGTGATGCGTCAAGAAAATGCGCGCATTCGCGTAATTAGTCACAAAGCCCCATTTTCTCGCCTGACGAGTGTTAACGGGAGTGTTAAATTTATTAACATTAGTAATGTTTAATAATGATCAGGGTTATTTTTAGTCTGTGCTGATATCACATGAGCGAAAAATCAGGCAGAGTCGCTGTTTTACCGGGAGTGTGCTGGACACGCCTGATCCGGCTACATACAATTTGTCAGGATTTACGTGTCAGAGGGTTACGATCAAGGTGCCATAATAGGTAGTCTGAAGAGGACGTGACATTCTGTGGTATATCTGTTCGTGGTACATCTGCGTTAACCGGCTTATGCCGTGCGATCAAAAGGGGTTAGAAGTTATGTCATTTGAAGTGTTTGAGAAGCTGGAAGCGAAAGTTCAGCAGGCGATTGACACGATCACGCTGTTGCAGATGGAAATCGAAGAGCTGAAAGAGAAGAACAATACGTTGTCGCAGGAAGTAGAGAGTATGGCGGGTAACCGTGATGCGCTGATGAGCGAGAACGAGCAGTTAAAGCAGGAGCAACAGGTATGGCAAGAGCGCCTGCGTGCACTGCTGGGTAAAATGGAAGACGTTCAGTAATCACTGAGGCCAGACAAACGGGATACGCACAGGGCGTCTGTCGACGCCCTTGGATGTTCGCCTGTTATTCCAGATCGAGCGGGTCTTCAGACAGAATGATGCCAGTGTTATCGGCATACAGATGGTCACCAGAAAAGAAGGTCACGCCGCCGAAATTCACCCGGATATCGGTTTCGCCGATGCCTTCACTGGCTGCCCCTGCTGGGGTTGCCGCCATCGCCTGAATGCCAATGTCCAATTCAGACAGGTCGTCGACCTGACGCACCGCGCCGTACACCACAATACCTTCCCACTCGTTCTGCGTGGCCAGACGCGCTAATTCAGCGTTCACCAGCGCCCGACGAACGGAGCCACCGCCGTCGACCAACAATACGCGTCCGCTGCCGTTTTCTTCCAGCACGTCGAACAGCAGGCCATTATCCTCAAAGCATTTCACCGTGATGATTTTGCCGCCGAATGAACTACGCCCGCCAAAGTTAGAGAAAAGAGGCTCAACTACATTGACCTCTTCATGATAGATATCACACAGCTCGGAAGTATCGTATTTCATAGGAGTAACGTCTGTTGCCGCTGGAAGTGTGAGACTGAGTATATCCCTTTCTGTTTGTTGTTGGCAAAATCATCAACCGTGGCTTTGACCCGCATCAGTTAATCGGCCGTGATTTTGCCAACCGTGGCTACATCATTTGCCTAGCTCAGCAGCACGCCCACCGCGAATAGCAGATTGGTGAGCAATGCGCCCTTGACGGTTTTTTCCAGCATCGGGCGCATACTGAATGCGGCAGTTTCCCGCATCACGTAGCGCCCTTGCTTCACCAGTAAAGGCAGCGCCAGAATAAACAGCCAGCCTGCCAGCGTATGCAGATACAGCATGGCGAACAGTGCCAGACAGACCGGTGCAGTCATCAACAGCGCCATGTGGTAACGACGGGCTTTGTGAGCGCCGAGCCGTACCGCCAGTGTGTTTTTGCCGTTTTCCCGATCGCTGTCGATATCACGCAGATTGTTGATGTTGAGCACCGCGACAGCTAACAGACCACAGGCGGTGGCGGGCAGAATGACGCTGCTGTCAAAGTGGCCGGTTTGCAGATAATACGACCCGGCCACGCTCAGCCAGCCGAAAAAGATCAGTACCGAGATATCGCCAAGCCCAATATAGCCATACGGCTTATTGCCGACGGTATAGGTGATGGCGGCCAGAATCGCCAGCAGCCCGAGCGCCAGGAACACCACGATGTCCACCGGCTTCTCACAGGCCAGTATCACCAATGCGCTGCCAGAAATTGCCGTCAACATCACGGTAATGAACAGCGCCTTGCGTAGTTCTTGCAGGCTGATGGCACCCGTCTGGATACCGCGTAGCGGGCCGATGCGGTCTTCCTTGTCGCTACCTTTTACGGCATCGCCATAGTCGTTAGCCAGATTAGAGAGGATTTGCAACAAGCCGGCGGTAATCAGCGTCAGCAGTGCGACACCGGGTTTGAAGTTGCTGTGCCAGCAGGCGATGACGGTGCCGGTAACAATGGAGGCAAAAGCCAGCGGCAGCGTCTTGGGACGCAGGCTGTCCAGCCAGGCTTGGGTTTTGCTGCTATGTGTCAATTGGGTCATGGTGTTAATGGGCCATGGTATCAGCCAGATTGTGGCGCGTTCAGTTCTGGAAAATAAAGCCTGGTGACGGTGATAAAAACAGCAGTGGGAGGCATTGGCCTCCCACTGGTCAGTCATCAGTGCGATCCGTGAACACGGATTATAAGATAAATCGGCTCAGATCTTCATCTGCTACCAACTCATCAAGATGACTGCGTACATAATCTGCATCGATCGTCACGGTTTGGCCGTTCATTTCGCTGGCTCCGTAGGAGACTTCTTCGATCAACCGTTCCAACACGGTGTGCAGGCGGCGGGCACCGATGTTCTCTGTGCGTTCGTTGACCTGCCAGGCCGCTTCCGCAATACGGCGGATGCCGTCCGGTTGGAACGTAATGTTGACGCCTTCGGTTTCCATCAACGCCTGATACTGACGGGTCAGTGACGCGCTGGGTTCAGTCAAAATACGCTCGAAGTCTTCGGTGGTCAGCGCCTGCAATTCCACGCGGATTGGCAGACGGCCTTGCAGCTCGGGGATCAGGTCCGATGGGCTGGCGACCTGGAACGCGCCGGAAGCGATAAACAGGATATGGTCAGTTTTTACCATGCCGTGTTTGGTGGATACCGTGCAGCCTTCCACCAGTGGCAGCAGGTCGCGCTGGACGCCTTCACGCGAGACGTCCGGGCCGGAGGTGTCGCCACGCTTACAGATTTTGTCGATCTCATCGATGAACACGATACCGTGCTGCTCCACCGCTTCGATTGCCTGTTGCTTAAGCTCTTCCGGGTTGACCAGCTTGGCGGCTTCTTCTTCCACCAGCAGCTTAAAGGCTTCGCGAATCTTGATTTTGCGGTTTTTCTGTTTCTGACCGGCCAGATTCTGGAACATCGACTGCAACTGATTGGTCATCTCCTCCATACCCGGAGGAGCCATGATTTCGACCCCGACAGGAGCGGCTGCCAGCTCGATTTCAATCTCTTTATCGTCAAGCGACCCTTCGCGCAGTTTCTTGCGAAACGCCTGACGGGCGGCAGACGGCTCGCTGTTTTCTTCCGTTTGTCCCCAGTTGTTCTTGGCGGGTGGAATCAGGACGTCCAGAATGCGCTCTTCGGCCAGCTCTTCGGCACGGTAGCGGTTTTTCTCCATCGACTGCTGGCGCACCATTTTAATGGCGACATCGGTCAGATCGCGGATAATCGAGTCCACTTCCTTACCGACGTAGCCCACTTCGGTGAATTTGGTCGCTTCCACCTTGATGAACGGGGCGTTAGCCAGCTTGGCAAGACGACGGGCGATTTCGGTTTTCCCCACCCCGGTCGGGCCGATCATTAAAATGTTTTTCGGGGTGACTTCATGGCGCAGGCTCTCTTCCAGCTGCATACGACGCCAGCGGTTACGCAAGGCGATCGCCACAGCGCGCTTCGCTTTGTGCTGGCCGATGATGTAGCTATCAAGCTCGCTGACTATTTCGCGCGGGGTCATTTCGGACATAGTGGATCCTTACGCCTTGGAGGCTAGTTCTTCGATCGTGTGGAACTGGTTGGTGTAGATGCAGATATCACCCGCAATACCCAGTGATTTTTCGACAATCTCCCGGGCGTTTAATTCGGTATTTTCCAGCAGGGCACGTGCAGCGGCCTGAGCATAAGGGCCGCCGGAGCCGATAGCGATCAGATCGTTTTCCGGCTGAATGACGTCGCCGTTGCCAGTGATAATCAGCGATGCGTTTTCATCGGCAACCGCCAGCAGCGCTTCCAGCCGACGCAGCATACGGTCTGTACGCCAGTCTTTAGCCAGTTCCACCGCGGCCTTCACCAGATGCCCCTGATGAAGCTCCAGCTTGCGTTCGAACAGTTCAAACAGGGTAAACGCATCAGCGGTGCCGCCAGCGAATCCGGCGATAACCCGGTCGTTGTACAGACGCCGAACTTTACGCACGTTGCCTTTCATTACGGTGTTGCCCAGGGTGGCCTGCCCGTCTCCGCCAATCACGACCTGACCATTGCGGCGTACGCTTACAATTGTTGTCACGAGTTTATCCCCGTTACTGAGAAAAAGGCCCCCGCGCGGACGCGGGGCATATTGACGATAAACATGGGGGAGGGGCGGAGGGTTTTCAACCCCCGCTGGCTAACGGGATGCAGTTGGATTGCCCCATGCCTTTGAGTTTTTGTGCCATTTTGTCGGCTACGGCACGGCTGTTGTACGGACCGAGCATAATCCGATGCCAACCGCCGCTACTGGCGATACGACTTTCAACGCCAGCAAATGCCAATTCCGCTTTTACCGATTCGGCAGGTTCTGCTGTCTTAAACGACCCGCATTGCACCATCCAGCGCTGCTCTTTCTCTGGTTTGGTGTTCTCCGGTTTGTTGTCGGCTTTGGCGGTTTCTTTCGCTGCCGTTTCCGTTTTGGCGGACTCTTTGCGGGGCTCTGTCTGCACCGGTTTCTGCGTGGTCTGCGCCGGTGACGTCACTGGCTGCGTCGTATGATGCTGGCTGGCTGCCGGAGCGGTGGTCGTGGTACGTGGCGTCATGGTGCTGGTGTTGGGCACGATCGGCACAATCGTCTGCGGCCTGGGCGCTACCGAGGAGCGTGACGGCATCTGGCTTTGATCGTTGTAAGGCACTTCCGTCAGCGTGGTTGGCTGGCGTTTCATGTCCGACTGCATCTGCTCCAGTAGCTGCCGCTGTTCATCGGTTAGTTGGCCTGCCGACTGGATTTCGCCGCCCGCTGAAGGTTCAGTCGGCGAAGCGACGCCAATCTGCCGGTTTTCCAGTTCCTTGATATAACGCCAGCGCTCTTCCGGTTTAGGTGGCAACCCGTTGCCTTTGGTCCCTTGATGTGGCAAGACCGGCGATTCGTCCGGCTTATTGTGGGCGATAAAATAGAGTCCACCGGCAAACGTGACCAGCACGGCAACGGCCAGCGCTATCATCGTCTTGGACGCGCCTGAAGACCCGCCTCGTTTCCGGCTGGATGTTTTTTTCCGGCGCGTTCCAGAACGCCCCCGGCTGACATAGTCTCGTTGTGCCACAATCGTTTCGTTGCGAAGAAAATAAGTAACAGGCCGCCATGTTACTGAACCCTAAAATGTTTGACCAGCACCTGAATTCTTAAAGCCTGTAACACGCAGGGGCGGCGCGGCGGTACTCTCGCGGATAATCAGTTGGCTGGATACCAGTCGCGACCCTCGCTGGACCTTGTGCTGCTGCAATTGAGCCAGTAGCAATAGCATGGCTTCGCGGCCGATATCGTAGCGTGGCTGGGAAACGGTGGTCAGCGCTGGAAAACAGTGGCTGGCCTGTGCGATATCATCAAATCCAACCACCGACAGGTCACGCGGCACGTCCAGCCCCATTTTGCGCGCCTGCGTCAGTGCCCCCAACGCCATGACGTCGCAATGGCAGAATATTGCGGTGGGTGGCGTGGGGTGTGACATTAACCGCACCAGGCCGCGGGCACCGGTGTCATAGCTGAAATCGCCACGCACGATATACTGGTTGTCGATCACCAGCCCGCAGCGGCGTAACGCCTGGATATAGCCTTGTAGCCGGTATTCGCTGATCGGAATCTGTTCCGGACCAGCGATGCAGGCAATGCGCCGGTGCCCCAGTTGATTGAGATAACTGACAGCCTCGAATGCTGCGGTCAGGTTATCGATGTGCACGGTGGGCATATCCAGTTCAGGGGCGAATTCGTTTGCCATTACCATCGGCGGCAAATGACGGCGTTCGTCCTTGCCCGCATCAAACGGCAACTGCGAGCCGAGCAATAAAATGCCGTCGATTTGCCGGGTGGTGATCAAATCCAGGAAGGTCTTTTCAGTTTTGCGCTGGTGAGCGCAATCGCCAATGAGCACCAGATAGCCACGTTCTGCGGCTGTTTCCTCAATACCGCGTAGCATTTCGGTGAAAAAAGGGTCACAGATATCGGGGACGAGCGCCAGAATCGTTCTTGACTCATGTCGCTTCATATTACGGGCAAGATTTTGTGCAGAGTATCCTACCGCCAGCGCGGCCTGCTCCACCTTTTGGCGGGTGGTGGCCGATACCTTCTCAGGGTTGGTCAAGGCGCGGGACACCGTTGCGGTGGATACACCGGCCTGATCGGCAACGTCTTTCATCGTTGCGGGCGGGATGAATTTTTTCTGCTCCAACGCATTTCCTCCTTGCGTCAGCGTTTACTGGCGCCGTAGTCAAAGGCCGCTGTCAAAGGTCGGCCACCGTTTTACAGAATGTCTGATTTTGCCATGCACAGTTATGAAACGCGGCATGACCAGGCGGTACTGTCGTGAAGTCTCGTTCGGCTCAGGGCTTTCGACCGGACTTGCACCGTGCGAGCGGGGACAATATTGGGATCCCTATGCACAGGTATAGCACTGGGTAGCGGGTTGTCACCTGAAGTCTGGCCTTCGGTATTGTGCCAACCGCCTGATCAGCATACTGCTTACGCCATCACTCTTAACAGATTGCATCCAATATTTATCGAATAATTTACGCAGGTGCTGCCTGAATTACCTGTTTCTCGGGGCTGCTCGCAAAAAATACCGCCGCTGCTGGCATCAGATATTTTTGCGATTCAGAATCGACTCAATTGTCCGTCGGGTCGACATCCATCACCCATTTCACCTTGCGTGTTTGCGGTAAGGTATCGATCAACGGCATCGAATTGCGGATCAATCGTTGTAGTGTGGCGCGTGAAGGATGTTGGAGCAGCAATTGCCAGCGAAAACGCCCGGCACGTTTGGGTTGTAGCGCTGGCACTGGCCCCATCAACCACAGTGAGTCGTCACGTAGTGGGCTGGCCTCCAGCAGATTGCGTAACTGTTGCAGGAACAGACTGGCTTGCTGATTGTCGTGGTCATCGGCCCGAAACAGCACATGGCTGGTAAAGGGGGGCAGGAACACGCTCTGGCGTTCTTTCAGCGTTTGGTTGGCGAAAGCGTCGTAGCCCTGATGTAGCAATGTCTGCAACAGTGGGTGATCCGGGTGATGGGTTTGCAGCACCACTTCGCCCGCCTTGCCCGCGCGACCGGCGCGACCAGAAACTTGGGTGTAAAGCTGGGCGAAACGTTCGGTGGCGCGGAAGTCGGCGGAAAACAGCGAGCTGTCGACATCCAGTAGCGCCACGAGTGTGACGTCGGGAAAGTGGTGGCCCTTGGCGAGCATCTGGGTGCCGATCAGAATGCGGGCACCGCCCTGGCGGACCTGCGCCAGTTGCTGCTCCAGCGCCCCTTTGCGGCTGGTCGTGTCGCGATCGATACGGGTAATCGGTGCGTCGGGAAACAGCGTCGGTAGCGCCTGTTCCAACTGCTCGGTGCCCAGGCCGACCGGCACCAGATGGGTAGAGCCGCATTGCGGGCATTGCTGCGGTATCGGACGCTGGCTGTCGCAG
The DNA here is from genome assembly GCF_000784735.1 of Dickeya undicola. GTDB lineage: Bacteria > Pseudomonadota > Gammaproteobacteria > Enterobacterales > Enterobacteriaceae > Dickeya > Dickeya undicola. The sequence goes on from NZ_JSYG01000017.1 coordinate 179,483, forward strand.
TGGTGGCAACGCATCATTCGTTGATGCTGGTGCAGGGTGTAGTAGCTGTCGCAGCGCTGGCATTCGGCTATCCAGCCGCATTCATGGCACAGCACCACCGGTGCGAACCCTCGACGGTTGAGAAACAGGATGACCTGATTATCGGCGGCCAGGTGATGGCGAATGCGGTTGATTAACGGCTGCGATAAACCGGTGGTCAGCGGCAGTCCTTTCAGGTCTAGCACGTGCTGCTGTGCCAGCCGGGCGTTGCCAGCGCGTTTGCTAAGACGTAGCTGGCGGTATTTGCCGTTCTGTACGTTATAAAGCGTTTCCAGCGCTGGTGTGGCTGACCCCATAACGATGGGAATATCTTCCTGTCGGGCGCGGAACACCGCCAGGTCGCGGGCATGATAACGCCAGCCTTCCTGCTGCTTGTAGGAGCTGTCATGCTCTTCGTCGATGACGATCAGACCTAGCCGGGCAAAAGGGGTAAATAGCGCAGAACGGGTGCCGATGACGATGGCTGATTCGCCTTGTCTGGCGCGTAGCCATACCGACAGTCGCTCGCTGTCGTTTAGCCCCGAGTGCAGTGCTTCCACTGGCGCATTGAACCGATCGCGGAAGCGGGCGATGGTTTGCGGCGTCAGGCCGATTTCCGGCACCAGCACCAGCGCCTGCTTGCCTTGCGCCAGAATATTTTCCAGCGCACTGAGGTAGACCTCGGTTTTGCCAGAACCGGTAATGCCCGCCAGCAGCCAGGCGGCAAAATGATCATCTTCGCTGCGTATGGCACCGACGGCGGTAGCCTGTTCGGTATTAAGACGCAGACGCTCGCCTGTCAGGCGGAAATCGTTGCGCCAGTCCTGCACCTGCTGCGGCAGCGCGCGCAACTCGCTCAGCCCCTTTTCGCGCAATGCCTGTAGCGCGGTTTCCGTCAGGTCGGTTTCAACGACCTGATGGCGATACAGCGGCCCTTGTAGCAGCGCCGCCAGCGCCTGCTGTTGCTTGGGGGCTCGTTTCAGTGCATTCAACGGCGTGGCACGCCCTTGCTCGGTTGCGAACCATTGCCAGAGTGGTGCGCTATGGGCCGATTTTCCCTGCCGGAGCAAAATTGGCAGAGCATGGAACAGTACTTCGCCAAGCGGATAGTGGTAATACTCCGCTGCCCACAGCAGGATGCGCCACAGGCTGTCTGGAAACAGCGGGGCGTCGTCGAGTATGTCGTGCAGCTGTTTAAGCTGTTCCAGCGGTAGTTCACTGTCGGCTTTCAGGGCAGTGACGATGCCGATCATCTTGCGGTTGCCAAAGGGCACGCGCACGCGCACGCCTGGCACCGGCGGTGTTACGCCTTGCGGCAGCCGGTAATCAAACGTGCGCATCAGCGGCACTGGCAAGGCAACCTGAACAACGGGCATAGTCTCTGCGTTCAAATGCGTCATGTAGGTCTTACGTCGTGCGTGAGGTTTTGTCTGCCGTCACGGTACTGTGCGCGGATGCGTTGTGCAATCGCGCGCGTCATCTTGTTTATCCGCGGCGGCGAGTCCGTACGGATCCAATTGCATCGGTTGGTTAATTTCTGTATGATCCGCCGCCTTTATACCTTGCGGTGTAAAGAACATTTCATTCAACTTCGTGTGGTGTCTGGCGGAATAGGGCCGGATAGCGACGCGGCCTTAAACAGAGGTTTCCCATGAAAGAAGGTATTCACCCGAATTACGTTGAAATTACCGCTACTTGCTCTTGCGGTAACGTCATCAAAACCCGCTCCACCGTTGGTCACGACCTGAACCTGGACGTATGTGGCGCTTGCCACCCGTTCTTTACCGGTAAACAGCGTGTGGTTGACACCGGTGGTCGTGTTGAGCGTTTCAACAAACGCTTCAGCATCCCAGGCGCCAAAAAATAATTGGCGTTTGTACCAGGGCGGAAAATTGGTTAACCGCTTTCCGTCCAAAACAAAGGCACCTGCGGGTGCCTTTGTCGTTTCTGGAGTTTTCCCCATCTGCCCTAAACGGGTAATTCAATATTCCCACGTATCTGGGTCAATCCCCATCTCACGCATAATTGCCTTGGCGGCATCAGGAATTTCGTCGCCGCGTTCTTTACGCAGGTCGTCGTCATTCGGTAAGGGTTGGCCGGTAAAAGCGTGCAAAAACGCCTCACACAGTAACTCGCTATTGGTTGCGTGACGCAGGTTGTTGACCTGACGACGGGTACGCTCGTCTGTCAGTATCTTTAATACTTTCAAAGGGATAGATACGGTGATCTTCTTAACCTGCTCGCTCTTCTTGCCGTGTTCAGCGTATGGGCTTACGTATTCGCCATTCCACTCAGCCATGGGATACCTTAAATATTGATCGTGATAAAAACAGTCACTGGCACAAAACACCATAATTCTAACGATTATTATAGGGATGCTCAATCTATACGCAAAGAAGTTTAGAAGTCCAGATGTATTGACGTCTATATCGTCCGGGTTTACTCTCTAATCTCTCTACCTCAGTCCTCCAGTCAGGAAAAGCACCGATGACGCGTAAACAGGCTACTATCGCAGTCCGCAGTGGGTTAAACAATGACGAGCAGTTCGGTTGCGTTGTTCCCCCGATTAATCTCTCCAGTACCTACAATTTCACCGGCTTTAATGAACCCAGAGCACATGACTATTCCCGGCGCGGCAATCCGACCCGTGATGTGGTTCAGCGTGCGCTGGCGGAACTGGAAGGTGGCGCGGGTGCGGTCATGACCAGTAGCGGCATGTCGGCGATTCTGCTGGTTTGTACGGTGTTTTTGCGTCCCGGTGACCTGCTGGTGGCTCCACACGATTGCTACGGCGGCAGCTACCGTTTGTTCGACAGCATGAGTAAGCGCGGTGCCTATCGGGTGAAATTTGTCGATCAGGGCAATGCGGCTGAGTTACAGGCAGCGCTGGCGGAAAAACCGAAGCTGGTGCTGGTGGAAAGCCCTAGCAATCCGCTGCTGCGTGTGGTGGATATTGCTGCCATCTGTCAGGCGGCGCGCGAAGCGGGCGCGGTGAGCGTGGTGGATAACACCTTCCTGAGTCCGGCGTTGCAAAATCCGCTACAGTTGGGGGCGGATCTGGTGGTGCACTCTTGCACTAAATACCTCAATGGTCATTCTGATGTGGTAGCCGGTGCGGTTATCGCCCGTGACCCAGCGGTAGTAACCGATTTGGCCTGGTGGGCCAATAATATTGGTGTGACCGGCGCGGCCTTTGATAGTTACTTGTTGCTGCGCGGTTTGCGTACACTGTCGCCGCGTATAACGCTTGCGCAGAAGAATGCGCTGCAAATTGTGGAGTATTTGCAGCATCAGCCGCTGGTGAAAGCGTTGTATCATCCATCTTTACCTGGGAACGCCGGTCATGATATTGCCCGTCGGCAGCAGTCCGGTTTTGGTGCGATGCTGAGTTTTGAGCTGGATGGTGATGAAGGAACGCTGCGTCGTTTTCTGTCTGCACTGGAACTGTTCACGCTGGCGGAATCGCTGGGTGGCGTAGAGAGTCTGATTTCTCACGCCGCTACCATGACCCATGCAGGTATGGCACCAGAAGCGCGTGCCGCCGCCGGTATCTCGGAGACGTTATTGCGTATTTCTGTCGGTATTGAAGACGGTGACGATCTGGTTGCCGATCTGGACAGAGCATTTCAGGCAGCAGCCAAGAGGTAACAATGAGTGCGTTAGGGATAGCAGCGGCCGTGAAAGGGCGGCAACTGCACAAATTCGGCGGCAGCAGCCTGGCTGATGTGAAATGTTATCAGCGTGTCGCTGGCATCATGGCGGATTACAGCCAGGCGGGCGACTTAATGGTGGTATCGGCGGCGGGCAGCACCACTAACCAGTTGATCAGCTGGTTGAACCTCAGCCAGTCGGACCGGATTTCCGCCCATCAGGTACAACAGTCGTTGCGCCGTTATCAAAGCGAACTGATTTCCGGTTTGCTGCCGACTGAAACGGCAGCACCACTTATCAATGAATTCATTCGTGATCTGGAACGCCTGGCCGCGTTACTGGATGGCAAGCTTACCGATGCGGCTTACGCTGAGGTCGTCGGGCATGGCGAAATCTGGTCCGCCCGTCTGATGGCGGCGGTACTGAATCAGAGAAACCTGTCTGCCGCCTGGCTGGATGCACGTACTTTCCTGCGCGCCGAGCGTGCGGCACAGCCGCAAGTCGATGAAGGGCGTTCCTGGCCACTACTGCAACAACTGTTGACCCAACATGCCGGGCAGCGTCTGGTGATTACCGGTTTTATCAGTAGTAATGACGCGGGTGAAACCGTCCTGCTGGGCCGTAATGGTAGTGACTATTCTGCCACACAGATTGGCGCGCTGGCCGGTGTCGAGCGCGTTACCATCTGGAGCGACGTAGCCGGTGTTTATAGCGCCGACCCGCGCAAGGTGAAAGACGCCTGCCTGTTGCCACTGCTACGGTTGGATGAAGCCAGCGAATTGGCCCGTCTGGCCGCACCGGTACTTCATGCTCGTACCTTACAGCCGGTTTCCGGCAGTGACATTGACCTGCAATTACGGTGCAGCTATCAACCTGAGCAAGGGTCGACGCGCATTGAGCGTGTGCTGGCTTCCGGCACCGGTGCCAAGATTGTCACCAGTCATGATGACGTTTGTCTGATTGAGATTGGTGTACCGGCGGAGCACGATTTTGCTCGCACCCATAAAGATGTCGAACAGCTGCTGCAAAAATCTCAGATTCGGCCGCTGGCGTTGGGCGTGCATCAGGATCGCAACCTGCTGCAACTGTGCTACACCTCGGAAGTGGTGCATAGCGCCTGGCAGGTACTGGAACAGGCGGCGCTGCCGGTATCGCTGCATCTGCGCGAAGGGCTGGCGCTGGTGGCGTTGGTGGGGGCGGGCGTTTGCCGTAATCCGTTGCACAGCCACCGTTTCTACCAACAATTGCGTGACCAGCCTATCGAGTTCGTCTGGCAAGCGGAAGACGACATCAGCCTGGTCGCCGTGTTGCGTGTCGGGCCGACCGAGCATCTGGTGCGTGGTCTGCATCATTCGCTGTTCCGGGCGGAAAAGCGCATTGGGCTGGTGTTGTTCGGCAAAGGTAACATCGGTTCGCGCTGGCTGGAGCTGTTCGCCCGCGAGCAGAGCCTGATTTCGGCGCGTACCGGCTTTGAGTTCACGCTGGCGGGTGTGGTGGACAGTTCCCGCAGCTTGTTGAGTTACGACGGGCTGGACGCCAGCCGTGTGTTGGCTTTCTTTGGTGACGAAGCGCAGGAACGTGACGACGATGAGCTGTTCTTGTGGATGCGCGCCCATCCGTATGATGATTTGGTGGTGCTGGATGTCACCGCCAGTCAGTCGGTTGCCGATCTCTATCTGGATTTCGCCAGCTACGGTTTCCATGTGATCAGCGCCAACAAACTGGCGGGGGCATCCGGCGGCGATAATTACCGCCAGATCCGCGACGCGTTCGCCAAAACCGGGCGTCACTGGTTGTACAACGCCACCGTTGGTGCTGGGTTGCCGGTGAACTATGCGGTACGGGACCTGCGTGACAGTGGCGATAGCATTCTGGCTATCAGCGGTATCTTCTCCGGTACGCTGTCATGGCTGTTCCTGCAGTTTGACGGCACGGTGCCTTTTACCGAACTGGTGGATCAAGCCTGGCAGCAGGGACTGACCGAGCCCGATCCGCGTGTCGATCTTTCCGGTCAGGATGTGATGCGCAAGTTGGTTATTCTGGCGCGTGAAGCGGGTTATGAAATCGAACCCAATCAGGTGCGGGTGGAGTCACTGGTGCCTGCCGGGTGTGAGAGCGTGTCAGTGGATCAATTCTTTGAAGACGGCGAGCCGCTGAATCAGCAAATGTTGCAGCGGCTGGAAGCCGCTAACGAGATGGGGCTGGTACTGCGTTATGTCGCTCGCTTCGATGTCAACGGCAAGGCGCGTGTCGGCGTGGAAGCTGTGCGGGCGGATCATCCGCTGGCGGCACTGCTGCCATGTGATAACGTGTTTGCTATCGAAAGCCGCTGGTATCGCGATAATCCGCTGGTGATTCGTGGTCCGGGAGCTGGTCGTGACGTGACCGCGGGGGCAATTCAGTCGGATCTCAATCGGTTGGCGCAACTGTTGTAATCATGTCAGTCGAAATCGCGTCAGTTGAAATCAGACAGCGTTAGCCATCATGTCTTAAAGCCCGCAGCCGCGGGCTTTTTTACGTCTTAGGTTCATCCAGTGGCAAGGGCCACGTTTTTTGCCAATACTGAGGGTACATCCCTTACACTTCATGTGTGTTTTTTCTGCGATGAAGCATGACGGCCTGCTGTACGCCACCATGAATTTTCTTCATATTGCATGAACAAACATCAGCATTTCTCAGGCTGAAAAGCGTTGACTCTTTAAGCGGATTCGGTCATTTTCTATATAGACGTCTAAACGTATAGACGGTTATCTAAAATGACGATGATAATGGCGAATTGAGGTAAGGATATGAGCTTTTTCCACGCGAACCATCAGGAAGCGCTGAACCAGAACCTGGCTGAATTACAGGGCCAGATTAACGTTTCCTTTGAGTTTTTCCCACCGCGGACCAGCGAGATGGAAGAAACGCTGTGGAACTCTATTGACCGCCTCAGCAGCCTGAAACCCAAATTCGTGTCGGTGACCTACGGAGCCAATTCCGGCGAGCGTGACCGCACGCACAGCATCATCAAAGGCATCAAGGAACGTACCGGCCTGGAAGCCGCGCCGCACCTGACCTGCATCGATGCTTCCCGCGATGAACTGAAAGCCATTGCTCAGGACTACTGGCAGAGCGGCATCCGTCATATCGTTGCTCTGCGTGGTGACTTGCCGCCGGACGGCGGTAAACCGGAGATGTACGCCTCTGATCTGGTCACCTTACTGAAAGAAGTCGGCGATTTTGATATTTCGGTCGCGGCCTATCCTGAAGTGCATCCAGAAGCGAAAAGCGCACAGGCGGACTTGATCAACCTGAAACGGAAAATCGATGCCGGTGCCAGCCGCGCCATCACACAGTTCTTTTTTGACGTGGAAAGCTATCTGCGCTTTCGTGACCGCTGTGTCACGACCGGTATCGATGTAGAAATCGTACCTGGTATTCTGCCGGTGTCGAACTTCAAACAGTTGCAGCGTTTCGCCACCATGACCAATGTGCGCGTGCCAAACTGGATGACCGCCATGTTCGAGGGGCTGGATAATGACCCGGAAACCCGCAAGATGGTCGGCGCGTCTATCGCCATGGATATGGTGAAGATCCTCAGCCGTGAAGGCGTGAAGGACTTCCATTTCTACACCCTGAACCGCTCGGAACTGAGCTATGCCATTTGCCATACGCTGGGCGTGCGCCCGGTGACGGCCGCCTGATTTCCTCGCTGATTATTGCGCTGAATGCCCGCCCGGAGATATCCGGGCGGGCATTTGTGCTTAAGGCATGGGGTATTTGGCGCGAATAACGATATTCGAAGATAAAAGCGCTATTTGGAGATAAAAAAAGGGCGGGCCTAAGCCCGCCAAAGTTTCGTTGGCTTTATAAAAATTTATGCGGTCAGGAATGTTTCGAGTTCTTCGCTGCCGCCGATATGGCGGCCGCCCATGAATACCTGGGGAACGGTGCTACGTCCGGTCACAGCCCGCAGGCTCACCGTGGTGGCATCCTTACCCAGCATGATTTCTTCATATTGAATACCGCGATCCTGCAGCAACTGTTTGGCTTTGGCGCAAAACGGGCAGCCGGGTTTGGTAAACAGTGAAACAGATTCCTGAACCTTATAGTGAGGAGCAAGGTACTTCAGCATGGTGTCGGCGTCGGAAACTTCAAACGGGTCGCCCGGCTTGTTGGGTTCAACAAACATTTTCTCCACCACGCCGTGACGGACCAGCATGGCGTAGCGCCAGGAGCGGGGGCCGAAGCCCAATTCTGCTTTTTCGACCAGCATGTTCATGGCGCGGGTAAATTCACCGTTGCCATCGGGAATAAACGTAATATTTTCTGCGTTCTGGTCGGCTTTCCAGGCATTCATCACAAAAGTATCGTTCACAGATACGCATAAAATTGCATCCACGCCAAATTGCTTGAATACCGCAGCCAACTCGTTATAGCGTGGCAAATGGCTGGAAGAGCAGGTGGGTGTAAAGGCTCCAGGCAAGGAAAAGACAACCACGGTCTTGTTGTTGAAGAGTTCCCCGGTTGTCACGTCAACCCATTGATCCCCCTGACGGGTATGGAAAGTTACTGACGGAATTTTTTTGCCTTCTTGGCTTACAAACATTTTTCAGTCCCTGCTAGTCGAAGCGTTCTGTTTGGCTGAATCCGTCAGTGATCAGGACTCGATTCGTTAGGGACATTATTCATTATCAAATGTTGATAGGACTAATCGTTCGTTGCTATCCTATCTATCGCTAGGGACTATCATGTTTAGGGGAATCAGGGCATGAACATTCGGGATTTAGAGTATCTGGTGGCATTGGCGGAGCATCGTCACTTCCGACGCGCCGCGGACTCCTGCCACGTCAGCCAGCCCACGCTGAGCGGCCAGATCCGCAAACTGGAAGACGAACTGGGGGTGATGCTGCTGGAGCGAACCAGCCGCAAAGTCCTGTTCACCCAGGCAGGGTTGTTGCTGGTCGAACAGGCCAGAACCGTATTGCGTGAAGTGAAAGTACTGAAGGAGATGGCCAGCCAGCAGGGCGAAACCATGTCCGGCCCGCTACATATCGGCCTGATCCCGACCGTCGGCCCTTATCTGTTGCCCCAGATTATCCCGATGTTGCACCGCACGTTCCCAAAGCTGGAGATGTACCTGCATGAAGCCCAGACTCACCAACTGCTGGCCCAGCTTGATAGCGGCAAGCTGGATTGCGCCATTCTGGCGATGGTGAAAGAGTCTGAAGCGTTTATCGAAGTGCCATTGTTTGACGAGCCGATGAAGCTGGCAATTTATCAGGATCACCCTTGGGCGAACCGCGAGCGAGTGGCGATGTCTGATTTGTCGGGCGAAAAACTGCTGATGCTGGAAGACGGGCACTGCCTGCGGGATCAGGCGATGGGATTTTGTTTCCAGGCGGGCGCGGATGAGGATACCCATTTCCGCGCCACCAGTCTGGAAACGCTGCGCAACATGGTCGCGGCGGGCAGTGGTATTACTCTGCTGCCGTCGCTGGCGGTGCCGCGGGAGCGAGTGCGTGATGGCGTGTGCTATCTGCCTTGTTATAAACCGGAGCCCAAACGCACCATCGCGCTGGTGTATCGTCCGGGCTCGCCGTTGCGCGGCCGTTATGAACAACTGGCCGACTCAGTGCGCGAGCACATGCAACTCCACATGGAACAGCTGTCAAAACAGTCTGATTAATCAAAGCCAAAACGACTCGTTATCAAAAAACCGGTTGTTAAAACAACCGGTTTAAACCGTTCAGCGCCGCTACCCGATAGGCTTCGGCCATGGTTGGGTAGTTGAATGTGGTATTCACGAAATACTCAATGGTATTGCCTTCGCCTTTCTGTTCCATGATGGCCTGACCGATGTGAATGATTTCGGCCGCGCGTTCGCCAAAGCAGTGAATACCCAGAATCTGCTTGGTTTCGCGGTGGAACAGAATTTTCAGGCTACCGACGTTCATCCCGACAATTTGCGCTCGTGCCAGGTGCTTGAACTGGGCGCGCCCCACTTCATACGGCACTTTCATGGCGGTGAGTTCCTGCTCGGTTTTACCAACAGAACTGATCTCCGGGATGGTGTAAATACCGGTGGGAATATCCTCGATCAGATGCGCGGTGGCGTCGCCTTTGGTGATGGCCTGCGCCGCGATACGGCCCTGGTCATAGGCGGCTGACGCCAGGCTGGGATAACCGATCACATCGCCCACGGCGTAAATGTGCGCCTGAGCGGTCTGGTACATGCTGTTAACCTTCAGCTGGCCGCGGCTGTCTGTTTCCAGCCCAATATTTTCCAGTCCCAGCGTTTCGGTGTTGCCGGTACGTCCGTTGGCGTAGAGCAGGCAATCCGCCTTCATCTTTTTGCCTGATTTCAGATGGATGATGACGCCGTCATCCAGGCCTTCGATGCGTTCGAATTCCTCGTTGTGACGAATTACCACGCCGCTGTTCCAGAAGTGATAGGACAACGCGTCGGACATCTCCTGATCGAGAAACGCCAGCAGACGATCGCGGGTATTGATCAGATCGACCTTCACGTTCAACCCTCGGAATATCGACGCATATTCGCAGCCGATCACCCCAGCGCCGTAGATGATCACGTGTTTGGGTTCATAGTCCAGATCGAGAATGGAGTCGCTGTCGTAGATGCGGGGATGATGAAAATCCACCCCGGCCGGATGATAAGGCCGCGAACCGGTGGCGATAATGATATTTGCAGCAGTCAGCGTATCGTGGGTGTCATCCGGGTAGAAGACCGCGACGGTATGCGCATCAATAAAACGTGCCTCGCCGGAAAACAGCTCGCAGTGGTTACGTTCGTAGAAACCCTGACGCATACGGGTTTGCTGGCCGATTACACTGTCAGCATGGCGCAGGATATCGGAAAATGAGGAACTGATGACGCGGGCGTTGTCGCTGTAGAGTGGGTTTTGATTGAATTCGATGATGCGGCTAACGGCGTGTCGGAGGGCTTTGGATGGGATGGTTCCCCAGTGGGTACAGCCACCGCCAACATTGTAATGCCGTTCTATCACGGCAATTTTCGCCCCTTGTTTGGCAAGCCCCATGGCCGCCCCTTCACCGCCCGGACCCGAACCAATCACAATGGCATCGTAATCGTATTGCTGTTGTATGGACATGGTAGAAACCACCTGTTTTTATACAAATTACTAACTCGATTGTAACATCGTCCTGTAGATAACCCAATCATCCCTGACATCTGTATGGGAACCGATGATCACATTTTTACTATGGCAAACTTTGGCACAGTATGTAGTAAGTAAAGTTTGTTATAGTGCTCCCCTTGATTTAAGGAGAGCCGATGACTTTGGGCAGGATAATGGGTGTCAGAGCACAACAAAAAGAACGAACTCGTCGTTCCCTGGTTGAGGCCGCTTTCAGCCAGTTAAGTGCTGAACGCAGTTTTGCCAGCCTGAGTTTACGTGAGGTGGCTCGTGAAGCCGGTATTGCCCCGACCTCGTTTTATCGTCATTTCCGCGATGTGGACGAACTGGGATTGACGATGGTGGATGAAAGCGGGTTGATGCTACGTCAGCTGATGCGGCAAGCACGCCAGCGTATCGTTAAAAGCGGCGGCAGCGTGATCAGAACATCGGTATCGACGTTCATGGAGTTCATCGGCAATAACCCTAACGCCTTTCGGCTACTGTTACGCGAACGTTCCGGCACTTCAGCCGCATTTCGTGCCGCGGTGGCGCGTGAAATTCAGCATTTCATCGCTGAACTGGCGGATTATCTTGAAGTCGAAAATCATATCCCGCGTAGTTTCGCAGAAGCGCAGGCGGAAGCGATGGTGATCATCGTCTTCAGTGCTGGTGCTGAAGCGCTGGATGTGGACATAGAACAACGACGCCAGTTGGAAGAGCGGCTGGTGTTGCAGTTACGCATGATTGCTAAAGGTGCTTATTACTGGTATCGCAAAGAGCAGGGTAAGGGGTTTGCCTACCCTGAGGGATAATCAGAGGAAAAGTCATGACAGAGCAGATAAATTCAGAGAAAAGCACGCTGGTGCTGGCGTTGGTAGCCGGTTTGTCCGCGAATGGTTCCTTTGTTGCCGTGTTCAGTTCTATCGTGCCGTTTTCCATCTTTCCGCTGATCGCGCTGGTTTTGTCGGTTTACTGCCTGCATCAGCGTTACATGCATCATGCTATGCCAAAAGGTACGCCATTACTGGCTGCTGGTTGTTTCCTGTTCGGTTTGCTGCTTTACAGCGCTATTGTGCGCGCCGAGTACCCGCAAATCGGCTCCAATTTTGTGCCGTCAATCCTGTGTGTGGTGCTGGCGTTGTGGCTGGTCGTCAAATTGCGGGCCCGCAAGCCCGACAATGAAAACCACACGCCTTAATCTATGGGTTACTGGCGCTTTTCCAGTAATACGCCGCATTCCATGTGATGGGTATAAGGGAATTGGTCAAACAGCGCTAACTGGCTGACTCGGTGCGTCTGGCTGAGGGTTTCCAGGTTGGCGCACAGTGTTTCCGGGTTGCAGGAAATATAGAGAATGCGCGGATACGCCTGTACCAGTTTAACTGTCTCGCTATCCAGACCACTGCGTGGCGGGTCGACAAAAATCGTTTCACAGCGATAGCCGCTCAGATCGATGCCTTGCAGGCGGTTGAACTGACGCACACCGTTCATGGCCTGGGTGAATTCCTCTGCTGCCATACGAATAATCTGCACGTTATCAATCTGATTAGCGGCAATATTATACTGCGCCGCCGCGACCGATGGCTTAGCAATTTCGGTTGCCAGCACCCGCTCGAAATTGCGCGCCAGCGCCAGCGAAAAGTTACCGTTGCCGCAGTACAGTTCCAGCAAATCACCTTTCGATCCCTGTGTTACTGAGAGTGCCCACTCCAGCATCTGGATATTCATCATCGCATTGGGCTGGGTGAAGCTGTTTTCCACCTGACGGTAAATCATCTGACGGCCCGCGACTGGCAGGCATTCGTCCACGTAATCCCGATCCAGACAGATTTTAGTTTTGGTGGCGCGGCCAATCAGCTGCAAGGCAAAACCCTGTGCGCGCAGCCCATCACACAAAAGACGGGCTTGTTGTTGCCACTCGGCATCCAGCGTTTTGTGGTAGAGCAATGAAACGATGATCTCACCGCTCAACGTGGAGAGATAATCAATCTGGAATAGCTTGCGCCGTAGCACGGGTTCGGCACGTAGTGCGTTAAGCAGCACCGGCATCAGGCGGTTGATCAACTCACTGGCGGCCGGAAACTGATCGACCCGGATTCGCTGTTTGGTCTGCTGATCAAACATAATGTGGTACAAATCATCGCCATCATGCCAGATCCGAAATTCTGCCCGCATCCGGTAGTGATTCACTGGCGATCGGAATACGGTCGGTGCTGGTGCATCGAAGGGAGCCATCATGGCTCCGAGGCGCCCGGTCTTTTCTTCTAGCTGGGCGTCATACTGATCGATGGGCAGAATCTCTGGTGTCATGGTGCTCTCATCTGAAAAAGCGGCTGGAATATTGCTACGTGACAGATAGCGGTCAGGGCGCGATTGTAGGGCATCCTAAAGGGATGTCCAGCCTTGTTGCACCGATTCCCTTATCCAAAATGGAAGTCTAGACATCCACCTGTCTCGATCGTAGCATGGGCGTCCGGTCTTGCCTTGCAAGTGAAAAGGGAATCCAGTGCGAATCTGGAACTGACGCGCAGCGGTAAGGGGGATGGGCGACGATAGCGTAATGCAGACACTGTCCTGACGGATGGGAAGTCATCGCCGCCGAGCCAGTCATTATGGCATAACCTCAAGTCCGAAGACCTGCCGGAGTACGTCGCAATGTTTCATGGTCATCGCGTGCTATCGATCATGGGGGTGCGGCATCCTGCCAATTCAGTTTGGATGCTTATAATGTTTACTAAAAAAACTACAATGCTGGCGGCGATGGTAGCCACCGCTTTTTCGGGATGGGCGCAGGGTAGCGATAACACACAGCAAAACAGTAATGATGCAATGGTGGTAACCGCCAACCGTTTCCCTCAGCCGATTTCTTCCGTACTGGCACCCACTACTGTGGTGACGCGTGATGATATTGATCGCTGGCAGTCGAAGAATGTTTTGGAAGTGATAAAACGTTTGCCTGGCGTCGATATCGCGCAGAATGGTGGTCTGGGGCAGAGTGCCTCCATTTATATCCGTGGCTCAGAAGCTCGCCATACGTTGGTTCTAATCGATGGTGTTCCATTAGCTAAACCAGGTATCACTGGTGTTGCCGATTTTAATCAGATACCGATGTCACTGGTACAACGTATTGAGTTTATTCGAGGACCGCGTTCTGCTGTTTATGGCGCTGATGCGATTGGTGGGGTGATTAATATCATTACGCAATCAGACAAAAATGGGGGAACATTAGAAACAGGGATAGGCAGTAACCATTACCAGCAATATAACGGCGGTTGGCGTCAGGCTCTCACAGATAAGACGACATTAACGTTGGCTGGGGCTTATCAAGATACTAAAGGATTCAATATTCGTCCGGCGTCGGTCTATAGTCCGGATAGCGATCGCGATGGTTGGCGTAATAAATCTTTCTGGGGCGGTGTAGACCATCATTTTAATGAGCAATGGTCTGCTTTTATCCGTGGGTATGGTTACGGTTCGAACAGTGATTATGATGTTGGAGGCCCCAATAGCGCTGATGAGCAGCAAATCTACAATCATACCTATGATACTGGTGTGCGTTTTATGCGGGGAGACTTTGCTTCGCAACTAATAGCCAGTTATCAGAAATACAATTTTCTAAACTATCTGGGTACAGAAGGGCGATATGGGGATGCCAGCTCTTTAGATAAGATGGAACAGCGTAATTTGCAATGGGGAAATACCTACTGTATTGGTCAGGGAATGCTCAGTGCTGGGTTAGATTGGCAGCAACAGAAATTATTTTCTGAAGGTGTTAACTTTAATACCGCGGTCAGAGAATCCAACGATTACAAGAGAGATAATACAGGCATCTATCTGACTGCTCAGCAGCAAATAAGCTCTGTCACTATTGAAGGATCCTTACGCAGTGACGACAACGAGCAATTTGGTCGTCATGGTACTTGGCAAACTGCTGCGGGTTGGGAGTTTTTGCCAGATTACAAATTGACGCTTTCTTATGGTACTGGATTCCAGGCTCCAACATTGGGGCAGATGTTTGGACAAAAATACAACGATATCCTTCCTAACAAAAACCTGAAACCTGAAGAATCCAAACAGTGGGAAACTGGACTTGAAGGGATCACAGGGCCTTTGAACTGGCGCTTGTCTGCATATCGCAACGAAATTACTAATCTGATCACCTACTCGTCTGATCCGGTTACATTTCAGGGAACTTACAGCAATATCAAGGCTGCGACGTTAAAAGGCGTTGAATGGACCGGGCAATTTGATACTGGCATTTTCAATCATCAGATTACGCTTGGTTATCTTGATGCGCGACGGGATGAAGATAATGAAGTCCTCGCACGCCGAGCTAAGCAGCAAGCCAAGTATCAACTTGGCTGGAAGGTTTATGATCTGGATGTTGATTTAAGTTACCAATATTTCAGCAAACGCTATGACAACAATACCAATGAGTTTGCATCTACACAGCGTCAGTTACCAAGCTATAGTACAGTCGATATTGCTGCATCATATCCTGTCACCTCACATCTGACAGTTCGTGCTAGAATAGCCAACCTGTTCGATAAGAATTACGAGACGGCATATGGCTACCGAACTGCAGGGCGAGAATACTATCTCACCGGAAGCTATAGTTTCTGATTTACCCGCCCGCCCCACGGTCCTTGTATTTGATTCCGGGGTGGGCGGTTTGTCCGTTTATGATGAAGTTCGCAAACTATTGCCGGACTTACATTATATTTACGCCTTTGATAACGAGGCTTTTCCCTACGGAGAAAAGCCTGAACAATTCATCATTGAACGCGTGGTGTCTATCGTTGATGCGGTGGAAAAACAACACCCGCTGTCATTGGTCATTATTGCCTGTAATACAGCCAGTACGATTTCACTCCCGGCACTGCGTGCACGCTTTAATTTCCCCGTCGTTGGTGTGGTGCCTGCGGTAAAACCGGCGGCCAAATTGACCCGGAACGGCGTCGTTGGGTTGCTGGCGACGCGTGCTACGGTCCAGCGCCCTTATACGCACGAACTGATTTCCCGCTTTGCCAATGATTGCCAGATTTTGCTGCTGGGGTCTGCAGAGCTGGTGGAATGGGGGGAAGCCAAGCTTCAGGGGGAGGTTGTACCTGAAGACGTGTTGCGGAAAATCCTCAAGCCCTGGCTGAAACTACCCGAGCCGCCGGACACGGTCGTTCTGGGATGTACACATTTCCCTTTGTTATCGGAAGAGCTACAGCGAGTATTGCCTGACGGCACACGGCTTGTTGATTCGGGGGCTGCTATTGCACGCAGAACAGCGTGGCTGATTGAGCATCTGGATAACCCGAAATTATCGACAGAGCGTAATCTAGCTTATTGTTTATCGATCACACCTAAGGTCGCGACATTATTGCCCGTTCTACGTCGTTATGGTTTCAATTCGCTTGAGCGATTAACACTTTTACCAGCCAATGAGTAAATATTGAGCGGTCGAAATTATTTTTGAAATTAGTACTTGTCAGCGACGAAGAAGTCCCTATAATGCGCCTCCACTGACACGGCAACGACAGCAAATCGAAGCGGTTTCAGTAAGAAATCAGGCGCATATCGCTTGACTTCTTTTCGGGAAAGCATAATATATGCGACCCGCGACCACGCTAAGTGGTCCTGCTCTTTAACAATCAATCAGACAATCTGTGTGGGCACTCGCAGGACGCTTCACTAAAAAATTAGTGAAAAGTCTTGAAGGGTGACAACAGTTAATTCATTACGAACTAACAGTAAATTCTTTGAGCATCGCTGACGAGTTCAGCAAGTCAAACAAATCTTAAATTGA
>NZ_JSYG01000018.1 GCF_000784735.1 Dickeya undicola
CAATTTTAATTACACCCTCTCACATGATGAACGGCGCTTTCCCTCCCTGCCCATTTAGCTCCTGCTGTAACGTGCTCAAGAGTGTTTTTAACTCGCCAATCAAATATTGGCTAAATGCCTCACGCCCCAGTGTTCTGTCAAATACCGCTTGTGGCAGGAATCGCCGCATTTCTGCGCTAAAGCGGCCATCCCCGACAATCTGCTCAATGCTCTGTATCCGATGTGCCAATAGCTCATCATAATTGGGGATTCGGTAGTCCTGTATTTTCTTTCGGATCAGGTCGAGATCATAGGTTGCGTTCTGCTGGATTAACCACGGTAAGTCCCAAACGTCACGGTAGCGGATATATTTTGTGGTTGCGACGAGAGAAACCAGTTTGTCGCACATCACTTCATTCAGTGTTTCACACATAACCAATGTATCGGAGTAACCATCCGGTAAAACATCATAGTTACGTTTTAACGCCATCGGCATTCTTGTATAAGCGGGAATATTGGCGATCTCAATCTTGACTCGCTGCTTTGGCATATCACGTTTTTCCGGTGCAGTGGTCACGGATACCTGCCATTTGTCGATACGCACTTCCTCATAGCCGGGTTCATTCCGTAGCTCATTTGGCTCTTTCACGTTGACCTCAAGGCCGTACCGATTCCCCAGATAATCTTCAATACAGGCTTTCATGTTCTTCAGGTCTGCACCGGAAAACGCAATCCCCCCGGCAAAATCCAAATCCTCGCTGAACCGATTTCCGCCATGACACAGCCTTAACGATGTCCCGCCCTGAAAAGTAAGCTGCTCCAGCAGACCCGCACTATCCAGACAGTAGAGAATGTCATAGTGCAAAAGCTCCTTTTCCACCACGTTACGAAGACCTTCAAGCTCGGCTGATTCCATCGCTTTGCTGACCAGCTCGGCAAAGTTAACTTTCTGATTCATGGTATAACTCCGATTCGTCGATCAGATGAGTGTTACGTCCGACGCGGCGTAAATCCCTCACCGCAGTTTGTTTAGTTGCTTGCCGCAATGGGGAATTACCCAAATAGGTATCCTGCAAAATTTGCTCAGGTGGCCGCTTGGTATGGGTAAATTCGATCACACCGAAAGGCGTTTTATGTTCTTCTGAACGTCCGGTTGTCATTACCGTAATCCGGCCAATCGGGATTTGAGAAATAACGCCATACTCAGACAACGCTGATTCAAGGCTGAGATAGTTATACTCGCCACGTCGCAGCGCTAACACGATGCGCTCAAGCGTATAGGCGTCTTTGCTTTTGGCATGGTTATAGACGTACACCCCTCGAATCGCACGGGTCAGAATGCCATCTTTCACCAGCCGAGTTAGCCCAGCATTAAACGCTCTGGGGCGATCTTCATGAAAAATTTTGGCTAAATCGCGGGAAGTGAAAACATAGCGCCCTTGCTTATCGAATGTGTTTAAACGTTCAATAGCCGTGATTCTGTCCATTCATAAGTCCACATGAAAAACACATAATTGTGTTATTCACGTATACTTGAACAATTTCATCCAGTCAAGTATACACGAAAACCACTAAAAAGTGATATTCGCGTATACTTATAAAAAATAGCGCGGAATAAGGTGATGAAAAGGCGTTGCCAGACAAGGCGCACCGCAGATAAGAAGGCCCATCACTTTTCAGCATTGGTATACGTTTAGGTATACACGCAAAGTCTGAATTCATATTTATATAATTAATATCATAATATTACGTTGAAAATTCAGATTCCCCCAGCAAATTTGATAGGACAGCAGCAGGACAACGTCTTTAAATACAACCAATTAAAGACACAGGCCTGACAGTGACTGGACTATAAAAGGACTAAATTATGCACGTGAACTGCACGTGCATTTCACGTCTCTCCCGACAACCCCTGAGTCGCAATCAGGGGTTTTCTGTTTGTAAGAAAATGAAATAAGAAATCCTGCACTGCTATCCTTACCCGAATCGAGTGCTGCTTTTTCCCATGCCGGAATACCTTTCTCTATCGATTGGCAGGATATATACGGTGTGACAATGTACTGCAAACACGCTGGAAGCCTGATGTTCCTCTCTCTGTATTATCTCAATAGTGCGGATGGCGGATCTGAACGCCTTTCCTCAACAGCAAAGCTTCACCAAAACCAGACAACCGCGAATAGAGTGAAGTAGATGTACTTGCTTCCTGTTTATCGCGCTTCCTGACGCACATTCCTCTGCCAGACTCCAGCGATCGCACAGAACACATTACGTGATAGTTGTCACATAAAAACAGGTGTCTGACGCTCATGAAACAACCACTAACAGAACAAATGCAAAATCTGCGCAATTTCTTGCTCACTTTCCAGCATAAATCCCTGTTTGCGCAATGGATGCCGTTTTTTCGGGAGGTCTGCGCAATTTTTTGCTCAAATTTGACTTAGGGAAAATGACGGTATTATTTTTCCCTTTAAAAACAATGAAATAAAAGTTGGCATAGTCATTGCTTTATGAACCGTGAAGTCAAACACATGTTCAATAACAAGGAGCAAGACTATGCCAACTCCATGCTACATCAGCATCGAAGGTAAAACGCAGGGTAACATCACCGCCGGTGCCTTCACCTCCGACTCCGTCGGCAACATCTACGTGCAGGGCCACGAAGACGAAATGCTGGTGCAGGAATTCAAACACATCGTCACCGTCCCGACCGACCCGCAGTCCGGCCAGCCTGCCGGTCAGCGCGTGCACAAGCCGTTCAAGTTCACCGTCGCGCTGAACAAGGCCGTCCCGCTGCTGTATAACGCGCTGGCTTCCGGCGAAATGCTGCCGACCGTGACCCTGAAGTGGTATCGCACCTCTGTCGAAGGCAAGCAGGAGCATTTCTTCACCACCACCCTGACCGACGCCACCATCGTCGACATCAACAACCAGATGCCGCACTGTCAGGACCCGTCCAAGCAGGACTACACCCAGCTTATCGAAGTGTCGCTGGCCTACCGCAAGGTGGACTGGGAGCACACCGTGGCCGGGACGTCCGGCTCCGACGACTGGCGCGCGCCGATCGAAGCGTAATGACCATCAACCCGGACTCCGGTCCGGGTGTTGTCGTTTTCAGCCTGCCCTGAGCGATGAAAGGGGTCATCGCTGAGGGCGGACGCAGACAGGGAATAAGGAGAAAGCCAGGTGGCCAACAGTACCGGATTGCAGTTTACCGTGAAGGTCGGCGCGTTGCCGGACACCACCTTCGCGGTGGTGGATTTTGAACTGAGCGAAGCGCTGAACCAGCCGTTTGCGCTGTCGCTCAATCTGGCCAGCAGCCAGCCCGGCATCGACTTCGGTGCGGTGCTGGACCAGCCGTGCGAGCTGCTGGTGTGGTACGACGGCGAACTGCAGCGCCGGGTCAGCGGTATCGTCAGCCGCTTTGCCCAGGGCGACACCGGTTTTCGCCGCACCCGCTACCAGGCCGAGGTGCGCCCGGCATTGTGGCGGCTCGGTCTGCGCACCAACGCCCGTATCTTCCAGACCCAGAAGCCGGACGCGATTATCAGTACCCTGCTGGAAGAAGCCGGAATTACCGATTACGCCTTCGCCCTGCGCCATGACCACGCGGTGCGAGAGTACTGCGTGCAGTACCGCGAAAGCGACCTGGCGTTCATCCACCGGCTGGCGGCAGAAGAAGGGCTGTTCTACTTCCACGAATTTGAGGCCGGGAAACACCGGGTGGTGTTCGCCGATGACGCCGGCGCGCTGCCCAAAGGCCCCGAGCTGTTCTTCAACCTCGCCACGCAGGGGCTGAGCGAAGGCGCTTACGTGCGCCGTTTCCGCTACGCCGAAGCGGTCAGTACCGCCGAAGTGGCGCTGAAAGACTACAGCTTCAAGACCCCGGCCTACGGGTTGTTGCACAACAAGATGAGCAACGAACTGGCGCACCAGCGTGAATCCTACCAGCACTTCGACTACCCCGGCCGCTTCAAGCAGGACCCCAGCGGCAAGGCGTTTACCGGCTACCGGCTGGATGCGCTGCGCGCCGGGGCGATGACCGGCGGTGGCGAGTCGAATGCCGCCGAACTGATGCCGGGTGGCACCTTTACCCTGACTGAGCACCCTAACCCGGCGTTTAATCTGGCCTGGCAGGTGGTGGCGGTGACCCACAGCGGCCAGCAGCCGCAGGCGCTGGAGGAAGAGAGCGGCGGCGAGCCGACCACCCTCAGCAACAGTTTCGAGGTGGTGAAAGCCACCACCACCTGGCGGGCGGCCATGCCGTACAAACCGAGGGTGGACGGCCCGCAGATTGCCACCGTGGTCGGCCCGGCGGGGGAAGAGATTTACTGCGACGAGTTTGGCCGGGTGAAGCTGCAGTTCCCGTGGGACCGCTACGGTGCCAGCGACGACCAGAGCTCCTGCTGGGTGCGGGTCAGTCAGGGCTGGGCCGGTGGCCAGTACGGCCTGATTGCCATTCCGCGCATCGGCCATGAGGTGGTGGTGAGCTTTCTGGAAGGGGACCCGGACCAGCCCATCGTCACCGGGCGCACCTTTCACGCCACCAACCCCTCACCCTATTCGCTACCGGCGAACAAAACCCGCACCTCGCTGCGCACCAGTACCCATAAAGGGGCCGGGTTCAACGAACTGCGCTTTGAAGACCAGGCCGGGCAGGAAGAGGTGTTTATCCACGCCCAGAAGGACATGAACACCGTGGTACTGAATAACCGCAGCACGGCGGTCAACGCCAGTCATACCGAGAATGTCGGCGGCGACCAGACGGTGGTGGTGCAGCACAACCAGACGGTGTCGGTGAAGGAAAATCAGGTCACCGAGATTCAGGGCGAGCAGACCGTCGCCGTCACCAAAAACCGCAACACCACCGTTGACGACAACGAGTCGCTGCAGGTGAAAAACAATATCGCCATCCAGTCCCAGAGCGGCGACATCCTGATTGCCACCGCGGGTGGCTTCATCGCCATTGACAGCGAAGGCAACATTTCCATTACCGGCAAAGGACTGGTGCTGAACGGCACCCGTATCGATTTGAACTGAGGGAGCAGCACCTTATGTACCAGATGAATGAAGGCTCACTGAGTATTCCAGCAGGCTGGCGTGACGAATCGCTGCACGTGTTTGTGCTGCCGGGCGATACCGCCAATCTGGTGGTCAACCGCACACCGATTGAATTCGGCCTGTCGCCGGACACCGTTTATGAACAGACGCTGGCACAGTTTTCCGCCCACCTGAAGGGCTATCAGGAGCGTGCCGCCTGGGAACTGACGCTGGACGGTCAACCCGCACGCGGGCTGGAGTACAGCTGGCGCTCGCCGGAAGGTCCGATGCATCAGGTGGTGGTGATGCAGGTACGCGGCGAGCTGCTGCTGACCTTTACCCTTACCGCCGCCGGTGAGCTGAAGGACGAACAGAAAACCGCGCTGCTGGCGGTCATCGAGACGTTTAAAGCCGCATCCTGAAGGGAGTCACGATGCTCAACGATATTCTGAGCCGGGTGGCCCGGGTAGGGGCCATGCACGCCGGTAATCGTCCCAATCCCCCCGCCGACCGGCCTCAGCCCTGTCAGGGCAAGCCGCCGACCTCGCCGGGCAAGACTATCAAGCACAAGAGTTTTCTCGGTGCGCTGGCGGGTGCCGTGGCCGGGGCGCTGGTGGCGGCGGCCGTGGCAGCCGTGGCGGTATTTCTGGTGGGGGTGACCGGCGGGCTGGCGGTAGCGGCCGTCGGGGCGCTGGCGGTGTTTGCTGCCGGTGACCTGATTTCCGCCGTCACAAATAAGGTGTCGGCGATGGTGGACAGTGCATCACCGGCCTTCGGGCCGGTGGCGTCCGGCTCGGGTAACGTGTTTGTCGAAAAACAGCCGGTGGCCCGCGCCACGAAAGATACCGTTGCCTGCACCAAGCACAACAGTCCGCAACTGATTGCCCAGGGCAGCGAGTCGGTATTTGTGAACGACGCACCGGCCGCCCGTATCGACGATAAAACCGTCTGTGGTGCCACCATCAGGGAAGGGGCCTCGACGGTATTTTTCGGCTCCGGTCAGGGCACCTATCTGGAGATAGCCGACGAATTCAGCTGGTGGGAAAAGGCACTGCTGATTGCGGTGGAGTTTCTGGTGCCGCCCAGCCGGGGAATGCTGAAGGGACTGGGAAAGCTGTTTACCCGCAATGGTCTGAAGAGTGCCTTAAAGGGCGCGAAGGCCGGGGCACTGCTTATCACCAAAGTCCCCGGAAAAATGGGGTGTGCCGCCAGAGCGTTTAAAGCCAATAAAGGCATGGCCAGAATCAAAGAAGCCGTTAAAGCGTTCAAAAAAGACCCGGTCTATATCGCCAGCGGCGAGGTGATTGAATCCCGTACCGATATCGAACTGGGTCAGACGCTGCCGCTGGTGTTTGAACGTGCCTATCGTTCCGCCTCGGCGCACACCGGGCTGCTGGGCTGCGGCTGGCACGACAGCTGGAGCGAGGTGGCGACGGTAGCACGTGACGGCCTCAACACCCACGTGGTCATCACGCTGGCACAGGGCTACGACATCGATTTTACCTTCCATCAGGACGTGCAGGCGGTGTACTGCCCGCACTACCCTGAATTTACCCTGCATCGCCGGGGCGAGGGTTTCAGCCTGTGGCACCGCGACCAGCAGACCTGGCGCGACTTTAGCGTGATACAGGGCGAGCGCCGGTTGCTGTCGGCCATTCACGATACCCACGACAACCGCATCGAACTGGTGCGCGACCCGAAAGGCTACCTGCGCCAGGTGCGCCACAGCGATGGCGTCACCCTGCTGCTGGTGTGGCAGGGTGAGTACCTGTACCAGATACAACGCATCGATGGCGGCCAGAAAACGCTACTGGCCGAGTACCGCCAGGATGAACAGGGTCGGCTGATTGAGGCCAACGCCACCCACGCCTATCACCTCTACTACGAGTACGACACCGCTCACCGGCTGACCCGCTGGCACGATAACGACCAGACCTGGGCGCGCTACGAATACGACGCGCAGGGGCGCTGCGTCTACACCACCTGCGCCGACGGTTTTCTGACCGCCCGCTTCGACTACCTCCCCGACCGGGTAGTGATGACCGATGGCGACGGCCAGCGCAGCGAATTCGGCTTTAACGACCTGCACCTGATGAGCTGGGAAAAATCCCCGCTCGGCCACGTCACCCGCTACGACTACGACGACTACGGCAACCTGCTGCGGGAAACCTCGCCCGCCGGACGGGTGGTCGAATTCAGCTATCTGGACGATACCGGGCGGGTCAGCACCTTTACCGACGCCAGCGGCCACCAGTGGCAGTACGACTATGATGAGGCGCAGCGGCTGTGCGGCGTCACCGACCCGCTGGGGCGCGAGTGGGGCTGGGCGTATGACGCCGAGGGTAACCCGGAGCGGCTCACCGGTCCGGACGCCAGTGAAGTGCGATTCACCTGGAACCGCTATGGCCTGCTGACCCAGGTCAGCGACGCCGCCGGTGAGGTGCAGGCCCGGTTACAGTACGACCACCGTCAGCGGCTGCTGAGCGCCACTGACGCCGAGAGCCGTACCCAGCAGTTACGCTACGACGGGCAGGACCGGGTGGTGCAGTGGCAACGGGCGGACGGTGCCCGTTTCCGGCTCGGTTACCGCCGGGCCAGCTGGACGCTGCCGGAGCAGCTGATACGCCCGGATGACAAGGAAGAGCAGCGCCAGTACGACCGCCATAACAACCTGCTGAGCTACGTGGACGGCAACGGCGCGCTGTGGCGTCAGACCTTTGGCCCGTTCGACCTGCTGACCGCACGCACCGACGCCGAAGGCCGCACCTGGCACTACGCGTACGATAAAGAGAGCCAGCAGCTGATTGCCGTTACCGCGCCGGACGGCAGCCGCTGGCAGTGGTGGCTGGATGCCGACGGGCGGGTCATCCGCGAGCGCGACATGACCGGCACCGACACCCACTACGGCTACGACGAAGACGGCCTGTGCGTCAGCGTGCGTAATGGCGAGGGCGACACCCGCCACTTCCTCTACGACGCCCGCGGCCTGCTGCTGCGTGAAACCGCGCCGGACGACACCCTGCACTACCGCTATGATGCGGTGGGCCGCCTGACCGAAGTCTCGTCGTCCACCGCCCATGTGCAACTGGACTACGACCTGCGCGACCGGGTGGTGCGTGAATGGCACAACGGCACGCTGCTCACCCGCCAGTACGACGACACAGCCCGTACCGTCACCCGCACCCTGACCTGGGACGGCGATGCCGATGACACCACCGGCACCCTCGCGCCGCTCACCAGTCTGTTCCATTACACCCGCACCGGCGAGCTGCGGCAGGTGCAGTTGCCGGACGGCGCGGAACTGACCCTGACCCATGACGCAGCGGGCCGCGAGTCACACCGTCGCGGCGGCAGCGGGTTTGTCCAGCAGCGGGAATACGACGTGATGGGCTGGCTGACGCGGGAGATGAGCGGCGCACAGCAGGACGGCCGCCTGCTGGCGGCACAGACGCGGGAATACCGCTACGACGGTGCCGGTAACCTGACCGGGGTGCGGCACAACCGCGAGGCTGAAGGCTATCGTCTGGACGCCACCGGCCGGGTGCAGGCAGTGCTGAGCGGCGGTGCGGGCAAACCGGTGGACACCACCGCCCGCTTCCACTACACCCGCACCGGCCTGCCGCAGGAGGCAGGGCGGCTTACCGAATGGCAGTCTGGCCGACTGGTCCAGCACGATGATACCCACTACCAGTACGACAGGGCCGGACGGCTTATCCGTAAACAGGTGGTGCAGCCGGGCTACCGCCCGCAGGTGTGGCAGTACCGCTGGGACAGCCGCAACCAGCTGCGGGTGGTGGATACCCCGAACGGCGAACGCTGGCTGTACCGTTACGACCCGTTCGGTCGCCGGGTGGGCAAACGCTGCGACCAGAAAGCCGAAGAAATTCGCTACCAGTGGGACGGCGACCAGATAGCGGAAATCCGCCACTACCGCCACGGCCAGCTGGTGGCCCGCCGCCACTGGGTCTACAACGGCTGGGAGCTGGTGGTGCAGCAGCGCCAGCACACCGGCGGCGACTGGGAAACGGATTTTGTCACCAGCAGCCAGAACGGCGTGCCGCAGGCGCTATTCACACCGGACGGCACCCTGCGCTGGCAGGCCCCGAAAGCCACCCTGTGGGGCCAGCGTCAGGCAGAAAAATCGGAAAGTCCGGACCCCGGCCTGGCCTTCGCCGGGCAGCTCCGTGACAGCGAAAGCGGGCTGTGCTATAACCGCTTTCGGTACTACGACCCGGCCGGTGGGTGTTATGTCTCGCCAGACCCGATAGGGATAGCGGGGGGTGAGAGTAATTACGGATATGTATACAACCCTATAAGCGGTATTGACCCTTTAGGTCTAAACGGTAAGAAATGTATGGGTGTTAGTGAATCAGGTCATCACGTTCCATCCGTAAGAAAATCACAGGGAAGGCCTTTTGAGGTTGCACGCTCCGATAAAACCCGCCCGACTTTATTTCCTAGGGGTAAAGAGCCAGAACATGACCATTGGCGAATGCATGATGCAGAAAGAAAATATGTAGGCCCAAGGCAAGGTGATTTTGCTGGTTCTGACAAGGAGTTGTTTGATGCTTATAAGAAAGCGTATTCGAGTTTGGACGATATCAAAGTGGATGTTCGCTCTCCAAATGGTACACATATATTGGGTTCAAATGTAACTCCGAGCCAAGCCGTAGACCTAATTGAAAACTGGCTTACCAAACAAGGGTTGATGTAATGATTAATAGCAATCTTATAGACATGGAAAATGTGTTATCTTCGCCATCATTTTTTGATTTCTTAAAAAATCTGGATGTAGACAATGCATTGGATTCTCGCGATTCAAAAACATTTGATTCGGAGTGGATGAATAATTTCAATAGATTGGAAAAAGAGGTTTTTAGTAAGGATGATTTAGATTTCATCGATATCCTTCGTGAAAAATCCTTTAAACTTTCATTTAAGATTATCAAAGAGCCTGAAATTTCATCAAGAATATCAGATGATATTGAAATAATAGCGAAAGACATATTGAAGGGAAATGCTAATGGCTGGCCTATAAACTATCTTTGGCAGTCATATAAAAATGGGAAATTCCCTGCTTGATATTGACAAGGCCGGAAGCGATCCCAACGATTCTTCCGGCTGCTTTTTATGCTGTTTAGTTCAACGATCAGACATTAATCTCCGTCTCAATCACTATCCTTCCCCGCTCCACTGTCACGGTAATCGGCATCCCGGTCATAAAGCCCGACTCTTCCAGCCAGCGGCCTTTAAGGTTAATCGCTGACGGCGGGTTAGGCTTGCCGTTTTGCGGGGCGTATCCCACGGTGTAGTAACGTTCTGTTTTAGTTGCTGTATTTACCGTGTTGCGTGACGTAGAATCATGCGCAGCCATAGTCAACTCCTTGATAGTTGGTTGTGGTGAGCGGCGGCAGTGGGGTGCAACCCATTACCGCCGCGCTGTTTTAACGTTGTCTCACACTCTTCTTCACTGCCTTCTCCACGTTGACTTTAGTCACAAAACTGTCAATCACCATAATCAACGCTCTTTGCTCTTCATCCGGCAGCGCATCCGCCTGTTGCCAGAGTTCGTGTAACTCGGCATTGCGGATCTTCACATCCTTGCTGGCCTCGACTCTCCCCACCAGTTCATCCAGCGAAACCTGTAACACATCAGCCAGCTTTAGCAGTGTCTCCAGTTGCGGGAAAATGTGCCCCCGCTCCCAGCGGTTATAGGCTCTGGGCTGGACGTCTATCATCTCGGCAAGTCGTGTCTGGGTTAGCCCTCGGGCTTCCCTCAGTGCTTTGAGGCGTTCGGAAAAAGCGGACATATCAAGACCTGTCATCAGGAAATCAATAGCTGTCATTGTATGCCCCCTTTTTTAATTGCCTGTTGTAATGTGATATATGTGTGATTAGTATATATCACATATATGTCCATTGACAGCGTTTTAGCGGAGTAGATTTTATGGCACGCATCCCTGAATCCGAGTTGCAGCACCTGAAAGCCGCCGTGCCGTTAGTGGAGGTAGTGCGTTCGCAGGGTCGGCAGATGTTTAAGCGCGGCAAGGACGTGGTGGTGTTGTGCCCGTTCCATCAGGAGAAAACCCCGTCTATGGTCATCAGCCCGGAGAAGAACCTGTATCACTGCTTCGGCTGCGATGCAGGCGGCTCGGTGCTGGACTGGGTGATGAAGACGGAAGGGCTAAGCCTGCATCGGGCGGTTGACCGCCTGCGCGGTGAACTGGGTAGCGTGCCTGCTGTTGAGCCGTTGCCGCCCGTTACCGATATCGCTAATGAACAGGAAAGGCAGTCACTGCTGGGTCGCGTGGTTGAGTTCTATCACCACACGCTGCTGAACGCGCCGGACGCCATCGCCTGGCTGGAAAAGCGCCGCCTCAATCACCCTGAATTAGTCGCTGCCTTTAAGCTCGGGTTCGCCAACCGCACGCTGGGTTATCGCCTGCCGCCGAAGAAGCTCAAAGACGGGGCGACCATCCGCAGTCAGTTGCAGGCGCTGGGGGTGATGCGCGACAGCGGCCATGAACATCTGGCGGGGTCATTAGTGGTGCCGGTTATCGATAGGAACGGCCAGGTGCGGGAGCTGTACGGGCGCAAGGTCAGCCATGAGTTACGCAAAGGGACGCCGCTGCACCTGTATCTGCCGGGGCCACACGGCGGGGTGTGGAACGAGCAGGCGTTAGTGGCGGGTAAGACCGTTATCCTGTGTGAATCGCTTATCGATGCGATGTCGTTCTGGGTGGCGGGCTACCGCAACGTCACGGCGGCGTATGGGGTCAACGGGTTTACCAATGAGATGCGGCACGCCTTTATCCGGCATGGTGTAAAACAGGTGCTTATCGCGTTCGATAACGACGCGGCAGGCGATGAGGGCGCGGTGAAACTGGCGGCGTCGTTAGCGGCTGACGGTATCACCCCGTTCCGGCTGGTGTTCCCGGCGGGAATGGATGCCAATGAATACCTGTGCAAGGTGGCGGAGCCGGAAGCCGCGTTCTGTGCGGTGGTAGAAGGCGCGTTACCGATGAGCGACGCAGTGAATGCTGAACCGGAAAGCGCCGCGGAGCCACAGCGGAAAGCCGCGCCGCAACCCGCCCCGTCTTTAGCGGCGGGGGTTCCGGTGGTGAAGACGGCGCAGGCGACCGAGCCGGGCGTGGTGGTTGACGTCCTGCCGGGTGGTGAGCTGGAGATAGCCCTGTCCGGTCAGCAATGGCGCATCCGTGGGTTATCGTCGGTGAAGGCAGGCAGCGGCGTGATGAAGGTGAACGCGCAGGTGCTGGACACGGAAAGCGGCGTGGTGTTCGCGGACAGCGTAGACATGATGAGTGCGCGGAGCCGTGCAGGTTATGCGCGGCTGGCCGCCTCAGAGCTGGGGTTAGCGGAAAGCGACCTCAAACGCAGCTTAGGCCGTGTACTGCTGGCACTGGAAACCCACCTTGCTCAACCTGAAACCCCTGCTGAAAACGTGACTGAACTGGATGACGACGCCAAAGTGGAAGCGCTGGCGTTGCTGCAAGACCCGAACCTGATTAGCCGACTGACGGATGACCTGGCCGCCTGTGGCGTGGTGGGCGAGTCCACGAACTTAGTGGCGGGTTATCTGGCGGCGGTGTCGCGCAAGCTGGACAGGCCGTTAGCGGTGTTAATCCAGTCCTCCAGTGCGGCGGGAAAATCCTCACTGATGGATGCGGTGCTTAATCTCATCCCGCCGGAAGAGCGCTTGCAGTACAGCGCGATGACAGGCCAGAGCCTGTTCTATCTGGGTGAAACCAACCTGCAACACAAGATACTGGCGATAGCGGAAGAGGAAGGCGTGCGGCAGGCGGCGTATGCCCTTAAGTTGCTTCAGTCAGATGGTGAACTGACGATAGCCTCAACGGGTAAAGACGATGCGACGGGAAACCTTGTCACCAAACAGTACACCGTCAAAGGCCCGGTGATGCTGATGTTAACCACCACGGCCATCGACGTGGACGAAGAGCTACTGAACCGCTGTCTGGTTCTCACCGTCAACGAATCCCGCGAACAGACCGAGGCTATCCATGCTCAGCAGCGTAAGGCGCAGACGCTGGAAGGGTTGCTGATGGAGAACGAAAAAGGCTATCTGACGGAGTTACATCAAAATGCCCAGCGGTTACTGAAACCGTTAAAAGTGGTGAACCCGTTCGCCTCACAGCTTACGTTCCTGAGCGACAAAACCCGCACCCGCCGCGACCATATGAAGTACCTGACGTTAATCCAGTCTATCGCGCTGCTGCATCAGTATCAGCGGGAGGTGAAGACAGTAGAGCACCGTGGTCAGGTTATCGAATACATCGAGGTCGAGCGGTCGGATATCGTGCTGGCGAACCGGTTAGCACACGAGATATTAGGACGCACGCTGGATGAAATGCCGCCACAGACGAGGAAACTGTTGCTGCTGATACAGCAATGGGTAAAAGAGAGCGGCCAGCCGAAAACGGCATACCACTTCACCCGCAAACAGCTACGGGACGCGGTGCAGTGGGGCGATACGCAACTGAAAATCCACCTTGCCCGACTGGTTGAACTGGAATACCTGATGCTGCACAAGCGGGGGCTGACGTTCTGCTACGAACTGCTGTTCGATGGTGATGCTCAGGGCGATAACGCGCACCTGTGCGGCCTTATCGATGTACCGGAAGCGGCTGTGGAAACGGTAAAAATAACAGAGAAAGATAACTACGACTCCGTCCGGTCGGGGGGTAATGAAAAGCGGTCGGCCTCGGGTCGGGGTTCAGTCGGTGGGCGGTCGGACAAGACAATCGCTGTTAAAGCCAGTGCTGGCAAGGGTTCTGCGCCATCCGGTCGGGTTAACGGTAAAAGCACGGTTCCTGCACAACACAATAAGCCTGTCGTACCGTAGTTCCCTTATCTGCCGCTCATCCACTCTCACGCAGGACGCGCCGCCATGACCCAACCCAGTCCCCCCAGCCCGGAAACGCTTTACCTTAGCCGCCAGACGCAGACGTTACGCCAGCACACCGGGTACTACCTTGACCACCTCAGCGCGGCGGGCTACAGCAGCCGGACGCAGGAGAGCTACCGTGAACGGCTGCTGCCGTTCGTGGCATGGTGTGAAGACAGAGGGGTGTTGTATGCGCCACAGGTGAGTCTTGCGGTGCTGGAAGGGTATCAGCGCTGGCTGCGGGGCTACCGCAAGGCAGACGGCAAACCGCTCACGGCGGGCAGTCAGCTTGGTCGTCTGACCGCTATCCGGATGCTGTTCCGCTGGCTGCTGAAACGCCACGTCATCCTGTATAACCCAGCCGACATGCTGACGTTACCGAAAGAGGAAAAGCGGCTGCCAGCACAGGTACTGAGCGTGGAGGAAACCGGCGGGGTGTTGCAGTCGGTGGAGAGCGGCACGGTTATCGGGCTGCGTAACCGGGTGATACTGGAAGTGCTGTGGAGCAGCGGTATCCGGCGGGCAGAGGCGGTCAACCTGATGCTGAGCGACATCGACCTGAGCCGGGGCGTGATGGTGGTGCGTCAGGGCAAGGGCAATAAAGACCGGGTAGTGCCGCTGGGTGAGCGGGCGTGTAAGTGGTTAACCCGTTATCTGAATCATGCGCGGCCTGAACTGGCGAAGCGTTATGACAGCGGCCACCTGTTTATCAGCCACAAAGGCACCGGACTGGCACGGGTGACGCTGACGCAGATGGCCGGGAAAGCCATCCGGGAAACGGGACACCTTGATAAGCCGGGGGCGTGCCATGTGTTCCGGCACTCGATGGCCACCCAGATGCTGGAGAACGGCGCGGACACGCGACATATCCAGGCGATACTGGGTCACGAGAAGCTGGAGACGACGCAGATCTACACGCGGGTCGCCATCGGTCACTTACAGAAGGTGCATGAACAGACGCACCCGGCAGAGCGGAAACAGCGGGCGCGGCGTAAAAAGCAGCGGGACGAGCGCAGGCCGGACGCGACACCCAAGCCGGACACCACGCCGCTACCGGACAGCCTGAAAAAGTAGCTCACTCTCTTCAGGGCCGCCGGACGGTGCAGGGCAACAGGCGCGCCGTCCGTGGCGCACCTCTTGCCGTGTTCAGCTAAGGCGCTCCGACGGTAAATGCCGCCCGGCCAGCGCCAACCTTCATCACTCTCTTCCTGTCAGGTTGCTGGCCGTTCGTCATTCAACATAATGTGGCATTACGCGAAAGATGCTGGACGCATCCAACGCGTAACACACATTATGTCGGCGCCGTCTGGCGCATGGGCGCGTTGCGGTCTTCTTCGGCCACGGCGTGCGGCTGGCCGCCGGGGTTCGGCAGCTCAGCACAGCGCGGCGCACAGGCTCGCTGCGCTCACCTCTGCTGTCGGCAGCCGCGCTCCTTCCGTGGCACCGACGGTGTGGCCGCCTTCCCTGGCGGCGCAGGCTCCGGCGTTAATCCTCGGCCAACGTCAAAGGCAACAGAAAAGGGGTTGTCGGCCTGACGGCCTCCGCTTAACGGCTTCACCTCGCCCCCGCCCCAACCCCGCTGCACTGGCTGCGCCCGGCTCGCAGTCGCAGGCTCCTTGCTCGTTCCCGTGCTCGCCATCTCCGCCCCGTGCGGCCCCCGCCGGGGGCCTCCCTGCTAAAGCGTTGTCCTGCGGGCTTCGCCAGCCCGCACCCGGCAGACGCTTCACCGTCCCACAGCAAGCTGCGGAACGGCTCGCGCCGCGATAAACCCCGGTTCAACAGCAAACGACTAATGGCAGCGGCTGCCGCCGCTGCTATGATGCGAGGCAGGCAGACAGGGACGTCACAGCATGGCGGTAGCGTGTCCGGGGCTAAAAGTGCGCGTCGGGGTGTTGGGGTTGCGGGCGTGTGAATGTGGCTGAAAACGCTGCCTGAAAAGACTGTTGCTTCAATGGGTTAAGTGCGCTAAAAAGTACGACGAGCACCGGATAATCCCTATGACCCGATAGGGATAGCGGGGGGTGAGAGTAA
>NZ_JSYG01000019.1 GCF_000784735.1 Dickeya undicola
CAATTTTAATTACACCCTCCCTTCATTTTCTACCGAACCTCAGAAAATGGAGGGATGGAGCAATATTTTTCAATGAAACTGACTGATGCAAAAGTAAAAAATATCAGAATGCATTATCCCAGTTCGATAACACACAACGAATATCAACCAGAAGAGTTTATCTCTTTTACTTATAAAAACATGCTGTGCGAACATATCAAAGCTGGAACCAGTGCATATTGTATTTGGGAAAGTCAGTCGTTTTAATTAGCGGATTATTCCTGTGTTATTATCTGGCACCATCGTGTGGTATTAGGTGCCGGATAATTAATTTTAAATTTAGTGTTTTTAGCTTTTCACAGCTTACGGATTTTCTTCAAGGTATTTTTTAAGATCAATGATGCTTTTCTTTTCAGAATAAAACTGTAGCTTTTCAATTGTATTGCTTACATCGGTTATTGTTTTTCTTTCTTTATCTAATTCAAGTAAGAAATAGTTTTGCGATGTTCTGTCACGCAATGCTACGGTATAAACAAAACCAATGAACGTTTTTCCTTTAACTTCAATTTTTCCTACCGCATCGAGACTCAGGCAGGTCACTGTTCCAAAAAATCCTCGACCGATAGAAATTTTTATATCTGAGATGTTTTTATTATCTGAAGACCATCCAATGAAACAGAGTGGTTCAATGTTGTTGTAATATCCTTCAGCGGGCACGATAGTGCCTATGTATTTTCCGTTTTCGCTGATGTCGAAAGTCTGACCTTTCTGTATTTTTATGCGGTTGATTTTTGATAGTTGACCTTTTGTTATTAAATTATTCAATATGCTACTATCATCATTTTGAGTTAGCCTAATAGTAGAGTATGAATTCAATGGAATTATCAATATGAGTATTGTCAACAGAGCTTTCATTCTTTCTTTTCCATCACTTTTTTAAGATGTTTTCTGATTGCAGTAATACTTTTTATTTCATTGGTATTTTGTAGGGGTTCTACAAGCTTGCTTTTATCTGTAATAGCTCTTTTGTCCTGATCTAGCTCCAATAAAAAATAATTTTGTTCCGTTCTGTCATCAGGCAGACCGACTGAATAAACAAATCCAATGAATGTTTTTCCTGCGGACTCTATCTTTCCTAGCGCATCAAGGCTTTCGCATTGTGAAAACTCAAAGTCACCATTCCCCATCGATAAGACAATATTAGAAATCGTCTTTTTGTCCGTAGACCAACTAATAAAGCAAACTGGATAGTCATTTTTATAAAATCCTTTTCCCGGTATTATTGTTCCTATGTTTTTATTGTTTTCAGTAATATCAAAAATTTGCTCTTCTTGTATTTTTATATCAACAATGCCTCTTTGGCTTGCATCCTCAATGGTTTTTTTTATTAGTGATTCTTCGCTGCTTTTTACCAAGTTTATCGATGCGTAAGATTGTAATGAAGCAAATATCGTAATTAGAAATAATATCTTTCTCATAAGATCCCCTACTATCTGGTTGTTAGTAAATGATAGTTATTTGCCATTTTTATATGGTAATTCCTTTCGGCATATTTTCTCCCATTGTAAAGTCTCGCAAATGTTGTCCAGTCTTTGTTTTGTAATGCCGAGCGTAAAGCTGGCGTGTTTTTTATATGATTAATAAAAGCAAATACCTGACCATTAGTGTTTTTCATTGCAGAGACAAAACTTTCAATGTCATTAAAGCCTGCACTTCTATAATTTGCTCCCATAATCTGGAACGCTCCCCAGGAAACGGACATGAGTGCCGCTTGTCGATCCAGTGTCATTGCAGTTTCGAGTCTTTCATATTGGAGTTCATGTGAGCCATATTGCTTGTAACGTTCACCTGATATCTCTGGGTATGTGCGATCATATCTGCCTTGTGTCAGGTTATGAAAATAATGCCGCTCATAGAGTATTTTCGGTTTTCCGGGGCTGATAAAAGCGCTACGTAATGCGGTTTCAGTCATCACAACCGCTTTAATGGCTGCCACTTCACAATTCAGCTCTCTGGCTGCATTAAGGTAAAGCTCTTCGGAGACGCTGTCGCCAGAGTTGTCAGAGAAAGAGGGCTGAGAGGTTGCCGGGCGTCGGGTGTGAAGATGGTTTAATTTTCTCAGTGTAGGTCCGTGTGGGGAGACGATACCGTCAGGCGTACCCATTCCTACTATCTGGCGTTGAAATTGAGTAATCGCGGTTTGTGTTCTGATGCCGACAATACCATCAACGCTCAGTATTCCGTTTGACCGGCTATTCAGCAACTGTTGAACGGTTTTTACGTCTTCAGCCCTGTTAACCTGCCCTTTGCCAACAGGAAAAGCAATCCTGGCTTCTTCCATGAATCAATCCATTTATTTTCCTAATATGATGCTTTTATAACAACAAAATAGCGTAGCTTCAAGGACGTGGCCGTCCAGTGATGATGAGCCTCGCGTCAGCCGCGTTTTTACTACTATCTGCCATATTCCCACCGTTTCCTGCTATCATTCCGTTATCTTTGTTCATAAAAAAGCAGAAATGTAGAGGTTTATGGAAGCCTGGCTGGAGCATCTGATCACTCAATCGTTAGCGTATTCGCTGACGGCGGTACTGCTGGTGGCGTTTCTGGAGTCGCTGGCGTTGGTGGGGCTGCTGTTGCCCGGTACGCTGATGATGGCGTCGCTGGGGGCGTTGATCGGTAGCGGCAATATGGGGCTTTACCCGGCCTGGGGCATGGGCATTATCGGTTGCCTGCTGGGAGACTGGATTTCCTATTTCATTGGCTGGCGTTTCAAGGATCGGCTGCATAACTGGTCTTTCCTGCAAAAGCACCGCGCTTACCTGTATCGCACCGAAAAAATGCTGCATCAGCACAATATGGCGACCATTCTGATTGGACGGTTTTTTGGCCCGACTCGCCCGCTGATCCCGATGGTGGCGGGAATGCTGGAGTTGTCGCCCCGGCGCTTTGCGTTGCCGAATATCATCGGCTGTCTCACCTGGCCGCCGGTTTATCTGATGCCCGGCATTTTGGCCGGCGTGGCGATTGATATCCCCAAGCAGGCCGACAGCGGCAGTTTTAAATGGCTGTTGTTAGCCACGGCTATCCTGCTGTGGGGGGCGGGTTGGTTGGTGTGGCGTTTGTGGCGTACACGTCGTGGAGCAAAAGCCGAATCAACCGGTTGGTTGACGCTTGCCCGTTTGTACTGGCTGGCACCGCTGGTTTCGGTTATCGCCGTCGCCAGCTTGTGGCAGTTATGGCAGCACCCGTTGATGCCGGTGTACCGCCGTCTGCTGTGGCAAATTCTGATTGGTTGAATCTGGGTCGAGGACCATACCGGGAATCGGTATGGCCCCTGCGGCTCAGCGGTAAAACTCCGCGACCTGATCAAAGATACGCATCTCTTCGCCGTGGCGAGTCACCTGCAATACATCTTCCAGCTTTTCCACTTGGCTTATCATCTGCGGCAGGCGTTGGTCGTCTTTCACCAGCAACCAGATACGGCTCTGCTCGTCGCCCGGTAGCGGCATACACATGATGCCTTCCACGTTGAACGCGCGGCGGGCGAACAGCCCGCATACATGCGACATCACGCCCGGATGGTTGCGTACCGAGAGTTCCAGCGTGACCTGTGCAGTAATGGATGGGGTCTGCATGATTTAATCTCCAATCATCTCAATGTTGGCGGCACCCGGCGGCACCATCGGGAACACTTTTTCGTTGATATCGATAGCGGCGTGGATCAACGTCGGTCCCGGTCGTTGCAGTGCCTCGCGCAATGCAGCTTGCGGATTGTCGGCGGCGTTCAGGTCGCAGGTGGCGAAGCCAAAGCCTGCGGCAATCGCCAGAAAGTTGGTCTGATAGCGGTAATCAGAAGCCACATAGTTTTGCTGATAGAACAGATCCTGCTGCTGGTGCACCAACCCCAGCGACTGGTTGTTCATCAGCACGATTTTTACGTTCAGGTTCTCTTCCACCGCAGTGGCCATCTCCTGAATGTTCATCATCAGGCTGCCGTCACCGGAAAAGCAGACGACAGTGCGTTGTGGCTCCGCCAGTGCGGCACCGATAGCGGCCGGTACGCCGAAGCCCATGGTGCCCAAGCCTCCGGAGGTCAGCCATTGCCGCGAGCGGCGCAGCGGGTAGGCCTGCGCCACCCACATCTGATGCTGTCCTACATCGGTGGTGATGATGGCCTTGTCATCCAATTGGCTGGCGACGGCGCGGACCAGTCCGTAATGGCTGAGTGGATCATCAGCATTCGGCATACTGAACGGAAATTCCTGCTGTAATGTGCGCACCTGAGCGAGCCAGTCGGTACGCGGCTGGCGTTCGATCAACGGCAGCAACTGATCCAGCGCCTGTGCGACATCGGCGTGGAGCGCCACGTGCGGCTGGCGGATCTTGCCCAATTCTGCTGGGTCGATATCGATATGGATTACGCTGGCATTCGGGCAAAACTGCTCGGCTTTGCCGATAGCGCGATCGTCAAAACGCGCACCCAGTACGATCAGCAAGTCCGATTGTTGCAGGATCATATTGGTGCAACGGGCGGCGTGCATACCCAGCATACCGAGCGACAGTGGATGATCCACCGGCATGGCACCCAGCGCCATCAGGGTCATGGTGGTGGGCAGCCCGGCGCGTTCCGCCAATTCAATCGCCTGCTGATGCGCGCCTGCGCTGATGATGCCGCCGCCCAGATACAGAATCGGCCGTTTAGCCTGATTGATCATCGCAGCGGCGGCACGAATGGCGTCCTGATCCACGGCTGGTGCTGGGGTCAGCTCGCTCGGTGCGGGCAGTTCTGCCAGTTCGATGGTGGCAGTCTGCACGTCTTTGGGAATATCCACCCATACCGGGCCGGGGCGGCCAGACTGCGCCAGCCGGAAGGCATCGTTGATCACCCGCGGCAGTTCGCTGATATCGCGCACCAGATAGTTGTGTTTGGTGACCGGGATCGAGATGCCGTAGGTGTCGACTTCCTGAAAAGCATCGGTGCCGATCATACTGGACGGCACCTGACCGGTGATGCACACCAGCGGAATGGAATCGAGCTTGGCATCGGCGATAGCCGTCAGCAGGTTGGTCGCGCCAGGCCCGCTGGACGCCATACAAACCGCCGCTTTACCGCTGGCACGCGCCATCCCCTGCGCGATGAATCCGGCTCCCTGCTCGTGGCGGGCGAGTACGTGGCGAATAGTGCGGCTTTTTCCCAACGCATCGTACAGCGGCAGTGCTGCACCGCCCGGAATACCGGTCACGGTCGTGATGCCTTGCTGCTCTAGCAGACGGATGATCAGCTCAGCGCCTGTATAACGCATAGTCATATCCTTTATCAGGGCCGGTGTCAGGAGGAGCGGGGAGGGTGGATAAAAGAAACCCCGCTCGGCTTGCGCCGGCGGGGTTTGGGAATCTTTGCTTGATTCGGAACCCGTTACGGCGCGCTGCCGACCACGACCACCACGCGCACGACGACGACCGCGTCAAGCAGCGCGGTGTTGTTTAGTAGTGCGAAAGTAGAGGCGGCGTGTTTCACGGAGAACCTTATAGTCGTTTGGGTTAATTAGCATCTTCATCTAACCATGAGTGCGGAAAATCAGACAAGGCTCCGTCACACTGAAAAAGCAAAATCGTGCGGAGGATCACATTTTCCTGGTAAGGATTGCACTCTATCATCCCAGACCGAGCACCCGCGCCGCATCCGGGTGACTGGCTAGTTCGTGGGTCGGGCCGTCGTGATAGATGCGGCCGTCCACCACCAACACGCTGCGCGGCGCAATACGCGCGGCGTCTTCCAACTGGTGAGACACCATCAGCAGCGTTAACTGGCGATCCCGGCTGATCTCGTCCACCAGCGATAACATCTCCTGACGCAGGGCCGGGTCGAGCGCGGAAAACGGCTCGTCCAGCAGCAGGATCGGCTGCTGGCGGATCAGGCAGCGTGCCAGCGCCGCCCGTTGCCGTTGACCGCCGGAAACTTGCGACGGCAGGCGTTCCAGCAGCGTAGACAGCCCCATGCGGCTGGCGATATCGCGCAACGTATCCCGCTGTTCCGCATTCAGCTTCAGGCCGGGGTGCAGGCCGAGCGCGATATTCTGTGCCAGCGTCAGATGGGGAAACAGGTTGTTTTCCTGAAACAGGATCGACACCGGGCGTTTCGCCGGTGGCGTGGTGAGGTGATCCTGCCCGTTGAGTAGCAGGCGGCCGCTGTCAGCCGGAAGAAAACCGGCGATCAGGCTGAGCAGGGTGCTTTTCCCCGCGCCGCTCGGGCCCAGAATGGCGATACGCTCGCCGGGCTGCACCTGTAAATCGAAACGCATCGGCAGGTGCTGGTAGAGGTAGGTCAACTTATCGAGCGCGATCATGAAAGCCTGCTAGTTTTTCAATCAGGGTAAACAGCATAAAACACAACAGCAACAGCAGCAGCGCCGTCACCGCGCCGTCGGCGCTGCGATAAGCGCCAATCTGCTGATAGAGGTAAAACGGCAGAGTGCGGAACTGCTCGTTGCCGAACAGCGCGATGATGCCGAAATCGCCCACCGACAGCACACTGGCAAAGGCCAGCGCCTGGGCGATGGGCGCGCGCAGCGCCTTGAGTTCCACCACCTTGAGGCGGTGCCAGCCGCGGATATCCAGCGACTGACACAACAGACTATAACGCGCTGCCGTGTCAACCATCGGATTTTCCAGCACTTTCATCGCGTAGGGGATTGCTAGCAACGCGTTGGTGAGCACCACCAGACCATACGGAGAAGCGGGTAAGCCGATAGTGCGGTTAAGCAGCAGGAAAAAGCCGGAGGCCAGCACAATGCCCGGCATCGCCAGAATCAGCATCCCGCTGACATCCAGCCATTGGGCGGAACGCTGCCGCTGGCGCAGTTTCAGTTCCCGGCTGCTCCACAGCAGCATCAGCGTCAGCACCACGCTGAGTACACCGGCAGCCAGCGCGATGCGCAGTGACGTCCAGAGCGTTTGCCATAACGCGGGCTGGCGCAAGACATCCGGCAGCGAGCGGTTCAGGCCGTCCGCCACCACCGCCAGCAGCGGCGGCAGCAACAGCAACAGCGCCGCGGCGATCAGTAGCGTATCGGTAACACGGCTGAGCCTGCTGTCCTGTGGGTCGCGCCAGTGGAGATGCTGGCTGGAACCGACTGTCAGCAGCCTGCTCAGCCGCTGACTGATCAACACCAGCCCCAGGCAGCACGCCATCTGCAACAGCGCCAGCAGCGCGGCGCGGGCCGGGTCATAGTCGAAGCTCAACGCCTGATAGATCGCCAGTTCGATGGTAGTCGCCTGCGGGCCGCCACCCAACGCCAATACTGTGGCGAAACTGGCGAAACACAGCATGAAAATCAACGCACCGGCGGGCAACAACTGCCGACGCAGCCACGGCCACTCCACCAGCCGGAAAAAGTGCCAGCCGCGCAGGCCAAGCTGGGCTGCCAATTGGCGCTGCTCGGTGGCGATGCCTTCCAGCGCCTGCACAAACAGCCGGGTCGCCAGCGGCAGATTAAAAAAGACGTGGGCCAGCAGAATGCCCTGCAAACCATAAGGCGAAAAACGGTATTCGATACCGAATTGCATCAGCAGGCGTGCCAGCCAGCCTTCGCGGCCGTAGACGCTGAGGATGCCGAATACCGCCACCAGTACCGGCAGGACCAGCGTCATCGCGCACAGGCGCAGCAGCAGGCGATGGCCGGGAAAGCGGCGGCGGTATAACGCCCGCGCCAGAAACAACGCGGGCAGGGTGGAAAGCAGAGCAGACAGCAGCGCCTGCCAGAAGCTGAAGCGAATGACATGCCACAGGTAGCTGTCATCCCACAGCGCTTGCCAGGGGACGCCGGGCGCGTCCAGCCACAGCGCCGCGAACGCCAGCACCGCGGTGCCGGTCAGCAATGCTGCCGCCAGCAGCCCCGGCCACAGCCAGCCGGGAATCAGCGGCTGACGGCGCGTTGCCATGCCTGTACCCAGTTCGCGCGCTGCTCAGCTACCTGCTGCGAGGTGAACTCCAGCGGGGCCGAGGGCTGTGGCAGGGTGTTATAGCCTGCGGGCAGGTCGATTTTGACAACCGGATACATCCAGTTGGTGGTTGGGATGATCTGTTGGAAGGTTGGGCTGACCATAAATTGCAGGAACTGTGTCGCCAGTTGCGGATTTTTGCTGTTGGCTAATTGCGCGGCGACTTCAACCTGCAAATAGTGGCCTTCGCTAAAACTGGCCGCCGCGTAGCTGTCTTTCTTCTCGGCGATGAGGTGGTAAGCCGGGGAGGTAGTGTAGCTCAACACCAGATCGGCTTCGCCTTTCAGGAACAGGCCGTAGGCTTCGCTCCAGCCTTTGGTGACGGTGACGGTTTTGGCCGCCAGTTTCTGCCAGGCTTGCGGTGCCTGGTCGCCATAGACTTTCTGCATCCACAGCAGCAGGCCCAGACCCGGCGTGCTGGTGCGCGGATCTTCATAAATCACTTTCCACGGTTGATTGCTTTCCACCAGTTCGCGCAGGCTCTTGGGCGGGTTTTTCAGTTTGTCCTTGTTGTAGACGAAGGCGAAATAGCCGTAGTCGAAGGGCAGAAAGGTGTCGTTGTGCCAGCCGCCGGGCACCGTCAACTCGCTGGTATTGACGCCATGCTTACCAAACAGGCCGGTCTGTGCCGCGGCCTGAACCAGATTGTTGTCCAACCCCAGTACCACGTCCGCCGGGGTGTTCTTGCCTTCCATACGCAGGCGGTTGAGCAGAGCGACGCCATCTTCCAGCGCCACGAATTTCAGCTCGCAGTTGCACGCGTTTTCAAACGCGGTTTTGACCGCCGGGCCGGGGCCCCATTCTGAGGCGAACGAGTCGTAGGTGTAGACCGTCAGGGTCGGTTTGGCGAACACGGGGGCGGACAGCAGTAGCAGGCAGGACAGTAATTTCTTTAACACTTTGCGCTCCAATTGTTGAAGGCGG
This sequence comes from Dickeya undicola, assembly GCF_000784735.1. Classification (GTDB taxonomy): domain Bacteria; phylum Pseudomonadota; class Gammaproteobacteria; order Enterobacterales; family Enterobacteriaceae; genus Dickeya; species Dickeya undicola. The sequence continues at coordinate 8,908 of NZ_JSYG01000019.1, forward strand.
CAAAGGACTTTGAGCAAGCGGGATGCAGTCTCAAATCCCTTCGCCGGTATTAACCGGATCAGGTTCGACGGGTATTTTCTCAGCGATACAACGCCTGTAAGCGTTGACCGCACCCCGTTGAGAACGGCGGTATTGTAAAGTGTTTGTCACATCAGGAAAAGCGCCATGACCCACGACACGTGGTTATAGCGTTGAGTCCGGTGGTGCAAACCAGGCCGATTTGAAATCGAACCAGCCCAGCGTATTCATACGCAGGCCGCGCATACTGGCCTGGCCTTGCAGCCGCAGCCAGTGGTGAAATAGCGGATGGAGTTGCTGCCGACTGACCAGCGACTGGCACCACTCCGCCTGCGACAACTCGCCCTGACGCCACTGACGCGCGGTGTGTTCCAACTCGTCATCGCCCAGGCAGTGCCGCAGCAACGGCAATTCGTACAGCATCGCGAACAGTGAAAACTCCAGCGGCAGATAAAAGTTGGCGCTGCCAAGCCAGAGTTCGCCTGCGTCATCGCCCTGGCACCAGTCATCAAATTCCAGGCTGCGCAACGTTAACGTGACGCCATGCGTGGCTAGCAGGTGGCTCATGATACTGCTTATCACCGCGTATTCTGGGTGATCACGGTAGCAGGTGAGGGTGAGATGGGTCAGGCCGACCGGTTTTTCCCGTACCGCTCGCGGCGGGCTGTGATGCCAGCGCGGCAGCAGGCCATAGGCGGGGGACCATTCGCTCTGGTAGGGGCTATCGGCCAGGCCGAGCATCGCCACCGGGCTTAACACCTGACACAACCAGTGGCGGATCTCCGGGTCCGCCATTTGCGGCGAACGGCGGTCAAACAGTAGGAAATAGCAGCCTTCTTCGAGCCGGTTCTCCAGTTCATTGTCCGTGGTGTCGTCGCCCTGCAACGTGACAGTACAGGCGGGAATGATCGGTGCTTCTGGTAATACCCAAATGCTGACTTCATCAATCAGCGCCCGGTAGCCAAAGTAATCGTCAAACGCGGCAATCTTCAATTGATTGGGCGAGTTACGTACCACCTGATACGGCCCGGTTCCAATGGGCTGGCGCATAAAATCCGGTAGCGTTTGCCACTCTTTGGGCAGGATCATCGCCGGTACGCTGCCGAGCAGCCACGGCAGCCACTCATCCGGCATACTGAGCCGAATATCCAGCACGAACGGCGTAGGGGAAGCGATGTCGGTCAGGTGTGAGAACAGCGGTAGCGCCGTCAGCCGGGACAGCGAAGCGATCACGTCTTCCATCGTCAGTTCCCGTCCGTGGTGAAAACGAATCGCCGGGCGCAGATAGAAACGCCAGTGCAGCGGCGACAGCGCCTGCCAGTGGTGGGCGATATCTGGCAACAGTTCCCCATTTTCCTCATTTAGGCTGGTCAACCCGCTGAAAATCTGACGAGCGATGTGGGTTTCCGAACGCCGCAACGCGCTGCCGGGCAACAGGTTATGCATCGGCCGGTAGTACAGGATCCTCAGCAGATGACGCCCCTGGCGCACGCTACGTCCGAGATGAGACAGCAACATTTGGCGCACGGTTTCCTTGTCGCCCACCAGTTGCACCAACTGATCGATACGGTCCTGCTCCAGCAGGTCTTCAGCACGCTGCTGTTGCAGCGCTAACCCGGTGTAGAGAAAGCCAAGGCGCGAACGTTTACCGCGTCCGGCTTCCGCTTGCCAGGTAAGCCAGCCTTGTTGTTGCATGGCACCCAGCAGCGAACGGATATGACGGCGGGAGCAATTAAGCAGCAGCGCCAGTTCCTGTAACGTGGTGTCGGTGTCCTGACCTTGCAGGCATTGCCATAACCGGATGAATTGTTGTTGCAGGCGTGGCGAGGACATAAAAGAGGAACTCCGCGGCTTAAGCTCATCAATATATTTTTCCCTATATTACGCGGATACTTTCAGTCAGTGAATGGTTCAGTGCGTGAACCGCTGTGAAGGGGTGGGCATATGCGCCAGTTATTCCGCTTTTACCGTCACTGGCTTTGCCGGGGATGTCGCCGGGGGTGGGGGGGACTCACTGCGGGTCAGCGGATGGCGTTGTTGTTACAGGTCAACCAATGGCAGATCCGGGATATGGATGAGGAAGAGTATCGTCGCTGGCTGTGACCAGACGGTGACATCGAATGAGAGTGAGAACAACGGCGGGAAACCGCCACCGTGTTCTGAGTAATGGTGCTATTCACCAGCCAGCGGGTATTCCGCTGGCTTTTTTTATGGCGGCGCGTTATTCCACCGGTTTCAGGCGGGCGACAAAGTGACGCAATACCGGCGGTTCGTAGGTAAAGGTCAGGCCTTTGATGCTGCCAGCCCTTTCTTTTAAGGCGATCAGCGAGTCAGCGATGTAGTCCATGTGATCGTTGGTATACACCCGGCGTGGAATGGTCAGGCGCAGCAGCTCCAGCGGTGACGGTTTCTGCTCGCCGGTATCTGGATCTCGCCCCAGCAACAACGAGCCGATTTCCACACTGCGGATACCCGCTTCCAGGTAAAGTTCGTTATTCAGCGCCTGCGCCGGGAACTGTTCCGCCGGAATGTGAGGCAGCAGTTTTTTAGCATCGACAAACACCGCGTGCCCACCCACTGGATACTGAATCGGGATGCCACCGGCGCGAAGGCGTTCGCCGAGGTAGGTCACCTGACCAATGCGGTAGGTCAGATAGTCCTCGTTCATGCCTTCTTCCAGCCCGATGGCTAACGCTTCCATGTCGCGCCCGGCCAGGCCGCCATAGGTGACGAAACCTTCCATCGGCACGCAACGGATGCGCACCTCATTGAACAGATCCTCGTCACTGCGAAAACAGCACAGGCCGCCAATGTTCACCATCGGGTCTTTCTTCGCCGACATGGTGAGCATGTCGCCGTACTGATACATCTCGTGGACGATCGCTTTGATCGAGCGGTTTTCGTAACCGGCTTCGCGCTGTTTGATAAACCAGGCGTTTTCACAGAACCGTGCCGAGTCGATCACGACCGGGATCCCGTGCTGTTGTGCGATGCGATACACCTCACGCATGTTACCCATCGAGATCGGCTGGCCGCCGGAGCTGTTGCAGGTAACGGTGGTGATGATCGCCACCACATTGTCCGCGCCGTGCTGTTCAATGGTGGTTTGCAGCAGATCAAGATCGAAATCGCCTTTCCAGTCGTAATAGGTGGTGGTATCGAAGGCTTTTGGCGTCACCACGTTGATGGCGCGCGCACCGTTCAGTTCCACATGGGCGGCGGTGGTATCGAAATGGAAGTTAGAAATAAACACGGGCTTCTTGCCGCCGCCAGCGCGCTGCTTTTTGGCGATTAGACACGGGAATAGGATTTGCTCCGCACCGCGCCCCTGATGGGTCGGAATGGTGAACGGATAACCCAGCAGCGCTTTTACCTGATCACACAGGTGGTAGTAGTTGCGCGACCCGGCGTAGGCTTCGTCGCCCATCATCAGCCCTGCCCACTGACGGTCGCTCATGGCACCGGTGCCGGAGTCGGTCAGCAGGTCGATATAAACATCCTCACTGCGCAGCAGAAACGGGTTGTAGCCTGCTTCCTGCAAGGCTCGCTCCCGTTCGTCGCGGGTGGTCATACGGATGTTTTCTACCATTTTGATGCGAAAAGGCTCAGGAATGCGTTTCATGCGATATCTCCATGACGTCCGCCAGCAGACGTAACCGCCGCGGTATGACGTCAAAAATAAATTGAAATAAACGGGAAAAATCAGCGCAGAGCTGAATCAGGCATGAAACGGGCGAGGGAAATCGTTGGTGAGACGGTGGTCGATGTTGAACCAGGGGCGACAATCGCCGGAGAGGCTCAGTCGATAACACCGGATAACGCGTGTCATGAGTTCTCCTTATCTCGTGAGTAACGAACAATCAGGATAGGCGAAAAGTGGCGGACAAAACCGTGATCCCGCAGGCAATCCGGAGGCAGTTGGTGATAAGTGGTATGAGAATAGAAATTGAGTCAATAATGTTTCTCATTATCGTGAGTAAATGATAAAACTGTGCGGGGTTTGAGGCCGTTATCGGCACAAGTCATTAACAGGCGGCAGGTTGCCGGAGAGTCACAAGCAGAGAGGTCGAGGCGAGTTATGGCTGGGGTAAAGGAATATAAAGTGTTTGATGTTACGTTGGCCCACAAGACATTGCTTACCCCATCGCTGATGCGTTGTGTATTCAGCGGCGAAGCGGTGAAGAAGATGAAAATCTGCTCGCCGGATCAACGAATTAAAGTGTTGCTGCCCGCTGAGGATGGCACACCGCCGCGTCTGCCTGATGTCGGCGAGTGGTACAAGCTGGTGCAGGCAATGCCTAAACAACAGCGCCCGATTCCCCGCACCTATACGCTGCGCAGTCTGGATACTGTCGCGGGAGAAATGGTGGTGGAGTTCGTGGTGCACGGCACCGAAGGCCCGGCTTCCGCCTGGGTGATGCGTGCGCAGCCTGGCGAGGAATTGCAGGTCGTGGCACCACGCGGTGATTTTGTCGGTGATAACGGCGGCTATGAGTGGGTACTGGCGGAAAACACCCGTCAGGTGTTGCTGATGGGGGATGAAACCGCGCTCCCGGCGATCAAAGGCATTCTGGAGCAGTTGTCACAACGGGATAACCCGCCGCAGGTGCAGGCGTTTATCGAAGTACCGTTGCGTTCAGATTGCATCGACTATCGCCATCTGGCGTTTGCCGAGGTGGTGTGGCTGCCGCGCGAAGGCACCGGCGCGAGCTATGGTGAGCGCTTGCTGGAAGCGGCGCGCCATTGGTCATGCCCGGCAGCGCAGGTAGCAGCACAGCCAGTGATGGTGGCAGATATCGAAGAGGGCGAGAAGGTTTGGGAACCTGCCAGTACGCAGCAAGGTCAGTTCTTCGGCTGGATAGCGGCTGAATCATCAGCAGTGAAAGCACTGCGCCGCTACTTGCTGGGAGAAAAAAGCCTGGCGCAGGAGTCCATCACTTTTATGGCGTACTGGAGCCGCGGCCCCCGTTCACACTGAGGTTGTTGACAAACAACCGTGTTATTTTGTTGCTGGCGAATTTATGCAAGATCAGTGAGAAGTTTCGTGCGTGATAACGACGGTTGTTCCTTTGCAACGTCATCGCTCGCACGACAAGGAGAGGCTCAGACGCCGCCTCTCCTTGACCACTGGCTGGGGGCTAAACTGCGCCGCTACCGCGGTCCCTTCGGCGTTCGCCTTCGCTGTTCGGGCCGCCCGTGACGCGGTTACTCGCCCCATCCCTGGGGCTCGCCCTTCGGGCCAGCGTAAACGCTGTTCAAAAACGTTCCCAGCGTTTTTGTCCGGCGCGGCACGGGCTTTCGCGACGTCCTGTCGCTCACCCGGCGAAGTCGTCCACCTCAGCACAGTTTTTGACGCCGAAAACCTCTTCACCTTGCACTTACGTGGTTTGTCTGTAATCAAAAACCCACCGAAGTGGGCTTTGTGCGTGTTGTCAAACGGCGAGGCCGAATTAACGCAGGAATGCCGGTTGTTGCTGCTCGTAGCGGGAGATGGCCGCTTCGTGCTGCAGCGTCAGGCCGATGCTGTCCAGACCGTTTATCATGCAGTGACGGCGGAAGCTGTCGATATCGAACGAGTAGGTTTTGTCGCCCGCTTTCACCTGCTGCGCTTCCAGATCCACCGTGAAGGTGATGCCTTCGTGGCTTGCCACCAGTTTGAACAGGTCGTCGATATCGGATTCGCTCAGTTTGACCGGCAACAGCTGGTTGTTGAACGAGTTACCGTAAAAAATGTCGGCGAAACTGGGGGCGATCACCACCTTGAAACCGTAATCGGTCAGCGCCCACGGTGCGTGCTCGCGGGAAGAACCACAACCGAAGTTCTCGCGTGCCAGCAAAATGCTGGCACCTTTGTAGCGCGGTTGGTTCAGCACGAAATCCGGGTTAGGCTGCTGACCCGCGTCGTCCAGAAAACGCCAGTCGTGAAACAGATGCTGACCGAAACCGGTGCGGGTCACCTTTTGCAGAAACTGCTTCGGGATAATCGCGTCGGTATCGACGTTGGCGGCATCCAGCGGCACCACCAAACCAGTGTGTTGGGTAAATTTAGCCATGGATTGCCTCTCTTAATTCAGTTCACGAATGTCTGCGAAACGACCGGTCACTGCCGCCGCTGCCGCCATTGCCGGGCTAACCAGATGGGTGCGGCCACCGCGGCCCTGACGCCCTTCAAAGTTGCGGTTACTGGTGGAAGCGCAACGCTCGCCCGGATTCAGGCGGTCGTTGTTCATTGCCAGACACATGGAGCAGCCGGGCAAGCGCCATTCAAAGCCTGCGTCCAGAAAGATTTTATCCAGACCTTCTTCTTCCGCCTGCGCCTTGACCGGGCCGGAGCCGGGAACCACATACGCCTGAACACCGGCCGCCACTTTACGGCCTTTGGCGATGGCGGCGGCAGCGCGCAGATCTTCGATACGGGAGTTGGTGCAGGAGCCGATAAACACTTTGTCGATCGCCACTTCCGTCAGCTTCACGCCCGGTTGCAAACCCATATAAGCCAGCGCTTTTTCTGCTGAGGCGCGTTCTACCGGATCACTGAAAGATTCCGGTGCCGGGATGATTTGATCGACGGCGATCACCTGACCGGGGTTGGTGCCCCAGGTCACTTGTGGTGCGATATCGGCAGCGTTCAGCGTCACCACGGTGTCGTAGTGGGCATCGGCGTCGGAGCGCAGGGTTTTCCAGTATTCCACCGCCGCGTCCCAGTTACTGCCGGTGGGCGCGAACTGGCGGCCTTTCAGGTAAGCGAAGGTGGTGTCGTCCGGTGCGACCAGACCGGCTTTGGCACCCATTTCGATCGCCATGTTGCACAGGGTCATGCGGCCTTCCATGCTCAGCGCTTCAATCGCCTTGCCGGTGAATTCCACCACATGGCCGGTGCCACCAGCACTGCCGGTTTTACCGATGATTGCCAGCACGATGTCTTTGGCGGTAATGCCGCTGGAGGCATCGCCAGCCACCTCTATCTTCATGGTCTTGGCGCGGCCCTGTTTCAGGGTTTGTGTCGCCAGCACATGCTCCACTTCCGAGGTGCCGATGCCGAAGGCCAGTGAGCCGAAGGCACCGTGAGTCGCGGTGTGGGAGTCGCCACAGACGATGGTCATGCCCGGCAAGGTCATGCCTTGTTCCGGCCCAATCACATGCACGATGCCCTGAAACGGGTGGTTCAGGTCATACAACTGCACGCCGAACTCGGCGCAGTTCTTGATCAGTTCCTGCATCTGGATGCGAGCCATCTCGCCGCTGGCGTTGATGTCACGAGTCTGGGTGGACACGTTGTGGTCCATGGTGGCGAAGGTTTTGCCCGGCTGGCGCACTTGGCGGCCCATGGCGCGCAGGCCGTCGAATGCCTGCGGAGACGTCACTTCATGCACCAGATGACGGTCGATATACAGCAACGGGGTTTCATTCGGCGCTTCGTGCACGACGTGCGCGTCAAACAGTTTCTGATATAAGGTTTTAGCCATGATTACGCCCCTTCTGCTACAAATCGGGCAATGGCATCGCCCATTTCATCGGTAGTAACGGATTTGCCGTCGCTGGCCAGGTCGCCAGTGCGGTAGCCTTCCGCCAACGCCTGGTTGACCGCCTGCTCAATGGCGGTAGCGGCGTCATCCGCTCCCAGGCTGTAGCGCAGCAGCAGCGCGGCGGACAGGATCTGGGCGATCGGGTTGGCGATGTTCTTCCCGGCGATATCCGGCGCAGAACCACCCGCGGGTTCGTACAGGCCAAAGCCTTGTTCATTCAGGCTGGCGGACGGCAGCATCCCCATTGAGCCGGTGATCATCGCGCACTCGTCGGACAGGATATCGCCGAACAGGTTGGAGCACAGCAGCACGTCGAACTGAGACGGATCTTTGATCAGCTGCATGGTGGCGTTGTCGATGTACAGATGATTCAGACGGACATCCGGGTAGTCGCGGGCGATTTCAGTGACGATTTCACGCCACAGAATCGAGCTTTGCAGCACGTTGGCCTTGTCGATGGAGGTGACGATACCGCGGCGTTTGCGTGCCGACTCAAAAGCGATACGGGCAATACGCTCGATTTCGAAACGGTGGTACACCTCGGTGTCGAAGGCGCGTTCGTACATGCCGCTGCCTTCGCGGCCTTTCGGCTGGCCGAAGTAGATGCCGCCGGTCAGTTCACGCACGCACAGGATGTCAAAGCCGTTGGCGGCGATGTCGCTGCGCAGCGGGCAGAAGGCTTCCAGCCCCTGATACAGGCGCGCTGGGCGCAGGTTACTGAACAGGCGGAAGTGCTTGCGCAGCGGCAACAGCGCGCCACGTTCCGGTTGTTCCGCCGGTGGCAGGTGTTCCCACTTCGGGCCGCCGACTGAACCGAACAGAATGGCGTCCGCCTGCTCGCAGCCTTCAACCGTGCCCTGCGGCAGCGGTGTGCCCTGACGGTCGATGGCGATGCCGCCGACGTCGTATTCACTGGTGGTGATGCGCAGACCAAAACGCTGGCGAACCGCATCCAATACTTTATACGCCTGAGCCATGACTTCTGGGCCGATGCCGTCACCGGGTAAGACGGCGATATGGTAACTCTTGGTCATCACACTGTTTCCTGACTGTTTTGTTTGTTGTGTTGCTGCAAACGCTGCACTTCTTTTTCGACCAGTTGCGCACGCTTGATGTTGTTTAATACGTTAACCATCGCGTTGGCGGAGGATTCGACGATATCGGTCGCCAGACCCACACCGTGGAAACGGCGTCCCTGATATTCCACCACGATGTCCACCTGACCGAGTGCTTCTTTACCCTGTCCTTTGGCGGACAACTGGTATTTGACCAGATTAATCGGGTAACCGGTGATGCGGTTGATAGCCTGATACACGGCATCGACCGGGCCGTTGCCGGTGGCGGCTTCAGACAGTGTCTCTTCGCCACATGACAATTTGACGGACGCGGTTGCCATCACACTGGAGCCGGACTGAACGCTAAAGTAGTCCAGACGATAGAACTCGGTGCTTTCCTGCTGGCTATTAATGAACGCCAGCGCTTCCAGGTCATAATCGAACACCTGGCCTTTTTTGTCGGCCAGCTTGAGGAAGTCGGCGTACAGGGTATCCAGATTGTAGTCGCCTTCTTTATATCCCATCTCTTCCATGCGGTGTTTGACCGCGGCGCGACCGGAACGGGACGTCAGGTTCAACTGCACTTCTTTCAGGCCGATGGATTCCGGCGTCATGATTTCGTAGTTTTCGCGGTTTTTCAGCACGCCGTCCTGATGGATACCGGAAGAGTGAGCGAAGGCGTTGGCACCCACGACCGCCTTGTTGGCCGGGATCGGCATGTTGCAGATCTGGCTGACTATCTGGCTGGTGCGGTAGATTTCCTGATGATTGATGCCGGTGTGCAGGTTCATCAACTGGCTGCGCACTTTGATCGCCATAATCACTTCTTCCAGCGAGCAGTTACCCGCACGTTCGCCGATACCGTTCAGCGTGCCTTCTACCTGGCGCGCACCGGCGTGCACCGCCGCCATAGCGTTGCCCACCGCCAGACCGAGATCGTCGTGGGTGTGCACGGAAATAATGGCTTTATCGATGTTAGGAACGCGCTGGTACAACGAGGCAATGATGTTGCCGAATTCGTGGGGCAAAGTGTAACCGACGGTGTCCGGGATGTTGATGGTGCGGGCACCTGCGTTGATCGCCGCTTCCACTACCCGGCTCAAATCTTCGATCGGGGTACGACCGGCGTCTTCGCAGGAGAACTCCACGTCGTCGGTGTAGTTGCGGGCGCGTTTGATCATATAGGTCGCACGTTCAATCACTTCATCCAGCGTGCTGCGCAGCTTGGTAGCGATATGCATCGGCGAGGTGGCGATAAAGGTGTGGATGCGGAACGCCTCGGCGACGCGCAGCGACTCGGCGGCGACATCGATGTCTTTCTCGACACAGCGGGCGAGGGCGCAGACACGGCTATTCTTGATATTGCGGGCGATGGTCTGTACGGATTCGAAATCACCAGGGGAGGACACCGGAAAGCCCACTTCCATCACGTCGACACCCATTCTTTCCAGCGCCATTGCAATCTGGAGTTTTTCCTTCACGCTCAGGCTGGCCTGCAGCGCTTGCTCACCGTCACGCAACGTCGTATCGAAAATAATCACTTGTTGGTTCATCGGTCTTCTTCCTTTGTTCTGTTTGCCTGGGCGCCCGGCGAGTAAAAAAAAACCCGCGCAACGGCGCGGGTTTTTTATATGAGGTGTGACGTGAAATCAGCTCTGGATTTCGCCCACCGGCATACCGCGCACGTGAGATGCGTTTAGTAGTAGGCCTAGTAGCTGAGCGAAGTTAAACATGCTGTTTCGTTGTCCAGGTTGATTAAACATTCAGTTCTGCTTTTATTGGTACTTGATTCCGGCATTGATGTCAACCTCGGGATTGCATACGGTAACCCTGGCCGGTGTGTTTGACCCGTCACATTCCCAGCTGAAAAGCGGCGGAAAGCGCTTTGAGGCTGTTGATGGGCGCGGTAGACTGCCTGCCCGATTTTTACGCCTATTTTTGAGATTGCCAGGCCCCACGCGCATGAAGACAAATTCACTCTCCCAATACCATCTGGTTCACCGCATTCAGCAGCAAATTGCTCAGCGCCCTAACGCGCTGGCATTTCGTGAATGGGCACCAGAACAGGAACAGCAGCTCGACTGGCATCAGGTAGGTGAGCGTGTTAGACGCATCGCCAGCGGTCTGTTGAGGTTGGGTATTGATGTCCAGGAACGGGTGGCAGTCTTTTCCGATAACGCCATCGCCTGGTCGCTGGCAGATTTGGCGTTGCTGCACCTGCGGGCGGTTACCGTGCCGCTGTATGCCACCAGTGCGGCGGCGCAGGCGTCGTTTATTCTGAATGACGCGGATATCCGTACCGTGTTTGTCGGCGGTCAGGCGCAGTTTGACCTGCTGATGTCGCTGCGTGACAGCTGTCCGCAATTGCGCACCATTATTCTGTTGGATGAACAAATTCGCCGTCGTGGCTGCGATATCGCCGTATCTTTGCAGGAGTTCGAGGAAAATGCAGAGCTGTCGGTGTGGGAACCGGTGCTGCGGCAACGAGTGCAGGAACGGGATCTGAGCGATCTGTTTACGTTGATTTATACCTCCGGTACGACCGGCGAACCCAAAGGCGTGATGTTGGATTATGCCAATATGGCGACTCAACTGGCGCTGCATGATGAGCGGTTGCAGGTGGGGGGGCAGGATGTGTCATTGTGTTTTCTGCCGCTGTCACATGTGTTCGAACGGGCCTGGAGTTTTTTCATCATGCACCGTGGCGCGGTAAACGTGTATTTGCGCGATACCGATCAGGTGCGTGCGGCGATGGCGGCGGTCAGCCCTACCGTGATGTGTGCGGTGCCGCGCTTCTATGAAAAAGTGTTCAGCGCCATCCATGAGAAAGTGGCGCAGGCACCGTGGCACCGGCGCACGCTGTTTCACTGGGGGATAGCTCAGGGTAATAAACGGTTTTTACGCCAACAGGCTGGAGAACGTGCCGGACTGTGGAGCGCGCTGGCGTATCGTCTTGCTGATCAGTTGGTGTTGTCGCGCCTGCGTCAGTTGTTGGGGGGAAAGGTACGTTTTCTGCCTGCTGCTGGGGCGCGTCTGGATGACAATGTCATCGCCTTTTTCCAGGCGATGGGCGTGCGTATCGTTTATGGCTACGGCCTGACGGAGACATGCGCCACCGTGTCCTGCTGGGAAGCTGACCACTACCGGCTTGGGTCCGTCGGGACACCACTGCCGGGCATCGCTGTACGCATTGGTGAACAGAACGAAATCCAGGTACGTGGTGCTACCGTGATGCGTGGTTATTATCGCCGTCCACAGGATACGGCGGAGGCTTTTACGCCGGATGGTTGGTTCAAAACCGGCGATGTGGGGGAGGTAGACGCCAATGGCAACCTGTTCATCACCGAACGCCTTAAGGATCTGATGAAAACCTCGGGCGGCAAATACATTGCGCCGCAACATCTGGAAGGCGCACTCGGGCAGGATCGCTTCATTGAACAGGTGGCGGTGATTGCTGATGCTCGCAAATACGTGTCCGCGCTGATCGTCCCTTGCTTTGAGGCGCTGGAGGAGTATGCCCGCTCGATCAATCTGGGGTATCAGGATCGACTGGAGTTGCTGCGGCACAACCATATCCTGTCGCTGTTCGAACAGCGGTTGCGTGATGTGCAAAAAGAGTTTGCGCGTTTTGAACAGGTGAAAAAATTTACCCTGCTGCCTGCGCCGTTTAGTCAGGCGGAAGGTGAACTGACTCCGACATTAAAACTCCGTCGCAAGGTCATTCATCAGCGTTATCAGCTGGAAATCGAAGCCATGTATGCCGATTAGCAGACGTATCGGTGGTAACCGGCGCGCCGCATAGCAATTTTATCGTCAATATTTCACTCTGTAATGTCTGACCACGGCGGGATATTTTTTAACGCTGTGGTCACTCCCCAGCGTTTTATTTCTTTGCTCTCTCTTTTAACAGTTGATTTACCATAATCGTGTTATTTACCGTGGCGGCGCGGTGTTTGCCTGCTTCATAATCCGGCGTTATGTTAATAAGTTATATGTAAAAACCCGGACGGTGTTGAACGAGAGGGCCGACGTGTGATTGAAAACCCAATCCACACGTTGCGTCTTCATTCACCATACGCCGTCTTAATCAGCACGGGGTGTTCCCTGTCAATACAGAAGCGATTCGCTATCTGAATAAGTCGCATCTGAACAATAAAATAAGAGGCAAACCCATGGAGATGTTGTCAGGCGCCGAGATGGTGATTCGATCGCTGATCGATCAGGGCGTAAAACATGTGTTCGGCTATCCGGGCGGTGCGGTGCTGGATATTTATGACGCGCTGCACACCGTCGGCGGCATAGAACATATTCTGGTGCGCCATGAGCAGGGCGCGGTGCATATGGCCGACGGCTACGCCAGAGCGACCGGCGAAGTGGGCGTGGTGCTGGTCACCTCCGGTCCGGGGGCAACCAATGCCATTACCGGTATCGCCACGGCGTATATGGATTCCATTCCGCTGGTGGTGATTTCCGGCCAGGTTGCGACTTCGTTGATTGGGTATGACGCCTTTCAGGAATGCGACATGGTGGGGATTTCCCGCCCGGTGGTGAAGCACAGTTATCTGGTTAAACAGACCGAAGACATTCCCACCGTGCTGAAAAAAGCCTTCTATCTCGCGTCCACCGGCCGCCCCGGCCCGGTGGTGGTGGATTTGCCGAAAGACATTCTCAACCCAGCCAAAAAGTTGCCTTATGCTTACCCCGATCAGGTCAGCTTGCGCTCCTACAACCCGACGGTACAAGGGCATAAAGGCCAAATTAAGCGAGCGTTGCAGACGCTGCTGGCCGCTGAGCGCCCGGTCATTTACAGCGGCGGTGGCGTTGTCAACGCCAATTGCCATCAGGAACTGCGCGAACTGGCGGAAAAGCTCAATCTGCCGGTGGCCTGTTCGCTGATGGGGCTGGGCGGTTTTCCAGGCACCCACCGTCAGAGTCTCGGTATGCTCGGTATGCACGGCACCTATGAAGCCAATATGGCGATGCACAACGCCGATGTGATTTTTGCCGTCGGGGTGCGCTTTGACGATCGAACCACCAATAACCTGACCAAGTACTGCCCGAACGCCACCATTTTGCATATCGATATCGACCCGGCGTCTATCTCCAAAACCGTGGCGGCGGACATTCCGATCGTCGGCGATGCCCGTCAGGTGCTTAGCCTGATGCTGGAGTTGCTGGTGCAAGGCGGCGACGCGCAGCAGAAATTCGACGCGTTACGCGACTGGTGGCAGCGCATCGAACAGTGGCGTGCACGGCAATGCCTGAAATACAACACCGACGGTGATGCCATCAAACCGCAGGCGGTGATCGAAACCCTGCACCGTTTGACAGAAGGCAAGGCCTACGTGGCCTCCGACGTGGGGCAGCATCAGATGTTCGCCGCGTTGTATTACCCGTTTGATTTGCCACGCCGCTGGGTTAATTCTGGCGGTCTGGGCACCATGGGCTTTGGCCTGCCAGCTGCGCTTGGCATTAAGCTGGCGCTGCCGCAGGAAACGGTCATCTGCGTCACCGGTGACGGCAGTATTCAGATGAATATTCAGGAGTTGTCCACGGCGTTGCAGTACGACCTGCCGATTGTGGTGGTCAGCCTCAACAACCGCTTCCTTGGCATGGTGAAACAGTGGCAGGACATGATCTACTCCGGTCGTCACTCCAGTTCCTACATGGAATCCCTACCGGACTTCGTCAAACTGGCGGAAGCTTATGGTCACGTCGGTATCACCATCGATACGCCGGATGAGCTGGAGCCGAAGTTGAAAGCGGCGCTGGAACAGAAAAACCGTCTGGTGTTTGTGGATGTACGGGTGGACAGCAGCGAGCATGTTTACCCGATGCAGATCCGCGGCGGCGGGATGGATGAGATGTGGTTAAGCAAAACGGAGAGGACCTGATCATGCGTCGTATTTTGTCGGTATTACTGGAGAACGAATCGGGTGCTCTGTCGCGCGTGATTGGCCTGTTTTCTCAACGCGGTTACAACATTGAAAGCCTGACCGTCGCCCCGACGGACGACCCTACCCTGTCGAGGATGACTATCCAGACGGTGGGCGACGAAAAGGTGCTGGAGCAGATTGAAAAGCAACTGCATAAACTGGTGGACGTGTTGCGGGTCAGCGAGCTGGGGCAAGGTGCTTACGTTGAGCGCGAGCTGATGCTGGTCAAGCTACAGGCTACCGGTTATGGTCGTGAAGAGGTTAAGCGCTGTGCGGAAATCTTCCGCGGGCAAATCGTCGATGTCACCGCATCGCTGTATACCGTACAACTGGCGGGAACCAGCGAGAAACTGGATGCGTTTCTCAATAGCGTGCGCGAAGTGGCTGAAATTGTTGAAGTGGCGCGCTCCGGTATCGTGGGCGTATCACGCGGCGATCGCATCATGCGCTGAAGCAGTGCTGAAGCTCGACCATTTTTCTGATGATTTGCTGATGTTCATACAGCAAAACTGGCTTTTCTGATGGTAATATCTGGCCCGGCGATGATGCCGGGCTTTTTTGATCCTGAGTGAAGTAAATAATAAAAGCTGTTGCCCGTCAGTGTTTTCTGCGCTTAGATCGGTATCATATCCACGGTTAACTCATGGTTATCGTTTCATTTTTTATTTTTTGTCCGGCTTATTAAGGGGTTGTCAGTGAAACTGGATGAAATCGCGCGTCTTGCTGGGGTTTCGCGTACAACGGCCAGTTACGTTATTAATGGTAAGGCGAAGCAATATCGCGTCAGTGATAAGACCGTTGAGAAAGTGATGGCGGTAGTCAGAGAGCACAACTACCATCCAAACGCTGTCGCAGCCGGTCTGCGCGCCGGACGTACCCGTTCCATCGGGTTAGTTATTCCGGACCTGGAGAACACCAGTTATACCCGTATCGCCAATTATCTGGAGCGTCAGGCTCGTCAGCGCGGCTATCAATTGCTGATTGCGTGTTCTGAAGATCAACCCGATAACGAGATGCGCTGCATCGAGCATCTGCTGCAACGTCAGGTGGATGCGATTATCGTTTCAACGGCGCTACCGCCAGAACACCCGTTTTACCAGCGCTGGGCTAATGATCCCCTGCCAGTGATCGCGCTTGATCGGGCGTTAGATCGCGAGCATTTCACCAGCGTGGTCGGTGCGGATATGGAAGACGCGGAAATGCTGGCACAGGAACTGCGCAAGGTGCCAGCAGAGTCGGTGATGTATCTCGGTGCGCTGCCGGAGTTGTCGGTCAGTTTCCTGCGTGAGCAGGGATTCCGACGCGCCTGGGCAGACGACCCGCGCCAGGTGAATTACATCTATGCCAACAGCTATGAACGTAGCGCGGCGGCGGCGGTATTTGAGGAGTACCTGAAAACCAACCCGATGCCACAGGCGATGTTTACGACCTCGTTCCCACTGCTACAAGGGGTGATGGACGTGACGCTCAAGCAGAGCGGACGCCTGCCGAACAATCTGGCTATCGCCACATTCGGTGATAATGAATTGCTGGATTTCCTGGAGTGCCAGGTGTTGGCAGTGGCGCAGCGCCATCGAGAGGTGGCGGAGCGGGTATTGGAATTGGTGCTGGCGAGTCTGGATGAGCCACGTAAACCGAAACCGGGTTTATACCGTATTCGTCGTAATCTCTATCGCCGCGGTTTTCTAAGCCGTCTCTGAATGACAGTATGCGGCGTTGGAATAATTTTTGTTCCACGCCGCATCGGATAACTCCTATTTTTATCCTGCTTTTCTCTTTTTTATATTTAGCCCCGAAATAATTCGAGCCGCAGAACTGCGGTGAGCGAATGAATCTATTGAAGCTGACACCCGTCTGTGATTAGGTTGAAAAAGAGCAGTCAACACACCTGCAACTTACTGTATGACGGGTATATTCCCTCGCTGCTTGTTGCGCCGGATTACTGGCTGGCAATTTGCGGGTGAGCCGGAACATCGACCCGGAACAAACGGCGGCAATATTCCAGAAAATAACCGTAAGCTACCCCCATAAACATGGAAATTAGCGCGTTACTGGCAACCGCTTTTATGATTTGCGATGGCTCGGCACCAATCGTCAGCAAAATGGCGGCATAAACCGGTGACTGAAAGCTGACGTAGGCAAACAGGTCCGCCATATTTTTTCCCCAGCGTGAATCCGCGTTCAGGCGTAACGCCAGGGCGACGATACGGTCGCGATAAAGGCCGTAAGGCCAGGCGATGACGATATTGACCGGGATCGACAGCAATCGGGAAGAGAGCGACTGCTGGAAGGTCATGCCTGACAGCAGGATCTCAATCGCCATGCCGGTCAGGAAGCAATACACCACCATGGCAACGGTATCAGCAACGATGCCACGCACGCGGGAAATGGGGGAAGACATAGTGTACGGCTCCATGGTGAAGGATAATAACGTTGCTTTTGATGTTGTTTATTGGTGTTTAGTTTTGCTTTATCGCTTTATTTGTAGTCTACATAACTATCTATTGCGTTTTAACTAGCTTGAAAAACTTATTTTTGCTTATTTTTTGTTCGGTGGCGCAACTTTATGGCTGCAAATCGTTTTTTTCATTCGAAAATCATGAGTCAGGTATTTAATTTCATATAAAACAATCAATTAATGAGGGGCGGGCAACAGAGAGGTAATTGGGCCAGAAATGGCGTGGTTTGGAATGAAAAGGTTGCTGAACGGTAAAGTGCAAGTGAATGTGAATAATACTGGAAATAAACCCAGTTATTCTTTCAGGTATAGCTGAAACAGCTGATTAATGTTTCAGACATGAATAGATAACCTGAGTTGAAGTAACCGACAGTGTGGTTCAGGTCAAAAAAATGGGATTCCAGGCTCAATAAATTTACTTTACCTGTCATGTTTTGTACCGATAGGAAGAATGATTTTTAAAAATGCTTAAAAATCAGTCGATAAAAATATTTTGATATCGTATGAAGATTTAAGAAATACGTATCGAACTGTGACAGACAAAATAATATTGCACCGAATGAAAAATCCTATATCTTTATGCGCCGTCCTGAGAGCCATTAATTTTCCTTAAATAATCACAGCGTTAATCCTCATTATTTCATCATGGTGGTTTTTTTGCGGTTTTTTCACTCTCTGATTTTGCGGGAAATAATACCTGGGCGCGTCCGTGCTGGCTTGACAAGCTTTTCATCCCCTCCGTAAACTCTCAAGAGTGGAGATTTGTGGGGCAAAGTGGTGAAAAGGGTCATGAAGGGTTAAATACTGTCATGTTTCGTGGGGCGACACTGGTCAACCTCGACAGTAAAGGACGGCTTGCCGTTCCCACCCGTTACCGGGATTTACTGAACGAGGAAGCTCAAGGGCAAATGGTATGCACCATTGACCTCCATCAGCCCTGTCTGCTGCTTTACCTGCTACCCGAATGGGAAATTATCGAACAGAAACTTTCTCGCCTGTCGAGTATGAACCCCGCGGAACGCCGTGTTCAGCGCCTGCTACTCGGACATGCCAGCGAATGCCAGATGGATAACGCCGGAAGAATATTGATTGCATCTACGCTGCGGCAGCATGTGGGTCTTACGAAAGAAGTGATGCTGGTCGGCCAGTTCAACAAGTTTGAACTGTGGGATGAACAGACCTGGTATCGACAAGTCAAGGAAGATATTGACGCTGAGCAGTCAACTCAGGAGCCCTTATCTGAGCGGCTGCAGGACTTATCACTATAGTCATGGCAGAAACGTTTAAACACACCACCGTGTTGCTGGATGAAGCCGTTAACGGCCTGAACATTCGCAGTAACGGTATCTACATCGACGGTACGTTTGGCCGAGGTGGCCATTCCCGTCTCATTCTGTCCCACCTGGGGCCGGAAGGCCGTTTGTTGGCCATCGATCGTGATCCTCAAGCTGTCGCCGTCGCCAATACCATTGATGATGCGCGTTTTTCCATTATCCACGGACCTTTTTCCGAACTGGCTGAGTATGTCGACGAGCGCGGGCTGACCGGCAAAATCGACGGCATCCTGCTGGATCTGGGCGTTTCTTCGCCCCAGCTCGACGACCCCGAACGGGGGTTTTCGTTTATGCGTGACGGTCCGCTGGATATGCGTATGGACCCGACACGGGGCCAGTCAGCGGCGGAATGGCTGATGAAAGCGGAAGCGGAAGACATCGCCTGGGTACTGAAAACCTTCGGTGAAGAGCGTTTCGCCAAGCGCATCGCTCGCGCCATTGTGGAGCGTAACCGCGTCGAGCCGTTGACACGAACCAAAGCACTGGCGGAATTGATCGCCGCCGCCAGCCCGATTCGCGAGAAACACAAGCACCCGGCGACCCGTTCATTCCAGGCCATTCGTATTTACATCAACAGTGAATTGGAAGAGATCGAGCGGGCGTTGGACGGCGCGCTGCAGGTGCTGGCACCGGAAGGTCGTTTGTCGGTGATCAGTTTCCATTCGCTGGAAGACCGGATTGTGAAACGCTTTATCCGCCAGCATAGCCGGGGGCCGCAGGTGCCTGCTGGTCTGCCGTTGACGGAAGAACAGCTGCGTAGCCAGGGCGGTCAGACGCTCAAGGCGGCAGGCAAGATGATGCCGCCTGATGACGAAGTGGCGGAAAATCCGCGTGCGCGCAGTTCGGTGCTGCGCTTTGCCGAGAGACTGCCGTCGTGATCGGGAACGAGCGCCATTCGCTGGGCGGCGTGATTGGCGACGATCTGCTGCGACACGGAAAACTGCCGTTGTTGCTGCTGATTGCGGTGTTGGTGTCCGCCATTCTGGTGGTGACCACCGCGCACCGCACGCGCCTGCTGACGGCGGAGCGTGAGCGGCTGTTGCTGGAACGTGATGCGCTGGATATCGAGTGGCGCAACCTGATTCTGGAAGAGAATGCCCTGGGCGATCATAGCCGCGTCGAGCAGATCGCCACCGAGAAACTGCATATGGTGCATGTTGATCCTTCACAGGAAAATATTGTGGTTAAACAACAATGAATTAACAGGTATCGCCTAAATTATGAGAGCAGCGCGACCGGGAAAATTGAAGCGTCAGGAAGAACATGCCAGCTTTGTCAGCTGGCGTTTTGCGTTGCTTTGCGGCGGTATTCTGTTGTGCATGGTCGGGTTGATGTTGCGTGCAGCGTATCTGCAAGTGATCGCCCCCGACAAGCTGGTGCGTGAAGGTGACATGCGTTCCCTGCGCGTACAGGAAATTCCGACCGCTCGCGGCATGATCAGCGATCGCGCCGGTCGCCCGCTGGCGGTGAGTGTGCCGGTTAACGCGGTCTGGGCTGACCCGAAAGACGTTAACGATCATGGTGGCATTTCACTGGATACCCGCTGGAAAGCGCTGGCGGATGCATTAGGAATCCCGCTGGACCAAATCGCTGCTAAGGTGAATGCCAACCCGAGCGGCCGTTTTGTCTATCTTGCCCGCCAGGTGAACCCGGCGATTGGTGAATACATCCACAAGCTGAAACTGCCGGGCATTAATTTGCGGCAGGAGTCGCGTCGCTACTATCCTTCCGGTCAGGTAACATCGCATCTGATTGGTTTTACCAATATTGACGGTCAGGGGATTGAAGGCATCGAGAAGAGTTTCGATCGCTGGCTGACCGGCCGCCCTGGCGAGCGTACCGTGCGTAAAGACCGCTTTGGGCGGGTCATCGAAGACATTTCCTCGGTGGACAGTCAGGCGGCGCACAACTTGATGCTCAGTATCGATGAGCGCCTGCAGGCGCTGGTGTACCGCGAGCTGAACAACGCGGTGGCGTTCAATAAGGCCGAATCGGGCACCGCCGTACTGGTGGATGTGAACACCGGCGAAGTGCTGGCGATGGCCAACAGTCCCTCCTACAACCCGAACAACCTGACCGGTACGCCGACCGACGTGATCCGTAACCGCGCCATCACCGATATTTTCGAACCCGGCTCGACCGTGAAACCGATGGTGGTGATGACGGCGCTACAGCGCAACGTGGTCAAGGAAAATGCGGTGCTCAACACGTTGCCGTATTACATCAACGGTCATGAAATCAAGGATGTGGCGCGTTATAGCGAGTTGACCCTGACCGGCGTGCTGCAGAAGTCCAGTAACGTCGGCGTATCGCATCTGGCGCTGGCGATGCCAGCTTCCGCGTTGGTGGATACTTACTCCCGTTTTGGTCTGGGTAAAGCCACCAATCTGGGGTTGGTGGGGGAAAGCCTGGGTCTGTACCCCAATCGCCAACGCTGGTCGGATATCGAGCGCGCCACGTTTTCGTTTGGCTATGGCCTGATGGTGACCCCGCTGCAACTGGCGCGTGTCTACGCCACCATCGGCAGCTTCGGCATTTATCGCCCGCTATCCATCACCAAGGTCGACCCACCGGTGCCGGGCGAGCGCGTTTTTTCCGAACAGATTGTCCGTACCGTGGTGCACATGATGGAGAGCGTGGCCTTACCCGGCGGCGGTGGCACAAAGGCAGCGGTGAAAGGCTATCGCATCGCGATTAAAACCGGTACGGCGAAAAAGGTCGGCCCGGACGGCAAATACATCAACAAATATATCGCCTATACCGCCGGGGTGGCACCGGCCAGTAACCCGCGCTTTGCGCTGGTAGTGGTCATTAACGACCCGCAGGCGGGGAAATACTACGGCGGCGCGGTGTCGGCGCCGGTATTCGGGGCGATCATGGGCGGCGTACTGCGCACCATGAATATCGAACCGGATGCGTTGCCGACGGGTGAAAAAAGCGAGTTTGTAATCAACAGAAAAGAGGGTTCAGGTGACAGATCGTAACTTGCGCGATGTCCTGGCTCCGTGGGTGACCGATGCCCCGGATCGCGCGCTGCGGGAAATGACATTAGACAGCCGCGTGGCGGCTGCCGGGGATCTGTTTGTGGCGATAGTCGGCCACAAGACGGATGGGCGGCACTATATTCCGCAGGCTATTGCGCAGGGCGTCGCGGCGGTTGTCGCACAGGCGGATGATGCCACGCCCGATGGCACCCTGACTGAAATGCACGGTGTACCGGTGATTTATCTGGGTAACCTGAACCAGCGTTTATCCGCGCTGGCAGGGCGCTTTTATCGCCAGCCATCGGCGGCGTTGCAACTGATCGGCGTCACCGGCACCAACGGCAAGACCACCACTACCCAGTTGCTGGCGCAGTGGAGCCAGGCGCTGGGCAAAACCAGCGCGGTGATGGGCACCGTCGGCAACGGCTTACTGGGGCATGTGGTGCCGTCGGAAAACACCACCGGTTCGGCGGTGGATGTGCAGCAGATCCTGAGTCAGTTGGTGGAGCAAGGGGCGGATTTCGCCGCTATGGAAGTGTCTTCGCATGGGTTGGTGCAGCACCGGGTCGAGGCGCTGTCGTTTGCCGCGGCGGTGTTTACCAACCTGAGTCGCGATCATCTTGATTATCACGGCGACATGGCGAATTACGAAGCGGCTAAATGGCGGCTGTTCGCTGAGCATCAGGTCGGGCAGAAAATCATTAACGCCGATGACGAGGTTGGCCGTCGTTGGTTAAGCCGCTTACCGCAAGCGGTGGCGGTGAGTGTGGCGGGCGAGATCGATGCTGGCCGGGCGCACTGGCTGAAAGCCACCCGTATCGATTATCACGACAGCGGTTTCACCGTGCAATTTGACTCCAGCTGGGGTGCTGGTGAGATCAATAGTCGCCTGATGGGCGCGTTCAACGTCAGTAACCTGTTGTTAGCGCTGGCGACGCTGTTGTCACTGGGTTATTCGCTGGAACAGCTGGTGAAGAGCGGCTCTGCGCTGCAGCCGGTCTGCGGTAGAATGGAAGTTTTTCTTGCCAGCGGCCGACCGACGGTGGTGGTGGATTACGCCCATACCCCAGACGCGCTGGAAAAAGCGCTGGCGGCGGCGCGTTTGCACTGCCGGGGCGTACTGTGGTGCGTATTCGGTTGCGGCGGCGATCGCGACAGAGGTAAGCGCCCACTAATGGGGGCGATTGCGGAACAACTGGCGGATCGGGTGATTGTGACTGACGATAACCCGCGCAGCGAAAACCCGCAGGCGATTGTGACCGATATCCTGAGCGGATTGCTGGATGCGGGCCGGGTGCAGGTGATTGCCGGTCGGGCGGAAGCCGTCACCAGTGCGGTGATGCAGGCTGGCGCTGATGATGTGGTGTTGGTCGCAGGCAAAGGGCACGAAGACTACCAGTTGGTAGGAAATGAGCGGTTGGATTATTCGGATCGTATTACTGTCGCACGTCTGCTGGGGGTTATCGTATGATCAGCGTTTCGTTGCGGCAGTTGGCTGATGTACTGGGTGCCCGGTTGGTGGGGGAAGACCTGATTATCAGTGAGGTGTCCACGGATACCCGTAAACTCACCGATGGCTGTCTGTTCGTCGCGTTGCGCGGGGAAAAATTTGATGCTCATGATTACGCAGCAGATGCCGTTAATCATGGGGCGGTCGCATTATTGGTGAGTAAGCACTTACCAATAAGCGTGCCGCAGCTGGTGGTGGATGATACGCGTCTGGCGCTGGGGGCGATGGCGGGCTGGGTGCGTCAACAAAGCCGGGCTCGCGTGGTGGCGCTGACGGGCTCTTCGGGAAAAACCTCCGTCAAGGAAATGACCGCGGCGATTTTGCGTCAGTGCGGCAACGTGCTGTATACCGCCGGTAATTTCAACAACGATATCGGCGTGCCGCTGACGTTGTTCCGTCTGACGCCGGAGCATGATTATGCGGTGATTGAGCTGGGTGCTAACCATATCGGCGAAATTGCTTACACCACGGCGATGGTGCGCCCGGAAGCGGCGCTGGTGAATAACCTGGCCGCCGCGCATCTGGAAGGCTTTGGCTCGCTTGAAGGCGTGGCGCAGGCTAAAGGCGAAATTTTTAGCGGTCTGTCAACTGATGGCGTGGCGATCCTCAATGCTGATAGCCACGATGAGGCTCGTTGGCACGATGCGCTGACGGGGAAAACCCTGTGGCGCTTTTCGCCGCAGGCGCGCGCGGGTGTCGATTTTTACGCCAGCGATGTCAGCATCAGCGAGCGTGGGACCGATTTCGTGCTGCATACGCCGACAGGCAATATCGCGGTGACCTTACCGTTGCCGGGGCGTCATAACATCGCCAATGCATTGGCGGCGGCGGCGCTGTCGCTGGCGGTAGGTGCCTCGCTGGATGCGGTGAAGGCTGGTTTGGCGCAATTGCAGGCGGTGCCGGGGCGGCTATTCCCGATTGTGTTGGCCCCAGGGAAATTGCTGCTGGACGACAGTTACAACGCCAACGTTGGGTCAATGACTGCGGCGGCGCAGGTGCTGGCGGAGATGCCAGGCTACCGAGTGATGGTGGTCGGTGATATGGCCGAATTGGGCCAGAATGCGCAGGCGTGTCACCGTCAGGTGGGCGAAGCAGCCCGCAAGGCAAACATTGAAAAAGTATTGAGCGTAGGCGTGTTAAGCGCGCTTATCGGCGATGCCAGCGGCGCAGGTGAGCATTTTGACAATAAAACTGCGTTGATCGCTCGTTTGCGGGCGCTGGTGGCGCAGCACAATACCATCACCGTTTTAATTAAAGGTTCACGCAGTGCTGCGATGGAACAGGTAGTACATGCATTACAGGAGAATGCCACATGTTAGTTTGGCTGGCCGAGCATCTGGTCAAGTTTTATTCCGGCTTTAACGTCTTTTCGTATTTGACGTTCCGGGCCATTGTCAGCCTGCTGACGGCGTTAATCATTTCCCTGTGGATGGGACCGCACCTGATCGCCTGGTTGCAGCGCCTGCAAATCGGTCAGGTGGTGCGTAACGAAGGGCCGGAGTCCCATTTCAGCAAGCGTGGCACGCCGACCATGGGCGGGGTAATGATTCTGGCGTCGATCATTATTTCGGTGCTGTTGTGGGTCAACCTGGCTAACCCGTATGTCTGGTGCGTGCTGCTGGTGCTGGTGGGTTACGGCGTTGTCGGGTTTGTGGATGACTACCGCAAAGTGGTGCGCAAGGACACCCGTGGGTTGATTGCCCGCTGGAAGTACTTCTGGCAGTCGGTACTGGCGTTGGCAGTCGCGTTTTCCATGTATGCGATTGGTAAGGATACGCCAGCAACGCAGTTGGTGGTGCCATTCTTTAAGGACGTGATGCCGCAACTGGGTGTGATGTACATCGTGCTGGCCTACTTCGTGATTGTCGGCACCAGTAATGCCGTCAACCTCACCGATGGTCTGGACGGGTTGGCCATCATGCCGACGGTGTTTGTGGCGGTCGGTTTCGCGCTGGTGGCCTGGGCGACCGGCAACATGAATTTCGCCAGCTATTTGCATATTCCGTACATCCGTCACGCCAGCGAACTGGTGGTGGTGTGTACTGCGATTGTCGGCGCAGGGCTCGGATTTTTGTGGTTTAACACCTATCCGGCGCAGGTGTTTATGGGCGATGTCGGCTCGCTGGCGCTGGGCGGTGCACTCGGCACTATCGCGGTGTTGCTGCGTCAGGAGTTTTTGCTGGTGATCATGGGCGGGGTGTTTGTGGTGGAAACCCTGTCCGTCATTTTGCAGGTGGGGTCCTTCAAACTCCGTGGCCAGCGGATTTTCCGTATGGCACCTATCCACCATCATTATGAACTTAAGGGGTGGCCGGAGCCGCGAGTGATTGTACGGTTCTGGATTATTTCGTTGATGCTGATGCTCATCGGCCTGGTAACGCTCAAGGTACGGTAAAAAATGGACTATCAGGGTAGAAAGGTTGTCATTATCGGGTTAGGGCTGACAGGGCTCTCCTGTGTTGATTTTTTCCTTGCACGCGGGGTGGTGCCGCGCGTGGTGGATACCCGTATTAGTCCGCCTGGCCTGGATAAGCTGCCTGAGTCCGTTGAACGTCATCTGGGCGGCCTCAATGATGAGTGGCTACTGTCCGCCGATCTGATCGTCGCCAGTCCCGGTATTGCGCTGGCGACGCCAATTCTGTGCGAAGCAGCACAAGCTGGCATTGAGATTATCGGCGATATCGAACTGTTCTGCCGCGAAGCGCAGGCACCGATTGTCGCTATCACCGGTTCCAACGGTAAAAGCACCGTGACCACGCTGGTGGGGGAAATGGCGCGTGCGGCCGGTTGGGCCGTCGGCGTCGGCGGTAACATTGGTGTTCCGGCGTTGGAACTGCTTAAGCAGGAAAGCCAGTTGTATGTGCTGGAGCTGTCGAGCTTCCAGTTAGAAACCACCTACAGCTTGCACGCTGCCGCTGCCACAATTCTTAACGTTACCGAGGATCACACCAACCGCTACCCGTTGGGATTGCAACAGTACCGCGCCGCCAAATTACGTATTTATGAAAACGCCAAAGTCTGCATTGTGAACGCGGACGATGCCTTGACCATGCCGGTGCGTGGTGCTGATGCGCGCTGCCTGAGTTTCGGTGTGGACGTGGGCGATTACCATCTGAACCGGCAGCAGGGCGAAACCTGGCTGCGGGTAAAAGGTGAGCGGGTGCTGAATACCCGCGAGATCAAGCTGGTCGGTCAGCACAACTACACCAATGCGCTGGCTGCGCTGGCGCTGGCGGACGCTGTTGGCATTCCCCGCTCGTCGGCCCTGATCGCACTGACGACCTTTACCGGCCTGCCGCACCGTTTCCAACTGGTGCTGGCGCGTCATGACGTGCGCTGGGTCAACGATTCCAAAGCAACCAATGTTGGTAGTACCGAGGCGGCGCTGAGCGGGCTGCATGTCGACGGCACGCTGCATCTGTTGTTGGGCGGTGATGGGAAATCGGCGGATTTCTCTCCGTTATTACATTACCTGCAGGGCGAGCACATTCGGTTGTACTGCTTTGGTCGCGATGGTGGGCAACTGGCGGCGCTGCGACCGGAAATCGCTGAACAGACCGACACCATGGAGCAGGCGATGCGCCTTATCGCCAGCCGCACCCAACCGGGAGACATGGTGTTGCTGTCGCCAGCGTGCGCCAGTCTCGATCAGTTCCGCAGTTTTGAACAGCGTGGTGACGAGTTCGCCCGCCTGGCAGAGGAGCTGGGATAATGCGTTTTATCGGGGTCGGCATGGTCGAACGTCTGAAAAGCTGGGTGATGGGGACGCGTGAAAGCGACAACCTCAGCACCGTGCTGTACGACCGGACGTTGCTGTGGTTGACCCTGGGGCTGGCGGTGATCGGCTTTGTGATGGTGACTTCGGCGTCGATGCCTGTCGGGCAGCGGTTAGCTAGCGATCCCTTTTTGTTTGCCAAGCGCGATGCGCTGTATCTGGGGCTGGCGTTCGGTCTGTCGCTGGTCACCATGCGGGTGCCGATGGAAGTCTGGCAGCGTTACAGCGTGGTATTGCTGCTGGCGTCGATCGTGATGCTGCTGATCGTGTTGGTGGTGGGAAGCTCGGTCAACGGGGCATCACGTTGGATTTCCCTTGGCCCACTGCGTATTCAGCCAGCAGAGTTATCGAAGTTGTCATTGTTCTGCTACCTCTCCAGCTACATGGTGCGCAAAGTCGAAGAAGTACGGAATAACTTCTGGGGATTTTGTAAGCCGATGGGCGTGATGGTGGTGCTGGCGGTGCTGTTGTTGGCTCAGCCGGACCTCGGCACAGTGGTGGTGTTGTTCATTACTACGCTGGCGATGTTGTTTCTTGCTGGAGCCAAACTGTGGCAGTTCCTGGCGATCATCGGTTGTGGCATCTTCGCCGTCGCGCTGTTGATTATCGCCGAACCGTATCGTGTCCGCCGCGTGACGTCGTTCTGGAATCCGTGGGATGACCCGTTCGGCAGTGGTTACCAGTTGACCCAGTCGTTGATGGCGTTTGGCCGCGGTGAACTGTGGGGACAGGGGCTCGGCAATTCTATCCAGAAACTGGAATATTTGCCGGAAGCACATACCGACTTCATTTTCTCCATTCTGGGGGAGGAACTGGGCTATATCGGTGTGGTTTTGGCGTTGTTAATGATATTCTTCGTCGCTTTTCGGGCGATGTCGATAGGACGGCGGGCGCTGGAAATCGATCAGCGTTTTTCGGGCTTTCTGGCTTGCTCCATCGGCATTTGGTTCAGTTTTCAGACGCTGGTGAATGTTGGCGCGGCCGCAGGCATGTTGCCAACCAAAGGGCTGACATTGCCGCTGATCAGCTACGGTGGTTCCAGTCTGCTAATTATGTCGACGGCTATCGTGTTGTTGTTGCGAATTGATTATGAAACGCGTCTGACCAAAGCGCAGGCGTTTACGAGGGGTGCCCGATGAGTGGCGAAGGCAAGCGTTTGATGGTGATGGCTGGCGGCACCGGCGGGCATGTGTTCCCCGGTCTGGCGGTGGCGCATCATCTGATGGCGCAAGGCTGGCAGGTACGCTGGCTGGGCACGGCAGATCGGATGGAAGCGGATCTGGTGCCGAAACACGGCATCGACATCGACTTTATTCGCATTTCCGGTCTGCGCGGCAAGGGACTGAAAGCGTTGTTACTGGCACCGGTACGTATCTTCCGGGCGGTACGGCAGGCGCAGGCGATTATGCGTCGCTATCAGCCGGATGTGGTGTTGGGCATGGGGGGTTATGTGTCCGGACCCGGCGGTCTGGCGGCCTGGTTGTGTGGCATACCGGTTGTCTTGCACGAGCAAAACGGTATCGCTGGGTTGACCAACCGCTGGTTGTCGCGCATCGCCAAAAAAGTATTACAAGCATTCCCTGGCGCGTTTCCTGATGCGGATGTAGTGGGAAACCCGGTGCGTACCGATGTGCTGGCGCTGCCGTCGCCAACAGAACGATTGGCTGAACGTAGCGGCCCGGTGCGGGTACTGGTGGTTGGCGGAAGTCAGGGGGCGCGGGTGCTGAATCAAACCCTGCCTGGTGTCGCGGCGCGGCTGCATGACGCCGTTACCATCTGGCACCAAACCGGTAAAGGCGCTCAGGCGGAAGTGCAGGCTGCGTATGCACAAGCCGGTGAGTCGCAGCACCGGATTACCGAGTTTATCGACGACATGGCGGCGGCGTATGCCTGGGCCGATGTGGTGGTGTGCCGTTCCGGCGCGCTAACCGTCAGCGAGATTGCCGCGGCCGGGTTGCCTGCATTGTTTGTGCCGTTCCAGCATAAGGATCGGCAGCAGTACTGGAATGCGTTGCCGCTGGAACAGGCGGGTGCCGCAAGGATTATTGAACAGGCCGACCTCAGCGTGGACGCGATAAGCGAGGTGTTGTCAGCCTGGGATCGCGCTACGTTACGCGACATGGCGCAGAAAGCTCGTACCGTGGCGATTCCCGATGCGACGGAACGTGTAGCGGCCGAAGTTGCGGCGGCGGCGATGCAGCGGGCGGTTAACGCTGTCCGGAATTAATGATAATGGCTGGCAATAGCCAGCGTTGATGTAGGTTGCGATAGAAGATAGTGAATACTCAAGAACTGGCGAAACTGCGTTCAATCGTGCCCGAGATGCACCGCGTCCGGCACATCCATTTTGTTGGCATCGGTGGTGCTGGCATGGGCGGTATCGCCGAAGTCCTGGCTAACGAGGGCTATCAGATCAGCGGGTCTGATCTGGCACCTAACGCCGTGACGCAGCAATTGACCGATCTGGGTGCCCAGATTTATTTCCACCATCGCCCGGAAAATGTGAATGAGGCGAGTGTAGTGGTGGTGTCCAGCGCGATTGCAGCGGACAACCCGGAGATTATCGCGGCACATGAGGCCCGTATTCCGGTGATTCGCCGGGCAGAAATGCTGGCAGAATTGATGCGCTTTCGTCATGGCATCGCCATCGCCGGGACACATGGCAAGACCACGACCACGGCGATGGTGACCAGTATCTACGCCGAAGCGGGGCTGGACCCGACGTTCGTCAACGGCGGGCTGGTCAAAGCGGCCGGCACGCACGCCCGCCTGGGGTCGAGCCGTTACCTGATTGCGGAAGCGGACGAGAGTGATGCGTCGTTCCTGCATTTGCAGCCGATGGTGGCGATTGTGACCAACATCGAAGCCGACCATATGGACACGTATCAGGGGGATTTTGAGAACCTCAAGCAGACGTTCATCAACTTCCTGCACAACCTGCCGTTTTATGGCCATGCGGTGATGTGCCTGGATGATGCGGTGATTCGGGAGCTGTTGCCAAAAGTGGGGCGTCACATCACCACTTATGGTTTCAGCGACGATGCGGATGTACGGGTGGCTGACTACCGGCAGGTCGGGGCGCAGGGGCTGTTTACGCTCGCGCGTCAGGGCAAACCGTTGCTGAATGTGACGCTGAACGCGCCGGGTCGCCACAATGCGCTGAATGCAGCGGCGGCGGTTGCGGTGGCGACGGAAGAAGGCATTGATGACGATGCGATTCTGCGTGCGCTGGCGCGCTTTCAGGGGACTGGGCGTCGCTTTGATTTCCTGGGCGAATTCCCGCTACAGCCGGTCAACGGTAAAAGCGGCAGCGCCATGCTGGTGGATGATTATGGACATCACCCAACGGAAGTGGACGCTACCATCAAGGCAGCGCGCGCTGGCTGGCCGGATAAACGCCTGGTGATGATTTTTCAGCCGCATCGTTATACCCGCACGCGGGATCTGTACGATGACTTCGCGCATGTGCTGTCCCAGGTGGATGTGCTGCTGATGCTGGATGTGTACCCGGCTGGCGAAGCGCCGATTCCGGGAGCGGACAGCCGGTCGCTGTGTCGCACCATTCGCGGGCGCGGCAAAATCGACCCGATCATGGTGCCGGATGTGGAAGCGTTGCCTGAATTGCTGGCTCAGGCACTGCAGGGTGATGATCTGGTGCTGGTTCAGGGGGCTGGCAACATTGGCAAACTGGCGCGTCGGCTGGCGGAAAATCGTCTGCAGGCGAAGGGCAAAGACTGAGAACAGGATGACTGAGCACGTGATGATAGAAATGACGCGTACCCATACTGACTGCGACGATACCGGCCTGGGGCCGGTTGCGGTTCGGTGCGCCGACGTTTCGCGCTCAGTCCAGACAAACAACGGTTACCGCCGCGTATCCGCTGTGGAGTTGGCTGATTAGTATGTCGCAGGCGGCGTTGAATACACGCGGACGTGAGCAGGAAAAAGGCACACGACGCAGCAATGGCGGTCAATTGGCGGGAATTTTTTTCCTGCTGATGGTGGTCGGCACCATTCTGTGGGGAAGCTGGATGGTGCTGGGCTGGATGAAAGATGCCAGTCGCCTGCCGCTGTCCCGGCTGGTGGTGACTGGCGAGCGACACTACACCACCAATGACGATATTCGCCAGGCGATTTTGTCGTTGGGATCGCCGGGGACGTTCATGACGCAGGATGTGAATGTCATCCAGCAGCAGATTGAACGACTGCCCTGGATTAAACAGGCCAGTGTACGTAAGCAATGGCCGGACGAATTAAAGATTCATCTGGTTGAATATGTTCCGTTTGCGCGCTGGAATGACCAGCTTATGGTTGACAGTGAAGGTAACACTTTCAGCGTGCCTGCTGAGCGTATCGGCAACCAAAAGATGCCGATGTTGTACGGCCCAGAGGGCGGTGAAGAAGACGTGCTGGAAGGGTATCGCGAGATGAACCAGATACTGTCGGCAGGTAAGTTCACGGTGAAGATGGTGGCGATGACTGCGCGCCATTCATGGCAGGTTGGGCTGGACGATGATATCCGTCTCGATTTGGGACGTGATGACCGAAGTCGGCGTCTGGCGCGTTTTCTGGAGCTGTATCCGTTGGTGCAACGGCAGGCTCAGAATGAAAACAAGCGGGTTAACTATGTGGACCTGCGGTATGACACCGGCGCTGCGGTAGGGTGGAGCCCGGCATTTATTGATCAGCAAAAAGACATTGATCAGCAAAAGAACGGTAATCGGCAACAAAATCAGGCACAGGCTAAACAGCAATGATCAAGTCGACGGACAGAAAACTGGTAGTTGGGCTGGAAATCGGTACAGCAAAAGTGGCTGCACTGGTAGGTGAAGTTCTGCCTGATGGCATGATCAATATCATCGGTGTGGGAAGCTGCCCGTCACGGGGCATGGATAAAGGCGGTGTTAACGATCTGGAATCGGTGGTCAAGTGCGTTCAGCGTGCCATCGATCAGGCCGAGCTGATGGCTGATTGCCAGATTTCATCCGTGTATCTGGCGTTGTCCGGTAAGCACATCAGCTGCCAGAACGAGATCGGCATGGTGCCTATCTCCGAAGAAGAAGTTACGCAGGACGATGTAGAAAGCGTGGTGCATACGGCCAAGTCTGTCCGGGTCCGTGATGAGCACCGTATTTTGCATGTGATCCCGCAGGAATACGCCATCGATTATCAGGAAGGGATTAAAAACCCGGTTGGATTATCTGGTGTGCGGATGCAAGCCAAAGTGCACCTGATCACCTGTCATAACGACATGGCGAAGAACATTGTTAAAGCGGTGGAGCGTTGCGGTCTGAAGGTGGATCAACTGATTTTCGCCGGGTTGGCATCGAGTTATGCAGTACTGACCGAAGACGAACGTGAACTGGGCGTGTGCGTAGTGGATATCGGCGGCGGCACCATGGATATGGCGGTGTATACCGGCGGCGCGCTGCGTCACACAAAAGTGATTCCTTATGCTGGTAACGTAGTCACCAGCGATATAGCCTATGCGTTTGGCACGCCGCCTACGGATGCGGAAGCGATCAAGGTACGTTACGGCTGTGCGCTCGGTTCCATCGTCAGCAAAGATGAAACCGTAGAAGTGCCGAGCGTCGGTGGCCGTCCGCCGCGTAGTCTGCAACGTCAGACACTGGCGGAGGTGATTGAGCCTCGCTATACCGAGTTATTGAACCTGGTGAATGACGAGCTGTTGCAGTTACAGGAACAACTGCGCCAGCAAGGCGTGAAGCATCACCTGGCGGCTGGCATTGTGCTGACCGGCGGTGCGGCGCAAATTGACGGTCTGGCGGCCTGTGCGCAGCGTGTTTTCCACACGCAGGTACGCATCGGTCAGCCGTTGAATATCACCGGATTAACGGATTATGCGCAGGAGCCCTATTACTCGACAGCGGTTGGGCTGCTGCATTACGGCAAAGAGTCTCATCTGAGTGGCGAACACGAAGTTGAGAAACGCACCTCAGTCAGCAACTGGTTTAAACGCCTGAACAGCTGGCTGAGAAAAGAATTTTGACGGTTATCAAAAGAGATCATTTAGCACGACTTTTTTGATCTTGAAGTAACACAGGCACAAGACGGAGAGAAACTATGTTTGAACCAATGGAGTTAACCAACGACGCGGTGATTAAAGTCATCGGCGTCGGTGGTGGCGGCGGTAACGCTGTCGAACACATGGTGCGTGAACGCATCGAAGGTGTTGAATTCTTTGCGGTTAACACTGATGCGCAGGCACTGCGCAAAACAGCGGTCGGCCAGACTATCCAGATCGGTAGCGGTATTACCAAAGGTCTGGGTGCAGGCGCTAACCCTGAAGTGGGCCGCAATTCCGCTGAGGAAGATCGTGAAGCACTGCGCTCTGCACTGGAAGGTGCGGACATGGTGTTCATCGCAGCCGGTATGGGCGGTGGCACGGGCACCGGTGCGGCACCAGTGGTGGCGGAAGTCGCCAAGGATCTGGGTATCCTGACGGTTGCCGTAGTGACCAAGCCGTTTAATTTTGAAGGCAAAAAACGCATGGCGTTTGCTGAGCAGGGAATCGCGGAGCTGTCCAAGCACGTGGATTCGCTGATCACCATCCCTAACGATAAGTTGTTGAAAGTGCTGGGTCGTGGTATCTCCCTGCTGGACGCGTTCGGCGCGGCGAACGACGTGTTGAAAGGTGCGGTACAGGGGATCGCCGAGCTGATTACCCGTCCGGGTCTGATGAACGTCGACTTTGCTGACGTGCGTACCGTTATGTCCGAAATGGGTTACGCCATGATGGGGTCTGGCGTGGCTCGCGGTGAAGACCGTGCGGAAGAAGCGGCGGAAATGGCTATCTCCAGCCCGCTGCTGGAAGATATCGACCTTTCCGGTGCGCGTGGTGTGTTGGTTAACATCACTGCTGGTTTCGATCTGCGTCTGGATGAATTTGAGACTGTTGGTAATACCATTCGCGCATTTGCATCCGATAATGCAACGGTAGTGATTGGTACGTCGCTGGATCCGGAAATGAACGACGAACTGCGAGTGACCGTGGTCGCGACTGGTATCGGCATGGACAAACGTCCGGAAATTACGCTGGTTACCAACAAACAGAGCAGCCAGCCGGTTATGGACCACCGCTATCAACAACATGGTATGACGCCGCTGACGCAGGAAAAACCTGCCGCTAAAGTGGTGAATGACCAGAGTGTGCAGACCAATAAAGAGCCGGATTATCTCGATATTCCTGCTTTCCTGCGTAAGCAGGCTGACTAAGGTTAGGTTGGAATCTCCGCTCTTTGTGCTAAACTGTGCCGCCGGTCTTGGTTTAAACTAAGGCCGTAGGTTCAGATGAATGCGAGATAATACGATGATCAAACAACGTACATTAAAACGTATCGTACAGGCGACAGGGGTCGGTCTTCATACCGGCAAGAAAGTCACCCTGACTATGCGTCCTGCACCGGCGAACACCGGGGTCATCTATCGTCGTACTGACTTGAATCCACCGGTTGATTTTCCGGCTGATGCCAAATCCGTACGTGATACTATGCTCTGTACTTGCCTGGTTAATGAGCATGACGTGCGTATTTCGACGGTGGAGCATCTGAATGCGGCCCTGGCGGGGTTAGGCATCGACAACATCGTTGTTGAGGTTGATGCACCTGAAATTCCGATCATGGATGGCAGCGCGAGTCCGTTTGTCTACCTGTTGCTGGATGCTGGTATCGAAGAACTGAACTGTGCCAAGAAGTTCGTTCGACTCAAACAGCCAGTACGTGTAGAAGACGGCGACAAATGGGCAGAATTAAAGCCATTCAATGGTTTTAGCCTCGATTTCACCATCGACTTCAATCATCCGGTGATTGATTCTGGTTCACAGCGCTTCAAGCTGAATTTCTCCGCTGATGCGTTTGTTCGCCAGATAAGCCGTGCGCGCACCTTTGGGTTTATGCGTGATATCGAGTATCTGCAATCCCGCGGCCTGTGCCTGGGCGGCAGTCTCGATAGTGCGATCGTGGTGGATGATTACCGTGTGCTGAATGAAGACGGCCTGCGTTTTGATGATGAGTTCGTGCGCCACAAAATGCTGGACGCGATCGGTGACTTGTTCATGTGTGGTCACAATATCATTGGCGCGTTCACGGCGTTCAAATCTGGCCATGCGTTGAACAACAAGCTGCTGAAGGCTGTGCTGGCTAAACAGGAAGCGTGGGAATTCGTGACCTTTGAAGATGAAGCGGAAATGCCGCTGGCTTTCAAAGCGCCGTCAACCGTTCTGGCCTGATTCCGCAATACATGACATCATGACGACTGGTTTTCGCTGGTATTCTCTCCGGCCAGCGAAGCCAGTCGTTTTAGTATTTTCTGTAGTCGTTCCGGACTTTGCTCCGCCAGTCCCTTCAATATTTCCGCACTCTGCACACTGAGAATTCGTGTTGTTGTCACAGTCGTTTCATCTGTCAGCGCAATAGTATGGGTTTTCTCATTTTCATGCATTTTTGCGGCTAGCGCTGGATTAATCCTGATGTCGATTGCTGCCAATGATGGTAGTATTTGTGCGCGCAAAGCGGAAAGCAGGGCAGGTTGTTCATAACGTAACCGCATCAGCCAGTTGGCGCTGGCAGTTTCCAGCACTAGCAGACCATGACGATAGTTGGCTACTCGGCAGTATGAACGTAGCGCTGTTGGTAATAAGGCGTGCACCGCCCGATTGAGTTTTAACAGTGCGAGCGCTCGTTGTTGAATATCATGCAGCGGGCCTGACCCGGTTTGCGATGCGCCATCGAAAAATGACTCCAGTGATTGTGGACGGTTATCACGCATAACGCAGGCTCCGACGGAAAGAAACTTGTGATTGGTATTTTAAATCGTTGGCGACAATTTGGCAGACGTTATTTTTGGCCTCACCTGCTACTGGGGATGGTCGCGGCGACGCTCGGCCTGCCTGCCAACTTCACCGAATCCCGCGAGGCTTCTACTGCACCCAATTCCGCATCGGCAATCAGTCGTCCGAGCGTATCTTATTTTAATCTCACCGATCTGGCGGCTTTAAAAGATTCTCGTCGCCGTTCGCTGTTCAGTAATGATTTCTGGCATCAGCATGCCATCCGTACGGTGATTCGTCATCTGTCGTTTGCTTTTACACCACCTGTTACTGTGGTTGAGGCAACAGAGGCTTCCCGATTACATCATCAGGTATTGCTGGAGACGCTGAATGCGTTGCTGACGCGCGAAGCGACACCACACATTTTTGCCCTCGCTGATCGGGTGCCGACTCATTTTTCACCTTCCCATCATACCGGCCTGTGGCTAGCGCAGGTGCAGGGCATTCGTGCCGGGCCGCTAGCCTGACGTCGATAGTGTGCTGCTCTATGGCATGTAGCCGTAGATTCCTTTTCTGATGTCGTGCCAGCATCGATGGACTGGCATTGTTGAGATTAAAATTACTATGTTAATCAAGTTATTGACCAAAGTTTTCGGTAGCCGTAATGACCGTGCGTTGCGCCGTATGCGCAAAATTGTGGATGTGATCAATCGCCTCGAACCGGATATGGAAAAACTTTCCGATGATGAGCTGAAGGCGAAAACTCAGGCGTTTCGTGACCGTATCAAGAAGGGTGAAACGCTGGAGTCGCTGTTGCCGGAAGCCTTCGCGGTGGTGCGTGAAGCCAGTAAGCGAGTGTTTGGGATGCGCCACTTCGATGTACAGCTGATTGGCGGTATGGTGTTGAACGAGCGCTGCATCGCGGAAATGCGTACCGGTGAAGGTAAAACCCTGACGGCAACTCTACCGGCGTACCTTAATGCGCTGACCGGTCGAGGCGTGCATGTGGTGACCGTCAACGATTATCTGGCTCAGCGTGACGCCGAAAATAACCGCCCGTTGTTTGAATTCCTGGGGCTGACCGTCGGCATTAACCTGCCGGGTATGCCTGCACCGGCCAAGCGCGAAGCCTACGCTGCCGATATTACCTACGGCACGAACAACGAGTACGGTTTTGATTACCTGCGCGACAACATGGCATTCAGCCCGGAAGAGCGCGTGCAGCGCACACTGTATTACGCACTGGTGGATGAAGTGGACTCCATCTTGATCGATGAAGCGCGGACTCCGCTTATTATCTCTGGTCCGGCGGAAGACAGCTCCGAGCTTTATATGCGGGTGAATAAAATTATTCCGCATCTGATCCGTCAGGAGAAAGAGGATTCGGATACTTTCCACGGTGAAGGCCACTTCTCGGTGGATGAGAAAGCGCGTCAGGTTAACCTGACTGAACGCGGTCTGGTTAAAATTGAAGAGTTGTTGGTGCAGGGCGGTATCATGGAAGAGGGCGAGTCACTGTATTCGCCTGCCAACATCATGCTGATGCACCACGTGACGGCAGCACTGCGTGCGCATGTGCTGTTTACCCGCGATGTCGACTACATTGTGAAAGACGACGAAGTCATTATCGTTGATGAACATACCGGTCGTACCATGCAGGGGCGTCGCTGGTCCGATGGTTTGCACCAGGCGGTGGAAGCCAAGGAAAACGTCAAGATCAACAATGAAAACCAGACACTGGCCTCGATCACGTTCCAGAACTACTTCCGTATCTATGAAAAACTGGCCGGGATGACTGGTACGGCAGACACCGAAGCGTTCGAATTTAGCTCGATTTATAAGTTAGACACTATCGTCGTGCCAACCAACCGCCCAATGATCCGTAAAGATCTACCGGATTTGGTGTACATGACCGAGCAGGAAAAAATCGGCGCTATCATTGAAGATATCAGAGAGCGTACCGCCAAAGGGCAGCCGGTGCTGGTGGGGACCATTTCCATCGAAAAATCCGAAGTGGTATCACATGCGCTGACCAAAGCTGGTATCAAGCACAATGTATTGAACGCCAAGTTCCACGCGATGGAAGCGGATATCGTGGCGCAGGCCGGGCGTTCAGGTGCGGTGACCATCGCTACCAACATGGCGGGCCGTGGTACTGATATCGTGCTGGGCGGTAGCTGGCAGGCAGAAGTGGCCCAACAGGAAAATCCAGACGAAGCCCAAATCGCCGCTATTAAAGCTGAATGGCAGCAACGCCATGATGAGGTGCTGGCTGCGGGTGGTCTGCACATTATCGGCACCGAGCGCCATGAATCCCGCCGTATCGACAACCAGTTGCGCGGTCGTTCTGGCCGTCAGGGTGACCCAGGTTCTTCCCGTTTCTACCTGTCGATGGAAGATGCGCTGATGCGTATTTTTGCCTCGGATCGCGTTTCTAATATGATGCGCAAACTGGGGATGAAAGAAGGCGAAGCGATTGAGCATCCGTGGGTAACCAAGGCGATCGCCAACGCACAGCGCAAGGTGGAAAACCGCAACTTTGATATTCGTAAACAGTTGCTTGAGTACGATGATGTGGCTAATGACCAGCGTCGCGCTATCTATACTCAGCGCAACGAGCTGCTGGATGTGTCTGATATCAGCGAAACCATCAACAGCATTCGTGAAGACGTGTTTAAGGTCACCATTGATGCTCATATTCCGCCGCAGTCTCTGGAGGAAATGTGGGATGTTCCGGGACTGGAACAGCGTTTGAAAAATGACTTTGATCTCGAACTGCCGATCGCCGAATGGCTGGACAAGGAGCCGGATCTGCACGAAGAGACACTGCGTGAACGTATCTACGCGCAGGCGGTGGAAGTGTATGGTCGTAAGGAAGAAGTGGTTGGCAGCGATGTCATGCGTAACTTCGAGAAAGGCGTGATGCTGCAAACGCTGGATTCGCTGTGGAAAGAACATCTGGCGGCGATGGACTATCTGCGTCAGGGGATTCATCTGCGCGGGTATGCGCAGAAAGATCCGAAGCAAGAATACAAGCGCGAGTCGTTCGCCATGTTTGCTGCTATGCTGGAAGGCCTCAAATATGAAGTGATCAGCACCCTGAGTAAGGTTCAGGTGCGGATGCCGGAAGAAATCGAAGCACTGGAACAGCAGCGCCGTGAAGAAGCCGAGCGTCTGGCCCGTCAGCAGCAGTTGAGCCATCAGGATGAAGCCGCAACCGGTTCACCTTATGCCGATCGCAAGGTCGGCCGTAACGACCCATGCCCATGCGGCTCTGGCAAAAAATATAAGCAGTGCCACGGTCGTTTGCAGAAGTAAGGCCGATAGCGTAGCGATATATCAAAATAAAAGGCGGTCATTGACCGCCTTTTCACTGGTTGAAAGGATCATGATGCAAAAAACTTTATCTGTGGCGGTGGGGATAATCCGGAATCCGCAGCGAAAGTTCTTCATCGCCTGCCGTCCGGCTGGGGTGCACATGGCCGGTAAATGGGAGTTTCCCGGCGGCAAGGTCGAAGAAGGCGAAACGCCGGAGCAGGCGCTGGTGCGAGAACTGCATGAAGAAGCGGGGATTGAGGTGATCAATCCACAGCCGCTAGACAGCAAAACGTTTTCGGCGGGCGAACGCCTGATTACGCTGCACTTCTTCCTGGTGGAGCAGTGGCGCGGCGAGCCGTATGGACGAGAAGGCCAACCCTCGCGCTGGCTGACCGCTGACGAGCTGGATGAAACAGAATTTCCGCCTGCAAACGTCGAGATGATTCGTCGCTTGAAGGCGGATATCGCCTAAGTTTTAGCCGAAGTTCGCTGTGTTGTCGGCGATTCATGTGCTGAGGCCTGCATGAATCGCGGTACGGAATGGCAATGAATACCGAACGAGTAGCGAATGTCGAATGAGTAGCGATGCCGGACTAGTGCTGTGTTTCGCTCCAGGCATCGCTGTCGGATACATCTTCCGCGCTGGGAATACGTTTTTCCTCGTCGGCCCATTCCCCCAAATCGATCAACTGGCAACGTTTGCTACAAAACGGCCGATAAGGGCTAATTTCGCTCCATTCCACCGGTTTGGTGCAGGTGGGGCATTTTACAACGGTCATCTTGTTATCCTCGGTACGGTTATCTTCGGGAAACGCTCTTGCTTAGCAGCAAGCCAGTTCGAATGCCAGTCGTGCAGGCGTTTGCCCATCGCTATCCAGCGGCAGGAAGCGGATAGCGTAACGGCTCTTGTGACCAGATATTTGCGGATAGATCTGATGCTCAAGACCAATCCGTAAACGTAACAGATCGGCGTCGGTTGCATTATCCTGATAGAAACCATTAAGGCTGGTTTGTTCCTTGAAAGCACCGGCATGGCGGATCAATTCCAGTATGCTGTCGAGCGAGCGTTTTAACGGCGATACACTGTCCAGCCAGATGCGGGTCTGCCACTGTTTTTGTTCTGGCAACTGATGTAACCAGATATGCAGTGTGGGCAGGTCAAAACTGCAACATCCGCCCGGCAGGCTCAGGCGCTGCCGAACCATACCGATCAACTTGTCTTCACGCAACCCTTGCCCCATGCGCGGAGCGGCAATCAATTCGGCAGACAGATTGCGTAACTTCTGACGCAGCGTGTTAATGCGCTCAATGTCTGCTTCCGGCAGTTCGCCCCACTGCGCCAGTTTTTGTTGCTGGCGTTCCAGTTCTTTCAGCAGGTCGGGGCGGGCATCCCCGCGTTCGAGAATATCCAGCAACTCCGCTACCGCGCGGAAGAAGGTCAGGGCAACGCCAATATCCTTCAACGCATGGTTGTCGTACATTTGTTGCAGTAAAAACTCCAGGCGTAGCCAGGTACGCATTTTTTCATTCAGCGGATATTCAAAAAGAACTGTTGAGGAAACGTCACTCATTATGGGTCGTCCTGTCAGTTGCGGATGTAGCCAGCGTCAGATAATGCTGATGCAGAGCGGCAATCCGCGGAGCGAGTACGCTCGGATTGCTATTATTATCGATAATATCATCGGCGCAGGCTAACCGCTGTTCACGGCTGGCCTGCGACGCCAGAATGTTTTGCGCCTGGGCGCGGGAAACGCCATCCCGGACCATGGTGCGTTGCAATTGCGTCTCCAGGGGAACATCCACCACCAGAATACGCTGTGCCTGCCCTTGAAGCTGGTTTTCCACCAGCAGAGGAACTACCCACAACGCATACGGGGTGGTAACAGCCGCCAATTGACGCTGAGTTTCCTGATGGATCAACGGATGCAGCAAGGCACTGAGCCAGCGTTTGTCTTCTGGATTAGAAAAAATGCGCTCTCGCAGGGCGCTTCGGTTCAGCGCGCCGTCTGGCTGTAATATCTCACGGCCAAAATATTCAACAATGGCTGCCAGAGCAGGCTGCCCAGGAGACACCACCTGGCGGGCGATGACGTCCGCATCAACAATAGTGGCACCTAGTGTTTCAAAGCCCTGAGCAACCGTACTTTTTCCGCTGCCTATACCGCCTGTCAGCGCGACGATGTATGCCATGGTAATCAACTGGAAATGGCTGGGTAAATTTACCGGATTCTAGCCCAAATCGAGGGAAAATCGCAGTCTTGCCGCCGGATTATTCGGGCGTATGATCATTATGAATTGGTGCCTATCGCCTGTTCCTCCCTTGACCATTATTCTCACTTCATCAGGTCGTTTATCATGCGTATTGAAGAAGATATCAAGTTGGGTTTTAAAGATGTGCTTATTCGCCCCAAACGTTCTACGTTGAAAAGCCGGGCAGACGTGGAGTTGACGCGTGAGTTTGCCTTTTTACATGCCGGTGGTGACTGGTCCGGTGTGCCGATTATTGCAGCCAACATGGACACGGTGGGGACGTTCGAGATGGCGCGGGTACTGGCGTCATTTGAGCTGCTGACCGCCGTGCACAAGCACTATTCGGTAACTGAGTGGAGGCAGTTCATTGAGACTACACCGGCTACCGTTTTACGTCATGTAATGGTATCGAGCGGCACGTCTGATGGTGATTTCGAGAAAATGACGCAAATTCTGGCGTTATCACCGGCCTTGAAGTTTATCTGTATTGATGTGGCTAACGGATATTCGGAGCATTTCGTCAATTTTGTGCAGAAAGCGCGCGAAGTCTTTCCGGACAAAGTGATTTGTGCCGGTAACGTGGTAACCGGGGAAATGGTGGAAGAGCTGCTATTGTCAGGGGCAGATATTGTCAAAGTAGGTATTGGCCCCGGCTCTGTCTGTACTACGCGGGTGAAAACCGGCGTGGGTTATCCGCAGTTATCGGCGGTTATCGAGTGCGCTGATGCCGCACATGGTCTGGGCGGGCAGATTGTCAGCGATGGCGGCTGTAGTGTGCCAGGCGATGTCGCCAAAGCCTTTGGCGGCGGTGCAGACTTCGTGATGCTGGGTGGGTTACTGGCGGCCCATGAAGAGAGCGGTGGCGATATCATTGAGGAAGATGGCCGCAAAATGATGCTGTTTTACGGCATGAGTTCCGCTTCCGCAATGGAGCGGCATGTTGGTGGCGTTGCCGATTATCGTGCCGCGGAAGGCAAAACGGTGCGTTTGCCGTTTCGCGGCCCGGTAGAACACACTGTGCGCGATATTCTCGGCGGGTTGCGTTCCGCCTGCACTTACGTGGGTGCCGCACGGCTGAAAGAGCTGACCAAACGCACTACTTTTATTCGGGTTGCCGAGCAGGAAAACCGGGTGTTTAACGGCTGATACCTGCTGATATACCTCAACTATGCGAGTCGTAGAGAAGCCAACACGTCAGCAACTGTGGAACAGGGTAAATGCCTGAAACATAGTCAGTGATTGAAACATAGTCAGTGCCTGAAACATGATGAGTGTATGTACTGGTGGGGTTCAGGCACCTGCCAGTACATTCCCTAACTGGAAAATCGGCAGATACATGGCGATAACCAGTGTTCCCACCAGCCCGCCGACGATGACCAGCAACAGCGGTTCCAACGTTTGTGTCAGCGTGTCCGCAAATTGCCGGGTATGGTTCTCATACCAGCCTGCCAGCCGGGCGAATAGCTGATCCAGCGCGCCGGTTTCCTCCCCGACGCTGACGAGTTGATGGCAAGGGGCAGGATAGAGCCAGGGATCGTCATGGATAGCTTGTCCGAGCGGAATGCCCTGTTCAAGCTGACTTTTGATTTCAGTGAGCGATTGCTGATAAACCGGGTTACTCAGTGTTGCGGCGGCATTTAGGCCGGAAGGTAGCGTTAATCCTGCCTGCTGCGTCATTGCCAGCGTATGAAAAATTTGACTCAGGCAATGGCCCCGTACCAGTGTGGATAGCAACGGCAGCCTCAACAGTAGCCGCTGCTCCCGCTTTTGCCATTCCACTTTTTGTCGGCGTATCTGCCGATAACTCAGTAATATCACCACGGGAAGCGTGACGAGCAACGTGCCGTGATGACTCAGCGTATCCGATAAGCCCAGCATCATGCGGGTCAGCCAGGGGAGTGGCGCATCAAAGGAGGCGTACAGCCCGGCGAATTCCGGTAAGACCAGCGTTAACATCAGCAGTGCAACGAGTAGCCCGACTGTAATTACAAAGGCCGGATAGCGTAGGGCTTTGACCACCTTCCCGGTGAGCTGGCGCTGGTTTTCCTGATAGTTTGCCAGCCGTGCGCAACAGTCATCCAGTTTACCGGTCAGTTCGCCGACCGCGACCAGAGAACTACACATTACCGGGAAGACGGCGGGATAATCGGCTAATACTTCTGATAATGCTCGCCCCTGAGACACCTGCAAACGGATTTCCTGCAACAGGCAGCGCCAGCCTGCCTTTTCGTGCTGACGGCCCAACAGGTCCAATGCATCCAGCAATGGCAACCCGGCCTGTAGCAACGTCGCCAGTTGCCGGATGATGATGGATAGCTGAGGGCCACGCCAGTAATGCGATGTCAGGTATTGCCCGGTTTTAAGGCGCAACGGTTGGTAGCCGATTTCCAGCAGATACTGGTAAATTTCATCTCGGTTAGTGCCGATTCGCTCACCGGTGCAGAATTCGCCATCACCGCGAAGCGCTTGCCAGTAATAGAGTTTTTGTACCGTCATCATCTGCCCTTATTCAATTCGGTCACCGACCACCCGATAGACTTCCTCCAGCGAGGTGATGCCTTCGTGAACCAGTGTCAGCCCAGCGGATAGCAGCCCGTTTTCCTGCTGCCGGGGCCGTATCTGACTGCTATCAGACCATGATGTGGAGCCAGCTAACGCCTGCTGAAGCGCTGGCGTAACTGGCAGCAGTTCATAAAGCGCCGCGCGGCCATAGTAACCGGAGAAGCAGTGTTCACACCCTGCCGCTCGCCACTGTCGTAACGGGCCTTGCCACAGATTATCGGGCAAGGTGGTGACATCCTCGGTTAACTGACGGCAATGCGGGCACAATCGCCTGACCAGACGCTGGGCTATCACCAGCTTGAGCGCGGCAGCCAGCAGATAACCAGGGATCCCCAAATGCCCCAGACGAGCCAGCGTGTCAGCGGCGGAATTGGTATGCAGGGTAGAGAGTACCAGGTGGCCGGTTTGCGCTGCTTTGACGGCAATTTCTGCGGTTTCGGCATCGCGGATTTCACCAATCATGATCACGTCGGGATCCTGACGCAGCAGGGCGCGCAGCACCCTGGCGAAATCCAGCTGGCTTTGGGCATGGATAGCGGTTTGATTGATACCAGCCAACGGAATTTCAACGGGATCCTCAACGCTACAGATGTTACGGCTCACGTCATTCAGCCAGCGGATAGCGCTATACAATGTGAACGTCTTGCCGCTGCCGGTAGGGCCGGTAACCAGAATCAGCCCTTGGGGCAAACTCAGCGTCCGTTTTAATTGCCGCAACGCCTGGGCTGGCAGGCCCAGCGTATC
This sequence comes from Dickeya undicola, assembly GCF_000784735.1. Taxonomy (GTDB): domain Bacteria; phylum Pseudomonadota; class Gammaproteobacteria; order Enterobacterales; family Enterobacteriaceae; genus Dickeya; species Dickeya undicola. The sequence continues at coordinate 53,166 of NZ_JSYG01000019.1, forward strand.
CAGTTCCAGAGCCTGCTGTTGTGCCTGTAGCACTCTCAGCACCACTTTCTCACCGCCCTGAACCGGCAACGTGGCGATGCGTAGCGAGTAGGCAAGCTTATCCAGCCGCAGGCTGAACTGGCCATCTTGCGGCAAACGTCGCTCGGCGATATTGAGTTTTCCCATGATTTTGAGCCGGGCGATCAACCGCCCAGCCAAAGCATCCGGTGCCGATGGGATTTCATGCAAAACCCCGTCAATACGTAGTCTGACACGGTAACCGGCAGATAACGGTTCGAAATGAATATCAGAGGCACGCCGCTGGATCGCCAGTTTCAACGTCTGATTGATGAACTGGACCACCGGCGCATCGTCGGGTTCGTCGAGCGTTGTTGTATCGGCTTGATAATGCGCGGTGTTTTCTTCAGCTTGTGGTGACATCAGCTGTTTTTCCAGCCGTGCAGCAGGCCATTGCTCAACCAGAACTCGTCGGTGACTGGTAAAACGCAGCGCGGCGACCAGTTCCTCCATTACCGTGCCTGCCACGGCGATAGAAACCACCTGCTCATCCATATCCAGCAGTAGGGCATGGTAGCGTCGGCAAAGTAATTGCAATTCATGTTGTAACGCGTTGTGAGTCATGATGATCATCCGCCTGTAGCGTCAAAACGAAAGACGTCTTCACATGCCTGACGCAGGCTATCTGCATTCGTTCCGGTCTGACAGGCTCTCGTCCAACGGGATGTGCCGTTCTGTGTATCCAACGTGGGCGTCATGACGACGCTCAACCCTTGCAGTGTTGACTGGCCGGTCAGGGTAATGATGCCCTGATTGACCGTGACCGCGCTGACATAGCGCGATGTGGCTGGGGTTGGGATTCCCTGGCTGCCTGCACTGCACCCTTCCAGCCCCGCGTTACTGAGGCTGCAGAGGTCTACAGCCGTTTTATAAGCGCTCATGGTTTGCAGCATGTCGGTCATGGCGGCTTTTTGTAAATAGCCCTGATACGCCGGGATTCCCAGCGCGCTCAGGATGGCGATGATGACAATGACCACCATCAGTTCAATCAGTGAAAATCCTTGTTGTGTCATGTTATTGGTTCCCTGGTGTGGCTGGTGGCGGCAGGATAGCGACAAGGGACATGGCTGGCGACAACCCTGTTTTCAATCAGGAAGCGGCTACGAAAACCGCGAGTGCAACGATTGGTGGTTGCAGAAAACAGGCGTGCTCGCTCGCAAAATGATGGGTTCAAGCGAAAGATACGTTAGCGAAAAAGCCAGAGAGGAAGCAGGATAGCCACCAACCCGGAGATGCCGGGCTGATGGAGTGGAGCCATGATGGAGCGAGAAGAACTAACTGAAACGCATCGACAGGTCGAGCGCCTGCACATGTTTGGTCAGCGCACCTACCGAGATATAGTCAACGCCGGTGGCGGCGTAATCTGGCAGCGTTTGCAGTGTCACGTTGCCGGAGACTTCCAGCAGCGCACGGCCATGTGTCAGCGTTACCGCTTCGCGGATACCTTCCAGCGTGAAGTTGTCCAGCATGATGATATCCGCGCCAGCGCTCAGCGCCTGTTGCAGTTCATCCAGCGTTTCTACTTCGACTTCTACCGGCACATCGCTACGCAATTGGAAGGCGTGCTCGACGGCCTGTTTGATGGAACCGGCAGCGATAATGTGGTTTTCCTTAATCAGAAAGGCATCCGACAGGCCGAGGCGGTGGTTGCTACCGCCGCCGCACAGTACCGCGTATTTGAGCGCCGTGCGCAGGCCGGGCAACGTTTTACGCGTATCCAGCAATTGGGTATGAGCGCCTGCCAACTGTGCGACATAGCGGCTGACCTCGGTTGCCACACCGGACAAGGTTTGCAGGAAATTGAGTGCGGTGCGCTCACCGGTCAGCAGTACACGGGAGGGGCCATGCAGACGGCACAGCGGCTGGTTTTCCGTCAGCGCATCGCCGTCGCGGACCAGCCACTCAATAGCAATGTGGCCGCCTAATTGGTGAAACACTTCGTCCAGCCAGCGCTGCCCGCAGAAGACGCCAGCTTCGCGGGTAATGATCACCGCATTGGCCGGTGTTTGTGCTGGTAACAGCTGCGCGGTGATGTCGTGCTCCGGGTTGACTTCGCCACCCAGGTCTTCACGTAATGCCAGATTTACACTGATGGGGATATCCTGCTCGATGCGGCTGAACAGTTCAGCCTGACGCTGTTCCTGACTATAACGACGTGTGGTCATCATTTTACTCCGACAGAAATCCGGACGTTGTGTTACCCACTGAGTAGTAGGCGGTGGTTGTGTTAAATACTTATATTAATCAATGCATTACTGTGGTTTTTTTGATATCCCGGCGATGGGCCGGGATACGCAGTGGTGGGGATCAGAAGTTGTAACCGGCCACCAGATAATAGCCCCATCCAGTGGAGCGGACATTAAATGGACCACGACCGAAGTTCAGTTCGGTGCCATCGGCCCACTGGCCGCCATTATGGAAGTAACGGGCGACGACCGAGTAGTGCCAGTGGTCGTAATTCAGAGCCAGGATATGGCTGGAGGCAATCGCATTGCTGGTACGGGACGGGCCAGCGTTGTCAGCCAGATCGGAACCGAAGTCGAAGTTGGTGAAACCGATATAAGTCAGCTTGCCACCCCATAAGGAGGTAATCGGGTAGAAGTATTTGATTTTAAAACGGTAGCCATCCCAGCGGTCTTCATTCGGTGCGCCGTAGTTTTGCCACTGGTACTTGGCATAGATATTGGCGGACAACGACAGGTCTGTGCCGGTATTGATATCGGTTCCCAAACCTACGTACCAGGTGCTCTGACGTGAGTCGTTATTTTGCCCTTGATCGTAAATGATGTTGTTGGCGACGTACCACTCTTTGAATGGTCCGAAGCCCAATTGGGTATTGGTCAGTTTATCAATGGAAAAGCGCGGTTCGATCTCCATGAACAGCGGGGATCCTTTGTCCCAGATACCACGATCTGGCGTATTACCGGCACCAAAGACTTTTGGCACGTCGACATAGCCATAGAAGTCAAACCAGTCCTTATGGGCGAACGCTTCATATTCCAGATACAAATCGTTGTTGAGTTGGGGCCCAAAACGGGTGTGATAGCTGCCAACCACGTTAATGCTCTGGTGCCACCAGTCGGAGAGATATTGCGGGGAATTCCCCTCGGCAAGGGTAGGTAAACTGTACGACAGTGTGCTGATTGCACAGGCGGCAAGGATTTTTTTCATGGCGATTCTCTGTATTGCCAGAATCGCTGTTAGCTGCCTGACATACCTGCCTGGTCAGCGGATAGCGATTCGGATCGTGATAACAAAACTGTGATAACAAACTATAAGTACTAAAAACTTTCCGGCAATGCGCAGTGACGGAAACGTTTGCCCACTATGGCGTGCCCATCTGTGCCTGCTGGAAAGAAGGGGCGCAGCATACCAGAAGAAAAGAAGAACATCATGATTTGTGTGCGTACCCGACATAGCATCGGCAGATAAACCGGAATAGTTTTTTAACACGTCAGGAACATGATGGATGCGGTAAGATGATTGCATGATGATTGCGATCAGTCGGTTAGATTGCATTGCGCCTTGCCCGGATATAAACCGGCGAATGTCATGAATGGCAGGTCAGATAAAAGGAGCGTTGATGAAAGTGGAACATGGCTGGCTGACAGATGTCAGACGCGTTCTGTCGCCGCATCAGGATGATCGTCCGGAAGGTGAGTTACCTTCTCTGCTGGTGATTCACAACATCAGTTTGCCGCCGGGCGAATTCGGCGGGCCTTATATTGATCAACTGTTTACTGGTACGCTGGATGGGGGTGAGCATCCCTATTTTGCCTCAATATGCCATTTGAGGGTGTCGGCGCACTGCCTGATCCGCCGTGACGGCGAGATAGTTCAGTACGTTGCGTTCGAAAAGCGGGCCTGGCACGCCGGGGTGTCGCAGTTTGAAGGGCGAGAACGTTGTAATGATTTTGCTATCGGTATTGAGCTGGAAGGCACTGATACGCTGCCGTTTACCACAGAGCAGTATGCCCGTCTGGCGGAAGTCACCCGTCTGCTGAGCGCGGCTTACGGTATTACGCCAGCACGTATTACCGGTCATAGCGATATTGCACCGGGGCGCAAGACCGACCCTGGTCCTGAGTTTGACTGGGAACGGTATCAACAGTTATGGCAAACACAGCCGGAACAAGGGGAGTAACCACTGATGACGTTGTTTAGCCTATTGCTGGTTCTGGGATGGGAGCGGTTGTTTAAACGTGGTGAACACTGGCAACTGGATCACCATCTGGAGCGGGTGTTCCGTCATCTTTCTGCACCGTCGTTGGTTCAGACTTTGCTGCTGGCTATCGTTGGGATGGTGATCGTGCTGGCGGCGCAGTGGCTGCTTAGCGGGTGGCTGTTTGGCTTGCCATTGTTGTTATTATGGATCGCGGTTGGGTTGCTGTGCATTGGTGCCGGGGAAACGCGGCAGCACTATCATCGCTATATCCAGGCTGCTCAGCGTGGCGAAGCGAATGCCTGTCGGGAGATGGCAGAGGAACTGGCGCTTATTCACGGTCTGCCATTGGACGCCAGCGAACGTGAGCGGCTAAGGGAACTACAAAACGCGTTGCTGTGGCTGAATTTCCGTTTTTATTTGGCCCCCTTGTTTTGGTTCATTGCTGCCGGACCTTATGGCCCGGTAGCGCTGGTCGGTTACGCGGTGTTGCGTGCCCGGCAGTGCTGTCTGGCCCGGCATCATACACCGCTTGCGCGGGCAAATTCCGGCGTTGATACGTTGTTGCATTGGCTGGACTGGGTCCCGGTGCGGTTGGCTGGTGCCGCTTATGCACTGCTGGGGCATGGTGAGAAGGCGCTGCCTGCCTGGTTTGCCGCCATGATGGATGTGCGTTCTTCTCAGTACTGGGTACTGACGCAACTGGCGCAATTTTCACTGGAGCGAGAGGCGCATAGCGATCCGATTTCCACACCGAGAGCAGCGGTGTCGCTGGCGAAGAAGGTAACGCTGGTACTGGTTGTTGTCGTCGCCTTACTGACGATTTACGGGACGTTGGTATGACGCGAGGCAGGGTGAAAACATCATGGCCGCCGACGCGGCCATGAGAGTGCGTCACGGATTAGTGACGCTTTTTGAAACGATAACCGATACCCAGCACGGCCAGCCAGACCGGGATCAGCAAGACGGAGATCTGGATTCCCGGCGTCAGGTACATGATCACCAAAATACCGGCCATAAAAGCCAGGCACAGGTAGTTGCCAAACGGGAACCACAGTGCTTTGAAGCGAGTTTGCACCCCTTCGCGGTCTTTACTGGCACGGAACTTGAGATGCGCCAGGCTTATCATCGCCCAGTTGATGACCAGTGCGGACACCACCAATGCCATCAGCAGTTCAAACGCTTTGCCGGGCAGCACATAGTTAAGCAGTACACAAAGCGCGGTTGCCAGCGCGGAGATACCAATCGCTACGACCGGTACACCGCGGCGGTCGACTTTCAGCAGCGATTGTGGGCCATTCCCCTGTTTAGCCAAACCGTACAGCATACGGCTGTTACAGTAGACGCAACTGTTGTAAACCGACAAGGCCGCCGTCAACACCACAATGTTCAGGATATTGGCAACCAGTTCACTGTTCAGTGCATGGAAAATCATCACGAACGGACTACCGCCTTCTACCACTTTACCCCACGGATAGAGCGATAGCAGGATGGTCAGTGAACCGATATAGAAAATCAGGATACGATAGATCACCTGATTGGTCGCGCGGGGAATACTTTCTTCCGGTTTGTCTGCTTCTGCGGCGGTAATCCCCACCAACTCCAGCCCACCGAAAGAGAACATGATCACTGCCATCGCCATCACCAGACCGACGACCCCGTTAGGGAAGAAACCGCCTTGTGCCCAGAGGTTGGTGATGGTGGCTTCCGGTCCGCCATGACCGCTTACCAGCAGCCAGCCACCGAATACGATCATGCCGACAATGGCCGCGACCTTAATAATCGCAAACCAAAATTCCAGTTCGCCGTACATTTTTACATTGGCGAGGTTAATGGCGTTAATGACTACAAAGAACACCGCCGCGGAAACCCAGGTCGGAATGCCCGGCCACCAGTATTGTACGTAGATGCCGACGGCACTCAGTTCCGCCATCGCCACCAGTACATAGAGTACCCAGTAGTTCCAGCCGGAAGCGAAACCTGCGAAGTTACCCCAGTATTTGTAGGCAAAGTGGCTGAACGAACCGGCAACCGGCTCTTCTACCACCATTTCGCCTAACTGACGCATGATGAAAAACGCGATCAAGCCGCCAATAGCATAACCCAGCAGGACGGATGGCCCGGCCATCTTGATCGTTTGCGCGATACCAAGAAACAGTCCAGTACCAACCGCCCCGCCCAGAGCAATCAACTGTATGTGACGGTTTTTCAAGCCGCGTTGCAGCGTACCGTCTTGTTGATCTTGCATACTTTTACCCTCTGCCGATGAAAAGACAAACCGTTCACCGACGGTGTGGCGTGGGCTGGCGTTTGTCTTTTTACGTATGTGTAATTTTATATTTACGACGCTGACAAACCTAAATCGCCGCCAACGCTATCGCGCGTCAGAGAATAGTGATACGCGCAGAGAATTGCACTGATTTCTTGCGAGACACGACGTAAAAGTGTGATGTCATGATCGTCGTCATCTGTACGGTGCCGGGCGGCTATTTTATCGTGGTGGGGCAGGATTCGCTGCGGTTGCCTTATCCATGTCATATCGTTGCGATATGTTAGGGATGTTGCTGAATAGGGAGAGGGTGTCTTGTAGTTTTGTTTGAGTTTTTATTCTGTTTATTTGGGTTTTTATTCATGTTATTGCAGGTTTAACGGTTCAGCTTTGCCTGATTATAGTTTCAAAAAAGTTAAAATGTTCTGGCGTCAAGAATGGTCATACCACTGACCGATTCGTGCTTTTGCCGCAAGATTATGGGCATTTGTTAAAAAGTGAGGTGATTGGTGATTTCGCACAACGTCCGTATGGACAGAAGGTGAATACTTTGTTACTTTGTGCGTCACGTTTTTAAAATTGGTATTACCAATTGACTCCGCGCTTTTTCGCCGGGAAGAATCCACATGGCCTACAGCAAGATCCGTCAGCCCAAACTGTCAGATGTCATCGAACAGCAATTGGAGTTTCTGATCCTAGAGGGAACCTTGCGCCCCGGTGAGAAACTGCCGCCGGAACGCGAACTGGCAAAACAGTTTGATGTTTCCCGCCCCTCGCTGCGCGAGGCGATTCAACGGCTGGAAGCGAAAGGTTTGCTGTTACGTCGTCAGGGCGGCGGCACCTTTGTGCAGAATAACCTCTGGCAGAGCGTTAGCGATCCGCTGGCGGAACTGTTGAGTAATCACCCCGAATCTCAGTTCGACCTCCTCGAAACCCGTCATGCCCTTGAAGGGATTGCTGCTTACTATGCTGCGTTACGCGGCACCGAAGAAGATCTGCAGCGTATTCGAGATTGTCATGCCCTGATTGAAACCGCGCGCGAATCCAGTGATCTGGAAGGGGAGTCTGAGGCCGTCATGCACTATCAGGTGGCGGTGACCGAGGCCACGCATAACGTCGTGCTGTTGCACCTGTTACGCTGTATGGGACCGATGCTCGAACAGAACGTCAGACAGAATTTTGAGTTGCTTTATCTGAGTCGTGAAGTCCTGACGCAGGTGAGTAGCCATCGTGCCAGGATTTTTGAGGCGATTGTCGCCCGCGAGCCGGAAAAAGCACGCGAAGCATCACATCGTCACCTGGCATTTATTGAGGAAGTACTGCTGGAACTTAACCGGGAACATAGTCGGCGTGAACGATCGTTGCGTCGGCTCCAGCAACGCAAGGATTAGACCGCCAGATGGCGGTCGTGTGCGGTAAACAAGACGAAGGGCCTGTCTTCCTGCGCTTTCTCCGGCAGGAACAGAACGCAGGAAGACAGGCTCCAGATAAATCCACTGATTAGAAACAGATAAGGAATACACCATGTCAGAACGTTTGAATAATGACGTGGATCCGATCGAAACGCGTGACTGGCTGCAGGCGATCGAATCGGTTATCCGTGAAGAGGGTGTTGAGCGCGCTCAGTTCCTGATTGATCAGGTACTGTCCGAAGCACGCAAAGGTGGGGTTAACGTGGCTGCGGGCAGCACCGGCAGCAGCTACGTTAACACCATCGCGGTTGAAGATGAGCCCGCATATCCGGGTAACCTTGATCTGGAAAGCCGTATCCGTTCCGCTATTCGCTGGAACGCGGTCATGACAGTACTGCGTGCCTCTAAGAAAGATCTGGAGCTGGGTGGTCACATGGCGTCATTCCAGTCTTCCGCTACCTTCTATGAAGTGTGCTTTAACCATTTCTTCCGTGCTCGCAACGCACAAGATGGCGGTGACTTGGTGTTCTTCCAGGGTCATATCTCTCCAGGGGTTTACGCACGTGCGTTCCTGGAAGGTCGTCTGACCGAAGATCAGATGAACAATTTCCGTCAGGAAGTTCATGGTAATGGCCTGTCTTCTTATCCGCATCCGAAGCTGATGCCGGAATTCTGGCAGTTCCCGACCGTATCGATGGGGTTGGGTCCAATCAACGCGATCTATCAGGCTAAGTTCCTGAAGTATCTTAACAATCGCGGTCTGAAAGACACCACGAAACAAACCGTTTACGCCTTCCTGGGCGACGGTGAAATGGATGAGCCGGAATCCAAGGGTGCCATCACCATTGCGACCCGTGAAAAACTGGACAACCTGGTGTTCGTCATCAACTGTAACCTGCAGCGTCTGGATGGTCCGGTCACCGGTAACGGCAAGATCATCAACGAGCTGGAAGGCATTTTCGGTGGTGCTGGCTGGGAAGTTATCAAGGTTATTTGGGGCGGCCGTTGGGATGAGCTGCTGCGTAAAGACACCAGCGGTAAGCTGATTCAGCTGATGAACGAAACCGTTGATGGCGACTACCAGACCTTCAAATCCAAAAATGGCGCTTACGTGCGTGAGCACTTCTTCGGCAAGTATCCGGAAACCGCTGAACTGGTCAAAGACTGGACTGACGATCAGATTTGGTCGCTCAACCGTGGCGGTCACGATCCGAAGAAAGTCTACGCTGCACTGAAAAAAGCCCAGGAAACCAAAGGTAAGCCGGTAGTGATTCTGGCTCATACCATTAAAGGTTACGGTATGGGTGATGCAGCCGAAGGCAAAAACATCGCCCACCAGGTTAAGAAAATCAACATGGACGGCGTGCGTTACTTCCGTGACCGCTTCAATGTGCCGGTGGCGGATGCCGATGTTGAAAAACTGCCGTTTATCACCTTCGATAAAGACTCAGCAGAGTACAAATACCTGCACGAACGTCGTCAGTCGCTGGAAGGTTACCTGCCGTCCCGTCAGCCGAAGTTTGATGAAAAACTGGAACTGCCGACGCTGGAAGATTTCGGTCCTCTGCTGGAAGAGCAGACCAAAGAAATCTCCACCACCATCGCGTTTGTTCGTGCTCTGAACGTGATGCTGAAGAACCAGTCGATCAAAGACCGTTTGGTTCCGATCATCGCCGACGAAGCGCGTACCTTCGGTATGGAAGGTCTGTTCCGTCAGATCGGTATCTACAGCCCGAACGGCCAGCAGTACACCCCGCAGGACCGTGAACTGGTTGCTTACTACAAGGAAGACCTGAAAGGTCAGATCCTGCAGGAAGGCATCAACGAACTGGGTGCTGGCGCTTCCTGGCTGGCGGCGGCAACGTCTTACAGCACCAACAACCTGCCGATGATCCCGTTCTACATTTACTACTCCATGTTCGGGTTCCAGCGTATCGGTGACCTGTGCTGGGCGGCGGGCGACCAGCAGGCGCGCGGTTTCCTGATCGGCGGCACTTCCGGTCGTACTACGCTGAACGGCGAAGGTCTGCAGCATGAAGATGGTCATAGCCACATTCAGTCGCTGACCATCCCGAACTGTATTTCCTACGACCCGGCTTTCGCTTACGAAGTTGCGGTAATCATGCATGACGGCCTGGTCCGCATGTATGGTGAAGCGCAGGAAAACGTTTACTACTACATCACGACGCTGAACGAAAACTACCACATGCCAGCTATGCCGCAGGGTGCCGAAGAAGGTATCCGCAAAGGTATCTACAAGCTGGAAACCGTGGCAGGAAGCAAAGGCAAAGTTCAGTTGTTGGGTTCGGGTTCCATCCTGCGTCATGTGCGCGAAGCGTCGCAGATTCTGGCGAAGGATTACGGCATCGGTTCCGACGTGTACAGCGTTACCTCCTTCACGGAACTGGCCCGCGACGGTCAGGACTGCGAACGTTGGAACATGCTGCACCCGACCGAAGCGCCACGCGTACCGTACATCGCTCAGGTGATGAACGATGCACCGGCGGTCGCGTCTACCGACTATATGAAACTGTTTGCCGAGCAGGTTCGTACCTACGTTCCGGCCAGCGATTATCGTGTACTGGGCACCGATGGCTTCGGTCGTTCCGACAGCCGTGAAAACCTGCGTCACCACTTCGAAGTGGACGCGTCCTACGTGGTCGTGGCTGCGCTGGGCGAACTGGCTAAACGCGGTGAAGTTGAAAAATCTGTGGTGGCTGAAGCCATCAAGAAATTCAACATCGACCCTGAAAAAGTTAACCCGCGTGTAGCATAAGAGGGAAAGAGTAATGGCTATCGAAATCAACGTACCGGATATCGGTGCAGATGAAGTTGAAGTCACCGAAGTAATGGTGAAGGTGGGCGACAAAGTAGAAGCAGAACAGTCGCTGATCACCGTGGAAGGCGACAAAGCGTCCATGGAAGTGCCTTCTCCTCAGGCTGGTGTGGTGAAAGAGATCAAAGTGGCTGTCGGCGATAAAGTGGCGACAGGTAAGCTGATCATGGTCTTCGAAGCAGAGGGTGCGGCAGTTGCCGCACCGGCTCCGGCTGCTGCTGCGCCTGCCGCGGCTCCGGCCGCTGCCAGCGCAGCCAAAGACGTCGCTGTGCCGGATATCGGTGGCGATGAAGTTGAAGTCACTGAAATTATGGTGAAAGTGGGTGACAGCGTAAGTGCTGAGCAGTCACTGATCACCGTAGAAGGCGACAAAGCTTCTATGGAAGTACCGGCACCGTTCGCGGGCGTGGTCAAAGAAATCAAAATCAATACTGGCGATAAAGTGAAAACCGGTTCGCTGATTATGGTGTTCGAAGTCGCGGGTGCTGCTGGCGCAGCGGCTCCGGCTCAGCAAGCGGCTCCGGCTGCTGCACCCGCTGCTGCGGTGTCTGGCCCGAAAGAGGTTAACGTACCGGATATCGGCGGTGATGAAGTCGAAGTGACGGAAGTGCTGGTGAAAGTCGGCGATAAAGTGGCTGCTGAGCAGTCGCTGATCACCGTAGAAGGCGACAAGGCTTCTATGGAAGTACCGGCACCGTTTGCGGGCACCGTCAAAGAAATCAAAGTTAGCACCGGCAACAAGGTGAAAACCGGTTCGCTGATCATGGTGTTCGAAGTAGAAGGTGCCGCTCCGGCAGCTGCTGCTCCGGCTGCTGCCGCGCCAGCACCGGCTGCCAGCGCGCCGACTGCCGCTCCAGCTGCTGCGAAAGCCGACAGCAAAGGCGAATTCGCCGAGAACGACGCTTACATTCATGCGACTCCGGTGATTCGTCGCCTGGCGCGTGAGTTCGGTGTTAATTTGGCGAAAGTCAAAGGTACTGGTCGCAAAGGTCGTATCCTGCGTGAAGACGTTCAGGCTTACGTGAAAGACGCCGTGAAGCGTGCTGAGTCTGCACCGGCGGCTGGCGCTACCGGTGGTTCTCTGCCGGGCCTGTTGCCGTGGCCGAAAGTGGACTACAGCAAGTTTGGTGAAGTTGAAGAAGTAGAATTGGGTCGTATTCAGAAAATTTCTGGCGCGAACCTGAGCCGTAACTGGGTGATGATCCCGCACGTTACGCACTTCGACAAAACCGACATCACTGATCTGGAAGCGTTCCGTAAACAGCAGAACGTGGAAGCTGAGAAGCGTAAGCTGGACGTGAAGATCACGCCGGTTGTGTTCATCATGAAAGCGGTTGCTGCTGCACTTGAGCAGATGCCACGTTTCAACAGCTCGCTGTCTGAAGATGCTCAACGTCTGACGCTGAAGAAATACATCAACATCGGTGTGGCGGTTGATACCCCGAATGGTCTGGTGGTTCCGGTGTTCAAAGATGTGAACAAGAAAGGCATCATCGAGCTGTCTCGTGAGCTGATGACTATCTCCAAGAAAGCCCGTGACGGTAAGTTGACCGCAGGCGAAATGCAGGGCGGGTGCTTCACCATCTCCAGCATTGGCGGCCTCGGTACGACGCATTTCGCGCCGATCGTCAACGCGCCGGAAGTGGCGATTCTGGGTGTGTCCAAGTCTGCCATGGAACCGGTCTGGAATGGTAAAGAGTTCGTTCCGCGTCTGATGATGCCGATCTCTCTGTCCTTCGACCACCGTGTCATTGACGGTGCTGATGGTGCACGCTTCATTACCATCATCAATAACACCTTGTCCGATATTCGCCGTCTGGTGATGTAATCGAAAAGCCGGCCTGACGGCCGGCTTTTTTCTGATAAGCTGTTATTTGTTACAGCGATCAGTGATTAAGGACAAATCGTTAGTCGCTTGTTGTTTCAAAATTGTTAACGATTTTGTAAACTATCGCGGCAAAGACACGTCCCGGTGGAAGAGGGCGTTAAGACTCACAATAATGACGTCACAGACCCGCCGGAAATTAATTAAGAGGTCATGATGAGTACTGAAATTAAAGCTCAGGTGGTGGTACTTGGCGCGGGCCCCGCAGGTTACTCCGCGGCGTTCCGTTGTGCAGACTTGGGTCTGGACACCGTACTGGTCGAGCGCTATTCCACGCTGGGCGGCGTATGTCTGAACGTAGGCTGTATCCCTTCCAAAGCGCTGCTGCACGTTGCGAAAGTTATCGAAGAAGCCAAAGCGCTGGCTGAGCACGGCATCGTGTTTGGCGAACCGCAGACCGATATTGATAAGATTCGTACCTGGAAAGAAAAAGTCATCAATCAGCTGACCGGTGGTCTGTCTGGTATGGCCAAAGGCCGTAAAGTCAAAGTGGTTAACGGCTTTGGTAAATTCACCGGCCCGAACACCCTGGTGGTGGAAGGCGAAAACGGTAACACCACGGTGAACTTTGACAACGCTATCATCGCGGCCGGTTCTCGTCCGATTCAGTTGCCGTTTATTCCGCATGATGACGCACGCGTGTGGGATTCCACCGATGCGCTGGAACTGAAGAGCGTTCCTGGGCGTCTGCTGGTAATGGGTGGCGGTATCATCGGTCTGGAAATGGGCACCGTGTATCATGCGCTGGGCTCTCAGATCGACGTGGTTGAAATGTTCGACCAGGTGATCCCGGCTGCTGACAAAGACATCGTTAAAGTCTTCACCAAGCGCATCAGCAAAAAATTCAACCTGATGCTGGAAACCAAAGTCACCGCGGTAGAAGCCAAAGAAGACGGTATCTACGTGTCGATGGAAGGCAAGAAAGCACCGGCTGAACCGCAGCGTTATGACGCGGTGCTGGTAGCTATCGGCCGTGTACCGAACGGCAAACTGCTGGATGCCGGTCAGGCTGGTGTGGAAGTTGACGATCGCGGCTTTATCCGTGTCGACAAGCAGATGCGTACCAACGTGCCACACATCTATGCTATCGGCGACATCGTGGGTCAGCCGATGCTGGCGCACAAAGGTGTGCACGAAGGCCACGTGGCGGCTGAAGTTATCGCAGGCAAGAAACACTACTTCGATCCGAAGGTGATCCCGTCCATCGCTTACACCGAGCCGGAAGTGGCTTGGGTCGGTCTGACCGAGAAAGAAGCGAAGGAAAAAGGCATCAGCTATGAAACCGCGGTATTCCCGTGGGCGGCGTCCGGCCGTGCGATTGCCTCTGACTGCTCTGATGGCATGACCAAGCTGATTTTCGACAAAGAAACGCACCGTGTGATCGGTGGCGCGATTGTCGGCACCAACGGTGGCGAGCTGTTGGGTGAAATCGGCCTGGCGATCGAGATGGGTTGCGATGCGGAAGATATCGCACTGACGATCCACGCTCACCCGACCTTGCACGAATCTGTGGGTCTGGCCGCTGAAGTGTTCGAAGGTAGCATCACCGACCTGCCGAACCCGAAAGCGAAGAAGAAATAATTCGTTTCCCGTCGCGATAGCGGCGGGGCGCGATGCTTCTTGCTGTTTTAATGTCTATCCGGCACATGTTGCCGGATTTTTTTTTACCTGCCTCCCAGAATTTCGATCTCTTCCTGCCAGCGTTATCTGCTTCATTTAGAATCCAAAACACCGAAAAGAAACGGTGTTTTATTTTTGGAGAATAATAATGAAAAGACGCGGATTACGTCGTACCCTCTGTGTTCTGATGTGCTGTCTGGCGAGCGCCCCGCTTATGGCAAATGATCATTCCTATACCACGTCGTCGATAACCGATGACGCATTACCCACGTTCTACCCGCAACTGAAACAGCAACTGACCTATCCTGACGCATGGCAGTCTGGGCGGTATGCGCATTTCGGCGAATGGCGGCAACATGCCCGCCAGGTGGTGCGATCGCTGCTGCTGACGCCGGATTCTCACCGTGCTTTTGAACCGCAGGTTGTCGACAGTCAGGATCGTGACACCTATGTGGCGCAGAAGGTTGCCTTCAACCTTACCGATGAAAGCCGGGTGCCAGGATTATTGCTGACACCGAAAACGCCGGGGCCGCATCCGGCGGTGTTGCTGCTGCATGACCACGGCGCGAAATTTGATATCGGCAAGGAGAAAATGATCCGGCCGTGGGGCGACGACATCCGTTTAGCCTCCGCTATCGCCTGGGCCGATCGCTATTTTACCGGCCGCTTTGTCGGCGATGAGTTGGCGAAACGTGGTTATGTGGTGCTGGCGGTGGATGCGCTCGGATGGGGCGACCGCGGGCCACTTAAGTATGAACAGCAGCAGGCGCTAGCCAGTAATTTCTTCAATCTGGGGCGCTCGCTGGCGGGCTCGCTGGCGTATGAAGACATGCGTTCGCTGGACTTTCTGGCTTCGCTGCGTTCGGTTGACTCGAAGCGGGTTGGTGTAGTGGGGTTCTCTATGGGCGCTTACCGCGCCTGGCAATTGGCAGCCTTATCAGATAAGGCCGCTGCGACGGCGGCTATTTCCTGGATTGGCACCTATGACGGATTGATGGTGCCGGGTAACAATGTGCTGCGTGGTCAGTCTTCTTTCTACATGTTGCATCCGGGGTTACCGGCTCGTCTTGATTTCCCCGACGTTGCCAGCATTGCCGCACCGCGGCCGATGCTGTTCTTCAACGGCGGCAAAGACACCTTGTTCCCACAACAGGCGGTGCAGGCCGCGTATGACCGGATGCATCAGGTTTGGCAGTCACAACATGCCGATGAGCGGCTGGAAACCCGTATTTGGCCCGAATTGGGGCATGTGTTCTATCAGGAGCAGCAGGAAGCGGTGTTCCAGTGGTTGGATAGTTGGCTGGTATCGTCGCCGGGAGGTACGGCGCACTTGCACTGATCGTGCTGTGCGCCTGGCGATTATGACAGCAGCCGAACCAGCGCCGCCAGTGAGCCGGGGGGGTGTAACTGAGCGTGCTGGAGCACCTCGTCAGCCGGTAAGTGCGGCAGCAGGCTTAATGTCTGGCGTAGTTTGGCGGCGACATCGGTTTTTACGGACGCGGTTTGCCGCCAGGTCACTCGGGCGTTAAAGCGTGATCCGTCTTTCAGCCACAGCGTGACATCATGAAAGCGGGCATCAGGATTCTGCTCATCCGGTGGGGCGTTGGGGTCTTCCTGACGCGATACTGTGCTCGCCAGCATAGCGATGTGGGGATCGACCGGGCCTTCAGTAAAGCGCTCTAACCGTAGCTCGCCTTCCAGTAGCGCGGCGGCAATCACGTATTCGAGGCTGAATCGTCCTTCGACGCCGGTGGTAGCCTGGCGGATAAACGGCGCGGCGTCACCGCCCGGCGGGAACGTCACCGTGATGCGATCAACGGCGGCGGAAAAGTCGTCTGAGGGGTGCCCGGAGTATGGTGGTAACGATCGTGCTTGCCGGTAGTGTTCCCGCAGGATAAACGCCGCTTCCGCTGCGCTGTGGGTGCCACCGCAGGTAGGGTAACGCTTGAAGGTCAATCCCGGTGACTGGACGCGCCACGGCTCGCCCCAGCCGGTTACCAGCGCGTCGCTATGCTGTTGACCATCGCCGTGAGTGGCGAGAAATGCGTCCAGTACGGTATCGTGGTTGCCGTGAAATCCGGCCAGTGCCAGTTGGGTGGCACTGAGCCCGGCCCGTGCTGCCAGCCCGGCGTGCAACGGTTTCATGGCTGAGCCGAATTGTGCACGCAGCCCGGCGGCTTGCGACGCGGCCAGCCCCAGCGCATTGGCGATTTGATCGGTCGTCGCCGCTGTCAGTCGGCAGGTCGCGGCGGCGGCGGCGATGGCACCCAGCGTGGCGGTATTGTGATAACCCAGGCTGTAATGGCGTGGACCGGCTGCCAGCCCCAATCGACCGGCGGTTTCTACGCCAATGACATAGGCGGCCAGAAAGCGTTCTTCCGTGATGGTCGGCTGCTCGCCAGCCAATGCCAACAGAGCTGGCAGGATAACCGTGCCAGGGTGGCCGCGAAAACCGGAATGGAAATCGTCAAAATCCAGCGCGTGACCGGCGTAGCCCAGCAACAGGCTGCGGGTCTGTCTGTCATTGCCGGGATAGACCGACTTCAACGGTGCGAGCCCGCTGTCTGCTACCGCGCCATGCCAGACCGGCAGCGCGCAGGCGATGAAATCCATCACCCCGTCGCGGGCGAGGTCGATGGCGTTGGTATCTGGCTGGGTAGTGGCGATCAGGCGCGCCAGTTGGGCGGTAATGCTGGAATGTGCAGACATGGCGATATCGGTACGTGTCATTTAGCGGTGGACATGATGACAGACAATGCCGCGAATGAGACGCGAAGCCCAGTGATTTTTCATTTTCTGGCGGTTTGTATGACCAGCCGAAAAGGTTATACGCGGTTCTTCAACTGTCCCGGCGTCAGCCCGTAGACGCGTCGCAGGGCGGTGGCGAAATTGGCCGGGCTGGTGTAACCGGCAAGGCTGGCCGCCTGAGCGATACCAACACCTTCCCGCTGCATTGCCAGCACCGCGCGTTGCAGGCGGCAGTTGCGCAGGTATTCAAACACTGTCATGTCAAAGGTTTGGCGAAAGTAACGCTGTAGTGAGCTTTCACTCATATTGACGCTTTTGGCGATATCGACGATGGCAAGGTGGTCGGCTTCGCCGCTTTCCAGCATCTCCTTTACCTGCTGCATCCGTTGTTGATGGCGCAGGGGCAATCCCGATATCTGTTTGCTTATTGACGCCTGCTCGGTGAGTGAACTGAACGCTTCGATAATCAGCGTCATGCACTGGGTTTCCAGATACAGGCGTTGCAGTGGTGTCTGGCAGGCACCGGTGTTCAGGATCTGCCACGCGGCGGCCAGTGCCTGACGCGACGGCATCCAGCGATGGGTCGCCAGGTGGGTCTGTGTAAAATCATAGATGGACTGCCAGTTATCAACGCTGCCCATCAGGTTGCCGTATAACCATTCCCGGCTGAAGGTCAGAGAAACGGTGCGCTCATAGTCGTCACGTTTACCGTAGCGACTAAATAGCGTCGGTTCGGTCAGCGAAACCAGCGAAGCCGGTTGGCGTTCGCCCAAATGCAGTCGCCGCTCACCATAGCTGATATGCGCGTTGCCGTTCACGACAATCGCCAGCTTCAGCGCGCCGTTCAGCGTGGTTTGGGTTTGCATGTTATGCAGATTGATCACATCGGCGGTGTGCAGAATCAAATCGCGATGCAGTGGCGTGACATTGAAGTGACCGAACAGCAGCGGCGTTTCATCAATCAGCTGGGGGCCGAGGAAACGGTAATGATTGGCGACCAGGCTGGACATCTGCATAATCTGGTTCTTATAAATAGATGCTGATGACGGAACATGATTGCGCATGATTTCCCCTTGTTCTGTCTGGTTATTCAGGCCATTTTGCCGCTTTCGCAAAGTCATTTGCGGTTTACGCAAACCCCTTCCCGAACAACACATGTAACAATGATCGTGCCTGCATGATAATGCAAATACTTCTCAGTAGCACCTTTGGCTGCTGGCTTTCATTTATACAGGGCGATTTTGATGATAAAACGACAACCATGCCATTATCTGGCGACGCTGATCGGGCTGAGCTGCGCAACTTTCCCAAACCTGAGCTGGGCGGCAGACACCGCAACGACTGCGACAAGCGTAACCTCTGCGGCAACTACAACCTCTGCGGCAACAATAACCAATAAAACCGCGGCCAACACGGTATCAACGGATACCTCATCGGTCGGCGATGCCGCTCAGACACAGAGCGACACCATGGTCGTGACGGCGGCGGAGCAGACACGCCAGGCACCAGGGGTTTCGGTGATTACCGCTGAGGATATCGCTAAACATCCTCCTGCTAACGATCTGTCTGACATTATCCGCACCCAACCGGGGGTCAACCTGACCGGCAATTCCACCAGCGGGCAGCGCGGCAACAACCGCCAGATCGATATCCGCGGCATGGGGCCGGAGAATACCCTGATTCTGGTGGACGGTAAGCCAATTTCCAGCCGTAATGCGGTGCGTTACGGTTGGCGTGGCGAGCGCGATAGTCGCGGCGATACCAACTGGGTGCCGTCCGACATGGTGGAGCGCATTGAAGTGCTACGCGGCCCGGCGGCGGCGCGCTACGGTTCCGGCGCGATGGGCGGGGTGATTAATATCATTACCAAACAACCGAGCGAGGAGTGGCACGGTAGTTGGAATACCTATTTCAATGCGCCGGTGCATAAAGCGGAAGGTGCGACCAAGCGCACCGATTTTAGCCTGTCCGGCGGATTGAACGACAATCTGAGCCTGCGGTTGTACGGCAACCTCAACAAGACGCAGGCCGACGCCGCCGACATCAACGAGCCTTATAAATCGGCGCGAACCGGCAGCTACGCCAGTTCGGTGCCGTCCGGCCGCGAAGGGGTGCGTAACAAAGATATCAACGGCGTATTGCGCTGGGATATCACCAAGCAGCAGTCGCTGGAGTTTGAAGCCGGTTCCAGCCGTCAGGGCAATATCTATGCCGGTGATACCCAGAACACCAATACTAACAGCTATGTCGCCAGCAACTACGGCAAAGAGACTAACCGCATGTACCGGCAGACTTATGCCGTGACGCATCGCGGCTTCTGGGACAGCGGCGTCAGCGCCACGTCTTATCTGCAATACGAGCGTACCCATAACACGCGTATCAGCGAAGGGCTGGCGGGCGGCACCGAGGGGATTTTCTCTTCCCCTGATGACTACACCACCGTCAAGCTGGGCACCCTGACCGCCCATAGCGAGGTGAATATTCCGTTTGAGGCGTACTTCAGCCAGACCGCGACCCTGGGCATCGACGCATCGGATCAACGGATGACGGACCCCGGCTCCACGTCGTATGACATCTCGTCCACCGGCACGATGGCAGGTTATAACAGCAGTAACCGTAGCAGTGATATCAAGGCCCACACTTTCGCGCTGTTCGCCGAAGATAACGTTGAACTGACCCAAAGCACCATGCTGACTCCGGCGCTGCGTTTTGATTACCACTCGCTGGCGGGCAGCAAGGTCAGCCCTGGTCTGAACCTGTCACAGGGGCTGGGTGATGATTTCACGCTGAAAATGGGTATCGCACAGGCTTACAAAGCACCTAACCTGTATCAGGTCAACCCTAACTATCTGCTCTATAGCCGCGGGCAGGGCTGCTATCTGATCAACGGTGCCAGCAATAACTGCTATCTGATCGGTAACGAGGAACTGAAAGCGGAAACCAGCGTCAACAAAGAGATCGGTATTGAGTTCAAGCGTGATGGCTATCAGGCTGGGGTGACGTATTTCCGCAACGATTACCGCAACAAGATTGAATCCGGGCTGACACCCGTGGGCACCACCACCAACGGCAAAACCAATGTCTACCAGTGGGACAACATTCCCCGTGCGGTGGTCGAAGGGCTGGAGGGCACCCTGAACGTGCCGGTATCGGAAAACATCAAGTGGAATAACAACATCACCTGGATGCTACGTTCGAAGAACAAGAGCACCGGCGATATTCTGTCGGTGACGCCTGAGTTCACGCTGAACTCTTCGTTGAGCTGGCAGGCGACGGATGATTTGTCGTTGCAGTCGACGTTGACCTGGTACGGCCGTCAGAAGCCGAAGAAATACAACTATCGTGGTCTTGCCGCCTCAGGGGACGAACTGAACGAGCTCAGCCCGTATGCAGTAGTCGGAACCAGCGCAACCTACGTCATCACCAGGAACGTCAGCGTGACCGGCGGGGTGAGCAACCTGTTTGATAAACGCCAGTTCCGCCGTGGCAACGCCTCCGCCGGTTGTACCGTGGCGTCCGACGGCAGTTGTAGTGTAATCAATATCGCGGGTGCCGGGGCGGCGACCTACAATGAGTCAGGCAGAACCTTCTACATGAGCATCAACACCCACTTCTAACACAGAATAAGCGAGGCGGTCGGCTCTTGGGGCCGACCGCCGTCGTAAACAATCAGTGAGAATGTCGATATGTATTTGTTGTCCAACACCAGGGTGGAGACGTTTACGTCAGCGACACGCGGCCACTACCGTTTGCTGACTGCCTGGCCTGACGGACCGGCACCCGAACGGGGCTGGCCGGTGATGTACCTGCTGGACGGCGAACGTTACTTTGCTTCGGTAGTCTCGTTGCTGGCCGCAATGCGCGAGCCGCGTTGTGGCGTGACACCGGGCATTATTGTGGCCGTGGATTACGATGGCCCGACCCGACGCGACCGAGATTACCTTCCCGCGGTAGAGCGGCTGATTCCCGAGTCTGACCCGTCCGGTGGACTCCGTTCCTCTGGCGAGCGAGGGGACGCCGCCGGTTTTCGCCAATTTTTACTGGAGGAACTCAAACCGTTCATCCATCAACGCTACGACATCGATAGCCAGCGACAGGCGCTGTTCGGCCACTCCTACGGCGGGTTATTCACGGTGGATACGCTGTTTGAGCAGCCGGATAGTTTTCAGCATTTTTATGCTTCCAGCCCGTCGGTGTGGTGGAACGGTGGCTATCTGTCTCAGCGGGCTGGCGCATTTATCGCGAGCATGGAGGCGCGGCCGTTACATACGTCGGCGAACCTGGCACTGTCGGTGGGGGAATATGAACAATCGCTGGAGGCGTGGGAGCAGCGGCTGCCTGACGAACGGCAGCGCTGGCTGCGCCAGCACCGTGGTCAGCGGCGTATGGTAGAGGGCATTCGGGAACTGGCGACACAGCTACGCCTGAAGACGCCGTGGCTGGCGGTTTCGCTGCATGTTCACGCTGAACAGTCTCATATGTCAGCGTCGTTTCCTGCCCTGCTACATGCTTTGCGCCATCACTTCCAGCCGTCGTAACGACGTCAAACACCGGACGTGTGATAACGCGTCCGGCACCAGCGACACCGGCCTATTTTTCTTTATTCTCCTTGTCGTTTCTGCGGGGTAATCGGTGGTTGATTTTGCCGCCAACTGCTATGCTGGCCTAAAGTCAGGACGCCCGGATTTCTATTTCTGAACGTAGTATTGCCCTACAAAGGCACCGTATTTATAAAATGTTGCCTTTATGTAAACGAATTAACAATCGATTCAAACTCTGATATGCTCAACGGGCTGGACCGGGCACTCTGACCTTACTTATCCACAGCTGATAATCAGCCTAAACCTGGAACTGAGCGCCGGGCATAACTAGACAATGAGAGCGAGGAGAACGTCGTGCTAGAAGATTATCGCAAGCACGTAGCCGAGCGGGCTGCACAAGGGATCGTCCCCAAACCGTTAGAGGCTTCGCAAATGGCGGCACTGGTGGAGTTGCTGAAAAACCCCCCCGCCGGAGAAGAAGAGTTTTTAGTCGATCTGTTAGTCAATCGTGTTCCGCCGGGTGTTGATGAGGCGGCCTACGTCAAAGCCGGTTTCCTGGCTGCCATCACCAAAGGCGAGACGGTTTCTCCCCTCGTCACTCCAGAAAAAGCCATTGAATTGCTGGGCACCATGCAAGGCGGTTACAACATTCAGCCGCTGATTGAAGCATTGGATAATCCCGCTCTGGCCCCGGTTGCAGCTAACGCGCTGTCCCATACCCTGCTGATGTTCGACAATTTTTACGACGTGGAAGAAAAAGCCAAAGCGGGCAATAGCCACGCGCAGCAGGTGGTGAAATCCTGGGCTGACGCCGAATGGTTCCTGTCCCGCCCGAAACTGGCGGACAAGATTACCGTCACCGTCTTCAAGGTGACCGGTGAAACCAATACCGATGACTTGTCTCCGGCGCAGGACGCCTGGTCGCGTCCGGACATTCCGCTGCACGCGCTGGCGATGCTGAAAAACGCCCGCGAAGGCATCGAACCGGATCAGGCTGGCGTAGTCGGCCCGATCAAACAGATTGAAGCGCTGAACCAGAAAGGGTTCCCGCTGGCCTACGTCGGCGATGTGGTCGGCACCGGGTCGTCCCGTAAATCCGCCACCAACTCGGTGCTGTGGTTCATGGGCGAAGATATCCCGAACGTACCGAACAAACGCGCAGGCGGTGTGGTGTTGGGCGGTAAGATCGCGCCAATTTTCTTCAACACCATGGAAGATGCCGGTGCGCTGCCGATCGAAGTGGATGTTGCCAAGCTGAACATGGGTGATGTGATTGATATCTACCCGTATCAGGGTGAAGTGCGTCACCACGACAGCAACGAGCTGTTGGCCAGTTTCGAGCTGAAAACCGACGTACTGCTGGATGAAGTGCGTGCGGGCGGCCGTATTCCGCTGATTATCGGCCGTGGCCTGACGTCCAAAGCGCGCGAGTCACTGGGCTTGCCGCACAGTGATGTATTCCGTCACGCCAAAGACGTGGCACCAAGCAGCCGTGGTTTCTCGCTGGCGCAGAAGATGGTCGGCCGTGCCTGTGGCGTGGCTGGTATTCGCCCCGGTGCGTATTGTGAACCGAAGATGACCTCGGTTGGTTCGCAGGATACCACCGGCCCGATGACCCGTGACGAGTTGAAAGACCTGGCCTGTCTGGGCTTCTCCGCCGATCTGGTGATGCAGTCTTTCTGCCATACCGCTGCTTATCCGAAGCCGGTAGACGTTAACACCCACCACACCCTGCCGGACTTCATCATGAACCGTGGCGGCGTTTCGCTGCGTCCGGGTGATGGCGTGATCCACTCCTGGCTGAACCGCATGTTGTTGCCGGATACCGTGGGCACCGGTGGTGACTCCCACACCCGTTTCCCGATCGGGATTTCCTTCCCGGCAGGTTCCGGTCTGGTGGCGTTTGCCGCTGCCACTGGCGTGATGCCGTTGGACATGCCGGAATCGGTGCTGGTGCGTTTCAAAGGCCAGATGCAGCCGGGCATCACGCTGCGCGATCTGGTTCATGCGATTCCGTACTATGCTATCAAGCAGGGTCTGTTGACTGTTGAGAAGAAGGGTAAGAAAAACATCTTCTCTGGCCGTATTCTGGAAATCGAAGGGTTGCCGGACCTGAAGGTAGAGCAGGCGTTCGAACTGACCGACGCCTCGGCGGAGCGCTCTGCGGCGGGCTGTACCATCAAGCTCAACAAAGCGCCGATCGTCGAGTACCTGAACTCCAACATCGTTCTGCTCAAGTGGATGATTGCTGAAGGCTATGGCGACCGCCGTACGCTGGAGCGTCGGGTGCAGGGCATGGAAAAATGGTTGGCGGATCCGCAACTGCTGGAAGCCGACGCCGATGCAGAATACGCCGCGGTGATCGACATCGATCTGGCGGATATCAAGGAGCCTATCCTGTGTGCACCGAACGATCCGGACGATGCACGTCTGCTGTCTGATGTGCAGGGTGACAAGATTGACGAAGTGTTCATCGGCTCCTGCATGACCAACATCGGTCACTTCCGTGCTGCCGGTAAACTGTTGGATCAACACAAAGGGCAACTGCCAACCCGGCTGTGGGTGGCACCGCCGACCCGTATGGACGCCGCACAACTGACCGAAGAAGGCTATTACAGCGTATTCGGCAAGAGCGGTGCGCGGGTTGAAATTCCCGGCTGTTCGCTGTGCATGGGCAACCAGGCGCGGGTTGCAGACGGCGCGACGGTGGTATCGACCTCTACCCGTAACTTCCCGAACCGCCTGGGGGCGGGTGCGAATGTATATCTGGCATCAGCCGAACTGGCAGCGGTAGCCTCGTTGCTGGGGCGTCTGCCGACGCCGGACGAATATCAGCAGTATATGGCGCAGGTGGACAAGACAGCGGACGACACTTACCGCTATCTGAACTTTGACCAGTTGCAGCAGTACACTGATAAAGCAGGCAAGGTGATCTTCCAGACCGCCGTGTAAACCGCTATAGTTCGCAGCAATTAACCGGAAGGGAGGCCAGCAGGCCTCCCTTTTTTACTGTAGTGGCGTGCGGTGGCGAATCAGACAGAGGAGAACGATCATGGACTATGAATTTTTGCATGATGTGACCGGGCAGGTTGTGGTCCGGATGTCGATGGGCCATGAAGCGGTAGGGCACTGGCTGAATGAAGAAGTTAAGGGTCAACAGGCGGTGCTGGATGAAGTGGAAGCCGCAGTGCGTGATCTGGCTGGCAGTGAGCGCCAGTGGGAGCGCCCCGGCCACGAATACACGCTGTTGCTAGACAGCGAGGAAGTGATGGTGCGCGCCAATCAACTGGCGTTTGAAACCGACGAGCTGGAAGAAGGCATGAGCTATTACGATGAAGAGAGCTTGTCGCTGTGTGGGCTGGACGACTTTCTGGCGTTGCTGGAAAAATACCGGGCGTTTGTGGATAAAGGGTGAGGCATTAGGTTTCACTCCCTATCCAACGGCGTTTGTGCTGGGCACCCTTCACGGGTATCCCGATGGTGTGCTGCTGTGGAGAAACACGTGAAGGCCCAGGGAAGGGCAGGTAATAAAATGTATACCCAAAATAATTCGAGTTGCAGGAAGGCGGCAAGTGAGTGAATCCCGATGAGCTTACTCAGGTAAGTGATTCGGGTGAATGAACGCAGCCAACACACCTGTAACTTGAAGTATGACTGGTATAGGCTCTAAGTATGACGGATATATAGCAATTGTCTCCAATTGTATTAATAGCGTGAGCCGATGTTCTTCCCTGTCGATTCAAATACCAATTTGACTTAGTATGAGTCGAATTACGGTAATTATTACAATATACAATACAGTAAATAGCAGTCAGTCGTTAATCAGTCGTTAAATTGAACTGTTTATGTTGTTAAGTTGGTTACGTTGGCATCGGGGGAGATATGACAAATACCATGACGGTAAAGAAACAAATTGCAGTCGGCTTTATTATGCCAATATTAGTCAGTGTTCTGTTGGGGGTTTTAGGGCTGATAACCATTCGGCATATTAGCAACATATTAACTGAAATTAATGATGAAAATAGTGTTAAGCAATTTTATGCGGTTAATTTACGTGGCAGTGTCCATGACCGTTCAATTGCTGTGCGAGATTTATTAATTGCCGATAAGCAGGAGTTGTCTGTCATCGTTAACCACATCAATGAACTGGCGGCAGTCTATCAACAGTCTGATGTCAAACTTGATGCGATGATGCTTCAATTACCAACGGCCGATCAGGAAAAGGCGTTATACCAAAACATAAAGGATTCGAATAATAAAACCAGTGCGATCATTGCCCGGTTGATTGCATTACAAAACGCAGGGAATACCGATGTCGCCCGTACCTTATTGCTGAGTGAAGGGCGCGGTGCATTTGTGCAGTGGCTGGCTGATGTGAATGCATTTATTAATTATGAAGCTGCACAGAACAATCAGCTGACGCATACGGCAAGGGAGACAGCACGGTATTTTACCGTGGCGATGCCAATTATTTTAATTGTTGCCATCTTGCTGGGTGCACTGGCGATGCTGACGACCCAGCGCCGCATCTTTCGGTCATTAGGAACCGAGCCTGCGGTATTACTCACCATGACCCATGCGATAGCATCCGGTAATTTGGCTGAGAAAACGGCGATTAATGATAAGCAACAGCACAGTGTAATGGCAGCGATTGAAGCCATGCGTCAGTCGTTAATCGCCATTGTTGCTAATGTGTTGAAGCACGCGGATGGCGTGACGGCGGCCAGCGAAAATATCAGTAAAAGTAGTGTGGCCTTGTCACAGCGTACCGACATGCAAGCTTCCGCCTTGCAGCAAACCTCTGCGGCGATGGGGCAGGTATCAGAATCGGTGAAGGATAATGCTGCCAGCGCCAGACAGGCCAGCCAGTTATCTGAAAACGCGGTGAGTGAAACGCGTCAGGGCTACCAGTTGGTGAGTCAGATCGTGCATACGATGGAAAGTATCAAACAGCATTCAGACAGCATTTCATCGATCACCAAGGTGATTGAAGATATTGCCTTCCAAACCAACATTCTGGCGATTAATGCTGCGGTTGAAGCGGCACGTGCTGGCGATGTGGGGCGCGGTTTCTCGGTTGTGGCGGCCGAAATTCGTACTTTGTCACAGAAAACCACGGCATCGGCGCACCAGATAAAGAAACTTATTGATGCCTCATCAGAGAAAATTGGCGAAGGGTACAGTGAAATCAGCCAGGCGTCTGACGTGATGCAGAAGATTAATCAGACGGTTGATTTATCCAGTGAGTTCATCCGGAAGATTGCCGATACGTCGGCGGAACAGTCCGTCGCCACACAGGAAATTGCCCGCGCGCTCACCGAGATGGAGCGTACAACACAGCAGAATGCTGCGATGGTCGAGCAAACTGCCACGGATACGGCTTATCTGGAAACCCACTCGCTGGAGCTGAAACAATCCGTTAGTCGGTTTACGATTTCCGAGACGACCGGGGGTGATGAAACGCGGCGGCTGGCGTTGCTGCCTGCCGGTCGCCGCGTGACGGCTACACCGAATACGCTCGGCGTAGAAATGTTATAACGAGGCACCACCGCAAATTACCAGCTGTTGCCCGGTGATGGCCGCCGCTGAAGGCGACAGCAGGTATGCCACCAGATCCGCCACCTCCTGCGGTTGGATAAACCGGCCGATTGGCGGCAGCTTCGGCGGCGAGCTTTGTCGCCCTGGCTGGTTCAACATCGGTGTTTCGGTGGCACCCGGTGCCACGATATTGACCGTGATGCCGCGCGGTGCCAGTTCCGCCGCCCAGCTTCTCACCATGCCAATCATCGCTGATTTGGTGGCGACATATTGGCTGCGCCCGGCGGCACCGCTGGATGTGCGGCTACCCAGCAGCACAATGCGCCCGCCGGTTGGCAGCTTATCCACCAGCCGGTCGGCCAGTACTTCAGCCACCTGAATGTGCAGCTTCCACAGTTGCTCACTGTCGGCATACGACAGGGTGCCCAGCGTGGCGGCTTTCATCACCCCGGCAGCGTGAATCACCGCATCGACGGCGGGCAAGCTGTCCAGCAACGCGATAAGCGCCGGTGTATCGGTGATATCCAGCGGGTGATGGGTGAAGTTCGGGTGTTGATGTGCGCCCGGTTGACGCGATAGCCCGATAACTTTCCAACCCGCCGCCAGCAAGGTGGTGGTAATGGCGGCACCGATACCGGAACTGCTGCCGGTGATCACCACCTGTTTTGGTGCTGACATACGGTGTTACCCCTGTGCGTTCAGTAATTCGACCGGCACCTTGAACACCGCTTTTTTCACTGGTGCGGGTTGGTCGTTGATGGCACACAGTGCCTGATGTGGTTCACCCGGATAGAAGGTGACGAAATCACCGGCGGCGAGCCGGATGGCGTGTGGCACCTGTGGCTGGTCCAGAATGAATAAGTCGGGTTTGCGCTCGGTGGCGGGGCGCTTGTCGGCATCATTCAGGTCATAGCCGATGATCTCTTCGCCTTCGAGGATCAGCTGAATATCGAGAAAACGGCGGTGAAATTCGGTATGGCGTTCGGCTTTTGGGGCGGTGGAGACGGTGCCGATGGAGTAGAACCAGTCGGCGTTATCCGGTTGATATTTCCCTTCCGGCAAGGCGTTCAGCCCCTCAAGCGTAAAGCCGGATAGGATACGCCACAGCGGTTCGGGCAACGTTGCCAGCGGCAGATGATTCAAATTACCAGCAATCATGGATGGCTCCTTAACAATAAAGGAGGCGATGAACGCCTCCCTGAAAGCAATGACGGTCATGGAGAGGGCAACACGGTGTTACCCCTTGACCCACGCTTCGCTGACGCAGACGTACTTGATGGCCTGCCGGAAGTAAGTAAAGGCGACGTGCAACTTGCCATCCGGCCCCTGCTTGATGCTGGGGTAGGAGAACTCGCGGTTGAGTTTTTCGGTCGAGTTGTTGGTCATGCAGTAACCGTCACCCACTTCCAGATTACGCTGCCACGGCCAGGTCTTGCCGCCGTCTTCGGAGATAGCCAGCGTCATTGGCGCACGCGGCGCACCCCAGAAGGCGCTGCGCCCGGATGAGATCTCCGGCATTTTGGCGTCGTTTTCTTCTTCGTCCTCGATTTCGTCATACAACGACAGGCGGCGTTCGGTGGCACCTGCAGCGCTCATGGCGTTGAACACCAGCGCCAGATGGCCGTTGTCCAGTGTGGTCACCTGAATCGACGAGTTGTTGTTGGGCAGAACGGTCGGCACCGGTTCGGACCAGGTTTCGCCGCCGTCGGTGGAATGACTGCGGTAGATGAAATCAGCCCAGCGGCTGCGGAACAGCGCCAGCAGAGAACCGTCCTTGAGCGGCGTAATGTTCATGTGCACGCAGCCGGTGCTGTTCGGCACCACCGATTCACGCCAGGTTTTACCCTGATCGCTGGAGATTTTCACCGCACTGATGTCGTCGTTGCCAACCCATTTTTCACCCGGCTGGGTACGGCAGTAGAACACCGGCAGCAGCCAGTCGCCGTTGGGCAGCACGGTAATCGGCTGGCGGATAAAGGTGCCGGGCTGATCCAACAGTGTACCGATTTCGCCCCAGGTGTAGCCCTGATCCAGCGACTGGCGGTAACGCACGATGGCGGTGTCCTGATTGCCGGATTTCTGCGCGGTATACAGCAGCCACAGTACGCCATCGGGTGCCAGGAACAAGACCGGGTTCTGTTCGGAACGGGTCGGGTCGTCAGAGAGCTTGACTGCGGGCGCCCATTGTCCGCTGCCTTTGACCAGCCTTGACTGGTAAATCGAGATGTCCGACACCCCTTCCTGAGTGCCGCCAAACCAGACGCACAGTACGTCGCCGTTAGGCAGGTGCAACAGGTTGGCCGCGTGATTCTGCGGGCGTTCCGACGGGATGTAGGCGTCGATACGCTGGTTGTCGTTGTCTGCCGGACGGACCAGTCCGTCACGTTCAATAGTAATGGTTTCGGTCGTCATGACGGATTAGGCTCCTGTTTGAGAGACGGAGGTTTTCTTTTCTTGCTTTCCGGCGTTTTTGTTCGGGATCAGACGATCAATCGCCATCACCACTGCCGGGGTCGCCAGCGCAATGTACATGTTGTCGATGCCGAACGGGTTACCCATGATGTACCAGACTGAGGTGACCACACAGGACAGGATCAGGCCGGTGTTGACGCCGCGGGCGCTGCTAAAGAACGGCAGGTAGAAGGCGACCATCGCCACCACGGAAATCGACAAACGAATGGCACGGGTGAAGAACGACAGCTTCAACACCTCCGGCACCAGCAGCACGAACACCAGCGGCAGGAAACCGATGATCAGCGAGAACACGCGGGTCATCTTGAACTCTTTTTCCGGCGTCGGTTTGCAGTAAGGCACATAGAAGTCTTTCACGATCAGCGAGGCGATCGCCAGTGCGACGGTACTCACGCTAATGAAGATCGACGCCACCAGTGAGGTGGTCACCAGGCCAGCCAGCCACGGGTTCATGTCTTGCAGGAAGATTGGCAGGGCATACAGGCTCTTGATTTCCGGGTGCACGAACTTGGCGGCGACACCGATAATCGCAATCGCCAGCGCGATCGGCATACAGAACAGGAAGGCTATCCAGGTCGCGCGCTTGGCGGATTTCTCATCCTTGGTGGAAGCGATAGCCTGAATGACAAACTGGGTACAAAAGATGGAGCCGATGGTGCCGATGAGCCACGCACCGATGGTGCTGGCACCGATGTTGCCATCCCAGGTCCAGTAGAATTCCGGCATCTTCTCGACCATTGGTGTGATGCCGCCGGTCATTTTCAGCGCCACGTACAGGATAACCATCACCCCGACGTACTTCATGCCGCTGTGGATCAGCGTCACGTATGCGACGCCTTT
This sequence comes from Dickeya undicola, assembly GCF_000784735.1. GTDB lineage: Bacteria > Pseudomonadota > Gammaproteobacteria > Enterobacterales > Enterobacteriaceae > Dickeya > Dickeya undicola. The sequence continues at coordinate 83,546 of NZ_JSYG01000019.1, forward strand.
GATACCGCCGAAGTAGAAATAGAAGGTACTGACGATGGCGGTAATCAGTGCTGCTACCGGCAGGCTCACTTTCAGCACGGTGGAGATGGCGGCGGCACCGCTGACGTAGTTACCCACGTTTACCAGCAACAGCGCGTAGATCATGATGATGGAGATGATGTTCTTGGTGGTATTGCCATAACGTTCAGCAATAGCGCCAGAAATAGTGATTTTCCCGGTGTTATAGATCTTTTTCACCAGAATCATCCCGAACAGCAGGAAGCCGATGGCGGCACCGATCACCGACCACGACGCCGCGATGCCGCTTTCAAAGGCGGCCTGTGACGTGCCGACGGTAGACTTGGCACCGATAAACTCGGTCATCAGCAACACGCCGACGATAAATGCTGGCAGCGCACGCGAGCCTTCCATGAACTCCGAGTTGGAGTTACTGCGCAGCCGCAGGGTCAGCAAGGATGTAAGGGCGATGTAGACGACAATTATCCCGACGATGATAAGTGTGTCTGTCAGATCAAAATGGTTCATGGTTTTCGATCCTGTAGGAGTAAGGGTAAGTGCTCATTCACTGTGAGAACGGTTTAATAATGGTGCGAATGGTGTCTTCGTCTTGTGCTGAGAACTGAATCGGGTAACGACTGACACCCACATCCTGTCCCATTAACGCCAGCGCTTTCTTCACCACGGCCGGTGAGAACGCCACGGCGTACAGCGTTTTACGCAGTTCGCTCACCTGCTCCTGCGCCTGACGGGAGCCGTCGATGTCGCCAGCGTGGAAGCGATGCCAGATCTGGCTGATGGCTTCTGGTGCCACGTTGGCAAGGCCGGAAATACAGGCAGAGCAGCCGTCGACAAAGCCCTGGTGGATCAACGAGTCTGGTCCGTTGAGTACGTCGCAGCTCGGTTTGTCTTTTACTGCCTGTAGGAAACCGCTCAGGCTTTCATAACTACCGGCGCTGTCCTTGATACCAATAATGTTGGGGTGATCGGCCAGAACCCGTACCGTTTCTGGTTGCAGGGTGTTTCCGGTACGAGCCGGAATGTTGTACAGAAATACCGGTACGGTCAGTGCGTCTGCCACTTCACGGTAGTGGGCAATCAGCTCGCTTTGTTTGAGCGGCACGAAGTAAGGGGTGATCACCGATACTGCATCCACGCCCAGCGCGGCGATGCGTTTGCCGAGCTTGATGGTTTCGCGGGTGGAGATTTCCCCGATGTGCGCCACCACCGGTACTTTACCCGCGACTTCATCGACGCAGGTTTCGGTGACGGCGACTTTCTCGTCGGTGTGCAACACAAAGAACTCACCGTTGGTGCCGTTACAGAAAATGCCGTTGCCGTAGCGCATCTGGCGTTGTACCTGCTGGCGCATGGCGGTGGGGCTGAATTCCCCCTGATGGTCAAAAGGCGTGACGATTGCCGTCAGTACGCCTGTAATCGGTCTAGTCATCGTTATTGTTCCTCGTTATTTTCATCATCCAGAGCGACGTTGTTAGAACACGTAGTTAGAGCAACTCGTAGTTGGATCAACACGTAGTTAGAGCAACACATAGTTAAAACAACGTTGAATAAATCGCGTGGACATCTTCCGCTGTGACGGCGGTCGGGACGTTTTTCATCAGCCGCTGTACCTGCAATGCGGATTCCACCAAATACGGCAGGTGGTCCGGGCTAATGCCCAACTGTTGCAGCGAAGACGGCAGATTCAGTCGTTTCACCAGTGCGGTGAAGTAATCCACCAGCGCCTGGGCTTTCTGTTCGGTGGTCAGTGACAGGTCAGCGTCTGGCAACAGGTCGTAGGCCTGTGCGAATTTTTCCGCCGCCGCGTGCTGAACAAAACGCATACAAGGTGCCAGCAGGATGGCGTTCGCCACGCCGTGCGGAATGTGGTATTTGCCGCCCAGTGGGTAAGACATGGCGTGCACCAGATGGGTGCCGGAATGGGCGATAGAGGCACCGCCATAGTAAGAAGCCCACAGCATATTCAGGCGAGCTTCCAGATTGTCTGGTTCGTTTACTGCCGTTTCGATGTTAGCGAACAGCTTTTTCATACCGATGAGCGCGTAGTTGTCTGCCACCGGGTTGGCGATGGTAGCGGTGAAGCATTCGATCAGGTGGCACAGCGCGTCAATGCCGGTGGAAGCGGCGATATGTGCTGGCATACTGGTGGTCAGTTCTGGCACCAGTGCCACGTAATCCGGCAGCATGACCGGGGTGATGATACCGACTTTGGTTTCTTTCTCGGGGATTGCCAGAATAGCGTTTGGTGTGGCTTCCGAGCCGGTGCCCGCGGTGGTCGGGATCAACAGGGATGTGGTGCGGCGGGTTGGTTTGCGGCCTTCCAGCAGGCTGTCGAGCGTGATGCCCTCTTCACCCGCACACAGCAGCGACAACAGTTTCGCCACGTCCAGTACACTACCGCCGCCCACGCCAACGACCAGGTCCGGCTGGGTGGCGGGTAACTGTTGCAGCACCGCAGCTACATCATGCTGGCTGGGCTCAGCTGGCACATTATCAATCACAGAAAGTTGTGGGACTCCTGCTTTCAACTGCGCGATCAGCGCCTGTACCCCGGCCAACCCCACGATATTTTTGTCCGTCACCAGCAGCACGTGCTGCCTGCCGCGCAGGAGGTAGCCCAAATCCTGAAGTGCCTGATAACCACTGATGAGGGTGCTGTTGATATTCATACTATTACCTTGTCTTTTCGCTGTGACTTCAGCTGGATGAGTCTGATTTTTTTCAATCACACTTCTAATGAGTGACAGAAAAAAATCGTTTTGTTCGCATTGTGTGGATAATTTATAGGTTAAATTGGTTTTGAATAATTTGAGGTTGCTCACATATAATCAAACGTGATTCAATATAATCATTTTCAGGTAATCGAACTGACGGAGAACGGCTATGCCGGACGGGCGTGAATTGACCCGGATACTCGTGGTGGCAGATGACTTCACCGGTGCCAACGATGCAGGCGTCGGGCTGGCGCTACAGGGCGCACGGGTGAATGTGATGTTTGACGCTGCGGCAATCCGCGCTGGGCAATCGGATGACGCACTGGTGGTCAACACCGACAGCCGCGCGGTGGCGGCTTCGCTGGCGGCGGAGCGTACTGCACAGGCGGTGGCAATGTGGCGTAAGAGTGGCGCACAGGGCTGGATTTTCAAAAAGGTGGACTCCACATTGCGCGGTAACCCTGGTGCGGAAATCGACGCTGCGCTGAACGCTGCCGACCTGTCGCTGGCGCTGATCGCACCAGCCGCACCCGCGCTGGGCCGTATCACCCGTGATGGGCAGGTTTGGGTACAGGGTAAGTTGCTGACCGATACCGAGTTCGCCAGCGACCCGAAAACGCCGGTGCGCTCGGCGTCAATCGGCGAGCGGCTGGCAGAACAGACCAGCCTGACACAGGCCACGCTGTCGCTGGAGGAGATTCGTCGCAGCGATTTGGCCGTGCGACTGCAACAGTTAAGTGACAGCGGGGTCCGGTTAGTGGTGCTGGACGCCGAACATCAACAGGACCTCGACCGGATTATTGACGCAGCGGCGCAGCTGGCGGAAAAACCGCTGCTGGTTGGCTCCGCCGGATTGAGTGAGGCATTGGCGCAACATCTGGCGTTTCCGGCACCCTGTCGCGCGTTGCTGGCGGTGATTGGTTCGATGAGTGAAATCGCTCAATTGCAGATCAAGGCGGTCAGCCAGCGGCCAGACGTCACGCTGATTGACCTGGATATCGCCGGATTACTGGCGACCGGTGACGACTGGCTGGCGCAAACATGCCAGCAGGCGGCGGCGGTACTGGCGGCGGGCCGTCACTGTGTGATGCGTACCTGTCACGACGATAACCAACGATTTGAGATAGACCGTCTGTGCCAGCGCTACGGTATGAGCCGTCAGCAACTGGGCGACACGATCAGCCGTCGGCTGGGCGAGCTGACACGGCAAATTGTGCTGTGCCAGCGGCCGGGCGGGCTCTATTTATCCGGCGGGGATATCGCCATTGCCGCGGCGACCGCATTGCAAGCCAGCGGATTCCGTATCAATGGGCAGATTGCATCCTGCGTACCCTGGGGGCGTTTGCTGGACAGTCTGGTCGGCGATATTCCCGTGATGACGAAAGCGGGCGGGTTTGGTGATGAGGCCACCCTGCTACATGTTTTGCGATTTATTGAGGAGAGTGCGTGTGAGTAAAATTATTGCGGTAACTATGGGTGACCCGGCGGGCATCGGCCCGGAAATCATCATCAAGTCGCTGGCGGAAGGCGAGTTGTCCGGTGCACCGGCGGTGGTGGTGGGCTGTGTGCAGACGCTGCGCCGTATTCTGGCGTTAGGCGTCGTGCCGCAGGTGGAACTGAACGAAATTGCGCGTCCTGCCGATGCACGCTTCGCTCCCGGCGTTATCAACGTGATCAACGAACCGCTGGCCGATCCGCAGGGTCTGAAGAAAGGGGTGGTGCAGGCGCAGGCCGGTGACCTGGCGTATCGTTGCGTGAAACGCGCCACCGAACTGGCGATGGCGGGCGAAGTCCATGCCATTGCTACTGCGCCGCTGAACAAAGAAGCACTGCACTCTGCCGGGCACCTCTATCCGGGGCATACCGAGCTGCTGGCGAAGCTGACCAACAGCCGCGACTACGCGATGGTGCTGTACACCGACAAGCTGAAGGTGATACACGTTACGACCCATATCGCGCTGCGCAAATTCCTGGATACACTGAACCGTGAGCGAGTGGAAACCGTGATTGCGATGGCGGACACCTTCCTGAAACGCGTCGGCTATCAGGCACCGCGCATCGCGGTAGCCGGGGTCAACCCGCACGCGGGCGAAAACGGCCTGTTCGGCGACGAGGAGATCAAGATCGTCGGCCCGTCCATCGAGGCGATGAAAGCCAAAGGCATCGACGCCTACGGCCCGTGCCCGCCGGATACCGTCTATCTACAGGCATACGAAGGGCAATATGACATGGTGGTGGCGATGTACCACGATCAGGGGCATATTCCGCTCAAGTTGCTGGGCTTTTATGATGGCGTGAATATCACCGCTGGGCTGCCGTTTATCCGCACCTCAGCGGACCACGGCACCGCGTTTGATATCGCCTGGACAGGTAAAGCGAAGTCTGAGAGCATGGCGATCTCTATCAAATTAGCGATGCAACTGGCCTGATAGAATCGCCGAGTAGAGAACCTGTTGAATACGTGGTGGGGTACACATTGACTGATACGTTGCGTGTAAACGGAGAACGAGTGAAAGGACAAAGCCGTCTCGATCAGATTCTGGACTATCTGAAAAGCCATAATCTGGTGACGGTGGATGAACTTGTGACGGTCATTGATGCGTCCCCGGCGACGATTCGCCGCGATTTGATCAAGCTGGACGAGCAGGGCGTCATCAGCCGTAGCCACGGTGGGGTGACGCTCAACCGCTTTATCCCTTCCCAGCCGACCACCAATGAAAAGTTGCAGCGCAATTTGTCGGAAAAACAGGCGATTGCGCGGCAGGCTGCCTCATTGGTGCAGCCTGGCAACGCGGTGGTGCTGGATGCTGGCACCACCATGCTGGAGCTGGCACGCAATCTAACGCATCTGCCGCTGCGGGTGATCACCGCCGATTTGCAGATCGCGCTATTTCTCTCCGAGTTCAAGCAGATAGAAGTGACGATTATCGGCGGGCGTATCGACGACAGCAGCCAGTCTTGCATCGGCGAGCACGGTCGCCGTTTACTGCGCAGTGTCTACCCAGACATCGCCTTTATCAGCTGCAACTCCTGGAGCCTGGAGAAAGGCATCACCACGCCCACCGAGGAAAAAGCGGGCATCAAGCAGGATCTGGGCACGAACGCCAGCCGCCGGGTGCTGTTGGCGGACAGCAGCAAGTACGGTGCCTACTCGCTATTCTGTGTCTCGCCGTTGTCTGAACTGACCGATATCATCACCGACAGCAATTTGCCGCCGGAGGTGGAACGCCAGTTGCGGGCGCAGCCGTTTAACCTGCAACTGGTGAATGTGGCAGGCCGCTGACCGCGGGGTATTGCACCACCGCTATTTATCCCATTTGGCCTTAGGCGGTTGGTAGGATAAGGCACTATCCAGCACCGCCTGCGGACGATCCGAGACGATCAGCATGTCGAGGTAATCCTGCTTCATAAAGCCATCGCGAACGGTGCGGGCCACAAAGTCGATGAAACCGTCATAGTAACCGTTAACGTTGAACAGAATGCAGGCTTTGTGATGCAAGCCTAATTGCGCCCAGGTCCATTGTTCGATGATCTCTTCCAGCGTACCGGCACCGCCCGGCAGCGCGATAAACACATCCGACAGCGCCGCCATTTTTGCTTTGCGCTCGTGCATGTCTTCGGTAATCACCAATTCGGTCAGCGCCGGGTGCGCCAGTTCCTTGTCCACCAGGTGTTTGGGAATCACCCCGGTCACCTGGCCGCCGCAGGCCAGGGCCGTGTTGGCTACCAGCCCCATCAGCCCCACTTTTCCTCCGCCGTAAACAATCCCGGCATTTTTATCGACCAGATAACGGATGAGGGTTTCTGTCTGTTGCTGGTAAATCGTGTGATTGCCGGGAGCCGAACCGCAAAATACGCCGAACTTCAACATAGTATCCCTTTACACTGAGCTTATCGGAGCCGCTCGCCAGGTGGTGGCAGGCGGATAACCGCGCCTGCTGACGCAGGATTAACCAGCGTGCGCGTGTTTAAGCAGCATAATCGAAACGGTACGCAGGAGCTATCCGGACTGAGTGTAAGGGTATGATGTGAGGTTGAGGGGCAGCGGTCGGTGTATTGCCCGGCGATGCCGGGCAAATTAAGCGCTTACTTCATTCCTGCGGCGATCGTGTCCACATTGTGTCTGAACGCGGCGGTGTAGGTCGCGGCCGGGCCGTTGCTGTCGGTCAGCGCTTCCGGATAGAGTTCCCCACCCGGCTGCGCGCCGCTGGCGTCGGCGATCTGTTTCACCAGACGCGGATCGGTCTGATTTTCGATGAAGTACAGTTTCACGTGCTCTTTCTTGATCTGATTGATCAGTTTGGCGACGGTTTTGCTGCTGGCTTCGGACTCGGTGGAGTAACCAACAGGTGACAGGAAATGCACGCCGTAGGCGGCGGCAAAATAGCCGAAGGCGTCATGACTGGTCAGCACCTTGCGCTTTTCCTTAGGAATAGCGGAAAACGTTTGGGTGGCGTAGTCATCCAGTTGTTGCAGTTGCTGAATATAGCTGTCGCCCTGTTTGCGGTAATCCTCAGCGTGTTCCGGGTCGGCTTTGACCAGCGCATCAACGATGTTATGAGCGTAGGTGATGCCGTTTTTCATGCTGTTCCAGGCGTGCGGGTCGGTGACGGTTTTACCGTCTTCTTCCATTTTCAGGGTTTTGATGCCTTTGGAGGCGGTAATCACGTCGCCTTTGTAGCCGGAGGCTTTGACCAGGCGATCCAGCCAGCCTTCCAGTCCCAGCCCGTTAACAAACACCACGTCGGCCTGCGACAAGGTTTTACTGTCTTTCGGCGAGGGTTCGAACTCGTGCGGGTCGCCGTTCGGTTGCACCAGGTCGGTCACGTGCACGTGCTGGCCGCCAATCTGGCTAACCATATCGCCCAGCACCGAAAAACTGGCGACTACATTCAGATCTTTCGCCATCGCCAGCGGGCTCAACAGCAGGCTAGACAACGCCATAACCAAAACAGAACGCTTCATTTTTTCCCTCTCAGTGTCGTGTGACAGGCAGTGTGTTGAATGATTAAATATCAGCGACGTGTGCGTAACATGCCGCCATGTGAACCGAAAAGAACCGAAAAACAGAACAGTAGTGTAGTGGTGAGGATCACCGCCGGTCCCGCTGGCAGGTCGGCGTAATAAGACCAGATTAGCCCCACCAGACTGGCGCAGGCACCAATAGCTACCGCGACCATCAGCATGACGGGCAGGCGGTGGGTCCAGAAACGGGCGCAGGCGGCGGGTAGCATCATCATGCCGACCGCCATCAGCGTGCCGAGCAACTGGAAGCCCGCCACCAGATTCAGTACCACCAGCGACAGAAACAGGCCGTGGATCAACGCGCGCGAGCGGCGCGACAAAATCTTCAGGAAGGTGACGTCAAACGATTCGATCACCAGCGCCCGGTAGATCAACGCCAGCACCAGCACCGAGCAGGAGCTGATGACGCCGATGGTGATCAGCGCATCGGCGTCGATAGCCAGAATCGAACCGAACAGCACGTGCAACAGGTCGACACTGGAGCCGCGCAGCGACACCAGCGTCACCCCCAGCGCCAGCGAGCCGAGATAGAACCCGGCGAAACTGGCGTCTTCCTTCAGTTCGGTGTGACGGCTGACCACGCCGGACAGCATCGCCACCGCCAGCCCGGCGATAAACCCGCCCACGCCCATCGCCACCAGCGACATGCCGGAAATCAGGTAGCCAATCGCCACGCCGGGCAACACCGCGTGGGACAGCGCATCGCCTACCAAGCTCATACGGCGTAGCAACAGAAAACAGCCGAGCGGCGCGGCGCTCAGTGTGAGTGCCAGGCAGCCCACCAGCGCCCGGCGCATGAAACCAAAATCACCGAACGGCTCGGTCAACAAATGAATCAGCGTCATGGCACCAGCCTCAGTTGCGGCGGAACCGTTGCTTGCAACGGTGAGGTGGTTTGCAAAGGTGTCGCGACGTGGGGTGAAGACGGCAACACGTCGTCGCAGTCGCCCCAGCGGTGGCCTTCCGACGCGAGCATCAGCACGCGGGGGAAATGCGCCTGTACTTGTTCCAGGTCGTGCAGCACCGCCAGAATGGTGCGTCCTTCCTGATGCAACTGCCGGATTACCGCCAGCAGCGCACGCGTGGTCTGGGCATCAATGCCGGTAAACGGTTCATCCAGCAGGATCACCGGCGATTGCATTACCAGCAGCCGGGCAAACAGTACGCGCTGCAACTGGCCGCCGGAAAGTGTACCGATGTGTGCCTGCGCGAATGCCGCCATGCCGACGGTATCCAGTGCATCGAGCGCGTTTTTGCGCCATGCGCTGGAAATGCGGCCAAACATGCCGCAGTGCGGCATACAGCCCATCAAAACCAGGTCGTTAACGCTGAGCGGAAATTGACGGTCGAATTCGGCTAATTGCGGCAGGTAGCCCAGTTGACGGCGTGCCTGTGGTGCCATGCAGAAATGCCCGCCAAGCGGCGGCAACAAACCGGCCAGGGTCTTAAGCAGCGTCGATTTCCCGGTGCCGTTAGCACCGACGATCGCGGTCAGCGAACCGCTGTCAAAACAACCGTCCAGCGTGCCCAGCGGGGACTGGCCCGGATAACCAAACATCAAGGTGTGTAATGCAATCATGCCAGCGCCACCGCCCAGGAAATCAAGCCCCATAACAGCGCCAGCACAACACCGGCGATACCCAGCCGGGCAACAGCGGAAAAAGCGTAAAGACTGGTCACAGTATCCTCCATCATTATCGTTATAATATAACATAACGATTTTTTGCCAGTCCGCGAGAGGTAAAAAAATGTGTCTGAATGGTGAAGGAGCAAATGAGGGCCGCAAACGCCGTGACGAAAGGCGTTATCAAGGCATTTCAATGTATTGAGAGCGCAGCCTGGTCTTGAAATGCCTTACAGCACGATCGGGATCACATATTTTGTCGCATTTTATTTTTTGAATTTGTTCGCAGTCAGGAGGAGTCTCGTTATTTCTTTTTATATATAACGGATGAGTGGAACGTGAACACGCGGATGACGTATCAACTGGCTGCCGTATTGGTGGCTGCGCTATTCGGGGGCAGCGCCGCGCAGGCGCAGGATAAAATTCAATTAACCTACGCCGGGTCGATGGGCGTGGTGATGGACAAGGCGTTGGGGCCGACGTTCGCCAAAAAAGAAAACCTGACCTATCAGGGACAGGGGCAAGGGGCGTATGGCATGGCGCGCCTGCTGGCTAGCAAGAAGGTGGTGGCGGACGTATTCGTGTCGATCACGCCAGGGCCGATGCAGATTCTGAAAGACGCGGGACTTATCGACGACGCCATTCCGGTTGCCAGCACCCGCATGGTCATCGCCTACAACCCGAAAAGCCCGTTTGCCGCCCGACTGGCGGCGTCCGATAAAGCAAAGAATAGTGATTGGCTGAGCGTGTTGCAGGACAAATCGCTGAAGTTCGGCCGTACTGATCCGTATAACGACCCGCAGGGCCAGAACATCGTCTTCACCATGCTGCTGGCCGAAAAGTACTACCATCAACCGGACGCTGCTAAAAAGGCGCTGGGCGAGGTACAGAACCCGGCGCAGGTGTTCATGGAAGGCGGGCTGCTGACCCGGCTGGAATCCGGCCAGATCGACGCCACCTCCGGTTACGAAAGCGCGGTACGCTCCGCCAAACTGCCGTATGTATCGCTACCGGACGAGATCAACCTCAGCAACCCGGCGATGTCGAAACAGTGGTATGACACCGTCAGCTTCACCATCAAAGACAGCGCGGGTAAAGATCAGGTGCTGCATACCCAGCCGCTGGTGTTCTACGCCGCGGTGCTGAAAAACGCGCCCGATGCGGCGCAGGCCCGTAAATTCATCGACTTTATGCTCAGCCCGGAAGGGCAAGCGCTGTTGCGCCAGAACGGTTACGACGTTCCAAAAGGTACGGCGCTCTACGCGGCGAAGTAACCGCCACGATGGTGTTTTGGTTGGCAATACCGGCACTGCTGCTGTTGGCGGTGCCGTTTGTCACGTTGCTCGGTATTACGCCGTGGCATCATTTCCAACTGGCCTGGGGGGATGGCGACGCTATTGCCGTGTCCGTCAGCCTCGGCCTGCTGTCGATCACACTGGTGATTCTGCTGGGGTTGCCGGTGGCGCTCTGGCTGGCGCGTGCGCCTGGCTCTCGCTGTCGCTGGCTAGTGGAACTGCTGGTGATGATCCCGCTGCTGACGCCGCCGTTGGCGATGGGGATCCTGCTGGTGTCGGTGTACGGGCCGTACAGCCCGATCGGCAGCCTGCTATCCCGCGCCGGGCTGGCGTTGGTGAATAACCCGGCAGCGTTCGTGACGGCACAGGTGTACGGGGCGTTGCCTTATTTCATCACCGCGGCGCGCTCCGCTTTCGCCGGTATTCCGGTAGCGGTGGACGAGGCTGGGCGTATTCTGGGGGCGACCGCCTGGCAACGGCTGATCTACCTGACCTTGCCGCAGGCCGCTTCCGGGCTGGCGGCGGCTGTCGCCATCGCCTGGGTGCGGGCGATGGGCGAATTCGGCATCGTGATGATTTTCGCCTATTTTCCGCAAGGCATCCCGGTGAAGCTGTATATCAACCTGCAAAATGACGGCGTGGACGCGGTGTACGCGCTGGTGTGGTTGCTGCTGGCGATGACATTGCCACTGCCGTTGCTCTGCCTGCGCTGGGCGACGCGGCGGCAGGCAGGTGCGTGAAAGCGTGGGGCACCGAGAGGTGTGAGCGTCAGGCGTAGAGCGCGTAACCGTGGACGGCAATCAGCCGTGCGCCGTCCAGCGCGTCGCCAGTCGGCGGCGACAGCCGCTGTTGCCACTCTTCAGCCAGCCAGGGCCGGATATGCAAACCGATGCTGCCCATCAGCGACAGGTGGGGCGGCTGATGCTTCGCCACCGCAGCGAGCAGCCCTTCGATGTCACGGGCCGTCTGTTGCAGCAGGCGGGTTGCCAGCGCATCGCCCTGACCAGCGCAGTCAAACACCGGTCGGGCGAAGCGGGCGTAATCCCCCGGTTTGGCCTGATTCAGCCAGTCCGCTGCTTGCGCGTCGCTATCAAACGGCAGTGCGTGCTGCCGACTTAATGCCGATGGTGCCGCCCAACCCTGTTTGACACCCCAGAGGTATTGCAACGCGGCCAGCCCGAGACGGGCACCGCTGCCTTGATCGGAAATCGGAAATTCGTGGCCGCCGTAAGCGGTGATGGCACGTTGATGCCACGCCAGCCCGCACGAACCGGTTCCGGCGATCACCACCCCGGCGTCGGCACCCTGATTCACCGCCAGACAGGCACCCAGCGCATCGGTATTCAACACCTGTGCGGCGTAGGGATGTGGCAAAGCCAGAAACGCCTGATAAGCGCTGCGGTGTTCAGCACTAGCCAGCGCCAGCCCGACGTGCAGACGTGCGCTGTCCTGTTCGCCTAATCCACTGTGTTTCAGCGCCTGCATCAACGCGTCGTCCACCGCCTGACGCACCGTTGCCACCCCCAGCAGCAGATTGGCGCGACCGCCACTGCCCTGGCCGAGTGGCGTGCCGTCGGCGCGGTAAATTCGTGCCCGGCAACCGGTGCCGCCGCCGTCGACGCCAGCGTACAGCGCTTCACCGGCATCGGTTCTGTTACTGCTATCCGGCGTGGTAGTGGCGGTCATGCGCGGGCCTCCTGCATGAGATAAGGGAGGCAGGCCGCCGCCAGTGCGCCGCTAAAGCAGACCTGCTCCGGTTGGTGTGCCTCAGACATGCGCAGCAGTACTGCCAGTTCATGGGCGCTGCGTTTTAGCAGCGGCACCGCCAGCGGGTCGTCCGGTTGCGCGAGCATCTCGGCTGCCAGCGTGGCGTAATCACCGGCCTGTGCCTGCTTTGACCAATCCACCACCTGCTCGATGTGGTTATCGAAACGGGCAAACAGCGTACTGGCGAGCGGCGTGAGCGGCGTCATACCTTCCACTGTTTGCAGCATCGCCTGCACGCCCCACAGCCCGAGCCGCGCCTGGCTGGCTGGGTCGCCCACCGGAAACAGGCTGCCGCCGTAGCGTTGCAGCCGTCCTTGCCGCCAGCACAGCAGCCGGGTAAAGGTGCCGGTTATCACTAACACGCGGTCTTCATCCGGCCAGCGTTGCTGGCAGAAGTCGTTTTCGGTCTGCCAGTCAAACGGCGTGTTGCCATCGATGGGCAGGTGAATCAACTGGCGTTTCATACCCCTCCGTTACTGCGCTTTCTGCTGCTGGCGGTTGGCGATGATGGTTTGATTAAGCCGTTTCACGTCGTTTTCTGTCAGGCGCAGATACTCGTCGTAGGACACCTGATTGTTCAGGTACTGGGTAAAACGTGTCAGGATAATCGGGTACAGCTCGTTGCCACCCAGACTTTCCATTTTCTCCCAGTCGAAGACATAGGCCGGGATGTTGGCGATCTCGGTGCGGGCGGTGTTCAGCCCGTCGATCACGTGCTGATCCTTGGTCTGGTAGTGGAGATCCGGAATATCCGCACCGACGATGATATTAAAGTGCTCGGCAATCTCACGTTGAATCGCGTCGCTGCCTAACCATTCCATGAATTCCGCCACTTCTTTCGGGTGCTTGGTGGTCTTGAACGGCATGATGAAGGTGGCACCCCCCATCGAGATACATTTTTCCTTGCAGGGAGCAGGCAGCATTTTCCAGTCGAAGCCGTTGCCGATCTGCTTGCTGAACTGGTTCAACTGCCAGTTACCGGAGAAATAGGTGACGATATTGCCGTTCACGAAGTCGTCCGCCATGCTCTTGTATTGACCACCACCCGCGGCACCCCACATTTCACGCGGGAAGACGCCTTCGTCCGACCAGCGCTTCAGGTCTTTAATCCACGCCTGCGCGGCGGCGTCTGGGAAGTTGATCACGCCGTCTTTGTCGTAGCGTGTGCCGTAGGAATAAGCCGGGCCAGAGAAACGAAAACCGCTGCGGTCAATGGTAAAGGGAATGGCGACGCCGGTTTTGGCTGCCACCTGTTTCGATGCCTGCACCAATTGTTCCAGCGTGTAACCCGGCTGTGGCAGCGGCACACCAGCCTGCTGGAACAGGGTCACGTTGACGAACGGCAGGTCGGCGGTCCAGGAGGCGACGAAGCCGGGGAGGGCGTTATCTTTGTGTACCCCTTTGATACGCATGATTTTTTCAATGCTGGCACCGTAGCGTTTTTCAAAACCGGCCGGGTCAGCCAGATACGGGCGCAGGTCGAGCGTGTAGGAGAGCAGGCCCATCTGGGTGGTCTTGGCGATATCCGGCCCCAGACCGGCGGCCAGTTGCATCGGCAACTGAGTTTGCAGAGCGTTGTAGCCGGTGCTGACGAAGTTTACGTCGATATGATCGTTGCTTTGTGAAAACGTCTTCACCCTCTGTTCCATGAAATGGACCAGCTCCGGGTCATCGTCGCTGTATAAAAAGGTGATTTGCGTTTTGGCGGCAATGGCATTACTGCTGGCAATAGCGCCCAGCGTTATACAGGAAAATAACAGCGCGTGTTGATAGCGATTCATCATACTCTCCCACTCTTCCACCCATATGGATATATATACCCGTCATACTTCAAGTTGCTGGTGCGTTGGCTTCCCTCACTCACCCCAGTCACTTACTTATGTAAGCTCCTGGGGATTCACTCGGTTGCCGCCTTCCCGCAACTCGAATTATTTTGGGTAACCCCGTCATACTTCACGTTACTGGAAGTTGCAGGTGCGTTGGCTTTATTACTCCGGGTATATTCGACAGCTTTGATGCATGATGCAAATTTGCATTAATGGTCCATTCAGGGACTCATCATGAACAAAAATGGCGTTCTTTTTTGTGAGGCCTATTAAATATATTTCGACTTATGGCCGAGTCAACGTCTTTTTGTGATAAGAATCGCATATTGTTCACGCAATAATTTACTCTATAATGCAAAAATACGATGTTAAGTGCAAATTGCCAAATAATGCAAATTTTGCATTAAATTGAGTTTGCTCACCCTTGTGGCACTGAAAAGTTGCATTGCGCCAAATAAAGGCGGGGCATGCACGATAACGGTGCAAATAAATGCCATAAGGTATTTTTTATTCGTCAGTTTTTTATTTATTCATGCATTTTCGATATTTCATTTATTCGCGTGTGCGGTAACAAGGATTCGCCATGAATATCGGTTGGGTGTTAAAGAAAAATAGTGTGATTAACCGGTTTATGATTACCGAACTGGAGGAAAAATATTATCCTTCTGAAGCGGATACCCTGCCGGATACGGTGAATTACCGCTTTATTAATGGTTTTGTGGATGTCGGTGTATTGCCTTGTCGGGTACGGTTCCTGAAAGAAACCGCGCTGCGCACCATCCGTCTGCCGGATAACCTGGGTTTTCACACGCTGTGGAGCGGTGGAGATGACAGTCAGTCGGTCAATTTTAGCGAGTTCTGGCCTTGTGCCACCCATGTGCAGCGCTTTGCCCGCTGCTACCTGCACAGCGATAGCCTGCAACCGGCGCGTTTCCAGCTCAGCACCTGCGGTGGTGTGACCGTCTGGCTGAACGGCCGCCAGATCTGCCGGTTTACCCCGTTTAGCCGCAACACCGAACAACATTGTGAACTGACGCTGCCGCTGCAACTGGGGCTGAATACGCTGGTGGTGCACGCCGAGGAGCTGTGCGAGCGTGACACCGACTACCTGTTTAGCCTGCGTTACCTTGATGAATCACCGCTGCGTTGGCAAGCCACGCCGGATGCCGCCAGTAGCGCACGGATTCAGGCGTTGGACGGCTGGCTCAACAGCTTATCGCTGGCCGATAACCTGACCGATGGCGATACCCTGACATTGCGCGCCGCCACGCCATTGCCGGAAGCGGTCAGCGTCAGTCATCGGCTGCTATGCAACGTCAACGAATCGGCACCGCCCTGGCGACAACACCTGTCGCTGGCGGCAGGCGACGTCGGCTGGCAGGTAACTCTGCCCGTGGAACTGGTGGGCTATTACGACCTGGTGTGCAGCGCGGCGTGCGACGGCATCACCCTGAATCGCACTATCAGCTTCGGCCGCCTGCCAACGCAGACGATGCCGCCATTGCCGACGCTGGCCGCCCGACGCGACTACATGCTACGCCACATCGCGTTGCACGGCTTCGAGCGGATTGGCCGGGTGCTGGCGGCCTTCGCCACCGGCGAAGGAACGGCGGATATCATGCCTGCCCTCAATCAGGCGCTGCACAAGATCAGCCGTCGGGAGGACTGCGCCGACTTTCAACTGGTGCCGCTCATCTGGCTGTGGCAGCGCTATCAGGGTCAACGGCTGACGGCGCATGACTGGCGGCGCATCCGTAGCGTGATCCTCGGTTTTCGTTACTGGATCGACGAGCCGGGCAACGACACCATGTGGTTCTGGAGCGAAAACCACTGCCTCTGTTTCCACGTCGCGCAGTATCTGGCCGGGCAAAACTTTCCCGATGCGGTATTCGTATGCAGTGGTCGTCAGGGCCGCGAGCAACAGGCTATCGCCCGTCAGCGGCTGGACAGATGGTTTGACGCCATTCTGGAACACGGACTGGTGGAGTGGAACTCCGCTGCTTACTACCCCATCGACCTGATCGGGCTGGTGGCGCTGGTTGAGCTGGCCTGCGATGAAAGCCTGCGCGAACGCGCCCGCACCGTTATCGACCGTATCCTGCTGATGACCGCCTGGGTGCATCAGAATGGCGTGGCGGTCGGCACCATGGGCCGCGCCTACGATAAGGAACTGCGCTCCGGCATGTTGACCGAGCTGTCTGGCCTGTGTGCGCTGGTCTGGGGTGAAGGCTGGTTGATTCCGCATTGCGCGGCGCTGCCGCTGCTGTGCCTGAGCCAGTATCAACCGCCTGACGAGACGCTGGCCATCGCCCACTGGCCGTCGCCGCAGGGCGGGCAGGCCCGTTGGGTGCAGGGGCTGAACCGCAGCGCCTGCGTGATTGCCTGGAAACAGCAGGATGTGGCGTTTTCCTCGGTATTCGATCACCACCCCGGCCAGCCGGGGCACCAGCAGCATGTGCTGGATATTCGTCTGGGTCGGCATTACGCCGCCCGATTGTGGGTCAACCATCCCGGTGAGGATCGCCCGGACGGCGTGCATCGCCCCTCGTATTGGGCTGGCAACGGCCGCCTGCCGCACGTGATGCAGCATCGCAACCGCGCCTGGATGATTTTCGATTTACAGCACGACCTGCGCCGCTGGACCCATCTCTACCTGCCGCGTGCCGCGCTGGACGAGGTGGTGGTGGACGCCTGCTGGTGTTTTGTGCGTGGCGGCAACGGTTATGCCGCGCTGCACAACCCGGCCGGGCTGCAACGGCATACCCCGGATGGCGGCCAGCCGGACAGCGAATTGCGCGCCTTCGGCGAGCATAACGTCTGGTACATCGTGGTAGATAGCGGGCAGGGCGCGGCGGGATTCACCGCGTTTATCGAGCGCTTCCGCCACCGTCAGGCGCAATTGTCGGACGACGGCGCGGCGCAGTTTGACGACCCGGACTACGGCCTGATGGCCTGGCATCCGGCGAGCGGTTTTTCTGTCAATCATCATCCCTTTGCGTTTCCCGACACGGTGTCGGTAATGCCTGAGCGTACCGAGGAGGATCGGTAACATGACAACACAATCTACGATCGGGTCATCCGACAGCCAGCAGATTGATGTGCTGTTGGACAAGGTGGCGCTGGCGTTCTGCCGCCTGAAGGCCATCAACAGCGTGACCGATGACGCGCAGGCCAGCGACACGCTGACCATCCAGTTCGAAGAGTGGGACTGGGAAGTGGGCGTCGGCCTGTACGGCTTCTGGAAACTGGCGCGACAGCGGCAGGATCACGCCATGCTGGCGGCACTGGAGCAGTGGTACGAACAAAAATTGCAGGCCGGGTTGCCGCCGCGACAAATCAACTCTACCGCGCCGATGCTGGTGCTGGCGCTGCTGTGTCGTGACAACCCGCGTCCGCACTGGCTGGCAGCAGTGGCGGAGTGGGCGGACTGGCTGCTGCATTCGCTGCCGAAAACCGAAGATGGCGGCTTCCAGCATACGGTCAAAGAGCGCCCCAACACCGGGCAACTGTGGGACGACACACTGTTTATGGCCGGGCTGTTTCTGGTGGTCAGCGCCGGGGTGCTCAAACGCCGCGAACTGCTGGACGAAGCCGAATACCAGTTGCTGACTCACGCCCGTTATCTGGCGGACGCCACCACCGGGCTGTGGTATCACGGCTGGACTTTTCTGGGCCGCCACCATTACGCCGGGGCGTTCTGGGGGCGCGGCAACGCCTGGGTGACGCTGGTGCTGCCGGAAATCTGTTGTCTGGCGGATGGGCCGCTCTCGGTGCCGGTGCGCCGCACGCTGGAGGCGATCCTCACCCAGCAAACCCGTGCATTGGCGACCTGCCAACACGATTCCGGGTTGTGGCACACCCTGCTCAACGACCCGGATTCGCCGCTGGAAACCTCCGCCAGTGCCGGTTTCATCGCCGGTATTCTCACCGCTCGCCAGCTCGGCATGTTGGCGGATTTTCCGCAGGCGGTGCTGGACAAAGGGCTGGCAGCGGTAATAGCGCAGATTGATGAGCAGGGCGTGGTGCAAGGGGTGTCGGATGGCACCGCGATGGGCCATGACCTGCAGTTTTATCACGATATCCCCAATGTCGCCGTGCCGTATGGGCAGGCGCTGGTCATGCTGATGCTGCTGGCGCAGCGGTATCCTGTTTGAAAAACAGAAACGGGTTTGAAAAACAGAACCAGGTTTGAAAAACAGAAACAGGTTTGAGGAAACGGTGATGGCGAGTCTGGAACTGAAAAACGTCCATAAAAGCTATGGGTCGATACAGATTATCAAAGGCGTGGATCTGACGATCCGCGACGGGGAGTTCATGGTGTTCGTCGGGCCGTCCGGCTGCGGGAAATCCACACTGTTGCGGATGATTGCCGGTCTGGAGCCGATCACCGACGGCGAGCTGTGGATCGGCGATCGCAAGGTCAACGACCTTGGCCCGGCGGATCGCAAAATCGCCATGGTGTTCCAGTCTTATGCGCTGTACCCGCATCTGTCGGTGCGCAAGAACCTGGCGTTCGGGCTGGAAAACCTGCATTTCCCCAAAGACGAAATTGAGCGGCGCATCGCGGAAGCCGCACGCATGTTGGGGCTGGAGCCGTATCTGGATCGCAAACCGCGGGCGTTGTCCGGTGGGCAGCAACAGCGCGTCGCCATCGGCCGCGCCATCGTGCGCGACCCGGATCTGTTCCTGTTTGACGAGCCGCTATCCAACCTTGATGCCAAACTGCGGGTGCAGACCCGTGGCGAGCTGACCCGGCTGCACCAGAAGCTGCGCACCACCATGATTTATGTTACCCACGATCAGATTGAGGCGATGACCATGGCCCAGCGCATTGTGGTGCTCAACGGCGGTCGCATCGAACAAGTGGGAACGCCGCTGGAGCTGTTTAACCGGCCGAAAAACAAGTTTGTAGCCGGTTTTATCGGTTCGCCGCGCATGAACATGTTCCACGCCACCATCAGCAGTGCGTCGGATGAAGGGGTAGACGTGCGCTGTCCGTCCGGCAACCTGCTGCGCCTGCCGTTTCGCGGTGAAGAGGGGAAAACGGTGGAGTTGGGCATTCGCCCGTCACACTGTCAGCTGGTGGGGGAACACGACGGCGGCGTGTCGCTGTGCATCGATCGCTGCGAAATGATGGGGCATGAAACCTTTATCTATGGCCGCTGCGGCGGTATCGACGACGAGCTGATCGTACACCTGCCGGGGCATCATGAATTTCGTACCGGCGAGCTGGTGTTTGTTCGCTTCCCACCAGACTATTGCCACCTGTTTGACGCGGATAGCGGTCAGGTGCTGCCGCGTCTGACAGAACAGTACGCCTGATGGCAGGAGACAAGCATGAACCGAAAATCGTTGATTCAGCCTGGCGCGTCGCTGGTAGATACGCTGGTTACGCCGGTGGAAAAATCGGTCAACCTGCTGCAAAAATTCGGCGGCCGCCGGGTGATGCCGTGGTTTTTCATCGCGCCGAACATGCTGCTGTTCGCCGTGTTCGTGTTTATTCCGATCCTGCTGGCGGTGTGCTACGCCTTCACCGGCGGCACCAACATTCTGCTGTGGGACCGGCCCTACGTCGGGCTACAGAATTTCGCCAGCTTGCTGCGTTGCGAGCAGTACAGCGTGCCGACCACCTGCGAGCAGGACCTGTTCTGGACCGGCGTCTACAACACCGTCTCGTTCACCTTTTTTAATGTGACGTGCACGCTCGGCGTGGCGCTGGTTACCGCACTGATCCTCAACCGTAAGATCATCGCCCGTGGCTTTTTCCGCGCCATTTTCTTCTACCCGGTGCTGTTGTCGCCGGTGGTGGTCGGGCTGGTATGGCAGTGGTTCCTCAACCGTAACGGGTTGCTAAACCTGGTGCTGTCGTCGCTGGGCGGCCAGCCGGTTACGTTCTTGCTGGAGCCGTCGCTGGCGCGCTTCTGGGTGGTGTTCGTGTCGGTGTGGTTTCACGTCGGCTTTTATACCCTGATTCTGCTGGCCGGGTTACAGGCGATCCCGCGTGATATCTACGAGGCGGCGGCGGTGGATGGCACCTCGCGCTGGCGCGGTTTCTATCGCCTGACGCTGCCGTTGCTCGCCCCCAACATTCTGGTGGTGGTGATCCTGTTGACCATCAACAGTGTGCAGATTTTCGATGAAGCCTGGGTGCTGACCAACGGCGGCGGGCCGGGCACCGCCAACAACTTTATTGTGCAGTACATCTATCAGACCGCGTTTTCCTCCAACGCGTCGCTGTACGGGCTGGCCTCGGCAGCGTCGGTGCTGATGGGGCTGGTGCTGATGATTCTGACGGCGTTGCAGTTCCTGCTGACCCGTCGTCTGGAAGGCAAAAAATAACCGGGAGTCGGCATGATGAAGATAATCGCGTTTCTTACCCGCACCCGTTATCCGGGGCGGATTCACGTCACCGACATCCTCAGTTGGGTCTGGCTAGTGGTGGGTACGCTGCTGGTGTTGATCCCGGTGATGTGGGCGGCGATGTCGTCGTTGAAAACCCCGTCGGAGATCAACCGCTTCCCCCCCAGCTTTCTGCCGGAAGCCGCCAGCACCGTCACGCTGCCCGACTACCCGAAACCGCTGGAGCTGTGGCAGGCGAAACAGGACGACGGCAGTAACAAGACGCTGGCGATGGTACGCCGCATCGGCCTGTTGGCGCAGATGGTAGACCCTAAAGCGCCGCAGGAGGTGGTGCGGGTGCCGGTGCAGAACCTGACGCCACAGAAAACCCTGCATCTGGAAACCGACAACTACGCCACACCGCTGTCGAAATTCCACTTCGCCACCTACCTGAAAAACACCGTATTTGTGACGGTGATGGCGACGCTGCTGACATTGCTGCTGAGTTCAATGGCGGCGTTCGCGCTGGCAAAATACCAGTTTCGCGGCCGCGGCACGGTGTTAACGCTTTTTCTGTCCACCATGATGATCCCGCTGTCGGTGGTGATGGTGCCGACCTTTCTGGTGGTGATCGGCCTGCATATGGGGGACAACCTGTGGGGGGTGATTATCCCCACCATCGCCACACCCACCGGGGTGTTCCTGCTGCGCCAATACATGCTGACCATCCCGGATGAGTTGATCGAAGCCGCGCGTATCGACGCCGCCAGCGAGTTTCGTATTTACTGGAAAATCATCCTGCCGTTGACCGCACCGGCGCTGGCGGTGCTGGCGATCTTCTCGGTGATCTGGCGCTGGAACGACTTCCTGTGGCCGTTGATCGTGCTATCCAGTCAGGATAACTTCACGTTGCAGATCGGCCTGAATGCGTTTCAGGGGCAGTTCTCGGTGCAGTGGCACTACATTCTGGCGATGACCATGCTGTCGTTGCTGCCGGTGACGGCGGTGTTCGTGTTCCTGCAAAAATACATCACCACCGGCATTGCCAACACGGGAATGAAATAAATGGCGACGCTCAAGGATATTGCCGATCGCGCGGGGGTGTCGATCAGTACGGTGTCACGGGTGCTGAACGGCACCGCGCCCATCAGTGCCAAAGTACGCCAGCAGATCATGGCGATCGCCACCGAACAGGGGTATCCGCTGCATAAGGCGAGCAAAACGGCGGCCACTGCGGAGCCGCTGCGCCACATCATGTTGGCGACGCCGCGCAACCTGATGCTGGAAAGTGAACTCAATCTGGTGTCGCTGACGCTGATCAACCGGCTGAAAACCTTGTGTCAGCAGCGCAACATCCAGCTCAGTCCGTTTGTTGGCGAGCCGGACAGCATCAATGAACAGCAGTTATTGCAGGCGCTGCGCGGCGGGCGGGAAAGTGGCATTCTGATCGTCAACGACGACCACCCCACGTTACTTAACGCGGTGGCAGAAAGTGGCGTACCGGCAGTGCTGATCAACGGCGAAGACCCGACCATGCGGCTTAACACCGTGATGCCCGCCAACCACTACTCGGCCGCCGCGGCGGTGCGTTACCTGATTGCACAAGGGCATCGGCGTATTTTGCATCTGACCTGGCATTCCCGCCTGACCATCCGCGAGCGTGAGCGCGGCTACCGCGACGCGCTGGCTGAAGCCGGTATCCCGCTGGACGAACGGTTGATTCTGTCGCTGCCGGATTTCCAGCCGCTGACCGCCCGCGACGCGCTGCTCGGCTGGCTGGCGCGCCACCCGGACCGGCTCGGCGTCACCGCTATTTTTTGCGCCGCCGACAATCAGGCCATTGGCGTGGCGGATGCGCTTAACCAGCACGGCCTGCGGGTGCCGGATGATATCTCGGTGATGGGCATGGACGATATTCTGCCGCTGGACATGCTGCCGCTTTCACTCACTACCGTGCACCTGCCGTTTGAAGAGATGGCACGCGCCGCGCTGCATCTGCTCACCCAGCAACTGCTGCCCGCACAGGCGCTCGGCATTGCCCAGCGCATCGAACTGGCCGGGCATCTGGTGGTGAGGGATTCGGTAGGGGCGGGAGTGACACCGGTTGTTTCAGTAAAGGAATGAACCAGGCTTAATTGACAATAAGATCAGAAACAATAAGACGGTAAATAGTCGGGCGCGCTAAGCGTCCACTAACGCTTCCATCTGACTGAGCCAGTGATCAAACAACGGGCACTGTTGCCGAATTCGAGGAATGATCCTCCCCACCATTAGTGGGCACGCGGCAAACTCTCGACCAGAGGAGACTCACATGACAAAACCAGCATCAACCAGCAAGAAGCCCCGTAAACAGCATACGCCGGAGTTTCGCGATGAAGCCCTAAAACTGGCTGAGCGCATCGGTGTCGCTGCTGCTGCCCGCGAACTCAGCCTGTATGAATAGCAGCTTTATGCATGGCGCAGTAAACAACAACAGCAAATGACATCTTCAGAGCGAGAAAGCGAACTGGCCGCAGAGAATGCCAGCCTCAAGCGCTAATTGGCTGAGTGGAACGAGGAGCTGGCCATTCTCCAAAAGGCCGCGACATACTTTGCGAAGCGCCTGAAATGAAGGTTGTCTTTATCGAAAAACATCAGGCAGAGTTCAGCATCAAAGCCATGTGCCGGGTGCTTCAGGCAAAAGCTGTTGTTGTATTCATACATTTAACGGAGAAATAATTCATCGGGAAGGGAATGAGAACCTATCCTGATACTTATTAGGATCATCTGATGAAATAGGTTCTCGGGCTAGTACTCAGAAAGAGAGCAATTTGTTCAGGGCATCGATTGCCATCTTAGGTGTCATCAGGAAACCTTGATACCACAGGCTTCGACTTGGAGATAAATACTCTTCTATGGCCCAGTGTTGTTGACGAATACTCTGAATGTCACGAAATGTTTTATATGTGATAAATAATAGCCATGGCATGATTAATATTGGGTATAAATCCGGAATAAGCCATTGGGGAAAAAATACCAAATAAAGCAGAGCCAAAAAATAAAATAAACCTATAAATAATTTTAGAGAATAAAATATGATGTATTTATCTTCGCGAGCCATGCTATATCCCTGTTGCTAATCAGTACAATGCATTAAAATCGAGAGAATAAGCATATATTGATGGTTTTTATTGCTGTTGAAAAGAGATTAGCGTATTGCTGTTAAAAGAATTCAGTCACAAGCCATTGGTCATTATGGCATATCATGATGCATAGCTGAAAAGGATGGCAACCAATGAAACTACTACTTGTAGGTGCAACTGGGTTAGTTGGTCATCAGGTGTTAGTAAAAGCGTTGGCCGATACACGTATTACGCAGGTGGTGGCACCGGTGCGTCGTGCATTACCGGCTCATGACAAACTGATCGCGCCGCCGGTGAATTTTGAACAATTGCCGGAAGACGCCGACTGGTGGCAGGCGGATGCGGTAATTTGCACGCTGGGCACCACCATCAAGGCGGCGGGCAGTCAGGCCGCGTTCTATCGGGTCGATCATGACTATCCGCTGACTGCCGCGCGGCTGGCCCACGCGCATGGCACGCCAGCTTATGTGCTGAATTCGGCGTCGGGAGCCAACGTATCATCACGTTTTTTCTATAACCGGGTGAAAGGTGAATTGGAGCGTGACCTGGCCGGAGTGGGGTTTTCCTCACTGACGCTAGTACGCCCTGGGCTGATAGGCGGCAAGCGTGACGAGCGCCGACCGGGTGAATGGATAGCGCAGCAGGCGCTGCGGGTACTACATCCGTTGCTGCCGTTAGCCTGGCGCATTAATCCGGCCGAGCGAATTGCGGATGCGTTGCTGGCGGCGGTGCTGGCCCCTGCCGCGGGTGTCCGGGTGATTACCTCTGAACATCTGGTGTAGAGTGAAAGGCAACGTGCATAACGCAGGAGTCAATATGAATAGCGCGATTTCACCAGTTGAACTGGCAAAAGCCTATCGGCTGGTTAACCACGGGCCGACGGTGCTAGTGTCTGCCTGTCATGATGGCGTGGACGATGTGATGGCGGCAGCCTGGTGCTGTGGGCTGGATTTTGCACCACCTAAGCTGACCGTGGTGCTGGATAAGGCGACTAAAACACGTGAGCTACTGGAAAACAGCGGTTATTTTGCCATTCAGGTGCCGACGGTAGCACAACTGGAACTGACTAATCAGGTGGGGAGTATCAGCCTGCGGGATGACTCAGATAAACTGGCACACTGCCAGGTGGAACTGTTTCGCACCAGCGAATCAGATGTGCCGTTAGTAGCAGGTTGTGCAGCGTGGCTGCTGTGCAAGCTGATCCCTGAAGCTCACAATCAGCACACCTACGACCTGTTTATCGGCGAGGTCATTGGTGCCTGGGCGGATTCACATGTATTTCGCGACGGCCACTGGCATTTTGAAGACGCTGACCCGCAATGGCGTAGCCTGCATCATGTGGCAGGCGGGCACTACTATGCCATCGGCGATGCACTGGATGCGAAAGAGTCGTGACCATAAACTAACGCCCTGTAAGAGCAGGGCGTTGAGGGGGAAATAAACGCCATAATACAGCTGATTGTATTTATTGTACTTTACTGTTCTCTATTGGCGGTAAAGGGGATGAAGATTTAAATGATTCTATACCCCATTGCCAGATTTGTGATTTTCTTTCTGGTGTGGTTAATAATCCCACCATGCCATAGAGGAAAGTAAATAAAATAATGCTGGCGATGATTCCCGAAAAGCCACTCCATATCCAGGATAATATACGTAATGCAATTGGTGTTTTTTGCTTTTCTTTTCTTGATGCGGCTCGAAAAAATTCTTTAATAGCCTCTTCTTTGGCATTCTCAATGGCCCGGTTTTGTATTATGTCATTCTCGGCTATTTTTTGATTTTTCTTATCTATTTCTATTTTAAGGTTTTCTATTTCCGAGTTTTTCTTGTCAATAATATCGAGTTGCTGCTGATAGTCCTTCCTGATTTCCTCTTCCCAGTCTTCCAATAGACGAGAAAACATTGTTCTGGCATTATCACGGTAAGCATCTAAACGTCGTTGAATATGAACAACTTGCTCATGAAATTGCTTTACGGCAAGATCAATCTCTTGATCAGATTGGCCATTAGCACGTAGTTTTTCAGCGTATTGGTTTTTCTCAAGTTTATAGAATGAATAGGCTATCAAACCAATACTGTCTTCTGGATTTTTTACCAGTAACTGAAAACCCATGATTTCTCATTGGCTACCACCAAAGAATTATCGCTTTCCATCGCTCTGAAATAATGTCCTGTATTAATACAATACGAAAGATATTTTAGGCCGTATTAATTTTATCTTTTTTCGTCACTAGAACCTAATACCTGACTCATAGCCTGATGAATCAGTTCGTTCAGATCTGACGGAGAGAGTGTTCTTACTGTTGCAGCTGCACCTGCGGCGCTAGCGCGGTTTGATGCCTGTTCGACGGATTGCAACATAGCCTGACGGTGTGCTTCGGAAATTCGCTGCAATTCAAATGAACGTGACATAGGCAATATCCTCGTCCTTTTTTCTGAATTTATTGTAGTAGTCGGGTTCATCCTTGAACCTGTCCATAATGCCGGAACCAGTATGGACCCCGGCACTGATGACGCTTATCAGAACGGAATATCGTCATCAAAATCCATCGGCGGCTCGTTGCCTGGCATTGGTGCGCTTTGCTGCGGACGGGACTGACCACCGCCGCTGAACTGGTTAGCTTGTTGCGGCTGTTGTGGTTGCCCCCAACCGCCTTGTGGTGCGTTGCCACCCGCATTGTTGCTCATGCCGCCACCCGCTGGAGCGCCGCCGCCTGTACGGCCGCCAAGCATCTGCATACTGCCGGAGATATCAACCACCACTTCGGTGGTGTAGCGATCCTGGCCGCCCTGATCCTGCCATTTACGGGTACGCAACTGGCCTTCGATATACACCTGAGAACCTTTGCGCAGGTATTCGCCCGCGATTTCCGCCAGCTTGCCGTACAACGCGACGCGGTGCCATTCGGTACGCTCTTTCTGCTCACCGGTCTGCTTGTCGCGCCAGCTGTCCGACGTGGCCAGAGTCAGGTTAGCGACAGCGCCGCCATTTGGCATGTAACGGACTTCCGGGTCTTGACCCAGATTCCCGATAAGAATCACTTTGTTAACGCCTCTGCTGGCCATGTTGGTATCTCCTGAACAATCACTTTTTAAAGTTTAAGCGAAGAATTCTATCATGCCACTCTGACAGATAATACCCGCGATCCGCGCTCCATTCTTTTTTCCACTGTTGCGGGAGTTGCAGTCATATACTGGATATCCATTCAGTTTATTTTGTGCCATAATCGGCCGTTTCTACCGGTTTCCTTTCGTACGGAATGTCATACGGAAAGGATGAAAACGCAGCGTCTATTGCGGGAAAAGTGTGCATGGATAAGATCGAAATTCGTGGTGCCCGTACCCATAACCTGAAGAATATCAACCTGATTATTCCACGCGATAAACTGATCGTCGTGACAGGGTTATCCGGTTCTGGCAAATCCTCGCTGGCGTTCGATACGCTGTATGCCGAAGGGCAGCGCCGTTATGTGGAGTCGCTGTCAGCCTACGCCCGCCAGTTTCTGTCGCTGATGGAAAAGCCGGATGTGGATCACATCGAAGGGTTGTCGCCCGCCATTTCCATCGAGCAAAAGTCCACGTCGCACAACCCACGTTCCACCGTCGGCACCATCACCGAAATCCACGATTACCTGCGCTTGTTGTTTGCCCGTGTTGGCGAGCCGCGCTGCCCGGAACACGATATTCCGCTCGATGCCCAGACCGTCAGCCAGATGGTCGACAATGTTTTGTCGCAGCCGGAGGGTAAACGGCTGATGCTGCTGGCACCGATCGTGAAAGAACGTAAGGGCGAACACACCAAAACGCTGGAAAACCTGGCGACGCAGGGTTACATCCGCGCCCGTATCGACGGTGAAGTGTGTGACCTGTCGGACCCGCCGAAACTGGAATTGCAGAAAAAGCACACCATTGAAGTGGTCGTCGACCGTTTTAAAGTGCGCGACGATTTGGCACAGCGTTTGGCCGAGTCGTTTGAAACCGCGCTGGAGTTGTCTGGTGGCACCGCTGTGGTGGCGGACATGGATGACCCCGGCGCGCCGGAACTGCTGTTCTCCGCCAACTTCGCCTGCCCGGTGTGCGGCTACAGTATGCACGAGTTGGAACCGCGTCTGTTTTCATTCAACAACCCGGCGGGTGCCTGCCCGACTTGCGATGGGCTTGGCGTGCAGCAGTTTTTCGACCCGGCGCGTGTGGTGCAAAATGGTGAGCTGTCGCTGGCTGGCGGCGCTATTCGTGGCTGGGATCGCCGTAACTTCTACTATTTTCAGATGCTGCGCTCGCTGGCGGAACATTACGAATTCGACGTCGAAGCGCCGTTCGATAGCCTTAGCCCGGCGGTCCATAAAGTCATTCTTTACGGTTCCGGTAAGGAAAATATCGAGTTCAAATACATCAATGATCGCGGCGATACGTCGGTGCGCCGCCATCCGTTCGAAGGGGTGCTCAATAATATGGAGCGCCGCTACAAAGAAACCGAATCGACCGCGGTGCGTGAGGAACTGGCAAAGTTCATCAGCAACCGGCCGTGCGCCAGCTGTGGCGGCACGCGTCTGCGTGAAGAAGCGCGCCACGTCTATGTGGAGCAGACCACGCTGCCACAGATTGCTGACATGAGCATCGGCCATGCGATGGAATTTTTCCATAACATCAAGCTGAGCGGTCAACGGGCGAAAATTGCCGAAAAAGTGCTGAAAGAAATCGGCGATCGGCTGCGTTTTCTGGTTAACGTGGGTCTGAATTACCTGTCGCTGTCGCGCTCGGCGGAAACCTTGTCGGGCGGCGAAGCGCAGCGTATTCGCCTGGCGAGCCAAATCGGTGCCGGTCTGGTCGGCGTGATGTACGTGCTGGACGAACCGTCCATTGGCCTTCACCAGCGCGATAACGAGCGCCTGCTGGAGACGCTGATCCACCTGCGTAATCTCGGTAACACGGTGATCGTGGTGGAACACGATGAAGACGCCATCCGTGCCGCTGACCACATTATTGATATTGGCCCCGGTGCTGGCGTACACGGCGGTCAGGTGATCGCCGAAGGCACGGCCACGCAGATTATGGCGGTGCCGGAATCATTGACCGGGCAGTTCCTGAGTGGGGCGCGCAAGATCGAGATTCCGGCGCAGCGCATACCGGCGGATCCGGGTAAAGTCCTTAAGTTGATTGGCGCACGCGGCAACAACCTGAAAGATGTGACGCTCACCCTGCCGGTCGGACTGTTCACCTGCATTACCGGGGTGTCCGGCTCCGGCAAGTCGACGCTGATCAACGATACCCTGTTCCCGATCGCCCAGCGTCAGCTTAACGGCGGCGAACTGAACGAACCGGCACCGTACCGTGATATTCAGGGCCTGGAGCATTTCGATAAGGTCATCGACATCGATCAAAGCCCGATCGGTCGTACTCCACGTTCCAACCCGGCTACCTACACCGGTGTGTTCACGCCGATCCGCGAGTTGTTCGCCGGTGTGCCGGAAGCGCGCAGCCGCGGTTATAACCCCGGCCGTTTCAGCTTTAACGTGCGCGGCGGGCGTTGCGAAGCCTGCCAGGGCGATGGCGTGATCAAGGTGGAAATGCACTTCCTGCCGGACATTTACGTCCCTTGCGATCAGTGCAAAGGCAAACGCTATAACCGCGAAACGCTGGAGATTAAATACAAAGGCAAGAGCATCCATGAAGTGCTGGAGATGACTATCGAAGAAGCTCGCGAGTTCTTCGACGCCATTCCGGCGCTGGCGCGTAAACTGCAAACGCTGATCGATGTTGGTTTGTCCTACATCCGGCTGGGGCAGTCCGCTACTACCTTGTCCGGCGGTGAGGCGCAGCGCGTGAAGCTGGCGCGCGAGTTGTCGAAACGCGGCACCGGGCAGACGCTCTATATTCTGGATGAGCCCACTACCGGCCTGCACTTTGCTGATATCCAACAACTGTTGACGGTACTGCATCAGTTGCGCGATCAGGGCAACACCATTGTGGTGATCGAGCACAACCTGGACGTGATCAAGACCGCAGACTGGATTGTCGATCTCGGCCCGGAAGGCGGCAGTGGCGGTGGTGAAATTCTGGTTTCCGGCACGCCGGAAACGGTGGCGCAGTGCGAGAAATCCCACACCGCTCGTTTCCTGAAACCGATTCTGGAGCGTGGTTAAGCAGGCTCCATTCGGCGGTTGTGAAGCGCGGCTTGCCGCGCTTTTTTTTATGGCATTATCTGGTAATCATTCACATTACAGGTGACTTGAGATGTGGAAACAATACGATATTCGGCTGAAACCCCGTTCCCGTGGTTTTCATTTGATTACCGCCACACCTACGAAGGCAGTGACGACATACCAGCGCACCTGAAAAGCAGTTTGCTGGGCAGCAGCCTGATGTTGCCGGTGCGCAACGGTCGGCTGCATGTTGGCACCTGGCAGGGGATTTACCTGTGTGAACACCGCAATCACGGTGGCAGCCGTTCGCTGGTGGTGACCCTACAAGGGGAATAGCCGGTATCGCACCGATGAGGTTTGGGTTAAGGCTGCGCGAGGGAAATATCTTCAGAGAGGTGTTCCACCACCACCTGATTACGGCCGCTATTTTTGGCTTTGTACAGTGCGTTGTCTGCGGTTTTGATGGCGACGTCCAACGCCGATTTTTGTGGATCAAACGTGGTGACGCCAATGGAAATAGTAATCTGGCGGTGGTTTGAGCCGGACAAATAAACCGTGTTGGCGACATTGTGGCGTAACCGCTCTGCGATGGCGATGGCGACATGAATGTCAGAACCCGGTAGCAGGATCAGAAATTCTTCACCGCCAATGCGGCAAATCAGGTCGGTTTTACGGAAGTTTTTGCGAATCTGCTGGCTGAGCTTACGAATGACTTCATCACCGACGTCGTGGCCGAACGAGTCATTAATCAGTTTAAAATGGTCGATATCAATGGCGATGACGGAGATTTTTTTATACTCGTTACGAATCTCCTCCAGGCTTTCCTGCATACCCCGACGGTTCAGCATACCGGAAAGCGGGTCGGTATAGGCTTCAGAACTGAGCCGACCAATCCGCTTATGCAAAAGCACCGTTCCCATGAGCAGCACACGTTTTAACTGTTCGACTTCGTTGTACCAGGCTTTGACGCTGCGTATTTTGCTGATGACGCCAGGTTGATCCATCGCACTGGCTGATTTCGCCAACTGGCGCAGCGGTCGGGTAATGTAAAACGCCAGCAGCATCAGTATCAGTGAGGTGAGTAAACCTGCGGGGGCGCCTATTTTGAGCACTTGAATCATTACGCTATGTAATGTTTCTTCCATTGCCTGCATCGGTTGCTGGGTAATAACGATCCAATCGGATTTCTTTATTCTGGCAAAGCCGGCGGGTGACAACACTCCGTGTTCATCTGGCATCATGATACTGCCTTTTTCCTGCTGGAATGCCGCCTCCATAAAGCTCAGATCATAAAATTTATTGCCGATATTACTGATGTTACTGCTATAGAGCATGGTGCCTTCTTTATCAATAACATAAGTGTTTAATTCTTCATTGCTGAACTGCGTCTTCATAAATTGATTTATGATTTTTTGGTTGTTCAGGTAAATCGTTCCACCAATATAACCAAGGTAATTTCCTGCATCATCGAAAATAGGCATTGAAATAAAAAAAAGATAATTCCCTGTAATTGATGTGTAGGGCGAGCTTATAAATAATCCTCTGGATTCTAATGCCATTTGGCTGGCATGAGAAACTAATGGCATACCCGATAATTTTAATTCAGGCGGGGATGATGCAATAATGATTTTTCTGGTACTGACTACGACAATAGAATTAAAATAAGGGCTAAATTGATGAATGCGCTGAACCTCTGACTGTAGCCTGGCGAAGTTACCATAGCGAACATCGTTTGACAGCAGCGCCGCGCTGTAAGCCAGCTGTGATTCCGCTGTTGAAAAAAACATATCTGTCGAGGCGGCCAGCCCGGAGGAGTAGTTTATATCTGATTGAAATGACTGTTTTTTTATGATTTCTTTCTGAACATAGTAAATAGAAAAATATCCGTTCACTATGGTGACCAGCATACTGAAAAGAGCGATAAAAAGTATTAAATGTAGCAGATTTAATTGTAATGACTTTTTTGTTTTCATTTATATACTTACCGGGTTTTACCCATTTTTAATGCACAAAACGTGCAATATAATGATGGTACATCTAAGACAGAATACGAGCCTTTATGATCAAGTATTAGTCAATGGTTAAAATAGTGTCAACATACGCAGCGTGAAAATTTCATCATGAGCCGTAATAAGAAAAGAAACTGCGTTTTAATAAAATTAACAGTGTGAGTATGAATGTCGGATATAAGAATGGTTATCATATTTGGCTAAATTTAATTAGCATGATATTAATTTCATTTTGGTTTTATCTTGCCTGGTT
The DNA here is from genome assembly GCF_000784735.1 of Dickeya undicola. Classification (GTDB taxonomy): domain Bacteria; phylum Pseudomonadota; class Gammaproteobacteria; order Enterobacterales; family Enterobacteriaceae; genus Dickeya; species Dickeya undicola. The sequence continues at coordinate 115,681 of NZ_JSYG01000019.1, forward strand.
TGAACAAAGAACATAAACGAAGAAGAACCGCCCTGAGTCGGCTTGTCTAACCCCGCAGTGCCACTTTTTATGGTCACGGTTCGCGATCCTCTTTTGGCAACTGATTATTTCTACTGATGAAAAATAGTCGGGCTGTCTCTTTTATCACGTCCTTTTTCTGGCGAGGGTTACCGCTGTGCTTTGTTAACATTTCACGGTTGATGTGCATTATCCTTGATAATAATATGTATTTTTTTTGTGGTAGTTCCGATCGATATCCTCAAATTAATAGTTAAAACCTATTTCTGATTATTATTTGAATGTTTATATCGATCGAATCATAAAGGTTGTTAGAATGGTTGGGCCGACAGTAGGCCAGGGCGCTGCCCAGAGTGCATGTAATAACGGCTGATAAGTATGATTTCGCATCCGGTCTTAGTCTTACTCTTTTTGACTTATTTTTTTATGATGTTTTTGTTCTGCACACTGTGGAAAAGAAATGATTTTTGTCGCCGAAAAAGGGGATGAAAAGTATTTCATCGTGATGGCTGTTTGATGTATCAGCCAGGTTGTTGCTTTGCTCTTTATCACGATTACTGACAGTAACGGATGCGATGCCAGTTTTAACGCGGCTCTGTGTTTTGCCCCTGAGGACGTCATATTTGTGACATTTTGTTATTAGTAAAGGAGTGAGGAGCTGAGAATGCGTTTATCTGACTGGCGAATTGGTTATCGTCTGGGGGCTGGGTTTGCCGCCCTGGCCGCCATGCTGTTGATCGTGGGAATACTATCAATAGTGAAGTTGTCGAGTTTTCATAACAATGCACGCAATATCGTACAAGAGATATATCCCCAAACTGTTGATGCCAATAATTTGATAGAAAATGTGAGTGAAGGTGTCAGAGTATTTCAGCAATTATTATTGGTGTCGGGTGATGACAAAATTAAATCCGTCACCGATCAAATCCCTCCGATTTCCCAGGAAATTACCCGGCTGATGGGTAAGCTGGAGAAATACGCTAATGAATCCAATAATGCAAAAATTCAGCAGGTCATTAGTGATATTCGCACTATTCGTGCGGAGTTTTTGAGTTCCGGCCAAAAAGTGATTGCACTGGTAAAAGCCAATGATCGGGATGCGGCGATAAACGAATTTAATGTTCACCTTAATCCGTTACAACAAGCCTACCGCAAGGCGGTAAGCCAATTGGTGGATTATCAGAATGATATGATGATGAGTACTGTCGATAGCATGTCGGCGACCTATCATGACATCCGTCTGGTGCTGCTGGCGATTCTGGGGCTGGGTGTAGTGCTCAGTGCGTGGATTGCGGTGGCGATCACCCGTAGCGTCACACAGCCGATTCAGCAGGCGCTGGTGATGGCGGACCGCGTATCGCAAGGCGACCTCACCTTACAGATTTCCACCAGCCGCAAGGATGAAGCCGGATTGCTCTTGCAGGCGCTGGACAACATGAACGCCAGCCTGCGTCAGATTGTCGGCCAGGTGCGTGACGGTGCGCAGGCCATTTCCACCGCTGCTGCGCAAATCGCTGCGGGTAATCAGGACCTCTCGTCCCGAACCGAAGAGCAAGCCAGTTCGCTGGAACAGACGGCAGCATCAATGGAAGAGCTGGTATCGACCATCAAAAACACCGCGGACAATACCCATCAGGCGACGACAATTGCGAATCAGGCGTCGTCGGCCGCGCACCGTAGCGGCGAAGTGATGTTGTCAGTCATCAGTAAGATGCGGGGTATTCGTGAAGCCTCCATGCGGATGGCTGAAATCATCGGTGTGATTGATGGCATCGCCTTCCAGACCAATATCCTGGCGTTGAACGCCGCAGTAGAAGCCGCACGTGCCGGTGAGCAGGGGCGTGGTTTCGCGGTAGTGGCAGGCGAGGTGCGTTCGCTGGCGCAGCGTAGTGCTACGGCGGCCAAGGAAATCAAGGAACTGATTGACGATTCGGTGGACAAGATTCAGGAAGGGATGCAACTGGTGGACAATGCCGAATCGACGATGGATAACCTCACTACCCATGTGAATGACGTTCACGGCATCATTAACGAAATCGCGCAGGCCAGCCACGAGCAGAGCGACGGCATGAGCCAAATCAACATTGCGGTCGGGCAGATTGACACCACCACCCAGCAAAACGCTGCACTGGTGGAAGAATCGGCCTCTGCCGCGCTGTCGTTGCAGTCGCAGGCGTCGCTGCTGGCCGAAGCGGTCAGCGCATTCCGCCTGACGCCGCAGGGCAACAGCGGCGCGCCGTCGCCGGTCCGCCGGTCGGCGGTGCTATCTCACGCGCTGCCGTCTGCCGCTTCCGCTCGCCCGGTTGCGACTGAAAAACGTGCCGCCACCACCGTCGGCAGCAATGACGACTGGACGTCGTTCTGAGTGATATTTCCCTCCCCGAGTGGGGGAGGGAATACTGCCGGATGAGGATAGAGAGAACATGTCGGTGCTGTGAAGGGTTTCGTGCGGGATAAACCGCGTCGCTTCTTTGCCACATCATCGCACGCACGACAAGGAGAGGTGCAAGCGCCACCTCTCCTTGACCTCTGGCTGAGTGGCTAAACTACGCCGCTGCGCGGTGCCTTCGGCGTTCGCCTTCGCTGTTCGGACCGCCTGTGACGTGTTCCCAACACGGCACAGGCTTGCGCGGCGTCCCTGCCGCGCATCCGGCGAAGTCGCCCACCTCAGCGTAGTTTTTAACGCCAGCAACCCCGTCAACCTCTGCCTACTCGGCAGTGAACGCTGCCACATCATTAACCCAAGAGGACACTATTTTCTAAGCTGCCTACTCGGCAGTGAACCATTCTCGATGGACGCAAGACGCAGACGCGGCTTTTTAAGCTGCCTACTCGGCAGTGAACATGCAGTGCGCCATACGCTGACGCGCAGCAACTTTCTAAGCTGCCTACTCGGCAGTGAACGCGTCGTGCCACGCACATCCGGGTTATTTGCATTTCTAAGCTACCTACTCGGCAGTGAACCGCGAAGACGGCGGCGAGCCAGGCGCGGACAATTTCTAAGCTGCCTACTCGGCAGTGAACTCCCTGTCGCTGTCGAGTATTTTTGCAGGACATTTCTAAGCTGCCTACTCGGCAGTGAACCTGTTTTCACGCCAGTCAGGTCAGGTGTTGATTTTCTAAGCTGCCTACTCGGCAGTGAACATCTGCGCTCGCGCGCGCAATCCGCGTTTGAATTTCTAAGCTGCCTACTCGGCAGTGAACGGTTCAATGGGGAAATTCATATACACCTGCACTTTCTAAGCTGCCTACTCGGCAGTGAACAGTCTGTATCGTCGCTGGAATCGTTTTCATTTTTTCTAAGCTGCCTACTCGGCAGTGAACCAACGGACCGAAACTTTTTGCAGGTCGTTTTTTTTCTAAGCTGCCTACTCGGCAGTGAACGGTTACACCTGCGATGTATGCGATCATGCGCATTTCTAAGCTGCCTACTCGGCAGTGAACGCAGAAAGCTGGCGGCGGGCGAAATCGCCGTATTTCTAAGCTGCCTACTCGGCAGTGAACACGGACAGCAAACCGTACTGTGGATTTAACGCTTTCTAAGCTGCCTACTCGGCAGTGAACACCCACATGCTGTACTGCACCTGCGCCATGTATTTCTAAGCTGCCTACTCGGCAGTGAACGCAGGCTGTGCGCATGGTTTCATCGCGGAAGATTTCTAAGCTGCCTACTCGGCAGTGAACCGTAACTTATTGACTCTAACCCGTTGTATTTCAGCCTGCAATTGGCGATTTTCGCCGTCAGACCCTTTTTTTTCGGCTGTCGGTAACTTATTGATTTTTCAATGCTGAAAAAGGTGGCTGAAAAAAAGGGTATCGAAGCGGGAAAAGTGTTTCTGGTGTCATTCATTTTACCGTTTGGGTTGTGCTAGGCTGATTCTCGTTAATTTCCAGTGTATTACGTGTTTTTCAATGAATTATTAGTCTGCGTTTTATTACGCGGATGGGGTTGTTTTATCACCACCACAGAGAAACGGTTTTATGGATAACGTATTTAGCCCGTCGGATTTAAAAACCATTCTGCATTCCAAGCGCGCCAATATTTATTACCTCCAGCATTGCCGTATTTTGGTGAATGGCGGACGGGTGGAATATGTCACCGAAGAAGGGAATCAGTCGCTGTACTGGAATATCCCTATCGCCAATACCAGTGTGGTGATGCTCGGCACCGGCACCTCGGTGACGCAGGCGGCGATGCGGGAATTTGCCCGTGCTGGCGTGATGGTCGGGTTTTGCGGCGGTGGCGGTACACCGTTGTTCGCCGCCAATGAGGCCGAAGTGGCGGTGTCGTGGTTGTCGCCGCAGAGCGAATATCGCCCGACGGAATATTTGCAGGATTGGGTCAGCTTCTGGTTTGACGAACAGCAGCGGCTGGCAGCGGCTATTGCCTTTCAGCAAGTGCGCATCGGGCAGATTCGCCAGCACTGGCTGGGCGGGCGACTGTCGCGTGAATCTCGTTTCGCCATCAAACCCGAACACGTGGAGGCGTTGCTTAACCGCTATCAGCAAGGGCTGGTTGACTGCCGCACCAGTAACGATGTGCTGGTGCAGGAAGCGATGATGACCAAAGCGCTGTACCGGCTGGCGGCCAACGCGGTGAGCTACGGTGACTTTACCCGTGCCAAACGCGGCGGCGGCACCGATCTGGCAAACCGTTTTCTCGACCACGGTAACTACCTGGCCTATGGGCTGGCGGCCGTAGCGCTGTGGGTGCTGGGCCTGCCGCACGGGCTGGCGGTGCTGCACGGCAAAACCCGGCGCGGTGGGCTGGTGTTCGACGTGGCCGATCTGATCAAAGACGCGTTGATTTTGCCGCAGGCGTTTATCGCCGCGATGGAAGGTGAAGACGAGCAGGATTTCCGCCAGCGCTGCCTGACGGCGTTTCGCCAGGCCGAGGCGCTGGATGTGATGATCGACAGCCTGCAACAGGTGGCACAGCAGTGTAGCCAGGTAGCGAAAGCGGGGAGTCAGGGGGCGCAATGAACATCCTGCTGATTTCCGAATGCAACAAGCGGGCGCTGGTGGAAACCCGCCGGGTGCTGGATCAGTTCGCCGAACGTAAGGGGGAACGCACCTGGCAAACCGCCATCACCGAAGAGGGGCTGAAAACGCTGCGCCAGTTGCTGCGCAAAACCGCGCGGCGCAACACCGCCGTCGCCTGCCACTGGATTCGCAGCGCCAATCACACCGAATTGCTGTGGGTTGTTGGCAATCTGCGGCGCTTCAACCTACAAGGCAGCGTGCCGACCAACCGTACCGAGCGCGATATTCTGCGCAGCAACGATGAAAACCCGTGGCACAACGCCGAAGCTTTTAGCCTGCTGGCGGCGATTGCCGGGCTGTTTCACGATATCGGCAAGGCCAATGCGCTGTTTCAGGCCGGGTTGCAGGGTAACGGGCCGCGCAGCCAGCCTTATCGCCATGAATGGGTGTCATTGCGGCTGTTTCAGGCGTTTGTCGGCGATCGGGATGACACCGGCTGGCTGACGGCGCTGGCCGCCATCAGCCCGGAGGAGGAGGCGGCGCTGCTGGCACGGTTGCAGCAGGACGCGAAAACCCCCAAGTCGTCGCCGTTTAACAGCCTGCCGCCGCTGGCGCAGGTGGTGGGCTGGCTGATTATGTCGCATCACCGTTTACCGATGTTTCATACCCTGACGGACGGCGAATCGGGCGGAGCGCCGCAACTGGAATATCTCGACCGCTGGCTCAATGAACTTCTCTCGCCGCGCTGGAATGCCGTTAACCACCTGCGCCCGGATATCAGTGCACAGGACTGGCAACAGGTGTGGCAGTTTCCGCACGGCACGCCGCTGCAAAGCCGCGTGTGGTGCGAAAAGGCGCGCAAGTTCGCCACCCGTTCGCTGAAGTTACCCTCGTTGATGACCTTCGGTCAGTTGGATCAACGGTTGACAGTGCATCTGGCGCGACTGGTATTGATGCTGGCGGACCATCATTACTCTTCGGCTGCCGCCACGACCGGCTGGCAGGACCCTCGCTATCGGGTATGGGCCAACACGGACAGGAAGACCGGCAAACTCAAGCAGCAACTGGACGAGCACTGTGTTGGCGTTGGGCAAAATGCGCTGCTGCTGGGGCGCAGCCTGCCGCACCTGCGTGACACGCTGCCCGCCATCACCCGGCACAAAGGCTTTCGCCAGCGCAGCACCGATGCGCGTTTTCGCTGGCAGGACAAAGCGTTTGATAAGGTTTGCGCTATCCGTGAGCAGGCCGCCCGCCACGGTTTCTTTGGCGTCAACATGGCGTCTACCGGGCGCGGTAAAACGCTGGGCAATGCCCGCATCATGTACGCGCTGGCAGACGAATCCGTCGGGTGTCGCTTTTCGGTGGCGCTCGGCTTGCGCACCCTGACGTTGCAAACCGGCGATGCACTGCGCCAGCGGCTGACGCTGGATGAAGACGACCTGGCGGTGTTGATTGGCTCCCAGGTGGTGCAGGAACTGCATGAACTGCGCCAGCAGGAAGCTCAGGCAGCGCGGACTGGCAGTGAATCTGCCGAGTCGCTGTTTAGTGAACATCAATATGTCAGCTACCAAGGCTCGCTGGATGATGGTCGGCTGAAAACCTGGCTGGAAAAATCGCCGACGCTGCATCAATTGCTGAGCGCGCCGGTGCTGGTGACGACGATTGATCATCTGATGCCCGCTACTGAAAGCCTGCGCGGTGGCCACCAGATTGCACCGATGCTGCGCTTGCTGACCTCTGATCTGGTACTGGATGAACCGGACGATTTCGGGCTGGAAGACCTGCCCGCGTTGTGTCGGCTAGTGAATTGGGCGGGGATGCTTGGCTCACGGGTGCTGCTGTCATCCGCCACGCTGCCGCCTGCACTGATTCGGGCACTGTTCGAGGCTTATCTGAACGGTCGCGCCGCCTGGCAGCAGGCGTATGGCGAACCGGGTACGCCGCTGACCGTCTGCTGCGGTTGGTTTGATGAATTCGACAGCCAGTGCCAGACGATAGCCGATACCGACGCTTTTGCCGCTCAGCATAAGGCGTTTGTTGCCGGGCGCATCGACAAGCTGCAACAGCAGGAGCAGCGGCTGCGCTGGGCAGAAATTGAACCGGTAGCCAGCACTGAGCGGGAGGTGAGTGCGGTGTGCCGGGCGGTAGCACAAACCCTGCACCCACGGCTGCTCGCGCTGCACCAGCAACACCATCAGACGCATCCTGGCGGCAAAACCGTGTCACTGGGGTTGATTCGCATGGCGAACATCAACCCGCTGGTGGCGGTAGCGCGTGCACTGATGGCGATGCCTTCGCCATCAGACTGCTGCGTGCATTACTGCATCTATCACAGCCAGCACCCGCTGGCGATGCGTTCCCACATCGAAGCGCGGCTGGATGCGGCGCTGATGCGTAAAGACCCAGAGGCACTGTGGCAGGTGGCGGAAATTCGTCATGCCATCGAACAGCAGCCGCAACAGCATCATGTGTTTGTGGTGCTGGCCACCTCGGTGGCGGAAGTGGGCCGTGATCACGATTATGACTGGGCCATCGCTGAACCCAGCTCGATGCGTTCATTTATCCAGTTAGCCGGGCGTATTCTGCGCCACCGCCAGCGTGACGAGTTTGTGCCGTCCTCGCCCAATTTTTATTTGTTAAGCCATAACGTGCGGGCGTTGAAAGGGGAACCCGTAGCGTTTTGCCGCCCCGGTTTTGAATCGAAAGACGGTTTTACCCTCGCCAGCCACGACCTGCGGGAGAATCTCAAACCGGAGGATTATCAGAGTATTAGCGCCGCACCGCGTATTCAGCAGCCACCGATAGACCTCAAAAACCTGACGCTGATAAGCCTTGAGCACGCGGCATTAAAGCTGGCGTTGTTGGGGAGGACAAAACCAAAACCCGCGGATAAGCCCGCAGCGGTGTGGTGGTGGCGCAAACCGCTGCACTGGAACGGCGAACTGCAACGGCACACGATGTTTCGCCGTTCAGAGCCACAGCAGCGCTACTGGCTGTGGCTGGAAGACGAAGGCGAAAAAACGTGTTTTATGTTGCAGGACGATGGCCCGAGCGGCTGGAAAAAAATCGATGAGATTCGCCTGGTACAACAGGAAATGGCCGATGGCGTCAGCCAGTGGGTAGATATGGATTACACCGCGCTTTATCTGCAACTGGCCGAGGAGAAACAACGGGAACTGGCGTGGATCAGCGCCCGCTTCGGTGAAATCAGCCTGAGAAAACAAGATAACCAATGGTGCTGGCACCCGCTGTTAGGGGTGTTTGGCGCACTCAAATGAGTGCGCCGCTGCCTATGCGGCAGTTAGTAGCAACTCAGTCTATTTCTAAGCTACCTGAACGGTAGTGAAGTTGATTTTAGAGATCTTAAAAAGCAAAGGCTAGGTTTTATTAAAAAAGTAACTCTGTCTAGGTTGATCGTTTGAGGTGATCGGACTACTATTCATTTCATCACGTCAGGAATGATAAGCGGAGATAATGAAATGAAGCCTCAACAGTCGAGATTGTTCTGTATCGCGGTACTTTGTATGGCTGCTGGATTGCCGATGAAGCCAGCATCCATGACTGTAAGTAATCCACCGGACACATCAGTAAAGGCCCAGTGGTTCTCGATTTTTTCTATAAATATTAACCGTAACTGATGGAATTACAGGTGAGGCTGTCAGGTACACGGTAGTGGTGTTTTCCCGGCGTTAAAAACTGCGCTGAAGCGAACGACTTCGCCGGGTGAGCCGCATGGATGCGGCGAAAGCCTGTGCCGCGTCTGGAACGCGTCACAGGCGGCCCGAACAGCGAAGGCGTAAGCTGAAGGCACCGCGTAGCGGCGCAGTTTAGCCTCTAGCCCGAGGTCAAGGAGAGGCGGCGTTTGAGCCTCTCCTTGTCGTGCGAGCGATGGCGTTGCAAAGCGATAACGTAGGCCATTACGCACGAAACCTTTCACAGTGCTGGCATGAATTAGCCTGTAATAAAACAACAGGGCTATTTGTCAATGGCCTTAATAAATCAGTGGGTTATACACGCTCAAGGAATCGACTATGAGTAGTGAGGGTTTGCAAGCATTTATCCTGTCGTATATCGAAAATCGAAAGCAGACCAAGCTGGATGCCTTCGATAAAACTGCCGATAAGCAGCGGGCCGCGTTAAGCGGTGAGGCGCTGGCCGCAGCGGAACTGACGCTTTTGCAGCAGCGGCGTGAAATAGAACAGACTTACCAGGTGCGCACCTGGCTGACGGATGCCGCCAGCCGTGCCGGGCAGATTAGCCTGGTGACCCACGCGCTGAAATTCACCCACAGCGACGCCAAAGGCAGCAGTGTGTTCAGCAGCGAACCGGTTACCGACAGTGCGGTGTTGTCTACCGCGTCGCTGGCACAACCGGCGATTGACGCGGTGGGCAACGCGGCGGCGCTGGATGTGGCCAAATTGCTGCAAACCGAGCATCAGGGCGATTCACTGTTGGCGGCGCTGCAACGCGGCGACCACCGCGCGCTGGAGGCGCTGGCGGAAAGCCCGCAGCAACTCACCCAGTGGCTGGCCGGGTTCGGGCAGGTGCTGACCGATAAACAGCCCAGTTCCCACAAGCTGGCGAAACAGATCTACTTCCCGGTCGGGGACGGGGAATACCACCTGTTAAGCCCGCTTTACTCCTCTTCGCTGTCGCAGGCGCTGGATCAACGCCTGAACGCGGTGCGCTTTGGTGAGCAAGCTAAAGCCATCCGTGAGGCCCGGCGGCAGAAGCGCTGGCACGATGAGGTTGATGTCAGCTACCCCGGTATTGCGGTGCAGAACATGGGCGGCACCAAGCCGCAAAATATCTCTGCGCTCAATTCCGCCCGCAGCGGCCGCTCCTATTTGCTCAGCAGCGCGCCGCCGCAATGGCTCAGCCAAATCAAACTGCCGCGTGATCATGACACCATCTTCCGTGTTAGGGGTGAGGTGGATGCGCTGACCTACATTGCGCGCCGGGAGATGCAGCAGTTCCTGCTCAGCGTCAAAGAGGTGGAAAACAACCGCGAGATTCGCAACCAGCGCAGGCGTTACCTCGACCGGTTGATCAACACCCTATTCGACTATGTCGCCACGGTGCAAAACCTGGGCAAAGCGGGCTGGAGCAGCTATTCCCAACTGAATTTCCCTCTGCAACTGTGGCTTGACCCAAGGCGCTGTCGGCATGATGACGCTTTTCGCTATGCACGCGACGGCGGGGACTGGAAAGAACAGGTCGCCCATGAATTTGGTCAGTGGCTGAATGCGCGATTGCACCACGATAAACTGATTTTCGGTGAGGTGGAGCGCCGCGAGTGGTCAACCGCCGCGTTGTTCAAACAGCGGCTGCGGGAAAGCGAGCGATGGCTGAAGGAGGAATTGGCATGAGCAGCCTGATTATTCTGCGGCGTATTCAGGTGGAAAACGCCAATGCCATTGCCGGGCACACCTACGGCTTTCCGGCCATCAGCCATTTTCTCGGCTTTACCCACGCGTTGTCGCGCCAGTTGCAGGCATCTCACGGTTTGACGCTGGAAGGCTGCGGCGTGGTGTGCCATCAGCACCAGTTGCACGCTTACGGCAGCGGCTGGAACCGCAGCTTTGCGCTGACACGCAACCCGCTGACCAAAGAAGAAAAAACCGCCGCCTTTAATGAAGAGGGGCGGATGCACCTCAGCGTGTCGCTGCTGATGGAGTGCCACGGCATGTTGCCCGGTGAAGATGGGCTTGAGGCGTTGAAACTGCGGTTGCAGCAACTGGCGCTGCGCCAGCGGCTGGCGGGCGGGCTGATTGTGGATATCGAGCAGGTAAACGTTCATGACATGCCTGCCGACGAGAGCACGACCCGTGGCCTGATGCGTCGTTTGCTGCCGGGCTTTGTCTTGCTGGACCGCACGGCGCTGTTGCAGTCGCATCATCAGACTTTACAGCAGAGTGACCCGCAGGCGGAGATGCTGGATGCCTGGCTCGATTTCGCCGCCCTGAAACATCACGCGGTGCGCGCTTCTGGTGATGAGGTGAACTGGCCGCCACTGCCCAAGCCTGATGGCGGCTATCTGGTGCCGCTGATGACCGGCTACCGCGCCATTTCGCCGTTGTATGCCCCCGGCGAGGTGGAGAAAACCCGTGACCCGTCCACCCGGTTCTGTTTTGCCGAGGCCATTTACGGTGTTGGCGAATGGCGCGGTGCACACCGTATTGACGATATCAACCGCATCTTCTGGCGTTACCGCCATCAAAACGGCACCTACCGCTGCCTGCAAGCCGCCGACGGTCCAGACAGCACAACAGATGATGACGAAGAACTGAACGACTTTTAATAAGGATGAAGACCATGGCAAAAGCAGCAACCACCTTGAAAACCGCATCGGTACTGGCGTTTGAGCGCAAACTGGCGAATTCCGATGCACAGATGTTAGCGGGCAACTGGCAGCAGGATCAGTGGACGCCGGTAGTGATTCAGGAAAAATCGGTACGCGGCACCATCTCCAACCGGTTAAAAAACGCTATCAGCAGCGACCCGGCCAAACTGGATGCCGAAATCCAAAAACCCAACCTGCAAACGGTGGACGTGGCGGCGCTGCCGTTTGACGCCGACACGCTGAAAGTGGCCTTCACACTGCGGGTGCTGGGTAACCTGGCGTTGCCGTCGGTGTGTAACGATCAGGATTACCAGCAGGCGCTGACCGAATTGATTAACGGCTACGCCCGTGAGCCGGGCTTTGGCGTACTGGCGGCGCGTTACGCCGAGAACATCGCTAGCGGCCGTTTTTTGTGGCGCAACCGCATCGGCGCGGAAGCGGTGCAGGTGGCGGTGACACATAACGATAAGCGTTGGGTATTCAACGGCGAAGATTACTCGCTGCGCCAGTTCAGGCAGCCAAAGCCGATGGATTACACCTTTAACCCTAACAATAATAGTAATCAACCTGATGATTTAGATAAGTTTGCACACGCCATTGAGCAGGCGCTGGCGGGGAACGATTCAGCGTTCTTCCGCGTGGAAGCGCAGGTGAAGCTGGGCAACGGACAGGAAGTGTTCCCATCGCAGGAACTGGTGCTGGATGAGCGGGCCCGCAGTGGCAAAAGCAAGATTCTGTATCAGGTTAACGGTGTGGCGGCGATCCATTCACAGAAAATCGGCAACGCGCTGCGCACAGTGGATGACTGGCACCCGGAAGCAGCAGAAACCGGGCCGATCGCGGTCGAACCCTATGGCTCGGTGACCAGTCGTGGTCGCGCCTACCGTCAGCCGAAAGACACGATGGATTTTTACACCCTGCTGGATAACTGGGTAATCAAGGGCAAGGTGCCAGACGTGGCGCAGCAGCACTACGTGATCGCCACGCTGATTCGCGGCGGGGTGTTCGGCGAGAAAGGCGAGTAACGCGCTATGGACCATTATATCGAAATTCGGGTGTTGCCCGACCCGGAGTTCAGCGCGGTGCAGTTGCTGAGCGCGCTGTTCGCCAAGCTGCACCGGGCGCTGGGGCAGCAAGCGACGGGCGCTATCGGTGTGAGCTTCCCTGACGTGGGCAAAACGTTGGGGGAACGGTTGCGGCTGCACGGCAGTGTGCAGGCGCTGGCGGCGCTGGAGCAAACCGGCTGGCTGAAAGGGCTGCGCGATTATACCGCCATCACCGAACCGCTACCGGTGCCCGCGGGGGCGAAGCACCGCACCGTGCGCCGGGTGCAGGTAAAAAGCAGCGCCGAACGGTTGCGCCGTCGCGCGGTGAGTAAAGGCCGGATGACGGAGGATGAAGCCATCGCCCGCATTCCCTATGCGGTAGAAAAACGCACCTCGCTGCCGTACCTGCCGCTGCGCAGTCTTTCCAGCGGACAAACGTTTTTACTGTTTGTCGAGCACGGCCCGTTGCAGGACCAACCGGTCGCCGGAGTGTTCTCCAGCTACGGGTTAAGCGCCGCCACCACCATCCCGTGGTTTTGACCCTTTTTTTGCGGCCAGTTCTAACGTATTGATTTTAAATACCGTAATCTGGCCGCCAGAAAAAAGGGTTTTTTCGTCAAAATGGCGGTTTTTCTTTAACAATCAGGTGATAAGCGATAATTCGCTACAGTTCACTGCCGCATAGGCAGCTTAGAAAAAGACAAATCCACTTTACTTATTGGAGTGTCCGTTCACTGCCGCATAGGCAGCTTAGAAAATGCCATCACACGAATCCTGCTCTATCACTAAGTTCACTGCCGCATAGGCAGCTTAGAAAGCCCGTTACACGGACCTTTTTAACCGGTATACGTTCACTGCCGCATAGGCAGCTTAGAAATCCAGTTTGACACATAGAAAACGTCAGACCACGTTCACTGCCGCATAGGCAGCTTAGAAAATCGGCACGGTGGCAAACCGCCTGCCCTTCTAGTTCACTGCCGCATAGGCAGCTTAGAAAACCTCCAGCACATACAAGTGCAGATGAATCTGGTTCACTGCCGCATAGGCAGCTTAGAAAAAAAGAGAAAATCGTGAGGTTTGCTTGTGATTGTTCACTGCCGTATAGGCAGCTTAGAAAGGGCGTTACCCGGTGCCGTGGAATGACACACCGTTCACTGCCGCATAGGCAGCTTAGAAAATCTTTGGTCATTAATTACATCAATTCCATCTGTTCACTGCCGCATAGGCAGCTTAGAAAGATGGTTAATCGGTCCACGTAAATTCGTGTGTGTTCACTGCCGCATAGGCAGCTTAGAAAATTCACGACAGTGCAGGCATTTACGGCGCGATGTTCACTGCCGCATAGGCAGCTTAGAAAGCTATATTTGAGTGTCTGACATTGCTAGAGCAGTTCACTGCCGCATAGGCAGCTTAGAAATTTTTTGATGTAATCTCGTTCAACTTCTAGACGTTCACTGCCGCATAGGCAGCTTAGAAAATCGTTGCGCAGTCGTGTGCGCTAACGTAAGCGTTCACTGCCGCATAGGCAGCTTAGAAAAACACCAGCGAAACGCTGCGCACCGGCAAGCTGTTCACTGCCGCATAGGCAGCTTAGAAACGGACAATCAACGCCGCTACGGTGCTACGCCCGTTCACTGCCGCATAGGCAGCTTAGAAAACCATTTCAGCCATTCGAGTCAGGAACGAGATGTTCACTGCCGCATAGGCAGCTTAGAAATTACGCGGAGAGCTGGTCGTAGCACCGCCGGGTTCACTGCCGTACAGGCAGAGGTTGACGGGTTTACTGGCGTTAAAAACTACGCTGAGGTGGGCGACTTCGCCGGATGCACGGCATGGATGCCGTGCAAGCCCATTCCGCGTAAGGAACGCGTAATGGGCGGTCCGAACAGCGAAGGCGAACGCCGAAGGCACCGCGTTAGCGGCGTAGTTTAGCCATCAAGCCAGAGGTCAAGGAGAGGTGGCGCTTGCACCTCTCCTTGTCGTGCGTGCGATGATGTGGCAAAGAAGTGACACGGTTTATCCCGCACGAAACCACCCACCGCCCCCACATACATTCGACAAACACATTCGCCAGCAGCACCCCGGCTGTGTGTCAACAGCCCATCCCCGGCGGGCATAGCCGTTTCCTGCAAGGAAAAAAATCCCCCAACCGTTACCGGCTGGGGGAAAGGGCGTAAAAAAAGTGAAAGGAATAACTTACTGTACGGCGGCGAAGGCAGCAGCGACGCGCTGTACGTTGTGGTGGTTCAGGCCCGCGATGCATACGCGGCCGCTGGCGATAAGGTAGACACCGAACTCTTCACGCAGGCGGTCTACCTGTGCGGCGCTGAAACCGGTGTAGCTGAACATACCGCGCTGGGTCAGCAGGTAGTCGAAGTTGCGATCCGGCAGCGCTTTTTTCAGTTCGTCTACCAGCGTCTGGCGCATTGCCAAAATACGCAGGCGCATGGCTTCTACTTCTGCGTGCCAACTGGCGTTGAGTGCCTTGTCATTCAGTACGCGCGATACCACCTGCGCACCAAAGTTCGGCGGGCTGGAGTAGTTGCGGCGCACGGTGGCTTTCAACTGGCCCAGCACGCGAGCCGCGGCGTCCTGGTCTTCACACACCACCGACAACCCGCCGACGCGCTCGCCATACAGCGAGAAGATTTTGGAAAACGAGTTGCTGACCAGTGCGGGCAGCCCGGCGCTGGCGATAGCGCGGATAGCATAAGCATCGTCGTCCATGCCGCCGCCAAAACCCTGATAGGCGATATCAAGGAACGGCACCAGTTCGCCTTTGATCAGCACTTCGATGACGCGGTCCCACTCGGCGTGGGTCAGGTCTGAGCCGGTTGGGTTGTGGCAGCACGGATGCAGCAGCACGATGCTGCGCGGCGGCAACTGTTTCAGGGCATCGATCATCTTTTCCACGTTGACGCCCAGCGTGTCGGCGTCAAAGTACGGGTAGGTGTGCACCGTAAAGCCCGCGCCGGAGAAGATGGCGATGTGGTTTTCCCAGGTCGGGTCGCTGACCCAGACTTCGGAATCCGGAAAATAGCGTTTAAGGAAATCGGCACCGACTTTTAACGCGCCAGAACCGCCCAACGTCTGGATGGTGGCGATACGTTGTGCGGTGAGTGCCGGGTGGTGCTCACCGAATAATAACGTTTGCACCGCACTGCGGTAGGCGGCTAACCCTTCCATCGGCAGGTAGACTGACGCCTGCTGCGGCTCGGCCTGCATCTGTGTTTCCGCGGCGCTGACCGCCTGTAACTGAGGAATGACGCCCTGCCCGTCGTAATACAGCCCGATGCTGAGGTTTACTTTGTCAGTACGCGGGTCTTGCTTGAATTTTTCCATCAGGGACAGGATAGGGTCGCCAGCGTAGGCGTCAACATTTTGGAACACGGTCGGTAACTCTCCTGAGATATAAAGGGTCAAGCTGTTCGCTAGGCGGTATAACGGCCAGGTCGGTGATTCATGGCGATGATAAGATTCAGCGCCGCCGCCCCCAGCACAGATGCGATCAGCATCGGTATGCTTACCACGAACAGGGAAGTCAGCACAATGGTTACATCCACCGCCATTTGGAATTTTCCGGCGCGGATTCCACTTTTGTCCTGTAAATAGAGCGCCAGAATATTCACCCCGCCCAGACTGGCGCGATGACGGAACAGCACAATGAACCCCAGCCCCATAATCAGGTTGCCAAATAGTGTGGCGTAAATCGGTTGCAGGTGATCAAAGTGGATGAATAACGGGTGCAGGTCGGAAAACAGCGACACCATCGCTACCGCGCAGAAGGTTTTGATCGTGAATTGCCAACCCATTCGCCGAATGGCGAGGTAATAAAACGGCAAATTAAGCAGAAAGAATGCGGTGCCAAACGAGATATGGGTGGCGTAGTGCAACAGAAACGCCATTCCGGCGGTGCCGCCGGTCAGCGCTCCTGCCTGACGCAGCATAATAACCCCGAAAGACACCATCAGGGTGCCGATAAGCAGCGCCAGAACGTCTTCCAGCAGCGTATGTGAAACCGGTTGAGGGGAAATGACGTTATCCATAGAAAAGCACCCGATAAAAAAGAATACCTGTCTTTTCAAGCAAAAAGCGCACCAGCCGTGATGGCGGCAGGTATCGTTTGCAGATTTTCTGTACGGGGGAATAGATAACGCATTGAATGCATGGGATGAATTTATTATGCGTGATATGTGCGTTATTTTGGTTTTTATGGGTTGAGATGTGTGCTTGTTTTGTTTTTGGTGCAAGAGTCATGCGCTCGTGCACCGTGTGGAAGCAGCGGCCGCACCGATTTAGGGCAACACGGTAGTCGGTGCCATCAGGCCGTTCTCTTTCAGGCGGTTGAGCACCACTGAGGTTTTCAGGTGGGCGACGCTTTTGTTGCGTGCCAGAATCTGGCTGATTAACGCGCTCAGGCCGTGCAAATCCGCCACCGCCACTTTCAGCATGTAATCCGCGTCACCGGTGGTTTTGTAGGCGTCGATAATGGCGTCGACTTCGCCCAGCATCTGGTGAAAGCTGTCCACGCATTCCTGAGTGTGGTTGATTAATCGCACTTCAATCAGGCCCATCACTTCCAGCCCAACCGCATCCGGTGCCAGCCGGGCGTGATACCCGAGAATCAGTTGCGCCTGTTCGAGGGCAATACGACGACGAGAACACTGTGAGGCAGACAACCCAACCAGAGAGCTAAGTTCCTGATTGGTAAGGCGTCCGTTCGCCTGCAGCAGTGTGAGGATCTTCAGATCAAAATCATCAATGTTGTACATAGCCCTGCCTTGCCAGAAGCACAAAAATACAGACTATCAGCTTTTTTTGCTTCCGGAAGTTTGTTGTTTGCCATCTTATGCCGCCAGCACGTTTTTCCGTCTGACTGGCTGCACCACCCTGGTTCATTTTAGTGTATGCCAACTGGCTTTGTGGGTGATTTCATGCAAAAAAAGAGGATTTTTCGCACCAAATCAATGTGATGCCTATTTTTGTGCAAAAATCGTGAATGTGAGACTTTTTCTAAATTAATTCAATTTGTTAAGTGCTTTAAACAGACTGCCGTGGCCGGTGATGACGTGGTTGGCCTGATAATTGCTGTGACGGTGTGATTACTTCAAATGAATTAAACCACTTCCTGGGGGATGGGTGATGGACACACAGCAAGATAATCAATTGAAACGGGGGCTGAAGAACCGGCATATCCAGCTCATCGCGCTGGGCGGGGCGGTCGGCACCGGTTTGTTTCTTGGCATCGCACAGACGATTCGCATGGCCGGGCCATCGGTACTGCTTGGTTACGCCATCGCGGGTGTGATCGCTTTTTTCATTATGCGCCAACTGGGTGAGATGGTGGTGGAGGAGCCGGTGGCCGGTTCATTCAGCCATTTTGCCAACCAATATTGGGGTAATTTTGCCGGGTTTATGTCCGGCTGGAATTACTGGGTGCTGTACGTGCTGGTGAGCATGGCGGAACTGAGCGCGGTGGGCATCTACATCCAGTACTGGTGGCCTACGGTGCCCACCTGGGTATCGGCGGCGGTGTTCTTTGTCGCCATCAATGCCATCAATCTGAGCAACGTCAAAGTCTACGGTGAGCTGGAATTCTGGTTTGCCATCATTAAGGTGGCGGCAATTATCGGCATGATCGTGTTTGGTGGTTATCTGCTGTTTAGTGGTCACGGCGGGCCGGAAGCCAACGTCGCCAACCTGTGGCAGCACGGCGGTTTCTTCCCGAACGGCGTCAGCGGCATGGTGATGGCGATGGCGGTGATCATGTTTTCCTTTGGCGGGCTGGAGCTGGTGGGGATTACGGCGGCCGAAGCGGATGACCCGCAAAGGAGCATTCCGCGCGCCACCAATCAGGTGATTTACCGCATCCTGCTGTTTTATGTAGGCGCGCTGGCGGTGCTGTTGTCGCTGTATCCGTGGCAAAAAGTGGTGGAAGGCGGCAGCCCGTTCGTGCTGATTTTCCACGCGCTGGACAGCAACCTGGTGGCGAACGTGCTGAATCTGGTGGTGCTGTCCGCCGCCCTGTCGGTTTACAACAGTTGTGTGTACTGCAACAGCCGGATGCTGTTCGGGCTGGCGCAGCAGGGGAACGCGCCGCGCGCGCTGCTGACGGTCAATCGCCGTGGTATTCCGCTGGTGTCGCTCGGTGTCTCGGCGTTGGCGACGGCGCTGTGCGTACTGCTCAACTACCTGATGCCGGGCAAGGCGTTTGAACTGCTGATGGCGCTGGTGGTGTCGGCGTTGGTGATCAACTGGGCGATGATCAGCATTACTCACCTGAAATTCCGTCAGGCCAAACAGCGCGCGCAACAGCAAACCCGCTTCAAAAGTCTGGGCTACCCGCTCACCAACATCCTGTGTCTGCTGTTTCTGGCCGGGATTCTGGTGATCATGGCGATGACGCCGGGTATCCAGATCTCCGTGTGGCTGATTCCGTTCTGGCTGCTGGCGCTGGGGGCGGGTTATGCCATCAAAAAGAGAAGAGGGGCGGTTCGCGCATTGGCAGCGGAATAAGCCTGAATCCGCGGATGCTGGGGTAACGGCATCCGCGGAGGCGTATCGCCAGCATAGCGGCGTGCTACAGTAGCGTTTTTGCCTGACAGGCGTGACTTGCAAGGAAATATCATGAAAAAGCGTTTTTCACTCATTCTGTTACTGGGGTTGGCCGGTACTGCCAGCGCTGCATCTCATCTCGATCAGGTGCAGGAGCAAGGGGGGCTGAAGGTGTGTACCACTGGTGACTATAGGCCATATACCTCGCTGAGTGCCACTGGCGACTACGAAGGGATCGATATTGCGATGGCGCAGTCGTTGGCTAAAAGCCTGGGCGTGAAGGTGGAGTGGGTAAAAACCAGCTGGAAAACCCTGATGCCGGATTTTCAGTCCGGCAAGTGCGATATCGCCATGGGGGGCATTTCCGTGACGCTGGAGCGTCAGAAAAAGGCGTTTTTCTCCAATATGCTGGACGTGGACGGCAAGATCCCGCTGGTGCGTTGTGACGACAAGCGCAAGTATCAGACGATAACGCAGATTAATCAGCCGTCGGTGCGGGTAATCGAACCGGCTGGTGGCACCAACGAGGCGTTTGTTCATGCCCATTTGCCACAGGCTAACCTGATGCTGCATGACAACGTGACCATCTTTCAGCAACTGGTGGACAAGCAGGCGGACGTCATGATTACCGATGCTTCGGAAGCGTTGTACCAGCAGAAACGCTATCCGCAACTGTGCGCGGTCAATCCGTCCTCGCCGATGCAGTACGGTGAAAAAGCCTATATGTTGCCGCGTGACGACATGAGCTGGAAGCTGTACGTGGATCAGTGGTTGCACCTGACCAAAGCAACTGGGGAATACCAGAGAATAATTTCTGAATGGTTGGGTAAGGCGGAATAAAAGTTTGCTATTGTTGTGTAAACCAATGTAAGTCAATATAGTGAAGTGTATATGGCGGGAGAATATCTCGCCATTACGCACCATTGGATAGTTTTTGCTTATCTTTTGGTGCTTTTTTTATTCAATTTTTTTGAGAGATGACAGCAAATTAACCCGATTTTAACAGCCTGCTAACAGCGCTATTCTGCTTCACATCGAAGGCAGTCAAGCCTTCCCAACCTGATTAATGTGAAGAGGCTTACCATGAAATCTATCAAAACTGTTGTTGCTGCTGTCGCTCTGGCTACGCTTTCTTTCGGCTCTATGGCTGCCACTGAAGTGCAGACCGCACAGAACAGCGGGGTGGGCAGCGTTTCCGCCACCGGATATACGCTGGATGACTTGCAGGCTCAGTTGTCTGCCAAAGCTGATGCCGCTGGTGCTAAATCTTTCCGTATCATCACTGCAACGGGTGATGAACAGCTGCACGGTGTGGCCGAACTGTACAATTAATTGCTGATTGCCGACGGCTTTAATCGCTGATTTATTCGTCACCGATTTTCCTGACGGTAAGTAAGAAAGCCCGAGCCCCGGATGATCCGAGGTTCGGGCTTTTTGCGTATGAAAGGCTCGGTATTGAACAACGAACGTTGGGGCTAGCCGATGTACTCCAGCCGGGTGCGGCTGGTCAGGCGGGTAATCAGTTCATAAGCGCTGATGCCGGTGTGGGCGGCAATGCTTTCCACCGGTAGCGGACCGCCCCACAAAATTACCTCATCGCCAACCTTGTCTTGTGCGTCTGGCCCCAGATCAACGGTAATCATATCCATGGAAACCCGGCCGGACAGCGGCACTTCACGGCCGTTAATCCACACCGGGGTGCCGCTTTTGGCGTCACGCGGATAACCATCGCCATAGCCTATCGCCACCACGCCCAGCCGGGTGTTGCGTGGGCTGGTCCAGGTGCTGCCGTAGCCGACCGCTTCACCGGCACGATGCTCGCGCACCGCAATCAGGTGTGACGTTAGCGTCATCGCCGGTTTGAGCTGCCATTGGCTGGCGTCGCCCTGCGCCAACGGTGAGACACCGTATTGGATAATACCGGGTCGAATCTGGTCGCGGTGAGCCTGCGGCCATAACAGAATACCGCCGGAGGCGGCGATGGACTGGCGGCCCGGCTTGTCTTGCACAAAGGCGTCGAAGCAGTCGAGCTGACGCTGAGTCGTGCCCGCTTGCGGTTCATCGGCGCGGCAAAAGTGACTCATGATGTTCACCGGTTGCACCACACTGGCGCAGGCGCACAACCGGGCGTAAAAAGCTTCGGCTTGTTCCGGCAGCACACCGAGACGGTGCATACCGGTGTCGAGCTTCATCCATACCGTCAGTGGGTGCGGCAGGCGCGCCTGTTCCAGTGCTACCAGTTGTTCTTCGCAGTGCACGGCGGTTTCCAACTGGTGTTCGGCCAGCAATGGCAACTCGTCAGCGGCAAAAAAACCCTCCAGCAGCAGGATGGGTTTGGTGATACCGGCGGCGCGCAGTGCCAGCGCTTCGCTAAGGCGGGAAACGCCGTAACCGTCGGCGTCGGAAAAGGCGCAGGCAGCTTCTACGGCACCGTGTCCGTAAGCGTTGGCTTTGACTATGGCGATCAGCCGACTTTGCGGGGCCATCTGCCGGATCTGGTGCAGATTATGGCGCAAAGCCTGACGATCAATGACGGCGGTTGCCGTTTTCATTCTGAGTCCTTAGTGCGTTTATTCGTCATTGACGGTTATTCATTATCGACGGTTATTCATCGTCATGCGGTTATTCATCATCATATTGTGGTCCGGCGTAATTATCGAAACGCGACCACTGCCCGTTAAAGGTCAGGCGAACGGTGCCGATCGGCCCGTTACGCTGCTTCCCTAAAATGATTTCAGCGATGCCTTTCAGATCGCTGTTTTCGTGATACACCTCGTCACGGTAGATAAACATGATCAAGTCGGCGTCCTGCTCGATGGAGCCGGATTCACGCAGGTCGGAGTTGACCGGACGTTTATCGGCGCGCTGTTCCAGACTACGGTTGAGCTGCGACAGCGCGATGACCGGCACTTGCAATTCTTTTGCCAACGCTTTGAGTGAACGGGAAATTTCGGCGATTTCCAGCGTTCGGTTATCGGACAACGACGGCACCCGCATCAACTGTAGGTAGTCGATCATGATCAGGCTCAGGCCGTCGTGCTCGCGGAATACCCGGCGGGCGCGGGAACGTACTTCGGTCGGTGTCAGGCCGGAGGAGTCGTCGATGTACATGTTGCGCTTTTCCAGCAGCAGCCCCATGGTGCTGGAGATGCGCGCCCAGTCTTCGTCGTCGAGCTGACCGGTACGAATGCGGGTTTGGTCCACGCGCGACAGCGACGCCAGCATACGCATCATGATCTGCTCGCCGGGCATTTCCAGACTGAAGATCAGCACCGGCTTTTCCTGCGTCATGGCGGCGTTTTCGCACAGGTTCATGGCGAAGGTGGTTTTCCCCATGGAGGGACGCGCCGCCACAATGATCAAATCCGATTTCTGCAACCCGGCGGTTTTCTTGTCCAGATCCTGATAGCCGCTGGACACGCCGGTCACGCCGTCGTGCGGGCGTTGGTAAAGCTGTTCGATGCGCGAAACGGTGTCTTCCAGAATGCGGTCGATGCTTTTCGGCCCTTCATCCTTGCTGGCACGGTTTTCCGCTATCTGAAACACGCGGGATTCGGCCAGATCCAGCAGGTCTTCACTGCTGCGGCCTTGCGGGTCGTAACCGGCGTCGGCTATCTCGTTGGCGACGGCGATCATTTCACGCACTACCGCACGTTCGCGCACGATGTCGGCATACGCGCCGATATTGGCGGCACTGGGGGTGTTTTTCGCCAGTTCCGCCAGGTAGGCGAAACCACCGGCGGATTCCAGCTCGCCTTTTTGTTCCAGCGACTCTGACAGGGTGATCAGGTCAATGGGTTTGCTCATTTCCAGCAGGCGCTGCATCTCGTTAAAGATCAGCCGGTGGGCGCGGTTGAAGAAATCTGCGGCGACAACGCGCTCGGCGACGTTGTCCCAACGCTCGTTGTCGAGCATCAACCCCCCTAGCACCGACTGTTCCGCTTCGATGGAATGGGGCGGGAGTTTTAGCCCTTCTACCTGACGGTCGCGGGATTCTGCCGGTTTAGTTGGTTTTTTTTCTGCCATGAAACGCGTTCTTTACTGGTTGATTTACCTTTAGGGGTGGGAGCATTGTATATCCTAAACTCAGGAATGACATATTGTCCGATGACATCACCGGGCACACACGATAGAGCGAGGAGATCATCATGGCAAAACGTATTCAGTTCAGCGACCACGGCGGGCCGGGGGTGCTGGAGTATGTGGATTACACGCCGCGCGAGCCGGGTCTTAACGACGTTCAGGTGGAAAACCGCGCCATCGGCATTAACTTTATCGATACCTATTTTCGCTCCGGGCTGTATTCACCGCCGTCGTTTCCCTCCGGTTTGGGCACCGAAGCTGCGGGTGTGGTGGTGAAAGCCGGGGCCAACGTAAAACATCTCAAGGTGGGTGACCGCGTGGTGTACGCCCAGTCGGCGCTCGGCGCTTACAGCGAACGGCACAATGTTCCGGCGGACAAAGTCGCGCTGCTACCGGATGACATCAGCTTTGAGCAGGCAGCGGCCTCATTCCTGAAAGGGCTGACGGTGTACTACCTGCTGCGCCAGACCTATGACGTGAAACCGGGCGAGGTGTTTCTGTTTCATGCGGCGGCGGGTGGCGTCGGGTTAATTGCCTGCCAGTGGGCGAAAGCGCTGGGGGCGAAGCTCATCGGCACCGTCGGTTCTGACCACAAGGCGGAACTGGCGAAACAGGCGGGTGCCTGGGCCACCATTAACTACCGCAAGGAAGATATCGTTCAGCGGGTGCTGGAACTGACCCATGAAGAAAAAGTCGCGGTTGTGTATGACTCGGTGGGTAAAGATACCTGGGAAGCTTCGCTTAACTGCCTGAAGCGTCGCGGGTTGATGGTCAGTTTCGGTAATGCGTCTGGCCCGGTCACCGGGGTGAATCTCGGCATTCTTAATCAGAAAGGGTCGCTGTACGTTACCCGACCATCGTTGTTCAGCTACATCACCACTCGTCAGGAGCTGGAGCAGGCCAGCCGTGAGTTGTTCTCACTGATCGCCAGTGGTGCCATTAACGTGGACGTGCCGGACAACCAGAAGTTCGCGTTGGAAGATGCCCAGTCTGCTCACCGTGCGTTAGAAAGCCGCAGTACTCAGGGGTCATGCCTGCTGATTCCTGGCTCCGTTTCTCAGGGGTAAGCTCCCCGATATCTGTCTGAACTGGTGCCTTTCCCGGTGTGAAAACACAAGGAAAGGCGCTCCGCGCCCCCTTCTTCCTGCCCGTGCCGGTGTATTACTTATTAACAAAAAAGTCACAGGGGTATGTTTATTTTTTAATCTGCCGATCGGTACGATGTGACCCAGTACGAATGTTGTATAACGTCAATTATGCCCCGGTAAACCGGGCGTACGCACGGTTAACGGTTACCGTCGTTTTCCGCGTACCGTCATTATTTGCCATTCCTTCCCTCCTTATCTCTTCGGGATCACCGTCGTTGCTGTTTCGCAGGTCACTTATCACCTGAGTAGGGAGAACATCGAGCATGAGATCAATCCGGCAACTGCCAGCGCCCCCGGCCAGAAGTATCCTCGGGCATGTTGAGTATTTAAAACGGCCTGACATCCATTTGCAGATGCTGCGATGGAAACAACGTTATGGCCTTTTTTACCGCTTAAGGCTGGGACTCACGCCAGCGATGGTGATCGCCGATTCAGAATGGATTCGTACCATCATGAAGGCCCGCCCTGACGATTTTCGCCGTATAAGCAGTATTGAATCCGTTTTTCAGGAGGCCGGGTTGAACGGTGTGTTCTCTGCGGAAGGCACACGATGGATGCATCATCGGAAATTGACCGAGCCGATGTTTCAGCCTGCGCATCTGAAACATTTCTACCCCAGTCTCAGGAAAGTCACCGCTCGCCTGTCAGAACGTTTCGCCAAACTGGCTGAAACCGGGGAGGTGGTTTCTCTGGTGGATGAATTTAAGCGCTATACCGTAGATATCACGTCGCTGTTAGCTTTTGGCGAGGATATCAATATTCTGGAGCAGGGCGAGAATCCGCTATCGGAAAGTTTACGCCGCCTGTTCCCGGTGATTAATGAGCGTTGTGGTTCTCCCATTCCGTTATGGCGTTATATCAAGACGGCGCGGGATAAGCAGTTTGATGCCAGCCTGAACCTGATTCACGACCAGCTTAACGAATTTATTGGTCGTCAGCGGGAACGCCTCCAGCAGTCTCCCCAGCTTATGGACGCCCCTGAAAATATGCTGCAAATCATGATCGCAGAACAGCAGAAAGACGGGGCGATGGCGGACGCGGACATTCTGGCGAATGCGTTTACGCTGCTGCTGGCGGGGGAGGACACAACGGCGAATACGCTGGCCTGGATGAGTTTTCTGCTTTGTGCTTCACCCGCGGTGGAAACGCAGGTTGTGAGAGAGTGCCAGCAGGCGACTGAGGCTGAGGGGAATGGCCTTCCGTGGCCTTTGCCCCGAATGCCGCTGCTCACCGCCGTGATGTATGAGTCGATGCGGCTTAAACCGGTGGCGCCTCTGCTTTACCTTGAGCCGGTTAAAGACACCATTATTGCTGATTTCCTTATCAAAAAGGGAACGCCCCTTCTACTGATGCTGAACGCAAGCGGATTTGACGAGGCTTTATTCCATCAGCCCGGTGACTTCATGCCTGAGCGCTGGCTTGAGCGCGGACAGGCGTCGTTTTCCGATCTTCAGCCATTTGGCGGCGGGCCGCGCATGTGCCCAGGGCGGTCGCTGGCGTTAATGGAAATAAAACAGGGGTTTCATGCGCTGTGCAGCCGGTTTCGTGTTGAAGCGCAACAACCGGCGTCGGACGTGATGGAGAGCTTTGCCTTCACCATGACCCCGACCGGTTTTCGCGTGAGGTTACATCCACGACCTCAACCCGAGTGAGGCTTGATGGGGTCATCCAGGTGGCGTTTTTGATGGCTCCGGTGGGGGAAGGACAATAACCTAGGGGATTCTTTGCGGTGCGATCACATCAGGGAGCGGTAGAACCGGGTAATAATACCGACCCTCGTCGAGTCGGCATTATTCCACAGGACGGCTGTCGCCATGACGCCAATTTCATCCACTGTGTGTAGGGTACAGTGTGGTGATCGTCACGAAGGTGCCGCTGGGCGGCTATTATTTTCCTGACGATGATGAAATGACAGGGTCGGCTCACGTCTTCATGAAAAGGGAGAGCCAAACAGTGAGCGACATCCTAGCAGCCGCGATAAGGAAAAAATCTCTGCTGGCGCACAGTTTTGCATCAGGCGTGGTATGGCCCCTCTTTCCCTCTGCCATGCAGGTTGTGTGACTTTTCAGGCATTACCACCCACCACGACGGTGACGAAAGGTCGATTTTTTATCGTAGCTGTAGCGGTGCGTATTGGAGGCCGGGCGGTCCTGAAACTGCCGCCACAGCCAGACTACGACGACCGCCAACAGTAGCCACGGCAGCACTTTTATCGCCACGGCAAACAGCCCGCCAATCAGCATCGCCACCGAAGCGACCACCAGCGCCGCCATGACTCCCAGCAGCGACACGCCGGTGACCAGCAGCATGATAAAAAAGCCAATAACGAAGAAAATTTCCAGCATGGTGTGCTCCTTAGCCGTTAAACCGCGTCTTGCGCAGGGGAAAGCGTCGTTCATGACAAGAGCAGTATTACAAGAACCGTGCCAGAATGCGTCGCTGATAAGTGATTGATTTATCAGCGACAGACAGAAGAGTGGGGATAGAAGGTTGGTCAAAAATACCAATAGTTGGTTTTTTTCAGGCGATATTAACCAGCGCCAGCGCACGTTCCACCACGGTGGCATCCGCACCGGGCTTATGCGCATTCTCACTCAGGTAACGCCGCCACTGGCGTGCGCCGGGCACGCCCTGAAACAGCCCGAGCATATGGCGTGTCATGTGGCCTAACGATGCACCGCCGGAGAGTTCGCGCTCGATATACGGGTACATCGCCCGCACCACGTCGGCCTGACTCGGCGCAATCGCGTCTGCACCAAACAGTTCACTGTCGACCTGCGTCAGCATACCGGGGTTTTGATAGGCTTCGCGGCCCACCATCACGCCATCCACGTGTTGCAGGTGCTGCTGCGCCTCGGCCAGCGTTTTGATGCCGCCGTTAATCGCCAGTGTCAGCGACGGGAAATCGCGTTTGAGCTGGTAGACGCGCGGGTAATCCAGCGGCGGGATCTCGCGGTTTTCTTTCGGGCTCAGGCCGGACAGCCAGGCTTTGCGGGCGTGGACGATGAAGGTATCGCAGC
Organism: Dickeya undicola; assembly: GCF_000784735.1. Classification (GTDB taxonomy): domain Bacteria; phylum Pseudomonadota; class Gammaproteobacteria; order Enterobacterales; family Enterobacteriaceae; genus Dickeya; species Dickeya undicola. Next base: position 142,877 of record NZ_JSYG01000019.1, read on the forward strand.
CGCCCTGCTCGGAAACGGTACGGATGAAGTCGCACAGAAATTCGTAGCTGTCCTGATCGTCGATGCCGATGCGGGTTTTGACCGTCACTGGAATGCTGACGCGTTCGCGCATCGCTTTCACGCAATCCGCCACCAGTTGCGCTTCCGCCATCAGGCAGGCACCGAAACGGCCATTTTGCACCCGGTCGGACGGGCAGCCGACGTTGAGGTGGATTTCGTCATAGCCGCGCTGTTGTGCCAGCAGCGCGCATTGTGCCAGCGCCGCCGGGTCGCTGCCGCCGAGCTGCAACGCCAGCGGATGCTCTTCCTCGCTGTAGGCCAGATAGTCGCCCTTGCCGTGCAAAATCGCCCCGGTGGTCACCATCTCGGTGTACAACAGCGCGTTGTGACTCAGCAGCCGGTGAAAGTAGCGGCAATGACGGTCAGTCCAGTCCAGCATCGGGGCCACGCTAAAGCGGCCGTGCCAGAATTTCTGGGACACACCGGTGGCGAAAGCGGTTGGGGCTGGACTTATCACGATACGAACTCACTGTCTGGCTGAAAATAAAGGGGCGTTATAGTAGCGTGATTTGCCGGTCTTTGGGAGGTCGGCGGCGGATTTTGCGTTTCCCGTGCGGTTGCAATAAACTGATGTTGCAACTGCAACGAATCAGGAGGGGTTATGACCGCGCTGTTTACACCGACCGTCCGTGTACTTGAGCACGAGGGGATCTTAGCCGCTCTGTCCCTCTCTTCTTCACTGGTGCGGGCGCATGAGCAGATCAGCGAAGGCTTGCCGGTCAGCATCATCCGCGAGGCTGCCAATAAGGCGCAACTGGATGAAGGGTATTTGCTGCGGCTGGTCGGCGTCGATCGCAGCACCTACCACCGTCGGTTGAAACATCCGGAGAAAACCTGGTCGGTGGAGCAGGGTGCCCGAATTTACGCCAGCGTTCGGGTGCTGGATGCCGCTGCCCGGCTGTTCGATCATGATTACGTCAAAGCCGTTGACTGGCTGAATCAGCCTGCAAAGGCGCTGGGTGGGCAACCACCGGCTGCCATGCTGAAAACCCCAGCTGGCACCGAAGCGGTGCTGGATCTGATTGGCCGTATCGGCCACGGCGTCATCAGCTGATGGCGACGTTTTACCGCCTGGTAAAGCAGACATTTGTGGCGCAGGCGTTTGATGGCGCGGGCGCGAAACTGTACGGTGGGCGCTGGAACAGCAAAGGCGTTCCCTGCGTCTATCTGGGCGGCACCATCGCGCTGTGCCTGCTGGAGACGCTGGTACATCTGAGGGACGTGGCTATGTTGCCTGCGTTCTCTCTGTTATCGGTGGAGGTGCCCGATACGCTGGTGATGGAATTAAGCCGGGATGCCTTGCCCGCTGACTGGCAACAGGATCCGCCGCCGGACGCCACCCGGCAGATCGGCGATGAATGGCTGGCGTCGCGCGTCAGTCTGGTGCTGAAGGTGCCGAGCACGCTGACCGGCGAATGGAACGCGTTATTCAACCCTGAACACCCAAAGGCGCAGCAGGTGTTATCCACGTTGCAGGTGGTGCCGTTCTCTTTCGATTCCCGCCTGTTGTAGTCCGGTAGTCTTCCTATTCCCCGCGTGGCTTGTGGCTCACGCTTCCACATCAATATACAACGCGTCGTAGCGCCAGTATTCGCAGTCGCAGTCGATGATGCGGTCGTGCTGATCGCGGTTGATGCGGGTGATGAACAGCGCCGGGCTACCGGGCGCGAGTTTTAACGCTGGGGCGGCCACTGGCGGCAGTGGCGTCGGCAGCATGGTGAAACGCACCCGGCCGTAACGAATGTCGTATTGCGACTGGTAAAGCTGGGTGAGTGAGCGCGTCAGGTCGCTCTTCAGCAGGTTCGGAAACCAGGCCGGGTTCAGGTAGTGTTCCACGTACAGCACCGCGCGCCCGTCGAGACGCCGCAAACGGCGGATACGGTAGATATCGGCACCTTCCTCCAGTTCCAGATGGCGGGCTATCGCCACATTTGCTGCGATAACACCGGCATCCAGCACTTCGGTGGTGGCTTTACGCCCCTGTTTTTCTGCCATTTCATGAAAGTGACTTCTGTGCAGCGGATTATAGCTAAGCCGCGGCGGTGAGATGAACCAACCGCGCCGCAGCTCACGATAGATGATGCCCTGCGATTCCAGCAAGGTGAGCGCTTCGCGCAGGGTAATGCGGGTGGTAGAAAACTGCTCGCTGAGCGCCCGTTCGGACGGCAACCGCCCGTGGGCGAACTCGCCCCGGCGAATCCGTTCGAGCAGCGCATCGGCAATCTGGGCGACGGCGGTCGGTTGTATTTTCATCATCGTGAGAGCCTTGATGTTGTGCAGCCTGCACCATAGCAGGGATTTTTGACTATCAGGTTGCATGTTTGTCGGGGTGATGCAAATCCCAAGCCGACAGGCATCAGATGCCGCTTGTGGGCGTTTGCAGGCTGGTGCTGAAACCTGTTTGTCACACTGTTGACATGAAAACTTCATCGCCGTGTGCTGAATTGGCGTACTTATTGCTGGACTAGACCAGCAGAGTATCAGACCAACAGCGTATCACTCCCCTTCCTATGGAGCATAATGATGAAAAAATTGTTGTCTTCTGTATTAATCAGCAGCGCGTTGTTTTCGGGTGCCGTCATGGCGCAGGATCTGGCGGCGCTGGAAAAAGCTGCCCGCGCCGAAGGCGAAGTTAACAGCGTCGGTATGCCGGACAGCTGGGCCAACTGGAAAGATACCTGGGATGATTTGAGCGCCAAATATGGCCTGAAACACAGCGATACCGACATGTCTTCCGCGCAGGAGATCGCCAAGTTCGCCGCTGAGAAAGAGAACGCCAGCGCGGATATCGGCGACGTAGGCGTGGCCTTCGGCCCGGTAGCGGTGCAGAAAGGCGTGAGCCAGCCGTACAAGCCGACCACTTGGGAACAGGTGCCGGACTGGGCGAAAGACAAAGACGGCCACTGGGCGATGGCCTACACCGGCACCATTGCGTTTATCGTCGATAAACAGCAGGTAAAAGACATTCCGCATAGCTGGGCGGATCTGCAAAAAGGCAAATACGTGGTGACCATCGGCGATGTCGGCACCGCGTCTCAAGCCTCCAGCGGTGTGCTGGCAGCCAGTTTCGCGCTGGGAGGCAACGAGAAGAACATGAAACCGGCGCTGGATTTCTTCGCCAAACTGGCGAAAGAAGGCCGCCTCGGTCTGACCAACCCGGCTATCGCCAATATCGAGAAAGGCGAAGTGCAGGTGGGCGTGGTATGGGACTTTAACGGCCTGAACTACCGCGACAAGATCAACAAGGATCGCTTCGAGGTCTTGATCCCGTCTGACGGTTCGGTGATCTCCGGCTACACCACCATCATCAACAAATACGCCAAACACCCGAACGCCGCCAAACTGGCGCGTGAGTACATCTTCTCCGACGCCGGTCAGATCAACCTGGCGCGCGGCTACGCTCGCCCGATCCGCGCCCAGCACATTACTCTGCCGGATGACGTGAAAGCCAAGTTGCTACCGCAGGAACAGTATAAAAACGCGCATCCGATCGCCGACGCTGAAGCCTGGGACAAGACGGTGAAAGCACTGCCGCGTCTGTGGCAGGAAAACGTCATGATCAACATGAAGCAGTAACAGCGCAGGCGGGAGTTCGGGATGAAAACGATTCTGGTGATACTGGACGGGCTGAGCTTTCAGGTCGGACGCGAGGCGATGGGCTATTTGCAGGCGGAGTGCGCCGCCGGGCGCGGTTGCCTCTACCAGCTGGAGTGCGAGCTGCCCTCGCTGTCGCGCCCGTTGTATGAGTGCATTCTCACCGGCGTGACGCCGGTGCGAAGCGGCATTATCCACAACGGCGTTGATCGGCTGAGCCGCGAGCGTAGCATTTTTCATTACGCCCGCGACGCCGGTCTGACCACCGCAGCAGCGGCGTATCACTGGGTCAGCGAGCTGTACAACCGCACGCCGTTTGACGCGGCGCGTGATCGTCATACCGTTGAGCCGTTGCTGCCGATCCAGTACGGCCACTTCTACCATGACGACAGCTATCCCGACTCCCATCTGTTTGAAGACGCGGAAAGTCTGCGCCTGCGCTACCAGCCAGACTTTTTGCTGATCCACCCGATGAACATCGATGACGCCGGGCACCGCTACGGCCTGTCGACCCCGCAGTACCGCAACCAGGCGCGCATGGCGGACGGCTACCTGTCGCACTGGATGCCGCGCTGGCTGGAGGAGGGGTATCAGGTGCTGGTGACCGCCGATCACGGCATGAATGACGACCGCAGTCACGGCGGGATTTTGCCGCCAGAGCGTCAGGTGCCGCTGTACGTGTTCGGCAACGGTTTCTCGCTGCAACCGGATGCCGCGCCGCAACAAACCGAGCTGTGCGGCACGGTGTGCCAGCTGCTTGGCGTGGTGCACGACAAACCGGTGAGCCGCAATTTACTGATAAAAGGCACCGCGGAGGGGCGAGCGTGAGGAGTCGATGGCTGGCGGCGCTGGTTCTGCTGCCGTTTTTAGTGGTGTTTATTGCTTTCCAGATAGCCCCGCTGGTGTGGATGGCGATCAACAGTTTTTACAGCGACATGGAAAGCGCCTGGGGGCTGGCGAACTACCGTGACCTGCTGACGTCGCCGTTTTATTTGCAGGCGATGCGCTTTTCGCTGGATATCTCGTTCTGGTCGAGCTTGTACGGCCTGTTCATCGCGCTGCTCGGCGGCTATTCGCTGCAACAGCTGGGGGAAGGGCGGGTCAGGCGTCTGGTGATGTCGTTCGCCAATATGACCAGCAACTTTGCCGGGGTGCCGCTGGCGTTCGCCTTTGTGATCATGCTGGGGCTGAACGGTTTTATCACCTTGTTGCTCAAACAGAACGGGCTGATCGACGGCTTTAATCTCTATTCCCGCGACGGCCTAATCCTGATTTATACCTATTTCCAGATTCCGCTCGGCATCCTGCTACTCTATCCGGCTTTCGACGGGCTGCGCAGCGAATGGCAGGAGTCGGCGGCGTTACTGGGTGCCAGCCGCTGGCGTTACTGGCTGCACATCGGCATACCGGTACTGACGCCTGCGTTGCTCGGCACCTTCGTCATTCTGCTGGCGAATGCGCTGGGGGCATACGCCACCATTTACGCGCTCACTACCGGCAACTTTAACGTGGTGCCCGTTCGCATTGCGGCGCTGGTTTCCGGTGATATCTCGCTGGACCCGAACCTGGGCAGCGCGCTGTCCATGTTGCTGGTGCTGTTGATGGCGCTGATTACCGTCGTCCACCAATGGCTGCTACGCCGGAGTTACCTCCATGCTGCCCGTTAATTCTGCCACCGGAGGCCGCCATGTCCCGCGCTGAACGCCGTTACCACCTGCTGGTGGTGTGGCTGATCTTACTGATTTTGATGTTGCCGTTGCTCTCTACGCTGGTTTACGCGCTCGCCACCGAGTGGGGCGCGACCATTCTGCCACAGGGGTTGACCCTGAAATGGTTTATCGAATTATGGAGCGACGGCCGTTTTCTGGTGGCGTTAGGCCACTCGCTGATTATCTGTTTCGGTGCCTTGCTGTTTTCGCTGCTGCTGGTGCTACCAGCCATGTTCGTGATCGCCTGGGCGTTCCCGAAACTGGACGGGGTGATGAACGTGCTGATTTTGCTGCCATTCGCGGTGCCGCCGGTGGTGTCGTCGGTCGGGTTGTTACAGCTTTACTCCGCCGAGCCGCTGGCGCTGACCGGCACCCCCTGGATTTTGATTGGCTGCTATTTCACTATCGCGCTACCGTTTATTTATCGCGCTATCGCCAACAACATGCAGGCCATCAATTTGCAGGAGTTGCTGGATGCCGCGCACCTGCTCGGTGCCAGCACCTGGAAAGCGGCGCTGTGGGTGGTGCTGCCCAACCTGCGTAAAGGGGTGATGATCGCCGTGCTGCTGTCGTTTTCGTTCCTGATCGGCGAGTTTGTGTTTGCCAATCTGCTGGCGGGCACCAACTACGAAACCTTGCAGGTGTACCTCTACAACAAACGCAACGATAGCGGGCATTTCACCAGCGCGCTGGTGATCTCCTATTTTCTGGTGGTGCTGCTGGTGACCTGGCTGGCGAATGCGCTTAACCGCCATCAATGAATCAAGTAATGAGTAAAAAGGGACACGCTGAACATGGCCTACCTTGACGTCATCAATCTGAATAAACACTACGGGCCGACCAGAGTGTTTCAGGATATCCAATTTTCGGCCGATGAAGGCGAGTTCGTCACCCTGCTGGGGCCGAGCGGCTGCGGCAAGTCGACGCTATTGCGCTGTCTGGCTGGGCTGACGTCGGTAGACAGCGGCCAGATTCTGCTACAAGGCCGCGACATCGTGCCACTGTCGCCGCAACAGCGCGATATCGGCATGGTATTCCAGAATTACGCGCTGTTTCCCAATATGACCGTTGAAGGCAATGTGGCCTTTGGCCTGAAAATGCAGAAACTGCCTGCCAGCGAGATTCGCTCACGGGTGGCGGACGTGCTCGCCCTGGTGGAGTTGGGCGATTATGCCCGCCGCTATCCGCATCAGTTGTCCGGCGGGCAGTGTCAGCGCGTGGCGCTGGCTCGTTCGCTGGTAACCCGCCCGCGTCTGCTACTGTTGGACGAACCCCTGTCGGCGCTGGATGCGCGTATTCGTCGCCACCTGCGCGAGCAGATCCGCCGTATCCAGCAGGAGCTGAACCTGACCGCCATTTTCGTCACCCACGATCAGGAAGAGGCGCTGACGTTATCCGACCGCATCGTGCTGATGAACAAGGGCGAAATCGTGCAAAACGGCGACGCCGAATCGCTCTACACCCAACCTGTCAGCCTGTTCGCCGCTGGGTTTATCGGCAGCTACAACCTGCTGAGCGCTGAACAGGCGATGCGCCTGACCGGCGGACGTTTTTCCAGCCAGGTGGCGCTACGCCCAGAGTCGGTGCTGCTGTGCGCACCGGAGCAAGGGCTGGCCGGAGAGGTAGTCGGTCACAGCCTGTTGGGCAACGTGGTGCGCTACCGGGTGCGCATCAGCGAGGTGGAGCTGTTGGTGGATGTGCTCAACCGCTCGGTGGCCGACTTGCACCCAACCGGCAGTCAGGTCGGAGTGCAGATCGATCTCAGCGCGCTGCGTGAGGTGGCGTAAGGGGGCTGCTTTAAACCGGGTCGTGCGCCAGCCAGTGCTGCAACCGGGAGGGAAAGCGCTCGGCGAAGGCGATCAGCTGTTCGGTGAATTGCGCCACCAGCGATGAGGCCGGGCGGTGCAGCGGGCGAATCAGGCTGACGGTAAACGGCACCTCGATGCTGAAACGGCGTACTGCCACCGCGCCGCTGCTGGCGTAATCCACCGCCGTCAGCGGATTGACTATCGACAACCCGACCCCGGCGCGCACCATCGCGCACACCGAAGCGGCGCTGTGGGTGTCCAGCACCAGCCGCCGCGTCACGTTCGCCTGCTCAAACTGCTGGTCCAGCAGTTGCCGGTAACTGTCGGTACTGGAGAGGCTAATAAACGGCTGGTCGAGGAAATCCTCTGGCGTCAGCACCGCTTTGCGCGCCAGCGGGTGGCCGATGGGCAACACGCAAACTTCATTCAGCGCCATCAGCGTCTGTCGTTCCGTTCCGGCAGGCGTATTCAGGTTTTCCGTCAGCCCCAGGTCGTGGCGCTGCGCCGACAGCCACTCTTCCAGTAACGGTGATTCCTGCGGGATAACGTGCAAGTTGAGTTCGGGGTAGCGCGCCAGCAGCGGCTGACAGACCTCGGGCAGCAACGACTGGGAGAACACCGGCAGACAAGCCACCGATAACGGTGCCTGCCGGAACTGGCGGATATCCTGCGCGGCGCTGATGATGCGATCCAGCCCGTAATAGGAGTGCTGCACTTCGTCGAACAGTTGTAATGCTTGCACGGTAGGGTGCAACCGCCCGCGCAGGCGCTCAAACAGCGGCATCTGCACCAGATGTTCGAAGCGCGCCAGCTCGCGGCTGACCGTCGGCTGCGAGGTATTGAGCAGCGCCGCGGCTTCTGTCAGGTTGCCGGTGGTCATGACCGCGTGGAAGATCTCGATGTGGCGCAGGGAAATGGCGTTCATATACCCCTCGGGTGTGTTAGCCCATATCAGAAATGAATAGAGTCTGCGAAAAAGGATATTGGTATTATAGGTTGCAGGCCAGCACAATTTCGGCATCTGATCACATCACGGTACGATATCCATGCCACATGACCTGAATGACTTTTCTCATGCGCTGAACGCCCAGAGCCTACGCGCGTTGCCGGAACGCTTTGGTTGCCCGCTGTGGGCCTACGATGCCGAAACTATCATTGCGCGCATCGGTCAGTTGCGACAGTTCGACACCATCCGTTTCGCGCAGAAAGCCTGCTCCAACCTGCATATTCTGACGCTGATGCGCCAGCAAGGCGTAAAGGTAGATTCCGTGTCGTTGGGTGAAATCGAACGTGCGCTGGCGGCCGGGTTCGAGCCGGGCACCGACGCGCATGAGATCGTGTTTACCGCCGATGTGCTGGATGACGCCACGCTGCAACGGGTGCATGAGCTGAACATTCCGGTGAACGCCGGTTCTATCGACATGCTGCATCAGTTGGGCGAGTGCTCGCCGGGTCACCCGGTGTGGCTGCGTATTAATCCGGGATTCGGCCACGGCCACAGTCAGAAGACCAACACCGGCGGCGAAAACAGTAAACACGGTATCTGGTATGCCGATTTACCGCAGGCATTGGAAGCGTTGAGCCGTTATCGGCTGAAGCTGGTGGGTATTCATATGCATATTGGCTCCGGTGTTGATTACGGGCATCTGGAGCAGGTGTGTGACGCGATGGTGCAGCAGGTGCTGGCCGTTGGGCAGGATCTGGACGCTATTTCCGCTGGCGGGGGGCTGTCGATTCCTTATCACCACGGCGGCGAGCGCATTGATACCCAGCATTACTATGGCTTGTGGAACCGGGCACGGCAGCAGATCGCCGAACACCTTGGGCATCCGGTCACGCTGGAGATTGAACCGGGGCGTTTTCTGGTAGCGGAGTCTGGCGTGTTGGTGGCGCAGGTGCGCGCGGTAAAAGACATGGGCAGCCGTCACTTTGTGCTGGTGGATGCCGGGTTCAGCGACCTGATGCGCCCGGCGATGTACGGCAGTTATCATCACATCACCCTGCTGCCGGGGGACGGGCGCGACCTGAGCCAGTCTGCGCTGCGCGACACCGTGGTGGCCGGTCCGCTGTGTGAGTCAGGTGATGTGTTTACCCAGCAGGCGGGCGGCGGGGTGGAAACACTGGCGCTGCCGTCGGCGCAGGTCGGCGATTATCTGGTGTTCCATGACACCGGGGCTTACGGCGCATCAATGTCTTCCAACTACAACAGCCGCCCGTTGATTGCCGAAGTGCTGTTCGAGCAAGGTCAGCCGCGGTTGATCCGCCGTCGCCAGACGCTGGATGAACTGCTGGCACTGGAGCGGGTGTAACCGCGCTGCGCGCACTCAGCGCGCGTGCGGCCCTTTTGCCACTGAAGCGCGCAGTTTCAATTGGCCGGTAAACGGGGCGATCGGTTTGACCGCTTCGCCCTCACACAATTTCAGCGCCTGAGAAATCGCGGCGCTGATCATCTCTTCAATCGGCAAATACACTGTGGATAGCGCCGGGTTCAGGTACGGGGCGCTGGGGATATCGTCAAAACCCACTAGCGATACGTCTTGCGGCAGCCGTTTACCGGCTTCGAGCAGTGCTTTCATCGCGCCGATGCACATATCATCGTTGCTGGCGAAAATAGCGGAAAAACCGGCGTCATGCGCCAGCAGTTCACGTACTGCCTGATAACCGCCGGGCACCAGATTGTCGCCGTTGATGACCCGCAACGGGTCATAGGGAATGTGATGATGTTCCAGCGCCTGTCGGTAACCTGCCAGACGCGCGCGTGCGGTCGGGGTGTTGATTGGCCCGGTGATGCAGGCAATGTCGCGGTGCCCTTGCTCTACCAGATAATCGATCAACTGAAACACCGCCTGCTGCTGCTCGAACCAGACGCAGCGGTCAGGTGCCATCGGCAGATGTCGGTTAATCACCACGATCGGCACGGTGGAGTGCTCCAGCAGCGCCATCAGCGCCGCGTCGGACATGTGGCGGGTATAAAGCACGATAGCGTCGCAGCGGCGATCGGTCAGCAGTTGCACCGCCTGCTGCTCGTCTTCCGGCGTATCGTGACCGTCTGTTACGATCAGGTGTTTACCGCTGACTTCGGTACGTTCCGCCGCCCGGCGCAGTAACCGGCCGAAATACGGGCCGTCGAAATTGGACACCACCAGCCCCAGGCTGTTGGAACTACGCTGTGCCAGCGAGCGCGCCAGAAAGTTAGGACGATAGCCCAGTTCTTCCATTGCCTTGAATACGGCATCGCGTGTGCTTTGCTTCACCTGACCTGTACCGTTCAGCACCCGTGATACCGTTGCTTTGGATACGCCCGCATGTCTTGCCACATCAAGCATGGTCATCATGGTTTGCACCTTCCCTGTTTTACCGATGTCTGTCACAGAGTTGTTATCGATCTTTGTCACATACTAGCACACTGGTGCAATGTCAGTGGGGCTGGTGCTGGATATCTCTCTGTCGACGTGGCGTCGTCAGGCTGATGGGCGGTCACTTAGCGCTTTGCGTAGCAGCACCAGCTCTTCGGCCAGATCGTGGCATAACATGGCGGTCATCAGATGATCCTGCGCGTGCACCATGATCAGGTTGACCGGTACTTTGCCTTCGCCTTCGTCCAGCCCAATCAGCCGGGTCTGGATAAGGTGGGCCGCCTTCGCCGCGTCTTTCGAGGCTTGCAACTGCGCATCGGCCTGTGCCCAGTCCTGCTCGCGGGCGGCCTGAATCGCCATCATGGCGCTGGAGCGGGCTTCACCCGCGTTGATCAGTAGTTCCATCACGGTCTGTTCCATATCGAATTCCATCGCACTGTCCTCTTGGTATGCCAAATTTGATGTTTTCTATGTTATTGGAATTCCAATATTGACTTGTGAGAACAATGTCACAGAAAAATTATTCGTTTGTTTTATTTTTTGGTATGCCAAACGCGAGATCGCTGAACCTGCCGTCCATTCTTCCGCGCGTAACGGCCACTACGGGGGCGATAGCCTCTGATAACAACAACCCCTGAAAATGCAGGTAAATCAAAGAGGTGGAGTTATGTCATTCAAGGATCAGGCCATCGATTCATTGGGATCGTTCGCCAACCAGTTCAACAGCCTGAGATACATCATGGCGATCAAAGCCTCGTTCATCACGCTGATGCCGGTGATCATCGTGGGCGCTTTCTCCGTGCTGATTTCCAATATGGTGCTTGACCCCAAGAACGGGCTGGCGAGTTTCGCCATGTTCGCATTTTTGGCACCGCTCAAGCCGATCATGAGCGGCATTAACTATGCCACGCTAAACTTTCTGACCATTGGTGCCGTGTTCCTGATCGGTATTGAGCTTGGGAAAATCAACGGTTCCCGCAGCTTGTTTCCCGGCTTACTGGCGGTGATTTGTTTCATCTCGATCACCCCCACCACCATCGATATGGTGATCAACGGCCAGACTTTACCGGTGAAAGACGTGCTGGCGCGTCAGTTTTCCGACACCAAGAGCCTGTTCCTCGGCATGTTTATCGCCATTTTGTCAGTAGAAATCTATTCGAAGCTGGAGTCGGTGGAAGGGTTGCGCATCAAGATGCCGGATAGCGTGCCGCCGAATGTGTCGGCGTCGTTTTCGGCGTTGATCCCGGCGATCATCACCGTGACACTGGTGGCGACCTTTGGGTTTACCTTCCAGAAAGTGACCGGTATGTACCTGTATGACGCCATCTATAAGGTGGTGCAGCAGCCGCTGGAGTCGGTGGTGCAAAGCCTGCCGGGGCTGTTGATCCTGATGTTCGTCGCGCAGTTGTTCTGGGTGATCGGTATTCATGGAAACCAGATGATCAAGCCGATCCGCGAACCGCTGTTATTGGGCGCGATCGCGGTGAACATGACCGCATTTGAGCAAGGCCACGAGGTGCCGAACATCATCACCATGCCGTTCTGGGATGTGTACATGAGCATCGGGGGGTCTGGCCTGACTATCGGCCTGCTGCTGGCGGTGATGATCGCCTCCAAACGCCGCGAAATGAAAGAGATCGCCAAAATTTCTTTCGGGCCGGGCGTGTTCAACATCAATGAACCGGTGATCTTCGGTATGCCGATCATGCTCAACCCGATTCTGGCTATCCCGTTCATTATCACGCCGCTGGTAACCGGCACCATTGGCTACTTTGCCACCAGCATGGGGTTTGCCGGTAAAGCGGTGGTGATGGTGCCCTGGACCACGCCGCCTATCATCAACGCCTGGTTGTCCACCGCCGGTTCTATGGGCGCAGTGGCGACGCAGATTGTCTGCATTATCGTCGCCACCCTGATTTACCTGCCGTTCGTTAAAGTGGCGTCCCGCCGTGCTGAGCAAGCGCAGCGTGAAGCGGAAGCAGGGCAGGTCAGTGCAGCGAAAAACTAACGAATCGAAACACGAAGCGAATCGAAAAATGAAAGGGAGACTGGCATGAGCAAGGTATCAATGACCCTTCCCGAGGGCTTCATTTTGGGGGCGGCCTCATCCGCCTGGCAGACCGAGGGGTGGTCAGGCAAGAAAGACGGGCAGGATTCGTATCTGGACTTGTGGTACAAGCGCGATCGCCAGGTGTGGCACAACGGCTACGGCCCGGCGGTGGCGACCGACTTCTACAACCGCTACCGCGAAGACGTGGCGCTGATGAAGCAAACCGGGCTGACCCATTTCCGCACTTCCATCAACTGGTCGCGCTTTATGCTGGACTACGAGAACGGCGTGGTGGATGAAGAGTATGCCGCCTACATCGACAACCTGCTCGACGAAATGCACCGGCAGGGCATCGAACCGATGCTGTGTCTGGAACATTATGAACTGCCCGCGGTACTGTTCGAGAAGTATCAGGGCTGGTCGTCCAAACAGGTGGTGGAGTGGTTCGTGCAGTACGCCGACGCGGTGTTCGCCCGCTATGCCGGTAAGGTTAAACGTTGGTTCACCTTCAACGAGCCTATCGTGGTTCAGACCCGCGTCTATCTGGATGCGGTGCGCTATCCCTATCAACAGGATACCGGCGTCTGGATGCAGTGGAACCACCACAAGAATCTGGCGACCGCCAAAGTGGTGCAGCTGTTTCGTGACAAAGGCTATCACCGGCAGGGCGGCAGCATCGGGGTGATCCTCAATCCGGAAGTGACCTACCCGCGCTCCAGCGCCACGCACGATGTGGAAGCAGCGCGCCTGTATGATCTGTTCTACAACCGGGTGTTTCTGGATCCGGCGCTGAAAGGCGAATACCCGGCGGAGCTGCTGGCGCTGTTGGAAAAACACCAGGTCAAATGGGATTACACCGAGGAAGAGCTGGCGATCATCCGCGCCAATACGGTGGATGAGGTAGGGATCAACCTTTATTACCCGCACCGGGTTAAAGCGCCCAGCCGGGCGTGGAACAGCAATACCCCGTTCCACCCGGCCTGTTACTACGAGCATTTCGAGCTGCCCGGCCGCCGCATGAACAAGTCCCGCGGTTGGGAAATCAACCCGCGCATTATTTACGACATGGCGATGCGCCTGAAAGACGACTACGGCAACGTGCCCTGGTTCGTGTCGGAAAATGGCATGGGGATCGAAAACGAAGGGCAGTTCAAAGACAGCCACGGTGTGGTGCAGGATGATTACCGCATCGCGTTCATCGCCGAGCACCTTTACTGGACACTGAAAGCGCGCGAGGACGGGGCCAACTGTCTGGGCTACATGCTGTGGGCGTTTACCGACAACGTGTCGCCGATGAACGCGTTCAAGAACCGTTACGGCTTGATTGAAATCGATCTGGAGCACGACCGGCAGCGGCGTCCGAAAAAATCGGCAGGCTGGTTCCGTCAGGTGCGGGACAGCGGGGTGCTGGCGTTCGAACTGGACGATGAAGATAAATAGGGGGAACGATGAAACGGATTGTATTGGCCTGCTCAGCAGGCATGTCCACGTCGCTGGTGGTGACCAAGATGGAAAAAGAAGCGACGGCGCGCGGCATGGAATACCAGATTTACGCCATTCCCGAACAGAACCTGCGGGATGAACTGCAAACCTACAGCGGCGATATCATTGCGGTGCTGCTGGGGCCGCAGGTGCGCTTCAAGCTGGCGGAAAACAAGAAGCTGACCGACGAGTACCAGATTCCGATCGCGGTGATCGACCCGGTGGCCTACGGCACCTTGAATGGTGCAAAGGTACTCGATCAGGCGCTGAGTTTGGTAAACTGAGCTTCTGATTGCTGTAGGACGCGGACCGACGGTGCAAACCCCGGTCCGCGTTGGTATCCGGCTCCGCGCCGGGCGGCAGCGGTGTTCAATTCTCGGCCGTTCAGGGTGGCATTGTGGCGAAGGTTGTGGTTCTACAAGACAGAAAGCAATATCAGGAAATCGGCGGTGACCTGAGGGAAAAAATCCAGCAGGGGGAGTACCCCGTGGGTGCGCGTCTTCCACCGGAACGAAATATTGCGGAAACCTACGGCGTCAGTCGTACCATCGTGCGTGAAGCGCTGCTGATGCTGGAACTGGAAGGCACGGTGGATATTCGGCAAGGGTCGGGGGTGTACGTGCTGCGTATTCCGTCGGCGGAAGAGTCGTCTCCCAACGCGCAAAACCGCATCGGTGCGTTTGAAATGTTGCAGGCACGCCAGTTGCTGGAGAGCAATATTGCGGCGTTTGCTGCCCGCATGGCGACCCGTAATGATATCGACACCCTGCGGCATACGCTGGAGCAAGAGCAGGCGGCCATCGCCGCTAATGATTACCGCAGTGATTTCGACAAAATCTTTCATTTGCAGGTGGCGGGTGCCACCCAAAACCAGATGTTGCTGGAAACGGTTAGCAATATCTGGTCCTGCCGGGACGAAAGCCCCATCTGGCAGCAGCTTTACAGCCACGTCGGCAACCACGGCTACCGGCTGAAATGGCTGGCGGACCACCAGACAATCCTGGCGGCGCTGCGCCGTCGTGACGTCAGCGGCTCTTATCAGGCGATGTGGCAACATCTGGAAAATGTCAAAACCACGCTGATGGAAATCTCCGACGCCGAAGCGCCGGAATTCGATGGCTATTTGTTCGATTCGGTACCGATTTTTCAGGGAAAACTGGTCTGACGCATGACGACGATGGAATCTCAGCCAACGATTGATTATCTAACGATTGGCTATCTGGCGGATTACCCGCATTTTGAAGCGCAAGTAGTGGACTGGTTGTGGCAGGCGTTCGGCGACGGGTTGAGCCGGGACTTTTTTGCCAGCGTGGTGCATCACAGCATGGATAAACAGGCGCTGCCGCTGACGTTTGTGGCGCTGGACGGTGAACGACTGGTGGGCACCGTCGGGTTATGGCGCTGTGATCTGATTAGCCGACAGGATCTAACCCCCTGGCTGGCGGCGCTGTATGTGGACGAGCACTACCGCGACCGTGGGCTGGGCGCTGCGCTACAGCGCTTCGTGGTGGCGCGCAGCCGCGAGCGCGGCTTTGACAATCTCTATCTCTACGCCGATTTCAGCGGCTATTACGAACGCCACGGCTGGCGCTATCTCGGCGACGCGCCAGATTATCCCGATAAACGGGTGCGGTTGTATCACCGCGCGTTAAGGTAATCTATTTCGTTGGCAAGTCTAACCAATGACGGCTTATATGATGGGTTTTCCGGCGTCAAAAACCGTGCTGAGGCAGGCGGCTTCGCCGGATGCGCGGCAGGGAAGCCGCGCAAGCCCGTGCCGTGTTGGACAAAAACGTTGGGAACGTTTTTGAACAGCGTTTACGCTGGCCCGCAGGGCGAGTCCCAGGGATGGGGCGAGTAACCACGTCACGGGCGGTCCGAACAGCGAAGACGAATGCCGAAGGCACCGCGTTAGCGGCACGGTTTAGCCCTTAGCCAGTGGTCAAGGAGAGGTGGCGCTTGCACCTCTCCTTGTCGTGCGTGCGATGAAGCAACAAGGAAACGACACCGGTTATCCCGCACGAAACCATTCACCAACCAGATATAAATCCATTATTAGTGAGACAACGTGGCTGTTTGTTAACAGCCTTGACGCACCACTAGTGCCCATTATTCAAACTGGCGACGGAATGACGGCGGATCAGCGTCGGGTGGAACAGATTGATGGCGTTGGGCAGCGGCGTGTCGTTGGCTAGCGCCAGCGCAATCTGCGCCGCTTGCGTCGCCATCGCGGTAATTGGGTAGCGAATCGTGGTAAGGCGTGGGCGCAAATAGCGCGACAGCAGCACATCATCAAAACCGATCAACGACATGTCGCGCGGCACCTCAATACCGTTATCACTCAGCACCGCCAGCGCGCCAGCGGCCATTGGGTCGTTGTAGCAGCTCAGCGCAGTCAGCGGGCGGCCGCGTTCCAGTAGCGTGATCATCGCGGCTTCGCCGCCGCTTTCGTCCGGCTCGCCGTAGGCGATCAACTGCTCATCCAGCGGAATGGCGTGCTCAGCCAGCGCGTCCCGGTAGCCAGCCAGACGGTCGTCGGCGTCGGAGATGGCGTGGTTAGAGCACAGGATACCAATCTGACGGTGCCCTTGCAGAATCAGGTGCCGGGTCGCCAGCCAGGCACCGTAGCGGTTATCCAGCGCCACACAGCGTGCTTCATACCCCGGCAGGATGCGGTTGATCAGCACCATGCCCGGAATCTGTTCCATCAGTTGCGTGAGTTCCTCATCCGGCAGCATTTTGGCGTGGACCACCAGTGCCGCGCAGCGGTGACGAATCAACTGTTCGATCGCCTGGCGTTCCTTGTGCGCCACATGGTAGCCATTGCCGATCAACAGGAAGTTGCCGGTGCGATAGGCTTCCTGCTCCACCGCTTTGACCATCGTGCCGAAAAAGGGATCAGACACGTCGGACACCACCAGCCCCAGCGTTTCGGTGGATTGCTGGGCCAGCGCGCGGGCGTTGGCGTTCGGGTGGTATTGCAACTGCTGCATGGCCTGTCGTACCGCGTTGCGCGCTTGTGCGCTGGCTTTCGGCGAATCGTTGATGACGCGTGACACGGTTGCAACCGATACGCCCGCCAGCCTGGCGACGTCCTTAATGGTGGCCATGAGGTTTCCTGTTGTTCCTGATGTGAAAATGGTGTGCTGAATCAAGTGACTGCCTGAGTGTCACGGAATTAGGTCGTAGCCGCAAGGGGTGGGGATCGCAACTTTCACTGCTAACGATGCCGATATGTAAGAAAACCAGGGCAAGCGCCAAAAAAGCACAGGAAAGCCAGTTTGCTTTTTGGGGCGGTGGAGGTTGTGCCGTACTGTTGCCGCGAGGATTCGGCTGGCGGTCACGGCCGGTTTAAACAGCGATTGTCTGCCACCTGAATTCAGGCCGATATTAATGGGAAAAATCGCTCGGATTGTATGACGCCCCTGGTTTTTCACGGCTTTATTACAGCCCCTCCGAGAATTTTACAGTTGGTTGCACTTCGAACGTTTATCTTTCGATTCTGCGCTAGTGATTCGGGATGACTCTCTTTAGAGTAACAAGTCCCAGAGGTATTGATGGGTGACAAATCGATGTGTTCTCCACATTGAACCATTCAAATTGCACCAACCTACGCGGATGCGTAGGTTTTTTTTTGCCTGCGTTCTGATAGGCGAGAAAATAATACCCTTGTCACAAATAAAAAAGAAATTCCTCGACCTGTTAGTGACGCGATTGACGCCAAAAATAACGGGTGATAATTTTTTCTCATTGCATAAGGCTTGTTACCGTTCGGCGGGCAAAACATAAGTGCAGCAACAGTATGAAGTCGCCTGACTTCGCTGTGGGCTGTATTTAGGTTTTGCCCGTTTCTGTTTTCAGGAGAATGCGATGAAGATAACTCAAGTCCTGAATAATAATGTAGTCAGCGTGATCGACAATCAGGGGCAGGAGCTTATCTTGACCGGCTGCGGATTGGGTTTTCATTCCCGAACCGGGCAGGATGTGGAAATGTCGAAGGTGGAGAAAATATTCCGTTTGCAGGATAACGCTATTTCCGCGCGTTTTAAGGATCTGGCGCAGGAAATCCCGTTGGAAATATTGCAGCTCACCAGTGATATTGTCGAAACGGTGAAAAAACAGCTTCAGCAGAAATTGAGTGAAGGCATTTATGTCACGTTAGCGGATCACCTGGCATTCGCCTTACAGTGCCAGCGCAACGGCACCCTGATTCAGAACCCGCTGCACTGGGAAGTCCGGCACTTCTACAAGCAAGAGTACGCGGTGGCGGAGCAGGCGCTGGTGTTGATACAGGAAACGTTGGGCGTCACACTACCGGAAGATGAAGCTTGCAGTATTGCGTTGCATATCGTCAATGCTGAGCTTGGCGATAATATCGGCAATATGAAGCAGATTACGCAACTGATTTCTCAGGTGCAGAATATCGTCAAATATTATTTTCAGGTGCCGCTGGATGAAAATAATAGTAATTATTACCGCTTCATTACCCACCTGAAGTTTTTTTCTCAGCGCGTGGTGGAGGGGGCTTCGCTGGATAATGACGACGGCGATTTATTTACCATGGTTCAGCAACGTTATCAAAAAACGCTGGGCTGTGTAGAAGTCATTAATACCTTTATCAAAAAAAACTACCAACACACCATGACCAATTCGGAGAAACTCTACTTAACCATTCATATCGATAATATGATTCATTGTCTTACCCCCAATAATTCGAGTTGAGGGCCACCCACACACCGGCAACGTGAAGTATGACGGGTATAAATCATTCCGAATAGGCTTGTTACTGGCAGCGGCGATATCCGCTGACTCAGGCAAACCCCAGAGGAACAAGGCGCCACGGTAAATACCGTGCGGTTGTTGTAGAAATCGTAAGATTTCTTTCTGGAAAGAGGAATTGTTATGTCAGTAAATTATCAGGAGACAGCAAAGAATATTGTGGCGCTTGTCGGGGGGGAAGGAAATATCCGACAGGTTTTTCATTGTATTACCCGATTGCGTTTTTATTTGCATGAAGCGCAGCGTATTGACCGCGCCCAGCTAGAAGCATTAGACGGGGTAATAGGTATTAACGTCGCCGGTGAACAGTTTCAGGTCATCATCGGCAACGAAGTAGCAGATGTTTACCGGGCGTTGATCCGGCAGTTTCCTCCGCTGGCGAATCAGGCCGCCGATACCCCGGAGGCCGGGCGACCAAGACACCCCATCTCGGCACTGTTGGAAGCCTTTTCCAGCATTTTCTCGCCGATTATCCCGGCCATTGCCGGTGCCGGTATCCTGAAAGGGATCCTGTCGCTGCTGGTGGCGTTGCACTGGGTATCAAACACCAACCAAACCTACCTGATTCTGTCTGCCATCAGCGACGGCATTTTCTACTTTATGCCACTGGTGCTGGCGTTCAGTGCTGCCCACAAGTTTGGCTGTAATCCGTATGTGGCGGTAGCGTTGGCGGCCACGCTGTTGCATCCCACATTGACCAAGCTGTTTGCGGGCGGTGGTGAGATTACCTTTCTTGGATTGCCGGTATCGCCAGTGTCTTACGCTTCGTCGGTGATCCCGATCCTGCTGGCGGTGTGGCTGATGTCCTGGGTGGAGCGCCGTGTGGACCGCTTCATGCCCGGTGCGCTGAAGACCATGTTCGTGCCGCTACTGACATTGCTGATCGTCGCACCAGTGATGCTGATTGTCATCGGTCCGATCGGCATTATTGTGGGCAACCAGCTTTCCACCGGCATTGTCTGGCTGGTGGATAACATGGGCATTCTGGCCGGGCTGATTCTGGGCGGCACGCTGTCGATGATCATCATCACCGGTATGCACTATGTGTTGATCCCCATCATGATCAATAACATCAGCAAGATGGGGTTCGATCCGTTCAAGATAATCTTTTATATCGCCAACATGGGGCAAGCCGGTGCAGCCTTCGGCGTGTTCCTGCGCGCCCGTGACAAGAAAACCAAGTCGCTGGCGTTATCCACCAGCCTGACCGCCACTATGGGCATCACCGAACCGGCGATGTACGGCGTCAATATCCGTTTCAAACGCCCGTTCGCCGCTGCGTTGATTGGCGGTGCCTGCGGTGGTGCATTCGCCATGTTTTTCGGGGTCAAAACCTACGCCTTTGCCTTGAGCGGGCTGCCGGGATTACCCGCGCTGGTGGGGCCGACCTTCCTGTACGCGCTGGCTAGCATGGCGATTTCCTTTGTCACGGCTACGGTGGTGACCTGCGTGCTTGGATTTGAGGAGAACGTGGGGAAAGTCGCGACATCGCAAGAAGGGCAGGTGGTCATGCCTGCCGCGCCGGTGGTGCTGAGTGAGCCTGGTAATCAATTGTTTAATAAAGAGACGTCTTTCCACAACGAAAAGCTGTTCGCGCCGGTAGCCGGGCGAGTGGTGGCGCTAGATAGCCTTAGCGATCCGGTGTTTGCCGGGGAGGTTTTTGGCAAAGGGATCGCCATCTATCCGGAAAGCGGCGAGCTGTTGTCGCCGGTCAATGGGCGCATCGAGTCGATATTCGACACCCACCACGCGCTGACGCTCAAAAGCGATACCGGCGCTGAGGTGCTGATCCACATCGGCATCGATACCGTCAAGCTTGGCGGCCGTCACTTTATCCGTCACGCCCAACCGGGGCAGATAGTGGAAGTCGGCGAGCCGTTGGTGAGCTTCGACCTGTCGGCACTGCTGGCGGAAGGGATTGACCCCAGTGTGATCATGATTGTTACCAATACTGAATGTTATGGCGAAGTGAGCCCGTTGCTCAATGGCGACGTTCACTCGCGCGACGCGTTGATGAAACTGACCGCGGCGGCGGCCTAAGGGAGAGAATGCATGAGCGTATCAAACGTATTTCCATCGGATTTTCTGTGGGGCGGCGCGACGGCCGCCAACCAACTGGAAGGTGCCTGGAATGTGGGCGGTAAAGGGCTGTCGGTGTCGGATGTGTATACCTTTGACAGCCGCACGCCCAAAGAACGCTGGCTGGATCAGTGGCTGTTTATGACCCACCAGCAGGTGGCGGACGCGCAGGACCCTCACAGTAAAAAGTACTATCCAAAACGTAAGGGCAACGGCTTTTATTACCACTACAAGGAAGATATCGCGCTGTTCGCCGAGATGGGGTTCAAGTGCTTTCGTATGTCGATCGCCTGGACGCGTATTTTCCCGCGCGGCGACGAAACCGAACCGAATGAAGAGGGGCTGGCGTTTTACGACCGGGTGCTTGATGCCCTGCTGGCGCACAACATTCAGCCGATTGTGTCGTTGTCCCACTACGAGATGCCGCTGTGTCTGGTCACTGAATACGGCGGCTGGCCTAACCGCAAACTGGTCGATTTTTACGTGCGGTTCGCCACCACGGTATTCGAGCGCTATCGACACAAGGTCAAATACTGGATGACCTTCAACGAGATCAACTGCGTCAAACATCACCCCTACGTCAGCGTTGGGGTGATCGAGGAAGACAATCCGCATCTGGAGCAGGACAAGTATCAGGGCGTGCACCATCAGTTTATCGCCAGCGCGCTGGCGACCAAGGCCTGCCACCAGATCATTCCCGGTTCACAGGTCGGCTGCATGATCAGCTACCAGATCCTCTATCCCAACACCTGTCACCCGGACGATCTACAGGCTTGTGAGGACGCGCAGCGGGTGTCGCTGTTCTTCAGTGACGTACAGGCTCGCGGCTACTACCCGGCCTATACCGACCGTATGCTGGCGGAAAAAGGCGTGGTGCTGAACAAGGAACCAGGGGACGACGAGATCCTGCGCCAGTACCCGGTGGATTACGTGTCGTTCAGCTACTACATGTCCAGCACCGTCAGCGCCCACCCGGAAAAGCTGGAAGGCGTGACCGGCAATCTGATCACCGGCGGTATCCGCAATCCCTATCTGCCCACCAGCGAGTGGGGCTGGCAGATTGACCCGAAAGGGTTGCGGCTGGCGCTCAACCAACTGTATGACCGCTATCAGAAACCGCTGTTCATCGCCGAAAACGGGTTGGGCGCGGTGGATAGCGTCAACCCGGACGGTTCAATTGACGATGACTATCGCATCGACTACCTGCGCCAGCATGTGGAGCAAATGAAGGAAGCGCTGGCGGACGGCGTCAAACTGTTCGGCTACACCTGGTGGGGGCCGATCGACGTAGTCAGTGCTGGCACTGCGCAAATCTCCAAGCGCTACGGCTTTATCTATGTCGATCAGGACGACGACGGACACGGCACCCAGCAGCGCTCGCGTAAAAAAAGCTTCTACTGGTATCGCAAGCTTATCGCCTCCAACGGCGCAGACCTCGACTGATTCAAACGCCGATAGCGTGAGCTGTCGGCTTTACCGGATAGTAAGGAGTGATCATGGCTCGTTTCCCGCAAGGGTTTTTATGGGGCGGCGCGATTGCCGCCAATCAGGCGGAAGGTGCCTGGAATGAGGACGGCAAAGGGCCGTCGATTGCCGATGTGGTACGCGGCGGCATCGTGGCAGGCAAACCGGATGCGGCGGTCGACCCCGCAAGTTACTACCCCAGCCACGAAGCGATCGATTTCTATCACCGTTACCGGGACGACATCGCCCTGTTCGCTGAAATGGGGTTCAAATGCTTTCGTACCTCGATCGCCTGGTCGCGCATTTTCCCGCAGGGGGATGAGGCGCAGCCCAACGAAGCGGGGCTGCGTTTCTACGACCAGTTGTTTGACGAACTATTGAAGTACGGCATCCAGCCGGTGATTACCCTGTCGCATTATGAAACGCCGCTGGCGTTGTATCAGCGTTATGGCGGTTGGCAGGATCGTCGGCTGGTCGATTTTTTCATCCGCTACTGCGAGACGGTATTTTATCGCTATCGGGATAAGGTGAAATATTGGATGACGTTCAATGAACTCAACAATATGCACCGTATTCCGTTTGCCACCGGCGCGATACAGCCTGAGCCGGAGCAGCGGTTACAGGCGATTTATCAGGCCAGCCATCACATGTTTGTCGCTAACGCGCTGGCAAACCAGTTATGCCACCGGATTATTCCGCAGGCCAAAATCGGCTGTATGCTGTCGCTCAGCACGTTATATCCTCACACCTGTCATCCGGACGATGTGTTCGCCACCATGCAGATCCGCCGCCGATCGCTGTTTTACTCGGATGTGATGATGCGTGGTCACTACCCGGCGTATAGCCAGCGGATATGGCGTGAACATGGCATTGAACTGGCGATGGAAGCGGGCGATTTGGCGTTGCTGGCGGCGCACCCATCAGACTATCTCGGTTTCAGTTACTACCGCAGCGCCACCTATCAGGCCGATATGCCGGTGCTGGCGGACACTGGTGGCGTGGTGGGGTTGGATAACCCCTACCTGAAAAGCAGCGCCTGGGGGTGGACCATTGACCCGAAAGGGCTGCGACAGGTTTGTAACGAACTGGCGGACCGCTATGAAAAACCGTTGTTTATCGTTGAGAACGGTTTTGGCGCGGTGGATACGCCAGACGCGAGCGGTGCCATCAACGACGACGAGCGCATCAGCTATGGTCGTCAGCACTTGCAGGAGATGGCGGAAGCCATTGCTGACGGTTGCGATATCATGGGGTACACCTGGTGGGGGCCGATAGACATCGTTAGCGCTGGCACCGGCGAGATGAAAAAACGCTACGGCTTTATCTACGTGGATAAAGATAATGACGGCCACGGCACACTGGCGCGCTGTAAGAAAAAAAGCTTTGACTGGTACAAGCAGGTGGTCGCCAGTAACGGCGAACAGCTGTAACCCTTCCGCTGGGCGGGCCGCCACCCGCCCGATCTTTCTTCGCCGCAGTTTGATGATTTTCTACTGTTTTTTGACGCCCCTTCACGGCTGATTTCGGCGGTGTTTTCATCGCTAATGTTGGTAAGGTTTATGGTATGGTGAACCCGTTGACGGGGAGCGGCGCTGCAATGCGCGCGTTATCCTGGCGTGGTGCTTGTATCGGTGGCGAAAGTGAACAATCGATGGGAGCGAGCTGCCGTGAACAATCGGCGACATCTAGGTCCAAACCGGACAAGGTTACTGTTTATACATAGGGAGGTGGGATGATTTATACCTTTTTACGCTGGGTACTGCAGCATCTGTACCGCATTCAGGTAACGGGTGACGAAAGCAGTTTCCGGCAGTCAAAGATATTGATTACCCCAAACCACGTTTCATTCCTTGATGGCGTGTTGATGGCGCTGTTTCTGCCGGTACAAAGCAAACCGGTGTTCGCCGTCTATTCCAATATCACCAACCAGTGGTTCATGCGCTGGCTGAAACCCTATATCGATTTTCTGCCGCTGGACCCGACCAAACCGCTGGCGATTAAACAGTTGATCCGGTTGGTGGAGCAAGGCCGACCGGTGGTGGTGTTCCCTGAAGGGCGTATCACCGTTACCGGTTCACTGATGAAAATTTACAGCGGCGCGGCATTTGTGGCTGCCCGCGCAGGTGCGGCGGTGGTGCCTGTGCGCATCGAAGGACCGGAGTTCACCCATTTCGGCCGTCTGGGCAGTGTGTTGCGTCGCCGTCTGTTTCCGCAGATTTCACTGCATTTTTTACCACCGGCTCAACTGCCGATGCCGGTGGCCTCGTCGGCGCGCGAACGCCGCGAGCTGGCGGGAGAAGCGTTGCATCGCATCATGATGGACGCCCGCATGGCGGTGCGCCCGCGGCATACGTTATATGAAGCCTTTCTGGCCGCCTGCGCGCGTTACGGTTACCACTCGCCTTGTATTGAAGACATCAACCTGAAGGAAGACAGCTACCACGGTCTGCTGAAAAAATCGCTCGGGGTATCGCGCATTCTGCAACGCTTTACCGGTGAGCGCGAACATGTCGGGCTGCTGCTGCCCAACACCACCGTCACCGCCGCTGCAATCCTCGGGGCGTCACTCGGCAGCCGGGTGCCTGCCATGCTCAACTACACCGCTGGGGCGAAAGGGATTCAGAGCGCGATGACCGCGGCGCGGATCAAAACCATCGTCACCTCGCGGCAGTTTCTGGAAAAAGGCAAGTTGACCCACCTGCCGCAGCAGGTGAAAGAGGCGAACTGGGTCTATCTGGAAGATTTGAAGGATACCGTTACGCTGTCGGACAAACTGTGGATCCTGTTCCATCTGCTGTTCCCGACACGCGCCATGCGCCCGCAACAGCCGGACGACGCGGCGGTAATCCTGTTTACCTCCGGCTCGGAGGGCAACCCGAAAGGCGTGGTGCATAGCCACAACAGCCTGACGGCCAACGTGGAGCAGATCCGCACCGTGGCCGATTTCACGCCGCGTGACCGTTTTATGTCGGCGCTGCCACTGTTCCACGCCTTCGGGCTGACGGTGGGGCTGCTGACACCGCTAATGACCGGTGCACGGGTGTTCCTCTACCCGAGTCCGTTGCATTATCGCATTGTGCCGGAACTGGTGTATGACCGTAACTGCACGGTGCTGTTCGGCACCTCCACCTTTCTTGGGCACTATGCACGCTTCGCCCATCCGTATGATTTTGCTCGCCTGCGTTACGTGGTGGCCGGGGCGGAAAAACTGTCCGAGCAGGTGCGGGCCGCGTGGCAGGATAAATTCGGTATCCGCATTCTGGAAGGCTATGGCGTGACCGAATGCGCGCCGGTGGTAGCGATCAACGTACCGATGGCGTGCAAACTGCATTCCGTCGGCCGGTTGTTGCCGGGCATTGAGTCGCGGTTGATTCCGGTGCCGGGTATCCATCACGGCGGCCGTCTGCAACTGCGCGGGCCGAACGTAATGAAAGGTTATTTACGGGTGGAGAACCCCGGTGAGCTGGAGTTGCCCGCAGCGGAAAATGAGCTGGGGCAGCGTGAAGCGAACTGGTACGACACCGGCGACATCGTCGATGTGGATGAACAAGGCTTCTGCACCATCGTTGGTCGTGTTAAGCGCTTTGCCAAGCTGGCCGGGGAAATGGTGTCGCTGGAAAGCGTGGAGCAACTGGCGAATCAGGTATCGCCGCAGGCGCAGCACGCCGCCAGCGCCCGCAGCGACAGCAGTAAAGGAGAAGCGCTGGTGCTGTTTACCACCGATGCTAACCTGGCTCGCGACAGCTTGCTGGCACAGGCCCGTTCGAACGGTACGCCAGAACTGGCGGTGCCACGCGACATCCGTTACCTGAAGGAATTACCGTTATTGGGCAGCGGCAAACCGGATTTCGTCACGCTGCGCCAACTGGCGGAACAGCCTGCTG
This sequence comes from Dickeya undicola, assembly GCF_000784735.1. Lineage (GTDB taxonomy): Bacteria > Pseudomonadota > Gammaproteobacteria > Enterobacterales > Enterobacteriaceae > Dickeya > Dickeya undicola. Next base: position 169,142 of record NZ_JSYG01000019.1, read on the forward strand.
GTGACGTCGCAGCGGACGCCGGGGAACAACCGGAGCATGATGCATGAGTAATCAGATTTCTCCCTCGTCATCGCTGTTTTCCCGTGGCATGAATGCGGTGATGGTGGCGCAGTTTTTCTCTGCCTTCGGCGATAACGCGCTGCTGTTCGCTACGCTGGCGCTGGTGAAGTCGCTGGCGTATCCCGACTGGAGTCAGCCTTTCCTGCAGATGGGGTTTGTCGCCGCTTATATCGTGCTGGCACCCTTTGTCGGCCAGTTCGCCGACAGTTTCGCCAAAGGGCGGGTGATGATGTTCGCCAACGCCCTGAAGCTCGCGGGGGCGTTGTTGATCTGTCTGGGGGGGAATCCGTTCCTGGGTTACACGCTGGTAGGGTTGGGTGCGGCCGCTTATTCTCCGGCCAAGTACGGCATTCTGGGCGAAATCACCCACGGCGATCAGCTGGTGAAAGCCAACGGTCTGATGGAGGCCTCCACCATCGCCGCCATTCTCACCGGGTCGGTGGTGGGTGGCGTGCTGGCCGACTGGCATATCTACGGCGCGCTGGCGGTGTGTGCGCTGGCTTATGGCATCGCGCTGGCCGCCAACCTGCTGATTCCGAAACTGGCGGCGGCGCGCCCCGGCGCGTCCTGGCGTCCGGCGCGTATGACCCGCTCGTTCTTTGACGCCTGCCGCGTACTGTGGCGTAACGGTGAAACCCGCTTTTCGCTGGTCGGCACTGGCATGTTCTGGGGCGCGGGCGTGACGCTGCGTTTCCTGCTGGTGCTGTGGGTGCCGCTGGCGCTGGGCATCAACGACAACTCGACGCCGACGCTGCTCAACGCCATGGTGGCGGTAGGGATTGTGGTCGGCGCGGCGGCGGCCGGTAAACTGGTGACGCTGAAAACCGTGCGCCGCTGCCTGCCTGCCGGGGTATTGATCGGCGTGATGGTGGTGGTGTTCACCCTGCAACACAGCCTGATTAGCGCTTACGCCTGCCTGCTGGTACTGGGGGCGCTGGGCGGCTTCTTCATCGTACCGCTTAATGCCTTGTTGCAGGAACGCGGCCGGGAGAGCGTGGGGGCGGGCAACGCCATTGCGGTACAGAACCTGGGTGAAAACGGTGCCATGTTGTTGATGCTGGCGCTCTATTCGCTGGCGGTGAAGGTCGGCGTACCGGTACTGGCGATCGGCGTTGGCTTCGGTGTGCTGTTTACGCTGGGCATTACTGGTTTGTGGGGCTGGGTGCAGCTCACCCAATGGCGGCGTCGGCCTGAGCCGACGGCAACGACCGATTCGGCCGATGATGAATAAGGAACGGCGATGAGTCTGATTTGGCATGACTGGGGTGTGAAAGACCTGAATCCGTATGCGCTGTACGACATTTTGCGCCTACGCAGCCAGGTGTTTGTGGTAGAGCAGCAATGCGCCTATCAGGATCTGGACGGTTTGGATCTGGTGGACGGCAATCGCCATGTCACGGCCTGGCAAAACGGCCGCCTGATCGCCTGCGCGCGCTTGCTGGCACCCCATGACGGGCAGGACGCGGTAACCATCGGCCGGGTGGTGGTTGCCCCTGATGCGCGCGGTCAGCAGTTAGGCCATCAATTGTTGATGCATTCACAGGCCGCCTGCGTCCGACACTGGCCGGGACGGGCGCAGTATCTGTCTGCACAGGCGCATTTACAGCATTTCTACCAGCAATTTGGTTTTGCGGTGTGTGGCGAGGGTTACGACGAGGATGGGATTCCCCACGTGCCGATGCGAACGGCGGGGTAATCGTGGCTCTGGAAAGATGATCCGCCTGCCAGTACAGCAGGCGGGACACCGGTCAACTGGCGGAGTGGGAAATGGTGCTGCCGAGTTTCTGAACGTCCTGACCAAATCCGCGCGCGGTATTACAGCCGCTTAATGCGCTCGCCATGAATAGGGTTGCGGCCAGTAAGATTAGGGTTTTCATGGTGGTTTACCTTTTAGAGCGGGGCAAATCCCGCCTTCACTTTGTCATAATCCCACATCGGAATTCAACGTATCCTCAATCTGTTAAGCTAGCTTTTTGTGCTGCTCTCTTATCCTTCTACTGCTCATTCTTCCGCCAGAAACAGCTCCAGCAACGAGTTGAGAAACAGCTTGCCGTGCTCGGTCACCTGCCAGTGTTGCGCGGTTTCGGTCAGGTAACCTTGCGCCAGCGCCTCATCTATCTGCGCCCTGATGGTGCTTTCCGGTAGCCCGGTGTAAGCGGTGAAATCAGCTCGCGGTGCCGGTTCCAGCAGCCGGAAACGGTTCATGAAGAACTCGAACGGACGGTCGGCCATCGCCACTTCATCGCGCTGATGCAGGTAATTCCCCTGCATGTAACCGCGTGGGTGGCGGGTTTTTACCGTGCGTACAATACGGCCATCGGCGAAGGTAACTTTGCCGTGTGCCCCGCAGCCGATGCCCAGATAATCACCGAAGCGCCAGTAATTGAGGTTGTGTTGGCACTGGTAACCCGGTTTGGCGTAGGCCGAGGTTTCATACTGCTGATAACCGGCGTCGCTCAGCAAACGGTGGCCCTGTTCGAAAATGTCCCACAGTGCGTCGTCATCCGGCAGCGTCGGTGGGCGCGAGCCGAACAACGTATTCGGTTCGATGGTTAACTGATACCAGGACAAGTGTGGCGGGTTGAGCGCAATGGCCTGGCGCAGGTCGTCCAGCGCTTCATCCAGCGACTGGTCCGGCAGCCCGTGCATCAGGTCGAGGTTGAAACTGCGTAACCCCAGACCGGCAGCCAGCCGGGCGGCGCGCCTGGCCTCTTCTGGACCGTGGATACGTCCCAGCCGTGTCAGTTTATCCGGGCTGAAACTCTGTACGCCGATGGAAATCCGGTTAACGCCTGCGCGCTGGTAGCCGCTGAAACGGTCGGCTTCCACCGTGCCAGGGTTGGCTTCCATGGTGATCTCTGCCTCGGCCGGTAACGACAACCGATCCCGCACGCCATCCAGCAACTGTTGCATTGCCTCGGCGCTGAGCAGGCTCGGCGTGCCGCCGCCAATAAAAATGCTGTGCAGGGGGCGTCCGCCAGCTAGCGGCAGGTCGGCATCCAGATCCGCCAGCAGGTGCGCCACGTAATCGTCGTGCGGCACCTCGCCTTTCAGCGCGTGGGAGTTGAAGTCGCAGTAGGGGCACTTCTGCACGCACCAGGGAATGTGGATGTACAGGCTGAGCGGCGGCAGATTAAGCATGTCGCAGGGCATCCAGCAACTGACGCAGCGCCTGACCACGGTGAGAGAGGGCATTTTTCTCTTCGCGGCTCAGTTCGGCAGCGGTTTTGCCGACTGACGGCACAAAAAACACCGGGTCGTAGCCGAAGCCGCCTTCGCCGACCGGCGCGCGGGTAATCACACCCTGCCAACTGCCGTGACACACCAGCGGCGTCGGGTCGTCGGCGTGACGCAGATACACCAGCACGCAGTGGAAACTGGCCTGACGCTGTTCGTCCGGCACGTTGTCCAGCGCTACCAGCAGTTTGTCGAGATTCTGCCGATCGCTGGCGTCTTCCCCGGCGTAGCGGGCGGAGTAAATCCCCGGCGCGCCGCCCAGCGCATCCACCGCCAGTCCTGAATCGTCGGCGATAGCAGGCAGACCGGTTTCACGCGCGGCGTGGCGCGCTTTCAGAATGGCGTTTTCGATAAAGGTTAAACCGGTTTCCTCGGCGGATTCGACGCCCAGCGTGGTTTGCGCTACCACATCGAGGCCGAAATCCGCCAGCAGACCGGCGAGTTCACGCACTTTACCGGCGTTGCCGGTGGCTAAAACCACGTTTTGCATCTGTTGTTCCTGCAATGTTCAGAGGATGAGTTCAAAGAATAACTTCAGGGGATGAGTTCCGCGACATCGGTCGGGATGGCTTGCGGGTTGACGATTCTAATCTGTTTGTGACGCCCAAGCTCACCCTTTTCGATGGTCACCATGCCTTTGGCGACCCGAAACTGTTTAGCCAGAAATTTGATCAGGTGAGCATTGGCCTGGCCGTCCACCGGCGGCGCGGTGATGGCGACTTTCAGCTCGTCGCCATGCAGCCCGACGATCTGATCCCGGCTGGCTTTCGGCTGAATATACAGCCGAATCACCAGCCCGTCTTCGCAGCGACTGACGGCACTCACAACAAGAACCACAGCCCTGGGAAGAAATCCATGCCGAGATAGTTCAACAGGTACAGCAGCAATATCACCACCATCGGTGAGAAATCCAGCCCACCGACTGAAGGCAGAACACGGCGTACCGGCCCCATCAACGGCTCCGTCAACTGATACAGCATGTAATCCACCGGGCTGCGGCCCTGGCTTATCCAGCTCATCAGCGAACGGATGATCACCACCCAAAACACCAGATAACCGGCGGATTTAACCAGCGCCAGCAGACCGACCAGCACATTGATCGGGCTTAGCGACAATGAACCGACCTGAATCAGCAACAGTAATGGATACTTGAGCGTGGTGAGCAGAAACGCCAGCAGCAGCGAGGCGGTGTCGATCGGCCCCAGTGAAGGGATGATGCGGCGCAACGGCCCGATGATAGGCTGGGTGAGCTTCACCACGAACTGCGCCAGCGGGTTATAAAAATCACTGCGCGCCCATTGCATCCAAATGCGCAGCAATAACACCATCACGTACAGGTCAATCAGAGTTTTGACCAGAAAAGTCAGGGTCAGCATGAGACGGTCATTCCTTCAGTAAAAATCATGTTTCAGACGGCAATCAGAACAGCGATTCCATTTCTTTTGCCCGATGTACGGCGGCCTGCATGGCGTCGGCGACAATCTGGCCCAACTGGCGTTGGTTGAATACGCGCAGTGCTTCGGCGGTGGTGCCGCCTTTTGAGGTCACATTTTCCCGCAGTGTTGACAGCGGAATGTCTGGGCTGGCTTCCACCAGCGCTGCCGCACCGCAGGCTGCCTGTTGCACCAGTAAACGGGCGATGTCGGCATCAAAACCCTGACGGATGGCTTCCTGCTGCATGGCTTCCATAAACAGGAAAAAGTAGGCAGGGGCGCTACCCGCTGCGGCGATCACGCCGTTAATTTGTGCTTCGTCAGCCACCCAGCACAGTTTGCCGACACTCTTCATCAGATCCGCAGCAAAGGTACGATCGGCGGTGCTGATGCTGTCTGGGGCGTACAGGCCGCTCATGCCCTGGCCTACCAGTGATGGTGTATTGGGCATGATGCGCACGATGTTGAGCGCATCGCCCAGCAACTGACGGAAACGGGCGACGCTGACGCCAGCGGCGATGGACAACACCAGCTTGCCGCTGAAATCCACCTGCTGCGCCAGTGCTGTGCAGACGTCCGCCATCAGTTGCGGTTTGACGGCTAACACCACAACGTCAGCGTCACGGGCACAGGTGATATTGTCGCTCAGGCTGGCAACGCCATAACGAGCGGCTAACGCATCTCGATGGGTATCGGACGGTGCGCTAACGCTGACCTGGCTGGCAGGGTAGCCGCCTGCTATCAGACCGGCGATGATCGCCTGCGCCATATTGCCCGCGCCGATAAAGGCTATTTTACGGTGTTCCATCAGGTTCTCGCTGTTTTCGTCTGTCCGTTAAGGTTAACTGGCCGGTGAATGATAATCACGTGCGCCAAAAATTGCGGTGCCTATCCGCACCAGCGTGCTACCGGCCTCAATGGCGGCGGCCATGTCGTCGGTCATGCCCATCGACAAGGTATCCAAAGTGCCATAATCCGCTTTTAGTTGCAGGAAAAGTTCGGTCATTTGGCGAAATACCGCCAGTTGGCGGTCATGATCAGTTTCCGGCGCGGGGATCGCCATCAAACCACGCAGCCGCAGGTTCGACAACGGGGACACGCTGGCCGCCAGTGCGGGCAAGTCCGCAGCCAGAATGCCGGATTTGCTCGGTTCCTGGCTGATATTCACCTGCAACAGCACGTTAAGCGGCGGCAGGTGCGCCGGGCGCTGCTCGCTCAGCCGCTGGGCGATACGCAGCCGATCGATGGTGTGGCACCAGTCGAAATGCTCTGCGACCGGGCGGCTCTTATTCGACTGCAACGGCCCGATAAAGTGCCATTCCAGCGCCGTATCCGGTTGATGGGTCTGAAAATGACGAATCTTGTCGACCCCTTCCTGCACATAGTTTTCACCAAATGCCCGTTGCCCGGCTGCAATGGCTTCTTCGAGCGCGCTCACAGGTTTGGTTTTGCTGACTGCAAGCAGCGTAATGTCTTCCGGGGCGCGCCCGCAATGTTGCGCCGCTGTTGAGATTTTTTGCCGGACGTCCTGTAGGTTTTGCTGGACTGTCGATATCGTCATCATGGTTCAGGAGGCCAATCAATGGATGTGAGTGAATGGGTGCGGTCTAGTGTAAAACAGAATGTGTCTGATCTGCACCTGTGCAGCGGTCATCCGCCGGTTTGGCGTATCGACGGGCAACTGGTGGCGGATGCTGCGCAGCCGCCATTGCACAACGACGATCTGGAACAATGGTGCAGCCGCTGGCTGGAACCGGCCTGCGAGCAGCAGCTACGGCAAAACGGGCAGGCCGACTGTGCGCTGACGCTACCGGAGGGCCAGCGGTTACGGGCCAATCTATTTATGCAGCGCCACGGCCTGTCGGCAGCGCTGCGCCTGATCCCGTCACATCAGCCAGATCTACAGACGCTGGGCGCGCCGCCTGTAGTCGCCGAGTTAGCCGACCGTCCCGATGGCCTGATTCTGGTGACCGGCGCGACCGGCAGCGGTAAATCTACCACGCTGGCGGCGATGATAGCCTCGCTCAATCAACGCCGTGCTCGCCACATTATTACGCTGGAAGACCCGATAGAGTTCCTGCACACCAGTCAGCGCTGTCTGATCCAACAGCGGGAGATTGGCCGTCACAGCGATGCGTTCGCCAGCGCGCTGCGCTCTGCGCTACGCGAAGACCCGGACGTGCTGCTGCTCGGTGAGTTGCGCGACAGCGAGACGATTCGGCTGGCGCTGACGGCGGCGGAAACCGGTCATCTGGTGCTGGCGACGCTGCATACCCGGCGGGCGGTGCAAGCGGTGGACCGGCTGGTGGATGTGTTTCCCGCTGAGGAGAAAGCCTTTGTTCGCACGCAATTGGCTGGCAGTCTACAGGCGGTGGTGGCGCAGAAACTGCTGCCGGGCGCGCAAGGCGGGCGTGTGGCGCTGTTTGAAGTGCTGCTCGCCACCCCGGCGGTCAGCAACTTGATCCGCGAAGGCAAAACCCACCAGTTACCGAGCCTGCTGCAAACCGGCAGCCAGGCCGGAATGCAGACCTTTGAACAGAGTTACCAGCAGCAATGCCGCGAGGGGATGCTGCGGCCTGAAATGAATGCCGGTTAATTCTGGATGTCAGGGGGCATGATGTGTTGCATCCATCGGTTGAATTCACCGTGAGGAACAGACTACGACGAACAGGCTCTTTCTGTCCCATATATGGGATATATTGTAAAATTATCTCTTTATAACAGGTGGCATCAGCAATGGCTTTGATCCCAAAAAACTACTCGCGGCTGGAAAGCGGTTACCGTGAGAAAGCACTAAAAATCTATCCATGGGTGTGTGGGCGCTGCTCACGGGAGTTTGTTTATTCAAACCTACGCGAATTAACGGTTCACCATATCGATCACGACCATACCAATAACCCGGAAGATGGCAGCAACTGGGAGTTGTTGTGTCTGTATTGTCATGACCACGAACACGCGAAGTACACTGAAGCCGAGCAGTACGGTACAACCGTTGTGGCGGGGGAAGATGCGCAAAAAGATATTGGCGCAGCAACCTATAATCCCTTTGCCGATTTAAAGGCGATGCTTAATAAGAAGAAATAGTGCCAGCAACGTCCGCTTCACGCACAACGCTGCCTACCAGCTTAGGTCAACCTCTGCGCCGTAAGCGTGCAGTTCAGGTGTGAGCTAATACGGTTGATGCATAGCATTGAATGAGCCCATTCCTGTGCGGGTGCAACGAAGCGCCTGTTTCAATAGGCGCTTCGTCACGCTCATTTGGTCACGCGTATTGTGGATGATGTTAATCAGGTTGATGGTTCGGATACCGAATTCGCTCCGGTTCACGCTGCATAATGACCTTGCCGTGGCGTATCGACAGGCGTGCCTTGGCCTGTCGCCGTACCGCTTCGTAGTCGTTTTCTGCTTCCAGAATCAGCAGGTTGGCTGGGCGGCCGACAACGAGGCCGTAGCGTTCGCCCAGATGCAGCGCTTTGGCGCTGTTGTCGGTCACGAAATCGAGACAACGCTGCAAATCCTGATACCCCATCATGTGGCAGATATGCAGCCCGGCGTCGAGAATACGCAGGATGTTGCCATTACCTAAGGGATACCAGGGGTCTTTGATCGAGTCCTGTCCGAAGCAAACGTTCATCCCGGCGCGGTCCAGTTCGGCGACGCGGGTGACGCCACGGCGTTTGGGAAAGGTGTCGAAGCGCCCTTGCAGGTGAATGCTTTCGGTCGGGCAGGAGACGAAGCTGATGCCCGAGCGGCGCAGCAGGCGGAACAGTTTTGAGCAGTAGGCGTTGTCATAAGAGCCCATCGCCACGGTGTGGCTGGCGGTGACGCGCTCGCCCATCTCTCGCACCCTGGCTTCTTCCGCCAGCACTTCCAGAAAGCGTGAGTTCGGATCGTCGGTTTCATCGCAATGTACGTCCACCAGACAACCGGTGCGCTCCGCCAGGTCCATCAGGAATTTCACCGAGCTGACGCCCTGTTCACGGGTGTTCTCAAAATGGGGAATACCGCCGACCACGTCAGCACCCAGCGCGATGGCGCGCTCCATCAACTGACGGCCTGCCGGGTACGACTCGATGCCTTCCTGCGGGAAGGCGACGATTTGCAGGTCGATCAGTTCCTTCGCCTCTGCTTTAATCTCCAGCATGGCTTCCAGCGCCGCCAGCGATGGGTCGGTCACATCAACGTGGGTACGCACATGCTGGATGCCGTGGTCGCGCAACATGCCGATGGCGGTATGCGCCCGGCGTTTGGTGTCTTCGTGGGTGATGACCGCCTTGCGCTGGCTCCAGCGTTCAATACCTTCAAACAGTGTGCCGCTCATGTTCCATTCCGGCTCGCCCGCAGTGAGGACGGCATCAAGGTGAATATGCGGTTCCACCAACGGCGGGATCGCCAGTTGCCCGGCGGCGTCGATCTCTCCCGGCATCGCGGGCTGCGTGGCGGGCTGGGGGGTAATCGCGGCAATCAGGCCGTCTTGCAGTTGCAGTGTGTGAAGCCCGGCCTGATGACGCAAGGCGGCGTTGATAATCTTCATAATCACTCCTGTGAGGTGGTCTTGAATGACGGCATGGCGCTTCCCTGAGTCTGTGAGCCAGACAGACGCCAGACTAATAGCGCGACGGATGCATTGAGGCGAAACAACGGTTCGCTCAATGTGCCGCCCGACAGCTGTTCGATGCGTTGCAGTCGCTGGTGCAACGTATTGCGGTGGATCGCCAGCCGCTCGGCAGCTTTGATCAGGTTACCGTTTTCCTGCAATACCGCATCCAGGGTTTCAATCAGCAAATGTGGTGATTGGCGATGCTTTTCTATCAGGTTACCCAGTACATCGTGCATAAAGCGGGTCAGTAATGTCGGGTCGCTGACGGACGTCAAGAGTTGCAGCACCCCCAGCTCAGTGTAGTCGCACAGGCCTTTTTCCGGGCGCAGACTTTCTGCGGTTTTAAGCGCTTGTCGGGCTTCGCTTAGCCCTCGCTGATAGTGCTCGGCCGCACTGACTGGGCCGGAGATCCCGCCAAACAGCGTCAGTGGCGCGATATCGATGTTGATTGCCTGACGCAAGGCGGCAAATGTCTGTTGTCCACCGTGCAGTAGTGCACTGTCGGCTGGCAGCACCAGCAGGCCGAGGTCGCCCAGCATCACTGGTGGCAGGTTCTCCGCCATGTGTTCCTGTAACTGTTGTTGTAACCGCTGGCGCGCGTCGTGCAGTTGCGCTTCCGGGCAGCCAGAATGCGACGAGGAAAACAACGACGGCATCCCGGACAGACGCCAGGCCGTTACCCGATGAGGCTTGTCCAGCTCTAGCTGTAGCCAGGCGGCGCGCCGATGAAGGAGGGGCCAGTCCGGATGATCGCTGGTCAGCAATTGAAGCAGAATGTCGCTTCGCCATCTGTCCCGGTCACTCTCGGTATGATGATGAGGTGCGTTGTTGTGATGAAATACCGGCATGATGGTCCCTCTGGTTTGCCCCGATACGGAGAACAGCAATGTCCGTGCAATGACGTCCTGAACGTTACAACAGCAAGGAGTGTGAGCAAGGAATGTGCCGCTTTTGCTGTTAGCGATAGTTGGGCGCTGAGGGGGATATCTTGTGCAGGTTGCATAGTTTGGTGCTGAAAACAGGCATGTTATGCCCGTTTATTGTGCGTTGTGCTGCATTATGCACTGGAAGCGTGAATCGGCCTGGCTGCTGCTCGGTGTAATGGCAGTGACCGGTAGCTGGTCACTGCCAAAACAAGGGTGAGAATTAACGTGATTGCAGCAGTGCGGTGTGGTCTTCGATTCGGAACATGGCCATCGCCTGCACTAACTGGCGAGATTGCTCTTCCAGCGATTGGGTGGTATCGGCGGAGGCTTTGACCAGCGAGGCGTTCTGCTGGGCCACCTTGTCTATCTGAGTGAAGGCGATATTCACCTGTTCGATGCCGCGATGCTGTTCCTGAGAAGCATAGGAGATCTCTTTCATCAGGCTGGTGATACGGTTGATCTCTTCTGCCACGTCATCCATGGTTGCACCGGCTTTGGCGGCCAGTTCCAGTCCTTCTGATACGTGGGTTTGAGAATCCAGAATCAGGGTACGGATCTCTTTAGCGGCCTGCGCGCTGTGCTGTGCCAGACTTCGCACTTCGCCTGCCACCACCGCGAAGCCTTTGCCTTGCTCACCCGCACGGGCTGCTTCCACTGCGGCGTTCAGCGCCAGAATGTTAGTCTGGAAGGCAATGCCGTCGATAACACCGAGAATATCGCTGATCCGTTTAGCACTGGCGGCGATTTCACGCATTTTTTCCACCACGTAGTTAACGGATTCGTTGCCGCGGTCGGTGGTGTCGGAAACCTGATTGGTCAGCTGATGAGCCAGCTCGGCGTTATCGGCGTTACGTTTAACCGTCGCGCTCAGCTCTTCCAGACTGGCGGCGGTCTGTTCCAGTGCGGCGACCGAATCTTCGGTCCGTTCCGCCAGATTACGGTTACCGCTGAATAACTCGCGGCTGCCTTGATCGATCTGATGACTGGCGTCACGCACCTGACTGACCGAATCCAGCAATCCCATTTGCATACGCTCGATAGCATCGCTCAGCCGACCCAGTTCATTGTTGCCCCCTTGAGTAATGCGGCGGGTCAAATCACCGGAGGCGACGTGCTCCAGTTGTTCAATGGCCTGATCCAGCGGTTTGAGCAGCATGTGGCGCAGCGCCAGCCAGCCCAGCAGCACCAGCAACAGAGAGAGCAGGCAGGCGAACGCGATCAGCATCAGCATGATCCGCTCGTTTTGATTAGCCTGTTGGATATGTTGTTCAGAGAGTTGCTGGGAGTAGCTGCGGAAGTTCTGGATGGATTTATCAAATGCGTCGCTCAGAGGCGTCAGGTTGTTTTCCAGCAAGGTGTAATATTCGTCGGTGTACTGCTTTTTCAGGGAGTCCAACATCGGTTTCAGCCCCTGATTCAGGTAGTCCTGATAACTTTTCAGTACCTGTTGTGCCAGCTTTTGCTCCTGTTCGCCAGTGGTCCCCACACTGCTGAACTGGTGAATCTCCTTTTCCGATTGCTGTACATAGCCTTCCAGCTTTTCGGTTTCCTTGGCACCGACGTCCAGCAAACCGATTTCGATTTTGCGCACCGCCAATGTTGCGGAAGCTCTGGCTCGCAGCGTCAGGTTATAACCATTCATCAATGCGCCCAATTGTTCACCCTGAATCTGATTGAGCGCCATCAGGGAGGCTCGGCTCTTGTTGATGGCCTGAATCCCCATACCGCTGACCAGCAGTAACAGCAGGGTGATCACGGCCAGCAATGTCAGCAAGCCGGTACGGATGGAGAGATTTTTCAAACGCATGGTTCATTTCCTAAGTGTGTGCAGAGCAAAAAACCACTGACAGAGCCTGTTTCTGGCTCGCCGTACGTTAAGGTCTTACAGGGTTATTTTTGTTCAGAACATAACAGATGAAACAGCATGTTAGGAAGCATGATTCTCTTATCTTTTGTGAATGGAAATGCATGGACTCGGGGAATTCCACTTTGGAAAGGATCCGTTAGCGCTAAATAAATTCGCCCGGCGTTGATCACTGGTTTATCATCTGCTGATAAAAAATGAACATGGCGGGCGCGAGCCAGGGCTAACGAGCGCTATCCCGGTTCCAGCACGCGTTTTTCGGCGCGGTCGAATGGCTGCCCGGCACGGTAACCAGAGGTCTATGTGCAGTTAACCAGTTTTACAGATTATGGTTTGAGGGCGCTGATTTATATGGCGTCATTGCCAGAAGGCAAAATGACCAGCATTTCAGAAGTGACGGAAGTGTATGGCGTCTCACGTAACCATATGGTGAAGATCATTAATCAGCTGAGCCGCGCCGGGTTGGTCATGGCAGTGCGTGGCAAAAACGGTGGTATCCGGCTGGGCCGCGATCCATCCTCTATTCGCATTGGGGATGTGGTGCGGGAACTGGAACCGTTGTCGCTGGTGAACTGCAGCAAGGAGTTTTGTCATATCACCCCCGCCTGCCGCCTGAAGCAGGTGCTGCAGCAGGCCGTACAGAATTTCCTGAAGGAACTGGATAATTACACGCTCGCCGATATGGTGGAAGAAAACCCGCCCCTCTATAAATTACTTCTGGTTGAATAAGCCTGTTCAGCCGCCTGCTGATGACAACGGAGGAACCGCAATGTCACAAGATCCGTTTCTGGAACGTGAAGCAGAAAAATACGAATTCCCTATCCCCAGCCGTGAATACATTCTTGAGCACCTGGCAAAACGGGACACGCCCATCAGCCGTGAGGAACTGGCCGCTGACCTGCAATTGACCCATGATGAGCAACTGGAAGCGTTGCGTCGTCGGTTGCGCGCGATGGAGCGTGACGGTCAATTGGTGTTCACTCGCCGCCAGTGCTACGCGCTGCCGGAAAAACTGGATCTGCTGCGCGGCACGGTGCTCGGCCACCGCGATGGCTTCGGTTTCCTGCGGGTGGAGGGGCGCAAAGACGATCTTTACCTCTCCGCCGAACAAATGAAGACGGTGATCCACGGCGATGTGGTGCTGGCCCAGCCGTTGGGTGAAGACCGCAGAGGGCGACGCGAAGGGCGCATTGTGCGTATTCTGGAGCCTCGCACCAGCCAGATTGTCGGGCGTTATTTCACCGAAGCCGGTACTGGTTTTGTGGTGCCGGATGACAGCCGACTGAGTTTTGACATCCTGATTCCGCCGGAGTTTATCGCGGGTGCCCGTATGGGCTCTGTGGTGGTGGTGGAATTGACCCAGCGCGCCACGCGTCGTACCAAGGCTATTGGCAAGATCGTCGAGATCCTCGGCGACAACATGGGAACCGGGCTGGCGGTGGATATCGCGCTGCGTACCCATGAAATTCCGCATAGCTGGCCGCCCAAGGTGGAAGAGCAAGTGGGTGACCTGACGGACGAAGTACCGGAAAGCGCCAAGAAAGGCCGGGTTGATCTACGTTCCCTGCCGCTGGTGACCATCGATGGCGAAGACGCACGCGATTTTGACGATGCGGTGTACTGTGAGAAAAAACGCGGCGGCGGTTGGCGGCTGTGGGTGGCGATCGCCGACGTGAGCTATTACGTGCGCCCCGGCACGGCGTTGGATCATGAAGCCCGTGCGCGCGGCACCTCGGTGTACTTCCCGTCGCAGGTAGTGCCGATGTTGCCGGAGGTCCTGTCCAATGGGCTGTGTTCGCTCAACCCGCAGGTGGATCGCCTGTGTATGGTGTGCGAAATGACGGTTTCCACCCAAGGGAAACTGTCCGGTTATAAATTCTATGAAGCGGTGATGAGTTCTCACGCCCGTCTCACCTATACCAAGGTGTGGAGCATTCTGCAGGGTGACGAGGCGCTGCGTGAGCACTACCAGCCGCTGGTGGCACCGCTGGAAGAACTGCACCGGATGTATAAGGTGCTGGAACATGCCCGTGAGGTGCGTGGCGGCATCGCTTTCGAAACCGAAGAAGCCAAATTCATTTTTAACGCCGAACGCCGCATTGAGCGGGTGGAAGCGGTGGTGCGCAACGATGCGCACAAGCTGATTGAAGAGTGCATGATTCTGGCGAACATTTCGGCGGCGAAGTTTGTCGAGAAGAGTGAAGAACCGGCGCTGTTCCGTGTGCATGACCAGCCCAGCGAGGATCATGTGCTGGCGCTGCGCAGTGTGCTTGGCGAACTGGGGCTGACGCTGAAAGGCGGCATGAAACCGCAGCCGAAAGATTACGCTGAACTGATGGATTCCATCGCCGACCGGCCGGATCACGAAATGCTGCAAACCATGCTGCTGCGTTCGATGAAACAGGCGGTGTATGACCCGGAAAACCGCGGTCACTTTGGCCTGGCGCTGACGTCGTATGCGCATTTCACCTCGCCGATTCGGCGTTACCCGGACTTGTCGCTGCATCGTGCCATTAAGTACCTGCTCAGTGACCGTCAGGCTCGCTGGACGAATAGCGGTGGCTGGCACTCGGATTTCAACGAGATGCTGCAATTGGGTGAACACTGTTCGATGACCGAACGCCGGGCTGATGAAGCCACGCGCGACGTGGCTGACTGGCTGAAGTGCGACTTCATGCAGGATCATGTCGGTGAAGCCTTCACCGGTATTATCTCCAGCGTCACCGGTTTCGGTTTCTTTGTGCGCCTCAACGACCTGTTTATCGATGGTCTGGTTCATGTCTCCACGTTGGATAACGACTACTATCGTTATGACAATGTTGGCCAGCGCTTGATCGGCGAATCCCGCGGTCAGGTATATCGGTTGGGGGATGAAGTGCAGATCCGCGTTGAAGCCGTGCATATGGATGAGCGCAAGATCGATTTCGCCCTGGTGTCTTCCACCCGTAAGGTGCGCGGCGAAGGTAAAACCGCGCGCGATCGGGCGAAGAAAGGCGGTGACGCGGATGCAAAACCGCCACGTCGTCGTCGTACCGGTCAGCGGGCCAACTTTGAGCCGGATAGCGCATTCCGTAGCGAGGGTGACGGTAAACGTCAGCCTGCTGGCAAAGGCAAGGATAAAGATAAAGCGAAAACTGGCGGCAGGAAGAAGACGGCAAAAACGCAAAAGAACGCGGAAAAAACGCGTAAAATTGCCGCCGCCACGCGTGCCAAACGTGCCAGCAAAAAAAAGAAGCCGACGGAGTAACGGACGTCGGCTGACCATTGTACCTGTATGTATCACGGGCAGCCGGGTCGGCTGCCCTGTTAACCTGTTTGACGCGTATTATTGAAGAGTATTAATGAGCGAAATTATTTACGGCATCCATGCGGTGAAAGCACTGCTGGAGCAAGACCCTCAACGTTTTCTGGAAGTGTTCACCCTTAAAGGACGCGAGGATCGCCGCCTGCAGCCGTTGATCGCCGAGTTGGAAGCCAACGGCATCGCGGTACAGGTCGCTAACCGCCAGTGGCTCGACGACAAGGTGGAAGGCGCGGTGCATCAGGGCATTGTCGCTCGGGTGAAAGAGGGACGACAGTATCAGGAAAACGACCTGCCGGGTTTGCTGGCGTCGCTGGATACCCCGTTCCTGCTGGTATTGGATGGCGTAACCGACCCGCACAACCTGGGAGCCTGCCTGCGCAGCGCTGACGCAGCGGGCGTTCACGCGGTGATTGTGCCGCGCGATCGGTCGGCTCAGCTCAATGCCACCGCGAAAAAGGTCGCCTGTGGTGCGGCAGAAACCGTACCGCTGATTCGGGTGACCAATCTGGCGCGGACGTTGCGTTTCTTGCAGGAGCAGAATGTCTGGATCGTCGGCACGGCGGGCGAAGCGGATCACACCCTGTATCAGAGCAAACTGACCGGCCCGATGGCGCTGGTGATGGGCGCGGAAGGGGAAGGGATGCGCCGCCTGACCCGCGAACACTGCGATGAGCTGATCAGCATCCCAATGGCGGGCAGCGTGTCGTCGCTGAACGTGTCGGTTGCTACCGGTGTTTGCCTGTTTGAGGCGGTACGTCAGCGCTCGGCGTAATCATGCGCAGACGCTAAAAAACGGATGTCAGGAAAGGCTTCCGACTGGCAGGGCAACCGCGGTAGGTTGCCCTGTTGCTATCAGGTTCAGGATGGGGATTATTTTTTCAGGCTGGCGAGTTTTTGTTCTACGGCTGCGCACCACAGCACGGAATTGCGCGATGGCCAGGAGGCCGAAGGCAGTCGGCTTTCTACCGCCTGTTGCCACACCAGTGACCCCACTTCCACATCACCCAACAGACCGCGAGTGTTTACCTGCATTTCAACCCAGACATTCCATTCCGGGCTACGGCAGGGGTACTCCGAGGCCGTTGCTACACCGCTAATACCGGTTGTCAGCAGTAACAGGGTGATGGCGGCAATCTTTGTTTTCATCCTTATCCTCTTAATCTTTTTTGGGCGCTGATTCGGCCTGGTTTTTAACGGTGGTGGCGGCAGACGGCCGGTAGAAGATTGCATAGCCGTGCCAGTTATCCCGCCGCACATGTTCGTTTTCTGTCAGGCTGACCACCCGATAGTAAGGCACACCATGTGCGTTAGCCTGACGCTGTATTTCCCGTACCGCATCATCCAGACTGCCACGCACATCGACTGAAACCGAACCGACTTTTTCCAGCAGATAGCTCTGCTCTCTGGACACTTCCACCGCCTGTTCTGTAGGCGGTGGCGGTGGAACCGGTTTACCGGCCAGCAATGTGCAGCCGCTGATGAGCAGCGACAGTAAGGCACTCAGCAGTACTCGGTACAACGGCATAACGCGTAATCGCCATGATGGGCGTGTCATCAGGTCCGGCTCTGGGTGGATGCTTCTGGATGGATATAGTGTAACCCCTTGAGACAAACAGGGATACCGCTGGCATGTAACGGGGGATAAACCGCCGAAGCGGACCTCTGCCGGTGGTCGGCAGAGGTGGCGTCACGATTAGGGGTGGATGCGGAACACGCTGACCACATCACTCAGATGATGGCCTTTCTCGCGTAGGCCCTGCGCGGTATTTTCTGAGTTCTGCACCAGCGATGCGTTTTGGTTGATGGCCTGTCCAATCTGGTTGATAGCCACGTTAACCTGTTCAATGCCCAGCGACTGCTCGCGCGAGGCGATATCGATGTCGTTGACGATGGTACTGACCTGTTGGATGCGATGCAGCAGGTCGTCCATTACCGAACGGGTTTTTTCCGAGAAACGGTAGCCGGTTTCGATTTGATGCAGCGACTCGGCAATCAGCGCTTCGATTTCCTTTACCGCCGAAGAGCTACGCTGGGCCAGCGAGCGGACTTCGGCGGCAACCACGGCAAAGCCTTTGCCGTGCTCACCGGCGCGTGAGGCTTCTACCGCCGCGTTGAGCGCCAGAATATTGGTCTGGAAGGCGATAGACTGAATGGTGGTGGTGATGTCAGCAATCTTCTGCGACGAGCGTTTGATTTCGCTCATGGTTTCTACCGAGTCCGTCACCGTGATGCTGCCGTTTTGCGCGGCACTGGCGCTTTCCGCCGCCAGTCCTTTAGCGGCGGAAACGTTGTCGGCATTCTGTTTCACTGTTGAGGACAACTGTTCCATCGTCGCTGAGGTTTCTTCCACACTGCTGGCCTGACGGGAAATCTGCTCGCTGATGTTGCCGCTATCTTCGGCCAGCGCGTCAGTACCGGCGGCGATCTCTTCCGCGGCGTCGCGCACCTGAGACACCAGGCGGGTCAGGCCGTGGCCCATACCATTGATAGCATCCACCAGTCGGCCGACTTCATCCTGGCTTTTTGTGGTCAACGTTGCTTGCAGGTTACCCGCCGCGAACTGTTCCGCCACCTTCACCACTTCATCCAGCGGGCGACTCAGCCAGCGGCGGGTAAGGTAGACAAAGAACACGGCAAACAGCACCACCAGCGCGATGCCGCCACCCAGAAACAGATTACGGATCGTGTTGATTTCCGCCAGCAGGCTGGCTTTGCTGATGGTGCCGACCACGACCCATTTCCACTGTGGCACGTTGTGATACACCATCACCTGGGTACGGTCATCACCGCTCAGGTTGTTGTCATCGTATACCAGCCTGCCATTGTCATTTTTCAGCACTTGTTGCAGCGTATCGCCAGACCAGTCCGGTTTTTTCCCGGTCTGTGTCGGGTGCACCAGGTAGGTTCCTGCCGTCGCACCTGACTTGCTGAGCGCGATAAAGTGGCCGGTATCACCAATACGTTTATCCAGAATGCGTTTTTGCATCTGGGCAAATTCTTTGCTGATATCAATCCCCACGAACAAAATGGCGATTACGCTGCCACTGGCGTCGGTGACCGGTTTGTACTGGGTGATATATTGTTTGCCAAACAGTACGGCCAGGCCGCTGTAGGACTTGTTGCCGGAGATAGACGCGAACGCCGGGCTGGCGCGATCCAATTTGGTGCCGATGGCGCGTGAGCCGTCCTCCTTCTTCAGCGACGTGGTGACGCGCACGAAGTCATCGCCGTCACGCACAAAAATGGTAGAAATAGCGCCAGTACGGCTGAGAAAATCATCGGTGACAGCGGTGTTCATGTTAAGAACGGTATCACCGGATTTCAGGGTTGGTGCAGTCGTGCCGCTGATAGGCAGGCGCGCCTGATTATCCACGGTAAAACGAGAAGGAAGAAAGCTGGCAAACAGAGTGGTATAGCTGTCGACGCTGGCCTGTAGGCTCGTGTCGTACATAGCAATCATATCTGTAATACCTGTAACCTGACTTTCCATGTCATGCATTGTCAATGATTCCAGTTTCTCACCGGCCGAGCGCGTCAGGCTGAGGCTGAATGCGATAAACAGCACGGCCACGCTCAGGGAGGCGATAACTGAAAGTTTGACACCGAGGCTCCAGCGTCTAAAAGCAAGCTGCATGATAGTTCTCTTTATTGTGGGGATGGATGGGTTACTTAATGCCGTTAACGGCAAAAAAGTGCGAAATTTTACACTAACTGGTGCTTTTGTAACTAATTTGATCAAGATCATTGCGATCTGTTTTTCTGTGTGTCGACTAGTTGTTAATGGTTAAATGATATACAGCATAATTGTAGGTGTTTTTTACGGTTTTACCTGTTGATCAACGAAGGAAGGAAGACGGTGATGATCGAAATGGGCAATGAGAATATTTCAGGCATAGAGGTGTTACATGCCTTTCCATCTGGCAGCAGAACGAGGCCGCTACCCACCATTTTCTTCTTTCATGGTTATACCTCGTCAAAGGAAGTCTACGCGTATTTCCCCTATGCGTTGGCGAAGGCTGGGTTTCGCGTTATCGCGCCGGATGCGTTGATGCATGGCGCACGCTTTGACGGCGATGAAGCGCGTCGCTGGCGCTGTTTTTGGGATATTTTTCTGAGTAATGTCAGAGAGCTGCCACACCATCTGGACTGGTGCCGTGAACAAGGGCTGATTGACGGGGATCGGGTCGGGATTTGTGGCGCATCAATGGGGGGAATGACCGCATTGGCTGCGATGACACAATACCCCTGGCTACGAGCTGTGGCCTGTTTTATGGGCTCCGGATACTTTTCATCGCTGTCGCAGACGCTGTTTCCGCCGGTCGCGCCGGAAGAACCTGAAGCGCAAGCACAGCTACAGGCGCTGGCTGATCGCGTCGCACCCTTTGATGTGCAGCATCAACTGGACAAGATTTCCGACCGGCCGCTGCTGCTCTGGCACGGCCTGGCGGATGAACTGGTGCCAGCCCAGGAAAGCGTGCGATTGCACCGGGAGTTAACCGCTCGCGACGCTCATCAGCACCTGACTTACCTGACCGAGGCCGGTATTGGTCACAAGATCACCCCGACTGCCCTACAGGCTGGCGCGGACTTTTTCTCGCGTTCTCTCTGATTTACCCGTTTCTGGCCCGTCAATGACGGGCTATTTCTCAGGCCCAGTTCCTTCATGATCAAAATCAGCGATACGGCTTGTTTTCCCATGAGGTGCTCATTATAATTACGCGTCATTTTTTTCAGCCGTACACACAACACGTTCCTTGCTTCCATGGGCCGCGGCTGACCCTGACAGGAGGCTGAATAATCCGTAAGGAGCAATTCGATGCGTCATTACGAAATCGTTTTTATGGTTCATCCTGACCAGAGCGAACAGGTTCCGGGCATGATCGAGCGTTACACCGGTGCTATCACAGCAGCGGAAGGCAAGATCCACCGTCTGGAAGACTGGGGCCGCCGTCAGCTGGCTTACCCGATCAACAAACTGCACAAAGCACACTACGTTCTGCTGAACGTTGAAGCGCCGCAGGAAGTGATCGATGAGCTGGAAACTAACTTCCGCTTCAACGACGCCGTTATCCGCAGCATGGTTATGCGCGTTAAACACGCGGTAACTGAAGCATCTCCGATGGTGAAAGCGAAAGACGAACGCCGTGAGCGTCGTGACGAATACGCTGAAGCTGATGATGATGCTGAAGTTGGGGATTCTGAAGAGTAATTGTTGTGGTGACGGCGAATCGGCTGGAGCTGTCGGGCACGGTGTGCAAGACGCCTATTCGAAAAGTCAGTCCGTCAGGTATTCCTCACTGCCAGTTTGTGCTTGAGCACCGCTCAGTGCAGGAAGAAGCCGGACTTAGCCGACAAGCATGGTGCAGAATGCCCGTCATTGTCAGCGGACACCCGTCACAGGCATTTACCCACAGTATAACGGTCGGTATGCAACTCAGGGTTCAGGGGTTCATTAGTTGCCACCAAGGGCGCAATGGCCTGAGCAAAGTGGTGCTGCATGCCGAGCAGATTGAATTGATTGATTCTGGAGACTAGCCAAATGGCACGTTATTTCCGTCGTCGCAAGTTCTGCCGTTTCACCGCGGAAGGCGTTCAAGAGATTGACTATAAAGACATCGCTACGCTGAAAAACTACATCACTGAAAGTGGTAAAATTGTACCGAGCCGCATCACTGGCACCCGTGCAAAATACCAGCGTCAACTGGCCCGCGCTATCAAGCGTGCGCGCTACCTGTCTTTGTTGCCGTACACTGATCGTCATCAGTAATCGGCCACTGTCCATTAACGAGACTTTGAGAGGATAAGGTAATGCAAGTTATTCTGCTGGATAAAGTAGCAAACCTGGGCAGCCTGGGTGATCAGGTTAACGTTAAAGCGGGCTATGCTCGTAACTTCCTGGTTCCGCAGGGCAAAGCTGTGCCGGCAACCAAGAAAAACGTTGAGTTCTTCGAAGCCCGCCGCGCTGAACTGGAAGCCAAACTGGCTGACGTTCTGGCTGCTGCTGAAGCCCGCGCTGAGAAAGTCAACGCATTGGCTTCTGTGACTATCGCTTCTAAAGCGGGTGACGAAGGCAAACTGTTCGGTTCTATCGGTACTCGCGACATCGCTGACGCGGTTACCGCTGCGGGTGTTGATGTTGCTAAGAGCGAAGTTCGCCTGCCGAACGGCGTTCTGCGCACGCTGGGTGAGCACGAAGTGAGCTTCCAGCTGCACAGCGACGTATTCGCTAAGCTGAACGTTGTTGTTGTTGCTGAGTAATTTTTACTTCGCTTCACCGCAACGCGTAAAACGCTGGCCTTGTGCCAGCGTTTTGCATTGGTAAATAGGTTAAAGAGGCCTATCATCAACGTGTGTATCACTGAACGATATGCGAGATGAGCGAACTGGTCCAATTGATGCGTGTCTATGATGCGCACCCTCCTTTTTCTTCTCCCTCGTTTTTGGTCGATCGGCTGTGGCCGCGTGGCATTGCCAAAATCCGTCTGCCCGATGTCGTCTGGCTTAAAGACGTAGCACCAAGCCATGAATTACGGCGTTGGTTTCACGCTAATCCAGTGCAATGGGAAACATTCGTCGGGATGTACCGTGCGGAGCTGAGTCAGCATACTGCGTGGCAGCCTCTGGCGGCATTATTGCATCAGTCGCAGCCGATAACCCTGCTATATGGCAGCCGGGATACGGAGTGGAATCATGCGGTGGTGTTGCGTGATTTCTTGATAGAGCAGGCGGAACTCAGCGAACGCGAATGAAGGAACCGTCCTGCTGGCGAACAAACTGCACCTGCTGACCGTCTTGGGTGTCAAGCTCAAGCTGGCTCACCATTCCTTGCGCGTTCAACTGTAGCCGGACTTTCTGCCCGGCCCGCAGGTTGCTGAGCGGCTTGCTTTGCCCTTCCACCTGCGCCATGGCGAAGACATCGTTGACAGGAAGATTGTTGTCGCGAAATAGCTGGGCCAGCGTCTGGCCGGAGGCGATCTGATAGGATTGCCAGTTGGCATCAGGCGTCGCGGGGCGCGGTGTCTGACTGGCGGTGACGGTCGGATCGACCAATTGCGCCTGTATCGGCGCAGTTTGAGAAGTGAGTGGCACATCCACCTGTCTGGACGGTGCAGTCGCTGGGGGAGACACCGGCCACAGCAGCACCAGCAACAGTAAGCACAGCAAAATCAGAATACAACGACGGTGAAAATAGGGCAGCGGTTCCATCCAGCTGAAATCATCCGGCAGATGCCAAAGCGTTCGCAGCCAGGGTTGCGGCTTGCGATGCTTGCGGCGTGGCACGGGGGCCGGGTTAACCGCCTCCGCCTCGTCTGCGCTTTCTTCCGGTTCACCGGGAATGCCCTTGCGTTGACGCCATTGAGCCAGCCAGTTCTGGCAGGATTGCCATAGCGTCAGGTGATTCCAGGTGGATTGCTTTCTCCTGGGCGCGATTCTGCCCATGGTGACCTCTCTTAGAACCGTATAAAGGTGAAAACAACCCAATTATATCGGTAATCAAGGACAGATAACCAGTTAAGGTCATCACCATGAGGTATAGCCGCCGCAAACATGAGCGGTTTAACCTCGTATTGGTTGGCAAGAGGGGGGGATCGCGACAGAACGTTTTACCCTCAACCGACTCACTGCTATGCTGCGCTTTCGTATTTTACAGATTAAAGGAACATTCATGACAACGCCTTCTTATGACAGCGTCGAAGCGCAGGCAAGCTACGGCATTGGCTTGCAGATTGGTCAACAACTGCAGGAATCCGGTCTGGAGGGGTTGCTCCCCGATGCGCTGGTAGCGGGTCTGTGCGATGCGCTGGCAGGAAAAGCGCCTGTAGTGCCGGTTGATGTGGTACATCGCGCGTTGCGTGAAGTGCATGAGCGGGCGGATGGGGTGCGTCGTGAGCGTCAGCGTGAGCAGGCAGCGGAAGGCCAGCGCTTTCTGGAAGCTAACGCCAGCAAAGACGGCGTGAGCAGCACCGAAACGGGCCTGCAGTTCCGTGTACTGACTCAGGGCGAAGGTGCGATCCCGGCGCGTCAGGATCGGGTGCGGGTTCACTACACCGGTCGCCTGATTGACGGCACCGTGTTCGACAGCTCTGTACAGCGTGGCCAGCCAGCGGAGTTTCCGGTTAGCGGCGTAATTCCAGGGTGGATCGAAGCACTGACGCTGATGCCGGTTGGTTCGAAGTGGGAACTCTATATTCCTCAGAACCTGGCGTATGGTGAGCGTGGCGCGGGTGCGTCCATCCCGCCATTCAGCACGCTGATTTTTGAAGTGGAACTGCTGGAAATCCTGTAAGTTTCTCTGCCGGGTACGTCGTGACCCGGCATATTTTCTGTTTTTCTATCATGGTATTAGCTGCCATAGCCTCATCGTTTTTATCCCACTGATTCCGTGCTGTGTAACCAGCCGATACACCTCGTAACGGCAGCCTGACGATAGCTTCGGCTATGCTGACGTCAAGAGGCGGCACCCACCCTGAATTGCTTTCCTAAAGGTATTAATATTTAGCCATTTTCTGATAGCGGCTAATTGCGGTGCGCCGTATAAGTGAGTCATCCGCCGCATCGCGGTGAAGCAGAGGTCAGCATTATGATTAAGCCACTTTTATTGGGTGCCATTATGACGGGTGTGCTGTTGTCGGCGATGCCCGCCGCACAGGCCGACAGCCTGAGTCTGGCGCTGCCGGGTGTGTATCTTCACATCGGTGATCGTGACGATCGTGGCTATTACTGGGACGGTAATCGTTGGTGCGATCCCGACAGCTGGTATGAGCGTCGGCACCATCATGCCCGCCAGGTTTATTACTACGCACCACCACCGCCGCCGCCACGTGTTGTGGTGATTGAACGCCCGCAACCGGTTTATGTTGTCCCTGCCGGGCCACGCGGTCCGGGGCCTGGCCCAGGATGGGGCGGCTGGGGCCATCATGGCGGTGGCCCGCGCTGGTAAGCCGGGCGGCCGATAACGAAAAGACCAAAACCGCGCTAAAATGGCGCGGTTTTTTTGTGGCTGTAGGTACGGTGTGATCGAGAGGCGCTGACGAATAATGCCAATTACTCGCCCCGTAGTGCCCGTGGAAATAGCTGATTGTTTTCCAGATGGATGTGCTCCATCAGGTCGTCGATAAACTCGTTGATGCCAGTATACAGTGCTCGCCAGGTAGTGCAGGCATTGGCGGGTGGGGTAACGTCGTTGGTGATGGTTTTGACTACTTCCAGTTGCTGACCGGCGTCATCATGTTCATGTTCCATTACCGAAATCGGTCCGCTGGCTTGTGCCCCCATACCGGACTGAATCATCGGGAACAGGATCCGTTCCTCTTTCATCATGTGCTGCGCCAGATCGTCGTGAATCAGCATCAGTTGATGGGTCAGCCCATGCGGGCAGGCCGGTTTGTCGTGGTGCACGCGCTCCACTTTTTCGGCCATACGGATCAGTTCCGGCAACTGTTCACGGTGACGGTCGTGGAAACGGCTGATGATGTGTTGGATCATCTCGCTCAGCGAGGCCTGCTGCCAGTCTTTTTCCGTTGACGGCTGCGCCGCCAGATCGGCCAGACGCGATTCCAGTATCTCAATATCCAGCGCCTGTTTGCTGGCGGCGCGTAGCAGCGTCTGTTTGCCGCCACAGCAGAAATCGAGATTGAATTCACGAAACAGCGCGGTAGCGCGAGGGATGGTGATGGCCAGTTCGCCTAATGATTGGTCGCGATAATGCATGATGGGTCCCCCCGGACGGTGTAATTAATAAAGTGTATTTTAAATGCATCTTTTAAAATTAGCTATCCCTCAAAAGGATTACGGTGGGGAATGCGGGGAAAAAAAAACCGCGCCGGTAGCGCGGTTTGACAGGGTTACTGTTTTTGCAGGTCCAGACGGTAGACGGCAAAGCCGATGTCGTCGTTACCTACCAGCGTTAGCGGGTACTGCGATTTTTCCTTGATGAACGCCGCTGCTTTCGGCGACGGCGATGTTTCCACTCGGATATCCAGCGGGGTATCGCTGACTATTTTTGCCAGACGCCAGTTATTGTCAGCAGCCGGTTTTACCTCGCCGACTTTTTTCGTTTCGGCGCTGATATAGGCGGCCAGTACCGCGCGGTTTTCATCCGGTGAGGCGAACGCGACCTGTTTTTCGCCGGTGCCAGCGAATTTCTCGCCGTAGGCGCGGTAGTTGTTGGTGGCGATCAGGAACGTGGCCTGCGGATCGATGGGTTTGCCTTTGAAGGTGAGATCCTTGATGCGATGCGCGCTGCCGTTGATTAACTGGCACTCGCCGTCGTAGCGGGCGGGCTGGGTGACGTCGATCTGATAGTTCACGCCGTCAATAACGTCAAAGTTGTAGGTGCGAAAGCCTTCCCAGTTGATGAGCGACTGCGGCTCGCGCTTGTGCACGTCAATCTGGTTGAACTGACCGGCGGAGCATTCCAGCCATTCCCGTACCTGCTCGCCTTTCACTTTCACCACCACCAGTGTGTTGGGGTAAAGATAGAGGTCGGCAGCGTTACGGAAGGTCAACTGGCCTTTTTCCACTTCCACGTAGCTGGCCGGGTCGTTCTTGCGACCGCCCGCTTTGAACGGCGCTGCTGCCGACAGTACCGGCAGTTCCGCCAAATCCGGGTCGCCCTGAATAAAATGCTCGACGTAGGCTGTCTGCGCGTTGTTGACGATCTGCACCGTTGGGTCGTCCTGAATCAGCGACAGGTAGCTGTACATGTTGTCGGAAGCTTTGCCGATCGGCTTACTGACGAACTCGCGGGTTTTCTGGTGGGCGTCCGACAGCACGTTGACCAGTTGCGGGTCTTCCGCCGCCAGCGATTTCTTCTGCGCTTTGTCGTAAATCGGGCGGGCTTCCGCCTTGCCTTCGGTCACTTTCCACTGGCCGTTGTCGTTGTTCAGTACCAGATCCACCACACCGAGATGGTCACCCCACTGGCCGGGCATCACGGCAGGTACGCCGTTCAGCGTGCCTTTTGTGATATCGGCACCTTTGATGCTGACGAAATCCTTACTCGGGAATACCGCGTGGGCGTGGCCGAACATAATGGCGTCAATACCGGGAATTTGGCTTAAGTAGTAGACCGAGTTTTCCGCCATCGCTTTGTACGGTTCTGCTGACAGGCCGGAATGCGGTATAGCAATCACCACGTCAGCGCCCTGTTTGCGCAGTTCCGGCACCCATTTTTTCGCGGTTTCGGTAATATCCGCGACCGTAACTTTGCCGCTCAGGTTAGCTTTGTCCCACACCATGATTTGCGGCGGCACGAAGCCGATATAACCGATGCGCAGCTCGTGGGATGTGCCGTCACGGTCTTTCACCGTTTTCTTTTCGATCAGATAAGGGGTAAACAGCGGTTTGCCGGTTTTCGCATCCAGCACGTTGGCGTTGATATACGGAAAATGGGCACCGGCCAGCGCGTTGTGCAGGTAATCCAGCCCGTAGTTGAATTCGTGGTTACCGATATTGCCGACCGCATAATCCAGCGTGTTCATCGCCAGATAGACCGGGTGAACCTCACCTTTCTTCAACCCTTTGGCGGCGGCGTAGTCGCCCAGCGGGCTGCCCTGAATAATGTCGCCATTGTCCACCAGCACGCTGTTGACGGCTTGCTGACGGGCAGCTTGAATCAGGCTGGCGGTACGGACCAGTCCGAATTTATCCGTTGGACTGTCTTTATAGTAGTCATAGTCCATCATATTGCTGTGAAGATCGGTGGTTTCCAGCACCCGTAAATCGACAGTGGCTGCCTGAGTGACGTTAGCGATGGTTATCGCGAGCAGGCTCAGCACCAGCTTATGCTTCATAAAGGTCGCTCCTGTGACGAGGTATTAATATGGCAACGCCTGCGCAGTCGGGCGGTTGTCCAACAATGGCGGCGCGGCCAGAATGTGTATCGCAGATTTTGATGAATATCGTGTTAAATATCAGCCTAAATCGTGAAGCATGACATAGAATTCCGGGGCTGCCATAAAAATGGCTCGGTGCGTGCGCTGTTACAGCACCTGACACATGGCCTGTACGTATAATGAGGTGAAACGATGTTAGAACAGATTTGCCAACTGGCACGTGAGGCGGGAGACGCCATCATGCAGGTTTATAATGGTCAGCAGCCGCTGAATGTGGCACTGAAGAAAGATGACTCGCCGGTAACCGCTGCCGACCTGGCTGCGCATCAGGTCATTGCGCGTGGATTGGCCGAACACTACCCCGAAATGCCGATGTTGTCGGAAGAGGACCCGCAAGCCTGGTCTGAACGTCAGCACTGGCAGCGTTACTGGCTGGTGGACCCGCTGGACGGCACCAAAGAATTTATTAATCGCAATGGCGAGTTTACCGTCAATATCGCGCTGATCGATAACGGCAAACCGGTGCTGGGCGTGGTATACGTGCCGGTGACCGGGGTGATGTACGCCGCAGCGGACGGTAAGGCCTGGAAGGAAGAGGGCGGGAAACGTCGCGCCATTCAGGTAAAAGACGCCAGGCCACCGCTAGTCGTGGTGAGCCGCTCTCATGCCGACACTGAGCTGGACGATTATCTGCGACAGTTGGGCGAACACCAGACTGTGTCGATTGGCTCGTCGCTGAAGTTTTGTCTGGTGGCGGAGGGTAAGGCCCAGCTTTACCCGCGTTTCGGGCCGACCAATATCTGGGATACCGCTGCTGGGCACGCGGTGGCGCTGGCCGCCGGTGCACAGGTGCATGACTGGCAAGGGCGCACACTCTCCTATCTGCCGCGTGAATCCTTCCTGAATCCGGGTTTTCGCGTTTCTCTGTTCTGATTCCCTTTCCGGCCGCTTCGGCCGGACTGTTCCTGATGATAGCAACGGCAGACGATGAGCCTGCCGTGCTCTTTTCCCCTTTTCTTGTTTGTCTTTACGCCGCTGTCGGCGTGCTGTCGTTTTTTGGTCATATTTTCACGGTAGATTGGCGGCCGTTGATGCAGTCACTGCGGCGTATGTGAGTTTGCGGTATATCGCACATACGGTAATAACTTGAAGGTTTATACTGATTTAAAAAGTATGGCATTCATCTGTTCGGTAAAAGTATGTAAACGCCGTAAATAATTCTGTCATTGCGGGAACTAACCGTAGGATAAAGACACTAACCAGTTGTACGTAATTGCCACGCTGAACATTATCCGACCTTAATGAGGAACGGCGAGCGTGGTGGAGAAAAAACGGGAGGAGAGGAAGACGATGAGGATCTTCGAACGTTACAACCCCCTGAAGGTCGCCAAGTATGTGAAAATCCTGTTTCGTGGAAGACTCTACATTAAAGGGGTTGGCGCTTTTGAGTTTGATCAGGGCCGCATTCTGTTGCCAAAAACGCAGGATAAACAGCATCTGGTGGTGATGTCTGAAGTCAACCGTCAGGTACTGAAGTTGCAGGCTGAACTGGGTTGAGGACATTGCCCCAGCAGCAGGAAAACGGCCCGTTAACGGGCCGTTGCTATTTGTTGGGGAGACTGAGCGTCGCGTATGAAATGGCTTATGCCGGATGCGTTTCGGCGTTGGTCGCCGTTTTTTCTTCCAGCCGTGTGACCAGCAACTGGTCGATCTTGTAGCTGTCGATATCCACCACTTCGAACTTATACCCGGCGTAGCGTACAAAATCGGTGCGCTTGGGGATTTTACGCAACGTGTACATCATGAACCCACCGATGGTTTCGTAATTGTCGGAGTGAGGAAACTCATCGATAGCCAGTGCACGCATCACATCTTCGATTGGCGTACCACCATCAACAAGCCAGGAGTTCTCGTCACGGGCGACGATCTGCTCTTCCAGCCCCTGGCCGACCAGGTCGCCCATCAGCGTGGTCATCACGTCGTTGAGGGTGATAATCCCCACCACCAGCGCATATTCGTTGAGAATGACAGCAAAGTCCTCACCCGCTGTTTTAAAACTTTCCAGCGCTTCCGACAGTGTCAGCGTGTCCGGCACGATCAGCGCCGGGCGAATCTGTACGCCGCTGGTCAGCTCCAAACTCTGATTGCCCAGCACCCTGTTCAGCAAATCCTTAGAATCCACGTAGCCGACAATCTGATCGATAGTGCCGTTGCACACCAGAAACTTGGAATGCGGCTGGTGGGCGATTTTCTCTTTAATCTGTGCTTCATCTTCGTGCAGGTCGAAATAGACCACGCTTTCGCGCGAGGTCATGGAAGAAGGCACGGTGCGCGACTCCAGTTCGAACACGTTTTCGATCAGCTCATGTTCCTGTTTACGCAGTACGCCAGCCAGCGCCCCGGCTTCCACCACCGCATAGATATCGTCGGGGGTGATGTCTTCTTTGCGCACCATCGGCAGCTTGAACAACCGGAAAATCAGGTTAGCCAGACCGTTGAACAGCCAGACCAACGGGCGGAACACCAGCAGACAGAAGCGCATGGGGTTGATGATCCGAATCGCTATCGATTCCGGGGCAATCATACCAATGCGTTTCGGCGTCAGGTCACCAAACAGGATGAACAGGCTGGTAACTAGCACAAACGAGCAGATAAAACTGGCGCGGGCGATCATGTCCTGTGGTAGAAAGCGGGAAAACAGCATTTCAAAATAGGGTGAGAAGGCGGCGTCACCGATGATACCGGCGAGGATGGCGACCGCGTTGAGGCCAATTTGAATTACGGTGAAGAAGATGCCTGGTGTTTCCTGAAATTTCAGCACCATGGCGGCGTTCAAGTCTCCTTCGTCGGCCATCAGCTTCAGCTTGATCTTGCGTGACGCAGCCAAAGATATTTCAGATAACGAGAAAAATGCACTGATGGCAATAAGACATAAAATAATTAACAGACTGTTTAACATAGTTTTTTCGCACAGTCGTCACAGACGGCGAACCTCTGAAAGGGAATAACATTATGGGTGCGGCATCGCCGCAAAAGGGGCCGGAAGCCGACCCGTGGTCGCCCAGTATAGCAGGCGAGGTTAAATCGCCGCCAGTTTCACCCCTGCGGAGGCAGGCAAACCCCAATACCGCCCAGCCCACAATAGCCGTTCGGGTTCTTGTGCAAGTATTGCTGGTGTTCGTCTTCGGCGTAGTAAAACGGCCCCGCAGGCTGAATTTCGGTAGTGATGCTGCGGTTCTCACCTGCATCACGCATGGCCTGCTGGAAGCGTTGGTAGCTCTCTTTCGCCGCGTTTTCCTGCTCCGGGGTCAGCGTATAGACAGCGGAACGATACTGCGTACCGATGTCGTTGCCCTGTTTCATGCCTTGTGCCGGGTCATGGTTTTCCCAAAATAGTTGCAGCAACTGCGCATAGCTCACCACGGCAGGATCAAACACCACCCGCACGGCTTCCGCGTGGCCGGTTTTTCCGGTGCACACTTCCCGGTAAGTCGGGTTGGGAGTATAGCCGCCGCAATACCCGGACGCGGTGCTGTACACCCCCGGCTGTTGCCAGAACAGACGCTCCACACCCCAGAAACAGCCCATGGCGAAGAAAGCCACTTCCATGTGATCCGGCACATGGGTCATGGAATGCTGACTCACTACGTGCAGACGGGCGACCGGCATCGGTGTCGTCCGGCCCGGCAGGGCGTCCGACTGGCCGATCAGCTGTGTCTTATCAAAATTCGCTATCACGTTTGGCTCCTGATTATCACCCTGTGTTTCATATTTTCAGAGCATAACCGAGTTAATGCGCTCTGTCTTTATGGCGAAATAGCACAGCAATATGACAGTGATGCTGGCGTCGGGTAATGGGCACAACGATAGACGCATGGTTGGTGGTGATGCAAAAACCGCCCGAGCCGCCCGTCACGGGTTATCTCTGGCTCGAAAAATGAGGCAGGGCGATAGCGTTGTCTGCATGGCAACGACTATCTATAGTTAACATGACTCTATCGTTAACCTTACAGTTACAGGCATACTTGTCTGTAGTTAATCAGAAAATGCGTCGATTATGCTGACACTTCCGGGAAGTTAAGTGACAATTTTTATCAGGATAAAAAACAGATTTTGCCGTTGCGGCGTCATATTCTGCCACCTGTTGGGACTTGGGAGCCTGTTGCTGATGGCGGGGTCGGCGTTTGCCGCATCGAACGTGCGCTTGCAACTCACTGGGCTGGACGGTGAGCTACAGAAAAATGTACGTGCCCGCCTTTCCACCATCACCCCGGATGAAGTCAACGCCGATGGCCGTTTCCGTGCTCGGGTCGATGAAGCGATCCGCAAAGGGCTGCGTGCGCTGGGTTACTACGACCCGGAGATTCGCTTTGCGTTTATTCCGGCACAGGGGCGCGGCCGCCCGGTGCTGAAAGTGACCGTCAAGCCGGGGGAACCGGTGAGAATCGCTGGCTCCAGTATTGTCATCCGCGGCGGCGCGCAACATGATGAAGACTATCAAAAGCTGGTGAAACAGCATCGTCCTGCTGAGGGGAGTATCCTCAATCACGGTGCTTACGATGATTTCAAAAGCGAACTCGGCACCCTGTCGATGCGAAAGGGGTACTTTGACAGCCGCTTCGATAAAAGCCAGTTGGGCGTAATGCCGTCCACCCATCAAGCCTGGTGGGACATTGACTACGACAGCGGTACGCGTTATCGCTTCGGCAAGGTCAACTTTCGCGGTTCCCAGATCCAGTCGGCTTATCTGCATAATCTGGTGCCGTTTCAGGAAGGGGATGTCTATTCGGCCGAACAGTTGGGGGAGTTTAATCGGCGTCTATCCGCCACCGGCTGGTTCAATTCGGTGGTGGTGGCGCCGGATTTCGAACAGGGCCGCCAGAGTAAAGTACTGCCGCTGGATGCGGTGCTCACACCACGTACCCGCAACAGCGTGGAAACCGGGGGCGGTTACGCCACCGATGTCGGGCCGCGGCTGAAAACTACCTGGAAAAGGCCCTGGGTCAATACTTACGGCCACAGTCTGGAAAGCAGCCTGAGTCTGTCCGCGCCGGAGCAGCAACTGGACCTGAGCTACAAGATTCCGCTGCTGAAAAGCCCGCTGGAGCAATATTATCTGGTGCAGGGCGGTTTCAAGCGCGAAGATCTCAACGATACCCAGTCCGACTCGACATCGCTCAACCTGGCGCGCTACTGGGAACTGACCAGCGGCTGGCAGCGCGCGGTCAACCTGCACTGGACGCTGGATCACTTTACCCAGGCCAACGTCACCAATACCACCATGCTGGTTTATCCCGGCCTCAGTATTAACCGTACCCGGCAGCGAGGCGGGCTGATGCCCGACTGGGGCGATACCCAACGCTATTCGGTGGATGTCTCCAATACCCTGTGGGGCTCGGATATCGATTTTGCGGTGTTCCAGGCCCAGAACGTCTGGATCCGATCGCTGGCGGAAAAACACCGCTTCGTGGCGCGTGCCAATCTGGGCTGGATCGAAACCGACAGCTTCTCCCGTGTACCGCCGTCACTGCGTTTCTTCGCGGGGGGCGATCGCAGCATTCGCGGCTATAAATACAAGTCCGTTTCTCCGCGCGATAGCGACGGCAAACTCACCGGGGCCTCAAAACTGGCAACCGGTTCGCTGGAATACCAGTACAACGTTACCGGGAAATGGTGGGGGGCGGTGTTTGTGGATAGCGGCGAGGCGGTTAACGACCTGACTCGCACCAACCTCAAGACCGGTGCCGGTGTCGGTGTGCGCTGGGCGTCGCCGGTGGGGCCAATCAAACTGGATATTGCCCGGCCGATTGGGGATGACGACAAGCACGGATTGCAGTTTTATATCGGGCTGGGGCCGGAGTTATGAGCAGGATGAAAAAAGCCGGAATTGGCCTGATGGCTGGCGTAGTCGCGTTGTTGCTGACGGTGGTGTTGCTGGTGACCACCACGCCGGGGTTGCATCTGTTACTCAACGCCGCCACGCGCTGGGTGCCAGGGCTGGAAATAGGGCAGGTCGAGGGCGGCTGGCGCAATTTGACGTTGAAAGCAGTACGCTATCACATGCCCGGCGTGACCGTGCAGGCGGATAATCTGCATCTGGCGTTGGCACTGGATTGCCTGTGGCGCAGTCAACTGTGTTTGGATGACCTGTCGCTGCAAAATCTGACGGTGGCGATCAATACTCGCGATATGCCGCCTGCTGCACCCGAGCCGGTGACGCAGGCTACGCCGGTGACCGAAATCAGCGCGCCGGTGGCGATGCTGCTACGCCGTGTCAACCTGAGCAACAGCCGTATCATTGTCGATGGCACCGATGTGTCGCTGTCGTTGCTGCAAACCGGCCTGAACTGGCAGGGGCGTTCGTTGACGCTGCTGCCGACACAGGTATCGGGCCTCACCGTGGCGTTGCCTGCCACACCGAAAACGCCGTCCACGCCACCCGTAACGGCGGGGAAACCGCAACCGCTGGGCGAGACGCTGCGCACCCTGTTTGCCGCACCGCTGTTGCCGTCGATGCCGGAATTTACGCTGCCGCTGGATATCACCATCGCCGATTTGCACGGCGAGTCGTGGCAGATTCTGGGCGACCAGCCGGTGACCCTTTCTCAGTTTCAATTGCAGGCTGTCACCCGGCAGCAGACGCTGACGTTGCAACAGCTCATGCTACAGTCGCCGCAAGGCGCGTTATACGCCCACGGCGAGGCTCGGCTTGTCGGCGACTGGCCGGTGACGCTCAACGTGAATGGCATTCTGAACAGCGACCCGCTCAAAGGTGAACGGCTGCGACTGACGGCCGAAGGCAGCCTGCGTCAGCAGTTGCGGTTGGTGATGAACCTGTCCGGCCCACAACGGGCGCAACTGGATATCCAGACCGCGCTGGCCGAGCCGGGACTGCCGCTGAATATCAGCCTGCATAGCCCGCAACTGCGCTGGCCGCTGACCGGCGACGCCCAGTATCAATTCAACGATGTGCAACTGAACATCGGCGGTAAAGCCACCGAGTACGCGCTGGCTCTACGGGGTGATCTTCGTGGCCGCGAGCTACCGCCGGGCACGTTGACGCTGGAGGGCAATGGCAGTGAGCAGCAGTTCGCGCTGACGCGATTGCGGCTGGCTGCGTTGCAGGGGACGGCGGATATCACCGGTCAGTTGGACTGGCGCGATGCGATCAGCTGGAACAGCAACCTGACCCTGAAAGGCATCAATACCGCACAGCAATGGCCGGAGTGGCCCGCACGGCTGGACGGCTCGTTGACCACCCGCGGTAGTCTGGTGGGGGAGGCGTGGCAACTGGACGTGCCGCAACTGGCGCTGGACGGGCAGGTACGGCAGAACAAGGTGATGATCAAAGGGGCGCTGAGCGGTAACGCCAGCGGCCAGTGGTCGATTCCGGGCGTGACGCTGGCGTTGGGGCGCAATCAACTGACGCTGGAGGGCGAACTTAGCGACCAGTGGCGGCTAAATGGCGATATCAACGCACCATCGCTCAACGGGATTCTGCCAGGCCTGGGCGGGCAGGTGAGGGGGACATTGCGACTGAGCGGCAAACGCGATGCGCCGCAGTTGCAGACAGAAATCAATGCCACGGCGCTGCGCTGGCAGGAACTGAGCCTGGGTAAACTGACACTCAATGGTGATGTGCAGTCGGATAAACAGGTGCACGGCACGCTGACATTGCAGTTACAGCGATTGGTTCAGGGGGACCTGCATCTGACGTCCCTGAATGTGCGTGCTACGGGTGACGAAAACCAGCACCAACTGCGTTTGACCATGAACGGCGAACCGGTAGGCGGGCAGCTGTTGTTGAGCGGTCATTTTGACCGTGGGCAGCAGCGCTGGCAGGGGGAACTCAGCGATACACGCTTTGACACCCCGGTCGGCGAGTGGCGGCTGGCACCGGCGATGTCGCTGGTTTATCAGGCGGCGGCGCAGAAAGTCACGATAGGTGCACATTGCTGGCGTAACCCGGATGCCGAACTGTGCGTACCGCAGCCGATTGAAGCGGGGGCCAGCGGCAAGGCGAGCGTCAATCTAAACCGGTTTAATCTGGCAATGCTGAAACCCTTTCTCGGCCAGCAAACGGCGGTCACCGGTACGATTACCGGTAACGCTCAGGTGAGCTGGCAGGCAAATGGCGGTCTGCCGGAAGCGCACGTCGCGCTGGTGGGTAATGGCGTCACTGTGCGTCAACAGGTGCAGGGCGGTACGCTGCCGGTGGCTTTTGATACGTTGACGCTGGACGCTGGGTTGCAGAAAGGGCAGGCGCGGCTGGCCTGGCTGATGGGGATTCAGGGCAATGGCCGTTTTCGGGGCGACGTACAGATTGCTGACCCGCAGCGACGCCGTAACCTGAGCGGTACGGTGACGTTAAACGCGTTGTCTCTCGATCTGCTGCGGCCGATTTTGCGCCAGAACGAGAAGGCCACCGGGGTCGTTAATGCCGACCTGCGGTTGGGGGGCGACCTGCAACGTCCACAGGTGTTCGGGCAGATGGCGCTGGATAATTTTGATGTGGACGGCAGTTGGATGCCGGTGGATTTAACCAGCGGACGGCTGGCGCTGTTGTTCAACGGCATGTCGTCAACGTTGCAGGGCGTATTTCGCACCACGCAAGGGCAGATTAATCTGGCGGGGAACGCCGACTGGTCGGTGCCTGAAGCCTGGCGGGCGCGTATTGCTGTTAACGGCGACCGTATGCGGGTGACGGTGCCGCCGATGGCACGGCTGGATGTGTCGCCGGATATTGTGTTCGAAGCAACGCCACAATTGCTAACGCTCAACGGCATGGTAACCATTCCCTGGGCACGCATCGTGGTGCATGACATGCCAGCCAGTGCGGTCGATGTGTCGTCGGATGAGGTCATTCTGGATGAACGCCGACGCCCGATGCCGACTGCCACCAGTTCGATTCCGATTGCCAGCAACCTGATCATCAGGGTGGGTAATGATGTCTGGCTTGATGCTTATGGCCTGCGGGCCCGGTTGAGTGGTGACTTGAACGTCACGCAGGATACGCAGGGGCTGGGCCTGAACGGTCAGATTTCGATGCCGGAAGGGCGTTTCAAAGCGTATGGGCAGGATTTGCAGGTACGCAAAGGGCAGTTGCTGTTCTCTGGCCCACCAACCCAGCCAGTGCTGAATATCGAGGCGATCCGCAACCCGGATAATACCGCAGACAGCGTAACAGTCGGTGTACGGGTGACAGGTACGGCCACCGCGCCTAAGCTTGAGGTATTCTCCGACCCGACCTTATCGCAGGAAGAAGCCTTATCCTACCTGCTGCGCGGCCAGGGGCTGAACAGCAGCGGAGCAGATAGTTCAATGATGACATCGGCCCTGATCGGTTTAGGGGTTGCACAAAGTGGTCAAGTTGTGGGTAAAATCGGCGAGGCCTTCGGCGTAAGTAATTTAGCTCTGGATACACAGGGAGTTGGCGACACATCGCAGGTGGTTGTCAGCGGTTACGTCCTTCCGGGCCTACAGGTCAAGTATGGTGTTGGCTTGTTCGATTCATTGGCAACGTTAACCTTACGTTACCGTTTAATGCCAAAACTATATCTGGAAGCGGTGTCTGGTATGAATCAGGCACTTGATGTGCTCTATCAGTTCGAGTTTTAGCAATGCGAATTATTGTCTACGGCAGTTTACGGCGCAAACAGGGAAACAGTCATTGGATGACCAACGCTCAGTGGTTGGGAGATTATCAGCTCGAAGGGTATGAGCTGTATGATCTGGGACACTACCCGGCGGCGGTTGCAGGCGAAGGAGAGATTTACTGCGAAGTATACCGCATCAGTTCGTCTATTCTGACCGAATTGGATGAGCTGAAGCGGGGAGACGGCGTTTACCAGCGTGAGCTTATCGCCACACCTTTTGGTAGCGCCTGGATTTACCTGTATCAGCGCCCGGTTACCGGTCTGCGCCGCATCGCCAGCGGCGACTGGTTGAAGCGTCACGAAGAGCAGTAAAAAAAACACCGCCATCGGCGGTGTTTCTATTTGTCTATAGAAAACCCCCAGCCAGGCTGGGGGTTCCGTTCTGGCTTTGCCGGTTCGAATGTGCTGAACCGACAGGATAGCCTTATTTATTTTTGGCGCGTTCGAAAGAGGTCAGAATTTCGGCTTTCGCGGCAGCGGCGTCGGCCCAGCCTTCCACTTTCACCCACTTGCCTTTTTCCAGATCTTTGTAGTGCTCGAAGAAATGACCGATCTGGGCGCGCAGCAGCTCCGGCAGGTCGTTCACGTCTTTGATGTTGTCGTACTCTTTGCTCAGTTTGGTGTGCGGCACAGCCACCACTTTAGCGTCTTCACCGGATTCGTCGGTCATTTTCAGCACGCCAACCGGACGGCAGCGGATAACCGAGCCCGGTTGCAGCGGATACGGGGTCGGCACCAGCACGTCA
Source organism: Dickeya undicola (assembly GCF_000784735.1). Lineage (GTDB taxonomy): Bacteria > Pseudomonadota > Gammaproteobacteria > Enterobacterales > Enterobacteriaceae > Dickeya > Dickeya undicola. Next base: position 206,805 of record NZ_JSYG01000019.1, read on the forward strand.
ACCGGGTCACCATCCAGGGACAGCGTGTTGTTGACGTAGCCATAGTTGCACGGATAGAACATGGCGGTAGACATAAAGCGGTCTACGAACAGTGCGCCGGTTTCTTTGTCCACTTCGTACTTGATCGGATCAGAGTTGGCAGGGATTTCGATTACTACATAGATATCTTCCGGAAGGTCTTTGCCCGCCGGGACCGTATTCAAACTCATGTCGGTTTCCTTCTTCTTCAAACCAGAATGGAGTGGCGCTCATTATAGCCAACTGATGACGAAAGTCGTGATTTTTTAGGCCGGCGCATTGCGCCGGTTTACCGCTCGCGCACCAAATTCCCATAAGCCTAATCAATGGAAATTAAATAATTAATCTAATTAAAGAACAACGGCAGGATTCCGATAATCGAGGATCCTGAATCGTGTCACCCGACGGGCTCCTGGATGTACCGACATGGTGCGTCGTATCGGACTGCGTCATCTTAATTTATTTAGCTGCTTTTTATTATTTTGAATCACAAGGGAAAACGGATGTTAAAGAACATTACGGTCAAGCATGGCCTGCTGGCATTGGTAGGCATCATGCTGGTGCTGCTGGCGATTGTCGTTGGAATCGGCACCAGCGCTATCAGTCAGGGAAACCGCTCGCTACTGTCTATCGATAAAATTCAGGGGAAAGAACTGAGTGCGCTGTCGTCAAGCTATACCGCTACGTTGCGTGCCCGTACCGCTGCAGCGCAGGCGGTGAGACTGTATGAAATCGGGTTGATCGACAACGCGAAGGAAACCGTGGGGCGCGTGGAAAATTATACCGAGGTGTCGCGCCGGGAGATGGCACGGTTTCTGGCGTATGGCACGGTGACCAAACGTGGTGCTGAAATGGCTGAACATATCAAAGTTGCCTATGAAGCCTACGATCGTCAGGGTATGACGCCGATGATTGCCGCGCTGAAGAAAGACAATCTCGACGACTATTATTCGCTGATGCAGGATACCTTGCCGTCGCTTAGCATCGGGATGGATACGTCCATCGCCGATTTCCGCGACTTTGCGTTGCAGGTGGGTGAAAACATGTTGCAGCAGGCGGACGAGCTGGCTTATGGCCGCCTGTGGTCGATGGGGATTGTCTTTGCAGTGGCGCTGTTGCTGTCGGTGCTGGCATGGTGGGCTATCCGCCTGGTAGTTTTACGCCCGCTGGACGGTGCGGTACAGCAGCTTGAGGTGATTGCGCAAGGCGATTTATCGCGCACCATTGAAGACGGCGGCAACAACGAAATCGGCCGGTTGATCCAGGCGATGAAATCCATGCAGCACGCCCTCGCTGTCGCGGTGGGCCGCGTGCGTGATGCTGGTAGCCAGATTGATGTCGGCACCAGTGAGCTGGCCTCCGGCAACAGTCACCTGGCGGAACGTACCGAGGAGTCGGCGGCGTCGCTGGAGCAAACCGCTGCCAGCATGGAACAGCTGGCTTCCACTGTGAAACTGAATGCTGATAGCGCCGATCAGGCTTATTTGCTGGCGCAGCGGGTATCCGATACCGCCACGAAAGGCAGCCAGGCGGTTGAGCAGATGCTGGATAAAATGCAGATGATCTCCGCTACGGCGTCGCGGGTAGCCGACATTCTGACGATGATTGACGGTATCGCGTTTCAGACCAATATCCTGGCGCTGAATGCAGCGGTGGAAGCGGCGCGCGCCGGTGAGCAAGGCCGCGGCTTCGCCGTGGTGGCGGGCGAGGTACGTAGTCTGGCACAGCGTAGTGCTCAGTCAGCCCGCGAAATCAAGGTACTGATGCAGGATTCGCAAACACAGGTTAACGAAGGTGCTGAAATTGCTCGCGTTGCTGGCGAAACCATGAGTGACGTGGCCTCATCGGTATCGCAGGTCACCACCCTGATGCGTGAGATTTCCACCGCGACCCGTGAACAGAGCAATGGCATTGAGCAGGTCAATCTGGCGGTGTCGCAGATGGACTCGGTCGCGCAGCAAAACGCATCGCTGGTGGAGGAGTCGGCGGCGGCAACCCGCTCGCTGGAAGAGCAGGCGCGCGAACTGGCGGCCAGCATGGCGCAGTTCCGGCTGGAACAGCAGGCGCTGGCGGCGTTAGGGCGTTACTGATTAAAACCGGGAAGACCACCGAACCTGATGAAAAACGAAGCGGCCAATTAAGGCCGCTTTTTTACACTCAGGGTTCGTCGTGTTTCTCTGGGGTGTCATCCGCCGACTGGTGTTTGCGACGCAACTTTTTCCAGATCTTGCTTTCCTGGCCGCGCCACAAGCGCTGAATATTATCGTGATGCCGCATCAGAATCAGGCAGGAAAGCATGGCGACTGGAAAGGTGAACTGGGGCTTGAACCACCAGACGTAGAATGGCGCAATCAGCGCACTGATAATCGCACCTAGTGAGGAATAGCCGCTCAACAGCACGGTCAGAAGCCAGGTGCCGGTCATCAAACCGGTCAGGTCCCAGCCGATAGGTGCGATGGCACCAAACGCAGTCGCGACGCCTTTGCCGCCCTGGAAGCGAAAAAAAATCGGGTAAATATGGCCCAGGCAGGCGGCGATAGCCGTCAGGCCGAGATACAGCGGCGAACTACCCAGCGCATAAGCGCCCCACACCGGCAGCATCCCTTTAAGAACGTCAAAAACCAGTACGGCGGAGGCAGCGGCTTTACCGCCGATGCGCAAGACATTGGTGGCACCAGGGTTGCCGGAACCGTGTGTGCGTGGGTCAGGCAAACCCGCGAGGCGACAAATCAGAATCGCACTGGAGATCGAGCCACACAGATACGCGACGATAATCATTCCGGGCGCGATAACACTCATAAACGGCTTCCGTCTAATAAAGGTCGTTTTAAGTTCAGCATCTGTGGATAATACGCACTTTCTGTCGGAAGTGGTATCCGGCGGCGGCAAAAACAGGGGATGACGTGATGGATATCGTGTTTATTGAAGAACTGAGCGTAATCACCACCATCGGTGTTTATGACTGGGAACAGACCATCCAGCAGAAGTTGATGTTCGATATCGAAATGGCCTGGGATAACCGCCCGGCAGCTGCCAGCGATAATGTAGCGGATTGCCTGAGTTATGCTGACGTCAGCGACGCGGTGATTGAACGGGTCGCCGGTGGGCGATTTGCGCTGGTGGAGCGAGTGGCTGAAGAGGTGGCCGCCACACTGATGCAGCGCTTTGGCATTCCCTGGCTGCGGCTGAAGGTCAGCAAGCCCGGCGCAGTGGCGCAGGCACGCAGCGTGGGCGTGGTGATTGAACGCGGTGTTCGCCCGGCGCGATGAATCGGTTGGCGATCATTTCAACGCAAACACAGACCCTTCTTAAGGTAATCAAAAGATAATATCTCTATTTTAAGTTAGTCCCCGACACGTGGGACATCTTCGATGTGCTTTATACGTTGCGGCTTGCTGACGGCAAGGCCGCTTTTTTATGTGGCAGGTAGGGAGTTAACGGTCGATGGCGGATCTGCATTCGTTGCTGGTGGCGTTCATTCTTGGGGTGGTGGAAGGGCTCACCGAATTTCTGCCGGTGTCATCCACCGGGCATATGATCATTGTCGGTCACTGGCTGGGGTTCGAAGGCGACACCGCCAAGACCTTTGAAGTCATCATCCAGTTAGGGTCGATCCTGGCGGTGGTCGTGGTGTTCTGGCGGAGAATGTTCGGCTTAATTGGTATTCATTTCGGTCAACCACCGCAGCATGAAGGGCGCGGTAAAGGCCATCTGACGCTGGCGCACATCGTGCTGGCGATGATCCCCGCGGTGGTGCTGGGGTTGCTGTTGCATGATTTCATCAAATCGCTGTTCAATCCGGTTACCGTGACTTATGCGTTGGTTGTCGGTGGTGTGCTGTTGCTGCTGGCTGAGTGGCTTAAACCGAAAAAAGCGAAGGCGGAAGGGCTGGATGACATCAGTTATCTTCAGGCATTCCTGATTGGTTGTTTTCAGTGTCTGGCGCTGTGGCCGGGGTTCTCGCGTTCAGGGGCGACGATTTCTGGCGGGATGCTGGTCGGGGTCAATCGCTATGCGGCGTCTGAGTTCTCCTTTATTCTGGCGGTGCCGATCATGCTGGGCGCGAGTGGGCTGGACTTATACAAAAGCTGGCATTTCCTGTCGCTGTCCGACCTGCCGATGTTCGCTACCGGTTTCTTGACCGCGTTTGTGGTGGCGATGATCGCTATTAAAACGTTCCTACAGTTAATTAAGCGCATCTCTTTCGTGCCGTTCGCCATTTATCGTTTCATCGTGGCGGCGGTGGTGTGGCTGGTACTGATGTAACGCTGTCGGGATGCGTGGTGCATCCCGACGATCATGGTCATGCGTTTATGATGAAGGCCCGGCAGCTTCAGTGCGCCGGGTTTTCCATTCTTCCAATGCAGCACGGCGCCGGCGCAGCAACTCTTCCCTGATCGCAGCATGTTGGAATCCGGCTGCTACCACTTCTGCACTGGTTATACTGCTGGCGGCAGCAAAGGCTTCACGCAGATAGTCCCCTTGCGGATAGGGCTGTTGCTCCAGTCCGGCCCGCCCGCGTGCGTCCGCCTCACTGGCGAGGAGCAACTGTTCCAGACGCTGGGGTTTGCGCCAGACGTCGATGGCGTCAAACAATTTAAGCAGCGTTTGAGGCTGTAGCATCTGTACGGTGTGGACCACATCATGGTATTCGGCCACCAGACAGGCCAGGTCGCGTAGCGCGTTAGGTACGCGTAAGCGCTGGCACAAGGCTTCAACCAAGGGGACGCCAGCCGGACCATGCCCATGATGGCGCGGCCAGAGTTCTGGTGGGGTCAGCCCTTTACCGAGATCGTGACACAAGGTGGCGAAACGAATATCAATCGCCGGGCTGAGGCGGGCGGCCATCGCCAGACTCATCATCACATGAATGCCGGTGTCGATTTCCGGGTGCCATTGGGCGGGGGCGGGTACGCCATAAAGACTGTCGACTTCGGGGAACAGCACCGCCAACGCACCACAGTCACGCAGCACCTGAAAATAGACTTGCGGATCCTGCGTGGCGAGGGCTTTCTCCGTTTCTTTCCACACTCGCTCCGGCGTCAAAAAATCCAGCTCGCCGTTGCGGGTCATCGCCTGCATCAGGTTCAGGGTTTCTTCGGCAATCAGGAAGCCGAGATGGGCATAGCGGGCGGCGAATCGCGCGACCCGCAGCACCCGCAGCGGATCTTCGCTGAACGCGTCGGAGACATGGCGCAGAAGCCGGTTTTGCAAATCGCGCTGACCGCCGTAAGGGTCAATCAACTGACCGTCTTCATCCTGCGCGATGGCGTTGATGGTCAGATCGCGCCGCTGTAGATCTGCTTCCAGCGTGATGTCCGGTGTGGCCTGGCAAATAAATCCAGTATACCCATTGCCAGATTTGCGCTCGGTACGCGCCAGCGCATATTCCTCTTTACTCTCCGGGTGCAGGAATACTGGGAAATCCCGCCCGACCTGCTGGTAGCCTTGTTGTAACAGCATATCCGGTGTCGCACCGACCACGACCCAATCGCGTTCGGTGATCGGTCTGCCCAACAGGCCATCGCGCACTGCGCCCCCTACAAGGTAAATCTTCAAACCCGGCTCCTGATGTTAGGCTGTGTCGATAACGAGAATAATCACCAGCCGTAAACGAAATTATAGTTAACGATAATTTCGCTTATTGTTGATTAACATCCTCTCGAACACAACGGGACATCCGTGCGGCCAACGAGCCGGTGTTCAGGTTTTACCCCATCCAGCGGTCGTTCTTTTTGCGTCGGGGCAACAAATGTGGCAGCAACAGTCCCAGTACCAGACCGCCACCCGCCACGCCGCCACCGTACATAAACCACTGCATGATCAGCGTGCGCTGCTTGTCGTCCAGTTGCAGATTGGCGACTTCAAGCTTTTTCTGCGCCACATCCAGCTGACTCTTCAGAGCCTGATTTTCTTTTTGCAACGCGGTGAGGGTGCTGTCACTGGTGGCGACTTTCTGGCGCAGGTCGACGGTGCGCTGATTCCAGTCCTGATCGACGCTGTTAAGCTTGTCTGTCAGGGTTTTGACCTGATTCTCCAATTCTGGCACCTGGGTTTTCAGGCTGGGCGTCTGGCTGAGCTGGTCAAGCTGAATCCAACTGGTGCGGCCTTTGTCGTCACGAATCTGGGCGTAACCGGCATCCTCATTTGTGCTGATGAGTGTGACCGCTTCACCGGCATTCAACGTGCCGACAATGCGATATTGGTTGCCCGGGCCGCTGCGGGTATAGGTAACCAGTTCATCGGAGATGTAGCGTTTTTCTTCCGCATGAAGGCCCAATGTGGTGGACAGACCGAGGATAGCGGCAAGGAACAAGGGTAATTTATTCATCATATTCAATATATTAAGTTCATAAAGATTCTGCGGTTAGCGCGCCCAGTCTGACGATGACGCCAGCAAACCTGAATGGGAACAGTCTTACTCTTGGTTTTGTAAACTTGGTTTTGTAAATCAGTGTGTTGGTTAATGTGGGATGAGGAATTAAGCATAGTCAAAATTCGACAGAGGCGAAAACCGGTTACCTGCGCCTTGTGAGAACGCTCGCAAGGCGTTGACGACGCCATGCCGCAAAAGTGGCAACCTAAGATAAAATGTTATCTACTGGCGACATTTCCGCAATATCCGGTAGTGCAAGACTATGAGCGAAGAGATCGAGTTAAAATTTATCATTCACCCCGATGCAGTAGCGACGGTTAAACAGGGCCTGAAAAACTGGCAGAGTGATGTGGGGCACAGCAACCATCTGCATACCCGAAAGTTGGCGAATATTTATTACGAAACCGCCGATGCCTATCTGCGCCAACATGGTATCGGGCTGCGTATCCGTGGAGAAAACGGCCGTTATGAAATGACGGTGAAAACCGCGGGAAAAGTGGTGGGCGGGTTACATCAGCATCCAGAATACAACGTGGATTTACCTGGGCCGCAACTGGATATTCGCCTACTGCCCGCTGAGATTTGGCCGGAGGATTGCGATATCGATGCGCTGGCTCAGGCATTGCAGCCGCTGTTCAGCACCGATTTTCAGCGAGAAGCCTGGGTGGTGTCTCACCATCAGAGCCTGATTGAGATTGCTATAGACCAGGGCGAGGTCAGCGCAGGCGAATTCGTCGAACCGCTGTGTGAACTGGAACTGGAGCTGAAAAACGGCCGCACCGAGGATTTGCTGGCGTTCGCTAGCGAACTGGCTGATATCGGCGGTTTACGGCAAGGGAGCCTGAGCAAAGCTGCCCGTGGCTATCATCTGGCGAAAGGCAATCCGGTACGGCCGCTTAGAACGTTGGGGTTCCTGCCAGTGGAGCCAAAAATGACCCTCGATCACGGCATTGCTGCCGGGTTGGAATATGCGTTTAGTCACTGGCAATACCACGAGGAATTGTGGTCGCGCGGTGATAATGCAGCACGTCAGGCATTGCTGGAGGCCGGTGCGATGATGCGGGAACTGCTGGTGCTGGTGGGGGGCGTGGTGCCGCGCAAGTTAACCTCGGAGTTCCGTGCGGCGTTAACCCATCTTGAAGAGGCGATCGAGCGTACGGAAACAGCGGATACGCTCTGCTACAGCGTCGATTACCTGAAGGGCAAACTGACTTTGACCTCATGGCTGGTAAAACATGGCTGGCGTGGCTACATGGACAACCGTGAGCTGATGCGGTTGCAAAGTTCCTGGAAACGCTTTGCCGATATCATGCTGAGCCGTGGGCTGGCTGAACTGAAAGCGGTATTTAGCCATGCGCTGGATGCGTTGCATTACGCCCAGCAATTGCCGCGCTTGCAGCGAGGCGTGTACGCCTTTTTGCTGTTGGGCGGTGCCTATCCGCCGGAGGACTCCCTCCGTTATTTGCAGCCATGGCGTGAACTGATGCAATTGATTGACGCGCTGTCTGTCGGCCAGAGTATACCCAGCGAGCTGGAGCATTGCCGCAAGCAGGCACTCGAACAGCCGCCGTTCTGGCTGCACAGCGGCCAGTAATCTCGCTGTCGCGCTTCGCGGTTATCGCCTTTCCGGCACCGGCAAGGCGATATTCCCCGATTCACATTTTATTGAGGCTGCCTGACGGGGCAGCTGTGCAAGGATATCGCCATGACCTGTCATCCCGCATCGTTGTTTCCGCTATCTGAACTACTGACCGAGCAGGCGCGCCATGAGGCGGAACGTCTGTCGACTTCCGGGCAGACGCCGTTGGCCGATGAGGCAATGGCGGTACTGATTTGCAGCGAGTTCGTCAGCGATGCGCTGGCACGCTATCCACAGTGGCGGCAGGAAATGGTGCAGCACCCTCCCCAGCCAGAAGAGTGGCGACAGTATGCGGACTGGCTATCGCAGGCATTGAGTGGTGTCAGCGATGAGGCGGCGCTAATGCAGGCGCTGCGCCTGTTCCGTCGCCGCATTCTGACGCGTATCGCCTGGGGGCAATGGTTACACCTTAGTACCACTGAGCAAACCTTACAGCAACTGAGCGTCCTGGCGGAAGGGCTGATCGTTGCCGCTCGCCAGTGGTTGTATGACGTCTGCTGCCGCGAATGGGGCACGCCGTGCAATACGGCGGGCGAACCTCAGCCATTGCTGATTTTGGGCATGGGCAAACTCGGCGGCGGTGAGCTGAACTTTTCCTCGGATATCGACCTGATTTTTGCTTACCCGGAAAACGGCCAGACCCGCGGCGGACGCCGGGAGCTGGATAACGCCCAGTTCTTTACCCGCCTTGGTCAGCGGCTGATTAAAGCGCTGGACCAGCCGACGGTGGATGGCTTCGTTTACCGGGTGGATATGCGCCTGCGGCCGTTTGGTGACAGCGGCCCGCTGGTGATGAGCTTCGCCGCGCTGGAAGATTACTATCAGGAACAGGGGCGCGACTGGGAACGGTATGCGATGGTCAAAGCCCGGCTGATGGGTGGCGATGACGACCACTACAGCCAGGAGTTGATCCGCATGTTGCGGCCGTTCGTGTTCCGCCGCTATATCGATTTCAGTGTGATTCAGTCACTGCGCAACATGAAGAGCATGATCGCCCGTGAAGTGCGGCGGCGAGACTTGCGCAACAACATCAAGCTGGGGGCGGGCGGCATCCGCGAAGTGGAGTTCATCACCCAGGTGTTTCAGCTGATTCGTGGCGGCCGCGAGCCCACATTGCAGGGGCGCTCTCTGCTGCCGACGTTGACGCAGGTTGGCGAGCTGGGGCTATTGACGCCCGTGCAGGCGGCCCAACTGCGCGAGGCTTATCTGTTTTTGCGTCGGCTGGAGAACCTGCTGCAATCAATTGCTGACGAACAAACGCAAACCCTGCCGGAAGACCCGCTTAATCAGGCTCGGCTGGCGTGGGGGATGCGCTGTGATGACTGGTCACTGCTGAGTGAACGCTTACATCAGCAGATGCACGCCGTGCGTGCGGTGTTCCATGAGTTGATTGGTGATGACGCGCCGGACGGCAGCGAAACCCCAGAGCATAGCCATTACAGCAGCCTGTGGCAGGATGGCCTGGATAGCGCCGACCTGGCGACGCTGGCACCTGAACTGACCCCGGAGGTGTGTGAGCGGTTGCTTGCGCGGGTGACGGATTTCCGCGCGGATTTATCCCGTAGAACCATCGGACCACGTGGGCGAGACGTACTTGACCAACTGATGCCCGCATTGCTGGCGCAGGCCTGCGGTCACGCCAACGCTGACGTCATCGTGGCGCGCCTGACGCCGCTGTTGCTGGGCATTGTCACCCGTACCACTTATCTGGAACTGTTGCTGGAGTCGCGCTCGGCGCTGACACAGCTGATCCGGCTGTGTGCCGTGTCGCCAATGATTGCCAGCCAGTTGGCGCGTTATCCGTTGCTGCTGGATGAACTGTTGGATCCGGCCAGCTTGTACCAACCGACCGCGCTGAATGCTTACGCCGACGAATTGCGTCAGTACCTGATGCGGGTGCCGGAAGAGGACGAAGAACAGCAACTGGAAGCGTTGCGTCAGTTCAAGCAGGCGCAGCATTTGCGCATCGCGGCGGCGGATATTGTTGGCGCGCTACCGGTCATGAAAGTGAGCGATCACTTAACTTATCTGGCGGAGGCGATCATCGCCGCCGTAGTACAGCAGGCGTGGAATCAGATGGTGGCGCGTTACGGCCAGCCTGCCCACCTGCACTCTCATTCCGGGCGCGGGTTCGCCGTGGTGGGGTACGGCAAGTTAGGCGGTTGGGAACTGGGCTACAGCTCTGACCTTGATCTGGTGTTCCTGATCGATTGCCCGGATAACGTGGCGACCGATGGTGAACGCAGCATCGACGGTCGTCAGTTCTATTTGCGGCTGGCCCAGCGTGTGATGCACCTGTTCAGCACCCGTACTTCGTCCGGTATCTTGTATGAGGTTGACGCCCGTTTACGGCCATCAGGCGCAGCGGGGATGCTGGTGAGTACCGTGGCGGCGTTCGAGGATTATCAGCGCAATGAAGCCTGGACCTGGGAACATCAGGCGCTGGTGCGTGCCAGGGTAGTGTATGGCGAACCTGCCATTCAGCAGCAGTTTGAGCAGATTCGTCAGCGTATTTTGTGCCGTGAGCGCGATGGCGATGTGCTGCGTACCGAAGTGCGGGAAATGCGAGAAAAAATGCGCCAGCACCACGCCAGCAAAGAGTCAGGGTTTGATATCAAGGCTGATGCCGGTGGCATCACCGACATTGAGTTCATCGCCCAGTATCTGGTGCTGCGTTACGCGGCGCAGGAGCCGCGGCTGACGCACTGGTCCGATAATGTGCGCATTCTGGAGCTGTTGGCCCGCCATGGTGTGATGACGGAAGAAGAGGCTGACGCGCTACGGCTGGCTTACATCACCCTGCGCGATGAAATCCACCATCTGGCGTTGCAGGAGCTGCCCGGTCGCGTTGGTCTGGAACGTTTCAGTGCCGAGCGCGAGCAGGTGCAACAGAGCTGGCAAACGTGGCTGGGGTGAGACGTGTCGCGCAATACAGCCCACTAAACGCTGTGGCTACCCGGAGTCACGTGGTCGTTGAGTGTGATGGCGTGGGCGTTGAATGTGATGGTGTGATAGTTGAATGTGATAGTATAGCGCGCGTTAAAAATGAACCTGTTTTTTGGAGCCAGGGAATGAAAGTAACGCTACCTGATTTTCGCCACGCCGGTGTTTTGGTTGTGGGTGACGTAATGCTGGACCGCTACTGGTACGGCCCAACCAGCCGTATTTCGCCGGAAGCACCGGTGCCGGTGGTTAAGGTGGATACCATCGAAGAGCGTCCTGGCGGCGCAGCCAACGTGGCGATGAACATCGCCGCGCTGGGAGCAGGGTCGCGTCTGGTGGGGTTGACCGGCATTGATGATGCCGCCCGCGCCCTGAGCGCCAAACTCAATGAAGTTAACGTCAAGTGTGACTTTGTTTCCGTCCCCACCCATCCGACCATCACCAAGCTGCGTGTGCTGTCGCGCAATCAGCAACTGATCCGCCTCGATTTTGAGGAAGGGTTTGATAGCGTCGATCCGCAGCCCATGATTGAACGCATCCAGCAGGCATTGCCGAAAATCGGCGCACTGGTGCTGTCTGACTACGCTAAAGGCGCGCTGGTGCATGTGCAGAGCATGATCCAAACCGCCAGAGCAGCCGGTGTACCGGTACTGATCGACCCGAAAGGCACCGATTTCAACCGTTATCGCGGTGCGACGCTGCTGACGCCGAACCTGTCTGAGTTCGAAGCGGTGGCCGGGCGCTGCAAAGACGAAAACGATCTGGTGGAGCGCGGCGAGAAGCTGTTGGCGGAGCTGGATTTGTCCGCACTGCTGGTCACCCGTTCCGAGCAGGGTATGACGTTGTTGCAACCGGGCAAGGCACCGTTACATCTGCCGACGCAGGCGCAGGAAGTGTATGACGTCACCGGTGCCGGTGATACCGTGATTGGTGTGCTGGCGGCGGCGCTGGCGGCGGGCAAACCGCTGGAGGAAGCCTGCTTCCTGGCTAACGCGGCGGCGGGTGTGGTAGTCGGTAAACTCGGCACCTCGACGGTAACGCCGATCGAGCTGGAAAACGCCATTCGCGGCCGTGCCGACACTGGCTTTGGCGTTATGACCGAAGCTCAACTAAAAGATGCGGTGGCGCTGGCGCGTCAGCGCGGCGAAACCGTGGTCATGACCAACGGGTGCTTTGATATTTTGCACGCCGGACACGTCTCTTACCTGGCTAATGCACGCCGCCTGGGCGATCGTCTGATTGTGGCGGTGAACAGCGATGACTCTACCAAACGCCTGAAAGGGCCGAGCCGCCCGGTTAATCCGCTGACGCAGCGTATGATCGTGCTGGGTGCGCTGGAAGCCGTGGACTGGGTGGTGCCGTTCGAGGAGGACACACCGCAGCGCCTGATTAGCGAAGTCCTGCCGGATATTCTGGTGAAAGGCGGCGATTACAAGCCGGAAGATATCGCCGGCAGCAAAGAAGTGTGGGCCAATGGCGGTGAGGTGCGGGTGCTGAACTTTGAAGACGGCTGCTCGACCACCAATATCATCAACACCATCAAAGCCAGAGACTGACGGGCGCGCTTATGTTGGAAAAAGAGTCGAAGCCAGCCGACGGTATCTCTACCGTGTCGGTGCAGATTGACGCACTGCGCGCTCAACTGCGCTATCACGAGTACAAATATCATGTCGAGGATGCGCCGGAAATTCCTGACGCGGAATACGACAAGCTGATGAATGCGCTGAAAACGCTGGAGCAGACGCATCCTGAACTGGTAACGCCGGATTCGCCGACCCAGCGGGTCGGTGCCGCACCGCTGGATGCGTTTGATACCATCGCGCATGAAGTACCGATGCTGTCGCTGGATAACGTCTTCGACGAGACAAGTTTTCTGGCATTCAGTAAGCGCATCAACGACCGCCTGAAAAATGACGGCGAGCTAACCTTCTGTTGCGAACTGAAGCTCGACGGCCTGGCGGTCAGCCTGTTGTATGAAAACGGTCTGTTGGTGCGCGCGGCGACACGTGGCGATGGCACCACCGGTGAGAACATTACCGCCAATATTCGTACCGTCGGTGCGATTCCGTTGCGTCTGCGCGGTGACAACATTCCGGAACGGCTAGAAGTACGCGGCGAAGTGTTCATGAAGCACAAGGGGTTCGATGCCCTGAATGCGCAAGCGCGCCGCACCGGCGGTAAGGTATTCGCCAACCCGCGCAATGCTGCGGCCGGTTCGCTGCGTCAACTGGACCCGCGCATCACCGCGACCCGTCCGTTGACCTTCCTGTGCTACGGCGTTGGGCTGGTTGAGGGGGGAACTCTGCCGGACACTCATTGGCAGCGGCTGATGCAGTTCCGGGACTGGGGGCTGCCGGTCAGCGACCGCATTCGCCTGTGTACTGGCAGCGATGCCGTGCTGGATTTCTACCGTCAGGTGGAACAGGAACGCGAGACGCTGGGGTTCGATATCGATGGCGTGGTGATCAAGGTCAATGCGCTGGCGTTGCAGGAGCGGCTGGGGTTTGTTGCTCGTGCACCGCGCTGGGCGGTGGCGTTCAAGTTCCCGGCGCAGGAACAGTTGACCTGGCTGCGCGACGTTGAATTTCAGGTCGGCCGCACCGGTGCGATTACGCCGGTGGCGCGGCTGGAGCCAGTCGCTGTCGCCGGGGTGGTGGTCAGCAACGCTACACTGCACAATGCCGATGAAATCGAACGTCTGGGGATTCAGATTGGCGACCGGGTTGCCGTCAGACGCGCTGGCGATGTGATCCCGCAGATTGTCAGTGTGGTGCTGTCCGAGCGCCCGGCGGATGCCCGCCCGGTAGTGTTTCCTGAGCAATGCCCGGTGTGTGGTTCAGAGCTGGAGCGGGTAGAAGGGGAAGCCGTGACCCGCTGCACCGGCGGCTTGTTCTGCGGCGCGCAGCGTAAAGAGGCGTTGAAGCACTTTGTTTCCCGTCGCGCGCTGGATGTGGAAGGCATGGGCGATAAGATTATCGACCAACTGGTGGAGAAAGAGTACGTCAAGACACCGGCGGACCTGTTTCGCCTGAGCGCCGGTATCCTGACCGGACTTGACCGTATGGGGCCGAAATCGGCGCAGAATCTGGTGAATGCGCTGAGCAAAGCCAAATCCACCACCTTTGCCCGTTTCCTGTATGCGTTGGGGATCCGCGATGTCGGTGAGGCGACCGCTGCCAGCCTGGCAGCGCATTTTGGTACGCTGGAGGCATTGCAGTCCGCCGATCTGGAGGCGTTACAGCAGGTGCAGGATGTCGGCATCGTGGTGGCGACCCATGTGCGCAATTTTCTTGATGAAGCGCACAACCAACAGGTGATCCAGGACTTGATCAGCGAGAGTATTGGCATTCACTGGCCAGCCCCGGTGGTGGTGGATGTTGAGGCTTCGGATAGCCCGTTCGCCGGGAAAACCGTGGTGTTGACCGGCTCGCTGACGCTGTTGTCTCGTGATGAGGCCAAAGATCGTCTCACGGCACTGGGTGCGAAGGTCAGCGGCAGCGTGTCGAAAAAAACCGATCTGGTGATCGCGGGCGAAGCGGCTGGTTCCAAGCTGACCAAAGCGCAGGAACTGGGTATTGAAGTGATTGATGAAGCGGAAATGATGCGCCTGTTGGGGCAATCGTAAGATGGAAAAGGCGGATCTGCTGGCGATAGCCAATACCCCGATGCCTTTTGGCAAGTACAAAGGCCGGATGCTGATCGACTTGCCGGAAGAGTATCTCCTCTGGTTCGCCCGTAAAAGCGAATTTCCGGCTGGGCGGTTAGGCGAGCTAATGCAGATTACGCTGGCCATCAAGATAGAAGGGTTACAGGGGCTGGTGAAGCCTCTGCGCCGTCCTCAGCCCTGAATCGAGTGGTGGTGATAGCTGTGGTCTGGCGTCTTGAGTCTTATTTCCGCTCCCTACCGTTTTGAGTACCCTAAAAGAAAAAAGCATCATTAATCCGTGTGATAATGATGCTTTGTTCATGCCAGAAAATAATCAGTCAGCGACAGGATTAGATATAGATATTGATGCTGTTCTCATCCGTTGGCGCGTTGACGCCTTCCTGAGGTTTGGTCGATTGCACTGATGACGACAAATCAGACTGTTGGGACTGAGATTGCTGCGTTTTCTGCTGCTGCAACTGCTGAATCTGTGCCTGCAACTGCTGGATTTGCGCCTGAATCAGTACCTGTTGTTGTTTATAAACTTCCTGCTGATTGGCATCCTGGGTCGATGCCAGCTGTGTTGCCAGTTTTGTCGCCTGCTGAGTCAACTTCTGGATCTGTTGATTAAGCTGGGCAATCTGTTGGTCAACGCTGGTACTGCTGCTACCCGAGGACGCAGAGACGGCCGATGTTGCTGAGCCGATAGAGCTTGCCATAAATTCCTCCTGAAAATAGCCATAGTGGCTATGCCGTTATCGGCTCGGCTCAGTGGCACCCTTATCGGCTTTTCGCTTTCCTGACGGAAACTATACAAACCTGGCGAAATAATAACGGCTTGTCAGATATAGGTATCGATAGTGCGATCGGATGACAGCGGGTTGGCCTTTTCCTGTTTGTCGGTCTGTGAGGCCTGTTTGTCGAGTTGTGGAGAAAGTGCCTCAGCCGCTGATTGAGATTGCTGCTGCGCTTTCTGCTGCTGCAGTTGCTGAATCTGCTGCTGTAATTGCTGGATCTGCGCCTGGACCATTTTCTGTTGCTGCTGCAACAGTTGGCGTTCTTCATCGCTCTTGGCTTCGAGCATTTGCTCCGCCGTTTTCGTCAGATCTTTGGTCAAGGTCTGAATCTGTTTGGTGAGTTGCATGATTTTTTGCTCAATACCCACGGTGCTGGTAGCTGTTGCACCTGAGACTGATGATGCTGCTGAACCGACAGAACCTACCATATCTTCCCCCTTGCTTTCCGAAAGCGTTCATAACCACAGTATGGCTATCGGCACGGCTCTGCGGTGACTTTAGCGTTTTATCTTTACGCTGTTGATGGAGCTTGTCACTTGCCTAAAAAGCAAAACCCGCTGGATGGCAGCGGGTTTCGTTATTCGGTTTCACATTTTGATCGGTTAAATGTAAATATCAATCGCGTGTTCGGCAGAGGGGCGATTGACGCCTTCAACTGGCTTGATCAGCGATTTACTTTCCTGCGGTGGCGGCACCTGCTGAGTCTGCAACTGTGCAATTTGACCCTGCATCACGACGATCTGAGCCTGCATCGACTGCTGCTGCCCGTTAATCGTGGTTTCCTGCTGCTTTTTAGTGCTCTCGCCCGATGTCTCGGCGGCTTTCAGGTTTTGCAGATTGCGATCGGAAACCTTTTGTTCAGTGTTGGTTTCGACGCTGGTGGATGCTGGCACCGGCATCACTGCAAACGCAGAGCTGGTAATTGGACTCAGCATACATCCTCCTGATTATGTCGTCTGGGCAGGGGACTGTCCCTGCTATCTCTATTATCGGCACCTGGTGCGATCTTATGAGTGATTATTAACCAAAAAGCGAATTCTATCCACCCTTTGTTCGGGGCGAGGCGTAAAGAATTGTATCTTTACGCCACCCTTTATTTCCCGTAGACATTAATCGCATCAGTTAACCGCAGCGCCTGATTGCTGAGGCAGGTAGCGAACTCGGCTGATTGGTCGACCATGCCGGTATTACCAGCGGTCATCTGCTCGATTTGGGCAATGGAATCGTTGATCAACGACAGTGCGGCGGTTTGCTCGCGGGTGGCGTTGCTGATCTCGCTGATCATGGTGGCGACCTGTTGCACGTCGTTGACGATGTCCTGAATATGCTGACCGGCTTTGTCCACCAGCGCGCTGCCGTTTTCAACGCTGGTCATGTTGGCATCGATCAGCGTTTTAATTTCACGCGCGGCAGACGCGGAATGCTGCGCCAGGTTGCGTACTTCCGCCGCCACGACGGCAAAGCCGCGTCCTTCCACACCGGCTCGCGCTGCTTCCACCGCAGCATTGAGCGCGAGGATGTTGGTCTGAAACGCGATGCTGTCGATGACGCCGATGATATCGACGATTTTGCGGCTGGCGTTTGAGATTGCCTCCATCATGCCGACTGCTTCGGCCATGATATCGCCGCCTTTACTGGCAGACAGGCTGGCGTTTTGTGCCATGCCGGTCGCCTGTATGGCGGTTTCTGCGCTTTGTTGAACGGCAACGGTAATCTGTTCGATGGCTGCCGCTGTTTGTTGCAGATTGGCGGAAGTTTCCTCGGTTCGCGCGCTCAGATCGCCGTTGCTGTCGGCCAACTGTTGGCTGACATTTTTGATGCCTGCGACCTGGGTGCCAACGTCGTCCACCAGCGAATGCAAATTCAGCCCGAACTGATTGACCACCCGCAACAGCAGGCCAATTTCATCTACCCGGTTAAGATGGATACTGTCCGCCCGACGGCCGGATACCACTTGTTGTGCCTGACGCAGAATCAAACGTAGTGGATGTGCGATTTGCCGTTGCAGAAAGTGATCGAGCGCTACCATCAATAGCAGGGTGGCGACAATCGACGTCGCGGCACCGAAACCCAGTAAGATCAGTGCCAGCGGCACCAGCCCACCGATCAGGACGGCTAGCCGTAATCGTGAGCGCACCGATAGCCGTTGGAACAAAGACAGTATTGAGAACAAGCCGGTTCGAACCACCAGC
Source organism: Dickeya undicola (assembly GCF_000784735.1). Lineage (GTDB taxonomy): Bacteria > Pseudomonadota > Gammaproteobacteria > Enterobacterales > Enterobacteriaceae > Dickeya > Dickeya undicola. The sequence goes on from NZ_JSYG01000019.1 coordinate 224,416, forward strand.
CCTTTATAAAACCGAATATGGCGGGCCTGCTTATTCTGTACTGCTTCGTACAAAGGTTCCGCTGCCTGAATTTCTTCCGCTTTAGGGGTATTGCGTACTGAAATGTAACCAGCAAGCTGATTATGATGATAAACCGGTGTGACGTTGGCACGCACCCAGTAATGATCGCCATTCTTGCGGCGGTTTTTAACCAGGCCGGTCCAGCTATCTCCCTGCTGTAGCGTGTACCACATGTCGGCAAAGGCTTCGATGGGCATATCCGGATGACGCACAAGATTGTGTGGTGTTCCCATCAATTCATGTTCATCAAAACCACTGACGCGGATAAAGGCAGAATTGGCGTAAGTAATATGGCTTTTAACATCCGTGGTCGACATTAATGTGGTGTTGTCATCCAACAGGTATTCCTGTTGTGTAATAGGTGTATTAACCCTCATTGAAAACCCCGATGCTGTATATCAGTATTATATCGTGAGAATAGAAGGACCGACGTGTGAGCACGGTCTGATTAATCACACGAGCTAAGAGGTGTGTTGAATCATTGTTTTTATTTTTTTAATGTAAGGTTAAAAGATGCAAAAAAACGGGCGCTTTAAATATCAAAGCATCCCTAAATAAAATTGTTCCATTTTTTTCAGGGTGAAATTTATGCTTTACGTCTTTGTGTTGTCAATCAAATCATTTTTTGAACAGTGTTTTTTTTACCATCTTTGAGTTTATTAAATATTGTTCGATTTTTTCTTAAACTCGGGGTCACAATAAAAACGTTTTATTAACAGTAATAACGAAAAAGTCCGTTATAAAAATAACAGGCCAAGATGAAAACTATTAAGTGGATTAAAATAGTCACTCAATGAAAGGAACCGCAGGTTGTGTTCTGTCATCAATAAATTTACGCAGAGAATATTGCTAATGAATGTCAGCGATTTAGACGGCGGAGGGTGAACGCGGTTTTGAAATGTTCACCGCCGAATACAAGATCCGGCGGTGAACAAGGAGGAGACGGTCAGGTCACTGGTGCCGGGTTGAACACCGACAAGGCGTTGTGCAGACCCCATTGATCAGACCAGGTTTTTTTCCTGCCGCTGGCAATATCCAGAATAAAGTGGAACAACTGCCAGCCCACATCCTCAATAGTGGCCTCGCCGGTGGCGATGGTGCCTGCGTTGATATCCATCAGGTCATGCCAGCGTTCCGCCAGTGCGGTGCGCGTTGCCATCTTGATAACCGGTACGGCTTTCAACCCGTAAGGGGTGCCGCGTCCGGTGGTGAATACCTGTACCGTGATGCCGGAAGCCAACTGCTGGGTGCCACACACAAAGTCGCTGGCTGGCGTGGCCGCGTAAATCAGGCCACGTTGGGTCGGGCGCTGACCGGGCGACAGCACTTCGACAATCGCACTGGTGCCAGATTTAGCGATTGAGCCCAGCGCTTTTTCCACCACGTTGGCCAGGCCACCTTTCTTATTACCGGGCGACGGGTTGGCGCTACGGTCGGTTTTACCGCTGTCCAGATAATCGTCATACCAGGCCATCTCTTCCAGCAGGCGCTTGCCCACCTCTTCGTTGATGGCGCGCGGCGTGAGTAGATGGATGGCGTCGCGAACTTCGGTCACCTCGGAGAACATCACCGTGGCACCGCAACGTACCAGCAGGTCGGAGGCGAATCCTACTGCCGGGTTGGCAGTCACACCGGAAAAGGCGTCGCTGCCACCACATTGCATACCGACGACCAGTTCAGAAGCCGATACGGTTTCGCGCTGACGGCGGTTGAGCTGTTGCAGATGTTTATCCGCCATCGTCAGGATATCGTCCACCATGGATTTGAAACCAACATGGTGTTCATCTTGCAGTCGCACAATACTGGTGTCGTCCAGTGAAATGGCCTGCACATCCGGCGTGCCTTGCAGCAGTCGTTCTGGCTGAAGTTTTTCACAGCCCAAACCGACCACCAGCACTTCGCCGCCGAAATTCGGGTTCAGCGCCAGATTATGGATGGTGCGAATTGGCACGACCGCAGCCGGGGCATTGATCGCCACACCGCAGCCGTACAGATGGTTAAGTGCGACCACGCCATCGACGTTGGGATAACGGGGCAACAGGTCGCGTTCGATCAGTGTGACGACATAATCCACCACACCGGCGACGCAGTGTACGCTGGTGGTGATACCCAGCAGGTTTTTGGTGCCGACGCTACCATCTGGGTTACGGTAGCCTTCAAAGGTATAACCTTCCAGCGGCGGCAGTGACGGCGGAACGCGGGTTGCAAGTGGCAGCGTTTCCAGCGCCGGGGCGTTGGGCAATTCCACCAGCGATTCGTCGATCCAACTGCCACGGGCGATGTCTCTGAGGGCGTAGCCGATGATTTCGCCATAACGGACGATGGGCTTGCCGAGCGCGATGTCGCTTAATGCTACCTTGTGGCCCTGTGGTACGTGTTCTTTCAGTTCCAGACCGCAGCTGAACCGGGTGCCAGCTTTCAGGCCGTTATTGTTAACGACAATGGCAACATTGTCAGACTCATGGACTTTGATATAAAGCGGCCGCTCACTGGCCACACCCTTATTTGTGTTATCTGACATGGTGCTAACCTTCATGAGTTATACCCGTCATGCATCAGGTTGCCGGGATGTCGGCGTCGCTACCGGCCCGTACTCAGGCCTGCCGCCAACCGAGTTCAAATCGGCTCGCGCCGGTTTGTCACTTACCTCAGCCGCTGACTGCGATAAGTTCCCTGGGAGTTCACTCGGTCGCCGCGTTACAAGGCTCGTTATGAGCCTTGCCCTGAAAAGCCAACGCGAACGTTTTGTCCTGCAACCCGAATTATTGGGGTATATAACGCTGGTTAAAGTTATAACGCGCGGTTTATTTTCACTGTTGCTAATAATGACTTTGCTCGCCACCAGTATAGGGGAGATGGCTTCATCCGGGCATTATGCAATTGACTGACATCCCGATGTGCTGTGCTTAATTTCTCTGGCGAAGAAACAACATGCAGTGAGACTTGTCACATTATTCCGTTCTCTTTGCCCCCTTTCTTTATTGAGGTAACCATTGATGTCGCTGTGTCCTGTGACCTGAACGACAAAAAACGGTGTTTTCGTGAAATGACTCCCAATTCGTTAGGCGATTGCAATAATCCGTGTTGGTGAAGGTGGTTATTGTTGGGCGCTTGTCCAGTGAGACGCCTACCTCCGCCCTTTATAATTCCCTCCAGAAGTCGAAGAGATCCGTGGTTTATTTTTGCTGTTCTGTTTGTTCCTTTGCTCAGGATTCAAACCATTACCGACTCTTGATTTCATTCTGGTAACCCAACCCTACATTGTGTTGTTATTCGGAATGAATGAGCTAACCGCTATCTGAAAGTAGGAGTTCATCATGAATACCGTCAGCACAGCAGCAGGCGTATTACAAAAGAAAACCAACGCCCGTTACTGGATTGTCGTGATGCTGTTTATCGTCACGTCATTCAACTATGGCGACCGCGCTACGATCTCCATCGCCGGTTCCGCCATGTCCAAAGATATTGGTCTTGATGCCGTCGGCATGGGCTATATCTTCTCCGCGTTTTCCTGGGCTTATGTTATAGGCCAAATCCCCGGCGGCTGGCTGCTTGACCGCTTCGGTTCCAAGCGGGTCTACTTCTGGAGTATTTTCACCTGGTCGCTGTTTACCCTGTTGCAAGGGTTCGTGGACCTGTTCCACGGTTCAGCCATCGTAGTTTCACTGTTTATGCTGCGTTTTATGGTGGGGTTATGTGAATCCCCGTCCTTCCCTGGTAATAGCCGTATCGTTGCAGCCTGGTTCCCGGCGCAGGAACGCGGCACCGCTGTTGCCATCTTTAACTCTGCACAGTATTTCGCCACGGTCATCTTCGCTCCCATCATGGGCTGGCTGACGCACGAAGTGGGTTGGGCGCATGTGTTCTGGTTCATGGGCGGTCTTGGCATGGTCATCAGCTTCCTGTGGCTGAAAGTGATTCATGACCCGAAAGATCACCCGAGCGTGAACAAGGCGGAACTGGAGTACATCGAAGCGGGCGGTGCGTTGGTTAACATGGATGCGGCGTCAACGAAAAAAGAGGTCGCTCGTGGCGAGAAATGGCACCAGATTAAGCAATTACTGACTTCCCGCATGATGATGGGGATTTATCTTGGTCAATACTGCATCAATGCGCTGACTTACTTCTTTATTACCTGGTTCCCGGTGTATCTGGTGCAGGCTCGCGGTATGTCGATTTTGAAAGCCGGTTTTGTCGCCTCTATTCCAGCTATCTGTGGTTTTGTCGGCGGCGTACTGGGGGGGGTGATTTCCGACCTCCTGATGCGCCGTACTCAGTCACTGACTATCTCCCGTAAGACACCGATCGTGCTGGGTATGTTGTTGTCCATGTCGATGGTGATTTGTAACTACGTCACCACGGAATGGGTGGTGATTGCGGTGATGGCGGCGGCGTTCTTCGGTAAAGGCATCGGCGCGCTGGGTTGGGCGGTGATGGCAGATACGGCACCGAAAGAAATCAGCGGCCTGAGCGGTGGTCTGTTCAACATGTTCGGCAACATCTCCGGCATTGTGACCCCGATTGCTATTGGCTACATCGTTGGCAGCACCGGCTCCTTCAACGGTGGCCTGATTTATGTTGGTATCCATGCACTGGTGGCGATTCTGAGCTTCCTGTTCATCGTGCAGGATATTAAACGTATCGAATTGAAACCTTATAAACCTCGCTAATTCAGGGTTAAGGACGTGATTATGAGCAGTACACAAGACTCTCCCGTCATTACCGACATGAAAGTCATCCCCGTCGCGGGCTATGACAGTATGTTGCTCAATATTGGCGGTGCGCACGGGGCGTATTTCACCCGCAACATCGTGATTCTGAAAGATAACGCTGGGCACACCGGCGTAGGTGAAGCGCCGGGCGGCGAGGTGATTTACAACACGTTGACGGCGGCAATCCCGCAGGTGGTGGGGGCGCAGGTGGCGCGCATGAACCATCTGGTGCATCAGGTTCACAAAGGTAACCAGTCGTCGGATTTCGACTCGTTCGGCAAAGGTGCCTGGACGTTCGAGCTGCGGGTCAACGCTGTCGCTGCACTGGAAGCCGCCCTGCTGGACTTGCTGGGTCAGCATCTGAATGTACCGGTGGCCGAGTTGTTGGGGCCGGGCAAGCAGCGCGACGAAGTGACGGTGCTGGGTTACCTGTTCTATATCGGCGATCGTACTAAAACCGATCTGCCTTACCTTGCAGGCGAGCAGGGCAAGCATCCGTGGTATCACCTGCGTCACCAAAAGGCGATGGACAGCGAGGCGGTGGTGCGGTTGGCGGAAGCGGCGGCCGATCGCTACGGTTTCAAAGACTTCAAGCTGAAAGGCGGCGTACTGCCGGGCGAACTGGAAGTCGACGCCGTCAAGGCGCTGAAAAAACGTTTTCCAGATGCTCGCATCACGGTGGATCCAAACGGGGCCTGGCTGCTGGATGAAGCGATTGGTTTGTGCAAAGACCTGAACGGCGTGCTGACTTACGCTGAAGACCCGTGTGGTGCCGAACAGGGCTTCTCTGGCCGCGAGGTGATGGCGGAATTCCGTCGCGCTACCGGCTTACCGGTCGCCACCAACATGATTGCCACCAACTGGCGTGAGATGAACCATGCCGTGATGCTACAGGCGGTGGATATCCCGCTGGCGGATCCGCACTTCTGGACCATGCACGGTGCGGTACGGGTCGCGCAACTGTGTGATGAGTGGGGATTGACCTGGGGTTGCCACTCCAACAACCACTTCGATATCTCGCTGGCGATGTTTACCCATGTGGGTGCGGCGGCTCCCGGTAAACCGACCGCCATCGACACTCACTGGATCTGGCAGGAAGGTCAGCATCTGACCAAAGAACCGCTACAGATTGTGAACGGTAAAATTAAGGTGCCGGAACGCCCAGGGCTGGGTATCGAGCTGGATATGGAACAGGTGATGAAAGCCCATGAGCTGCACAAGAAACTGCCGAGCGGCGCGCGTAATGACGCGGCGGCGATGCAGTACCTGATCCCCGGCTGGAAGTTTGATCGCAAGCGCCCGGTGTTTGGTCGCGAATTGCCTAAAAATTCAACGTTTTAACAGAAGGAAACTATCATGACGTCGCAAAGTTCCACCCCGGTTATTACCAGTATGCAGGTGATCCCTGTCGCCGGGCACGACAGCATGTTGCTGAACCTCAGCGGAGCGCACGCGCCGTACTTCACCCGTAACATCGTGATCCTCCAGGACAACGCGGGTCATACCGGTGTGGGTGAAATCCCAGGCGGCGAGAAAATCCGCCAGACGTTGGAAGATGCCGCCGCGCTGGTGGTGGGGAAAACACTGGGCGAATACAAAAACGTGATGACCGCGGTGCGTCATCAGTTCGCCGACCGCGACGCCTCTGGCCGCGGCCTGCAAACGTTCGACCTGCGTACCACCATTCACGTGGTGACGGGGATTGAAGCCGCGATGCTGGACCTGCTGGGGCAATTCCTGAACGTGCCGGTAGCGGCATTGCTGGGTGATGGTCAGCAGCGTGACGCGGTGGAGATGCTGGGTTATCTGTTCTACATCGGCGATCGCAACAAGACCGACCTGCCGTACCAAAATCAGTCGAATGAAAAATGCGACTGGTATCGTCTGCGTCATGAAGAAGCGCTGACGCCGGAAACGGTGGTGCGTCTGGCGGAAGCCGCATACGAAAAATACGGCTTTAACGATTTCAAACTGAAAGGCGGTGTGCTGGCCGGTAGCGAAGAGGCTGAGGCGGTCACCGCGCTGGCTAAACGCTTCCCGCAGGCGCGCATTACGCTGGACCCGAACGGTGCCTGGTCGCTGAACGAGGCGATTGGTCTTGGCAAACAACTGCGCGGTGTGCTGGCTTACGCTGAAGACCCGTGCGGTGCCGAACAAGGCTTCTCCGGCCGTGAAGTGATGGCGGAATTCCGCCGCGCCACCGGTCTGCCTACCGCGACAAACATGATCGCCACCGACTGGCGTCAGATGGGCCACACCATTTCCCTGCAATCGGTGGATATTCCGCTGGCGGATCCGCACTTCTGGACCATGCAAGGGTCGGTGCGCGTGGCGCAGATGTGCCATGAGTGGGGGCTGACCTGGGGTTCGCATTCCAACAACCATTTCGATATTTCACTGGCGATGTTTACCCATGTGGCTGCCGCCGCACCGGGTCGGATTACCGCCATTGATACCCACTGGATCTGGCAGGAAGGCAATCAGCGTTTGACCAAAGAACCGTTACAGATCGTCGGCGGCATGGTTGAAGTGCCGAAAAAACCGGGTCTGGGTGTCGAACTGGATATGGATCAAGTGATGAAAGCCCATGAGTTGTATAAAAACATGGGACTGGGCGCGCGTAACGACGCCGTTGGTATGCAGTATCTGGTTCCTGGCTGGACGTTCGATAACAAACGCCCTTGCCTGGTTCGTTAATCCATCGCTGTTTATTCATTAAGACGCGCCGTCTCATCCGGGCGGCGCGGTAAGAGAGTAAGGACAAAACATGAAGACGCCACTGTTACCTAACCAATTTCGCCAGGATTTACATCAGGGCAAAACCTTGATCGGTTGCTGGTGCGCACTGGGCAATCCCATTTCCACCGAGGTACTGGGGCTGGCGGGATTCGACTGGTTGGTGCTGGACGGCGAGCACGCGCCGAACGATATCAACACCTTTATCCCGCAACTGATGGCGCTGAAAGGCAGCCACAGCGCGCCGGTGGTGCGTCCACCCTGCAATGAACCGGTGATCATCAAGCGCTTGCTGGATATCGGTTTTTATAACTTTCTCATCCCCTTTGTGGAAACCGAAGAGGAAGCCATTCGCGCCGTCGCATCAACCCGTTACCCGCCAGCGGGGATTCGTGGTGTGTCGGTCGGCCATCGCAGCAACGCTTACGGTACTGAACCGAACTATTTCTCCACCATTAACGACAACATCACCGTGCTGGTGCAGATCGAAACCCAGGAAGGAGTGGACAACCTGGATGCGATCGCCGCGGTGGATGGCGTTGACGGTATTTTTGTCGGCCCCGGTGACCTGTCGGCCGCGTTGGGGTATCTGGGGCAACCTAACCACCCCGAAGTGCAGAAAGTGATTCGTCACATCTTCGAACGTGCGGCAGCCCACGGTAAGCCGAGCGGCATTCTGGCACCGGTGGAAGCGGATGCCCGTCGTTATCTGGAATGGGGCGCGCGTTTTGTCGCGGTAGGCAGCGATTTGGGCGTGTTCCGTGGCGCAACACAGGCGCTGTGCGACAAATTTAAAAAGTAACTTGGATTATCAGGGCCGCATCGGCCGTAAACATATCTGACCATGTCACTGAATGGACAACGAGGTTATCGCAATGAAAATTGGTTTTATTGGACTGGGTATCATGGGCAAACCGATGAGCAAAAACCTGATCAAAGCGGGTTACTCATTGGTGGTGCTGGACAGAAATAGCGCAGCGGTCGCCGAGGTTGTTGCGGCGGGGGCCACCTCGGCTGAGACAGCGAAAGCGGTAGCCGAGCAGAGCGATATCGTGATTACCATGTTGCCGAACTCGCCTCACGTGAAAGACGTTGTGCTGGGTGAAAACGGTGTGATCGAAGGCGCGCGTAAAGGCACGGTGGTAATCGACATGAGTTCCATCGCGCCGTTGGCCAGCCGTGAAATAGCTGCGGCGCTGGCGGAGAAAGGCGTCGAGATGCTGGATGCGCCGGTCAGCGGCGGCGAGCCAAAAGCGATCGACGGTACGCTGTCGGTGATGGTGGGTGGCGACAAGGCGGTATTCGACCGTTGCTATGACATCATGAAGTCGATGGCGGGTTCGGTGGTGCACACCGGCGATATCGGTGCAGGCAACGTCACCAAGCTGGCAAATCAGGTCATCGTGGCGCTGAATATCGCCGCCATGTCGGAAGCGCTGGTACTGGCGACCAAAGCAGGCGTGAACCCGGACCTGGTATATCAGGCGATTCGTGGCGGTCTGGCAGGCAGTACCGTGTTGGATGCCAAAGCGCCGATGGTCATGGATCGCAACTTCAAGCCCGGTTTCCGCATCGATCTGCATATCAAAGATCTGGCCAACGCGCTGGATACGTCTCACGGTGTCGGCGCACAACTGCCGCTGACCGCCGCGGTGATGGAAATGATGCAGGCATTGAAGGCCGATGACCTGGGCAGCGCCGACCACAGCGCGCTGGCTTGTTATTACGAGAAACTGGCGAAAGTGGAAGTTACTCGGTAGTTGACAGGGCGGCGTCGGCACAACGCGCGGGCCGCCCGGTTGACGGAACATTTTTGACTTGCGCCGGTTCCTGGTTGTGTCCCGCAATTGTGCGTGACAGCGGCTGGCGGTCAAATCGCAACGAGATCGGATGTGAACCGCGTGAGTGGGGAAGCCCAGACACCGGTCTAGCCGTGTGGCATGTTGCGTTTTGGCCTCGGCCCTGCGCCGGCGACGCGAATAATTGCGGGACACAGCCTACTGCGCGGGTAGTTGATGACGCGAGTCGTTTATGAAAATAGTTATCGCACCGGATTCTTACAAAGAGAGCTTATCTGCTCAGGAAGTGGCGACGCAGATTGAGGCCGGTTTTCGGGAGGTGTTCCCCGACGCCAGCTACGTGAAACTGCCGGTCGCCGATGGGGGTGAAGGAACCGTGGAGGCCATGGTGGCGGCCACCCGCGGTAAAATCGTCAAGGTAAACGTCACCGGTCCGCTGGGCGATGATATCGACGCTTTTTTCGGGCTGTCAGGGGATGAAAAAACCGCGTTTATCGAGATGGCGGCTGCCAGCGGATTGGAACGGGTGCCGCCACATCAGCGTAATCCGTTGCTGACCACCAGTTATGGCACCGGCGAGCTGATTCGCTGCGCGCTGGATCATGGCGTTCGTCACTGTATTATCGGCATCGGCGGCAGCGCAACTAACGACGGCGGTGCCGGGATGATGCAGGCGCTGGGTGCACAACTGCTGGATGCGGCGAATAAGCCGATTGGGTTTGGCGGTGCAGAGCTGGCGCGACTGACACGTATTGATATTTGTTCGCTGGACCCGCGTATCCGGCAATGCCGGTTTGAGGTGGCGTGTGATGTCACCAATCCTCTGACCGGTAAGCAGGGGGCATCGGCGATATTTGGGCCGCAGAAAGGTGCCACCAGGGCGATGGTGGAGCAGTTGGACCAGGCGTTGCAACACTATGCTTCTGTGATCCGTCACGATCTGGATATCGATGTGGAGCAGGTGCCGGGTGCGGGTGCTGCCGGTGGTATGGGCGCAGCGTTGCTGGCGTTCTGTGGCGCGGAATTGCGCCGTGGCATTGAGATTGTCACCGAAGCGTTAGGGCTGGACGAACTGGTTAGGGACGCATCGCTGGTTATTACCGGTGAAGGCCGCATCGACAGCCAGACTATTCACGGCAAAGTGCCGATCGGCGTTGCGTCTGTGGCTAAGCGCTATAACAAACCGGTGATCGGTATTGCTGGCAGTCTGACGGCTGATGTGGGCGTGGTGCATGATCATGGGCTTGATGCGGTATTTAGCGTGCTTTACAACATCTGTTCGCTGGAGGAAGCGTTAGACAACGCCGCCAACAACGTGCGAATGACCGCACGCAATATTGCCGCTACCATCAAACTGTCGCAGGCGATGTCCTGAACTTGTTACCGACAACCATCACGATGGCCGACCAATCGGCAGGCGCTGCCTTTGCGAGCAACCGCCTGCCTGATGGCCTTTTCGGTTTGCCATCGCCGCTGACCTTTTACACTGAGATCTGTTTTAGAGGGCGATCCGTTTTAGACGGCGGCCCGTTTTAGACCGCGGTTTCCAGCCGTTTACGTGCCGCGTTTTCCACATTGGTCATCTCGTCCATCAACTCCAGCCATTCCGGCTCCAGCTCATCAACCGACAAGCCTTTGCGTAGCGACTGTTCGAGGTAGTGACAGATCTGTTTGAGCCGAGGTACGCCGCTATAGCTGCAACTGCCGTGCAGTTTGTGAATGATATCGACCAGATTGACTGGTGAGTTGCCCGCCAGCACCGCCTCTACCTGTTGGCGTACCTCCGGCAGGAAATCCAGCAGCATTGCCAGCAGATCAAGTGCCAGATCTGGTTTACTGGCCGCCTGTCGCAACGCCAAATCCCAGTCCAGCGACAGCGGAGATTGTGCCGTAACCGCGGCTATTGGCGACGCGGGCGGCTCGCCCGGTGTTTTACAGGCATGGCGCAACAGCGTCTGGCGTAGCATCTGTTCGTCGATAGGTTTGGAAAGATAGTCATCCATTCCTGATTGCAGCAGCACTTCGCGCTCACCGCTCATGGTGTGCGCGGTGACCGCCACAATCGGGGTATGCGCGTGCTGAGGCAACTTACGGATATGTTCGCTGGCCTGCAGGCCGTCCATGCCGGGCATCTGTATATCCATCAGAATGATATCCAGATGGGTGTCCTGGGCACGGGAGATGGCATCGGCACCGCTTTCGCACAGAATGATGTTTTCTACCTGTTCTTCCAGCAGAGCGCCGATCAGCTTCAGGTTGGCCGGGTTATCGTCCACCGCCATCACACTGAGCGGTAAACGGTTGAATGATGCTTCCGGTGACGGTAAGGCGCGCACCTCGTCGTGATTATCCTGGCTAAACAGGTTGTTGTCCTGCAGCAGTGATAACAGCCGTGGTGCGGTGATGGGTTTGCTCAGGCTGGCATGGATGCCGAACGACTTGAGCTGTTCTGCTTCCATTTCTGCCATGCTGGGCAGTGCCAGAATCACGCAGGAGGCCAGGCGACAGAAGTCACGAATCTGCGGTGTGAAATCCAGCAACGTGTTGCGGTAGTAGATCGGTACGCCGAACAGCAGAATATCGAAGGTGCGTTCCGGCAACTGCTCCATCGTCGGGCTGTAACTGACGGTCAGTGGTGTATGTACCAGAATGTCCAGCGTCGCCTGAGCCGCCGCCGGGTTGGCTTCCACATAGGCCAGATGCTTATTTTGCAAACTGTCAAAGTGATAATCGGGCTCCAGCACGTGCGGGTTCATCTGTAGATTAACGGTACACCAGAAGGTGGTGCCCTGATTCAGTTTGCTGTGGAAACTGATGTCGCCGCCCATTTCCCGCACCAGTCGCTGGGTAATCACCAGCCCCAGGCCGGTGCCGCCGTGCTGGCGCGAAATACTGGTATCCGCCTGACGGAACGCCTGGAACAGCTGGGTCTGCTGTGCTTCGGCAATGCCGATGCCGGTATCCTTGATCTGGATTTCCAGCAGCACCTGCAAACTCTCCTGCCTGCGCTTTTCGATGCGGATATCAATGTTGCCCTGCTCGGTAAACTTGATGGCGTTGCCCAGCAGATTGGTGATGATTTGCTGTAAGCGCAGCGGGTCGCCGACGAACTGCTCCGGCACGTCATGCTGAATGTTTAGCGTCAGCTCCAACCCTTTCTCATGGGCGGTATGCGCCAGCAGCATGATCACTTCATCCAGCGTGTTGTGCAGCGAGAACGGGATATTTTCCAGCACCAGTTTTCCTGCTTCCAGCTTGGAGAAATCCAGTACGTCATTGATGATATTGAGCAGATTGTTGGCGGAGCGCTCAATGGTTTGCAGGTAATCCTTCTGGGTCGGCGTCAGCTGGGTTTTCAGCGTCTGACGGGTAAAACCGATAACGCCATTGAGCGGCGTGCGCAGTTCGTGGGACATGTTAGCCAGGAACTCGGATTTGATGCGCGCCGCTTCCTGCGCCCGCTTTTTAGCCAGATCCAGCTCGACGTTCTGGATCTCCATCTGTTCCAGCGTTTCACGCAGGTCATAGGTGGCCTGATCGATATTTTGTTGCATCTCTTCGTGATAGGCGGTGAGTGACATCGCCATCGAGTTGATGCCATTCTTCAGCATATCCAGTTCGCCCAGCATGTGGCCTTCCACCCGGCTGTCCAACTGGCCGCGACGAATGCGGTCCACCGTTTCCACCATGTTGCGAATAGGAATGGTGACGTCACGCATCAGCCGATAGGCCAGCAGCATCGCCACGCCCATGCAGAACAGCAATAGCATCGCAGCCATAAACATCTCCCGGTATTGCTGCAACCGGATGGTGTTCAAATCCAGCTCGACGGCGACATAGCCCATCGGTGCCTGCCGACTGATTAGCGTACCGGAAGAGACTTCGCCTTCATTCTCGATAGGCATCTGCAACACCAGGCATTCTTCTTCGTTTTGCAGCCGCATAGCGGTCGGCAACGGATTGCCGGACGGCACCTGCAACAGCTGGCCGTGAGGATTGTTGGGGTTGCTGGTGACAATAAGCTGGTTGCGGGCGTCGAATACGCTGATGGTGCGCACAATGCCAGAGTGATGGCGATGCAGCATATTGACCAGTTGCCGCAACGACTCCGGCTGACGTTGGGTCAGAGCATAGGCGCTGTTGACCGCCAACGGTTGAATGATACTGGCACCAGCGTCGGCCAACTGTTCCTGCAACTGGTTATAGCGGTGGATGACGAAAAAACTACTGAGCAGCAGACCGATAAGCATGGTCGGTGCCAGAATCAGTATCATCATACGTGCGCGCAGACTGTATTTGGTCATGAGGTTCCAATGTGGGACAATTAAGGCCGACTATTCCATTAAATCAATGACAGCACACTTATGGCGCAATTCTACTCTCCAAACCGGCGCGTGACGACCCGGCAAACCCTTACCGTGACGGCGAATGATCTGGATCCATTCGGACAGGGAGTAGCCCGCCATCAGGGAAAAACGCTGTTCATCCCCGGCGTGCTGCCAGGTGAGCAGGCCGAGGTGCAACTGACGGAAGAAAAACGCCAGTTTGCCCATGCCCGGTTGCGGCGGTTGTTGACCACCAGCGAAGAACGCGTCACGCCGCGTTGCCCGCATTTTTCCACTTGCGGTGGTTGCCAACAGCAGCATGTCAGCCAGCCATTGCAGCATCGCAGTAAAGCGGCTGCGTTGGTACACCTGATGACGCGGGAAACCGGTGCTGTGCCACCGGAGCCGGAGGTCATCGCCGGGTCAGCCTATGCCTACCGCCGCCGTGCGCGCCTTGCATTATACTATCAGGCGAAATCGCGCCGGTTGTTGATGGGCTATCGACAGGCGGGATCGCACGATTTGGTGGATATCGGCGCTTGTCCGATACTGCGTCCGGAACTGGAGGCACTGATAGTACCTTTGCGCGACTGTCTCGGGAAGTTGCAGGCCGTCCGGCGGCTTGGGCATGTGGAGCTGGTGCTGGCCGAGCAGGGGCCGTTGGTGATTTTGCGCCACCTGGATCCGCTACGTGACGCTGACCGCCAGGCGCTGACGGCATTCGCTGCTCAGCATGGCGTAGCGCTGTTTGCCGCACCGGAAGCGGGTACGCTGGAATGCTTGCACGGTGATATGCCGTCGTATCGTATCGCCGGGTTATCGCTGGCGTTCAGCCCGCGCGATTTTATTCAGGTCAATGACGACATCAACCAGCGGATGGTGGAGCAGGCGTTAGCCTGGCTCGACCCACAGCCGCAGGACCGGGTGCTCGACCTGTTTTGCGGCATGGGCAATTTTACCCTGCCGTTGGCGCAACAGGCTGGTAGCGTGGTCGGGGTCGAAGGTGTGGCGGCGTTAGTGGAAAAAGGGCGGGAAAACGCTCAGCGCAATGGGCTGACGCAGGTCACATTTTATCATCATGACCTGGAAGAGGACGTCACCCGGCAACCATGGGCGTCGATGGGATTTGATAAGATATTGCTTGATCCTGCCCGTGCCGGTGCGCCGGGCGTGATGCCGCAGATTGTGAAACTGGCTCCCCGGCGGGTGGTGTATATATCCTGTAATCCCACCACGCTGGCGCGGGACAGCAACGTGCTGATGGCTGCCGGTTATCGTCTAGCCCGGCTGACCATGCTGGATATGTTTCCACATACTGGACATCTTGAGTCGATGGCACTGTTTTTGCTTGGTTCCGATGGCTCGGTAAAGTAGGGAGAAATTATGGTTGCGGTAAGAAGTGCGCATTTGAATACCGAAGGCAAGTTCGTGCCGGACGCGTGGATTGCCTCCCTGGGTATCGCCAGTAAAACGTCGTGCGAACGCCTGGCCGAAACCTGGCGCTATTGCGAAGAAAAAACGGAAGGTCACCCTGATGCGATGCTGCTGTTGTGGCGCGGCATTGAGATGGTGGAAATTCTCTCCACGCTGAGTATGGATAACGACAGTATGCGCGCGGCGATGCTGTTCCCGCTGGCGAACGCCAACGTGGTGGATGAGGAGACACTGAAGGAAACCTTCGGCAAGAATATCGTCAATCTGGTGCATGGCGTGCGCGATATGGATGCGATACGCCAGCTTAAAGCAACCCAGCATGACTCGATGGCCTCTGAGCAGGTGGATAATATCCGCCGTATGCTGCTGGCGATGGTGGAAGACTTTCGTTGCGTGGTGATCAAGCTGGCGGAGCGTATCGCCCACCTGCGCGAAGTGAAGGATGCACCGGAAGAAGAGCGCGTACTGGCGGCCAAAGAGTGTACCAATATCTACGCGCCGTTGGCTAACCGGTTGGGGATCGGCCAGCTTAAGTGGGAACTGGAAGACTTTTGCTTCCGCTACCTGCACCCAGACGAGTACAAACGTATTGCCAAACTGCTGCACGAGCGTCGCATTGACCGTGAGCAGTATATCGACGATTTCGTCAAAAACCTGCGTGCGTCCATGACGCAGGAAGGGCTGAAAGCCGAAGTGTATGGCCGTCCCAAGCATATCTATAGCATCTGGCGAAAAATGCAGAAAAAGTCGCTGTCGTTCGACGAACTGTTCGACGTGCGCGCCGTGCGTATCGTGGTGGAACGGTTGCAGGACTGCTACGCGGCGCTGGGGATTGTGCATACCCACTATCGTCATCTGCCGGATGAGTTCGACGATTATGTCGCCAACCCTAAACCTAACGGTTATCAGTCGATCCACACTGTGGTGCTGGGGCCGGGCGGCAAGACGCTGGAAATTCAGATTCGCACCCGGCAGATGCACGAAGACGCGGAGCTGGGTGTCGCCGCACACTGGAAATACAAGGAAGGGGCCGCAACCAGCGGGCGTTCCGGTTACGAAGAGCGTATCGCCTGGCTGCGTAAATTGCTGGCCTGGCAGGAAGAAATGGCGGACTCGGACGAAATGCTCGACGAAGTGCGCAGCCAGGTGTTCGACGACCGCGTTTATGTGTTTACCCCCAAGGGCGATGTGGTGGATTTGCCGACCGGTTCCACGCCGTTGGATTTTGCCTATCACATCCACAGCGATATTGGTCACCGTTGTATCGGTGCCAAGGTGGGCGGGCGTATCGTGCCGTTCACCTACCAGTTGCAGATGGGCGACCAGATCGAGGTCATCACCCAGAAGCAGCCGAACCCGAGCCGTGACTGGCTAAACCCCAATCTGGGGTACATCACCACCAGCCGTGGGCGTTCCAAAATCCACAACTGGTTCCGCAAGCAGGACCGGGACAAGAATATCCTGGCGGGCAAACAGATTCTGGAAGACGAACTGGCGCACCTTGGTGTCAGCCTGAAAATGGCCGAAAAACTGCTGTTGCCGCGCTACAACATCAATTCGATGGATGAATTGCTGGCTGGCATTGGCGGTGGTGATATCCGCCTTAATCAGTTGGTGAACTTCCTACAGTCGAAGGTGAACCAGCCGAGCGCCGAAGAGCAGGATCGTGAAGCGCTGAGACAGTTGACGCAGAAGTCTCAGCAACCGGCCCAGCGCACCAGTGCCAAAGACAACGGCCGGGTGGTGGTGGAGGGCGTCGGTAACCTGATGCACCACATCGCGCGTTGCTGCCAGCCGATTCCGGGCGACGATATTATCGGCTTTATCACCCGTGGACGCGGTATCTCCATCCACCGTGCGGACTGTGAACAGCTCGATGACCTGCGCAGTCACGCGCCGGAGCGTATTGTCGAAGCGGTATGGGGCGAAAGTTACTCCAGCGGCTATTCGTTGGTGGTACGGGTGACCGCCAACGACCGCAGCGGCTTGTTGCGTGACATCACCACGATTCTGGCTAACGAAAAGGTCAATGTGTTGGGGGTTTCAAGCCGTAGCGACGTGAAGCAGCAGCTTGCCACTATCGACATGGATATCGAGATCTACAACTTGCAGGTGCTGGGCCGGGTACTGGCCAAGCTCAATCAACTGCCGGATGTGATCGACGCTCGGCGCTTGCAGGGCAATTAGTTGATACTGTTGTTACTACCTTAAGGCGGGCTGGTCCCGCCTTTATCATGTCATTATCAGGATTATTATGAATTCATCCGCCATCGAGCGCTTACTCCACATCATGCAGCGACTGCGCGACCCGGAAACCGGTTGCCCGTGGGATCGTGAGCAGACGTTTGACACCATCGCTCCTTACACGCTGGAGGAAACCTACGAGGTGCTCGACGCCATCAGCCGTAAGGATTTCGATGACCTGCGCAGCGAACTGGGCGACCTGCTGTTTCAGGTGGTGTTTTACGCCCGCATGGCGCAAGAGCAAGAGCTGTTTGATTTCTCGGACGTATGTGACGCCATCAGCGATAAGCTGGAACGCCGTCACCCGCATATCTTCGGCGACGCCACCTTGTCGGACAGCGACGCGGTGTTGGCTAACTGGGAGCAGACCAAGGCGCAAGAGCGAGCGGAAAAAGATCGTCATTCGCAGTTGGACGATATCCCGCAGGCGCTTCCTGCGCTGATGCAGGCGCATAAAATCCAGCAGCGCTGCGCCGCTGTCGGTTTCGACTGGACGACGCTCGGACCGGTGCTGGACAAACTGTACGAAGAGATCGACGAGGTGATGGTCGAAGCACAGCAGGCGGTGGTCGACCCGGAAAAACTGGGCGAAGAAATTGGCGATATGCTGTTTGCAGCGGTCAATCTGTCTCGTCACCTCGGGCACAAAGCGGAAATCGCATTGCAACAGGCCAATCGCAAGTTCACCCGCCGTTTCCAGCAGGTGGAGCAACGGATTGGCGAAAGCGGTAAATCCCTCGCCGACGCCACGCTCGACGAGATGGAAGCCGCCTGGCAACAGGTAAAAGCATCAGAAAAAAAGGATTGAATCCATTTTCTGAGTGAACGCTGATTTTTTTCTGGTTTTTGGTGCTATCCAGCTGATTTTAAACCTGGTCATTGTCTCCCGCGAGAGTGGGAGATACCGCATCAGCCGGAGCCTGTCAACGTCACAAAGGGTAAAACGATCATTTGTGACGTCTCCCAGGTTCGGGTATACTACTTTCCCGTCCTGGTCTTTCCATCGTCCTTAAACCTAAACTTTCAGGTTCAGCATGACAACTAATTATATTTTTGTGACCGGCGGGGTCGTATCCTCTCTGGGTAAAGGCATTGCCGCAGCCTCTCTCGCGGCTATTCTCGAAGCCCGTGGCCTCAACGTGACCATCATGAAACTGGACCCGTATATCAATGTGGATCCGGGCACGATGAGCCCGACGCAGCACGGCGAAGTGTTCGTCACCGAAGACGGTGCCGAAACCGATCTCGACTTGGGTCATTACGAGCGTTTTATTCGCACAAAGATGACGCGCCGCAATAACTTCACCACCGGACGCATTTATTCTGACGTTCTGCGCAAGGAGCGTCGGGGTGACTATCTGGGGGCGACCATTCAGGTTATCCCACACATCACCAACGCCATTAAAGAACGCATTATCGAAGGCGGCGAAGGCCACGACGTGGTGCTGGTGGAAATCGGCGGTACGGTTGGTGATATCGAATCGCTGCCGTTCCTTGAAGCGATTCGCCAGATGGCGGTGGAAGTGGGTCGCGAGCATACCCTGTTCATGCATCTGACGCTGGTGCCGTACATGGCGGCAGCGGGTGAAGTAAAAACCAAACCGACCCAGCATTCTGTGAAAGAACTGCTGTCCATCGGTATCCAGCCTGATGTATTGATCTGTCGTTCTGATCGCACCGTCCCCGCTAACGAGCGCGCAAAAATTGCGCTGTTCTGTAACGTGCCGGAAAAAGCGGTCATTTCGTTGAAGGACATTGATTCCATTTATAAAATTCCAGCACTATTGAAATCTCAGGGTCTGGACGATTATATTTGTAAACGATTCAGCTTGAACTGTCCGGAAGCAAACCTGTCAGAATGGGAACAGGTGATTTACGAAGAAGCCAATCCGGGCGGTGAAGTGACCATCGGCATGGTCGGCAAATACGTAGAACTGCCGGATGCCTACAAGTCAGTGATTGAAGCGCTGAAACATGGTGGTCTGAAGAACCGCCTGACGGTCAATATCAAGCTCATCGATTCGCAGGACGTGGAAACGCGCGGCGTCGATGTGCTGAAAGGATTAGACGCAATTCTGGTGCCTGGCGGGTTCGGTTACCGCGGGGTGGAAGGGAAAATCATGGCAGCGCGCTATGCCCGTGAGAACAACATCCCGTACCTTGGCATCTGTCTGGGTATGCAGGTAGCGTTGATGGAGTTTGCTCGTAATGTCGCCGGTATGGAAGGCGCCAACTCCACCGAGTTTGTGCCAGACTGTAAATACCCGGTGGTAGCGCTGATTACCGAATGGCGTGACGCCGAGGGGAATATCGAAGTGCGCAGCGAAGACGGCGATCTTGGCGGCACCATGCGCGTAGGCGGGCAGCAGTGCCATCTGACGGAAGGCAGCCTGGTGCGCCAGATGTACGGTGAACCGACGATCATTGAACGTCATCGTCACCGTTACGAAGTCAACAATATGCTGTTGAAACAGATTGAGGCGGCGGGATTGCGTGTTGCTGGTGTCTCCGCCGACCGTAAACTGGTGGAGATCGTTGAGATCCCTGATCATCCGTGGTTTGTGGCTTGTCAGTTCCATCCGGAATTTACGTCCACGCCGCGTGACGGGCACCCGCTGTTTGCTGGCTTTGTGAAAGCCGCCGGGGCGTACCAGAAGCGTCAGGTGAAGTAAGGTTTTACCAGTGAAATGAGTTGTGCAGCAACGCGCGGTCCTCTGATCGCGCGTTGCCGTCTGAGGTTTTAGTTTAACTTGTACTGAGGAAAATCTGATGTCCAAAATCGTTAAAGTCATTGGCCGTGAAATCATCGACTCACGCGGAAACCCGACCGTTGAAGCTGAAGTTCATCTGGAAGGTGGTTTCGTCGGTCTGGCTGCGGCACCGTCAGGTGCTTCCACGGGTTCCCGCGAAGCGCTGGAACTGCGTGACGGCGACAAATCCCGTTTCCTGGGCAAAGGCGTAACCAAAGCCATTGCTGCAGTAAACGGTCCGATCGCACAGGCTATTCTGGGCAAAGACGCCAAGGATCAGGCTGCCATCGACAAGATCATGATCGACCTGGACGGCACTGAAAACAAATCCAACTTCGGCGCCAACGCCATTCTGGCCGTTTCTCTGGCTTCAGCGAAAGCTGCTGCGGCATCTAAAGGCCTGCCGCTGTATGCTCACATCGCTGAACTGAACGGCACCCCAGGCAAATACTCCATGCCGCTGCCGATGATGAACATCATCAACGGTGGTGAACACGCCGACAACAACGTCGACATCCAGGAATTCATGATTCAGCCGGTTGGCGCTTCAAGCGTGAAAGAAGCCATCCGTATGGGTTCTGAAGTTTTCCATCACCTGGCTAAAGTGCTGAAAGGCAAAGGCATGAACACGGCTGTTGGTGACGAAGGTGGTTACGCGCCGAACCTGGGTTCCAACGCCGAAGCGCTGGCTGTTATCGCTGAAGCGGTGAAAGCGGCTGGTTACGTGCTGGGCAAAGACATCACCCTGGCGATGGACTGCGCTGCGTCTGAATTCTACAAAGACGGCAAATACGTTCTGGCTGGCGAAGGCAACAAAGCATTCACCTCTGAAGAATTCACCCACTTCCTGGAAGATCTGACCAAACAGTACCCGATCGTGTCCATCGAAGATGGTCTGGACGAATCTGACTGGGCTGGCTTTGCTTACCAGACCAAAGTGCTGGGCGACAAAATCCAGCTGGTGGGTGACGACCTGTTCGTAACCAATACCAAGATTCTGAAAGAAGGTATCGAAAAAGGCATCGCTAACTCCATCCTGATCAAATTCAACCAGATCGGTTCTCTGACCGAAACGCTGGCTGCTATCAAGATGGCGAAAGACGCAGGCTACACTGCTGTGATCTCTCACCGTTCCGGCGAAACCGAAGACGCTACCATCGCCGACCTGGCGGTAGGTACTGCTGCGGGCCAGATCAAGACCGGTTCCATGAGCCGTTCTGACCGTGTGGCTAAATACAACCAGCTGATTCGTATCGAAGAAGCGCTGGGTGCTGCTGCACCGTTCAACGGCCTGAAAGAAGTGAAAGGCCAGGCGTAAGTGCTTGCCGACCGGCGAACTCGACTCGCCGGTCATCACGTCTGACAATCCGGAAGCGTTTCTGCTTCCGGATTTTTTTTGCCTGCCTGATTGATTCTGCGTTGAATCCTGTGAATTGCGAGCGTGCTTCCAGACTTTTATTCCCCGTTGAGTCATGGACGTAACAAACAATGAACCCGATCCCAAATCCTTTCTTCCCTACATGCGACCTGCGTCTCTACCCGCTAGAGTGATTTTGGACCACGGGTTCTGCTGATTCAAAATCGTATTTCGACCAGAAGTTTGAAGCCGATCGGTTGGTTCTTCCCGCGGATGCCAGTAGCGGCGATGGGGTGGCAAACGTGCAAAGGTTTTTGCTTTGCCGCCTCGTTACCTTAACGCTACGGCGGCAACGATGTTTTTTGGTCCGCCGCAACACCTTCACAAATACAATCAATGAGGAAGGATGGCGATGAAAACACGTAAGATTGGGCTGGCGAATTATCTGGCCTACGGTTCCGGTGATTTCCTCGGGGCCGGCACCACGGCGCTCACCGCTGGCTGGCTGCTCTATTTTTACACCACGTTTTGCGGTCTGACGCCTATCGAGGCGACCTTTATTTTTGCCATGGCCAGGGTATTGGATGCGGTCGTCAGCCCGTTGATGGGGTTCCTGACCGATAATTTCGGTTCGACCTGGTTGGGTAAACGTTTTGGGCGGCGTAAGTTCTTTATTTTGCTCGGTATTCCCTGTGTGTTTAGCTACAGCCTGATGTGGGTCGGCCACATGGATTACTGGTACTATCTGATTACCTACCTGCTGTTTGACGTCATCTACACGATGGTACTGGTGCCGTATGAAACACTGGTGCCGGAAATGACCGATGATTTCAAACAAAAGACCAAGTTCTCTGGCGCGCGTATCGCGTTGGCGCAACTGTCAGCGATTCTGGCAGCGTTTCTTCCCGGTATCCTGTTGGGGTATTTCGGCAAAGATAACGCGGTGTCCTTCTTCTATTCCAGTCTGGTGTTTTCGGTCATCTGCGCTTGCGTGCTGACGCTGGTGTACTTCTTCACCTGGGAGCGACCACGCGATCAAATGTCAGAAGCCTCGTTGCAGGCAGAAAAGGAGCGTCAGTCGTTGACGCTGGGGCAGAGCCTCAAACGTTTGAACATTGAGCTGCTGTCCACTCTGCGTATCCGCATCTTCCGCCAGCATCTGGGGATGTATCTGGGCGGTTATATCGCACAGGACGTGTTCAACGCGGTATTTACTTACTACGTGGTATTCGTGCTGATGCAAAGCCCGACGGTGGCGTCTAACCTGATGGGGACGATGGCGATCCTGCAATTTATTTCGGTGATTGCGATGATCCCACTGTGCATCCGGTTTGGACCGGCACCTTCCTACCGTATGGTGGTTTGTCTGTTCGGTTTAAGCGCACTGTCCTATGGTTTTCTGTACTACAGCGGTACGCATTCAGCATTTTCGCTGTTGTTGCTGGTGTCCGCTCTGGCTGGCTTGGGTCGCGGCGGTATCAACTATGTGCCCTGGAATACTTACACCTACATCGCTGACGTGGATGAGGTCATCACTGCCCAGCGTCGTGAAGGGATCTTTGCTGGCATTATGACCCTGACCCGTAAAGCCTCGCAGGCTGGCGCGGTGATGTTGGTGGGGGTGGTGCTGCAACTGTCCGGCTTTGTCTCCGGACAGAGTGTGCAGGCTCCGGGTGTTAGTCACACCATTCTGATGATGCTGTGTTTCGGCACGGTCGGGGTATTGACGTTAGGATTTCTGGTATCGCTGGGCTTTAAGCTGAACCTGCAAACGCATGAAGTGCTGCGGCAGGAAACGGCAAAAATGCGTGAAGCGGGCCGCATTGTGCCGGAAAAGGTCACACCGGAAGCTCGCGCTACGGTGGAAATGCTGGCCGGTATGCCATACGAATCCCTGTGGGGGAACAACAACATTGGTTATCTCAATCGCCACAAGGCACCAGCCCGGTCGATCACCGGTGGAACGCCTCACCACGGTGTGCATTGAGCCGTGATGTGCAGATTGATACGTATCGAGAAGTCATCGATTGATAGGTAATAAAACTGGAATCGGATATCTGTTATGACCATTTTTCCTGTAAAACATAGCGCGCTGCTGCGCCAGCCCGAGCACTTTATCTCCCGGGATGCGTTAAAAGCATTGATCTGCCGGGTGACCGATAATCTGATCAACATTGAAGATAAAACCGGTGAATTCCTGCTGCGGCTGGATGACGGCCGGGTTATCGATACCAAAGGTTGGGCTGGCTGGGAGTGGACACATGGCATCGGGCTGTACGGCATCTACCAGTATTATCGCCAGACCGGCGACGAGCGGATGCGCACTATCATCGATGACTGGTTCACTGCCCGGCTGGAAGAGGGTACGCCGACTAAAAACGTCAATACCGTATGTCCGTTTCTGACACTGGCCTACCGCTATGAAGAAACCGGCGACAGCCGTTGGGTGCCGTATCTCGAACGTTGGGCGGAATGGGTGATGTACGACATGCCGCGTACCCACAAGAACGGTTTGCAGCATATCGTCTACAACAGTGAAAACACCGATCAGCTGTGGGATGACACGTTGATGATGAGCGTGTTGCCGCTGGCGAAAATTGGCAAGCTACTCAACCGCCCCGAATTTGTAGAAGAAGCCACCTACCAGTTCCTGCTGCATGTACAGTACCTGATGGATCGCCAGAGCGGCCTGTGGTTTCACGGCTGGACGTTCGACGGTAACCACAGTTTTGCGCAGGCCCGCTGGGCACGTGGCAATAGCTGGCTGACTATTGTGATCCCGGAATTCATCGAATTGCTGGATTTGCCTGAACACAACGCTACCCGCCGTTTTCTGATTCAAGTGCTGGAAAGCCAGGTGGAAGCGCTGGCGAAGTATCAGGATGACAGCGGTCTGTGGCATACCTTGCTCGATGACCCCAATTCCTATCTGGAAAGCTCCGCCACCGCCGGATTCGCCTACGGTATCCTCAAAGCGGTGCGCAAGCGCTATATCGACCGCCGCTACGCTGATGTGGCGGAAAAGGCGATGCGCGGCGTGATAGCGAATATCAATGAGAGCGGAGAACTGCTCAACGTCTCCTTTGGGACGGCGATGGGCAAAGATCTGGACTACTACCGCCAGATTCCGCTGACCTCAATGCCATACGGTCAGGCGATGGCGATTCTGTGCCTGTCGGAGTATTTGCGCGTTTATCTGTAAAACGTGTCGAAGAGATAGCGAGTTTTGGACGGGCTTCCAGTGGAAGCCCGTTTTTTGGGGCTTGTGTGACTCACAACCCCGACAGACTGTAGTTGACCGGCAACCAGCGGTAACCGTTGGTTTTACCGCTAGTGTCATGCTGTACCGCTACATGACCGATGCCGGGGAATGGCATGTGCGCGCCTGCAACCCAGTAACCCTGCTTCACCGTTTCTTTCAGCAATGCATCACGGGTGCGAACCGCCTGATCGCTATCAGAGTCAAATGCGATGGCGGTGTCCGGCAATGGCATTTGTACCGCTTCGGCGTGCACGATATCACCCCACAGCAGGATTTTCTGGCCGTCGCTGTTGACCAGGAATGAGGTATGGCCAGGGGTATGGCCTGGCGTCGGCACAGCGGTAATACTGGCGGGCAGTGACTGATGATCGGTAAATGTCTTCAACTTACCGGCTTCGCGGATATGGCGGAACACTTCCTGCACGCGTTCAAATCCGGCTTTTTTGTCTTGCGGCGCTTTTTTCAGGTTATCCAGGCTTAGCCAGAAATCGGTGTCTTTCTGGTTCACGTAAATGGTGGCGTTGGGGTAAACCAGTTTCCCGTCGCTGACCAGTCCGCCGAAGTGATCGGCATGTAAGTGGGTCACCAGTACGGTATCGATCTGCTCCGGTTTATACCCGGCGGCTTTCAGGTTGGCCAGCGTTTTACCGGTGGTTTTTCCACCCAGCGCACCGGTGCCGCTATCAACCAAAATCAGGTTTTTTCCGGTATTGATCAGAAACGCGTTGATGGAGGTTTCCACCTGCGGTTTCAGGTAGCTGGCTTCCAGCAGGCTGACGATTTTCTCCCGCGGCGTGCGGGTGAGCAGCTTGTCCATCGGCATGGTATTGGTGCCGTCGGACAATGCAGTAACTTCATACTGCCCAACCATAATGCGGTAATAGCCGGGCTGGGTTTTAACCTGAGCGACGGCTTCTGCATTGGCGAATGCCGGAATCAGAGATAATGACAAACAGAAAACAGCAAGGGGCTTTAATAACGTCATCTTACATTTCCTTATTTGTGAACAAACCTTTCATCTTCCACATCGCAGTTGGCAGCGTTCAAGTCGGCTTACGCCAGCTTGTCACGCATTCTTGTGGCTTATTGCACTCAGCAAGCCCAGGGAATGTGCGGCGTTGCCATCTTCCCACAATGCGAATCGATTGCGATAGCGGTAGGGTCGTATCATGTGCGACCTGTTGATTATTAACCGGGAATCGTGTTGGCACAAATACCCGGTTACGGTTGTTTTTCGCTATCGCACCCGGAAGTTTGGCATGGCCTGTGCTATCGGCGATAATAGTGGTTTAGCCAGAAGGAATAATGAAACACGATGCTTTACCCGATTAACGAAATGTTCCAGACCTTGCAGGGCGAAGGTTTTTTCACCGGCGTCCCGGCGGTGTTTATCCGTTTGCAGGGGTGCCCGGTGGGGTGCAGCTGGTGCGACACCAAACATACCTGGGAAAAACTGCCGGAGCGGCAGATTCCGCTGGCGGAGGTGCTGGTGAAAAGCGGGGAAAGCGACGCCTGGAGCGGTTCCAGCGTTGAGGATCTGTTACAGCAGATGGCATTGCAGGGGTACAGCGCCAGACATGTGGTGATTACCGGCGGCGAGCCTTGCATTTACGACCTGACGCCGTTGACGCAGACGCTGGAGCAGCGGGGGTTCAGTACGCAGATCGAAACCAGCGGCACCCACGAAGTCCGCTGCTCACCCGATTGCTGGGTGACAGTTTCTCCCAAAGTGAATATGCGCGGCGGCCTGGCGGTATTGGATCAGGCGCTGCAACGGGCGGATGAAATTAAACATCCGGTAGCGCGTGAGCGGGATATTGAGGTGTTGGATGCGTTGCTGGCAAGACTGGATGACGACAAGGCGCGGGTTGTGGCGTTGCAGCCGATCAGTCAGAAAGACGACGCCACCCGGCTGTGTATTGAAACCTGCATCGCCCGCAACTGGCGTTTATCGATGCAGACCCACAAATACCTCAATATTGCCTGACGGGCGTCGGTTTAGCTGATAACCGCGCGGGCTGCTGGTTCAGTCGTCCTCGCCGCGGTATACGCAACCGGCGGTGCAGGTTTCTTTGACGGTTACCGCGCTTAATAATGGCAGCGTCGGTTTGAGCTGCTGCCAGATCCAGCGCGCCAGCACTTCGCTGGTCGGGTTTTCCAGCCCTGGAATGTCGTTCAGGTAATGGTGATCCAACTGTTCCCAGGTGGGTTTGAATGCGGCTTTCAACTCGGCGAAATCCATCACCCAGCCGGTATAAGGGTCGACCTCACCGGTAATTTCCAGACGAACCATGAACGAATGACCATGCAGGCGGCCGCATTTATGGCCATTCGGCACATGGGGAAGCCGATGCGCGGCTTCGAACTGGAAATCTTTAAACAGTGTGGTTGGCATGGTGAGGCTCTCGTGTCATTCAAAAAACCGTCGCATACTACCGGAAAGTGCCGTGTTAAGCACGTTTCCTGACGCCAGACTATCCTTTTTGCCAGTATCAGCGCGCAACCTGCCTGCTTGTCAATCGGGCTATTCTGTCAGTTCGATAATCGCATGGTGGCTCCAACCGATGGGCAAGGGGGACGGACGATGTAACGTTATGTTGTGTAACGTTAATCCGTTGACGCCGCGTGCAAACAGTACAGGCAGCCCGGTTGGGTAGTTTTCCACCCCGTAGGCGCGCCCGGTATCCGGGTTGACCAGATAAGCATTGTCCAGCCCCATGCCGGTGGGGCGTTCCGGGTTGCAGGGCGGTCGCACGTCGTATAGGCCCTGTTCCGGCGAATCGCTCGGCCGCTGTTCTAGCGTAATGTCATCGAAATGAATATTGCGGATATAACCTGCCGGTGTACTGTGCAGGTTGATAGCACCTTCGCTCACGCCGGACAGCCGCACGAAGCGCACATCCTCAATCACCCCTGGTTCAATCATTGGGTCGCGATAACGTACCGACACAAATACCGGATCGGCCTTGCCCCAGTGGCACGGTGGTGCCGCGACGCATTCGAAGGTGATATCGCTGAAGCAGATACGGCGAAACGCGCCGCCATCGCGGGAAATCAGGCCAATTCCCCGGTTGGAATCGTAGATGGCGCAGTGACTGACGGTCAGGTCTTCAATGTCGGCGAAGGTTTCGGTGCCAATTTTCAGCGCGCAACTGCGCGAACGTAGCCGACAGTGACTGACCATCATACGCTGGGCTTTATACTGCATGGCCGGAGGTTTATCGGTGGTTTTGATGCACAAGGCATCATCGGCGGCGCTCAGGTGACAGTGGCGCACCGTCACGTCCTGGCAACTGTCGAGATTAAGCGCATCGGTGTTAGCCATCGTCATGTCGTTATCCACCGTCAGGCGTTCAACGTTGACCTGGCGGCAACTCACCAGATGGACGGTCCACATCGGTGCCTGTTCGATGATTACGTCCTGCAAACGGACCTGTTCGCAGTCCTCCAGCACCAGAATGCGCGGACGATGTTGCGCTGGCAATCGATAGCCTTGTTCGTCGGGCTCGGCTGAGAAGTAGGCGTCGGCGCTACCGGTGATTTTCCCTTTCCCACACAAGGTGATGTTGCGCTGACCTCGGGCATACAGAAATGCACGATCGGAAAGCTCGGCCACGCTGACGGTTGTATTTTGGGCAAAATCGTCATAGTCAGCACTGGCGATCAGTTCCGCTCCGGCGTCCAGTTGCAGGCAGAAATTCGAAGGCAGCCGTAGTCCTCCCAGCAGATAATGTCCCGCTTCCACCACCAGCGTGCCACCGCCTTGTGCTGCCAGGTCGTCGATAGCTCGTTGGAACCGCGCGGTGTCAGGGGTCATGCCATCAGCGGCAGGCGTGTAGGAGTGAATGGATAGCCTCATGGTTTTTATCCTGTTGCGGTAGGGGAACGGGATCATTCCAGCACGGTTTTTCATCGCAGGCAGCCGTGGCACAGCGGGAAATCGCTCAGGGTTAGAGCGCCTTCACAGCCTGCCTGACGCAATCCGGTGGAGTGTGAGCGTGATAACGTGATACTCGCCGCGAGCCAAACACGATGTGTGTTTCATCACATTTTTATCCCTTCTGACGAAGGTCCATCGTATTCGCCGCGCATGATGTTTCATATTTGTTAAATTAATGTGATCTTGATCGCGCAGCACGTTTACCGTTGAAGGCAGGTTGTGAGGCAAGGGCGCGGCAATGCGCCAGACAGTGAACCCGATTCCGTGAAATGAGCGCTATCAGGGTTGTCGACACCCATTTTTTCAGCCTGCCGCGCATAACGCGCATTTGGTCGCCCCCCAGTACTGGTGAAGAAAAAAACAATCTGCCTATCTTGTTTCCCAGCGGGAGGTGCTCTGTACCTGCCTGATTACCCTTCCGCCCTGAAATAACAACATAAAGAGGATCGGGGAATGATGAGATTACTGATGGGGGGCATGTTGTTGGCGTTTGCCTGGCTGGGACAGGTTCAGGCCGCAGAACAGGTGGCATTGCGCCTCTCCTGGTGGGGCGGCAACAGCCGTCATCAGGCTACGCTGGCTGCCATTGAGGCTTTTCAGAAGAAATATCCGGGGATCACGGTCAAAGCGGAATACACCGGCTGGGATGGTTACCTCTCGCGCCTGACCACCCAAATCGCCAGCGACGAAGAGCCGGATGTGGTACAGATCAACTGGAACTGGATACCGATTTTTTCCCGCACCGGCACGGGTTTTTATGATCTAAACAAACTGAAAGCGACCTTGAAATTACAAGATTTCCCAGCGGATGCGCTGACCACGGTAGACGGCAAGGTCAACGCTATCTCCACTTCCCTCAACGGGCTGGTGATGTATTACAACGTCGATACCTGGAAAAAGGCCGGTCTGGCGTACCCGACCACCTGGGAAGAACTGTTCCAGGCTGGCAAGGTGTTCAGGGATAAGCTCGGCGACAATTACTTTCCGCTGGCTTCCCCGGCGCAGGACAGCGGCGAGGGATTGCTGGAGCTTCTCAACACCTACATGACCCAGAAATTTCATATCGGCATGATTGATGAACAGAACAAACGTTTTAATTACACCGAGGCACAGTGGCTGGAGGCGTTTCGGTTCTATAAACGATTGGTGGATGATCATGTCATTCCGTCGACGAAATACTACAACGCCTTTGGCAAAGCTGGCGTATTTGAGACAAGACCGTGGATCAACGGCGAATACGGCGGGGCTCAGCTTTGGGCTTCGGTGGTGAAAAAATACGCCGAACCGCTGGCGCCACCCGCAAAACTGGATCTGGGGCCGTACATCATGACACCGGGCTCCGACAATCCGGGGCAATTCTTCAAACCATCGATGCTGTTTGCCATCAGCAAAAGCAGCAAACACCCGAAAGAAGCGGCACTGTTGCTCAATTTTCTGATGAATGACCCAGAAGGCAGCCTGTTGATGGGCACCGAGCGCGGCGTACCGCTTAGCCGGGTGGCGCGTCAGGCGTTGCAGGATAGTCAACGGCTGGATACGCAGGATCTGGCGGTGAAAGGGCTGATGCAGGCGCTGGAAAAGCCGATGCAGACACCGGTGTCCTCGTATATTGAAGACCCACAACTGGCTAGCCTGATTCTGCAAACGGTTGAACAACTGGATTATGGCAACCGAAGTGTGGAGACGTCAGCGAAGAATTTCAACGACATGGGCAACCGTATTCTGAAACGGGTGATCCGCTGATTTGCCGAACCGGCGGCGTTACGCCTCGTGACGTGACGCTGCCTGATGACCACTGCCGGTGTCCTGCGTCAATTCAGTCAACTGCTGTTGCAGGCTGTCTGCCAGCGCGCGGGGGCGGGTGGCATCAAACATAACATGCATACTCACTGGGTAGTCCCGGTGTTGCAGGCAGAAATCGTCCATCTCATGCGCGGCACCATAGAGTGCCTGGATATTGGTTTTGGCGATTTCACGCAGCGTCCAGTTGTTTTCCACTCGCTGGCAGTAGTGCAGCGTGAAAAAGGCTTTCTGTGCATGGATAAAGGCGCGGCAATAGAGCGCCAATCCACGCCATTCTTGCTGCCAACGTTGGTGTAATGGTTCCGGCAGACGGTAGTCGCGGGCAAACTGACTGGCAGCCTGCTGGCTCTGGTCGGCTAACAGCCAGGCCGCGTCTTTCTCTCGTACTATCTGGTACAGATTCTGGGAGGCCAGTTCCGTTTCGCGGCGATCAAAGGTGATGTCGCGCCCGGAGCCGGGCAACCAGTGGTTGCGGTTAAGCTGGCCGTACAAGCTCCACACCGCCTGACCGTAGCTGGACGGCAGCAGGCTATGGCGGTGGAACACATGGTGACGCGCATACAGCGATAACGACAGCGCCTGCTGCGCTTGTTCCAGCAGGGTAAGCATGGTGTGACAGGCCACATCGTCCGGCTGCCATTGCCAGCATTCCGCCAGCCACTGGCGAAACAGTTCACTTTCGTTAACCGGCGGTGCGCCATCGTTCAGCAGGCGTGCACAGGCGAACAGCGTGAATTCGCTTAATGACCCCAGCACGCTGTGGTTATCGACACCGTCCCAACTGATGCGGCAGGCTGCGCTGACGATGGCTGGGTTCTTTTCCCGACACCATAGCAACCGCCCCTGAATCTCGGTGTAACGCAGAAACGGCAGATTGCCCCAGCCGACTTCCTCGCCAGCCAGATCCAACTCCACCCAGATCTCCCGGTCATCCAGCGCCAGCAGTGCCGGGTTGTTAGGAAATTCCGGCCAGAAGCGTTCCGGCGTTATCTTGATGGCGGCGGAGACGGTGGTCGGCAGGCTGCGGATGGCTTCCAGTACGTGAGACATATCGTGATGATTGGCTGGAAAGGCGCGCAAGACCAGATGACGTTGGTGGGCGTGGGTAACGCGTGAGACGGCGGTAAACAGTTGTCGGTAGATAGGCTCGCTGTCTATTGTCGGCAGCATGTTGCCGCTTTGCATCTCTTCACCGGGCGGTGGAGCAAAACGTATCAGGCTGTCACTGTTGGAAATCGCCAGCATCAATCCACTCAAACGCGGGATCTGTTGCATCAACAGGTCCACTTTGGCGGCCAGATAATCGCACCAGAAAGGGGTATCGATACGGAACTGACGCGCATCGTCCAGCAACTGCGGGTGCTGCAACAACAGGTCAGTGGGGAAGGCCAGTTCCTTACATTGCAGGTACAGCGCCAGCCCTTGCTCGCGGCAGTAGGCAGCGACCTGATTGAGATAGACGCAGCGCGAGCGTTGCTGGCTGCTGATGCGGTCGTCAAAGCGGGCATGTTGATAAGCGGGGGGCGTCACCAGTTTGTCCAACAAGTCCGCCTGCCCCAGCACCAGCGTATTGAAACCATAGCGGCGAGCGTAATCCACCAGCGCGGTAATGTGCCGCCAGTGCCAGATATCCTGGGTGTTCAGTTCCAGTGCGCGATGCTGCCACATAATCGGTGTGCTCCCTGAGCCACAGAGCATCGAGTATAACGCCAGCGCGATAGCGCAAAAGAAACATTAAAATAATCAATGCAGTAAATTGTGATCAATAACACTTAAAGCAATAAGTGTTATCAAAAAAACCATTTAGTCGTTTTGGTTATTAAATATTTCCATCATGTCTTTAATTGTTAAGATGGGGATGGTTACCTTATATCCCATCTAACTTTCTATTTTATGAATTTGACTATTGCGGCAACCCGGCATTAGCGCCCGCGATCAGAACAAGGATACCGACACTACAATGACAACTCCGGCTTCTCCGACTTCGCTGCTCCCGTTGAGCGCGGAGCAACTTTCGCGTCTTCAGGCCGCGACCGGTGATCTCTCACCGACGCAACTGGCCTGGCTGTCCGGCTATTTCTGGGGCGTGATTCAGCAACAGCCCGGTGTGGTTGCCACACCGTCCACCGCGGCGGCACCAGCGGTTGACGCGGTGGTGCCGTCGTCCATCACGCTGATTTCCGCCTCTCAGACTGGTAATGCCCGTCGTGTGGCCGAGCAGGTGCGAGACGATTTGCTGGCAGCCAACCTGCCGGTGACGCTGGTGAATGCTGGTGACTACAAATTCAAACAGATTGCGCAGGAAAAACTGCTGCTGGTTGTCACCTCGACGCAGGGTGAAGGTGAGCCGCCGGAAGAAGCCGTCGCCTTGCACAAATTCCTGTTCTCGAAAAAAGCGCCATCGCTGGCGGGCACGGCGTTTGCGGTGTTCGGTCTTGGCGATACCTCGTACGAATTTTTCAGCAAAGCGGGTAAGGACTTTGACGGCCGTCTGGCTGAGTTAGGCGCTGAACGCCTGCTCGATCGCGTCGATGCCGATGTGGAATTCCAGCCGCTGGCGGCGCAGTGGCGTGGTCAGGTTGTGGAAACGTTGAAGACTCGCTTTGCCAGCCAAACGACCGTCGCGGTGCAAACCGCGGCCAGCGGTCAGGTCAACGCCATCACCACCAGCCCTTATCACAAAGAGGCTCCTTACACGGCGTCGCTGTCGGTCAATCAGAAGATCACTGGCCGTAACTCGGAAAAAGACGTTCGTCATATCGAAATCGATCTGGGTGACTCTGGTTTGCAGTATCAGCCGGGTGATGCGTTGGGCGTCTGGTATGAGAATGATGCGGCGCTGGTACAGGAACTGCTGGGGCTGTTGTGGCTGAAAGGTGATGAATCCGTTGTTGTGGACGGTAATACCCTGCCGTTGAGTGAAGCACTGCAACGCCATTTCGAACTGACACAAAACACCGCGCCGATTGTCGCCAAATACGCAGCGTTGTCCCGCAATGAGACGCTGTTGGGGCTGGTTGCCGATAAATCCGCGTTGCAGCAGTACGCCCAGCGTACTCCTCTGGTGGATATGGTGCGTGAAGCGCCAGTGGAACTGACGCCAGAGCAGCTCATTGGGTTGCTGCGTCCGTTGACGCCGCGCCTCTATTCCATCGCCTCGTCGCAGGACGATGTTGGCAGCGAAGTGCACATCACCGTCGGCACTGTGCGTTATGAGTATGAGGGGCGTGCGCGTAGCGGCGGCGCGTCAGGCTATCTGGCTGACCGGTTGGAAGAGGACGGCGACGTTCGCGTGTTCATTGAGCACAATGATAATTTCCGCCTGCCTGCCAACCCTGAAACGCCGGTAATCATGATTGGCCCAGGCACCGGCATCGCACCGTTCCGCGCGTTTATGCAGCAGCGTGAGGCCGAGGGGGCGAGCGGTAAAAATTGGCTGTTCTTCGGCAACCCGCATTTTACCGAAGATTTCCTCTATCAGGTGGAGTGGCAGCGCTACGTTAAAGACGGCCTGTTGACGGCTATCGATCTGGCCTGGTCGCGCGATCAGGCACACAAAGTTTATGTACAGGACAAAATCCGTGAAAAAGGCGCAGATGTATGGCGCTGGATTCAGGATGGTGCACATATTTATGTCTGCGGCGACGCCAATCGTATGGCGAAAGATGTGGAGCAAGCGCTGCTGGATGTGGTGGCTGAACACGGTGGGATGGACGCCGAGCAGGCGGATGAGTTTTTAAGCGAGCTGCGTCTTGAGCGGCGTTATCAGAGAGATGTGTACTAATGAGCGAAAGATATTCTGGTCCGCTGGTGGTCGAGGGCAAGCTGACTGATGCTGAGCGTTTGAAGCTGGAAAGCAATTACCTGCGCGGCACGATTACAAAGGATTTGAGCGATGGCCTGACTGGCGGCTTTAACGGTGACAACTTTCTGCTGATTCGCTTTCACGGCATGTATCAGCAGGACGACCGTGATATCCGTGCTGAGCGTACGGAGCAGAAGCTGGAACCACGTCATGCCATGATGCTACGCTGCCGCCTGCCGGGTGGGGTGATGACGCCGAAACAGTGGCTCGGCATCGACCAGTTCGCCGGTGAAAAGACGCTGTACGGCAGTATCCGCATCACCAATCGTCAGACGTTCCAGTTTCACGGCATTCTGAAATCCGACCTGAAATCCGCTCATCAACTGCTGCATGAGGTTGGGCTGGATGCGCTGGCGACTGCCAACGACGTCAACCGTAACGTGCTGTGCACCTCTAACCCGGTGGAGTCTGAGTTGCATCAGCAGGCCTATGAATGGGCGAAGACGATTTCCGAACACCTGCTGCCGCGCACCCGTGCCTATGCCGAGGTTTGGCTGGATAAGGAGAAAGTCGCGACTACCGATGAAGAGCCGATTCTGGGGGCGACCTATCTGCCGCGTAAGTTCAAGACTACGGTGGTGATCCCGCCGCAGAACGATGTGGATCTGCACGCCAACGATTTGAACTTTGTCGCCATTTCAGATAACGGCCAATTGGTCGGTTTTAACGTACTGGTAGGTGGTGGCCTGTCTATCGCCCACGGCGACAAAGCCACCTATCCGCGTACCGCCAGTGAATTGGGCTACATTCCGTTAGCGCACACGCTGGCGGTAGCTGAAGCGGTGGTGACTACCCAGCGTGACTGGGGCAATCGTACCAACCGCAAGAATGCCAAGACGAAATACACGCTGGAGCGGGTGGGCGTAGAAACCTTCAAACAGGAAGTGGAGCGTCGCGCGGGTATCACTTTTGAAACCGTTCGTCCGTACGCGTTTACCGGTCGCGGCGACCGCATCGGCTGGGTGAAAGGGATCGACAATAAATGGCATCTGACACTGTTTATTGAAAACGGCCGCATTCTGGATTATCCGGGGCGTCCGCTGAAAACCGGCATGGCGGAGATCGCCAAAATCCACAAGGGTGATTTCCGGTTAACCGCTAACCAGAATGTGATCATCGCTGGTGTCGCTACCCGCGACAAAGCCAAGATCGAGGCGCTGGCGCGTCAGTACGGCCTGATCGATGATAGCGTTACCGAGCAGCGTCAGAACTCGATGGCGTGCGTATCGTTGCCGACCTGCCCACTGGCGATGGCGGAAGCCGAACGCTTCCTGCCGGAATTTGTCACGCACGTTGAAGCCATCATGCAAAAGCACGGCGTAGGCGACGATCATATCGTGTTACGTGTGACCGGTTGTCCTAATGGTTGCGGCCGCGCCATGCTGGCGGAAATTGGCCTGGTGGGTAAAGCCATCGGCCGTTACAACCTGCATATTGGCGGTAACCGGGAAGGTACGCGTATTCCGCGCATGTATCGGGAGAACATCACCGAGAAAGAGATTCTGGCCGAGATCGACCAACTGGTTGGGCGCTGGGCTAGCGAGCGCGAGCGCGGCGAAGGGTTTGGTGATTTTGCGATTCGCGTCGGTATCATTAAACCGGTGCTGGACCCCGCCGTTGATTTTTACGACTGACAGGAGACGCTGATGTCTACGCTGAATCTGGAGGCGCTGCGCGCCTTGCCTCAACCGGAACAGGCTGCTGCGCTGGCGGAAGTCAACCAACAGTTGGAGAATCTGTCCGCACAGGAGCGTGTCAGTTGGGCGCTGGAAAACCTGCCAGGCGAGTTCGTGCTTTCTTCCAGTTTCGGTATTCAGGCGGCGGTGTGCCTGCATCTGGTTACCCGGCAACGACCTGATATTCCGGTGATTCTCACTGATACCGGTTATCTGTTCCCTGAAACCTATCAATTCATCGATCAGCTGACCGAGCAATTGAGTCTTAACCTTCAGGTTTTCCGTGCCATACAGTCTCCTGCCTGGCAGGAGGCGCGTTACGGCAAATTGTGGGAGCAGGGGCTGACCGGTATTGAACAATACAATCAGATCAATAAAGTCGAGCCGATGGATCGGGCATTGCAGGAGTTGCACGCAGGCACCTGGTTCGCCGGTCTGCGCCATGAACAGTCGGCCAGTCGTGAAGCATTGCCGGTGTTGGCTGTCATGCGCGGTGTATTTAAGTTCTTGCCGATCATCGACTGGGATAACCGCATGGTGTACCAGTATCTGAGAGCCAATGGATTGAGCTACCACCCGCTATGGGAACAAGGCTATCTGTCAGTGGGAGATACGCATACCACCCGCAAGTGGGAGCCGGGCATGAGCGAGGAAGAAACCCGTTTCTTCGGCCTGAAACGCGAATGCGGGCTGCACGAAGGTTGATATACTCTTGACCACAGAGGGTTTGTCAGTCATATCCATAACGTTGAACACTGTTACCTGTAGCGATGTCGGCTACGGGTGTACGGTGTTATCACATTATCCATGTGCTGATGTGCTTGCCTGCATGGAGCAGGCTACCGTGAACGCGAAGTGTAAAAAAACCATGAAAACCGTTATTAAGCGTTTTTATTCTTTCCCGCATGGTTTGTTATTCCATTACGGAACTAATCATACTAATTCGGCATTTCATAACCTTTCTCTTCACGTTTTATAGTCGCTTTATAGAATTTTTAGCTTAGTAAAGGCATCTGTGAACTATCTCCCTATATTCGCCGATCTCCGGCAACGCCCTGTGCTGGTCGTCGGGGGCGGCGAGGTGGCAACCCGCAAAATTGACTTGTTGCAACGTGCCGGGGCCGAGGTGTGGGTGGCGGCACGGTTGCTGTGCGAACCGCTGCACGAGCAGCATCAGACGGGCCGCTTGACATGGGTCGCGCAGGAATTTTCGCCTGCGCTGCTGGATAACGTGTTTCTGGTGATTGCCGCGACCGACGATGCTGCATTGAACGCCTCGATATTTGAGGAAGCCAATCGCCGACAGTTGTTGGTCAACGTGGTGGATGACCAGCCTAAATGCTCATTTATTTTTCCTTCGCTGATTGACCGCTCACCGCTAATGGTGGCGATTTCGTCCGGCGGCCAGGCACCGGTGCTGGCGCGCTTGCTGCGGGAAAAACTGGAGTCGCTGTTGCCCGCGCGTCTGGGGTTGATGGCGGAGCTGGCCGGAAAATGGCGTGGGCGCATCAAGCAGCGGTTGGCATCGGTAGCGGAACGTCGTCGTTTTTGGGAACGCATTTTTACCGGTCGTTTTTCCAGTCTGGTGGCCGCCGGGCAACTGACACAGGCTGAGCAGGAACTGGAACAGCAACTGACGCAGCCTGATATTCAGCAAGGTGAGGTGGCGCTGGTTGGCGCTGGGCCGGGCGACGCTGGTCTGCTGACGCTGCGTGGCCTACAGGTGATTCAGCAGGCGGATGTGGTGCTTTATGACCATCTGGTCAGCGATGAGGTGCTGGATCTGGTGCGCCGCGATGCAGAGCGGATTTGCGTCGGCAAACGCGCCAGTGCGCATCTGCTGCCGCAAGACGAGATTAATGCGCTGTTGGTGAAGCTGGCGCAGGAAGGTAAACGGGTAGTGCGGCTGAAAGGCGGTGACCCCTTTATTTTCGGGCGTGGCGGCGAAGAGCTACAGCAAGTGGCGCAGGCGGGGATTCCGTTTCAGGTGGTGCCGGGCATCACCGCGGCGGCGGGCGCTACGGCGTATGCCGGTATTCCGCTGACACACCGGGATTATGCGCAGAGCGTGATATTCATCACCGGGCACTGTCGCCCGGATGGCGACGCGCTGGATTGGTCGACGTTAGCGCGTGGCCGACAGACATTGGCTATCTACATGGGGGCGGTCAAGTCGGCAGAAATCAGCCAGCAGTTGATCGCGCATGGTCGGGCACCGCACACACCGGTGGCGGTCATTGGCCGCGGCACACGGCAGGATCAGTCGGTTTTGACCGGTACGCTAGCGGAACTGGAACAACTGGCACAGCAGTCGCCGACACCGGCGCTGCTGGTGATTGGCGAAGTGGTGAGTTTACATCAACACATCGCCTGGTTTGGTGAACAAGCGCGGATGACGCCGACTGACGGGCGCTCGGCCGTGGTGAATCTGGCTTAAGGTTAAGGTTATGAACGAGAAAAGACTCACGCATTTAAAACAACTTGAAGCAGAAAGTATTCATATCATTCGTGAGGTAGCGGCTGAGTTCAGCAACCCGGTGATGATGTATTCCATCGGCAAGGATTCCTCGGTGATGCTGCATCTGGCCCGTAAGGCGTTCTTTCCTGGCACGCTGCCGTTCCCGTTGCTGCATGTGGATACCGGTTGGAAATTCCGCGAAATGTACCAATTCCGTGATCGTACCGCTAAAGCTTACGGTTGTGAGCTGTTGGTGCATCGCAACCCGGAAGGGGTGGCGATGGGGATTAACCCGTTTGTGCACGGCAGCGCCAAGCATACCGACATCATGAAAACCGAAGGGTTGAAACAGGCGTTGGACAAATACGGCTTTGACGCCGCGTTTGGCGGTGCTCGTCGTGACGAGGAGAAATCCCGTGCTAAAGAGCGTATTTACTCTTTCCGTGATCGCTCCCATCGCTGGGACCCGAAAAACCAGCGTCCGGAACTGTGGAACAACTATAACGGCCAGATTAACAAGGGCGAGAGCATCCGCGTATTCCCGCTGTCCAACTGGACCGAGCTGGATATCTGGCAGTACATCTACCTGGAAAATATCGATATTGTGCCGCTGTATTTGGCCGCGGAGCGTCCGGTGCTGGAGCGCGACGGCATGTTACTGATGGTGGATGACGACCGTATCGACCTGCAGCCAGGTGAAGTGATTACCCAGCGCATGGTGCGTTTCCGTACGCTCGGTTGCTGGCCGCTGACCGGTGCGGTGGAGTCGCAGGCGCAGACGTTGCCAGAAATCATTGAAGAGATGCTGGTGTCGACCACCAGCGAGCGTCAGGGTCGGGTGATTGACCGCGATCAGGCCGGTTCGATGGAACTGAAAAAGCGTCAAGGGTATTTCTGAGGAATCGTCAAATGAATCATAGTATTGCAAAACAGATTGCCGAGCAGGGCGGGGTTGAGGCTTATCTTCACGCACAGCAGAACAAAAGCCTGTTGCGTTTTCTGACCTGCGGCAGCGTTGACGATGGTAAAAGCACCCTGATTGGCCGGTTGTTGCACGATACCCGTCAGATTTACGAAGATCAGCTTTCTACATTGCACAATGACAGCAAGCGCCTGGGTACTCAGGGTGAAAAGCTCGACCTGGCGTTGCTGGTGGACGGCTTGCAGGCGGAACGCGAGCAGGGCATCACTATTGACGTGGCTTACCGCTATTTCTCGACGGAAAAACGGAAGTTTATTATTGCCGACACACCGGGGCATGAGCAGTACACCCGTAATATGGCGACCGGCGCTTCTACCTGCGAACTGGCGATCCTGTTGATTGATGCGCGCAAAGGTGTGCTGGATCAGACCCGCCGCCACAGCTTTATTGCTACGCTGCTGGGCATTCGCCATCTGGTGGTGGCGGTCAACAAGATGGACCTGGTGGGGTATGAGCAGGCGGTCTTCGAGCAGTTCAAACAGGATTATCTGGACTTCGCGGGCCAACTGCCGACCGATCTGGATATCACCTTTGTGCCGATTTCCGCGCTGGATGGCGACAATGTTGCGACACCGAGCACGACCATGAACTGGTATCGTGGCCCGACACTGCTGGATGTGCTGGAGACAGTGAATGTCTCTTCACGTAGCCTAAGCCAGCCGATGCGTTTCCCGGTGCAGTACGTTAATCGTCCAAACCTTGATTTTCGTGGTTACGCTGGCACGGTGGCGTCTGGCGTGGTACGCGTCGGTCAGCGTGTGAAGGTGCTGCCGTCCGGCGTGGAGTCCAGCGTTAGCCGTATCGTCACCTTTGATGGTGACCTGCAACAGGCACAGGCTGGCGAAGCAGTGACGCTGGTGTTGTCCAGCGAAGTCGATATCAGCAGGGGCGACCTGCTGGTCGGTCACGAGGAAACGCTCCAGGCGGTACGCAGCGCGAAGGTGGATGTAGTGTGGATGGCGGAGCAGCCGCTGGTGCCGGGACAAAGCTACGATATCAAGATTGCCGGTAAGAAAACGCGTGCGCGGGTGGAGAACATCGACTATCAGGTGGAAATCAATACGCTAACCCAACGGGTTACCGAGTCGTTGCCACTCAACGGTATTGGTCTGGTCGAGCTGACCTTTGATGAACCATTGGTTCTGGATAAATATCAGCAAAATTCTGTCACCGGCGGCATGATTTTCATCGATCGCCTGAGCAACGTGACAGTCGGTGCCGGACTGGTACGGGAGCCGCTCGACGTGGCGGAAGCGGAAACCGGCAACTACAGCGCTTTTGAACTGGAACTGAATGCACTGATTCGTCGCCATTTCCCGCATTGGGGCGCGCGCGATCTGCTGGGGGGAAAATAACGTGGCGCAAACGCATTCCCGGCCGGGCGCACCGGCCGATGACAATGTGGTGTGG
Organism: Dickeya undicola; assembly: GCF_000784735.1. Taxonomy (GTDB): domain Bacteria; phylum Pseudomonadota; class Gammaproteobacteria; order Enterobacterales; family Enterobacteriaceae; genus Dickeya; species Dickeya undicola. The sequence goes on from NZ_JSYG01000019.1 coordinate 265,229, forward strand.
CATGACCATGCCGTCACGCGCGAAGACCGTGAACGTCAGCATGAGCATCGTGGCGTCGTGGTGTGGTTCACCGGGTTGTCTGGCTCCGGCAAGTCGACACTGGCCGGTGCACTGGAACAGGCTTTGTTTGCCCGTGGCGTAAGTACCTATCTGCTGGATGGTGATAACGTTCGGCATGGGCTGTGTCGGGATTTGGGGTTTAGCGATGATGATCGTCGGGAGAACATCCGCCGGGTAGGGGAAGTGGCCCGATTGATGGTCGATGCCGGGCTGGTTGTATTAACCGCCTTTATCTCTCCACACCGTGCTGAACGGCAGATGGTGCGTGAACTGCTTGATCAGACGCAGTTTCTTGAAGTGTTCGTCGATACGCCGCTGGCTATTTGTGAAGCCCGCGACCCTAAAGGGTTATACAGGAAAGCCCGCGCTGGCGAGTTGCGCAATTTCACCGGCATTGACGCAGTTTATGAGGCACCGGAACAGCCGGAATTGCATCTGGACGGCCAACAATTGGTAACAAATTTAGTCGCTGAATTATTAGATATGCTGCATGGTCGAGCTATCATCTAAGCCTCAGCTTGCCCCTTTGCAGGCGCTACGGTATGCGTGTTTTGACTCGCTGCCGGTTGCCTGACGAAGGGGCAGTCTTCAGGCCAATAGTTACCCGGTGATGGGGTAAAGCAGGAACGATGATGCAGAGTGTGACGCCATTACCTGATAGTAATTCGCAAGCCGACCATACCGAGGAGGATGACTCGCCTTTTGCTTCTTCCAGCCCGCTGGTAGGAGCGCTGGCAGGCTTTTGCTTTTACTGGTTGGCTTTCTCTCTGCCGTTCATCGTTTATGGCCTCAATTCCACGCTGTTGCTGATGCTTTACACCTGGCCTTTTTTTCTGGCGTTAATGCCTCTGTCGGTCTTGATCGGCATGTTGTTTCGCGTGTTATTGCCGAATCATGTGGTGTGGATGATGCTCTGCTGCATGGTCAGCATTCCGGGCTTGTTCTGGCTGGTGTTTTTATTGATCACCGGATGGTAGCCGCGCAAATGGTGTCGTTCACCAGTCTATTAGCTTCAGAAAAAACGGTTTCAGAACGTTTATTCCCTTATTAAAATTATTTCCATATACAACTAATCTTCTCCTTCACCATCGGTGTGCGTCTGGCTTTTCCCTGTCAGCGGGGAATGCTGTTGGCGAAGGTGGAGTCCTGACAAAAGTTATGGGATGATTAGGCGGCTTTTCAGGGGGCTGGATGGGAAAACTTTCGCTATTATTGTTGATTCTTCTCGGTTGGTTGCAATATTCGCTCTGGCTGGGGAAAAACGGTATTCATGATTACGTGCGGGTGAAGGATGACGTGTCGGTGCAACAGGCTAACAACGTCAAGCTGAAATCCCGTAACGAACAGTTGTTTGCGGAAATAGACGATCTCAATGGTGGTCAGGAAGCCATTGAGGAACGGGCGCGCAACGAGCTGGGCATGACCAAACCCGGAGAAAGCTTCTATCGACTGGTGGCCGACCAGGCGGATCGCCGCGTTGGTGTGAACCCGTCACCGGCCCCTTCCACTCCATCATCGACGTCTCGTTAGGTATGTCTACTCCAAATCAGTCTTTGGCTGAGGTGGTTGCTGTTTTGCCTGCGGCTGGTAACGGCAGCCGGATGCAGAGCGACCGCCCCAAGCAGTACCTTTCCATCGGCGATAAAACGATTATTGAACACACGGTTGCGGCTTTGCTGCGCCATCCGCGTATTCAACGGGTCGTGATCGCTATCAGTGCCGATGACCGTTATTTTCCCGAACTGCCTCTCGCCACTGATCCACGTATTCAGGTAGTGACCGGTGGCCGCCAGCGTGCTGACTCCGTGTTGGCCGGTTTGCTGCATTTATCGCACACCGACTGGGTGCTGGTGCATGATGCGGCGCGCCCTTGTCTGCATCAGGACGATCTGTCCCAACTGCTGGCGCTGGCTGGGCAAAGTGAGGTCGGTGGCATTTTGGCGGCACCAGTGCGTGATACCATGAAGCGAAGTCAGGATGGCGTCATCGATCATACGGTGGAGCGAGAGGCACTGTGGCACGCCCTGACGCCGCAACTGTTCCCACTGGCATTACTGCGCAGCTGCCTGGAACGGGCGCTGCGTGAAGGCGCGACGGTCACCGACGAAGCATCGGCACTGGAATATTGCGGCTACCGTCCACAGATTGTCCCTGGGCGGGCAGACAACATCAAAGTCACGCGCCCGGAAGATCTGGCGCTGGCGGAGTTTTATCTGACACGTAGCACAGTTCAACATCAACAAGATAATTAAAAGGAGCCTGAGTGATGCGTATCGGTCACGGTTTTGATGTGCATAAATTTGGCGGAGAAGGTCCGCTGGTGATCGGTGGGGTACGTATTCCCTATGAACGTGGCTTGCTGGCGCATTCTGATGGCGACGTGGTGTTGCACGCCGTCACCGATGCGCTGTTAGGTGCAGCGGCGATGGGTGATATCGGTAAATTGTTTCCCGACACCGATCCGGCCTACCGCGGCATTGACAGCCGCGAACTGCTGCGCGAAGCCTGGCGTCGCATCACCGCCAAAGGTTACCAACTGGGCAACCTTGATGTCACCATCATCGCACAGGCTCCGAAAATGGCACCTCACATCCCGCAGATGCGTGTCAACATCGCCGAAGATCTGCAATCGCACATGGACGACATCAACGTCAAAGCCACCACGACTGAACAACTGGGCTTTACCGGCCGTGGCGAAGGGATTGCTTGTGAGGCGGTGGTATTGCTGGTCAAGAGCGATGCGACTGGCGTGGTAGCATGGTAATGCACGAGTCACTGTTTTGGTTGCATGGCGAACCGGTTGCAACGGGAGTGCTGAAAGCATCGCCGGATGACTTTTTTGTTGCCGAAGATCTGGGATTTGCACCGGATGGTGATGGCGAGCATGTGCTGGTACAGGTGCGCAAACGTGGTTGCAATACCACGTTCGTGGCGGAAGCGCTGGCGAAGTTCGCCGGTATTCCGGCGCGCTCTGTTAGTTATGCCGGGTTGAAAGATCGCCATGCGGTAACCGAACAATGGTTCTGCCTGCATTTGCCGGGGAAAACGGAGCCGGTGTGGTCAGCCTTTGCGCTGGAAGGGTGCGAAATTCTTGAAGCACAGCGTCATCGCCGTAAACTGCGTATTGGCGCGTTGCGCGGCAACCATTTTAGTCTGGTGTTGCGCGAGGTTAGCGACCGTGCCGATGTTGATGCTCGTCTGGCGCTGATCGCCAGTGAAGGTGTGCCCAACTACTTCGGCAGTCAGCGTTTTGGTCGTGACGGTAACAACCTGGAACAGGCTCGCCGTTGGGCGAATGATGAGATTCGGGTTAAGGATCGCAGCAAGCGCAGCTTCTACTTGTCTGCCGTTCGCAGTGAGTTATTCAACCAGATGACCAGTGCGCGGCTTGCGACGTATGGTACAACACAGGTGTTAACTGGCGATGCATTGCAACTGGCTGGCCGTGGCAGTTGGTTTGTGGTCAAGCCGGAAGAACAGGCTGATGCGCAGTCGCGCGTGGTAGCTGGCGAACTGCGGATTACTGCTGCACTGCCAGGACAGGGCGAACCCGGCGTACAGGAACAGGCATTGGCGTTCGAACAACAATGTCTGGAAGACCAAACGCTGTTGTTGTCACTACTGAGACGTGAACGAGTAGACAGTGCGCGCCGCGCTATCATGCTCTATCCACAAGACCTGCGCTGGTCATGGCGGGATGACGCTACGCTTGAGTTACACTTCTGGTTGCCGACAGGGTGTTTCGCCACCAGCGTGATACGGGAACTGCTACTTCCTGTGCACCAGGAGATTGAGTGACTGACCTGATAGCCGACAACTTTCCCGGTTTCGGCGGTATGATTTATCTGGATATAGGCTATCGATTTTTTTGGTTATCGGAGGACGGGACGAGTTGATGAGGTGGGCTAACACCGGAGTTGACGGAGAATGGTGAATAAACGCGTGCAAACGTTGCTGGCGCAGCTTCACCAACAGGGCATTCAGGATGAACGCCTGTTACAGGCTATGGCCTCGGTTCCTCGCGAGCGTTTTGTTGACGAGGCGTTTGAACATAAAGCCTATGATAACGTCGCCCTGCCGATCGGTTCCGGACAAACTATCTCTCAACCCTACATCGTAGCCAGAATGACCGAGCTGTTGCGGCTAACGCCGGAGTCCCGCGTGCTGGAGATCGGCACCGGTTCCGGTTACCAGACCGCGATTCTGGCGCATCTGGTGCGGCATGTGTTTTCGGTAGAACGTATTAAGGGATTACAGTGGCAGGCTAAGCGGCGTCTTAAGCAACTTGACCTGCACAATGTGTCTACTCGTCATGGCGACGGCTGGCAAGGCTGGTCGTCCAAAGGGCCGTTTGACGCAATAATTGTCACGGCGGCACCGCCGGAAATTCCGTCCGCACTGATGGCGCAACTGGACGAAGGCGGCATCATGGTCTTGCCCGTAGGTGAAGAACAGCAGACATTGCAGGTTGTTTTGCATCGCAATGGCGAGTTTGTCGTTCAGACGGTGGAAATGGTTCGGTTTGTTCCGCTGGTCAAAGGGGAGTTGGCCTGATACGGTTGCCAATCTCGGTAAAAAGTCCGTCTTTAAAATTTCAATACAACTGTCTTATGGTGATAACGGATTGATATTGATAGGCTGTGTCCCGTCGTTGTCCGTGATTCTAACCCTGTTGGTATGGCGTGATCGCCAGACAGACCTTATGGTGCCGCCTGTTTGCGTCGACGAATAAAATAAACGGTAATCGTTTTACGTTCCTCGCTTCGCATGATTGCTTGCCTTTATCAGGGTGTTCCGAGCGGAAATACGTTTCGGGACCGGACAGATTTCGTCATTTTTGGTTATAGGGGGAATTTGGCGCATGGGAAGCCAAATCGTGAATTGGCGTCAGATCGCTGTGTGTTCGGTGATTACTCTGGGATTGGCTGGTTGTGCAAATGATAATAATCAGGCGGCTCCGATCAGCAGCGTGGGAGATAACGGCGCAGGAAGCCGTTCGGGTAGTTCCACCACCTATTCTCCGCCGCCCCGCATTTCCAGTGTAGGCAGTGTGAGCAGCAATACACAATCTGCTCCTTCAGCGGGCATCAGCCGCCCTTCCGGCGATGCGCCGGTCACCACCCGTGAAGGTAAAATTGTCTATAACCGCAGCTATAACAGCATCCCCAAAGGTAGCTATAGCGGTAATAACTATACCGTCAAACGTGGGGATACGTTGTTCTATATCGCCTGGATTACTGGCAACGATTACCGCGAGCTGGCTCAGCGCAACAACATTCAGGAACCTTACAGCCTGAATGTGGGCCAGTCGTTAAGCCTCGGCAGCAATATGAATGCCGGTGGCAGCACTCAGGGCATGGCGATTGCCAGCGCGCCGACGACAGTAGCAACATCCGCACCGGTGGTAAGCAGCCCGTCCGACAGCGGTCATATGTTGCCTGAAAATGCCGCCAAAGCCTCTGGCAACGGCCGTATGTTGTCAGGTAATAGCACCGCCAGCAGCAGTGGTCATATGCTGCCAGCTAACGCGGCCGCCGCGCAGTCATCATCGTCAACACAAATGCAAACTGCGCAGGTTGATTCTCAACCAACTAATGCGTATTCTGAAGGTTCGGGTAAACAGAATGTGGGTAAGATGTTGCCTACAGCGGGGGCTGCGACCACGCTTCCGACCACCGAACCGACGCAAACAAACGCGGCAATTGCCAGCTGGCGTTGGCCTACAGACGGGAAAGTCATAGATAGTTTCTCAGCCTCAGAGGGGGGAAATAAAGGGATTGATATCGCCGGCTCACGTGGGCAATCCGTTATCGCTACCGCATCCGGGCGTGTAGTGTATGCGGGTAATGCGTTACGCGGTTACGGTAATCTGATTATCATCAAACATAATGATGATTACCTGAGCGCCTATGCCCATAACGAAACCATGCTGGTCCGGGAACAACAAGAGGTAAAGGCGGGTCAACAAATCGCTACCATGGGTAGCACCGGAACCAGTTCAGTACGCTTGCATTTTGAAATTCGTTACAAGGGGAAATCCGTAAACCCGCTGCGTTTTCTTCCGCAGCGATAAATCGGGCAGAGTATTTCGGTATTCTGCCATGGGATCACGGGTAGGAGCCACTTATGAGCCAAAATACGCTGAAAGTTAACGAGTTACATGAAGATGCTGAATTCGATGAGAATGGAATCGACGTTTTTGACGACAAAGCGCTGGCGGAGGAAGAAACCAGTGATAGCGACCTGCTCGACGAGGAATTGCTGTCGCAAGGAACTGCTCAGCGCGTGCTGGATGCAACCCAGCTTTATCTGGGAGAAATCGGCTACTCACCTCTTCTGACCGCTGAAGAAGAAGTTTACTTTGCCCGTCGGGCGCTGCGCGGCGATGTTTCATCTCGCCGCCGCATGATCGAGAGTAACCTGCGGCTGGTGGTGAAAATCGCCCGCCGTTACAACAATCGTGGGCTGGCGTTGCTGGACCTGATTGAAGAAGGGAATCTCGGTTTAATCCGCGCAGTCGAGAAGTTTGACCCTGAACGCGGGTTCCGCTTTTCGACTTACGCCACCTGGTGGATCCGTCAGACCATTGAACGGGCCATCATGAATCAGACTCGTACCATCCGTTTACCCATCCATATCGTTAAAGAACTGAATGTCTACCTGCGTACCGCACGCGAACTGTCCCACAAGCTTGATCACGAGCCGAGTGCGGAAGAAATCGCCGAGCGGCTGGATAAGCCGGTGGATGACGTTAACCGCATGTTACGTCTCAACGAGCGTATCACGTCGGTCGATACACCGCTGGGCGGCGACTCGGAGAAAGCGCTGCTGGATATTCTGGCGGATGAGAAGGATAACGGCCCGGAAGATACCACCCAGGATAACGATATGAAGCAGAATATCGTTAAGTGGTTGTTTGAACTGAACGCAAAACAGCGTGAAGTGCTGGCTCGCCGTTTTGGCTTGCTGGGATATGAAGCTGCCACGCTGGAAGATGTGGGGCGTGAAATCGGGTTGACTCGTGAACGGGTTCGCCAGATTCAGGTCGAAGGACTGCGCCGTTTGCGTGAAATCCTGCAGGTACAAGGGTTGGATATTGAAGAATTGTTCCGCGAATAACTCGTACAATAACTAACATGGCACAAAAAAATGGTGGGATATGTCCCACCATTTTTATATCTGTAATCAGGTTTGTGCGTTATCGGGCACACTGAGACAGCAGGAACTCGACAATATCGCCAGCCTTGAGCATCTCTTTTTCGCCTTTACGGCGGTGCTTGTATTCGATCTCGTCGTTATCCAGATTGCGATCGCCGATCACGATAGTGTGCGGAATACCGATCAATTCCATGTCTGCAAACATCACGCCGGGGCGTTCTTTACGATCGTCCAGCAAGACATCGACGCCGTTGGCACGCAGTTGCTGATAGATATTCTCGGCCACTTCCTGCACGCGGAAGGACTTATGCATGTTCATCGGCAGAATCGCCACCTGGAACGGTGCAATCGCGTCAGGCCAGATAATGCCGCGATCGTCATGGTTCTGCTCAATGGCGGCGGCGATCACGCGCGTTACACCAATACCGTAGCAGCCCATAGTCAGTGTTTGATTGCGGCCGTCTTCACCCTGAACGGTTGCTTTCAAGGCTTCAGAGTATTTCTTGCCCAACTGGAAGATGTGGCCGACTTCAATACCACGCTTGATCAGCAGCGTGCCTTTGCCGTCTGGGCTGCGATCGCCTTCCACTACGTTACGGATATCGGCAACCGGCGGCAGCGCGGTATCGCGCTCCCAGTTAATACCGAAGTAGTGTTTGCCGTCGATATTGGCTCCCGCGCTGAAATCGCTCATCGTTGCTACAGTACGATCGACTACTACCGGCACCTGCAGATTCACCGGCCCCAGCGAACCCGGACCCGCGTTCACCATTGCACGGATCTCTTCTTCAGTCGCGAAGGTCAACGGGCTGGCGACCAGCTCCAGTTTTTCCGCTTTGACTTCGTTCAGTTCATGATCGCCACGCACCAGCAGTGCAACCAATTTATGGCCGCTTTCTTCGGTCGCTTTCACCAGCAGGGTCTTGACGGTTTTTTCCACCGGCACTGCAAATTGTTCCACCAGCTCAGCGATGGTTTTGGCGTTCGGGGTATCCACCAGCGTCATGGCCTGAGTCGGCACCGCGCGGCCGTGCTCCGGCGCAACAGCTTCCGCCAGTTCAATGTTGGCGGCGTAATCTGACTCGGTAGAGAATACGATGTCGTCTTCGCCGCTGCTGGCCAGCACCTGGAATTCATGCGATGCATTACCGCCGATGGAGCCTGTATCGGCCTGTACGGGGCGGAAATCGAGATCCATGCGGCTGAAAATCTTGCTGTAGGCCGCGTACATGGCATCGTAAGTGACCTGCAGGGATTCCTGCGTGGTGTGGAACGAATAAGCATCCTTCATCAGGAACTCGCGGGCACGCATTACACCAAAGCGCGGGCGCACTTCGTCACGGAATTTGGTCTGGATCTGATAGAAATTCAGCGGCAACTGCTTGTAGGAGCTGATTTCATTGCGAATCAAATCGGTGATGACTTCTTCATGCGTCGGGCCGAGTACAAACGGGCGGTCGCCTCGGTCAACAAAGCGCAGCAGCTCCGGACCATATTGTTCCCAGCGGCCGCTTTCCTGCCACAGGTCGGCGGGTTGAACGACCGGCATCGAAATTTCGATGGCACCAGCATTGTTCATTTCTTCACGCACGATGTTTTCGACTTTTTTCAGCACCCGTAACCCGGTCGGCAGCCAGGTATAAAGGCCGGAAGCCAGTTTACGAATCATCCCAGCTCGCAGCATCAACTGATGGCTGATGACTTCGGCATCGGCGGGCGTCTCCTTCAGCGTGGAGAGCATGTATTGACTTGTACGCATGATGTTTGAGTTCCGTCAGAACAAATAAATAGCATTAACCACAATGTGGTTCAGGCAGAAAAAGTGGTTTAGTTTACCAGTGCGAGCCGTTCCCCAAAAGGCACAGCCACGTTTTTTAACCGGCATCAAGGCTGATAACTTCCGTTTGACCGTCAATAACCTGCCATTTGACATTAAACTCCAGCAACCGCGCGGCATAGACCTTGAGGTCATCTTCTCCTTTACGGTAAGCCGGGCGGGGGTCCTGCGCCAGCACCTGGCTAATGAAACGCCGCAAATTAGGGTGACGTTGTTGATGCTCCGTCAGTTGCTGCTCCGCCAGAACGGAAAAATGGATCGGCATATCGGCTTCGGGTGCTAATTGGGCAAAACCGGCCCGCGCCTGTGGCTGGCTTTCTGCGAACGGCAGGTAAGGTTTGATGTCCACGACCGGGGTGCCGTCCACCAGATCCAGACTGCCCAGCTCCAGTATCACACTATCGCGCATGGTGCGTATTGCTTTCAGTTCAACCAGTGACATACCGATAGGGTTAGGGCGAAACGTTGAGCGGGTAGCGAATACGCCCATGCGGGCATTGCCGCCCAGGCGAGGCGGCCTGACCGTCGGGCGCCAGCCCGCAGAGGCGGTCTGGTGGAAAATGAACAGCAACCACAGGTGGCTGAAATCTTCGAGCCCGCGCACGGCCTCGGGTTGGTTATAAGGCGAGAGGAGATGTAGCTCTCCGCCGCCATCCTTAATCAGACCGGGTTGTCGGGGTACAGCAAATTTTTCTTTATAAGGTGAGCGGATAACGCCGATCTGATTAAAGCAAAATTGGCTCATTGCGCGGAAACTTTTAGTGCATAACCCTGGCAGACGGCTTGACGGTAGCACCCTGCAACATTGCTGATGATCTGGCAGTCATGCAGCAGCACAGCATTGGCTTTCATGGCGGTGGCACGGTTCTGCATTCTTCTACGGGCAGACGGAATGCTGGGCGGCGTATCTTGCGCGCTGGCCTGGCAGGATGAACCCGATACTTCACCCATGTCGCGGAATGGTTTACCTACCAACTCTTCGGCGCTTTTATACAACACGGCAGGGGCGGGATGCGTGACCGGCTTCGGCTTCGGCGGAGGTTCCACAGCCGCTGGTGTCTGCGGTTGTGGTGCCGGCGCAGCAGGTTTGTGCAGCAGGGAACATCCTGTCAGCGAAAACGCCAACAGCAGAATAGGTACAGCACGCATAAATTTTCCTCTGACTTGGATAAAGTGCGGTTATTGAAGCAAGCAATACAGAAAATAACAAGACGGGCAGTTGCCCGTCTTTTATCTCTTTTATGCAAGAAAGTAAGTGTTAACTTACCATCCTTTCACCGCGCCACCATTAAATACTTTCAGCGCCGCCTGATTTACTTCGTCAGACTGATAAGCCTTTACAAATTTTTTCACGTTTTCTGCATCTTTGTTGTCTTCACGAGCAACCAGCAGGTTAACGTACGGGGAGTCCTTTTCTTCTACGAACAAACCGTCTTTGGTTGGGGTCAGGTTGATCTGGCTGGCATAAGTGGTGTTGATGATGGCCAGAGCAATCTGATCGTCATCCAGAGAGCGTGGCAATTGCGGTGCTTCCAGTTCGACCAGCTTCAGGTTTTTCGGGTTTTCAGTCACATCCAGTACGGTTGGCAGCAGGCCAACGTTGTCTTTCAATTTGATCAAACCCACTTTCTGCAGCAGCAGCAGTGAACGGCCCAGGTTGGTCGGATCGTTCGGCAGGGCGATTTGAGCACCGTTCTGCAGGTCATTCAGCGATTTGATTTTTTTGGAGTAACCGGCAATCGGATACACAAACGTGTTGCCGACAGAAACCAGTTTATAGCCGCGATCCTTGATCTGCTGGTCGAGGTACGGTTTGTGCTGGAAAGCGTTCAGGTCGATATCGCCTTTGCTCAGCGCTTCGTTCGGCAGTACGTAATCATTAAAGGTAACCAGCTCAACATCCAGACCGTATTTTTCCTTGGCGACTTTCTGCGCCACTTCCGCTACCTGCTGCTCGGCACCGACGATCACGCCCACTTTAATGTGGTTAGGGTTCTTCTGCTCCTGGCCGCATCCGGCCAGCGCCAGCGCACCAATCAATGCACCAACCGCCGCGAGAGATTTCAATTTAATTGCCATTTTTACCTCTGTGTAATGTTTTTAACCTGCACCAAAGAATAATAGACGCGATAATAAAACCCGTTATTTGTGGGTAACCGCGCGCACTGCTCTGTCACCAAAAAACTGAATGAGATAAACCAGAACCACCAACAGCACCAGTACGGTATTCATCACGGTGGCGTTATAGCCGACGTAACCATACTGATAACCAATCTGCCCCAGACCACCGGCACCGACTGCCCCCCCCATGGCTGAATAACCAACCAATGTGATTAATGTAATCGTGGCGGCGTTGATCAGGCCAGGAAGCGCTTCGGGTAACAGAATCTTGCGGATAATTTGCAACGGCGTGGCACCCATCGCGCGAGCCGCTTCAATCAGCCCGGTCGGAATTTCCAGCAGGGCGTTTTCCACCATGCGAGCGATAAAAGGTGCCGCACCGACTGTTAACGGAACAATGGCTGCTTGTAGACCAATTGCGGTGCCGACAATCACTCGGGTAAAAGGAATCATCCACACCAATAGAATAATAAAGGGAATAGAGCGGAAGATATTCACTAACGCGGAAATGCTACTATAGAGCTTAGGGTTGGCGATAACCTGCCCAGGGCGGGTGATATACAACAACACACCGATGGGCAAACCCAGCATAAAACCGAAAAAGCCGGACACAAATGTCATCACCACGGTTTCCCAAACGCCGCGGGCAATCAACCAGATCATGGCTTCAGACATAACCCAATACCTCAATATTCACGTGATGTTCTTGCAGAAAAGTGATGGCGGCTTGGGTGTCGGCTTCCTGCCCGTGCATTTCGGCCAGCATGATGCCGAATTTCACGCCACCGGCGTAATCCATCTGCGCGCTGATAATGTTGTTGTTGACGTTGAACTTGCGAGCCACTTCGGACAGCAGCGGCGCGTCAACCGACTGGCCGGTAAACTCCATACGCAGCAGCGGTACGCTGCCTGGGCGAGACGTTGCCGACAGTCGCTGCTGGTAGTCATCCGGAATATCCAGGTGCAGAGTAGATTGGATAAATTTCTGAGCCAGCGGCGTTTTCGGGTGGGAAAACACTTCGCTAACCGTATCCTGCTCAATCAGTCTGCCGTCACTAATAACCGCCACTTGATCACAGATACGTTTAACCACATCCATCTCATGTGTAATCAACAGGATAGTCAGCCCTAGCCGACGATTGATGTCTTTCAGCAATTCAAGAATGGAACGGGTTGTGGCCGGGTCCAGCGCGCTGGTGGCTTCATCGCATAACAGTACTTTGGGGTTGCTTGCCAGCGCACGAGCAATAGCAACGCGCTGTTTTTGCCCACCGGACAAGTTAGCTGGATAGGCGTCGTGTTTGTCCGCCAGCCCGACCAGATCCAGAAGCTGATGCACCCGCTGTTTGATTTCAGCAGAAGGGGTGTTGTCCAATTCCAGCGGCAGCGCCACGTTGCCGAATACAGTACGTGAGGATAGCAAATTGAAATGCTGGAAAATCATGCCGATTTGGCGGCGGGTGCGTGTCAATTGACTTTCCGACAGGCTCATCAGATCTTTCCCGTCGATTAGCACTTTCCCTTGAGTCGGTCTTTCCAGCAGGTTCACGCAGCGAATCAGTGTACTTTTACCTGCACCTGATGCGCCAATCACGCCATAAATCTGACCCGCAGGCACGCGTAATGTCACGTCGTCCAGCGCAGTGATGGCGCGTCCTTTTTGCTGAAAAACCTTTGTAATATTAATCAGTTCAATCATAAGTCTTATCAAAGATGACGATGGTCGGATAAGAAACCATAATATTCCGACCCAATGTGGAGGGGATGTTAAGGCGTCTAGACGTCTAAGTCAATCGAGATCCCGTTAGGGATGACATTCTCTCAGATGATAAAAACATGCGATACTACGCGCAATTTACGCCATCAGGAGCAAGGTAAGTGGCAAATAGCGTTCCAGCAATTTTTCTAGACCGTGACGGTACTATTAATGTAGACCATGGGTATGTCCATGAAATCGATCAGTTTCAGTTTATCGATGGGGTGATCGATGCCCTGCGTGAGCTTAAAAGCATGGGCTTTGCCCTGGTACTGGTGACGAATCAGTCGGGGATTGCCAGGGGCAAGTTCACTGAAGATCAGTTTATGCAACTGACCGAGTGGATGGATTGGTCGCTGGCTGACCGTGGTGTTGACCTGGACGGTATCTATTATTGCCCGCATCACCCTGATGCTGGCGAAGGGGAATATCGTCAACAGTGTGATTGCCGTAAACCTCATCCGGGGATGCTTATCTCTGCGCAGCGCCATTTACACATTGATATGGCCGCTTCTTATATGGTGGGCGATAAAGTTGAAGATATGCAGGCAGCGCAGGCGGCAGGGGTCGGTACTAAAGTGTTGGTTAAAACCGGTAAAACCGTCACCGAAGAAGGCGAAAAGTTGGCTGATTGGCTAATAGACAGCCTGGCAGACCTGCCAAAAACGATTAAACAGCGCGTAAATTAGCCGTAAGGGTTGAAAAATGCGCGAACGGAAAAAAAGATCGAGAAAGTGGTTGTGTAACCCGTTCGGATCCCTATAATGCGCATCCACTGACACGGCAACGGCGATGAGCCAGCGCGGTGTGAGGCAGAGAAAACGAAAAAAAAAGTCGTTGACTCTGAATGAGGAAAGCGTAGTATACGCCACCTCGCGACAGCAGGCTGTAAGCCGGTCGCACTGCTCTTTAACAATTAATCAGACAATCTGTGTGGGCACTCGCAGGACACTTCACTAAAAAATTAGTGAAAAGTCTTGAAGAGTGACAACAGTTAATTCATTACGAACTAACAGTAAATTCTTTGAGCATCGCTGACGAGTTCAGCAAATCAAACAAATCTTAAATTGAAGAGTTTGATCATGGCTCAGATTGAACGCTGGCGGCAGGCCTAACACATGCAAGTCGAGCGGTAGCACAAGGGAGCTTGCTCCCTGGGTGACGAGCGGCG